>NZ_APMP01000070.1 GCF_000372645.1 Caulobacter vibrioides OR37 | reverse complement strand
TATTACGTGTGGTCTAAGGAGTTCATGGAGGCGGGCAAGCGCCGCCTGGCGGGCGATACGGCCCGAGCCGCGACGACGGACGAGGTCAAGGACCTGCGCCGAGAATCGACGGCCCTCAAAGAGGTGGTGGCCGAACAGGCGCTTGAAATCCGCCTGCTCAAAAAAAGCATGATCGCCGATGGGGGCGACGGGGAATGAGATATCCCGCTTGCGAAAAGATCGAGATCATCCGCCTGGTCGAGCAATCGACCCTGCCCGTGCGCAGGACGCTGGCCCAGATCGGCGTGCCCCGCGCCACCTTCTATCGCTGGTATGATCTTTATCAGACCGGCGGTCCGGAGGCGCTGGAAGACCGCCCGGCGCGCCCAAGCCGGGTGTGGAACCGCATCCCCGAGGATGTTCGCGCCGCGATCCTGGAGATGGCCCTGGAGCACTCGGAGTTGAGCCCGCGGGAGCTGGCGGTGCGCTTCACCGACAGTCAGGGCTACTTCGTCTCGGAAGCCAGTGTTTACAGGCTTTTGAAGAGCCATGACCTGATCACCAGCCCGGCCTTCATCGTCATGAAGGCCGCCAAGGCGTTCACCGACAAGACCACGGCGCCCAACCAGATGTGGCAGACTGATTTTACCTACTTCAAGATCATCGGATGGGGCTGGGTCTATCTGTCGACGATCCTGGACGACTTCTC
>NZ_APMP01000069.1 GCF_000372645.1 Caulobacter vibrioides OR37 | reverse complement strand
GGTCGGCGGGATCGTCCCGCGATGGCTGACTTCGAGGTTCATATCGACCTTAACGGCCGCACCCGCCTGATCGGATTGGCGAGAAGCAATCGTGTGCGAGGCGCCGAGACCATCCTCTTTGAGTATGAAGGTGCTTGGCTGGAAGACCCGGAGCGCTTCTCGTTGGAGCCCGCTCTGGCGCTGACCCGCGGCGCCTTCGCGCCGCCAGCCGGCCTTGCCACCTTCGGCTCGATAGGCGATTCCGCACCCGACACATGGGGACGCCGCCTCATGCAGCGCGCTGAGCGCCGCCTTGCTGATCGCGAAGGCCGTGCCGTCCGCACTCTTGTCGAAAGCGATTATTTGCTCGGTGTCGCCGACGAAACCCGGCTCGGCGCGCTTCGCTTCCGCTGGGTCGGCGAAGACGCGTTCCAGGCGCCAATCCGCGCCGGCGTTCCAGCTTTGATCGAACTTGGCCGACTTCTCCAGATCACCGAGCGCATCCTGCGCGACGAGGAGACGGACGAAGATCTCCAGCTCATCTTCGCTCCCGGCTCCTCCCTCGGCGGCGCACGCCCCAAAGCATCAGTAATCGACCAGCACGGTCACCTCTCCATCGCCAAATTCCCGAAGGAGACGGACGATTATAGCATGGAGACCTGGGAGGAGATTGCTCTGCGGCTGGCTGGCCGTGCCGGCATCACGACTCCTCAACACGAGCTGATCAGCGTAGCCGG
>NZ_APMP01000068.1 GCF_000372645.1 Caulobacter vibrioides OR37 | reverse complement strand
AGCTCGGCCGATTTCCAGCTTGCCCCCTCAGCCGCTTCGCGGCAGCTCCCCCGCATCGCGGGAGAGCAAAGGGTCGCGAAGGCGCTTCAGCTCATATCCTTCGCTTGGGCCGCGAGCTTGTCGGCTTGGCATTCCAGGTTGTCGGCCTGGCGGGGCAGGCGGCGGGCGACGTCTTGCAGTTCCTGGTCGGTGACGATGTTTCCGCGCGCCCGGTTGTCTTCGATCTGCCTGGCGCGATAGGCGGGGTCGCCCAGGCGGGCGGCTTCCTCGCGCATCTGGCGGGCGCCGGCGCGCATCTGGACCGCGCCCTGGGCCATCTGGACGCGGGCGACCTTGATCGCCTCGACCCGCGCGCGTTCGCCGGCCTGGCGGGCCTCTTCGCCGATGCGGCGGGCGTCCTGGGCCGAGAGCCTGGCCTGCCGAGCGGCCAGGCGGGCGGCGGCCTCGATCTCGCCGCGATGGGCCTCGACCTCGCGGCGGATCTGCTCGGCGTTGACGCGCGCCGCCTCGGCCATCGAACGGCTCCAGTCGGCCTCGGCGCGCGCCTGGGCCCGGCTCCAAGCGGCCTGAGCCTTGGCCGAGGCCAGATCATAGGCGTCGGCGGCGCTGTCGGCGGGGGCGACCGGCGGGACCGGCGGGACGGGGGCCACGGGCGGCGGGGGCGGCGGGGGCGGGGCGACCGGCGCCGCAGGCTCGGCGGCCGCGGCCGGAGCGGCAGTCTACTCGT
>NZ_APMP01000067.1 GCF_000372645.1 Caulobacter vibrioides OR37 | reverse complement strand
CTGGACGAGGCCACCCGCGCGGCCATGGGCGCCCAGGCCGTGGCCCTGGCCAAGGCGGTGAACTATGACAGCGCCGGCACGGTCGAGTTCGTGGCCGGCCAGGACAAGAGCTTCTTCTTCCTGGAGATGAACACCCGCCTGCAGGTCGAGCACCCGGTCACCGAACTGATCACCGGCCTTGATCTGGTCGAACAGATGATCCGCTCGGCCTGGGGCGAGGCGCTCGCCTTCAAGCAGGAGGACCTGAAGATCAACGGCTGGGCCATCGAGAGCCGCATCTACGCCGAAGACCCGTATCGCAAGTTCCTGCCCAGCATCGGCCGACTGGTCCGCTACGACCCGCCGGCCGAGGGCGATCACGGCGCCTATGCGATCCGCAACGACGCGGGCGTGCGCGAGGGCGACGAGATCTCGATGTACTACGATCCGATGATCTCCAAGCTGTGTTCCTGGGCCCCGACCCGGCTGGCGGCGATCGACGGCATGGGCCGGGCCCTGGAGGACTTCCATATCGAGGGTCTTGGCCAGAACATCCCGTTCCTGGCCGCGGTGATGGACGAAGACCGCTTCCGCTCGGGCCAGCTGGCCACCAGCTACATCAAGGACCAGTTCCCCGACGGCTTCCACGGAACCGAGCCCACGCCCGCGCAGCTGGACATCCTGACCGCCGTCGGCGCGGCCATGCAGCGGGTCCAGGCCGCCCGCGCCCGATCCTACGCCTCGGGCCTGATCGGCGCGCCGCGCGAGACCTGGACCGTGGCCATCGGCCCGCATCGCCGCCGGGTGAAGGTCTCTGGCGACGAGGCCCTCGCCATCGCCCTGCTGGACGAGAACCGGACCCTGACCCTGAGCGACATCGACTGGCGGCCGGGCAAGCCGGTGTTCAAGGCCCGTCTCGACGGGCAGGCCTTCACCGTCCAGGTCGCTCCGGCCGCCGAGGGCTTCACCGTCCGCCACCGCGCCG
>NZ_APMP01000066.1 GCF_000372645.1 Caulobacter vibrioides OR37 | reverse complement strand
AACGCAGGCGCTTTGGAGTCATGACGAACCCCCTCCGTCACGCCGCGCTTCGCGGCGCGACACCTCCCCCAGACGGGGGAGGAGAGGTTCGGAGACTCACCCCTCCACCAGCGGCGCGATCTTCTCCAGCAGCCAGCGGGTGCCTTCCTCGCGGCCGGGCGCGTCATACCAGCCGTCCAGGAAGGTCCCGACCTCGGTCATCACCAGGCGGGTCTTGTCGCCCTCCGGCTTGAACTCCAGGGTCGCGATCGAGGCCGAGGCCAGCGGGTCGCCGTGGTGCATCCAGTAGGCGTAGACGATCCGCGTGTTGGGGATGATCTCCAGATAGCGGTTGTGGAAGCGGTGCGGCGGGTCCCCCGGCGGGCCGCCGATGCTGTGGTCGCCGTGGCCCACGCGGAAGTCGAAGCCGATGTCGCCCGGCCCCCATTCGTCGGGGCCCTTGAACCACTTGGCCTTCTTCTCCGGATCGGCGAAGGCGGAAAACACCCGGGCCGGCGAGGCGGCATAGACCCGCTCGACGACGAAGGTGGCGTGGATGGCGCTGCGCTGGGTCATGTCGTTTCCTCGTCTTCGGCCGCCAGGAAGTCGCCCAGGCGGTCGAGGCGCCGTTCCCACTGGGTGCGCCTCTGGTTGATCCACTGTTCGGCGAGGCTCAGGACTTCGGGGCGGATCGCGCACGTGCGCACCCGTCCGACCTTTTCCGACGCCACGATGCCGCCCGCCTCCAGCACGGCCAGGTGCTGCATGACCGCCGGCAGCGACATGTCGAGCGGCCGGGCCAGTTCGCTCACCGAGGCGGGACCCCGGGAAAGCCGCTCGACCATGCTCCGCCGCGCGGGGTCCGCGAGGGCCTGGAACATCAGGTCGAGGGACGGCTGTTGGTTAAGCATGGGGTTAAGTATCGAGACGCGAGGGTGGATAGTCAAGTATGTGCTTAAGTGTTTGGGCGCGCGCTCAGCCCTCCTCCCCCTTTTGGGGGAGGTGTCGCGGCCGCGAAGCGCGCCGTGACGGAGGGGGTTTGGTCATGACTCGGCAGGGGGCGGCGCTGGCCCCCTCCACCGCCGTTCGGCGGTCCCCCTCCCCCAAGCT
>NZ_APMP01000065.1 GCF_000372645.1 Caulobacter vibrioides OR37 | reverse complement strand
ATCCCCGCCCTTCCCCCATCAAGGGGGAAGGGAGTTTCTGGACGGACTTCTCTCAGCGTGGCATCGGGGCTCCGTCCGCATCCAGGAGTTCGCGCCCGATGGCCCGCTACGACTTCGCCTCCGACAACGTCGCCGGCGCCATGCCCGAGGTCATGGACGCCCTGGTCGCCGCCAATGCCGGAACCGCCTCCGGCTATGGCACGGACCATGTCAGCCGCGCGGCCGCCGATCGCATCCGGGCCCTGCTGGACGCCGACGCCGAGGTGCGGTTCACCGCCTCGGGCACGGCGGCCAACGCCTTCGCCCTCACGCTGCTGGCCCAGCCGCACGAGGCGGTGCTGGCCCACGAGCACGCTCACATCCGCACCGACGAGACCGGGGCGCCCGGCTTCTTCGGCCAGGGCGTCGGCCTGATCGGCTTGCCGGGCGCGTCGGGCAAGATCGAGGTCGCGGCGCTGGAAGCGGCCCTGGCGCGACCCGAGGTCTCGTACAACCAGCCCGCCAACGCCCTGTCGCTGACCACCGCCACCGAATACGGGACGGTCTACTCCGAGCAACACCTGCGGGCCCTGATCGCGCCCGTGAAGGCCAAGGGCCATGGCGTCCACCTGGACGGCGCGCGTCTAGCCAACGCCGTGGCGGCCGGCTTCGACCTGAAGAGCGTGGCCAAGATGGGCGTCGACATCCTGGTGATCGGCGGCACGAAAGCCGGCTCGACCCCGACCGAGGCCGTCGTGTTCCTCAATCCAGCCCACGCCCGCCGCCTGGACGCGCGGCTGAAGCACGCCGGCCAGCTGGTCTCCAAGGGCCGCTTTCTGGCGGCGCCGTGGCTGGGCCTGCTGGGCGAGGACGGTTCGACCGGTCCGTGGGCGGCCCGCGCGGCCCACGCCAACGCCATGGCCCAAAAGCTGGCCGGCCTGATGCCCTTCCCGATCCGTCACGCCGTCGAGGCCAACGGGATCTTCGTCGAGATGGATGAGCCGGCGCTGGAACGCCTGCGCGGCGAGGGGTGGTTCGTCTACCGCTTCCTGGACGGGACCGTGCGCTTCATGTGCTCGTGGGCCACGACGCCGGAGATGGTCGAAGACCTGGGCGCGGCGTTGAAGCGGGTGGCGTAAAGATCACCCTCTCCCGAGGGAGAGGGCGGGACCCGTCCCGGCGAAAGCCGGGATGGGAGGGTGAGGGCTCAGGCCCGC
>NZ_APMP01000064.1 GCF_000372645.1 Caulobacter vibrioides OR37 | reverse complement strand
GGAATACATCGATGCGCGTAGCGATGATTGGCACGGGTTATGTGGGGCTGGTGTCGGGGGCGTGTTTCGCCGACTTCGGTCACGAGGTGACGTGCATCGACAAGGATCCGGGCAAGATCGCGCGACTGGAGAAGGGGGAGATCCCGATCTTCGAGCCTGGTCTGGACGACCTGGTGGCGCGCAATGTCCGCGAGGGGCGGCTGTTCTTCACGCTGGACGGGGCGCGGGCGATCCGCGGCGCCGACGCGGTGTTCATCGCGGTGGGCACGCCGACGCGACGGGGTGATGGCCACGCCGACCTTAGCTATGTCTACGCGGCGGCCGAGGAGATCGCCGGGCTGATCGACGGCTTCACCGTGGTGGTGACCAAGTCGACCGTGCCGGTCGGCACCGGCGACGAGGTCGAGGCGATCATCCGCAAGGCCAATCCGAACGCCCAGTTCGCGGTGGTCTCCAACCCGGAGTTCCTGCGCGAGGGCGCGGCGATCGAGGACTTCAAGCGTCCCGACCGGGTGGTGGTGGGGACCGACGACGAGCGGGCCCAGGCGGTGATGCGCGACCTCTACCGGCCGCTGTTCCTGAACGAGACCCCGATCGTCTTCACCGGCCGGCGGACCAGCGAGCTGATCAAGTACGCGGCCAACGCCTTCCTGGCGATGAAGATCACCTTCATCAACGAGATGGCCGACCTGTGCGAGAAGGTGGGGGCCGACGTCCAGCAGGTGGCCAAGGGCATCGGCCTGGACAAGCGGATCGGGGGCAAGTTCCTCAACGCCGGCCCGGGCTATGGCGGATCGTGCTTCCCCAAGGACACCCTGGCCCTGGTCAAGACCGCCCAGGACTACGGCGCGCCGACGCGGCTGATCGAGACCACGGTCGAGGTCAATGACGCGCGCAAGAAGGCCATGGCCGGCAAGGTGGCCGCCGCGATCGGGGCCCAGGACCTGACCGGCAAGACGATCGGGGTGCTGGGCCTGACCTTCAAGCCCAACACCGACGACATGCGCGACGCGCCCAGCCTCGACATCGTCCCGGCCCTGCAAGCCCTGGGCGCCAAGGTCCAGGCCTTCGACCCCGAGGGCCGCCACGAGGCCGAGAAGCTGCTGGCGGGCGTCGACTTCAAGGCCGGCGCCTATGACGCGGCCGAGGGCGCCGACGCCCTGGTGATCCTCACCGAATGGGACCAGTTCCGGGCCCTGGATCTCGACCGCCTCAAACTGCTCCTCAAGTCTCCCACCGTCGTCGACCTGCGCAACGTCTACAAGCCCGCCGAAATGGTCCGACACGGCTTCACCTACGCCTCCATCGGGCGG
>NZ_APMP01000063.1 GCF_000372645.1 Caulobacter vibrioides OR37 | reverse complement strand
ACGAACAGACCCCGGTCGAAACCGCTTCGAGACCACGCGGCCCCGCTCAACCTAGCCCCGCCGCCGTTTTGGGCCGGATCCAAACGCCTCCCCCGCGACGGGGATGGCTAGGATTATGGCGCGGCGCTGAACGCCGAGGATTGGCGGGCGTGTGAAATCGACAAGGCGTTGATTTTACTGGGTCCTAGGTCGCGAATTCCGAGGACAGAGCGCCTTCAATCCCCATACCGCCCTCTCCTCGGGGAGAGGGAGGGACCCGCGCGAAGCGCGGGAGGGTGAGGGGCTAGAGCCTTTCCGGACAAGCCCTCGAAAAACCCGCCGCGCAGAAAGATCCGCGAGTTCCCGGCCGGCGGTGAAATCCCTCACCCTCCCACCGCCTACGGCGGTGGGCCCCGCCCTCTCCCGTCGGGAGAGGGATTGGGTGGAGCGGTTCCGCGTCGTTGAGAAAGGAGCGCTCGCCGCTGGCCTAGAGCCTTATCCGCTCGAATGGAATCATTCGAGCGGAAAAATAAGGCTCTAAATCAAGCATTTAGAGCGCGATACCCGCCGAAACCGCTTACACTTTCGGCTATCACGCTCTAGATCGAGATCGTCTTCAACGGGTTGGCGCCATAGCGGTTGGCGCCCTGCTCGCCGCCCATGACGCCCAGCTCGACGATCGCCCACAGGATCACCAGCGAGAACGCGAAGTCCATGAAGCCGTCGGGCCTCGGCCAGACGGCGATCACGGCGATCAGGATCAGCATCGACCACCAGCCCGACCGCCCCCGGTCGTGCAGGCGCTTGGACAGAAGGCAGGCGCCGGAGAACAGCAGCACCGGATAGACCAGCCAGCCGGTCAGCAGGTTCAGCGCCCGCCCGACGCCGGTGACGGCCTCGTACAGCACGGCGAAGCCCAGCAGCGCGCCGGACGCGATCAGGAACGGCGTCCGCGCCAGCCTGCCGTTCGACGACAGGAACAGCTCCGCCCATTCGCTACGATCGCTCATATCGCCTTCGCTCCGACTCGTTCGCCAATCTAGGCGTTGACCTAGGCGAACTCCACCAGCACCTCGTCGGCGGCGACGGGATCGCCGGCTTTTGCGTTGACGGCCTTGACGGTTCCGTCGCGCTCGGCGCGGATGATGTTCTGCATCTTCATGGCCTCGAGGACGCAGACGACCTCGCCCTCGCGGACCAGCTGTCCGGGGGCGACGTCCATGGAGACGACGAGGCCGGGCATGGGCGAGAGCACCAGCTTGGAGGTGTCGGCGGCCTGCTTGGGCGGCAGCTTGTCGTGCAGCTCGGCGGCGCGCTCGGTCAGGACCAGCACCCGGGCCTTGG
>NZ_APMP01000062.1 GCF_000372645.1 Caulobacter vibrioides OR37 | reverse complement strand
GCCGAAAGTGTGAGCGGTTTCGGCGGTTATCACGCTCTAAATATTTGATTTAGAGCCTTATTTTTCCGTTCGAATGATTCCATTCGAGCGGATAAGGCTCTAGGGTCCGCGCCGTTCTTTTATGGGGACGCCCCGCGCGCTATTGCTACGCCGAGGTCTGGCCTGACGATCAGGGTGGATACGGATCAATCGGGGATCAAGGGAATGTCGCGGAACTCGGCGCAAGGGGCGCGGGCGGGTCAGGTCGCGGGGAACGCCGACGGGCGGCGGTGGCTGAACGAGGCGGTGCGCCGGATCGAGGCGGACTACAATCGGTCGGCCGACACCCACCTGATCCACCTGCCGCTGGCGCGCTATCCGGGGATCGACCTCTATCTGAAGGACGAGAGCAGCCACCCGACCGGCAGCCTCAAGCACCGCCTGGCGCGCTCGCTGTTTCTGTACGCTCTGTGCAACGAATGGATCGGGCCGAACACCTGCGTGATCGAGGCCTCGTCGGGATCGACGGCGGTCAGCGAAGCCTATTTCGCCCGGATGCTGGGCCTGCGCTTCATCGCCGTCGTGCCGGCCAGCACGGCGACGCCGAAGCTGGACGAGATCCGCTTCCATGGCGGCGAGATTCACGCCGTCGAGGATCCTCGGACCGTCTACGCGGTCGCCCAGCGCCTGGCCGCCGAGACAGGCGGCCACTATCTGGATCAGTTCACCCACGCCGAGCGCGCCACCGACTGGCGCGGCAACAACAACATCGCCGAGAGCATCTTCGCCCAGATGGCGCAGGAGCGCTTCCCGATCCCGAGCTGGGTGGTCTGCGGCGCCGGCACGGGCGGGACGTCGGCGACGATCGGCCGCTTCATCCGCTATCGGCGCCACGCCACGCGGCTGTGCGTCGCCGATCCCGAGCACTCGATCTTCCACCGCCACTTCGCCGACCGCGCCCTCTCCATCCTGCCGGAAGGGTTCTGCAGCTGCATCGAGGGCATCGGGCGGCCCCGGGTCGAGCCCAGCTTCGTGCCCAGCGTCATCGACCGGATGATCGCCGTCGAGGACCGCGCCAGCATCGGCGCGATGCGGGCCTTGTCGCGGCGCTTGGGACGGGCGGTCGGCGGCTCCACGGGGACCAATCTCTGGGCCTGCCTGCGCCTGATCGAGGAGATGGCGGCCGCCGGTGAAACCGGCAGCGTCGTCACCCTGCTCTGCGACGGCGGCGAGCGTTACGCCACCACCTATTACCAGGACGCCTGGCTCGCCGAGCGCGGCATCGACGGCTCCGAGGCCGAGACCGCGATCGCGCGCCTGCTTGAGGTGTAAGCGCTAGAGCCTTATCCGCTCGAATGGAATCATTCGAGCGGATAATAAGGCTCTAAATCAAACATTTAGAGCGTGATAACCGCCGAAACCGCTCACAC
>NZ_APMP01000061.1 GCF_000372645.1 Caulobacter vibrioides OR37 | reverse complement strand
ACGAGTAGACTGTAGCGGGCCATCGGGCGCGAACTCCTGGATGCGGACGGAGCCCCGATGCCACGCTGAGAGAAGTCCGTCCAGAAACTCCCTTCCCCCTTGATGGGGGAAGGGCGGGGATGGGGGTGAGTGCGGCCTTAACGTCCTCTCGGCGTCAATCGCGGCATCACCCCACCCCTCCCCATCAAGGGGAGGGGGGCTCGCGCGCCCAGTCCCGGACGTCCTCGACGAACAGGCCGGGCTCCTCCATGGCCGCGAAGTGGCCGCCGCGCGGCATCTCGCTCCAGCGGGTGATGTTGTAGGCGCGGTCGGCCCAGGAGCGGGGCGGGGGCTTGTAGATGCTCTCGCCGGGGAAGTTGGCGAAGGCGGTCGGCGTCTCGCAGCGCTGGCCCTCGGCCAGGACCGCCCCGCCTTCCTCCAGCATGGCGCGGTAGTACCAGGCCCCGGTCGTGAAGCTGCCGGTCATCACGTAGATCATCAGGTTGGTCAGCAGCTGGTCGCGGCTGAACACCTGCTCGAACGACTTCTCCGACAGGTCGGCCCAGTCGTGGAAGCGCTCGAGGATCCAGGCGGCCTGGCCGACCGGGTTGTTGGCGCCCAGCCAGGCGACCGACTGCGGCTTGCTGGCCTGCAGGCGGAAATAGGCGCCCCAGAGGTCCATCTGAGCGCCGAAGCCGGTGATCCAGGCGATCTCCTCCGGGGTTTGCGGCGGCCCGGCGGGACGCAGGCCGATCATGTTCAGGTGGATGGCCTTGGCGTGCGCGCCGTGGTCCAGGCCCAGCCACGAGGTGACGAGGCCGCCCCAGTCGCCGCCTTGGGCCAGATAGGTCTCGTAGCCGAGCTCGCGGGTCATCAGGGTGTTGAAGATCCGCGCCGTGGCCCGCTGGCCCAGCGGCCGTCTGGGCTTGCCCGAGAAGCCGAAGCCCGGCAGCGACGGGATCACGAGGTCGAAGGCGTCGGCCGGGTCGCCGCCGTGGCGCGAGGGGAAGGCCAGGGGTTCGATGGACTCCCAGAACTCGAAATGGCTGCCCGGCCAGCCGTGGGTGATCAGCAGCGGGCGCTTGCCCTTCGCCTCGCCGACCACGTGGACGAAGTGGATGTCGAGGTCCTCGATCGTGGCGGTGAACTGCGGGAAGCGGTTGAGGTTGGCCTGGGCGGCGCCGACGTCGAAGCCGTCGGTCCAGTAGGCGCAGAGGGCCTTCAGAAAATCGACGTCGCAGCCATAGGCCCAGCCGCCGCCTTCCGGGGCGGGTGGGAACTCATAGGCGCGGACCTGGCTCAGGACCTTGTCGATCTGGTCGCGGGACCAGTGCACCTCGAACGGCGTCGCCATGGCGGCCTCCCTGTTTTGAAGGGAGGGTCCGCTGATTTCCCCGAGGGAGGTCAAGCGATCCGAGTTTGCGAAAAATATAACCGTCATCCCGCGCTTTAGTCTACTCGT
>NZ_APMP01000060.1 GCF_000372645.1 Caulobacter vibrioides OR37 | reverse complement strand
CGGGCCTATATACCAAAGTAAGGTGATGCGAGCGCGGCTGCTTGCACCGCTCGCAAGCGGGCGGTTAGCGGCCTTGCTCGCTCGGCGCGCTGCGTATCCAGACCACGCAGCACACACCGATGGCGACATAGCCCACGACAGTTGGCAGATAGAGAAGCCAGTTGGCCCAAGGCGGCCCGCTTGAGACATCGTTGACGATGCCTCCGAAGAACAAGAATAGCCACACAATCGCGGCAACTACATCCGCAATCTTCGGGGCCATCGCCGCCAGCGCAGCCATTATAATCAGCGAGATGGCAACACGCGTGGTTCTGCTCACGAATATCTCCGGCCTACGCTCCACGGGTGGAAGCCCTATTTAGGCGATCCCGCCGACCGCCGTCCACGTGAGCCGCTTACCGAGCGACCCCGCCAGCAGCGCGGCGACGCGATCCTCGAAGGGAGGCTTCACGAACTTGATCTGGGTCTTTCCCGACTTGGTTTGAACCGGCTGGGCATCGCCCCGCGTGTTCCAACGATGGACCGCTTCCGCAAGATAGCGGGTCATGTGGTCCTTGCTCATCCAGTGGTAGGTGCCGATCTTCATGCGCTCCAAAGTGGCGTTGAAGCTCTCGGCGGTGTTGTTGTGGACGTTGCCAACGGCGTAGATCGCGCCCTTGTGCTTCACTGCCTCATGCTTGGCGTAGAGCCTCCCGATGATCCGGTAGACGCTGTTCTCGTCGGTCATCAGGTGGGCCGACTTTTCGACCATGTGACGCAGCTTGCCGCCGATGTCCGTGATCGAGTTCTTCTCGATGAGGGCCGCGCGGACTTGACCGCCGCCGCGCTCGACCGCGACGAGGATGCCTTGCTTCGCGGTGCCCCGCCCGCGCGGGTGCTTCACGCCATGCCGCTTGCGGGGCTTGCCGCCGAGATACTTCTCATCGACCTCGACCACGCCGTCCAGCTTGCGGGCGCCATGCTGCTCCATCAACAGCCGGATCGCGTGCCCCATCTTCCAAGCGGTCTTCTGAGTCACGCCAATCACCTTGGCGAGCGTCACAGACGAGAGGCCCTTCGGCATCTCCACGACGAACCACATCGCTTCAAGCCACTTGATGAGCGGGAGCTTCGTCGAGTGAAGCGGGGTCTTAGTGGTGACGGTGAACAGCAGACCACATTCACGTTCGCCACACTGGTAGGTTCCGGTGGACACCTTTTTCGACTCGATCTTCCACGAGCGGTCAACAGAACCGCAGTGCGGGCAGACGCGACCGTCCTTCCAGATAATCCGCTCGAAGAAAGCCCTTGCGGAAGCTTCATCGGGGAACTGTTTGGCGAACTGCTTACGATCCAAGACTATCTCCTTATTTGGAGATTATTGCATAGGTCTGTGGATCGTCAATCAAAATGGGGTTGACGGCTCGCGCGAATCGCTGTCGCGGCTAAGGGCTACCGGCGGATCGTCGCAGCCCGAGACAGCCTTACTTTGGTATATAGACCCG
>NZ_APMP01000059.1 GCF_000372645.1 Caulobacter vibrioides OR37 | reverse complement strand
CCACCGCTTGGCCTTGGCGTCGAAGCTGGCCAGCAGGCGGGGATCGGCGGTCAGGGTGACGCGGCGGGTCTCGCCAGGCTTGAGGTCGATCTTCTCGAAGCCGATCAGGCGCTGGGTCGCCTTGCCCGCCGCGTCAGTCAGATAGACCTGCGGCGCGTCCTTGCCGGCGCGCCGGCCGGTGTTGGTCACGTCGAAGGCGACCGTCAGGGTCTGGCCGCCCGTCACCTTCAGATTGGCGTAGGCGAAGCTGGTATAGGAAAGGCCGTAGCCGAATGGAAACAGCGGCTTCTGGCCCGTGGCGGCGAAGCGGCGATAACCGACGTCCGCGCCCTCGGAATAGACCACGTCGAAGGGGGTCTTCTCCGGCAGGCCAAGACCCGGCAGCTGGACGCGCGGATACTGCTCGATCGACGCCGGGAAGGTCACCGGCAGGCGGCCGGACGGATTGACCACGCCAAACAGCACGTCGGCGATGGCCTCGCCGCCCTTCGCGCCCGAATACCAGGCCTCGATCACCGCGCCAGCCTTGTCGAGCCAGGGCATCGAGACCGGACCGCCGGTCTGCAGGACCACGATGGCGTTCGGATTGGCGGCGGTGACGGCGGCGATCAGGGCGTCCTGGCCGTTCGGCAGCGACAGGTCCGGCGCGTCCTCGCCCTCGCCCATCCATTGGTTGCCGAACACCACCACCACGTCGGCGGCCTTGGCGGCGGCGACGGCGGCCGACAGGTAGCGACCGTCGTCGAAGGTCACCTTGGCCTCCGGCGCGGCCTTGCGGATCGCCGCCAGCGGCGAGGAGCCGTTGAAGTACTCGCTGCGGAACGGCCCCATCATGCCCTCGCCGCCCAGCGGGATCACGGCCTTGGCGCCGCCGGGCGGCACGACCTGGGACGAGCCGCCGCCCGACAGCACGCCGGCGTCGGCGTGGCCGCCGATCACGGCGATGGTCTTGGCGGTCTTGGCCAGCGGCAACAGGTCGTCGCGGGTCTTTAGCAGGACAATGCCCTCGGCCGCGGCGGCGCGGGCCGTTTCGGCGTTGGCGGCGGCGTCGATGGCCCCGCCCGGCGCGACCGGCTTGTCGAACAGGCCGGCGGCGAACATCGAGCGCAGAATACGACGGCTGGCGTCCGACAGGCGCGCGGCGGGGATTTCGCCCTTCTCGACGGCCGCCTTCAACGGCGCGCCGAACCAGACCTGGGCGTCCAGTTGCTCGCCCGACTGCTGGTCCAGGCCCTTGAGGATGTAGTCGGTGGCGTGGACCGCGCCCCAGTCCGACATCACCCAGCCCTTGTAACCCCAGTCGCCCTTCAGCACCTCGTTCAGCAGATGGTGGTTCCCACAGCTGTAGTCGCCATTGACCTTGTTGTAGGCGCACATCACCGCGCCCGGCTGGCCCTTCTCGATGGCGATCTCGAAGGCCAGGAGGTCGCTCTCGCGGTGGGCGGCCTCGTCGATCACCGCGTTAGCGAAGTGGCGGCCGGTCTCCTGGCCGTTCAGGGAGAAGTGCTTGATCGTCGAGACGACCCCCTGGTCCTGGATGCCCTTGATCGCCGCGCCCGCCAGGTTGCCGGCCAGCCACGGATCCTCGCCGACATATTCGAAGTTGCGGCCGTTGCGCGGGTCGCGCGCCAGGTTGACGCCGCCGGCCAGCTGGACGTTGAAGCCCTTGGCCCGCGCCTCGCGCCCGACCACCGCCCCGCCCTCATAGGCCAGCCTGGTGTTGAAGGTCGCCGCCAGCGACAGGCCCGACGGCAGCGCCGTGGCCCCGTCGCCCGGACGCACGTTCAGCGGATTGGTCACGCCCAGGCTGGCGTCGCTCTCGTTGACGGCCGGGACGCCCAGGCGCGGAACGCCAGGAATATAACCGGCCGACCCGATCGCGCCCTCCGGCTTCTTGATCCCGAAGATCGGCATCGACATCGGCCCGTGCAGCAGGCCGATCCGCTCGTCCAGCGTCAGCGCCTTGTCCAGCAGCGCCGCCCGCTCGTCCGGCGAAAGCTTGGCGTCCATCCAGGG
>NZ_APMP01000058.1 GCF_000372645.1 Caulobacter vibrioides OR37 | reverse complement strand
CGATCCGAGTTTGCGAAAAAATATAACCGTCATCCCGCGCTTTATGCGCGGGACCCATCTGTCCGCCGCAGGGGCGGAGAAAACTCACACGCCCACGTGTCGGCTGAACCATGGGTCCCGCGCATAAAGCGCGGGATGACGATGTTGGTGTTGAGGGAGCTTCTTTAGGCCTCCGCCCAAATCCTTGCCCGCAGCTTCGGCCACAGCATGTTCACCGCCAGTCCGGCCAGCACCAGGGCGGCGGCCGTCAGCTTCCAGGCGGGCAGGCCTTCGTGCAGCAGCAGGGCCGAGGCGCCCATGCCGAAGACCGGGACCAGAAGCGCCATCGGGGTGACGGTCGCGGCGGGGTGGCGGGCCAGAAGCCAGCCCCAGGCGGCGTAGCCGAACATGGTGTTGCCCACCGCCTGCCAGGCGACGGCCAGCCAGGTCCAGGCGTCGGCGCCGGTGACGCCCTTGACCATGGCCGGCCAGCCTTCCAGCCACAGCGACATCAGGAAGAGCGGCGGGATCGAGAACAGGCTGGCCCAGACCACATAGGCCAGCATGTTCACCGCGCCGGCCTGGCGCGCGACGATATTGCCGCCCGACCAGCTGGCGGCGGCCAGCAGCACCAGGACGACGCCCAGCGGCGTGGCCGCGCCGCCGCCGTGCGCGGCGATCAGCACGATGCCCGAGGCGGCCAGCAGCAGGGCGGCGATCTGGAAGCCCCGGATCGGCTCGCGATTTATGCCCATGGCCATGCCGATCGTGAAGAACACCTGGGTCTGCACCACCAGCGACGCCAGGCCCGGCGAGATCGAGCCCTTCATGGCCACGAACAGCAGGCCGAATTGCCCGGCCCCGATCAGCACGCCATAGGCCGCCAGATTGGCCCAAGACACCGCCGGGCGCTTGACGAAGAAGGCCATCGGCAACAGCACCAGGGTGAAGCGCAGGGTGGCGAACAGCAGCGGCGGCAGGTGGTTCAGGCCCACCCGGATCACCACGAAATTCGTGCCCCACACCGCCACCACGGCCAGGGCCAGCAGGAAATGGCGAAGGGGCAGGGACGCTTGGGACATGAGCGCTCCGGGGGCGGCTTTGTCCTTCGATTGCGCCCTCGCCATCGACGGAGCAATGGAAACATTGTCCTGGTGACAATGGCGCCGTCCCGACAAGCGCGTTTGACGCCCTTCCGCCCGCCGCCTAGCTTCGCCGCGAACAGGGAGAGACGCCATGGGTTGGGACCTGCTGGTCGCCAGGAACGACTTGCGCCGCGCCGAGATCCGCGAGACCGCGCCGGCGGCGCTGGCCGAGGGCGAGGTTCACTTGGCCATCGAAAGCTTCGCCCTGACCGCCAACAACATCACCTACGCCGTGTTCGGCGAGGCGATGAAATACTGGGACTTCTTCCCGGCGCCGGAAGGCTTTGGCCGCGTGCCGGTCTGGGGCCACGCGCGGGTCGAGGAAAGCGCCCATCCCGAAATCGCCATGGGCCAGCGCTTCTATGGCTACTGGCCGATGTCGACGCACCTGACCGTCCAGGCCAAGGTCGGCAAGACCGGCTTCACCGACATCGCGCCGCACCGCCAGCCGCTGGCGGTGGTCTATAACCAGTATCAGGCCGTCGGCGACGAAGAGCCTTTGGAGGCCTATCGCGCCCTGCTGCAGCCGCTGTTCATGACCTCGTTCCTGATCGAGGACCAGCTGGACGAGGCGGGGTTCCACGGCGCGGCCCAGGTGATCCTGTCCAGCGCCTCGTCCAAGACCGCCATCGCCCTGGCGGCGCTGTTGAAGCGGCGCGGGGCGGTCAAGGTGGTTGGCCTGACCTCGCCCCGAAACAAGGCCTTCGTCGAGGGCCTGGGCTTCTACGATCAGGTCGTCCTCTATGACGACATCGCCAGCGCGCCGATCGTCGGTTCGGCGGCGTTCGTCGATTTCGCCGGCGACTCGGCGGTGCTGGCGGCGGTGCATAACCGCTTCGCCGACGACCTGAAGGCCTCGATCCTGGTCGGCGGCACGCACTGGGAGGTTCCGCGCGCCCAGGCCGCGCTGCCGGGGCCCCGGCCGGCCTTCTTCTTCGCCCCCGACCGTATCGCCAAGCGTCGTCAGGACTGGCCGGGCGGCGCGTTCGAGCAGCGCTATGGCGCGGCCTGGGCGCCGTTCGTGGCCGACGCGCCGCGCTGGCTGACGGTGACCGGCGGGCAAGGCGCGGAGGCGATCCGCGCGGCCTATTTGGAACAGCTCGAGGGCCGAACCGCGCCGGATGTCGGCCTGGTGCTGCGGCCTTAGAGCCTTATCCGCTCGAATGGAATCATTCGAGCGGAAAAATAAGGCTCTAAATCAAATATTTAGAGCGTGATAACCGCCGAAACCGCTCACACTTT
>NZ_APMP01000057.1 GCF_000372645.1 Caulobacter vibrioides OR37 | reverse complement strand
TCAAGGCCCGGGTGCTGGTCCTGACCCAGCGCGCCGCCGAGCTGCACGACAAGCTGCCGCCCAAGCAGGCCGCCGACACCTCCAAGCTGGTGCTCTCGCCTATGCCCGGCCTCGTCGTCTCCATGGACGTCGCCCCCGGACAGCTGGTCCGCGAGGGCGAGGTCGTCTGCGTCCTCGAGGCCATGAAGATGCAGAACATCATCCGCGCCGAGCGCGACGGAACCGTCAAGGCCGTCAACGCAAAAGCCGGCGATCCCGTCGCCGCCGACGAAATCCTCGTGGAGTTTGGCTGATGAACTACCAACCTCGCATTCCCCTCGCCCCGATCCGCCTGATCGAGATCGGCGACGCCGCCCGACGCCTGGGCGTCACGGCGCGCACGCTGCGTCACTATGAGGACCAAGGGCTGGTGCGCTCGCACCGCCTCGCCCGGAACGTGCGGGGCTACGACGTCGGCACGCTGGAACAGCTGAAAGCCATCGTCGCCCTGCGCGGCGTCGGTCTGCCGATCGCCGCGATCCGCGACATCCTGGTTCTGCGGGACAAGCCCGCCGCCCAAAGCGAGGCGCTGCGCCAGGCTCTGGCGGAGGCGCTCGACGAGCAGCAGGCCCAGTTGGCGCGGCTGGCGGATCTGGCCGCGCATGTGGCCACGGACGCCGCCGCCCTCCCCCCGACCATCGCTGGCCTGCAGGCGAGCGTGGCGCAACCCGTCGCGTGATCGTGTCATAAGGAATTGCCGCCGCGTCACCATGGCCAGGAGGCGATTTAGCTGATCGATTAACGCCAAAAGACGAACAGCCTGGGAGGCCTCCGGACCATGCGCGATCCCCATTTTTCGCCGGTGATCATCGGCGTCGGCGAAGCCATCGATCGCCCGACGACGCTGGAGCAGAGCCTGGAACCCGTGGCCCTGATGGCCAAGGCGCTGGAAGCCGCGCAGGACGACGCCGGCGCCCGGGTGCTGGCGCATGTCGACACGCTGGACCTCGTGGGCCTGGTGTCCTGGCGCTATGTCGATCCGGTGGGACAGCTCGCCGAGCGCCTGGGCATCGATCCCGCCCGCAAGACCAACGCCAGCATGGGCGGCGAGACCCCGATCCGCCTGATCCACGATGCCGCCGTCCGCATCGCGCGCGGCGAGCAGAAGGTCGCCGCCATCGTCGGTGGGGAGTCGACCCACAGCGCCACCCGCGCCCGCCGCGATAAGGCCAAGCCGCCGTGGACCCCGCTAGCCTCCGCCGAGACCGCCGTGCGCTTTCCGTCCAGCCGCTTCGCCATGAGCCCGCCCGCCGTGGCCCTGGGGATGCAGGATCCCGCCCAGGTCTATCCGTTCTATGAAATGGCGGCCCAGGTCGCGTGGGGCCAGACGCCGGCCCAGGCCCAGACCGAGTCCGCCGATCTTTGGGCGCGTTACGCCCAGGTCGCCGCGACCAATCCCAACGCCTGGATCCGCTCCGCCCCCGACGCGGCGACGATCGCCGAGATCACGCCGGACAACCGCCTGATCAACTGGCCCTATCCCAAGCTGATGGTGGCCAATCCGCAGGTGAACCAGGCCGCCGCGATTCTCGTCACCAGCCTGGCCCTGGCGCGCGAGCTGGGCGTTCCGGAGGACCGCATCATCCACGTCTGGAGCGGCGCGGCCGCGCGGGAGCCCGAGGACTATCTGCTGCGCGACAACTACGCCCACTCCACCGCCCAGCAGACCGTGCTGGAGACGGCGGCGGCCCAAGTCGGCGGCGCGGACCGCTTCGCGCACATGGAGCTCTATAGCTGCTTCCCGGTGGTGCCGAAGATGGCCCTGCGCACCCTGGGCCTCGACGCCGACAAGGTCCCGCCCACCGTGACCGGCGGCCTGACCTTCTTCGGCGCGCCGCTGAACAACTATATGGGCCACGCGGTGGCGGCGATGACGCGCAGGCTGCGCGAGCACCCCGAAGACCTGGGCCTGCTCTATGGCCAGGGCGGCTATGTCAACAAGCACCACGCCCTGGTGGTCGGGGCCAAGGCGCCGGCCGAGCCGCTGGCGCAGGACTATTCGGTGCAAGCCGCCGCCGACGCGGCGCGCGGACCCGTGCCGGCTCTGGTCGAGCGCTATGACGGTCCAGCGACCATCGAGACCTACACGGTCCGCTTCGGCCGTGACGGCGCGCCCCAGGACGGAATCGTCATCGCGCGCACGCCGGCCGGCGAACGACTGATGGCCCGCGTCGCCCCCGACGACCAAGCCTCGATGAGCCCGTTGCTGTCGATGGAGCGCTCGGCCGTCGGGACCGAGGGCCACGTGCGCGTCGACGTGTTCGGAACCTTGATCTGGGAAGCGGGGGCCAAGCGCCCCCGGAGCCTCGGCAAGGGCGAATTCGCCAAGGTCGAACGCGAAGGACCGCTGACGATCGTCACGATAAACCGTCCCGACGTGATGAACGCCCTGCACCCGATGGCCAATGCAGAACTGGCCGAGATCTTCGACGCCTTCGCCGCCGATCCGGACCAGTGGGTGGCGATCATCACCGGCGCCGGCGACAAGGCGTTCTCGGCCGGCAACGACTTGAAATATACCGCCGAGGCCATGGCCCGGGGTGAGCCGACTCGCACCCCGACCACGGGCTTCGCCGGCCTCACCTCGCGGTTCGACCTCGACAAGCCGGTCATCGCGGCCGTCAATGGCCTGGCCATGGGCGGCGGCTTCGAGGTCGCCCTGGCCTGCGATCTGATCGTCGCCGACGAAACCGCGGTGTTCGCGCTCCCCGAACCCAAGGTCGGACTGGCCGCTCTCGCGGGCGGGCTGCACCGCCTGCCGCGCCTGATCGGCCTCAAGCGGGCGATGGGCATGATCCTGACCGGCCGCCGGGTCGGGGCGCGGGAGGGCGTCGAACTGGGCTTCGTCAACGAGGTCGCCCCGGCCGGCGAGGTCATGGCGGTCGCTCGTCGCTGGGCCCAGGACATCCTGGCCTGCAGTCCGATGTCGATCCGCGCGTCCAAGCAGACGGTTCATCGTGGCCTGGACACGCCCAGCCTGGAAACCGCCTATCGCGGCCAGGACGCCTATCCGGCCGTGAAGGCGCTGTTCAGATCCGCCGACGTGCGCGAAGGCCCCCTCGCCTTCGCCCAGAAGCGCCCGCCCAAGTGGACGGGGCGATAGGCCGTCCCGCTA
>NZ_APMP01000056.1 GCF_000372645.1 Caulobacter vibrioides OR37 | reverse complement strand
GTACAGGGGCGCGGCGCGGTTCCCGGCGCGTTGAAGGTCGCCTGGGTTTCCTCGCGCTCGAACGCCATCAGCTTTTCCAGCTCGCCCCGGTCCAGCCAGACGCCGCGACAGCGCGGGCACATGTCGAACTCGACGCCGGCGCGCTGAACGGCCTGCATGGCGCCGTCGCAGTTGGGGCACATCAGAAGGGGCATGTGAAACCTCCGGTCCAAAAGGATGGATCGGGTGTTCTCGATGTCTGGCGGCGCCGTCGGGGAGGGGGGGCTTTAGGCGGCCGGACCCAGCGACATCGAGAACACCCGATGCGGTCCGACATCACGAGCGCTTGCATCACTCGCCAGAGGGGCCCGGTCCCGCATCCTTAAGTTGGGACTTGGCGGGAAGGCTTTCAAGGGGCGCCCGGCCCTTAAGGGGATCCTCCCCGACGATGGGGCGCACAAAAAAGGCCCCGGATCGCTCCGGGGCCTTTTCCGTATCGTTTCGGATCCGACGCTTACGAAGCGTAGAATTCGACGACGAGGTTCGGTTCCATCTTCACCGGATACGGAACTTCCGACAGTTCCGGCGCGCGGACGAAGGTGGCCGACAGCGACTTGGCGTCGACGGTCACGTACTCGGCGAAGTCACGCTCCGACGAGGCGACGGCTTCGAGAACCAGAGCCATGTTGCGCGACTTTTCGCGGACCTGGATCACGTCGCCGGCCTTGCAGCGGTACGACGGGATGTTCACGCGCTTGCCGTTCACGGTCACGTGGCCGTGGTTCACGAACTGGCGGGCGGCGAACACGGTCGGCACGAACTTGGCGCGATAGACGATGGCGTCCAGGCGCGATTCGAGCAGAGCGATCAGGTTTTCCGAGGTGTTGCCCTTGCGGCGGGCGGCTTCCTCGTAGGTGCGCGAGAATTGCTTCTCGGTCAGGTTACCGTAGTAGCCCTTCAGCTTTTGCTTGGCGCGCAGCTGCAGACCGAAGTCCGAAACCTTGCTCTTGCGGCGCTGGCCGTGCTGGCCGGGACCGTAGGAGCGCGAGTTGACCGGGGACTTCGGGCGGCCCCACAGGTTTTCACCCATGCGGCGGTCGATCTTGTACTTGGCGCTATGGCGCTTCGACATAGTCAGTCTTTCAAAACGATCCGGGCCGGCTCCCCGCGAGGGGCGCGATCTCAACGGCGGCGTCGGGTCAATCCGTCATAAGGGCATCGCGCCGCGCGGCGAGCCGGCGGCGTGAAGGGCTGGCTTATGGGGGAAGCGCCCGGGGGAGTCAATGTGGCAGGGGTTAGTGCAGGTCCTCGTTGATGAACTGCGGCTTGAAGCCAGCCGCCTGCAGCCCGCTCATCAGCTTAAACACTCGGCCGTACGCCACCTCAGCGTCAGCGCGGACATAGACGCCCCGGTCAACGGATCCGGAGGCCAGGAGCAGGGCCGGCAGCTCAGCGTCCGCGACCTTGCGCTCCATCAGCAGCGCGACGCCATCGCCACGCAGACTGATGAACACGGTGTCGTTCGGCTTGCACTGGCCAAAGCAGTCCATGGGCGGCTGGTCGATCAATGGCCCCGCCCTGCCCGTCGGCGAGACGAGCAGCATGACGACAAACACCGATAGGAGGATCGGAACGAGCGGCGCGATGTTGATCGCCACCATCGGCCGCGCCTCGAACCGTCCCGCCAGTCGCTGAGCCATGCGCGCCTCCACGGGCAAGAATGATCCCGACGAGGGCGACTGGCAACCTGGGATCAGCCCAGGCGGGCGGCGTGCCGAATGCGGACGATGATCACCATGTCATCGTCCACGTGGTACCGGATCACATAGGGCGGCACGACGACCAGCTCCCGCAGCGTTGCGGTCGCTTTCCGCCCGCGCGCCGGGTGCTCCGAAAGCGCCTCGGCCGCCGATCGAAGACGCAAGGCCATCCGCTGAGCGGCTAACGGGCTGAATTGCCCTATGTACTCACGGATCGCCGACAGATCGGCCAGCGCTCGCCAGGTCCAGACTACTTGCGCCACTTGGCCGGGGCAGGTTTCTCGTCCGGCGTTCCCCAGGTGTCGAGCCAGGCCGCCACCTCGTCGTGCGGGATCACGCGGCCGGCTGCGATATCAGCCATGCCTTCGGCGTCAGCTGCAGCTTCGGCTTCCTCGTCAGTCTCGAAGATGGAGGGCTCGGGAACCATGAGATGAGCATAGCAGATTACGATGCTCCCTCAACGGTCAGGCGCCAAAGACTACAACCTTTCCAGGTGCCACCCCACATGCTCGCCGATGAAGGTGGTCATGAAGAAGTAGCTGTGGTCGTAGCCTTCCTGACGCCGGACCGTGACCTTGCGGCCGGCCTTGGCGGCGGCGGCTTCGATCAGTTCGGGCTTCAGCTGGTTTTCCAGGAAGCTGTCGGCCAGGCCCTGGTCGATCAGGATGTCGTCGAAGGCGGTCCCCTGGCCGTCCTCGATCAGGGCGCAGGCGTCATGGGCCCGCCAGGCCGCGCGGTCGGGGCCGAGATAGGCGCTCATCGCCTTGTCGCCCCACGGGCAGTTCAGCGGCGAGACGATCGGGGCGAAGGCGCTGACCGACTTGAAGAGCTCCGGGTTGCGCAAGGCGAGGGTCAAGGCGCCGTGCCCGCCCATCGAGTGGCCGAAGATCCCGCGCCGGCCCGCGTCCAGCGGGAAGGCGCCGTCGACGGCCGCCAGCAGGTCCTTCGTCACATAGGAATACATCTTAAAGTGCGGCGACCACGGAGCCTGCGTGGCGTCGACATAGAAGCCCGCGCCCTGTCCCAGGTCATAGGCCGGATCGTCGGCGACGCCCTCCCCGCGCGGGCTGGTGTCGGGCGCGACGATCGCGATCCCGTGCCGGGCGGCGTGTTGGTAGACGCCCGACTTCACCGTGAAATTGTCCTCGGTGCAGGTCAGGCCCGACAGCCAGACGAGATAGGGGAACGGGCCCTCGCCGTCCGGCGTCCACACCGTGAACTTCATCGGCGTGCCGGTGCTGGCGCTGTCGTGCTTGCAATACCGCAGGGTTCCGCCATGGACGCGGTGGGTGGCGAGGGTTTCGACGGTCATTCGCAATCTCCTCCCCTCCCCCTTGCGGGGAGGGGTTGGGGGTGGGGGTGTCGGCGCGGCCAACGCTGAGCCGACACCCCCAATCCGACCGCTTCGCGGCCACCTTTCCCCGCAAGGGGGAAAGGAACTGGGTTTTAGAACGTCACC
>NZ_APMP01000055.1 GCF_000372645.1 Caulobacter vibrioides OR37 | reverse complement strand
GGGGGAGGAGATCGTTGAGCGTCACCCTACAATGTTCTTTATTTGTTCTCAAGCCATCCGGGAGCGCCCATGTCCTTCTTCAAACCCCGTCCGGCGCGCGAGACCAAGGACTCCCGCGCCGCGCGCCTGATCGCGCTGACTGCCGCGGGTCGCCCGCAGTGGACGCCGCGCGACTATGGCGCGCTGGCCGTCGAGGGGTTCGGCAAGAACCCCGTCGCCTATCGCTGCGTGCGGATGATCGCCGAGGCCGCCGCCGCGACGCCGCTGGCCGTGTTCGCGGGCGGCCGCCGCGTCGACGATCATCCGCTGAGGCGCCTGCTGGACCATCCCAACCGCGAGCAGGGCGGGCCGGACCTGATGGAGGCGTTCTTCGGGAGCCTGCAGGTGGCCGGCAACGCCTATCTGGAGGCGGCCGGCGACGGCGAACCCTCGGAGCTCTACGCCCTGCGGCCCGACCGGATGACCGTGGTTCCGGGACCGCGCGGCTGGCCGCTGGCCTATGACTACCAGGCCGCCGGGCGCACCGTCCGGATCGGCCGCGACGCCGACGGCTGGCTGCCGGTGCTGCACCTGAAGCTGTTCAACCCGACCCACGACCACTACGGCTTCTCGCCTCTGGAGGCGGCCGCCTTCGCGATCGACGTGCACAACGCCTCCAGCGCCTGGAACAAGGCGCTGCTGGACAATTCGGCGAGGCCGTCGGGCGCGCTGGTCTATTCGTCCAGGGACGCCGGCGACCGCCTGACCGACGAGCAGTTCGACCGGCTGAAGACCGAGCTGGCCAACGCCCAGTCCGGGACCGCCAACGCCGGGCGGCCGCTGTTGCTGGAGGGCGGCCTCGACTGGCGGGCCATGTCGCTGTCGCCCGCCGAGATGGACTTCACGGACGGCAAGCACGCCGCCGCCCGCGAGATCGCCCTGGCGTTCGGGGTCCCGCCGCAGCTGCTGGGCATTCCGGGCGACAACACCTACGCCAACTATCGCGAGGCCAACGCCGCCTTCTGGCGCGGGACCGTGGTTCCGCTGGCCCAGCGGGCGGCGCGGGCCCTGACCGGCTGGCTGTCGGTCAAGTTCCCCGGCGCCAGCATCGTCCCCGACCTCGACGCCGTCCCGGCCCTGTCGGCCGAGCGCGACGCCCTGTGGAGCCGGCTGGAGGCGGCGTCCTTCCTGACCGACGCCGAGCGCCGGCGCCTGGCGGGACTGGAGCAGGGTTAGAGCCCTTCCCCCTGGATGGGGGAAGGGTTGGGATGGGGGTGGCTTGGGCGGCTGCCACGCCGCCTCCCGTTTCAAGCCTAGCCCGTCATCCCCCGCCGCGATCACCCCCATCCCCGACCCTTCCCCCATCCAGGGGGAAGGGAGGAGTTTGCTCATGCCTAATTCTCCACCCAACCGCTGGCGGCTGGACCGTCAGGTGTCGGCCGCCGTGCTGGTGGCCGTGGCGCTGCAGGCCGCCGCCGCCCTGCTGTGGGCCGGCAAGGCCTCGGCGCGGATCGACGAGATGCAGCGCCGCCTCGAGGCCCAGGCCCCGGTCGCCGAGCGCCTCGCCCGGCTGGAGACCCAGGCCGAGGCCAGCCGCCAATCGCTGGAGCGCATCGAGGCCAAGCTGGAGCGCGCGCGATGACGGAATTGAAGATCGAGGGCTACGCCTCGCTGTTCTGGACGCGGGATCTCAATGACGACGTCACCGCCGCCGGGGCCTTCGCCTCCAGCTTGGCGCGGACAGGCTCCGTCGGAGTCAAAATGCTGCATCAGCACGACGAGGCCGAGCCGATCGGCGTCTGGGACGCGGTGGTCGAGGACGCCAAGGGGCTCTTTGTCCAGGGCCGCATCCTGCGCGCGACCCCGAGAGGAAGACTCGTCGCCGCCCTGGTCGAGGCCGGCGCGCTGGACGGCCTTTCCATCGGCTTTCGCCAGGTCAAGGCCCGGACGCAGGGACGCCTGCGCGTGCTGACGCGCGTCGAGCTCTGGGAGGTGTCGATCGTGACCTTCCCGATGCTGCCGGGCGCGCGGCTGATGGTCCGCTGAAACTCCCTTCCCCCTTGATGGGGGAAGGGCGGGGATGGGGGTGACGCGGCCGGTCCGCAGCTCCTGTCCCGCCATTCGGGGCGCGGTCAACGCCGCGTCACCCCACCCCTACCCCTCCCCATCGAGGGGAGGGGGCTTTTCGGAGACCCCCATGAAGGAAACCAAACACGCGGCCTCGCCCGAGGCCCGCGCGGCGCTGGCCGACGTCCTGACGGCGTTCGAGAGCTTCAAGGCCGCCAATGACGCGCGCCTCTCGGCCATCGAGACCAAGCGGGCCGACGTCCTCTTGGAAGAGAAGGTCGGCCGCATCGACGAGGCCGTCTCCCGCGCCCAGGACCGCCTGGACCGGATCATGGCCGACCTGCGCCGCCCGGCGCTGGGCGGCGAGACCCCGGTCGCCAAGGTCGACGAGCGCAAGGCCGCCTTCGACCGCTATGTGAAGACCGGCGAGACGCAGCCGGCTCTGCTTGAGCTGAAGGGCCTGTCGGAAGGGACCGCCACGGCCGGCGGCTATGTGGCGCCGCCGGAGCTGGAGCGGCTGATCCTGCGCCGCCTGGCCGCCACCAGCCCGATGCGCGAGATCTGCCAGGTCCGCACCATCGGCGCGGGGACCTTCCGCAAGCCGGTCTCGCCCACGGGCCTGGCCGCCGCCTGGGTGGCCGAGACCGCCGCGCGGCCGGAGACCACGGCCCCGACCCTGGACGTGATCGACTTCCCGGCGGGCGAGCTCTACGCCAGCCCGGCCGCGACCCAGGCCCTGCTGGACGACGCCTATGTCAGCATCGACGAGTGGCTGGCCGAGGAGGTGCAGGACGCCTTCGCCGCCCAGGAGACCTCGGCCTTCGTAACCGGCGACGGGGTCAACAAGCCCAAGGGCCTCTTGGCCTACACGGCCGCGCCGGACGCCTCGTACAGCTGGGGCCAGGTCGGCTATCTGGCCACCGGGGCGGCGGGCGCCTGGCCGGGCAGCAACCCGACCGACAAGCTGATCGACCTGATCTACGCGGCCAAGACCCAGTACCGCCAGAACGGCCGCTTCGTGATGAACCGCCGCACGGTCAGCGCCGTGCGCAAGTTCAAGGACGCGCAGGGCAACTACATCTGGAACGCGGCGCTGCAGCCGGGCCAGTCGGCGTCCTTGCTCGGCTTCCCGGTCACCGAGATCGAGGCCATGCCCGACGTGGCCGCCAACGCCTGCGCGGTGGCGTTCGGCGACTTCGAGAAAGGCTATCTGATCGTCGACCGCGCCGGGGTGCGGGTCCTGCGCGACCCCTATTCGGCCAAGCCGCACGTGCTGTTCTACACCACCAAGCGCGTCGGCGGCGGCGTGCAGAACTTCGACGCGATCAAGCTGCTGAAGTTCGCGGCGTCGTAGACCTGAACCGAGGTTCCCCTCCCCCGT
>NZ_APMP01000054.1 GCF_000372645.1 Caulobacter vibrioides OR37 | reverse complement strand
AGGGTTCTTGTCTAGCTCAGGCCGCTGGCCGGGTTTGGCGCGGCGAAGGCGCTGAAGCCGTAGTGCGACAGCCAGCGGACGTCCGACGACCACATGTCGCGCAGGTCCGGCATGCCGTACTTCAGCATGCCCAGCCGGTCGACGCCCATGCCGAAGGCGAAGCCCTGGTACTCGTCCGGATCGATGCCGCAGGCGCGCAGGACGTTCGGGTGAACCATCCCGCAGCCCAGGATCTCAAGCCAGCTCGTGCCCTGGCCGATCTTGATCTCGCCGCCGCTACGATCGCACTGCACGTCCATCTCGGCCGAGGGCTCGGTGAACGGGAAGTGGTGCGGGCGGAACTGGGTGGTGACCGCGTCGGTCTCGAAGAACCGGGCCAGGAACGTCTCCAGGGTCCACTTCAGGTGGCCCATGTGGATGCCCTTGTCGATCACCAGGCCCTCGACCTGATGGAACACCGGCGTGTGGGTGGCGTCGTTGTCGCAGCGATAGGTGCGACCCGGCGCGATGATCCGGATCGGCGGCTTCTGCGAGACCATGGTCCGCACCTGCACGGGGCTGGTGTGGGTGCGGAGCAGCATCCGCTCACCGCTCTCCTTCGGATTGAAGAAGAAGGTGTCGTGCATCTCGCGGGCCGGGTGCTTCTCGGGGAAGTTCAGGGCCGTGAAGTTGTGGAAATCGTCCTCGATGTCCGGACCTTCGGCGACGGCGAAGCCCATCTCGGCGAAGATGGAGATCATCTCGTCCATCGTCTGCATGGTCGGGTGAACCGAGCCCTTGCGGCGGTAGGGCGCGGGCAGGGACAGGTCCAGGGTCTCGCTGGCCAGGCGCGCGTCGAGCTCGGCGGCTTCCAGGGCGGCCTTCTTGGCGGCGATGGCCTCTTGCACCTTGTCCCGGAGCGCGTTGATCGCCGCGCCTTGGGTCTTGCGCTCCTCGGGGCTCATCGCGCCCAGGGTCTTGAGCAGGCCCGAGATCGAGCCGGTCTTGCCGACGGCGGCCACGCGGACCGCGTCGAGCGTCGAGAGATCGCCAGCGGCGGCCACCTGGGCCAGCACGTCGGCTTCGAGGGTGTTGAGATCGGTCATGACGGGCATCCGTCTAGAGGATTTGGTCGCGGGGGAGTAGGGGAGCGCGCAGCAAAAAGCCCTCCGGTTCGCACCGGAGGGCTTTTCAGGATCGATTGGGCTTCGAAAAGCCCAGATGTCCTTAGGCCAGGGCGGCGCGAACCTTGTCGGCGATGGCCTTGAACGCAACCGGATCGGCGCCGGCGATGTCGGCGAGGACCTTACGGTCGATCACGATCCCGGCCACATCCAGGCCGTGGATAAACTGCGAGTAGGTGAAGCCTTCCAGACGGGCGCCAGCGTTGATGCGCTGGATCCACAGCGAACGGAAGGCGCGCTTGCGCACCTTGCGGTCGCGGTAGGCGTACTGGCCGGCCTTGTCGACCGCGGCCTTCGCCGTGCGGATGGTGTTCTTGCGGCGCCCGTAGAAGCCCTTGGCTTGCTCGAGAACCTTCTTGTGCTTGGCGTGGGCGACGACGCCCCGTTTCACGCGAGCCATGTGTCAGCGCTCCTCTTACAGGCCGTAGGGCAGGTAGGTCTTGATGATCTTGGCGTCAGCCTCGGTCATGACCTTCGTGCCGCGCTGTTGGCGGATGTACTTGCCATTGTGACCGATCAGGCGGTGGCGCTTGCCGGCGACGCCGGCCTTCAGCTTGCCCGTGGCGGTCAGTTTGAAGCGCTTTTTGGCGCCCGACTTCGTCTTCAACTTCGGCATTTCGCGTCGGAGCTTTCGCCCCGTCCTCTGGAAGCATGACGAACCGCCATGGCATGCCAATGGCCAGGCGGTTCCGGAAAGGCGGCGTTGCTACAGGAAAGACTCGCCGCTGGCAAGGGTTTAGGCGGCGGCCTTGGTTTTCCGGACGATCGCCAGAGAGAACCCGATGGCCGGTACCATTAGCGCCGCGCCGAACCAGTAGGGCCCGCCGGTCGCCAGGCCAAACAGCGGGCCGGCCAGCAGCGGCCCGCCGATACGGGCCAGCGAGCCGGAAGCCATGTTCAGGCCCAGCATCTGGCCCTGGCGGTCGGACGGACTGGCGCGCGAGATCAGGGCCGCCACGCAGGGGAAAACCAGCGACTGGCCAAAGGCGGTCAGCGCCACGGCCATGACCGCCACGGGCGGGCTGGGAATGAAGGGCGTGACCAGCAGGGTCAGGGCGATGATCGCCAGGCCCGTGGTCAGCACGGGTCCCTCGCCAAACCGTCGCGCCAGACGGCCGGTCAGCAGCCCTTGGCCCAGCGAGGCGATCACGCCGATCACCGCGAAGCAGAAGCCGACCTGTCGGGGACCCCAGCCGAAGCGGGCGTTGGTGTAGAGGCCGAAGATCGCCTCCATCCCGGCGAAGGCGGCGGTCGAGATCAGGGTGACCAGCAGCACGCGCGACAGGATGGGATGGGCGGCGGCGGCGCCCAGCGCCTCGTGCCGCCCGGGCTTCGGCGCGCCCGGCGCGGCGGGCGCGCGGCTTTCACCGACGAACAGGAAGATGCCCAGCGCCGCCAGGGCGGCCATGCCGGCGGCGAAGAACAGCGGGATCTGGAAGCCCAGCTGACCCGCCGAGGGATGGGCCAGCACGCCGCCGATGAACGGTCCCAGCACGAAGCCGGCCCCGAACGCCGAGCCCAGCAGGCCCATCCGCGCGGCGCGCTTCTCCGGCGCGGTGACGTCTGCCATGTAGCCCTGGATCGTCGATATGTTGCCGCCGGCGAAGCCGCCGATCAGGCGCACCGCCATGGCCAGCCAGATGTTCGGCGCGAAGGCCAGGGCCACATAGGCCAGGGTGTTGGCCAGGATCGTCACGATCAGAATCGGACGCCGTCCCACCCGGTCGGACAGGCGTCCCCACAGCGGTTCGCCGAAGAACTGGCCCAGGCTGTAGGCGGCGAACATCGTCGTCACCTGCCACGGCGAGGCGTGCATGGCCTGGGCGTAGAAGGGCAGCAGCGGAATGACCACGCCAAAGCCCACCAGGTTGATGAAGACAACCAGCAGAAGGACGGCCAGGGCTCGGCCGCTATGTTGAGGCTCTGACATCAGGCGGGCGGTTTACGCTGGAACGACCGGCTTGGCGACCACCCTCGACGCCGCCGGCCGTCTCGCGCCGGAAGACCCTAGTCCGGCGGGTTGTTCTTCTCGACGAAGGCGACGGTGGCTTGCAACATCTGGAGCCGTGTCTCGCTCTTGGATAACCAGTGGTCCTCGCCGCTGAGCGTAACGAATTCCACAGACTTGCCAGCGGCGCGCATGGCGGCCGCCATCTTCTGGCTTTCGCTGTAGGGAACGACCGTGTCGTCCTTGCCGTGAATGAGCAGTAGCGGAACCTCGACATTGCCGGCGTGCGCCGCGGGGGAGATCGTCTTCAGTTTTGGATCGCCATCGCCCGTGACGCCATATGAACGTTTGCGGTAGCGAACCAGATAGCTCTGCTCTCCATAGCGTAATATTTCGTCGTGGAAGCGGCCTGCCAAGTCGGCCGGGCCAGCTACCGATACGGCGCACCGGTAGATCCCCTTCTGGAGTGTTACGCCCGCGAGAGCCGCGTAGCCGCCGTAACTGGCGCCGACGATGCAAACCCGCTTGGGATCGATGACACCCTCTCGGGCGAGGAAGGCGACACCGTCGGAAAGATCGGTTTGCATCTTGCCGCCCCACTCGCCGTAGCCAGCTTCGGTGAAGGCGTTGTCCCGATTGGTCGAGCCTCGGTAGTTCGGCTGTAACACGGCGTAACCGCGCGACGCCAAGGCCTGAGCCCACCAGTCGAAGCGGATATCGTCTTGCGCCTCGGGACCGCCGTGCGGCAGCACGATCAGGGGCAGGTTCTTCTCTGGACGTCCCTTCGGTGTCGTCAGGATGGCGTCGATCTCGAGACCGTCAGCCGCCGCGTAGCGAAGCTCGCGCACCATCGCC
>NZ_APMP01000053.1 GCF_000372645.1 Caulobacter vibrioides OR37 | reverse complement strand
CCCTCCCGCGACGGGGGAGGGGCTTTCTTCGAGAACATCATGCCCCAATCCCTGACCCTGGCCGACGCCAGGGCGTTCCTGCGCGTCCCCGACGCGGCGGAGGACGCCGTCCTGACCCTGCTGATCGACGCCGCCGAGGCCCGTGTCGCGATCGCGGCCGGCGTCGCGCTCGGCGCCGCCAGTCCCGCGCCCCTGCGCCTGGCGGTGCTGATCCTGGTCGCCCACGCCTACGAGCATCGCGACGCGGGCGAACCGTCGTTGGCCCTGGTCGAGCCGTGGCTGGCCGCCTACCGAAAGGCCCGGCTATGAGCGACAAGGCCCTGATCGACGCCGTCGTCGTGATGCTGAAGGCCGCGCCCGCCGTCACCGCCGTGGCCGGCCAGCGCGTCTACGCCACGCGTCCGCGCCTGCCGACCTATCCCTGCGTCGTCGTCACCCGGTCGGAAGCCAGGTCCGCCGGCGAGAACGACGCGGTCGAGCACCTGCTGACCCTGACCTGCGCCAGCCGCTTCGGCGGTCCGGAGGAGGCGCGGGCCCTGGTCGCCGCCGTCCGCGCGGCCTTGCACGACGCCCGGCCGACGCTGGTCGCGCGGCGTCTGGTGAACCTGCGCGTGCCCTATGCCGACGTCTTCGCCGGCGCCGACCGCGAGACCACCCTGGGCATCGTCCGCGCGCGGGCGGTGACCGAAGCGGCCTGACCCTCGCGCGCCACCCCACCCCCTGCCCCCTCCCCGCAAGGGGGAGGGGAACGAGAAATCGAGGAGATCCAGACATGGCCGCCCAAGCCGGCAAGGACATCCTGCTGAAGATCAGCGACGGGGCGGCGACCCCGACCTTCGTCAGCGTCGCGGGCCTGCGGGCCCGGACCATCAGCCTGAACGCCAAGACCATCGACGCCACCGACAGCGACAGCGCCGGACGCTGGCGCGAGCTGCTGGCCGGGGCGGGCGTCCGCTCGGTCGCGGTGTCGGGCTCGGGCGTCTTTCGCGACGCCGCCTCCGACGCCCAGGTGCGCCAGAGCTTCTTCGACCAGTCGGCCCGCGCCTGGCGGCTGGTGATCCCCGACTTCGGACAGCTGGAGGGGCCGTTCATCGTCGCGGCCCTGGAATATGCCGGCGAGCACGACGGCGAGGCGGCGTTCGCGATCAGCCTGGCCAGCGCCGGGGCGGTGACGTTCGCGGCGCTGTAGCGCCGCGCGAGGAGACCCTCTCATGCTCACCCCCAATCCCGCGCGCGGCGAGGTCATGGTCATGCTGGCCGGGACCCGGCGGCGGCTGTGCCTGACCCTCGGCGCCCTGGCGCGCATCGAGGCCGTGCTGGGCCTGACCGACTGGTCGAGCCTGCCCGAGCGCCTGGCCAGCCTGTCGGCCGGCGACCTCGTCGCGATCCTGGCCGCCCTGCTGGACGGCGGCGGCGAGAGCCCCGAGCACGCCGCCCGCGCCACCGCGCCCGAGGCCGCCAGCGCCCTGGCCGCCGCCCTGGCGGCTTGCGCGTGAGCGGCTGGCCCGAGGCCCTGAGGCTGGCCGCCCGGCTGGGCCTGTCGCCCGAGGTCTTCTGGCGGCTGTCCCTGGTCGAGTGGCGGGCCCTGACCGCCCCGCCGCCCGCCCCGGCGCTGTCGCGCGCCAGCCTTTTCGCCCTGATCGACCGCTATCCCGACGAGGAGCCCAAGCCATGAGTTTCGAACAGGACGGCCTGGCCGCCGTGCCGGTCCAGGCGGCCGAGGCCGCCGCCGCGCTGGAGGCCTTGAAAGCCCCGGCCGAGCGGGCGGCCAAGTCGATCGACGAGGCCTTCGCCCGGGCCGGCGCGTCGCTGGTCCGCTCGCTGGCGCGGGCGGCTTCGGACGGCGAGGTGTCGCTGGGCGAACTGGCGCGGGCGGTGCTGGGGGCGGCCGGCGCGGCGCTGAAGGGCGGCGGGTTCGGCGAGAGCCTGTCCAAGGCCTTCGCCGGGGCGCGGGCCGACGGCGGGCCGGTGCTGGCCGGCGGGGCCTATCTGGTCGGCGAGCGGGGGCCGGAGCTATTTCGGCCGTCCGGCGCGGGCAGCGTCGAGCCTCTTGCGGCCGGCGGGGTGTCGGTGACGGTCAATGTGCAGGGCGGGGAGGCGTCCGGCCTGATCCGCTCGGACGCCCAGATCGCCCAGGCCCTGGCCCGGGCGGTGACGCTGGGGGCTAGGCGCCTATGAAATCCCCCACCCTTCCCCATCAAGGGGGAAGGGGGCTTTCTTTAGACCGAGACCGGCTGGATGGGCGCGGGGCCGTACTTGTTCTCGCGCGCGTCGCCGACGCTGCAGCCGACCCACAGGGTGAAGGCCAGCCACAGGCCGAAGGCCACGAACACCGAGACCACCAGGCCCGCCACGGCCTGCAGCGCGGGCAGCACCGGCTCGCCCGTGGTGATGGCCGCGATGGCCGGCAGGGCGGCGACCGAGACGCCGGCGCCCAGCACCAGGCTGGGGCCGATCACCCACGGCAGCACCTGCCACCAGCCGGTCTGGCCCATGTCGTGCAGGCGCTTGGTGTGGATGCAGACGCTGGCGTAGATCACGCCCAGCATCAGGACGTGGCCGACCACCGGGATCACATTGAGCACCGTGCTCGCGCCCATGACGACGAGCCATCCGATCCAGAACGCCTGGCGGCCGATGCGGCCTTCCGGCGACAGGAACAGGGTCTTCCAATCCATTATCGTCTCCAATCTCGAGCCCTAATCTAGGTCTCGAAGGCCCGTCCACGAAGTGAAAAGCGGGTCATGACGCAGACTTAATGGCTCGGCGCCGGATTCGTTGAGCGGCGGGATCAAGTTTCGGCGTTCGTTGAACCCGTTTCGCGTTTCGCCGCGTCTCGACCTCTCCCAGAAAACTCCGAGGAACCCCATGGCTCTCTTTCACGAGGCGCGCCTGCCCGCGCGCCTGGCGTTCGGCTGCGTCGGCGGCGTCGAGCGGCGCACCGAGGTCGTGACCCTGGCGTCCGGCTTCGAGCGGCGGACCGGCGCCTGGTCGGTGGGCCGCCGCCGCTATCTGATCGCCACCGCGCCGCGCCCGCTGGACGAGGTCGCCGAGCTGCTGGCCTTCTTTGAGGCGCGGGGCGGGCGGCTGGCGGGCTTTCGCTTCCGCGATCCGACCGACTGGAAGTCGTGCGCGCCCTCGGCCCAGCCGGCGGCGACCGACCAGTGGCTCGGCGCGGGCGACGGGACGCGCAAGACGTTCCAGCTGGCCAAGACCTATGGCGAGACCGTCCGTCCCATCGCCAAGCCGGTCGCCGGAACGGTCAAGCTGGCGGTGGGCGGCGTCGCCCTGGCCGCCAGCGCCTTCACCGCGGATGCGACCAGCGGCCGCGTCACCCTGGCCTCGGCCCCGGCGGCCGGCGCGGCCGTGACGGCGGGGTTCGAGTTCGACACGCCGGTGCGCTTCGACCTCGACCGGCTGGACGTGACGCTGGAGGGCTTCGCCGCCGCCCGCGTCACCGCCTGCGCCCTGGTGGAGGTGCGGGTCTGATGCGCGCCCTTCCGCAGAGCCTGGACGAGAGCCGGCTGTGTCACGCCTGGATCCTGACCCGCGCGGACGGCGCGCGGCTGGGCTTCACCGACCATGACCGCGACCTGGTGGTCGACGGCGTCGCCTGCCGGGCCGAGGGCGGCTGGAGCCCGGGCGCGTCGGAGACCGCCGCCGGTTACGCGGCCGGGCAGGGCGCGGCCCTGGGCGTGCTGGACGACGCCGGGATCACCGAGGCCGACCTGGCGGCCGGGCTGTACGACGGCGCCCGCGTCACGGCCCTGCGCGTCGACTGGAGCGCGCCGTCCCGGTTCGTGTCGCTGTGGACCGCGACCATCACCGCCGTGTCGCGCGAGGGGGCGGCGTTCAAGGCGTCGCTGGCCGGTCCGGCGGCGGACCTGGAGCGGATCGCGGGGCGAACCTTCACCCGGCTCTGCGACGCGCGGCTGGGCGACGTCCGGTGCGGGATCCCGGCGCCGGCGGGCGCGACCTGCGACAAGCGCTGGGCGACCTGCGTCGGGACGTTCGGCAATGGCGTGAACTTCCGGGGCTTCCCGACCTCGCCCGGCGAGGACTTCCTGACGCTGTACCCCGTCGAGGGCGAGCGTAACGACGGGGGGCGGCGGTGAGTCGGCGCGACCCCCCACCTGACCTCGCTGCGCGAGGTCTGTCCGCCCCCAAGAGGGTGGCGGAGGAGTCTCTCCTCCCCCTTTTGG
>NZ_APMP01000052.1 GCF_000372645.1 Caulobacter vibrioides OR37 | reverse complement strand
GGGGAGGAGAAACCCAAGCGTCCGGCCGCTAGAGCGCGTTAGGTTTAAGTGTGAGCGGTTAAACCGCTCGAACGCGCTCTAAATGTTTGAATTTAGAGCCTGTTTATCCGTTTCAAATGATTCCATTTGAAGTGGACAGGCTCTAGGCCAGCTTCAGCTTGCCGTCGACCCGGCGGGCGACGCCCAGCGGGTTGTCGGTCTTCAGTTCGGCCGGCAGCAGGGCCTCGGGGAGGTTCTGGTAGCTAACCGGCCGCAGGAAGCGGGCGATGGCCAGGGTGCCGACCGAGGTCGTGCGGCCGTCGCTGGTCGAGGGGAACGGGCCGCCGTGGACCATGGCGTTGGCGACCTCGACGCCGGTGCCGAAGCCGTTGACCAGGATGCGGCCGGCCTTCAGCTCCAGCGTCGGCAGCAGGGCGGCGGCGAGGGCGTGGTCGGCCTCTTCCAGGTGCAGGGCGATGGTCAGCTGACCCTCCAGGGCGGCGATCACCCGCTCCAGCTCGGCCTGGTCGGCGCAGCGCACCACGATCGAGGCGGCGCCGAACACTTCCTCATGCAGATGCGGGTTGGCCAGGAAGGCCTGGCCGGCGACGCTGAACAGGGCGGCCTGGCCAGTGTGTGATCCGTCCGCGCCCTTCTGGCCGCGAGCCACGGTGGTGACCTCCGGCGCGCCGACCAGGGCCTCGACCCCGTGCGAGAAGGCCTGGCAGATGCCCGGGGTCAGCATGACGGCGGCCGGCGCGGCCTCGACCGCCTGGCCGGCGGCGGCGACGAAGGCGTCCAGTTCAGGGCCATCGATGGCCAGGATCAGGCCGGGATTGGTGCAGAACTGGCCCGCGCCCAGGGTCAGGGCGGCCACGAAGTCCGGCGCGATCTTCTCGGCCCGGGCCTCAAGGGCGGCGGGCAGTAGGATCACCGGATTGATGCTGCTCATCTCGGCGTAGAACGGGATCGGCTCGGGACGGCCCTGGGCGACGGCCAGCAGGGCCAGGCCTCCCCGGCGCGACCCGGTGAAGCCGGCGGCCTTGACGCGCGGATCGGCGACCAGGGCCTGGCTGACCTCGTAGCCGCTGTCGTGGATCATCGAGAACACGCCCGGATGCAGGCCGACCGAGGCGACGGCGGCCTGGATGGCGCGGCCCACCATTTCCGAGGTCCCCGGATGGGCCGGGTGGGCCTTGACGATGACCGGGCAGCCGGCCGCCAGGGCCGAGGCGGTGTCGCCGCCGGCCACCGAGAAGGCCAGCGGGAAGTTGCTGGCGCCGAACACGGCCACCGGGCCCAGCGGCACGTTGCGCAGGCGCAGGTCCGGGCGGGGCAGGGGCTTGCGGTCCGGCTGGGCCGGGTCGACGCGCGCCTCCAGGAAGCCGCCGTCGCGGAGCACGCCGGCGAACAGGCGCAGCTGGCCGACGGTGCGGCCGCGCTCGCCTTCCAGGCGCGGACGGGGCAGGCCGGTCTCGGCCATCACCCGGACGATCAGGTCGTCGCCCAGGGCCTCGATATGCTCGGCGATCGCCTCCAGGAACGTCGCGCGGGTCTCGTAGGGCAGGGCGCGATAGCTGGCGAAGGCCTCATGGGCCAGGGCCGCCGCCTGGTCGACATCGGCCTTGGTCGCGCCGCCGAACGCAGGCTCCAGCGTCTGGCCGGTCGCCGGGTTGACCCCCTTGATCTCGCCGTTGGTCCCGAAGCGGCTATCGCCGCCGATCAGAAGCTCGCCCGTCAGCTGCACGTTTGTCGTCCCGTCGAAAATTGATTATGCGTCGTTTTATATGTTAGCGCTAACATGACAAGTCCATGCGCGCGAGGGCGGATCTGGCGTTAGAAGACGCATGTCCCCGCCCGGAGCGCCCCTTGAAAGCCCCTTTCGCCTCCGCCGCCAAGGCCCTGTTCGCGATTCCCGGCGGTCCGGCGGTCGATTTCGCGCGGCCGGTCGGCGAGCCGGCCCTGGCCGCGCCGGACTCGGTCTCGTGGCGGGTGTTCAAGAACCCGGTCGCCCTGTTCGTCGGCGGGATTACCGCCGTGTTGCTGGAGCTGGCCGAGCCCCGCGTGCGGACGGGCGTCTGGGCGCATTCCAGCTTCCGCGCCGACCCGCTGACCCGGCTGAAGCGCACGGGCCTGGCGGCCATGGTCACGGTCTATGGCGCCCGCTCGGTCGCCGAGACGATGATCGCCGGCATAGGACGCCAGCACGCGCGGGTCGGCGGCGTGACGCCGGGCGGCGAGCCTTACCAGGCCCTGGATGTCGCCCTGCTGGACTGGGTGCAGGCCACGGCCAGCTTCGGGTTCCTGACCGCCTATCACGCGCTGGTCCGGCCGCTGTCGCCGGCCGACCGCGACCAGTTCTACGCCGAGGCCGCCCCCGCCGCGCGGCTGTACGGCGCCCTGGGCGCGCCCCGGTCCGAGGCCGAGTGGGAGGCCCAGCTGGCGGCCATGCTGCCCAGGCTGGAGCGGTCGCCGATCGTGCTGGAGTTCCTGGACCTGATGCGCGGGACCCCGATCGCCGGCCCGCTGAGCGGCCTGCAGCCGCCGCTGATCCGGGCCGCGGTGGGATTGGTTCCGCCGGAGGTGCGTGAGGTGCTGGGCCTGGGGGCGGACTGGCTTCCTCGGCCGCTGGAGCTTCGGCTGATCCGCGCCGCCGCCCGCTGGGCCGACCGCGCGGCGATCCCCGGCGCGCCGCCCTGGGAGGCCTGCGTGCGGATGGGGTTGCCGGGCGACTGGCTGTATCGGCGCTAGAAAACGCCTCGACCACGGGGATTGCCGGCCGCGAATGCTCGGCGTTCGCGAGATAGAATCCCACGAAATCAGAGACTTGTCACTTATATCGCGCCGCCAATCCTCCGCGCCCGCTGGCGCCGTATCTTTGTGTCATGGCCGGAAGAAGCAACGAGGCGCGGGGCTGGAGCGAGACGCTGCAGGCCCGCCTCCGGGCGAAGATGGACATGCTCATCGACGCCTTCGAAACCAGCACCGATCCCGCCGAGAAAGCCCAGATCGAGAAGGACGCCCGCACCTGCGGGATCTTCGCGCGCGCGGCCAAGGCGATCGAGACCATGGTCCCCGAGACCAAAGCCGAGCCCCCCGCCAAGGCGGCGGCCAACGACGACGAGGCGTCCATGCATGACGACATCCCAGAGGAACCCGAAGCGCTTCAGGCCGCTCTGGTCGCCCGCTTTACACGGTTCGCCGAGCTGCTGGAGCTCAAGCGCCGCGCGGATCAAGGCGACGGCGACGGCGCTGGCCGCGATGGGGACGGAAGACCAGCGGCGCCTGCTTAGCGCGCTGCTGGCCGAACCGCTGGTTCACCAGACGCCGCCAGACTACGCGGCCTGGACCACCTGGCTGATGCTGGGCGGGCGCGGCGCGGGCAAGACCTTCGCCGGCGCGCATTGGATCACCCTCAACGCCCTGGCCTATCCGATGCTGGCCTTGGTCGGTCCCACGCTGCACGACGTGCGCGAGGTGATGATCGAAGGGCCGTCCGGGCTGAAGGCGCTGGGCGGGCCGGCGTTTCGCCCGCGTTGGGAAGCCTCGCGCCGGCGGCTGATCTGGCCCAATGGGGCGGTGGCCTACGCGTTCTCGGCCGAGGACCCCGACAGTCTGCGCGGTCCCCAGTTCCACGCCGCCTGGGCCGACGAGTTCTGCGCCTGGCCCAAGCCGGCCGAGACCCTGGCCATGCTGCGGTTCGGGCTGAGGCTGGGCGAGGATCCGCGTCTGGTCGTCACCTCGACGCCCCGGCCGATCCGGGCGCTGAAGGCCCTGATCGCCGAGCCGGGCGCGCGCGTCACCCGCGCCGGAACCAGCGCCAACGCCGCCCACCTGGCGCCGGCCTTCCTGCGCACGCTGGAGAGCCTCTATGGCGGCACGCGGCTGGCCGCCCAGGAGCTGGACGGGATCATCGTCGAGACCGACGGCGGCCTGTTCCGCGCCGAGGACCTGGCCCGCTGTCGCGCGGCCAGGCCCGCGCGCCTCGACCGCGTCGTGGTGGCGGTGGACCCGCCCGCCACGGCCGGCGGCGACGCCTGCGGCATCGTCGCGGTCGGCCGGCGCGACGACCAGGCCTTCGTCCTGGCCGACGAGACCGCGCGGGGCCTGTCCCCCGCCGGCTGGGCGGCGAGGGCGGTCGCCGTCGCGCGAACGGTCAAGGCCGACGCGCTGGTGGCCGAGGCCAACCAGGGCGGCGACATGGTGCGCGCCGTGCTGGCCCAGGCCGACCCGCCGTGCCGGATCACGCTGGTCCGCGCCTCGGTCGGTAAACGCGCCCGCGCCGAGCCGGTGGCGGCGCTCTACGAGCAAGGCCGCGTCTCCCACTGCGGCGCCTTTCCGGCGCTGGAAGAGGAGCTGATGGCCCTGGGCTCCGGCGACCTCGACCACAGCCCCGACCGCGCCGACGCCCTGGTCTGGGCGGTAAGCGACCTGATGCTGGGCGCCGAGCGACAGCCACGGCTGCGGACGTTGTGAGGCTCTCGCCAGCTCAGGTCACTATCCTCCCCCTCTT
>NZ_APMP01000051.1 GCF_000372645.1 Caulobacter vibrioides OR37 | reverse complement strand
ACCTTGGGTGCGGGGACAGGATTTGAACCTGTGACCTTCAGGTTATGAGCCTGACGAGCTACCGGGCTGCTCCACCCCGCGTCAGGGTGTTGGTGATTGTGAGGCAGGGTGTTGGACTTGGACTTTTTGTTTTCAGCACTTCCCGGCGGCGAACCGGGATCCACTTCGCCTGAAGTGCTGAGCGATATCCTTTTGGCGGACCTGGCGGCGACCTACTCTCCCGCGCCTTGAGACGAAGTACCATTGGCCCAGGGGGACTTAACGACCGAGTTCGGAATGGGATCGGGTGGGGAACCCCCGGCAAAGCCACCAGGTCAGCGAAAAGGATATCGACCGCCCTCTTTCGAGGGCAGTGATTGTGAAGAAGACATCAGTGTCTGAGGTCGAGCCATGTTTGTGCATGGGTTTGACTGAAGAACGATCAAGCCGATCGAGCTATTAGTACCGGTAAGCTCCATGCGTCGCCGCACTTCCACACCCGGCCTATCAACGTGGTGGTCTTCCACGGCTCTCGGCGAAGCCTTGTTTTGAGGTTAGTTTCCCGCTTAGATGCTTTCAGCGGTTATCTATTCCACACTTAGCTACCCTGCTGCACAGCTGGCGCCATGACAGGTCCACCAGAGGTGTGTCCATCCCGGTCCTCTCGTACTAGGGACAGATCCTCTCAAGCTTCGTACACCCACGGCAGATAGGGACCAAACTGTCTCACGACGTTCTGAACCCAGCTCACGTACCACTTTAATCGGCGAACAGCCGAACCCTTGGGACCTGCTCCAGCCCCAGGATGTGATGAGCCGACATCGAGGTGCCAAACTTTGCCGTCGATATGGACTCTTGGGCAAAATCAGCCTGTTATCCCTAGAGTACCTTTTATTCGTTGAGCGATGGCCCTTCCACGCAGGACCACCGGATCACTATGGCCGACTTTCGTCTCTGCTCGACTTGTCAGTCTCGCAGTCAGGCGGGCTTATGCCATTGCACTCGACGACCGATTTCCGACCGGTCTGAGCCCACCATCGCGCGCCTCCGTTACACTTTGGGAGGCGACCGCCCCAGTCAAACTGCCCGCCACGCCATGTCCCGGACCCGGATAACGGGCCGCGGTTAGACGTCAGCAACAATAAGGGTGGTATTTCAAGGATGGCTCCGCAGGAACTGGCGCCCCTGTTTCATAGCCTCCCACCTATCCTACACATGTTGCTGCTAACGCCAAGGCGAAGCTGCAGTAAAGGTTCATAGGGTCTTTCCGTCTGACCGCGGGAACCCCGCATCTTCACGGGGAATTCAATTTCGCTGAGCCTATGCTGGAGACAGTGGGGAAGTCGTTACGCCATTCGTGCAGGTCGGAACTTACCCGACAAGGAATTTCGCTACCTTAGGACCGTTATAGTTACGGCCGCCGTTTACCTGGGCTTCAATTCAGAGCTTGCACCCCTCCTTTTAACCTTCAGGCACCGGGCAGGCGTCAGACCCTATACGTCGCCTTGCGGCTTCGCAGAGCCCTGTGTTTTTGATAAACAGTCGCTACCCCCTGGCTTGTGCCACTCTCATCTGGTTGCCCAAAAGAGAGTCACGCTTATCCCGAAGTTACGCGTGCAATTTGCCGAGTTCCTTCAGCATAGTTCTCTCAAGCGCCTTGGTATACTCTACCTGCCCACCTGTGTCGGTTTCGGGTACGGTCTCCGTTGGAGTTATTTCCAGGGACCTGTTCACTGCCAGGACAATCCAATAAGCCCTGACAATTTACCAGATCCGTCACTTCCAACTGGTTCAGGAATATTCACCTGATTCCCATCGACTACGCCTTTCGGCCTCGCCTTAGGGGCCGACTAACCCTGCGCAGATTAGCTTTACGCAGGAACCCTTGGGCTTTCGGCGAGAGGGTCTCTCACCCTCTTTATCGCTACTCATGTCAGCATTCTCACTTCCGATACCTCCAGCAAGGCTCGCGCCTCACCTTCATCGGCTTACGGAACGCTCCGCTACCGCGTGCTTACGCACACCCATACCTTCGGCGACTGGCTTGAGCCCCGTTACATTTTCCGCGCAGGTTCGCTTGACCAGTGAGCTGTTACGCTTTCTTTAAATGATGGCTGCTTCTAAGCCAACATCCTGGTTGTCAAAGCAAACCCACATCGTTTCCCACTTAGCCAGTACTTGGGGGCCTTAGATGATGGTTAGGGTTGTTTCCCTTTTCACGACGGACGTTAGCACCCGCCGTGTGTCTCCCGGATAGTTCTCTTGGGTATTCGGAGTTTGATTAGAATTGGTACAGCTCGCGCCGCCCGCATCCATTCAGTGCTCTACCCCCCAAGGAATTCGTCCGAGGCACTACCTAAATAGTTTTCGCGGAGAACCAGCTATGTCCAGGTTTGATTGGCCTTTCACCCCTATCCACAAGTCATCCGAGAATTTTTCAACATTCACCGGTTCGGTCCTCCAGTAAGTGTTACCTTACCTTCAACCTGCTCATGGATAGATCACCTGGTTTCGGGTCGTCATGCGACGTACTTATTCGCCCTATTCAGACTCGCTTTCGCTGCGCCTACACCTAACGGCTTAAGCTTGCACGGCACATGAAGTCGCTGACCCATTATACAAAAGGTACGCCGTCACCACGCGCGGTGGCTCCGACTGCTTGTAGGCTTCCGATTTCAGGTTCTGTTTCACTCCCCTTGTCGGGGTGCTTTTCACCTTTCCCTCACGGTACTTGTTCGCTATCGGTCATTGAGGAGTACTTAGGCTTGGAGGGTGGTCCCCCCATGTTCAGACAGGATTTCACGTGTCCCGCCCTACTCGAGTCTGTCGCTATTTGACGCTTACGGGGCTATCACCCACTATGGCTGTGTTTCCCAACACATTCAGCTTTATGTCACGACAGCACTGGCCTGGTCCCGGTTCGCTCGCCACTACTACGGGAGTCTCGGTTGATGTCCTTTCCTCCGGGTACTGAGATGTTTCAGTTCCCCGGGTTTGCTTAATGAACCCTATGTATTCAGGTCATTATACCTTGTCTGATCAACCGATCCTGATCTTGCCCGAAGGCAAGACTAAGTCGGGTGACCATAAAGGTGGGTTTCCCCATTCGGAGATAGCCGGATCAAAGGGTGCTCGCGCCTCCCCGGCTCTTATCGCAGCGTGCCACGTCCTTCATCGCCTCTCAATGCCAAGGCATCCGTCAGAAGCCCTTATGCGCTTGATCGTTCTCAGCAAAACCCATGCTGTATTCGAACCTCGCCGCATCTCGCGGGAAGGCCCGAGCACGGGCTCTACCTTTAGTCAGACAATGATGTCTTCTTAAGTCCGCCCTTAAACCGATACCGCATCCCAGGGGTGAGCTGCGGTCGGCGGGAGAACCCTGCCTTCACAATGTCATTTCGCATCGCCACCAGGTGGCGCTGCAAACTTGTCATTCCAATCGCGAGATCTTCTTCGTCTCATCGTCTTCGCTACCGCTTCGCTGCTTGAGCGAAGACGAAGTGAAGATTTCCAACAAAGCATGGTGGAGCCAGACGGATTCGAACCGACGACATCCTGCTTGCAAAGCAGGCGCTCTACCAACTGAGCTATGGCCCCAAACGGGTTTAGCCAGGAGAGCTGGTCGTGATCCGAAGCTTCAGGAGAAGAGTGGTAGGCCTGGGCAGACTCGAACTGCCGACCTTACGCTTATCAGGCGTACGCTCTAACCACCTGAGCTACAGGCCTATGACGGCCTTCGCAGGCGTCGTGCCTCCGGGCTCGCGATCGCATCTTGATCTCTCGTCGATCAAGATGAGTGGAAAGAGAAACGAAGACGGCGGCGATCCGCTCTTTGTTGGTCGTCTAGCGACCGTGTCTGGAGCCTCAATAGCCCGTGAGAGCTGGAGAGGCATCCTTAGAAAGGAGGTGATCCAGCCGCAGGTTCCCCTACGGCTACCTTGTTACGACTTCACCCCAGTCGCTGACCCTACCGTGGTCGCCTGCCTCCTTGCGGTTAGCGCAGCGCCTTCGGGTAAAGCCAACTCCCATGGTGTGACGGGCGGTGTGTACAAGGCCCGGGAACGTATTCACCGCGGCATGCTGATCCGCGATTACTAGCGATTCCAACTTCATGCTCTCGAGTTGCAGAGAACAATCCGAACTGAGACGACTTTTAGGGATTGGCTCCCCCTCGCGGGATTGCAGCCCTCTGTAGTCGCCATTGTAGCACGTGTGTAGCCCACCTTGTAAGGGCCATGAGGACTTGACGTCATCCCCGCCTTCCTCCGGATTAACTCCGGCAGTACGATTAGAGTGCCCAGCCAAACCTGATGGCAACTAATCGCGAGGGTTGCGCTCGTTGCGGGACTTAACCCAACATCTCACGACACGAGCTGACGACAGCCATGCAGCACCTGTGTCCCAGTCCCCGAAGGGAAAACCACATCTCTGTGGCGGTCCAGGCATGTCAAAAGGTGGTAAGGTTCTGCGCGTTGCTTCGAATTAAACCACATGCTCCACCGCTTGTGCGGGCCCCCGTCAATTCCTTTGAGTTTTAATCTTGCGACCGTACTCCCCAGGCGGAGTGCTTAATGCGTTAGCTGCGTCACCGACATGCATGCATGCCGACAACTAGCACTCATCGTTTACGGCGTGGACTACCAGGGTATCTAATCCTGTTTGCTCCCCACGCTTTCGAGCCTCAGCGTCAGTAACGGACCAGTATGTCGCCTTCGCCACTGGTGTTCTTCCGAATATCTACGAATTTCACCTCTACACTCGGAGTTCCACATACCTCTTCCGTACTCAAGACTGCCAGTATCAAAGGCAATTCCAAGGTTGAGCCCTGGGCTTTCACCTCTAACTTAACAGTCCGCCTACGCTCCCTTTACGCCCAGTAATTCCGAGCAACGCTAGCCCCCTTCGTATTACCGCGGCTGCTGGCACGAAGTTAGCCGGGGCTTCTTCTCCGGGTACCGTCATTATCGTCCCCGGTGAAAGAATTTTACAATCCTAAGACCTTCATCATTCACGCGGCATGGCTGCGTCAGGCTTTCGCCCATTGCGCAAGATTCCCCACTGCTGCCTCCCGTAGGAGTTTGGGCCGTGTCTCAGTCCCAATGTGGCTGATCATCCTCTCAGACCAGCTACTGATCGTCGCCTTGGTGGGCCTTTACCCCACCAACTAGCTAATCAGACGCGGGCCGCTCCAATGGCGATAAATCTTTCCCCCGAAGGGCACATCCGGTATTAGCTCAAGTTTCCCTGAGTTGTTCCGAACCAAAGGGCACGTTCCCACGTGTTACTCACCCGTCCGCCACTAATCCCGAAGGATCCGTTCGACTTGCATGTGTTAGGCCTGCCGCCAGCGTTCGCTCTGAGCCAGGATCAAACTCTCAGGTTGAGTTGACATTGACTCCAGTTCTTTGATCGAGGGGAAAACCCCGATCGCGTATCTGGTTTGCATAGTTTCTTGACGAGTTCCCATCACACAATGACCAACGCATAAGCATCAGCCACCGTATTAATGGTGTCTTCAAGAGACCGCATTCGTCAGCGTCAAGATGAACCCTTAGGTCCATCGCCAGAGCGCCGCCGCCTGCGTTTCTCTTTCCAAATCAACAATGTCAAAGACCCGAGCCACCGAAGCGACCCAACCGTTTAGCGCCCGGTCAGCGGCGGAGGCGGCTATCTATCCAACCCCGAAACCCGTGTCAAATCGTTTTTTTCAAAACTCTTCGAACCGGA
>NZ_APMP01000050.1 GCF_000372645.1 Caulobacter vibrioides OR37 | reverse complement strand
CGTCCCCGGCGCCGGTCCCCCGCGCGCCCTCGCCGCGGGCCGAGGCCAGGGAGCCCAGCGCGGCGGCCGCCGCGCCGGCCGCGCCGGTCTATCACGAGCCCATTCCGGACAGCATGGGCGAGGCGGTGATCCCTCGGATCTCCATCCACGCCTTCTGCGCCCGCCCCGAGACCGAGGCGCTGGTTCGCCACGCGGCCGGCGACCGCCGCATGGCGCGCGCCTCGACCCTGATCCAGGGCGGCGGCCTGGAGGCGGCGGTCGACTATTATCAGAACCAGCCCACGCCCTCGCTGGTGATGGTCGAGACCCTGGACGGCGCCCAGCGCCTTCTGCACATGCTCGACTCCCTGGCCCAGGTCTGCGACCCGGGGACCAAGGTCGTCGTCATCGGCCAGACCAACGACATCTCGCTGTATCGCGAACTGATGCGCCGGGGGGTGTCGGAATACCTGACCCAGCCCCTGTCGCCCCTGCAGGTGATCCGCGCGGTCGGGGCGCTGTACGCCGACCCGACCGCGCCGTTCATCGGCCGCCAGATCGCCTTCGTCGGCGCCAAGGGCGGGGTGGGGGCCTCGACCCTGTCGCACAACTTCGCCTGGATGCTGGCCGAGAAGATGCAGACCGCCACCGTGCTGGTCGACCTCGACCTGGCGTTCGGCACGGCCGGCCTCGACTTCAATCAGGACCCGCTGCACGGCGTCCTGGAAGCCCTGACCCAGCCCGACCGACTGGACCCGGTGCTGATGGACCGCATGATGGTCCGCTGCGGCGATCGTCTATCCCTGTTCGCGGCCCCGGCCACCCTGGACGACGACTACGAGATTTCCGCCGACGTCTACGAGGAAGTCACCCAGAAGATCCGCGGCGCCGCGCCCTTCGTGGTGCTGGACATCCCGCACATCTGGAACGCGGCCTCCCGTCGGGTGCTGGTCGGCTCCGACGAGCTGGTCGTGACGGCCACGCCGGACCTGGCCTCGCTGCGCAACGCCAAGAACATCATCGACCTGGTTCGCCAGGCCCGGCCCAATGACGCGCCGCCGCGCCTGGTGCTGAACCAGGTGGGCGTGCCCGGCCGGCCCGAGATCCCGGTCAAGGACTTCGGCGACGCCCTGGGCGTTCAGCCCTCGCTGGTGCTGCCGTTCGATCCCAAGCCCTACGGCCTGGCGGCCAACAACGGCCAGATGCTGGCCGAGGTCGCGCCCAAGTCGAAGGCCGCCGAGGGGCTGGAGCACCTGGCCCGGCTGATCTGCCGCCGCGAACCGCCGGCCGCCCAGAAGACGTCCCTGATCTCGAGCCTGTTCAAGAAGAAGTAGATGTTCGGCAAGCGCGACTCGTCAGTCCAGGCCGAAAAGAAGGCGCCGCCTCCCGCGCCGGCCGGCGGCGCGTCCATCGCCACGCGTCCGCAGCGCATCGAGCCCGGCGAGGCTCCGGCCGCGCCGTCGCCGAAGGTGCTGGCGCCGGCGCCGAAGGCGGGCGCGGCGCCCAAGGCGACCGCGGGCCTGGAACAGCTGCGCGCCGCCCAGGGCGAGCCCCAGACGACGGTGATCGTCCGCGAGCAGAGCGACTATTACCACGCCACCAAGACCACGATCTTCAACGCCCTGCTGAACACCATCGACCTGAGCCAGCTGGCCCAGCTCGACCACAAGCAGGCGGCCGAGGAGATCCGCGACATCGTCGCCGAGCTGGTGGCGATCAAGAACGTCTCGATGTCGGTGGCCGAGCAGGAGCACCTGGTCCAGGACATCATCAACGACGTCCTCGGCTACGGTCCGCTGGAGCCGCTGCTGTCCCGCGACGACATCGCCGACATCATGGTCAACGGCGCGCACCGGGTGTTCATCGAAGTCGGCGGCAAGGTCCAGCTGACCAATGTCCGCTTCCGCGACAACCTGCAGCTGATGAACATCTGCCAGCGGATCGTCAGCCAGGTCGGCCGCCGGGTCGACGAAAGCTCGCCGATCTGCGACGCCCGCCTGCCCGACGGCAGCCGCGTCAACGTCATCGCCCCGCCCTTGGCGCTGGATGGTCCGACCCTGACCATCCGGAAGTTCAAGAAGGACAAGCTGACCATGAAGAACCTGGTGGAGTTCGCCTCCATCAGCCCAGAAGGGGCGCGGGTTCTGGGGGTCATCGGCGCCTGCCGCTGCAACGTGATCATCTCGGGCGGCACCGGCTCGGGCAAGACGACCCTGCTCAACACCCTGACCGCGTTCATCGACCCCACCGAGCGGGTCGTGACCTGCGAGGACGCCGCCGAACTCCAGCTGCAGCAGCCGCACGTGGTGCGTCTGGAAACCCGCCCGCCGAACCTGGAAGGCAGCGGCGCGGTCACCATGCGCGACCTGGTCAAGAACTGTCTGCGGATGCGTCCCGAACGCATCATCGTCGGCGAAGTGCGCGGTCCCGAGGCCTTCGACCTGCTGCAGGCCATGAACACCGGCCACGACGGCTCGATGGGCACGCTGCACGCCAACAGCCCGCGCGAGGCCATCAGCCGCGTCGAGAGCATGATCACCATGGGCGGCTATGGCCTGCCGTCTAAGACCATCAAGGAAATGATCGTCGGCTCGGTCGACGTCATCGTCCAGGCGGCGCGCCTGCGCGACGGCTCGCGCCGCATCACCCACATCACCGAGGTCGTGGGCCTGGAAGGCGACGTGATCGTCACCCAGGACCTCTTCGTCTACGAGATCACCGGCGAGGACGAGAACGGCAAGGTCGTGGGCCGCCACCGCTCCACCGGCATCGCCCGGCCGCGCTTCTGGGACCGCGCCCGCTACTACGGGCTGGAGCGCGAGCTGGCCGAAGCCCTCGACGCGGCGGAGTAGCGCGATGCTGTTCATCATCGCCGGCGTTCTGGGCTTCATCACCATCGCGGGCCTGGGCTTCGCCTTCGCCGGAGGCGACAGCAACGCGGCCAAGGCCGCCAAGCGCGCCCAGTTGATCGCCGGGGGCGGTCAGCGTCAGGCCGCCGTGCGGGCCAAGGCCGCCGCCAACACGCCGGACGTGCGCCGCGCGGCCATTCTCAAGGCGCTGAAGGACCAGGACCGCAAGCAGAAGAAGGCCTCGCTGACCGTCGAGGCCCGGATGCGCGCCGCCGGTCTCGGCGACAATGTGAAGATGTTCTGGATCGCCAGCGCCGGATTGGGCGTCGTGGTGGCCCTGATCATCCTGACCCTGGGCCAGTCGCCGCTGATCGCCCTGGGCGCGGCCTTCGCCGCCGGGGTGGGCCTGCCGCGCTGGGTGCTGGGCATGTTGGCCAAGAGCCGCATCCAGAAGTTCACCGAGGCCTTCGCCGACGCCGTCGACATCATCGTGCGCGGCGTCAAGTCGGGCCTGCCGGTCCACGACTGCCTGAAGATCATCGGCAAGGAGAGCCCCGAGCCCCTGGCCGGCGAGTTCCGCATCCTGACCGAGAACATCGGCATGGGCGTGCCGATGGATGCGGCGCTGGAGAAGATGTACGAGCGGATGCCGACCAGCGAGCTGCGCTTCTTCTCGATCGTGCTGGCCATCCAGCAGAAGACCGGCGGCAACCTGGCCGAGGCCCTGGGCAACCTCTCCACCGTGCTGCGCTCGCGCAAGCTGATGAAGGAGAAGATCAAGGCCCTGTCGGCCGAAGCCGTCGCCTCGGCCTTCATCATCGGCTGTCTTCCGCCCGGCGTCGTCACCATGATCAGCGTGACCTCGCCCGAATACATGAAGCCGCTGTTCACCGACCCGCGCGGTCACCTGATGCTGCTGGCCGGCGCGGTCCTGATGACCTGCGGCATCCTGCTGATGCGCAAGATGATCAACTTCAAGTTCTAGGGGGGGAGGATCGCGTGAATCTCGTCGACGCCCTGACCGACCCCTCGAACCTGCTGACGGTCTTCATCGCCGTGGTGGTGTTCGCCACGATCATCACCCTGACCTCGCCGCTGATGCGCAATTCCAACCTGGAGGGGCGCCTGAAGTCGGTGGCCAACCGCCGCGAGGAGCTGCGCCGCCGTTCGCGCCAGACGATCGCCGCGCGGGGCGGCGGCACGCTGCGCCACCAGGACGAGGGCCTCTACAAGAACGTCGTGGACCGGCTGCAGCTGTCCCGGCTGCTGGAGGACCCCAAGGTCGTGGACAAGCTGGCCCAGGCCGGCTTCCGGGGCCCCCGGCCCGTGACGACCTTCTATTTCTTCCGCTTCGTCGCGCCGTTCGTGTTCGCCGCGGTGGTCGCCTTCTACCTCTACGTAGTCAACAGCTTCGGCCTCCTGCCGCTGCAGAAGCTCTGCGCCTGCGTCGCGGCCCTGGCCATCGGCTACTACGCGCCGAACGTCTACATCACCAACGTCGCCCAGAAGCGCCGCGAGTCGATCGTGGCGGCCTTTCCCGACGCGCTGGACCTGCTGCTGATCTGCGTGGAAAGCGGCATGTCGATCGAGGCCGCCATCCAGAAGGTCGGCGCCGAGGTCGGCGCCTCCTCGATGGAGTTGGCCGAGGAGCTCAGCCTGCTGACCGCCGAGCTGTCGTACCTGCCCGACCGCCGCCTGGCCTATGAGGGCCTGGCGCGCCGGGTCAACTATCCGGGCATCAAGTCCGTCGCGACGGCCATGATCCAGGCCGAACGCTACGGCACGCCGCTGGGCACGGCGCTGCGGGTCATGGCCAAGGAAAACCGCGAACTGCGCCTGTCGGCCGCCGAAAAGAAGGCCGCCGCCCTGCCGGCCCAGCTGACCGTGCCGATGATCCTGTTCTTCCTGCCGGTGCTGTTCCTGATGATCCTGGGCCCGGCGATCATGAAGATCATGGACGTGTTCGGGAAACACTGAGGCGGCGCGCGCTCGTCCCTGGCGTTCGTCCGCCGGATATTCCGGACAGACCGACCTCCCCGGCGAACGCCGGGGCCCAGATTCATCCGTGTCGGCTGGCGAAGACGCGACATCGCCCCGCGCCGAACGGACGGACGTCGGAGGGTTCGATCTGGATCCCGGCCTTCGCCGGGAAGGTCGGATTTCTGGAGGAGGGTTAGGGACCGTGGTCGACCCGGACGTTGGCGGCGAGGCGCGTCTATCTCCTAGACGCCGCCGCCTGACATGAACGCATATGGCAGGAAGCCGAGCAATACGAGGAGCAAAGCGGCACGAAGCCAAGAGCGTCCCGGTCCTTGCCTGAGGTGTCCGGTCGCAAGCGCGATAATTGGAACGACAACCGACGACAGAAAAACCGCGAGTGGGCCGTAGATATACCAAAGGGCTTGTTCAAAACTGCTAGAGCTACTCGTCACCGAGAGGAGCGACCACGTACCCCAGACTAGCGCATTCAATGCGATGAGCACGGCGGTACCAATCATCTCAGCTCCAAGATGCGGGCGTGCCTAACACGTGAGCCGGTCCAGGTCGGCTAACCCCCAACCGCGACATTCCAAATGTCGGCCATTCCGCCATTCCGGCGGTCACGACGATAATCCCCTCGTTCAGCGATCACATCAAGCGCAAGCGATCCGACCCTCCCGCGCCTGGAGCGGACAAGGGGTTCACGCCACGAGGGCGGGATGACGGCGTGGCGGGGGCGAAGCCTCGCCCTACTTCACCCACTGGGCCAGCCAGTCGGCGATCGACTGGGGCGTCATGTGGCGGGCGTCGGTCAGGGCGAACAGGGCGTTCGGATTGACCAGCTTGCCCTTCGCATCGACCACCAGGAAGGTCGGCACGCCCTGCAGCTTGTCGATGCCGTAGCGGGCCGGGATCTGCATGTTGTGGTCGTAGCGGCCGACATTGACCGTCACCACGACATAGTGCTTGGCGACCCAGGCCTTCAGGTCCGGCTGCTCGATCAGGCCGGCGAACACGCGGCAGTCGCCGCACCAGTTGCCGCCTAGGTCGATCAGCACCAGCTTCTTCTGGGCCTTGGCGGTCTTCAGCGCGGCGGCGACGTCCTTTTCGGCGTCGGCGGTCTCGTCATAGGGATAGGGCAGGGGCGTGGGCAGGTCGGCGATCGACTTCAGCGCCACGGTCGGGGCCTTGGCGGCGGCGAGGGCCAGGCTGGGCGCGGCGAGGGCGAGCAGGCCGGCGGCGGCCAGGGCGCGGAACTTCATCGGCGGGACCTTCATGCGAACGGTGTCGTCCGCAATCCCTAGCCTTGGAATAGGAAAGGGGCCGCGAAGAAATATTCGCGGCCCCTTCAGATTCCGTGATCGGCTCGAAAAG
>NZ_APMP01000049.1 GCF_000372645.1 Caulobacter vibrioides OR37 | reverse complement strand
TCCTCCCTCGCGACGCGGGGGAGGTGTCGCGGGGCGGAGCCCCGTGACGGAGGGGGCGCTCTGCTACCGCTTCCCCGCCGGCCGCTCCAGCCAGTGGCGGATCGCGCCGTTGACCGCGCTGGGCGCTTCCATCGGCGTCATGTGGCCGGCGTTGGGGATCACCACCAGATGCGTGCAGCCGATCGCCGCCGCCATCTCGCGGCAGCCCTCGGCGGGCGTGATCTGGTCGTTCTCGCCGACGATGATCAGCAGCGGAACGCGCAGGGCCTTCAGCGCCGCCTCGCCGTCCTGGCGCTCCAGGCTGTTCTGGCGCAGGAAGACCTCGCGGCCCAGGCGCTGGGTCATGTCGACGATGCGGGTGGTCAGCTCGATGTCGTCGAGGCGCGAGGCGTCGATATACGACTTCATGATCGCCTGGCCGATCCCCAGGAACGTCCCGCCCCGAGCGGCGGCCTTGTTCAACGCCCGGCGCTGGGCGGCGCGCTCGGGCGTGTCGACCCGGATCGAGGTGTCCAGCAGGGCCAACCGCTCGATGCGCTCCGGCGCGAGCCGCGCGATCTCCTGGGCGACGTAGCCGCCCATCGAGAATCCGGCCACGGCGAAGGTCGGCTCGGCCTCGGCCAGCACGCTTTGCGCCATCTCATGGAGCGTGGCGTAGGGCGAAAGATCCGGGACCCAGACCCGCGCGACATCGGCCAGGCCGCTGATCTGGTCCCGCCACAGCTCGGCGTCGTTCAGCAGACCGGGCAGCAGGATCAGCTGGGGGAGGGGGGAGGCGGTCATCGCCGCGCCTTATAGAGTGCCTCAGGTTCAAGTGTGAGCGGTTAAACCGCCCGAACGCGCTCGAAATATTGGACTCTGGAGCCTGGTCGGGTTCGCGCCGTCAATTGCATGGATCGCGAATCTTGCCGACAACAGGGCGCGAGCAAGGTCGGGGGCAAGCCGTGGAAATCCACAAACCCAAGCCTATCCATTCATGGCGTGAATTCGCGGTCGAACTGCTGACGATCGTCATGGGCATTCTGATCGCCCTCGGCGCCGAGGCCCTGGTCGAGCATCACCGCACCGAGCGCGCGGTTGGCTTCAGCCGCGCCGACTTCATCGACGAGCTTTCCCGCAACCGCGGCGAGGTGGCGGCGAACCTGGAGCAGGCGCGGGTTCTGCAGGGGCAGTTGAATCAGGTCCTGCTGTCGGGCGCGAAGTTCGTGGCGGGCAAGGGGCCGCCCCTGGGCGGCGTCCAGGTGGCGCGCGATTTCGTCTGGCCCAAGTCGGCGGCCTGGGCGGGCGCTCTATCGACCAAGGTCATGGGCGATTTTCCCCACGACGAGGGGCGCGCCGTGGCCAAGGCCTATAGCGAGCAAGAGGCGTTCATCGCGTTGCAGCGCTCGGAGCAGACCGTCTGGTTCGGGCTGGCCGAAAGCAGCTATGTCGGCGCCCCCACCCGGCCGGAGGTCGCCAAGGCGCTGCAGCATATGACCGAGGCGGCCGCCTATCTTCAGGCGCACATCGAGACCGAGCAGGGACTGCTCAAGGCCTATGACGGGGCGCTGGAGCGGCTGAAGCGGGAATAGCGTCGCCCACGAAAAAGGGGCGCCTTTCGGCGCCCCTCATCGCGTTCGGATCTGGGCTAATCGCTTAAGCGTCGACCATGTTCTTGGCGATCGCCGCCTCGCGCATGGTCTTTTGCAGCTTTTCGAACGCGCGGACCTCGATCTGGCGCACCCGTTCGCGGCTGACGCCGTACTGGGCGGCGAGCTCTTCGAGCGTGGTCGGCTCGTCCTTCAGGCGGCGTTCGGTCAGGATGTGACGCTCGCGGTCGGTCAGTTCGACCATCGCCTCTTCCAGAAGCGACATCCGCAGCGACTTCTCCTCGTCCTCGGCGACGCGGGTCTCTTGCGAGACCTGATCTTCGTCGGCCAGCCAATCCTGCCACTCGCTCTCGCCGTCGGCGCGCAGCGGCGCGTTCAGCGAGGCGTCGGGGCCCGACAGGCGGCGATTCATCGAGATGACCTCGCTGTCCAGCACGCCCAGCTTGGTGGCGATCTCGCTGACCTGCTCGGGACGCAGGTCGCCCTCCTGGAAGGCGGCGATCTGGCTCTTGGCCTTGCGCAGGTTGAAGAACAGCTTCTTCTGCGCGGCGGTCGTGCCCATCTTCACCAGCGACCACGAGCGCAGGATGTATTCCTGGATCGAGGCGCGGATCCACCACATGGCGTAGGTGGCCAGACGGAAGCCCTTCTCGGGCTCGAACTTCTTGACGGCCTGCATCAGGCCGACATTGCCTTCCGAGATCACCTCGCCGATCGGCAGGCCATAGCCGCGATAGCCCATGGCGATCTTGGCCACCAGGCGCAGGTGCGACGTGACCATCTTGTGGGCGGCCTGCGGGTCCTGATGCTCTTTCCAGCGCTGAGCCAGCATGAACTCTTCGTCCTTGCTGAGCATCGGGAACTTGCGGATTTCGGTCAGGTAACGGGAAAGGCCGCCATCGGGCGACATCACCGAAAGGGTGTTCGCGGTCATCTTAGTTCGTATCCCCTTGCGTGCGGATCCGCTCGCCACTACGCGCGATCACCCTCACACAGAGGCATAGATAGGACGCGGCGTGGCGGTTGGAAGGGTGGTAACGCATTTGTAATGTCCGAGTTGCTCGCTCGGATATTGTACGAATGCGGCGTCTCTTTGCCCGGACGGCGGCATGAGGCAGGCTAGAGCCAGAAAACGGGGATTCGTCGCATGGTCCGCTTCATCTTCCGCATCCTGATCGCGGCCGCCGGCCTCTGGCTGTCGTCCAGGATCGTGCCGGGCGTCTGGGTCGATGGCTGGACCACCCTGCTGATCGCCGGCTTCCTGCTGGGCGTCGTCAACGCCGTCGTCCGTCCCGTGGTCACGGTTCTGACCTTTCCCCTGACCCTGGTGACGCTGGGCCTGTTCCTGCTGGTGGTGAACGCCGCGATGATCGGTCTCGTCGCCTGGATGCTGGGCGGGCACATGCAGGTGCATGGGCTCCTGGCCGGGATCGAGGCGGCCATCGTCACGGGCGTCGTCAGCTGGGGCGGCCACATTCTGATGGGCGACGACCGACGGGAACGCGAGTAGCCGACGTCACCGCGCGCTGTACCTCCTCCATCATTGGGATAAGCTCGGCGGCCGGGAGGAAGCCGAGATGAAAATCAACGGCGTCAATCATCTGGCCCTGGTCTGTCGCGACATGGGCGAGACGGTGAAGTTCTACACCGAGGTGCTGGACATGCCCCTCGTGAAGACCGTGGCGCTGCCCGACGGCGGCCAGCACTTCTTCTTCGACTGCGGGGGCGGCGCGTGCCTGGCCTTCTTCTGGTGGCCCGAGACGCCGCCGGCCGCGCCGGGGATCGCCTCGGTTCGGTCGTTTCCCGCCGACTCCAAGACCGCCGTCGGCTCGATGAACCACATCGCCTTCACGGTGGACGAGGCGGATCTGGAGGCCTGTCTCCAGCGCCTCCAGGCGGCGGGCGTTCCGGCGTTTCCGATGGTGGTCAATCACGACGACAGCGAAATGGGCGTGGCGCGTCGGATGCATCCCGGCGTCTTCGTTCGGTCCGTCTACTTCACCGATCCGAACGGGATCATGATGGAGCTGGCGGCCTTCACGCGCGACTTCGGCCCCCAAGACGTGCTCCACGCGCCGGCGGGCGCCTCGCGGCCGCTGGGCGTGGTCGCCTGATGCCGCGCCTGCGCCAGATCCCTCGGACCGAGGTCACCGACGAGCGCACGCTTCGCCTCTACGACCACCTTTTCGGCGAGCGCGACCCCGTGGCCCATCCGGGCACGGACACCGGCACGCGCGGCGATTGGTGGACCGTTTTCGCCGGCAGTCCGGACGTGCTGCGCCACGCCGCCCAGGGGTTCGCGCTCTATCGCGACCCGGCGCGCAAGATCGATCCGGTGCTGCGCGAGCTGGCCCAGACCCGGGCCGGCTGGGCGCGGGGCAGCCAGTTCGTGTTCTCCCAGCACTGCAAGTCGCTGCGGGGCCTCGGGGTGTCGGAGGACAAGATCGCCGCCGTGCCGCACTGGCAGGTCTGCGACGTGTTCGACGCGCGCGAGCGGGCGGTGCTGGCCTATGCCGACGGCCTGGTCCTGGACGGCGGCCGCGTCGCCGATGGCGTCTTCTCGGCGCTGAAGGCCTTTCTCACCGACGAACAGATCCTGGAACTGACCTACATCACCTGTCTCTACGAGATGCACGCGGTGATGAGCCGGGCCCTGCGCACCGAGTTCGATGACCGCGACGAGCCGGTGGTCGAGGTCGCCGCTCCCGAGACTTTCAAGTCACGGGACTTTCTGGATACGGGTCGGGAGGGGTCTAGAAGTTAAATTGCAATAATATTCAAGGTAAATGCCGCCGAAAACACTGTGACGGCGTCATGAACTTTTGGCGAAATGGCCGGGCTTGGCCGGGACATTAGCACCTCGTTAGTCCAGAAATGGTCCTTGTTGCGCCCAAGTGGAGGCGTAACCATGTTCACCCTTAGGGACACCGTGTCTTCCTTGACGCCCGCGCGTCAGGATGTTCTTGGCAAGTCGCTGTACGAGCGCTTCCGGGAAGAGCCCGACACCCTGATTGTTCCGGTGCTGGACGACGAGGACCGACCGATCGGCATCGTCGAACGCAACGCCTTCTTCCTGCGCATGGCGGCCGAGTACGGCCGCGCGCTCTACGCCAACCGCCCGATCTCGACGCTGATGGACCGCGAGCCGCTGGTCGTCTACGCCGACACCGAGCTGGCGTCGTTCACCACCGACAGCCTGTCCTACCGGGCCTCGGACCTGCTGCGCGGCTTCATCGTCACCGAGGGCGGCCGCTATCTGGGCGTGGGCACCGTGCTGGGGCTGCTGCAGGCCGCCAACGAGACGAACCGCCGGGGCGTGGCCGCACTCGCCGCCGCCAAGGCCGATGTGGAGCGCGCCCAGACCTTCATGACGGCGATCGTCGAGGCGATGCCCTCGATGGTCTTCGTCAAGCGCGCCGACGACCATAGCTATGTCCTGCTGAACCGGGCCGGCGAGAAGACGCTGGGCATGTCGCGCGACCAGGTGATCGGCAAGACCGACGCCGACATCCACGACCCCGAACTGGCCGCGCTCTATGTCGAGCGTGACCGCGAGGTGCTGCTGTCGGGCGAGGTGCGGGTGATCGAGGAAGATCACGTGCCGCGCGCGGACGGCGGCATGGCGATCCTCCGCACCAAGAAGATCGCCATCCGCGACGCCGACGGCGAGCCCGCCTACCTGCTGGGCGTCTCCGAGGACATCGCCGAGCGCAAGCGGGCCGAGGCGCAGATCGCCCGCCTGGCCCATTATGATCCGCTGACCGAACTGCCCAACCGCGTGCTGTTCCAGAAGTCGCTGGCCGAGGCCCTGGCCCGTCGCGCCCGCAACGGCGATCAGCTGGCGGTGCATTTCATCGATCTCGATCGCTTCAAGACCGTCAACGACACGCTGGGTCATCCGCTGGGCGACGCCCTGCTGCGCGTGGCCGCCGAGCGCCTGCGCAACTGCGTCCGCGAGGGCGATACCGTGGCCCGCCTCGGCGGCGACGAGTTCGCCGTCGTCCAGACCGGCCTGAAGGACATGACCGGCGCCACGCGCCTGGCCGAACGCGTCGTCGAGGCCATGTCGGCCCCGTTCGACCTTCAGGGCCATCAGGTGGTCATCGGCGCCAGCGTCGGCGTCTCGGTCGCGCCCTCCGACGGCGAGGACGCCGACGAGCTGCTGAAGAAGGCCGACATGGCCCTCTATCGCGCCAAGGCCGAGGGACGCGGCGCCTTCCACTTCTTCGAACACGCCATGGACGAGCAGCTGCAGGCGCGCCGGGCGCTGGAGCTGGACCTGCGGCGAGCCCTGCAGGCCGGCGAGTTCGAGCTGTTCTACCAGCCGCTGTACAATCTGGGCGACGAGCGGGTGACGGGCTGCGAGGCCCTGCTGCGCTGGCGCCACCCGGAGCGGGGCATGGTCTCGCCGGCCGACTTCATTCCTCTGGCCGAGGAGATCGGCCTGATCGTCCCGTTGGGTGAATGGGTGCTGCGCAAGGCCTGCGCCGAGGCCGCGCAATGGCCGGATCACGTCCGACTGGCGGTGAACCTGTCGCCGGCCCAGTTCCGCGATCGGGGCCTCGTGCGAACGGTCGTCTCGGCCCTGGCGGGCTCGGGCCTGCCCGCCCAGCGCCTGGAGCTGGAGATCACCGAGTCGGTGCTGCTGCAGGACAGTCAATCCAACATGACCATGCTGCACGACCTGAAGGCCCTGGGCGTGCGGATCTCGATGGACGATTTCGGCACCGGCTACAGCTCGCTCAGCTATCTGCGCAGCTTCCCGTTCGACAAGATCAAGATCGACCAGACCTTCGTCCGCGACATCCTGGAAGACAGCGACGCCATGGCCATCATCAAGGCCGTGCTGGACCTGGGCTCCTCGATGGGCATCGTCACCACGGCCGAGGGCGTGGAGACGCTGGAACAACTGAACGCGCTGCGCGGCCAGGGCTGCGCCGAGATCCAGGGCTACTTCATCAGCCGCCCGGCTCCCGCGGCGGAGATCGCCAAGATGCTGGGGGTGGAGCCGGTGAGGG
>NZ_APMP01000048.1 GCF_000372645.1 Caulobacter vibrioides OR37 | reverse complement strand
CGAAGATCGTCGAGTAATCTCGAACGGTCTTAGCTTCGGCTGACAACGCGAAGGCCCCGGAGAGCGATCTCCGGGGCCTTTCTGCTTTTGGGTACGCATCGACGCGCGGCGGGCCGGCTATGTCGGCTCGAGGCTTGACGGCTTCGGAGCTTTGCCTCACGGGCTAGCTCAGGGGGACGGCTTGAAGATTCACGCGGTCATTGGCGGCAGGGGCGCGGGCTATGTCTTCGCGGCGATCATGGCGCTGGCCGCCTGGGCGCTGCGCTATGCGTTGAACGACTGGTTCCCGCCAGGCTTTCCGTATCTGACCTTCTTTCCCGCCGTGGTCGTCACGGCCTATTTCGCCGGACTGCGGCCGGCCGTCCTGTGCGCGGTCCTGTCGGGCGTGGCGGCCTGGTATTTCTTCATTCCGCCCTATCAGAGCTTCCAGGTCTCGTTCCCCACGGCCGTGGCCCTGACCTTCTACGCCTTCGTGGTGGCGGTCGACATCTTCTTCATCGACGGGATGCGCAATGCGCTGCGTCAGTTGGAGGAGGAGCGGGGGCGCTATGCCGCCCTGGCCGAGAGTCGCGACCTTCTGTATCGCGAGCTGCATCACCGGGTGAGCAACAACATCCAGGTCGTCGGCTCCCTGTTGCGTCTGCAGGCCTCCCGCCAGGCCGACGAGGACGCTCGTCACGCCCTGGTCGAGGCCGGATCGCGCATCGAGGTGATCGCCGAGATCCAGCGCCAGCTGCACAACGCCGTCGGCGACCCCGCGCCCTTCCAGGCCTTCGCCGAGGGCGTGCTGGCCGCCGCGGCGGCCGCGGCGGGCTCTCGCGTGGCGCTGACCGTCGAGGGCGGCGAGGAGCCGCTGCACCCGGACCAGGCGACGCCGGTGACCCTGGTCATGCTGGAGAGCTTCAACAACGCCCTGGAGCACGGGTTTGGCGAAGCGGGCGAGGGGCGCGTCGTCGTGCGCCTGGAGCAAGGCCTGGGCGACCATGTGCTGACCGTCCGCGACAACGGCCGAGGCCCGCCGCCGACATTCGATCCGGCCGCTTCCGAAAGCCTGGGCCTGCGCATCGTCCGCGCCATGGCCCAGCAGCTCGGAGGACGTTTCGAGATGGCCCGCGAGGACGGTTGGACCGTGTGCCGCCTCCGCTACGCGCCGAGACGGGATTGAGAGCCCATGAAGCTGCTCCCCCGCGTCGCGGGGGAGGAATTAGCTGACCGTTTCCCGCTCCCCCTTCGCCTCGCGCGGCGTGGTGAGACGGCCCAGTTTCGGGGCCAGCCAGCGTTCGAAATCGTCGATGATCTCATAGACCACCGGCACCAAGACGAGCGACAGCACGGTCGAGGTGATCAGGCCGCCGATCACCGCCACGGCCATCGGCTGGCGGAACTCCGAACCCTTGCCCAGGCCCAGCGCGGTGGGCAGCATCCCCGCCATCATGGCCAGGGTGGTCATGATGATCGGCCGGGCCCGCTCGCGACAGGCCTCGATGATGGCGTCGCGCTGCGACTTGCCCGACCGTTCTTCCTCGATCGCGTACTCGACCAGCAGGATCGAATTCTTGGCCGCCAGGCCCATCAGCATCAGGAAGCCGATCAGCGACGGCATCGAGAGCGACTGGCCGGTGACCACCAGGGCGGCCAACGCCCCGCTGATCGCCAGCGGCAGGGCCGACAGGATGGTCACCGGCTTGAAGAAGCTGCGGAACAGCAGCACCAGCACGCCGAACACCAGGCCCACGGCCGAGAGCAGCGCCACCGCGAAGCCGCTGAACAGCTCGACGAACGCTTCCTGGTCGCCGGCCGCGGCGGGCGTCACGCCGGCGGGCAGATGCTTCATGGTCGGGGTGTTGTTGACCTCGTTCAGCGCCTGACCCAGCTGGGCGCCGCCGGCCAGGTCGGCCTCGACGGTCAGCTGACGCTTGCGGCCGAAGCGGTCGATCTTGGCCGGACCCGCCTCGAAGCTGACGTCGGCCACCGTGTCCAGCCGCGTGAATCCGCCGGACTTGGTGGGCAGCAGCAGGGCCTTGATCGACTCCAGGTCGGCGCGGTTGTCGCGCGGCAGGCGCACGCGGATCGGAATGCGCCGCTCGCCCTGGGTCATCTTGGCGACATTGGCGTCGATGTCGCCGACGGTGGCCACGCGGGCCACGGTGGCGATGTCGGCCGAGCTGACGCCCAGGCGCGCCGCCTCCTCGGCCCGGGGGCGGATCAGGATTTCCGGGCCCGAGGGCGGCGAGGACGGACGCGGGTCGGCGACCGTCTTCAGTCCGCGCATGTCCTTTTCCAGCGCCAGCGCCGCCCGTTCCAGGGCCGGACCGTCCTCGGAGGTCAGGATCATGTTGACGTCGGCCTGGCCCCAGTCGGACTGCAGGTTGACGCGGGCGTCGGGGATGTCGCGCAGCGAGGCGCGGATCGCCTGCTTGATCTGGGTGACCGTCATCGAACGCTTGTCGTGCAGCACCACGGTCACGGTGGCGTCGCGCACGTCGCTGCCGCCCTGCGCGCCGGCCCAGCCGCTGCCGATGTTCGATCCGACCTGGGCGAAGACGTGGGCCGTCTCGCCGCGCTGGCGGAACTGGGCCGTGATCGCCTGGACCGTGCGGTCCATGTCGACGGTCGTCGCGCCGGGCGGGCCCTGGACCTTCAGATAGTAGTAGTTGTTGTTGCCGGGCGGCTGGAAGCCGACGGCCAGCACGCCGATCGAGGCCAGGAAGATCGCCCCGGCCAGCGAGGCGAAGGTGATGACGCCGCCCAGGATGAAGCTCAGGAACTTGTGGTCCAGCGCCCAGTCCAGCGCGCGGCGATAGAGGCCCGACAGCGGCTTTTCCGGATGCGGGTCCTTGCTGGGCTTGAGGAAATAGGCGGCCAGCAGCGGCGTCAGGAAGCGGGCGACGACCAGCGAGAACAGCACCGCCACCGCGACGGTCAGGCCGAACTCCTTGAAGAACTGGCCGGGCGTGCCGGGCATGTACGAGACGGGGACGAACACCGCCACGATCGAGAAGGTGGTGGCCACGACGGCCAGGCCGATGGCGTCGGCCCCCTCCATCGCCGCCTGATAGGGGCGCTGGCCCCGGGCGACGCGCTTTTCGATGTTCTCGATCTCGACGATGGCGTCGTCGACCAGGATGCCGATCACCAGGGTCAGGGCCAGCAGGGTGACGACGTTCAGCGAGAAGCCGACCACCGACATGAAGGCGAAGGTCGGGATCAGCGACACCGGCATGGCGATGGCGGTGATCACCGTGGCTCGCCACTCGCGCAGGAACAGGAACACCACCAGCGAGGCCAGCAACATGCCTTCCAGCAGGGTGTGTTCGGTGGCCGTGAAGCTGGCGCGGGTGTCGTCGACGGTCGAGAAGATCTTGGTGAAGGTGACGCCGGTCTGGGCCGCTTGCAGCTTGGCGATCGCCTTGGTGACGCGGGTCTCGACCTGGACGTCGCTGCTTTCCTTGGTCTTCATCACCTGGAAGGCGACGACGGGCTTGCCGTCCAGACGCGCGAAGCCGCGCTCCTCGCCCGCCCCTTGGCCGACCTCGGCCACGTCGGTCAGCTTCACATAGCGGCCGGCGGCGGTGGGGATGGTGATGGCGCGCAGCTCGTCCAGGGTCTGGGCCGCGCCCAGCACGCGGACGGTCTGCTCGCGACCGCCGACCAGGGCCCGGCCGCCGGGGGCGTCGAGGCTGTAGTTGGCCAGGGCGGCGTTCAGCTGCGGCGCCGTGACCCCGAACGCGGCCATGCGGGCCGGGTCGATGATGATGTTGATCTCGCGGTTCACCCCGCCGACGCGGGAGACCTGGGCGACGCCCTTCTGGCCCTGCAGGGCGCGGGTGACGGTGTCGTCGACGAACCACGACAGGTCCGTGGTCGACATGTTCGGCGCGGCGACCGCGTAGGTGATGATCGGCGCGGCGTCGATCTCCAGGCGCGTCACCGTCGGCTGGTCGATCTCCTTGGGCAGCTGGGCGCGCACGGTGTCGATCTTGGAGCGCACCTCGTCGGTGACCTTCTGCAGGTCCTCGCCCAGCTCGAACTCGATGGTCGTCGTCGAGGCGCCCTGGACCACCGACGAGCGGATGGTCTTGACGTTGGAGATGCTGGCCACCGCGTCCTCGACGGGGCGGGTGACCTGGGTCTCCAGCTCGCCTGGCGCCGCGCCGCTCTGGGTGACGGTCACGGTGACGGCCGGGAACGAGACGTTCGGGAACTGCTTGATCGGCAGGCCGAGATAGCAGCCGACGCCGGCGATGATCAGGGCGATGAAGACGACCGCGACCGGGATCGGGTTCTTGATCGCCCAGGCGGAAACGCGCAGCTGGGCCATCAGCGGGCGCCTTGCTCGATCGGCTTCACCTTGTCGCCGTCCAGCGTGAAGGCCGCCGCGCTTTGCACGATGCGGGCGCCGATGGGCGGACCCTCCAGGAGCTGCACATAGCCGCCGCCGCGCTGGCCGGTGCGGATCTTGACCTGGCGGGCGCGGTTGTCGGCGTCGATGGTGATGACCGAGGCGCCGTCGGCGTCATAGCGGATCGCCGCCTCCGGCACGGCTGTCACGACGGCGCCGGACGCGCCAAAGGTCCCGCTGGCCAGGCCGCCGGCGCGCAGGTCCTCGCGCAGGGGCAGGCGCACGCGCACGCGGCCCAGATGGGTGTTGGCGTCGATCTGGGGCGAGACGAGGCGCACCACGCCCGAGACGGTCGGACCGCCGGGGATCGTCACCGCCACCGACTGGCCGACGCGGACATTGGCGAGATCGGCCTCGTTGACCTCGGCGTTCAGTTCGACAAGACCGTCGCGGGCGATGCGGAACCAGGGGGCGGAGCCGCCCGCCACGTCGCCGGGCCGCACCGTCCGCTCCAGCACCCGGCCCGCGACCGGGGCGGTGATGGTCATGCGGCTGTCCTTGGTCCGCAGCTCGGCCAGCGCCGCGGCCTGGGCCTTGGCCTGGTAGCGGCGGGTCTCGATCTGCTCCTGCGACAGCACGCCCTGGCCGTCCATGCCGGCGACGCGCTGGGCCTCGGCCTCGGACTGGGCGGTCACGGCGGCCTGCTGGGCGATCTGGGCGCGCAGCAGGGTGTTGTCCAGCTGGGCCAACGGCTGGCCGGCGCGGACCCACGCGCCTTCCTCGACGAAGACTTTGGCGACGCGGTAGCCGGAGAGCTCCGAGCCGACGGCCGCCTCCTCGCGCGGGATCAGCTGGCCCGAGGCCTTGAAGCCGCCGCCCAGGGGACGGCTCTCGACGCGGGTCACGGTGACGGCGCGGGCCAGGTCGGCGCCGGAGGCCTTGGCCGTGTCCGTCTTCTTGCCGCAGCCGGCCAGGCCGACGGCGCCGCAGACCAGGGCGGTGGCGATCAGAGAGCGGGTCGTCATCGTGGCGGGTCTCATTGGGCGGAAGGCTGTTGGGGAAGGCTCGTCGGGGACCAGCCGCCGCCGAGCGCCTTGTAGGTCTGCACCGCGCGCTGCAGGGCCTGGGTCTGGGCGCCGGTCAGGGCCGTGCGCGCCCCGCGCCAGGACTGTTCGGCCTGCAAGGCGGTGGTCAGGTCGGTCAGGCCGGCCGCGTAGCCCTTGCGGCTGGCCTCGTAGGCGCTGGCCGCGCGTCGCTCGCCGGCCGACAGCAGGGCGACGCGGCGCTCGTCGGCGTCCAGCTGGACCAGCGCCCCCTCGGCCTCGCCGAACGCCTTCTGGACGGTCTGCTCATAGGTGACGGCGGCCTGCTCGACCCGCGCGCCCTGGGCCTTGATGTCGGACATCAGCTTGGGAATGTTCAGCACCGGGACCGAGAGGTTGGCGCCCAGAGTCCAGGCCGAGCTTGTGGTCGAGGTGGTCGAGCCCGGCTTCAGGAAGCTGGGGCTGATCTGTTTGGAAAGGCCCACGCCCGGCGCCAGGGTGACGGTCGGGAAAAGGGCCAGCTCGTTGACGTTCAGGTTGCCCGAGGCCGAGGCCAGGCGCGCGGCCGCCTCGCGCACGTCGGGGCGGCGGGCCAGAAGCTCGCCGGGCGCGGCGGCGGGAACCGGCGGGGCCTTGGCCAGGACGGGTTCGACCGGCAGGCTGGCCAGCGGATCGACGCCCTTGCCGACCAGGATCAGCAGGCTACGGCGCGAGGCCTGGAGCTGGGCCTCCAGCTGGGCGACCTGGGCCTGGGTCTGGGCCAGGTCGGCGGCCGAGCGCTCGGCCTCGGACGTGGCGGTCAGGCCCCGGCGGCCCTTTTCGGCCGCGACGTCGTACAGGGCCTGGGCGATGCGGGCGCTTTGGCGGGCGTCCTCCAGCTGGACGGCGTAGCCTCGGGCCTCGAAATAGGACTGGGCGACATTGGCGGCCAGGGCCGCGCGGGCGCCTTCATAGGCGAAGCGGGCGGCGGCAAGGTCGTTGTCGACCACGCGACGGGCGGCTGCGCGGCGGCCGATCAGGTCCAGCTCCCAGGAGACGTCGAAGTCCAGGGCCAGGCTCTTGGTCACCCCGCCCAGGGTGAAGCCCCCCGAGCCGCTCTGGTCGATGATGTGGGTGTCGGTGCGCTTGGCCGAGCCGGTCAGCGGGGTCTGCGGGACGTAGAGCTGACGGATCTGGCCCTGGCGGACGGCGCGGGCCTCGGCCAGGCGGGCGGCGGCGAGGCGGGCGTCGGGGGCCTTCTCCAGAGCCGTCGCGACCAGATCGTTCAAGACCGGGTCGTCGAACGTGGTCCACCACTGGTCCAGCGTCTGGGACGGCAGCGGCTTTCCGGCCGGGGCCTCATAGGCGGCGGGCAGGCGTGCGTCGACCTGGCGCGCGGGCGTCGTACACGCGGCCAGGCCCGCGCCGATCAGCACGGCCGTCGAGACGAGCGGCGCGCGGAACGAGCCAGAAGGCCGGCCAGGCCGCCGGACGGTCTTGGCGAGACGCATGAAGTTCCAACCCGATTGTTGCGGCCCGCCATCGCGGCTTGGCGACCAATGTTGTCCCACTTAGGGGGCTCCGTCGCGATCGGAAACCCCCCGTTGAACGCTTTAGCGAGGCCGGAGTCGCGACGCGTCCGCCGCCGCCCCCATCCGCCGCCATACCGCGCGCGAGGACGGGCGGGGTGCGGCATTCCGTCCGCCTTGATTTGGCCACGGTTGACACAGTTCGGAAACATACCTCATCTTCGAAATGGGTGTCGTACCTCATTGGTCGACCCAACCTCGTCCTTCGGGGCGAGGGAGTAAGCGTGGCTTTTCAAGCACCTGGACCAAGGGGATTCCAAGCTTGTCGGCTCCACGAAGCGCATCACCGGGTTTCAAAAGCGAACGCTCCGGGCGTCGCGACGGCCTTGGCGGCCGCGCGTCCGTCCGCGCCTGGACCGGGAGGGCGCCGCCCAGCTGAGACATGCCGGCCGACCGCGAGCAACGACGGCGCCGGCCCAACAAAACGATAAGGGAGGGAAATTGCCATGAATCGAACCCGCTTCCTGCTTGGAGGGTCCAGTCTCGCGCTGGCCGTGGCCCTGTCCGCCGGCGCGGCCGACGCCCAGGGCCAGAAGGCCGCCGCCGACCCGTCGACCCAGGTCGAGGAGGTCGTCGTCACCGGCTCGTTCATCAAGGGCACGCCCGAGGACGCGGCCCTGCCGGTCAAGGTGATCGGCGCGGAGGAGCTGCAAAAGCGCGGCTCCCCCTCGACCGTCGAGCTGATCAAGGCCCTGTCGGTGTCCAGCGGGGTGCTGGGCGACACCAACCAGTTCGACAGCCGCGCCCAGGGCTCGGAAGGTTCGGGCTCGGTGAACCTGCGCGGCCTGGGCTCGCAGCGCACCCTGGTGCTGCTGAACGGCCGGCGCCTGGCCATCAACCCACTGGCCGCGGCCGGGGCGGGGATCGTCGACACCAACATCCTGCCCGCCGCCGCCATCGGCCGCCTGGAAGTGCTCAAGGACGGCGCCGCGGCGACCTACGGTTCCGACGCCATCGCCGGCGTGGTCAACTTCATCACCAAGAAGAACTTCAAGGGCCTGGAGGTCGGCGCCGACTATCGCGGCATCAAGAATTCGAGCGGCGACTATGGCCTGAACGTCACCTGGGGCCAGGTCTGGGAGAACGGCAACGTCCTGGCCAGCGTCGGCTGGCAGCACCGCTCCAAGCTGTCGGTCGCCGACCGGTCGTGGGCCAACCGGCCCTACCTGTCCAACCCCGAGGCGGGCTGGTCGGCGGCCGGCAACCCCTCGACCTTCATTCCGCTGGCCAGTTCGACCAACGCCCTGCGGGATCCGGCCTGCGCCGGCCTGGGAGGCTTCGCCGGCTTCTCCGGCCTGACGCCGGTCTGCTACTGGCACTACACGCCGTTCGACAATCTGGTGGAGAAGCAGGACGCGGTTCAAGCCTATGCCGAGGCCAATGCCGACCTTAGCGCCAAGACCAAGTTCCACGCGGAGGTGCTTTACTCGCATACCGACGTGCCCGACTGGAACACCTCGCCCTCCTACGCGGCCCTGGCCACGCCGACCGCCGAGGTCGCGCCCAGCCCGGCCCTGACCGGCCGCTACTACGTGCCCGCGACCAATCCGGGCCTGATCGCCTTCATCGCCGCCAATCCGACCGTCAACCTCTCCAGCCTGGCGACGGGCGCCAGCACGACGGCGCCGGGCTCGATCTTCGGGTTCGGGGCGCTGGACGTGGCCAACCGGCCGTTCGGCATCGGCGGCAATCCCAAGTTCGGCTACGGCCCCTCGATCGGCGCGCGCGCCTTCGACGCCTTCCGCGTCTCGGCCGACCTGTCGGGCGAGTGGGATAACGGCATCGGCTGGGACGTGGCCCTGACCTACTCGCAGGAGGTCGGCATTCGCACCGGTTACGACACGCTGGTCGACCGCTTCGCCCTGGCCTTGCAGGGCCTGGGCGGACCCACCTGCGACAGTAATCCGTCGCTGCCGGGCATCCAGGGCACGCCGGGCGTCGGCGGCTGCATGTATTATAACCCCTTCGCCAGCGCGATCCCGTCCAACGCCATCACCGGCCAGGCCAACCCCGGCTACAGCGCCGCCCTCGCCAACAACAAGGACCTGGTGGACTGGTTCTTCAAGAAGCTGTCGACCAAGCAGTCCTCGCGCCTGTTCGTCGGCGAGGCGGTGCTGAACGGCAAGACCAGCATCAGCCTGCCGGGCGGCGACATCGCCTGGGCGGCCGGCGTCCAGTACCGCCGCACCTATTTCAAGGCCGACTACAACGACATCAGCAACGCCCTGATCAATCCGTGCGTCAACACGCCGGACTTCGGGGTCACGACCTGCACCGGCTCGGCCCGCAACGGGCCCTTCATGTTCCTGGGCGTGGGCACGCCGGCCGACAACCAGAGCGCCGTCGGGGCCGCGTTCGGCGAGCTGTCGTTGCCGATCACCCAGACGCTTCAGGGGCAGCTGGCCGCGCGCTACGAGGACTATGGCGGCTCGACCGGCTCGACCTTCAATCCGAAGGCCTCGCTGCGCTGGCAGGCGACCAAGTGGCTGGCCCTGCGCGCCTCGGCGGGCTCGACCTTCCGCGGGCCGCCGGACCCGGTGACGACCACCACCTCGGTCACCTCGCTGCAAGGCATTCTGGGCGTGTTCCGGGCGGTCGACATCTTCGGCAACCCGAACCTGCGTCCCGAGAAGGCCAATACCTACAACTTCGGGATCCTGATCAGCGCCGGCGACCTGCGCGCGTCGATCGACTACTTCGATTTCGACTTCAAGCACCCGATCGTGGCCGAGCCGGTGGCGGGGATGGTCAACGCCCTCTATCCGAACGGCGCGGCGGGCGCGAACAACTGCGCCGATCCGGCCTACGCGGCCCTGGTCGCGCGCTTCACCTTCAACGGCTCGTGCTCGACGCCGACGACCAGCATCGCCCGCCTGAAGACCTATTACATCAACGGCGCGCCGGTGAAGAACAGCGGCTTCGACTTCACGGCCGACTACCGGTTCCGCGACGTGGCCGGCGGCGACGTCACGATCGGCGGCACGGCGACCTACGTCCAGAAGTACAAGGTCGGCGCCAATGTCGTCGAAGGGATCACCGTCGAAAAGGCCTTCGACGCGGTGGGCCTGCTCAACTACCAGACCACCGTCGTGCCGATCCCGCAGTGGAAGGGCGACGTCTATGGCGAGTGGAACAAGGGCCCCCACAACGTGCGCCTGACGGTGCACTACATCGGCAGCTATGACGACCAGCGCGTCGCGCCGTTCGCCGCCAACGCCTACAAGGACACCACCGGCGCGGGCGTCACGGTCAGCGCGGGCAAGACGATCAAGGCCCAGATCCTGACCGATCTGTCCTATCGGGTCTTCCTGCCCTGGAACACGACGGCGACCCTGGCGATCACCAACCTGTTCGACAAGGACCCGTCCTACGCCCGCCTCGACCTGGGCTATGACCCCTTCACCGGCGATCCCCTGGGCCGCACCTGGAAGGTCGGGCTGAAGAAGAAGTTCTAGGTTCTCGGCTGTGGGAAACTGGCGGCGCGGCCCTTAGAGCGTGATA
>NZ_APMP01000047.1 GCF_000372645.1 Caulobacter vibrioides OR37 | reverse complement strand
GTACAGGTTTCGAGAAGCCCGATATTTTCAAGCCAGCCACCGTCGTCCTGCTGGAAGAGATCGCGCATGACGACACCGCCCGCGTTCTCGTAGGCGCCGATGCCGACGAACAGCACGCGGCGATCCGACGCGCGGACGGTTTTCTCCGTCAGCATGCGCCGGATCTGATAAGGCTCCTGGCTGTAGGACCGCTGGAGCGCGTCCCAGACCTGGAGCTGGCGCGCATGGTCCGTTGTCACGGTGAACGCCATGAGCTGCTCGAGCGACATGCCATCCTCGGCATAGATGTCGAGAAGCTTCTCCGACACCGCGGCGATGCGCAGGCGCTGCTTGACGACATTGACGCCGACGAAATAGGCGGCCGCGATGTCTTCGTCGCATAGGCCCTTGTCGCGCAGGGTCTGGAAGGCGCGGAATTGATCGAGCGGGTGTAGCGGCACGCGCTGGACGTTCTCAGCCAGCGAGTCGTCCTCGGCGAGGATCTTGGTGGAGGGATCGCGGACTACGCAGGGCACGGGCGCGGTCTTGGTAAGGCGCTTCTGCTTGACGAGGAGCTGCAACGCCTGGAAGCGCCGGCCACCGGCAGGCACTTCGAACATACCTGTCTCGACGCCCTCCTCATCAAGAACCGGGCGGACATTGAGGCTCTGGAGCAGGCAGCCGCGACGGGCGATATCCGCCGCGAGATCCTCGATCGAGACGCCGGCCTTCACGCGCCGGACATTCGACTGGGAGAGGATGAGCTTGTTGAGGGGGATGTCGCGCGAGGACGACAGGGTGATCTTCTGAACGGCACTGGCCATCGGGACTTACTCCGCGACGGGCGCCGAAAGACTCTCTCTCGGCTTTCAACCCGCCGCGAAGACCGGCGCAGCCCTCTTCCTCTTATGGGTTTTCGCCCCGGACATCGCCGCAGCCTTCCCGGCCAGACCCAAGTCTCACCGCCGATGACTGTCGTCGGGAACAGTCATTTTGCCTGGACGTGCGTATGCCGATGATGCAGGTCGGGGTAATGGGCGTGACCGTGGCGCAAGGGTGCGTGCCGATGCCAATGCGAATGCGGTTCTGTTACCAGACCATCATGCTCATGTTGGTGGTGCTCGTCGTGCACGTGCACATGCTCGTGCGCTAGGGCATCGTGTAGATGCTCATGCTCATGCCGCTCCGCGAGGTGAAGCCAGAGCCCCACCATCATCAGCATTCCGGCGGCGATCAATTGGATCGTCAAAGGCTCGCCTAGCAGAACCACGGCGATGATCGCCCCAATGAAAGGCGCCAGCGAGAAGTAGGCGCCGGTGCGTGCGGCTCCGAGGTTGCGAAGCGCAAGCATGAAAAGAACGAGGCTTACACCGACGCCGAGGAAGCCGACGGCGGCCGCGGCCGCGATCGTGGTCGGCGTCGGCAGATGCGCGCCAAGCACCATCGCCAAGGCGACGTTCGTACTGCCGGCCGCGATACCCTTGATGGCCGCCGTGATCACCGGATCGGCCAAAGACAGTTTGCGCGTCAGATTATTGTCGATGCCCCACGCTAGGCACGCGACGGCGATAAAGGCACCGCCCGCGTCGATGCGTACACCTGTTCCATTCCACGCGAGGATCGCCGCTCCCGCAAGGATGGCGAAGGCGCCCAGCATTAGCCGCCGATCCACGTTTTCCCGGAACACGACCCACGCGATCGCCATGGTCGCGAGCCCTTCCAAGTTCAGTAGTAGGGACCCGGAGGCGGCGGACGTACGCGCCAACCCCAACATCAAGAGGAGCGGTCCGGCTACCCCGCCGCATAGGACGACGGCCGCGAGCCAGGGGAGGTCATGGCGCCGTAGGGGCGCCTCCGGAGCCGGAGCGCCGAAGGCTGCTCTGCTAGCGATGATGGCCACCAGACCGATGCCGGCCCCGAGATAGAGCAGTCCGGCGAGGAGCTGCGGCGGCATCGAGCCGAGCAAGAGCTTCGCGAATGGCGCCGAGGCACCGAAGAGCACTGCCGATATGAGCGCCAGTGGCACGCCTGGCCAGAGGGGAGAGCGCGACTGTGTCATGCCGCAAGCTTAGCAGAATAGAGGTGTGTCCACCTCCTTCTTCGCTGCATCGACGGCGGGACTGTCTTGTCTGAGCACTTGACGGGGATGACTTACAACTCGATCTGCCGCGCGATTTCCACGACGCGGTCGGGCGGCAAGCTGAAGCGATCAACCACCTTTACGGCATTGCGATAAAGAAAGGCGAACACTGGAAGACGCCAATGCGCAAACAGCGAGCTTCCGGCCCTTGCAACGATAATATCGCGTGTCGCGAAATAAATGGCGTGATCGAGATCGATCGACGGATCGAGACCCTTAACCCGCTTCAGAGCGGCGGTGAGGTCTGGTATTTCGACGAAGCCAAAGCGCATCGTCACGCGCCAGATCCCGTCGGCAATCTTTTCTACGCCACAGCGCTCCTCATCATCGATGCGCGGCGATTCCTCGAACAGAATCGTCAAGGCGATTACCGACTGATGGAGGGCGCCCATGTGTTTGACGTGGTCGATCAGCAGCGGCGGGATTTTCTGATAGGTCCGGGTCAGGAAGATCGCCGTGCCGGGGACACGGGGCACCTTGCCGGCGGCCAAGTCAGCGACAAATCTTTCGGGTGCTTCCGACGCTTGCGCCAGGCTCTCGCGAACCGCATCGATCCCCGACCGCCAGGTCAGCATCAGGAAGAAGACGAGCGCGCCGAAGGTCAGGGGCAGCCAGCCGCCTTCGGCGATCTTCAGCAGATTGGCGCCAAAGAACCCGACATCGACGATCAGGAAGAGTCCGGCGATTAGGATCGAAACCGCGAGCGGCCAACGCCATGTTTTCCGCATAGCCGTGAAGAGCAGGCAGGTGGTCAGCAGCATCGTTGTCGACACCGCCGTGCCGTAGGCGCCGGCAAGCCTGTCGGAACTGCCGAAGGCGATGGTGATCCCGATGGTCGCTACCATCATCATCCAGTTTACGACGGGCACGTAGATCTGGCCGTAAACTTTGTCGGACGTCTGGCGAATATGAAAGCCGGGCAGCCAGCCGAGTTGCATCGCCTGCCGTGTCATCGAGAACGAACCCGTGATGATCGACTGGCTGGCGATGATGGTGGCAATCATCGCCAGGAACACAAGCGGATAGACTCCCCATGTGGGGCAAAGCTGAAAGAACGGATTGCCTTCGATCGTACCCTTCTGGATGAGCAAGGCGGTCTGTCCGGCGTAGCTGAGCAGCAGCGACGGCAGCACGATCGCGTACCAGGACAGGCGTATGGGGCCGGGCCCGAAGTGTCCCATGTCGGCGTAAAGCGCCTCGCCCCCGGTGATGCAGAGGAAGACGCCGCCGAGCACCAGCATCCCGTTTCCTCCGCTATGGGCCAGGAAGCCGATTGCGTGACGCGGATCGAGGGCGGTGAGGACGCTGGGATTGCGAACGATCCCGGTGAGCCCAAGGACCGCGATAACAAGAAACCAGAGCAGCATGATCGGGCCGAAGGCGGCGCCAATTCTAGCCGTGCCGAACCGCTGGGCTGCGAAGAAGACAATCAGGATGGCGACGGCCGCCGGCATGACGAAGGGCTTGAGCGAACCCGTCACGACATTGACACCTTCGAGCGCGCTGAGCACCGAGATGGCCGGCGTGATGACGCCGTCGCCATAGAGCAAGGCCGCGCCGAGCAGGCCCATGACGGCCAGGATTTTGGCGGTCCCTTTGAATCTGTTGGCGCCGACCAGCGACATCAGGGCAAGGATTCCGCCTTCCCCATGGTTGTCGGCGCGCATGACGAACAGACAATATTTGATCGAAATGGTGATGATCAGGGTCCAGACGAGCAGCGACAGGATGCCTAGCGCGCTGGCGGTCGTGAAATGTCCGCCGGTTGCTTGGACGACGGTCTGGAGAGTGTAGAGCGGGCTGGTGCCGAGATCGCCATAGACGATGCCTAGCGCGCCGAGCGCCGCCCAATGCTGGGGTTCGCGGGTGCGTGTGGATACGTCCTGGGCGACAGTGGGGGTCATGAGCCATTCATGTAGGGCGGTGGCCCGCAGCATGGAGGAAGACGAGGATGGTCGTCTCGTTGGGCTGGAATCCGTGGGTGTCGGACATCATCCCAGTCGGCGTTGCGGCGAGCCACTTGCCCCCTCGCGCCGGGCCCAGTCCTGCGGGATGGCGGCTTCCAGCGCGTCGTCTACGGTCACCAACCCCAGCAATTTCCCCTCGGCATCAACAACCGGCAAGCTCAACAAGTTGAAGTCAGCCATCCGCGTGGTGACCGCAATGATGTCGTCATCAGGCGATGCGACGATTGCGCGCGCGTCGACTGCGTCGCGAAGTAACGTCGAGGGACTAAGTTGCAGGGCGCGCACAACGCTTAGCGTTCCGGCCAAGGCGCCGTCCGCATTCAGGCTGTGAATCGTCACCAAGGCCTCGGGCTGCACGGTTGTCAGTGTTCGCAGTTGCTCAAGCGCATCGCCGATCGTGCGATCCTCCGGCACGGCGAGGAAATCGGCGCCCATCAGGCCGCCCGCCGTCGCCGAATTAAAGCCGAGCAGCATGCTGACCTTCATCTTCGTCGCCGTCGGGAGACGATCGAGCACGTTCTGTCGGCGTTCCTGCGGCAACTCCATGATCGCGTCGGCCGCGTCGTCGGCGCGCATGCGCGACAGTACGTCGGCCACCTCGTCGTCGTTGCGCGATTTCAGCAGTTGCGCCTGCTTGTCATCGTCCAACTCCTCGAAGACATTGGCTTCCAGGCTGGGATCCGTATGCACCAAAGCCAGCAAGACATCCTGCTCTTGGCTCGGAGCGCGTTCAATAATATCGGCGATCTGAGCCGGCTTCAGCGCCTCGATGCGGCCGAGCGATGATGTAGATCTGGCCTGCGCTGCGTCGCGGGTGAGCGGCAGGAAGTCGTGCCAGTCCCGGGCCGGGTGGTGCTCATGCGAGCCGAAGTGCAGCCAGCTATGCTTGTGCACGTCCACGCTGACCATGCGCCAACCCGACGGGGTTGCGTCGAAGCGCACGTCGTGCGCCTTGACCAACACGCCGCGCGGCAGATCGACCAGACGCCGGCCGAGCATCTCGGCCTTCAGCAGCGTTTCCCCAGCCTCTTGTGAGAAGGGTCGTCGTTCTCCCGCCGCGATCCGCACAGCGCCATCGGGCTTGATCTCGATGACGTCCGCCATCGGCACGAATACCGGGCCGCTGCCGACCAGGAGGCCTTTCAGCAGTGGATAGTCATTGTCCCGCAAGACGGCGACAACGTCTTCCAGGCGGCCGGCCGGGGCGCCGTTGGCGTCCACGACGCCATGCTTGAACATGGAGACCAGGGAGACCGTCTCGTGGACGGGCGCATGAGGGGCATCGGTGGCGTTAGGAGTCATGGCAAACCTCTTCAACAGGATGAGCCCGGTGGAATGCCTTGGCGAGAAGGCTGGTGACGGCAGGGTCAGTGGCCAAGGGCAACCTCCACGACACGAACGATCACCAGGATCATCGCGATCAACAGATAGGTGCGGAGGACAGTCAGACCGATCCGCACCTCGGCGGAGAGCTGCGGCGCCTTAAGGAGCGCCAGCGGGGCCATCCGCCAGGTAGCGCGGAGGCTGGTGTCGACGGCGACCTTGGGCGCCGCGGGATGCAGGCGCCGGTAGGTGAAGAAAGCTGCGGCGCTGACCGCGGAAACCGCTGCGCCGATCTCCAGGATCAGGATGATGGTTTGGGCGCTGATGTCGGGGAACAGCACGCTGGCGGTCAGCACCAGGGACAGCACGACCAAGACGGCGATGACTGCGGATGTGAAGAGGTTGGCGAAGAGTCCATTCACCCACGGACCCACCACCTCGGTGTCGTTGCAGAGGAGCAGCAGGAACACTGTCGCCGAGGGCAACAGAACGCCGGCCAACACTTGCACGCCGACGGTCAGCAGGCCTAGCGGACTACCGGGGACCAGAACGACAATCGCCGATACGAACAGGATACCGGCAAAGACGGCGTAGAAGCCCTTTGCATCGGAGATCTTACGATGCAGCGAGTGCTTCAGCCCCAGCACGTCGCCCAGGGCATAAGATGTCGCAAGCCCCACAGCCGCGGCGCCGATGATCGAGGCGTCAATCAGGGCCAGTGCGAAGAGCACGCCGGCGACGTGGCCAACATACTTCTGCAGCCCCTGGGCGACCCCTTCGGCGTCGGTGAAATTGCCGAATTCCGGATGGCCGGCGAAGGTCGCGGCGGTGAAGGCGATGATCGCCGCAGCGCCTATGATCACGATGGCGATGCCGATCCACAGGTCGGTGCGCTCATAGTTCATGAAGCGCGGCGTGATGCGCTTGTCGATCAGGTAGGACTGCTGGAAGAAGAGCTGCCAAGGCGCGATGGTGGTGCCGATGATGGCGATGATCAGCAGCACCACGGCCGACAGGTCCGAGCCCTTCGGCAGGCCGGGAACGACGAAATCGTGCAGCATCTGTCCGCCGCTTGGGTGAGCCATCACAAAGATCGGCACGAGCAGGAGCGATCCCGCCACCAGCGCCATGCAGACTTGCTCAAAACGCTTGAACGACCCTGTGCTGGCTGCGGCGACAATCAGTACCGCGGAGATCGGCACGCCGAACATCTTCGGGATGCCCAGGTAATCCATGCCCAGACTGATGCCGATGAACTCGGTGACGATGGTGAGGGCGTTCAGGATGAAGAGGTCGATGACGCTGAAGGCGCCCCAGAACTTGCCGAAGCGTTCGAGAATGAGCCGCGCGTGACCGACGCCGGTCACCACGCCGAGCCGCAGCACCATCTCCTGATTGACGTAGAGCACAGGTACGAGAACCAGCAGTACCCACAACAGGCGCGTGCCATAGACTTGGCCAGCCTGCGTGTAGGTACCGAAGGCGCCGGCATCGTTGTCGCCGACCATGACGATCAGACCCGGCCCAATGATAGCCAGTAGGGTCGTGAGGCGGGCTTTGAGGCTCGCGCGCGGCAGTTCGTCGCCGCGTTGGATCGAGCCGAATGCGCCCTTGATGTCGCCGATATGCGCTTCATCGAGCACTGCGGCGCGCGCGTGATTGTCGCGTTGATTTTCCGGGTCTGCCAGCACGAGGAGCGCCTTCCCAATGGGCGTTGATGTATGGGGTTAGGTATCGACGGCGAGCGACCGTGGCGCCCGCCGCATGGAGCGCAGCGCTCAGCTTGGTTGTTGGCGCCACCCGCACCCGAGACGCCGGCGCGCCAGTGCGAGACGCGGGCGGATCTCCGATGAGCTGGCGCCGCGCAGGCGTGCGCTGAAAAATTGGTAGGTCATTCCTGCCTCCTGATGCCTGGCTCAGGAGGCGGCACGCATCAAAGCAGCGCGAAGTGGTTCGCGCGGCTCTCGACAATCGTGTCGTCGCCCTGAGCGTGGCCGAGCCGGCGATAGACGAGTGCAGACGTCGAGCGTCTGCTGTCGCAATCGTCGGCCTGACCGCTAGGTCGCGGGTTCATAGCGATCCCTTGCTGTGCCAATGAAAAATCCAGCCTTTGCAGGGCTGGATTCCGGAGCGTGAATTATTGCTGGTCTTCAATGCGCGCCGCGGGTTTCATACATACCCATAGGGGTATATTGCAACTATACCCGGGTATAGAAATGATCGATCGCGGCGCTGCTTGCGAAGGGGGCCGCGCGGCCGGGGATAGGCTCGCGTTCTTGACGGGCGGCAGCCGTGGGCCGCGATGGAGGCGTCGGTGAGACGCGGCAAGCCAATTTGAAGCTGCGTCTTGTCGACCTATTGTGGTGAGGATGTCTTACGCGAGCAGATCTCGGCGGTTCGTGTTTGTCCACGGTGCTTGGCACGGCGGTTGGTGTTGGGCGACGGTTCGACAACTTGCTGACGATCGAGGTCACAGAACTTGGGCGCCGACACTATCCGGCATGGCAATCGACGAACCTTGCGCTCACGTCGATCTCGATGCCCATATCGAGGACGTGCACAATCTCATAATTCGAGAGGACATTCGCGATGTAACGCTGGTGGGCCACAGCTATGGAGGGCTTGTGATTACAGGGGTGGCAGACCGTGTGCCGGATAGGATAGAGCGGATCGTGTATCTCGACGCCTTTGTGGGCGCGAATGGGCGATCCTTCGCCGATCTCGCGCCGATACATGATATCGAAGCGCTGGTCGTCGAGGACCGCATCGCTCCGATGATCCCTATCGAGAAACTTGGATCGTTCGATAGGGAGATGGCAGTGATCTTGGCCAGTCGTTTGGTGGGGCAACCGTGGCGCACGTTTGCGCAATCCCTCCACTTCTCTGCGAGGGCTCTCAACCGTTTGCCAAGGGCGTACATTCGGACTTCAGATCTCATTCCCGAACAGGCGGAGCACGCCATGGCTCTTGGGATTGAGATGATTGACGCACGGCCGGCGGGACATGACGCGATGCTCACGGAGCCCGCCAAGATTGCGATGCTGCTGGAGCAAATCGAGGGGCTTCCTGTACATCGGGCGGAGGAATGATGTTGGCCGTGGAAGAGAAATACCTCAGCGCAGCAACGCGCCTCCCGGCACAGGATCTCGACCGCGCGCGACGATGGTATCTGGAAAAGCTCGGCGTGAGGCCAACGGAGGAACGCCCCGGTGGCCTGCGCTATTGTATCGGTGCGAGTGAGTTTTCGATATTCCTCTCAAGCGGCCGATCGGCCGGAGACTTTACACAGCTCGCGATCACCGTTGACGACGTCCGCTCCGTCGTCGATGAGCTCAAGCGTCGCGGCGTCAACTTTCTCGAGTATGAAAGCGGCCGGCTAAAGACCATCGATGGCATAGCGCACGTCGCCGGCAACTATCCCAGCAAGGGATCAGCGGAACTTGGCTGCTGGTTTCACGACAGCGAGGGGAATTTGATAAGTCTTGGGCAGTCCTTGAAAGAGGCTATGACGTAGGATGGCATTTCGCCATCGAAAGCGCTTCAAGGGTCCCAGATCCGCGTGGATCAGATTTGGCGAACGGCGCGATCACTACAGGAGGGCTCGTGGCGGAGCTCGGCACTTCGTTTTTGCCACCCCTGATACTGGCGATGGCCACCACGCATCCATCGGGGATCGCGCAGCCAGATTCCCACCGAATGGGTGGAAGATCGATTTGAGCATCTTCAACAATCACCGCGCCAAGGCGCCGCGCCCAGCCGTCCGAAGCGGAGGGCGGCGAGGCGAGGCGACCTATGCCGTGGCCGCCGAATAGCGGCCCCGGACTTCCTGCATCCCGAGAATTTGGCCGCGCACAAGCGCGCGGAAATCGGACGCCGAATGAGTTTAACCGCAGGAAACGGGTGGCCGAGATATCTGGCGAATGTCTATGCTAGAATTATGGATGCACAAACACCGGCACTTCGCGCTCTGATGCGTTTCTATGAGGCGGAAGCCCGTTACTCTGCTTCGGGATTGCCAGCCGATAGAGCTGCACTGCTCGAAACGTTGCATCCCGACATCGTTCTACACCAGCCGGATTCCCTGCCCTATGGAGGCCAATGGAGAGGCCGCGAAGAGTTCGGGCGCTGGATCGACTCGTTCGTCGAGACTTGGGTCGATATCAAACCGACAGACCCCGTCTTCCACACATGCGGCGACGATATCGTCGTCTGCACCGTAACAATGCGGGCCACCGCAAGATCGACCGGAGCGCTGATTGACATGCCGATGTGTCAGGTGATCCGGATCGCGGCAGACCAACCCGTTGAGTGGCGAAACTTCGCCTGGGATACCGCAATAATGCTGAAGGCGCTGGGCGGTTCGGTGTAGGCGATCACTTCTACACGCGCGCGGCGACGCCCGACATTCCCTTGCACACCGATCGATATCGACCGGCTTGGCGAGAAGCATAATTATGCGGCTTTCTCCTGCCGGGCCCGGATATCTGCAATCCACTTCTCCAGTGCATCAATCTCAGCTTCGATGGCCGTCGGTTCGGGTAGCCGCGGATTGAGCTCTCCCGGCTGGCTGTGAAGAAGGGCGGAACAACGCCCAAACGCTAACCGCATCGCGGTGCAGTCGCCATCCGTTAGTACGGTGAGTTTGATCAGTCCCGTGGTGTCGACCTTGCGTGACAAGCGGCGGATCACCGGCCCGACGGCCTCCTCGACGGCGCGCTCCCACGTGGTTCGAAGTTGATCCTGGAACGACGTGACCTCGCGCAGCCATCTCGCCTGGTCGCCGCGTTCATGGTGGATCTTGACGTTTGCGAGGTGCGCTCTCATGCCGTCAATGACCTTGTCGAGCGGCATGACGTTGGCCGGGGGATCCTGATGGCAGTAACCAGCATTTTCGGTGCCGCGGCTGATCAGGCGATACGCCACAGGCGTCGCTTCTCGATCCTTTGTCGTCCGGCAGGCTTCGTCGAGCAAGAGCAGAAACGCCATGTCGTGGGTGAAGACGATCACCTGGCGAGTCTGGCCAGCTTCTGCCAGACGGGCGGCGACCTTGTCTCGATGCAAGTGATCGAGTGACGACACCGGATCGTCGAACACGATCGCCGATTGCGCATCGATGGTCGATAGCTCGGCGAGAAAGGCGGCGAGCGCGACGCAGCGATGCTCGCCTTCGCTGAGGACCTTTCCCACTGGTTCGTTCGGCTTGTTGATCAGCCTGACCTGGAAGAAGGGAACGCCGGCGGTGGTCTTGGCGGATTGTGCGAGCCGGATCGCTCGACAAATCGGCGGTGAGCGTTTGAAGGCGCGTCTCGTCCTCGGCGGTGAGGCCGGCGAGTTTCTCGACGGTTTCTGGCTTCGTCTTGCCCGAGAGACCGGCGATCAGCTTGCCGACCGGAGTGTTCTGCTTGCAGTCCGGCGTCGTCAGGATGGTGGGCGTTTGCTCCTGGAGGGCCTTGATTTCGGCGGCCAGCTTGCTCTTCACGTCCTGGCAGACTTGCGCGAGGCCCGCGAGGATGCGTAGCGGCAGCGGCGTATACGCGAGGTCGTTGGTGTTCTCGACATGGATATTGGCCGTGCGCGAGTCGAAGACGCTGACGGCGGACAGCATGGCGTCTGGCGAGCTGCCCTGCGTCCAAGCGGCATTGCGTTTTTGGGCGCCGATGAAGAACTCGACGCTGGCGGCTGGCGCGCCGCTCGTGGCGGCGTAGATGTTTGGCAGGATCGCGTCGCCCTTTGGCGAGCGCGCCCGGCAGAGCTGCTTCAGGACGCGGGCATAGCCGGATTTGCCGGCTCCGTTGTCGCCGTAGATGATGGTGAGGCCCGCTTTGCCGAAGGACAGCCGTTCGCCGGGAGCGAGGGCGTTGACGTTGGACAGACCGTAAAGGGCGCCGAGCGTCACCACGGCATGGCTCGCGGCGGGATCGCGGATATGGCTGGCGTCGAGTGGGGTGCCCTGATCGAGGCCCTTGCAGATCGCGGCCAACTCCACGACATCCGTGGCTTCCAGTTTAGGTTGGTTACAGAGGCGGCGCAGCGTGTCGCGCTGCCAGGCTGGCAGATCCGCGGACCACTTCAGGATGTCTGCGAGCGCCGTTGCTTCATTCGAAAGATCATCTTCTTGCTTATTCATTTGTGTCCCCCACTTGCCACCCGTCCTAGCGTCATAGGATCAACGCCCGCTTGAGGTCGTCGTGCTCGAAGGCGCTGGCCATACGGGTGATCTCGGTGGCGCGGGCGCACACCGCCTTGGCGGTGTCCCGCCATGTCGCGGTCACGGTCGCAACCTCTTTGATGTGTACGTCGTCAGAAGTTTTGAGACAGCCGGGCTGCGGATTTAGTGGAGGGTTGGCCTCGTCTGGGTTTGATATCTAGGCGGCGATTTTGCGGTGCTGCAAGCTGTAC
>NZ_APMP01000046.1 GCF_000372645.1 Caulobacter vibrioides OR37 | reverse complement strand
CCCCTCCACCGCCGTTCGGCGGTCCCCCTCCCCCATACGGGGGAGGAGAGATCCCTCCTCCGCCCCCGCTTGGGGGCGGACAGACCTGCGTCAGCAGGTCAGGTGGGGGCCTGTGCTGAGCCCGCCTCAGTTCACCTGCCGCTCGCGGCCTTCCCAATAGGGCGCGCGCAGTTCGCGCCGCAGGATCTTGCCCGAGGCGTTGCGCGGCAGGGCCGGCACGAAATCGACGCTCTTGGGCGCCTTGAAGCCGGCGATCCGCGACCGGGCGAAGGCGATGATATCGGCCGCGTCCGGGGTGACGCCGGGCTTGGGCGCGACCACCGCCTTGACGGCCTCGCCCCACTTGTCGTCGGGGACGCCGATCACCGCCACCTCGGCCACGTGCGGATGCCCATAGACGGCGCTCTCGACCTCGGCCGGATAGATGTTCTCGCCGCCCGAGATGATCATGTCCTTCACCCGGTCGTGGATGAAGAGGTAGCCGTCCTCATCCAGGTAGCCGGCGTCGCCGGTGCGTAGCCAGCCGTCGGCGTCGATGGTCTTCTTCGTCGCCTCGTCCAGCTTCCAGTAGCCGGCCATGTTGGCCAGAGAGCGGATCGCGACCTCGCCCACCGTCCCGGCTGGCACGCTGTTCCCGGCCTCGTCGATCACCTTGATCTCGACGCCCGGCATCGGCAGGCCCGCCGCCCTCATGCGCGTGTTGCCAGCCGGGTCGTGGTCCTCGGGCGGCAGATAGACCACCGTGCCGGTCGTCTCGGTCATGCCGTACTGCTGGACGAAGCCGCAGCCGAACACCTCCATGCACTCGCGCAGCAGGTCCAGCGGGATCGGCGCCGCGCCATACAGGATGTGCGACAGGCGCGAATAGTCGACCTCGCGGGCCCGGGGCAGCCGCACCACGATCTGAAGCGCCGCCGGCACCATGAACATCTTCGAGACGCGGTCCTTCTCGATGAAGTCCAGCACCTTGGTCGGGTCGAACTCGCGGGCCACCACGCCCTTGGCGCCGTTGAAGAGGCCCACGAGGCCCCATCCGGTGCCGCCGATATGGGCCACGGGCATGGCCACCAGGCTGACGTCGTCGGGACCCCACTGGTTCCAGTCCAGCGGCCTCAGCGCGGCCTCGCGGCGCATGGCCAGCATGTTGTCGTGGGTCAGCATCGCGCCCTTGGGCCGACCGGTGGTGCCCGAGGTGTAGAGCTGGATGGCGATGTCGGATGTCTTGATCGGCGTCATCGGATCCGTGTCCGGCTGGGCGTCGCGCCAGGCCTCGAAGGTCCGGTGCTCGCCGGCGCCCTCGGCCTCCATGGCGATCACCACGGGACGGTGGGTCAGCTCGGCCGCGACCGCCTCGACATGGCCGATCAGCTCCGGACCAACGAAGACCAGCTTGGCCTCGCTGTCGCCGACGATATAGGCGATCTCGGGCGCGGCCAGGCGCCAGCCGATCGGCGTGGTCACGACCCCCGCCTTGGCCGCGCCGATCAACAGCTCGAAATAGTGGTCGCTGTTCTTGCCGACATAGGCGACGCGGTCGCCGACCTTGAGGCCCGCCGCGATCAGGGCGTTGGCCACCTGATTGGTGTGGCGGTCGAAGTCGGCGAAGCTGGTCTCCCGCCCCTCGAACACCAGGGCCACGGCGTCCGGCCGCGCCTCGGCATGATAGCGGGCGACGTCGCCCAGGGTCCTCATGCGGTCGAAATCGATCGCGTCCGCCATCCACGCCACTCCCTCGCCTGGCGGCCGCTTCTCTGGCCCCGTCCGTCGGGAGGGGTGGCGGCCGCTCAAACGAATGTTGGGCCAGGCTCGGGCGCGCGACAAGCCCCCGCCGCGCCGGGCGCGGTCACCGCCACGCGCGGACGCCGACGACGAAGGCGGTGCTCCCCGCCCGCTCGCCGACCGGCGTCAGCGCGCCGAAGGTCCGCTCCCGGACGACGCCGACATAGGGCGCGAATTCCCGCGTGATCTCGTAGCGCAGGCGCAGGCCGCCCTCCAGCCGCCCCGCGCCCGCCTCGGCCAGGTCGGCCTCGACGCGCGGCTGCAGGACCAGCTTCTGGGTCAGGCGCAGGTCATAGGCGCTCTCGCCCCTCGCCGAGACCTTGCCCCGGTCGGACAGGAACACCGCCCCGTCCAGCTTGATCCAATAGGGCGCGACGCCCTCGAAGCCGACCGTGGCGTAGCTTCGTCCCCGGCCGCCCCCTTGGCGGACCAGGTCGTAGCGGACGCCGGCCTGGAGATCGAAGTACGGCCCCGCCGGCCAGGCCTTCAGCACCTGGGCCTCGCCGCGTTCCCAGCCCCCATCGCCCTTCTCAGTGTGGTCCGCGCGCTCGCCCCGCGCCTTGACCACCCAGTGGGAAGCGTCGCCGCCCCACCAGGCCTCGCCCTCGACGCTTTGGCCGTCGGCGCCGTCGCGGGCGCGATATTCCAGCTGGTCGAGGCGAACGGTCCAGGCTTTGACGCCGCCGTGCTCCTTCATCAGCTGGGCGCGAGCGGCGGCCATGGCGGCCGGCGAATAGACCCGCTCGGCCGCGTGGTCGGTCGGGATCGGCGGCGGCTGGGTCTCGTCGGCGGGCGCCGCCGGCGTCGCCATGGCCGGCATGTCGTGGCCGGCGTGCTGTTCGACCTGGTCGACGAAGAGCATCAGGCCTCTCCGTCCAGCGGCCGCACGGTGACGACGTTGAACATGCCGGCGTGCATGTGCAGCAGCAGGTGGCAGTGGAAGGCCCAGTCCCCCGGCTCGCTGGCCGTCAGGTCGAAGGCGACCTTGCCGCCCGGCGCGACATTGACCGTGTGCTTCAGCGGCGGCCGCTCTTGCCCGTTGACCAGTTCGAAGAAATGGCCGTGCAGGTGGATCGGGTGGGCCATCATGGTGTCGTTGATCAGCACCACCCGCGCCCGCTCATTCCGGCGGAAGGCGATCGGCTTTTTCAGCGGTCCGAACGCCTGGCCGTCGAACGCCCACATGAAGCGCTCCATGTTGCCGGTCAGGTGGATCTCGACGGTCCGCTCCGGCGGCCGCGTATCGGTCGGCGGATGCGGGCTGGCCAGCGCGCCATAGGTCAGCACCGCATGGCCGACGTCCTCCAGGCCCTGGGGCGGTTCGGAGAGCCGGTCCAGGGGCATCGGCGAGACCGTCTGGACGCCCGGCGTCAGCGGCAGGTTCGGCGCGTTGGCCTGGGACCGCATCGACATGTCCATGCCCGGCATGTCCATGCCGCCATGCCCCATCGCGCCCATGGTCCCCATGCCCATGTCCTTCATGGTCGCCAGGGGGCGCTCGCGAAGCGGCGGGACCGGGGCGGTCATGCCGGGGCGCGGCGCCAGGGTGGCGCGGGCCAGGCCGGAGCGGTCGGAGGCCTCGGCGACCAGGGTGAACGCCTTGTCCTGGGTCGGCCGCACGATCACGTCGAAGGTCTCGGCGGGGGCGATCTGGAATTCGTCGACCGTCACCGGGTTGACCGGCTGACCGTCGGCGGCGACGACCTCCAGCGACAGGCCCGGGATCCGGACGTTGAAGATGGTCATGGCCCCGGCGTTGATGAAGCGTAGCCGCACCCGCTCGCCCGGCGCGAACAGACCCGTCCAGTTGTCGCCCGGCCCATGGCCATTGACGAGATAGGTGTAGGTCGAGCCCGTGACGTCCAGGATGTCGGTGGGATCCATCCGCATCCAGGCCCATTCCACGCGGTCCTTGAGCGGTTGGTCCCGGCCCTTCAGCAGGCCGGCCACGGTCTGTTTCTGGTGGTTGAAATAGCCGGACTGGGCCTTCAGCTTACGGATCAACTGGTGCGGATGCAGGAAGCTCCAGTCCGACAGCACCACCACGTGCTCGCGGTCGTAGGGGATGGGGTCCTCGCCCGCCGGGTCGATGATGATCGGGCCATAGTGGCCGACCTGCTCCTGCAGGCCCGAATGGCTGTGCCACCAGTAGGTCCCGCTCTGGCGCACCGGGAAATCGTAGGTGAAGGTCTCGCCCGGCTTGATCCCCGGAAAGCTGACGCCCGGCACCCCGTCCATGGCGAAGGGCACCAACAGGCCGTGCCAGTGAATCGAGGTCTCCTCGTCCAGCGTGTTGGTCACCGCCAGCCGGACGCGCTGGCCTTCCTTCAGGCGGATCAGCGGACCGGGGATCGTGCCGTTGACCGCGACGGCGTGGCCCGTTCGGCCGTCGATGCTGGCCATCGTATGGCCGACGGTCAGCTTGATCTCGTCGCCCGACAACGCCTCGGGCGATCGGCCGCCCTGAGCCGCCATCGCCCAGCCCGGCAGCAGCCCGGCCGCGCTCAGCCCCAGAGCGCCGCGCAGCAAGGTCCGTCGATCGAGAGGCGTCATCGTCTATCCGTATTCCAACGCGGGCCCATGACAAGACAGGGAGCGCTTTCCAAGACAGGGGGCACTTGGGTATCACGCTGACCATGTCCAAGAGCACGCCCGCCACGATCGCACTCGCCAAGGCCGGCGTCGCGTTCGACCTGCATACGTATGACTACGATCCGGGCGCCGAGCGCGTGGGTCTGCAGGCCGCCGAGGCGCTGGGCGAGGACCCGCGCCGGGTGCTCAAGACCCTGATCGTCCTGCTGGACGGCAAGCCCGCCTGCGCCATCCTGCCCTCGGACAAGGAGGTCAGCATGAAGAAACTGGCCGCCGCCCTGAAGGGCAAGTCGGCGGCCATGGCCCCGGTCCCGGACGCCGAACGGATCACCGGCTACAAGGTCGGCGGCGTCAGTCCCTTCGGCCAGAAGAAGCGCCTGCCCACGGTGATGGAGGCGGCCGCCCTCGCCGAGCCCTATGTCTTCCTCAACGGCGGCCAGCGCGGCCTGCAGGTGAGGCTGGCCCCCGCCGACGCGGTCAAGGCGCTGGGGGCGGCGACGGCGGCGATCGTCGCGGACTAGCGATGGCGCTGATCAAGATCCTCGTCGTCATCGCGGCGTTCGGCTCCGCCCTCGTGCAATACGCGCTCAAGCTGACCATCGAGCGCGAGGCGCGATATCTGCGCGACACCGGCAAACGCCAGGACGACCGCCGCCTGGACCTCCCCGAGGTTTCGCTACGCCCCGCGCCCAGCCTGAACCTCCTGTGGGGCTCGACGGCCGGCCTGCCGAGCTCGCTCAGGACAAACGTCGGATTCTACCGGATCATCACGGCGGTCATGCTGGCGTCGGGCGTGGCCGCGCTGGTCCTCTTCAGTCACCGATGACACGGCCGCTTGAAATCCCGCGCGCTTCTCGCCTATAAGCCGCGCCTCCTGGTCTGGCTGGGTAGCTCAGATGGTTAGAGCGGTGGATTCATAACCCACAGGTCGGCGGTTCGATCCCGCCCCCCGCCACCAGGATTTGCGTGCTTCCCTCGCTTTCCGCCAATCACCCGCCCGGCAGCGTGCCCGGACGGATGTAGGCGAACATGTGCGGCACCCAGTCGGCCTTGCCCAGCGGAACGCCCTTGTGCCGCAGGATCGCGTAGGCGGTCGTCAGGTGGAAATAGACCTGGGCGAAGCCCCAGTCGCGGACGAACTGCTCGCCCGTCATGTCGAACGCCATGCCGTTGGGCAGCTTCAGCTCGACCGCCTTGTCCTTGGCCGCGTCCAGCGCCGAGGCCGGCGCGGCCTCGAGCCGGGCGATGGCGTCGGTCAGCTGGGCGCGCAGGCCGTCGAAGTCGGTCGCGTCCTCGGCCGGCGCGAACGAGTCGGCGCCGGTCAGGTGGCGCAAGAGGTCGCTGGCCTGCACGCAGACGAAGCGCACCTGGGTCGACAGCGGGAACATGTCCGGCGCCAGGCGCGCGCCGATCAGGTCGGCCGGCGCCAGGCCGGTCTCGGCGGCGAAGGCCTCGCCCTTGGAAAGCTGGCCGATCAGGCCCTTCATCATGTTGACGTAGGTCGGGACGGCGATCGCGTGCAGGTCCATGGGAGTCCTCCTGTTTGGGCGGGAGATAAGCCGACCCCGAGGCGGAACGCCAGGGGCATCCCGGGTTCGTCGGTCAAACTCAAGCGCGGTTGGTCGAAAGCACCCGAAATCGCCGAAAACAGAACGCGGGCTATCTCGATTTCGGCCGTCTGTCGGCTCGGCGCCCTCGACGCCGGGCTTCAAAAGGGGCAAATCCGCCTCGGGCCCGCTTCGTCCCTCCTCGGCGCCCGAAAGCTTGATCCATGTCTCACGTCGAACCGTCGTCCCTGGTCCTGATTCCCGGCGCCACGCCGCTGGCCGACTGGAAGGCGATCTATCGCGGGGCGACGCCGCGCCTGGCGCCGGACGCCTGGCCGGCGATCGCGGCCAGCGCCGCCGCCGTCGCGCGCATCCTGGCCAAGGGCGAGCCGGTCTATGGGATCAATACGGGCTTTGGAAAGCTGGCCAGCGTCCGCATCGGCGACGCGGACCTCGAGACCCTGCAGCGCAACATCGTGCTGTCCCACTCCGCCGGCGTCGGCGCGCCCTCCCCGGTCCCGGTGATCCGGCTGATGATGGCCCTGAAGCTGGCCAGCCTGGCGCAGGGCGCCTCGGGCGTCCGGGTCGAGACCGCGCGGATGCTGGAGGCGATGCTGGCCCAGGGCCTGACGCCGGTGGTCCCCTGTCAGGGATCGGTCGGCGCCTCGGGCGACCTGGCCCCGCTGTCGCACATGGCCGCGACGATGATCGGGGTGGGCGAGATCTTCGTCGGCGGCGCGCGCCTGCCGGCCGCCCAGGCCCTGGCGGCGGCGGGCCTGACGCCCTTGACCCTGGGACCGAAGGAGGGCCTGGCCCTGCTGAACGGCACCCAATTCTCGACCGCCAACGCCCTGGCGGGCCTGTTCGAGGCCGAGCGCCTGTTCCAGTCGGCCCTGGTCACTGGCGCGCTGTCGACCGAGGCGGCCAAGGGCTCGGACACGCCGTTCGATCCGCGCATCCACGCCCTGCGCCGCCACGCCGGCCAGATCGAGACCGCAGCGGCCCTGCGCGCGTTGATGGCCGGCTCGGCGATCCGCGCCTCGCATCTGAAGGCCGACGAGCGCGTGCAGGATCCCTATTGCCTGCGCTGCCAGCCGCAGGTGATGGGCGCGGCGCTGGACATCCTGCGCCAGGCGGCCGCGACGCTGGAGACCGAGGCCAACGGCGTCTCGGACAACCCCCTCATCTTCCCGGAAGCCGACGAGGCCCTGTCCGGCGGCAATTTCCACGCCGAGCCGGTCGCCTTCGCCGCCGACATCATCGCCCTGGCCGTCTGCGAGATCGGCTCGATCGCCGAGCGCCGCGTGGCCATGCTGGTCGATCCGGCGCTGTCGGGACTGCCGGCCTTCCTCACGCCCAAGCCAGGCCTGAACTCCGGCTTCATGATCCCGCAGGTCACCGCCGCCGCCCTGGTGTCGGAGAACAAGCAGAAGGCCTATCCGGCCAGCGTCGATTCGATCCCGACCTCGGCCAACCAGGAGGACCACGTCTCGATGGCCGCCCACGGCGCGCGGCGCCTGCTGGACATGGTCGAGAACGCCACGGCGGTGCTGGGGATCGAGCTGCTGGCCGCCGCGCAGGGCTGCGACTTCCACGCGCCGCTGACGTCCAGCGCGGCGCTGGAGGCCGTGCGCGCCCTGGCGCGCGGCCAGGTCCCGCCCCTCGCCGACGATCGGCATTTCCATCCGGACATGGAGGCGGCCAGCGCCCTGATCCGTTCGGGCGCGGTGATCGCGGCGACGGCGGCGGACCTGCCCGGGATCGGCTGACGCCGCCCGGCCTTACTTGCGCTTGGGCGAGTACGGCTTCTGCGCCCGCCAGGCCTCGGCGAACTTTTCCAGGTCCTGGTCGACCGTGTCGGGCAGGGTCACCACCAGGCGGGCCAGCAGGTCGCCGCGCTTACCCTTGGCGTCGGAAAGACCCCGCCCCTTCAGGCGCAGGGACTGGCCGCTGTTGCTGCCCTTGGGCACGTTCAGCATGACATTGCCGTCCGGCGTCGGCGCCTCGACCTTGCCGCCCAGCACCGCGTCGGGCACCGAGATCGGCAGGTCCATAACCAGGATGTCGCCCTCGCGGCGATAGATGGGGTGCGGCTTGACCGCCAGCTCGATCAGCGCGTCGCCGGGACCGCCTCGGCCGGGACTGCCCTGCCCCTTCAGGCGCAGGGTCTGCCCCTCCTGGGCGCCCACCGGGATGGTGACGTCGATCGTGCGGCCGTCCGAGAAGGCCACGCGCTTCTTGCCGCCCTTGATCGATTCCTCGAGGTCGATGTCCAGCCGCGCGCGCACGTCCGAGCCGCGCGTCGAGAACCCGCCGCCTCCGCCGCCGAAGGGGCCGGCCCCGCCGCCGCTACGGAACATGCCGCCCAGGATTTCCGACAGGTCGATGTCGGGGCTGTCGTCCGTGCGGAAGCCGCCGCGTCCAAAGCCGCCGCTGGCGCTGAACGGGCCGTTGCCCGGCTGGCCGCCGAAACCGCGCATGGTCTCGCGACCGTCGGCGTCGATCTGGCCCAGGTCGAACTTCTTGCGCTTTTCGGCGTCGCCCAGGATGTCGAAGGCCGCGCTGACCTGCTTGAAGCGCTCCTCGGCCTTCTTGTCCCCGGGATTGGTGTCCGGATGATACTGCTTGGCGAGCTTGCGGAACGCCTTGCGGATCTCGTCCGCGCTCGCGGTGCGGGAAACGCCGAGTTCCTGATAGGGGTCGCGCGCCAAGGAAGGTCCTCTGGAAAACTGTGGGGTTGCGTAACGCCCTCCATCTAGAACGTCCAGCGCGGCGCGCAAGGCCCCATGTGATAAATTTACCACAGACCTGTCGTCGCGGCGCTTCCCCAGCCGTACAGGGCCGAGCCCTGGCGGATCTCGACGCGGGCGGCGGGCGACGGCGCGTGGGCCGCGCGGGCGGCGGCGGCATAGACGAAGGCCGGCCCGGTCATCTCGACATCCATCAGCACCGCCTCGCCGTCCAGCACCCGGACGCGGAAGCGGTCGGCCCCGGCCTCGCTCGGGACCTCGCCGTCCCAGACGTCGCCGCCCAGGCGGGCGCGGCGGATCCAGGTCACGCGGAAGTCGTCGCCGATCCACCGCGTCCGGACGTGGGCGGGGGCCAGGGGCCGCAGGGCGCGCGCCGTCCAGGTCGCCGCCGCCTCGGTCATGGCCGGACCCGAGGGCGGACCTCCGGCCGGCGCGGCGCGCACCATCAGCGGCGTCCCGCGCTCGAAGGCGGCGACCTCCATCGGGACCACCGCCTCGTCCAGCAGCACCACCGGCGCGCCGGCCGGGATCGTCGCGGGCGTCGCCACGCCGTCGCGCTGGCCGCGCAGCAGGCCCGACAGCCGCCAGACGTCCGGCGCGATCAGCTGGGCGGTCTGGAAACCGACCACCTCCCAAGCGCCGGATGGGGTCCGCACCGCCAGGGCGTTCTCGCCGGCCAGCACCGCCGACAGCGGCGCGGAGGCCAGGCTCCGCCCCTCGATCCGCGCGGTCAGGGTCGCCGAGCCGCCCAGGCGATGCGGCGAGCCGGGCGCCAGGTCGGTCAGGGTCAGGCCCACAGTGGCCGGCGCGGCAACGCGGCCGCGGACCGTCAGCAGGCCGGCGTCGGCGCCGGCATGGACGTCCAGCGGCCGCCAGGGCTCGGCCGCCGCCGCGATCCGGGGCCGCGCGTCTTCGGTCCCGTCGCAGGGCAGGTCCAGCACATGCAGCACCGGCGGCGCGGCCGGCTCGCGCGGCGGGGCGGGCGTCCAGTCGACGGCCGGCGAGACGCCCGCCACGCCGACCACCGGCGCCAGGGCGGCGCGGGGATGCTCGTCGAGATCCAGCCGCAGCACGCGCCAGGTCTCGCCGTCCAGCGCCAGTCGGTCGCCGGGCTCCAGCCGCAGGGCGGCCGAGGGCGACAGGCGGACAATCCGCGTGCGCCGCGCGGCCGCGTCGCCGTCCAGCATCCGCCGCGCCGCCGCCTCGGCCTCGGCCGCCGCCAGCACGATCGGCGCGTCGGCGTCGCGGGTCCCCCGCCCCGTCTCGCGCCGGGCGATCAGCGCCCCGATCTGGTAGTCGCGCGCGGCGTCGATGAAGCGCAGGCGCAGGGCCTCGACGGCGGGCTCCAGGGTCTGGGTCTCGACCTTCAAGGGCCCGTCGTCGGGCAGGACCAGGTCGTCCTCCGACAAGGCCAGCGCCGCGCGTCCCGCGCGGGCCGCCATCCTGACGTGGTCGCCCCGCTCGACCGGGTCGAGGGCGAAGGCCTCGGTCAGCGGCGCGAGCGCGTCGCGCAGGCGCATCGGCCGGTCGACGACATAGCCGCCCACCGCGCCGCTGGCCTCTCCCGGATCGATCGCCACCCCGGCCCGCGCCGCCAGGGCCTGGATCAGGTCGGGCAGCGGCGCGATCCCGGTCCGGCCGGTCAGCCAGTGGCCCAGCACCCAGTTGCCCCCGTCCGCCCAAACGTCCGAGCGCGCCGGGAAGTCGGGGAACGGCCGGGCGTCCCAGCACCAGGCGCTGGCGGCCTCGATCATCGGCCCGCCATAGATCGGCGAGACGGGATTGGCCGCCGGCTCCTCCAGCCAGGCCAGCACCGTCTCCAGATAGCGCCGCTGGCCAAAGTCGTCGCGCTCGCCCGTCGAATAGGGCGGCAGGAAGCTCTCCGAGCTCTTGGGATCGATAAAGAGGTTGGGCGCGTTGGCGCCCTTGTCGACGGCGGGGCAGCCGAACTCGGTCAGGCGGATCGGCTTGGACTTCGGGACCCAGGCCGTCGGCGTCGCCGAGCGCGCGCCGCCGGGGCGGTCGTGGTGCGGGTTGCTCCACCAGGACAGCAGGTCCTTGGCCCGCCAGATCCACGGCTCGCCATGGGCGCCGTCGGTGATCGGGGTTCGAGCCTGGGCGTCGCGATCGGCGGGGCTGGCGTAGAACCAGTCGAAGGCCTCGCCGCCCGTCAGCCCGGCGCGCAGATAGGCCGGGTCATGCGGCCCCAGGAAGCCGGCCGCCGCGTCGCGATGGCCCTCGCCCTCGCGCCAGTCGGTGACCGGCGGATACCAGTCGACGCCGACGAAATCGATGTTCGGATCGGCCCACAGCGGGTCCAGGTGAAAGACCGCGTGGCCGCCGCCCGGCTGGTGGCCGAAATATTCGCTCCAGTCGGCCGCGTAGCCCAGCTTGGTCGCGGGACCGACGACGGCGCGGACCTCGGCCGCCAGCGCCTTCAGCCGGGCCACCGCCGGATAGGTCCCGCCCGCGCCGCGCGTGGTGGTCAGGCCGCGCAGCTCCGACCCGATGACGAAGCCGTCGACGCCGCCGGCCTGGGCCGCCAGCCCGGCCTGGTGCAGCACCATGCGGCGCAGGCCCCAGGTCCCGTCGAAGAAGGCGTCGACCTGGGCGCTCGCCGCCGCCGTCCCGTCCGTCCCGGCCTCGCAGGCAATGCGGCCGCGCCAGGGATAGGCGGCCTGGCCCGCGGGCGGGTCCATCAGGATGAACGGATACAGCGTCACCTTCAGGCCGCGTCGCTTCAGCTCGGCGATGGCCTGCAGCACCACCGCGTCGGCGGGCGTGCCGCCATAGGCCGGGGCGCCGTCCTTCAGCGAGACCAGATGGGCGTCGGCGCGACCGACGCCCGCGACGCTCCAGGCCAGCGGCAGGGTCTCCTTGGTCCTGTGCTCGACGCCCGGCCGGATCTCGCATTGACCGCAGCGCAGGTCGGTACCGAACCAGGCCACGACCAGCGTGACGTGATCGACGTTGGGCAGCTGCGCCTGAAGCTGGTCCAGCGCCACCACCAGATCGGGGCGCCCCTCGGCGTTGTGGACGCTCTCCGAGGCGGTCCGCGTCAGCCCCTCGCGGCGCAGCACGGCCTCCGTGGCGTAGACGAACTCGCCCGCGCCGGGGATCAGGCAGACGCCCTTCAGCCGCTCCTCCAGGCCGACGGTCCCCGGAACGCGCGGCCGGCGGAACACCTCGAACGACAGCTGCGGCGGGCGATTGCCGTAGGCCTCCAGCGGCAGGTCCTCGAACACCACATAGGCCAAGCCGCGATAGGCCGGCGCCGCGCCTTCGACGGCTGTTATCAGCGGATCGGGCGCCTGGTCCTCGCGGCCGAGGTGAACGCGCATCGTCACGCCGGTCATGTCCATGACCTTGCCGTCGGCCCAGACGCGGCCGAGGCCGTCGATCGGACCTTCGGCCACGGCGACCGCGAACGACAGGCTATAGGCGTAGGCGCTGGTCTTCTGGCCCTTGGAGCCGCCCACCCGGCCCTCGATCCGGCGCTCGCGGAACCGCGCCGCCCAGATCACCTGGCCGCCGACCCGGGCGCGACCGAAGACGCAGGGCAGCGGCGCGCCCTCGGCCGCGCCGGTCAGGCGCAGCTCGGGAAGGCGCGGGCCGACCTGGCGCGCGGGGGTCAGGGCGCCGACCACCGCCTGGTCGACCATCGCGCCCAGCGTCGCGCCGGCCACGGCCCCGACGGGCCCGCCGAGCGCCGCGCCAACGCTGGAAAGGATCACTTGGGCCATGGCTGGGCTCCTTCGCGCACGGGAAATCTGAACGCGGCCGCCAGGCGCTCGCGCCACCATCGGCCCAGCGCGCTCTCGACGCAGGCCCGGCCCCAATAGGCGTGGATCATGCGGTCGGGACCGGACTGGATCGCGCAGTGCTTGGCGACCGCGCCCGGCGCCATGCGAAAGACGAGGACGTCGCCGGGTTCGGGGACATCGACGGGGATCAGCCAGCGGGCGAAGGCCTCGAGCAGCAGCTCGCGCCCGCCGGTCTCGGCCCAGTCGGGGCGGTAGGGCGGCGGCGCCTCGGGCTCGCCCCCGCGCACGGCCCGCCAGACGCCGCGCACCAGGCCCAGGCAGTCGCAGCCCGCGCCCAGCGTCGAGGCCTGATGGCGGTACGGCGTGCCGAGCCACAGGCGGGCGTGGGCGAGGACGTCGGGGCGCGC
>NZ_APMP01000045.1 GCF_000372645.1 Caulobacter vibrioides OR37 | reverse complement strand
GGGGAGGGGGACCGCGAAGCGGTGGAGGGGGCGCTCACGCGCCGCTCAGCACTCCACCCGGTTCACCGACAGGCCCACCGCCAGACCGCCCATCGAGGTCTCCTTGTAGATCTCGTTCATGTCCTCGCCGGTGCGCTTCATCGTGGCGATGACCTTGTCGAGCGACACCGAATGCTGGCCGTCGCCCAGCAGGGCGAGGCGCGCGGCGTCGATGGCCTTGATCGCGCCCATGGCGTTGCGCTCGATGCAGGGGATCTGCACCAGGCCGCCGATCGGGTCGCAGGTGAGGCCCAGATTGTGCTCCATGCCGATCTCGGCGGCGTTCTCGATCTGGGCGTTGGTCCCGCCCAGGGCGGCGGCCAGGCCGGCGGCGGCCATCGAGCAGGCCACGCCGACCTCGCCCTGGCAGCCGACCTCGGCGCCGCTGATCGAGGCGTTCATCTTGTAGAGCGCGCCGATCGCGGCGGCGGTCAGCAGGAAGGTCCGGACCTGTTCGGGCGTTCCCTTGTGGAACCGCACGAAGAACCGCAGCACGGCTGGCACCAGGCCCGCCGCGCCATTGGTCGGGGCGGTGACGACGCGGCCGCCGGCGGCGTTCTCCTCGTTGACCGCCATGGCCCACAGATTGACGAAGTCCATGGCCGCCAGGGGATCGCTCATCTGGCGCTCCATCCGGCCCTGAATGGTCTGGTGGATCTGGCGGGCGCGGCGCTTGACGGTCAGGCCGCCGGGCAGGACGCCGTCCTGGCGCATCCCACGATCGATGCAGGCCTCCATGGCCGCGAAGATGCGGTCGAGGCCGGCGTTCATCGCCTCCTCGCTCATCCGCGAGCGCTCGTTGGCCGCCATGACGCCGGCGATCGACAGGTTCGCCTCGGCGGCGCGGTCCAGCAGGTCGGCGCTGCTTTCGAACGGGAAGGGGACGGCCGGGCCTTCCTCGGGCGGCGCGTTGCGGCCCATCTCGCTCTCGTCGCGGACGAAGCCGCCGCCGATGGAGAAATAGGTGCGCTCGGCCAGGGCCGCGCCGGCCTTGTCGAAGGCGGTGAAGGTCAGGCCGTTGGGATGCTGGGGCAGGCGCTCGTGGCCCAGCCAGACGATGTCCTTGGCCTCGTCGAAGGCGATGGCGTGGTCGCCGCCCAGGTTCAGCGATTGCGTGGCCTGGCTCTCCAGCAGGGCCGCTTCGCCGACGTCGGGATCAAGCTCGGCCGGGACGAAGCCCATCAGGCCCAGGATTACCGCCCGGTCGGTGGCGTGGCCCCGGCCCGTCAGGGCCAGAGAGGCGTAGAGCCGGGTCTCGACCCGCGCGACGGCCGCCAGCTTGCCGGCGTCGCGCAGCCGGCCGACGAACATCACCGCCGCCGTCATCGGCCCCATGGTGTGGCTGCTCGACGGGCCGACGCCGAGTTTGAACAGGTCGAAGACGGAGGCGGTCATGCGGTACTCTGGGTGTCTCTCAGGCTTCTGGATCCGACCTCCCCGGCGAAGGCCGGGGTCCAGATCGAACCCGTGAGCGCTTGCCGAGCGGTATGGGCCGAAGGCGCGCTTCCCCAAACCGCTCAGGCTGAATCTGGGCCCCGGCCTTCGCCGGGAAGGTCGGAAGGGAGACTGGCTCCCTCCCGAAAAAGGCCTACTTCCGCTGCGCGGCGGTCTTGTCGCGCAGGGCCTTGAACTCCGAGCCCGCCTGCCATTGCGGCCAGGCGCGGCTGTTGGCCAGGTCGGCGCCGACCTCGTAGGCGAGGCCGATATCGGCGGCTTGGCCGCTCAGGTCCCAGTCGGCTTTCCACTCGTCGGCGGGCTGGTGATAGCGGTTCTCGGTATAGTCTTCCTCGGCCTTCATGCCGGCTTCCTTGCCGCCCTTAACCAGGTCCGCGCCCGAGCCGATCGAGATGGCCGGCACGCCGCGCTTGGCGAACGGGAAGTGGTCGGAGCGATAGAAGTGGCCGGCCTGCGGCATCGGGTCGGGCGTGAAGTAGCGGCCATGGGCCTTGGCCTTGGCGACCAGCAGGTCCTGCAGGTCGACCTTGCCGTCGCCCGACGTGCCGATGTCCTTGGCCGGGCCGGCCGCCGACAGGGCGTCGATATTGATGTCGCCGACCGTGGTGGCCAGCGGGAACAGCGGGTTGGCCGAGTAGTATTCCGAGCCCAGCAGGCCCTTTTCCTCGGCGGTGACGGCCAGGAACAGCACCGAGCGCTGGGGCGCGGGCCGGCTCTTGAAGGCGCGGGCCAGTTCCAGAATGGCCGCGACGCCGTCGGCGTTGTCGATGGCGCCGTTATAGATCCTGTCGCCCTTGGCGTCCGGCGCGCCGACGCCCAGGTGGTCCCAGTGGGCGCTGTAGATGATGGTCTCGTTCGGATGCTTGGTCCCGACGATGCGGCCGGCGACATTGTGCGAGACGATCACCTGGTGGCGGACCTTGAAGTCGGCCGAGAAGGTCGCGCCGTTCAGGACCACCGGCTTGAACGCGCGGGTCTGGGCCTGCTTCTTCAGGGCGTCGAAATCGAGGCCGGCCTTCTTGAACAGGTCCACAGCGACGTCGCGCTGGATCCAGGCCTCGAGTTGCGGATGGGTCTTGGCCGGCTCCTTGCGGACGATGTCGAACATCACGTTGGTGTTGGAGTTCTTGACCGTCGCCCAGCCATACGAGGCCGGGGCCGTCTCGTGGACGATCAGCACGCCGGCGGCGCCCTGGCGGGCGGCTTCCTCGTACTTGTAGGTCCAGCGGCCATAATAGGTCATGGCCTTGCCGCCGAAGTCGCCGACCCCGGTCTCGAAGTCCGGATCGTTGATCAGCACGACCAGGATCTTGCCCTTCAGGTCCATGCCCTTGAAGTCGTCCCAGTTCCGCTCGGGGGCCTTGACGCCATAGCCGACGAAGACGATCGGAGCGTCCTTGATCGACACGGCGTCGACATTGGTCATGGCGGCGCGGACCGCGATCTGGTCGCCTTGCGTCCAGGCTTCCTTTTGGCCGCCGACCGTGACGCCGGCGCTCACCGGGCCTTCGATCTCGAACTTGCCCAGCGGCACGTTCTGGGTCCAGACGCGCTTGCCGTCCTTCCCGACGTCGCCGGCGGGCGTCAGGCCGATCGCCTTCATCTGGCCGATGATGTAGCCGACCGCCTTGGTCTCGCCGGCCGTGGCGGGGCCGCGCCCCTCGAAGGCGTCCGAGGACAGGACCTTGATATGGGCCGACAGCCTGGCGGGGTCGATCTTGGGCGCGTCGGCGGCTCCTTGCGCGAAACAGGGAGGCGCCAGAACGGGCGCCGCGATCAGGGCGGTGGCGAGCAGAAGGCGTTTCATCTCTGACCCCATGTGGGAGCAAATCTTGTCGTTGGCGCGGACCCTAGAGCGTGACGCCGAAAGTGGGAACCGGTTTCGGCGTCACGCTCTAAGTATTTGATTTAGAGCCTCGTTATCGCGTCAAAACGATTCCGTTTTGGCGCGCGAGGCTCTGGAGGGGCTTTTCGAGCCTGGCTAGATCTCGCCCTTCAGCACGCTGGCGAACAGTTCGGGATCGACATTGCCGCCCGACAGCACGATCGCCGCGGTCTTGCCCTTCAGGTCGACCTTGCCGGCCAGGGCCGCGGCCAGGGCCACGCAGCCGCCGGGCTCGACGACCAGCTTCAGCACCGAGAAGGCGTAGCGCATGGCCTCGGCGACCTCGGGGTCGGTGACGGCGACGCCGCCGGCGAGGTTCTTCTGGTTGATCGGCCAGGTCAGCTCGCCGGGGATCGGGGTCAGCAGGGCGTCGCAGAACGAGCGGGCGTCCTTGTCGATGGTCTCGCGCCGGCCGCTTTCCAGAGAACGACGGGTCTCGTCGAACCCGGCGGGCTCGACGCCCCAGATCGCCGTGTCGGGTGAGAGCGCCTTCACCGCCGTCGACGTCCCGGCGATCAGGCCGCCGCCGCCGACACAACAGACGAGGGTGTCGAGCTTGGCGCCGCGCGCGGCCGCCTGCTCGACGATCTCGATCCCCAGCGTGCCCTGGCCCGCGATGATGTGCGGATCGTCGTAGGACGGCACGACCGTACAGCCGCGCTCGGCGGCGATTTGGTCGGCGATGGCGATGCGGTCTTCGGTAAAGCGGTCGTAGAAGCGGATCTCGGCGCCGAAGCTCCGCGTGGCCTCGACCTTCACGCTCGGGGCGTCGGACGGCATGACGATCAGGGCCGGGATGTCCAGCAGCCGGGCCGCCAGGGCGACGCCCTGGGCGTGGTTGCCCGACGAGAAGGCCACGACCCCGCGCGCCTTCTCCGCGTCGCTCAGCTGGCTGAGCCGATTATAGGCGCCGCGGAACTTGAAGGCGCCCGCCCTTTGCAGGGTCTCGGGCTTGAGGAAGATCCGCCCACCCAGGCGCGCGTTGAGCGCCGGGTTCTCGATCAGCGGGGTCTCTACGGCCAGGCCTTTCAGGCGGCCGGCGGCGGCTTGGATGTCGGCGAGGGCGATGGTCATGGCGCAGGTCTAGAGCATCGCGCGGAAAAGTGGATGCCGCTTTTCCGGGAAAGCGCGCGGCCATGCGTCGGGAAGGCGATCTCAAACCCATTGCGGGCTCCGCCATTCGGTCCATATAGGTTTGGGCTCTGCTGTTCAGGACGACTCCATGAAGATCGCTATCCGCGCCGTCGCGGCCTCCCTCGCGCTGGGGAGCGGCGCGCTGGCCGCCGCCGCGCCCGCCGCCGCCGGCGAAGCCTTTGTCGGGGTCTACAAGCACGACGTGACCTTCATCGGCAGCGCCATCGGCCTGGGGGCGGCGGGGCGCGAGGACGGCGTCGACGTCCATCTGGGCTATCGCACCAACAAGCTGGAAACCCTGCGCTGGCTGGGCAAGCCGCAGGTCCACGCCATGGTGTCGATCAACAGCAAGAACACTTCGAACTTCGTGGCCGCCGGCCTCGACTGGAAGATCGACCTGGGCAAGCCGGGCGGCTTCTATCTGCGGCCCGGCATGGGCCTGGCCTACACGGACGGCAAGGCCAGCCTGCCGCCGGCCAACGCCCCGGGCCTCAGCCCCGACGAGCAGGCGCGCCGCACCTATCTGTACTACCACCGGATCGAGTTCGGCTCGCACGTGCTGTTCGAGCCGGAGTTCGCGCTGGGCTACCAGTTCAACGACCGCTGGTCGGGCGAGCTTTCCTACACCCACCTGTCGAACGGCCAGATCTTCCACCAGGGCAAGAACCAGGGGCTTGACGACGCGGGGGTTAGGCTGGTTTACGCCTTCTGACTTCGCGAGGCGCTGGTTTGACCGCGTCTCCGTCGCCGCCCAAAATCGATCGAACGTCCGAGGTCGAGTCCTGTCGAAGGACCTCGCGACGTCACCCGGCAGGCGACAAGGCGTATCTCTATCATGGCCAATGTGACCGTTGTCGGCGCCCAGTGGGGCGACGAGGGCAAGGGCAAGATCGTCGACTGGCTTAGCAACCGGGCCGACGTGGTGGTGCGCTTCCAGGGCGGGCACAACGCCGGCCACACGCTGGTCGTGGACGGCAAGGTCTATAAGCTGGCCCTGCTGCCGTCGGGCGTCGTGCAGGGCAAGCTGTCGGTCATCGGCAACGGTGTCGTCGTCGATCCGTGGCACCTGCTGACCGAGATCGACAAGATCGCCGAGCAGGGCGTCAACATCACGCCCGAGCTACTGATCCTGGCCGATAACGCCTGCCTGATCCTGCCGCTGCACCGCGACCTGGATCAGGCGCGCGAGGCCGCCTCGACCCAGAAGATCGGCACCACCGGCCGCGGCATCGGCCCGGCCTACGAGGACAAGGTCGGTCGCCGCGCCATCCGCGTCGCCGACCTGGCCGATCCCGAGGCCCTGAAGCCGAAGATCGAGCGGCTGCTTAGCCACCACGGGGCGCTGCGGCGCGGCCTGAACCTGCCCGAGGCCTCGGCGCAAGAGCTGTTCGACGCCCTGATGGACCTGGCCCCGCGCATCCTGCCCTACGCTCAGCCGGCGTGGCGGGTGCTGGACCAGGCCAACAAGGCCGGCCGCCGGATCCTGTTCGAGGGCGCGCAAGGGGCGCTGCTGGACGTCGATCACGGCACCTATCCGTTCGTCACCTCGTCCAACACCGCCGCGGGCCAAGCCTCGGCGGGCTCGGGCATGGGGCCGTCGGCGACCGGCTATGTGCTCGGCATCGTCAAGGCCTACACCACGCGCGTGGGCGAGGGGCCGTTCCCGGCCGAGCTGTTCGACGAGGTCGGCAAGCACCTGTCGACCGTGGGGCGCGAGGTCGGGGTCAACACCGGCCGCGCCCGCCGCTGCGGCTGGTTCGACTCGGTGCTCGTGCGCCAGTCCGTGGCCATCAACGGCATCCACGGCGTCGCCCTGACCAAGCTGGACGTGCTGGACGGCCTGGAAACCCTGAAGATCTGCGTCGGCTACAAGATCGGCGACAAGGTCGTCGACTACCTGCCGGCGGGTCTTCGCGATCAAGCCGCCGCCACGCCGGTCTACGAGGAGATCGCCGGCTGGACCGAAAGCACCGCCGGCGCGCGCTCGTTCAAGGATCTCAACGCCAACGCCATCAAGTACGTGCGCCGCGTCGAGGAGCTGATCGGCGCGCCTGTCGCCCTTCTGTCGACCAGCCCCGAGCGGGACGACACCATCCTGATGCGCGATCCGTTCCAGGGCTGAGACCTTCCGGCTCGGGCCAGGCCGTCCGAGCCGGATACGGCGCCGCGGACCCCAAGGCGTCGCGCGGCGATCCGCCGCACGGTAAACGCTTGTGAACCTTGTGCCCCCACAATGCGCCGGATTCACCGCGGAGGGGGGCGGCGAGTGGGGATTCTCGACATACTCGACGATGGCGTGGAAGGCTCGATGCTGGCCATGAGCCGCCGCAGCCGCGTCGCCCGATTGAGCGCCGCGGCGCTGGTCGGCGGTCTGCTGGCCTTCTATTTCGGTCCTCGCCCGGCGATGCTGTGGGGCGCCGCCAATCTCGCCTGCGAGGGCTGGCTTTTCTATCTCCAGCGCACCTTCAAGCCGACCGGGAACCTCGCGACGATCCGGCTGCGTCGCATCGCGCCGCCCGCGATCTTCGGCTGCCTATGGGCGACCATGGCGACGCTCAGCGCGGTCCACGGCGTGGCGGCGATGAAGTTCGCCGCGATCCTGATCCTCTTCGGCATGATCATCGAAGGGGTGCGGTACGCGATGGTCAGCCCGGGTGGGATGCTGTCCATGACCTTGTGGCCGTTCTCGGCCCTTGTCGCCCTGACCCTGCTCGCCCCCAGGTTCACGGCCTGGGATCGGGCCGTCGCGCTGGTCGTCATGCTGGGCCTGATCGGTTATGTCGCCGACACGGTGCGGACCATGCGGGCGACGGCCAAGGCGCTGGAGCACGCCCAGGCCGAGGCCCAGGAGGCCAGCCGCGCCAAGTCGGCGTTCCTGGCGATGATGAGCCACGAGGTCCGCACGCCGATGAACGGGGTTCTGGGCCTGGCTCACGCCCTGAGAGGCACGGGCCTGGACGCGCGTCAGACCCAGTATCTCGATATGATCGAGGAGTCCGGCCACGGCTTGATGACCATCCTCAACGACGTGCTGGACCTGTCCAAGGTCGAGGCCGGCAAGTTGGAGCTGGACATCGCGCCGTTCGACATTCGCCGCTCGGCCGCCCAGATCGCGCTGGTCTGGAGCGAGACCGCGCGCCTGAAGGGTCTCGACCTGACCCTGGAGGTCGATCCCGCGACGCCGGCGTGGCTGGCGGGCGACGACGCGCGCGTGCGGCAAATCCTGCGCAATCTGGTCTCGAACGCCGTGAAGTTCACCGAGACGGGGCGCGTGACGATCCACATCGCGCCCGGCGACGCCGGCGGGATCATGCTGTCGGTGTCCGACACCGGCGCTGGCCTGTCGCCCGAGCAACGCGATCGCCTGTTTACCCCGTTCGCCCAGGGCGACCGGACGATCGCGCGGCGCTTCGGCGGTACGGGCCTGGGCCTGACGATCTGCCGACGTCTCGCCGGAATGATGGGCGGCGATATCTCGGTCGCGAGCGTCGAGGGCGAGGGCGCGACCTTCACCGTGACCCTGGCTCTGAGCGCGACCGAGGCGCCGGAGAAGGCGCGAGAAGCCGTCGCCAAGCTCGATCTCGGCGGCGTCCGCGTGCTGGTGGTCGATGACAACGAGATCAACCAGATCGTCGCGCGCGCGGTCCTTGAAACGGCCGGCGCGCTGGTGGCCGTGGCTGGCGACGGCCACGCGGCTCTGGCGCGACTGCGGGTCGAGGACTTCGATGTCGTGCTGATGGACGTGCACATGCCCGGGATGGACGGCGTCGAGGCCGTGCGCCGCATCCGGGCGGGGGAGGGCGGTCGAGTGGACGTGCCGGTGGTGGCCTTGACCGCGGACGTGATGGCCGGCGACGCCGAACGTCTGCTGGCTCAAGGGTTCGACGACGCGCATCCCAAGCCGATCCAGCCGGCTGGCCTTCTGGCCACGGTGGCGGCGGCGCTGCGTCCGGCGGCGGCGTGCGCGCGGGGCGAGCCCGAAGCCCGCTCCCTGCTCACGGTTGGTTGAACAAGATCGACGAACTGCGTTTTAGTTAGTTTTTGTTAGCGAGCTCCACTGTAAGACCGATTGTCTAGTGGAGGGAAGCTCGTGTCGCCATTCGCGCGGTCCAGCAAGTTGAAGCCGGTCAACAAGGCCGATCGTAGGATTCGCAGCCTGCGCAACCTCGAGCGCACGGCTTCTACCAGCCGTGTCCTGAGCCTAATCGCGGTCGAAAACGAGAGCGCCCAGCGACCGGAATACCTGCAGGCCCCGTTGTTCAAGAATAAGGTTCTGAATACCTCAATTATTCTCAAGCATCGACTGCGTCACGACGACATGTATCTGTTCGACGAAATGCGGCCGACGGCGACCAAGATTATCATTCCGTTCGACCGTCGCGATCTAGGCTTGGGTGGTCAGTCGGTGTTCGTGGGGCAACGCGGATGGGCCGAACTGGTCTTGGACGGCTGCAACGCCGCCGGAGACATGAGCCGTGATCTCGCGACCCTGAAGCTGATCGACATGCTTCCGTCGCTGGACCCGTTTCTGCTGCGCGAACACCTGCGCCGCCACGACGTGCTGGTGGCCAACTGTTATTTCGCCCTGTCGCCGGCCGACCTGGAGAGCATGAGGGGTTTCGTGACCTACGAAATCGCCCGGCTCATCGACCTGGCGTATCAGGGCGCGGCGGGCATGAGCCGCGCCCACGCCGCGCGGCTGGTGGAGGCCTTGCTCTCGACCAACGTCGATGAACGTCTGGAGCCGCTGCGCCACACCCTCGTCATGGAGGGCGAGAGCTTCAAGGAAGGCATCTTCAGCTGGAAGGGCTTCCTTTATTACAAGTGGGTGCTGACCACGCTGTGGTCGCAACTGTCCGCCGTGAGCCAGGAGATCGGCCGACTGGTGGTGACGGGGAGCCGCGAGTCGGAAGCGGGCCGGTATGTCCATGAGGCCCGGCGTCGTCTTCAAGCTGGCGTGCTGCTTGAGCGCTCGGCCATCATGCGCACGATGAAGGTCTATGACGACGCCTTCGCGGCCCTGATCGAGAACGGCCGCCCGCAAGCCTTCCGCGACTTCCTGCTCTGCGCGCCCGAGATGTTCCTGTCGTTGGGGGAACGCGTCGGGGTGATCTCTCATATTTCCAGCTACTGGCGTTATCGTTTCTCCAAGGACGACTCGCTGACCGTGGACGTCGACGAAGCCATCGACATTTTCGCCGACTTCGAGGCGGGCCTGTCGGCCCCGCTCGCGGCCTGACGATAAAGATCGTCGCGGATAAGCGGATTTTTACGTTCTGCGACTATTTGGCTAGGTGACGGCCATCAATCTTCCAGGAGCCCGAGTTCGTGTTCGACGGCAACGCCCGTACAATTCAGCGCATTGCTTCGAGGGTGCAGCGGGTCTTGGTCGTGGATCCCAATCCGGCCACCGCCCGGTTGCTGGCCGAGCACATGCGTCCTCTGGGCGCTCAGATCTTCGCCGCGCCGACCGCCGAAAACGCCTATGCGATGGCGCGGGCCGTCAATCCGCAGCTGATCTTCGTCGAACACGTTCAGGCGGGAGTCGACGGCCTGGTTTTCACGCGCAAGATCCGACGCGGCGATCTGCCCTGCCGCGAAGCCCCGGTGATCATGTGCACCGCCGAGGCCACCGCCGAAGCGATCTTCGGCGCCCGTGACGCCGGCGTGCATGAGTTCATGCGCAAGCCCTTCAATCTGAAGGACCTGGAGCGTCGGCTGGAGGCCGTGACCCTGAAGCCGCGCGACTGGATCGAGGCCGTTGCCTATGTCGGTCCGGATCGCCGCCGCTTCAACTCGGCCGACTACAAGGGGCCCCGCAAGCGCAAGGCCGACGCGCTCGGCTCGCCCGCCGCGCGCCTGTCCCAAGCCCTGCGCATCGTCAAGTCGGCCGCCGCGGCGCTGGATGTCGATCCGGCCCAGGCGCGCCGCGCCCTCGCCGCTCAGGCGGCGGAGCTCAAGCGCGTTGGCGTGGCGGTCGGGGACCCGCGCCTGATCCAGGCGGCCGAGGCGCTGGGCGCTTCCACCATGACCGATCTGTCCGGCGCGATGGGCCGCGCGGACCTGGTCAAGCGCATCGACGCGCTGATGGGCTTTATGGCGCAGGATAGCGCCGGCCGCGCCGCTTAAGGATTCCCAGCTGGGCCGCGGAACGGCGCGGCGCCCTGTCGCCTTCATCGTTCCTACGTGGAACCAGCATGAAACTGTCGTGAAACGGCAATGTGCTGGCCATGTTCCGGTAATAGCAGCCCAACCTGAAGCAGATCGCGCATGGGCGCGGCGAAGCCTTCGGGGGTCTTCTCATGAGCATTCGCATCAAGGCGGCGCTGCTGCGCCGCGCTAGCGCCCTGGCGGTCGTGGCCGTCGCCGTGGCCGGCCCGGCCATCGCCGCCGACCTTCGGGGGCGCGTCGTTGACAGCGCCGGCTCGCCGCTGCCGGGCGCCGCCGTCAGCGTGGGCGGCCGCACCGCCACCGCCGGTCCGGACGGCCGCTTCGAGCTGACGGGCCTGGCCGCCGGCTCCGCGGAAGTTCAGGTGCGCTATGTCGGCTACGGCGCCTCGACCATGCCCGTGCGCCTGTCCGACAGCACGACCGCCGAGGTCGAGGTCACCCTGACGCCGCCCGACGCCGTCGCCGAGGTCGTCATCACCGGCCAGCGCGCCGCCGAGCGTCGCGCGCTGCAGACCAAGAAGGTCGCCGACAACTTCGTCGAGGCGCTCTACGCCAACGACGTGGGCAAGCTGCCCGACCAGAACGTCGCCGAGGCCGTGCGCCGTCTGCCGGGCATCACCGTGGCCAATGACCAGGGCGAAGGCCGCTACGTGATTATCCGCGGCGTGGACCCGCGCTACGCCAACGTCACCGTCAATGGCCAGACCGCCGCCGCGCCGGAACCCGACAACCGCCAGGTCAAGCTGGACGACATCCCGTCCTCGCTGATCGGCCAGGTCACGGTGGTCAAGAGCCTGACGGCCGACCTCGACGCCAACGCGATCGCCGGCCAGGTCGACATCGTCACGCTCAGCGCCTTCGATCGCCACGGGACCTTCGGCAGCGCCCGCGCCGCCTATGGCCAGTTCGACCTGAACGACAAGCACCCCTATGAAGGCGACCTGACCCTGGGCGGCACGTTCGGTCCCGACAAGCAGTTCGGCGCGGTCCTGTCGGCCAACTACTCCAAGCGTCCGATCGAGTCGCAGAACGTGGCCGGCGCCTCCTGGACGACCGCCAACGGCTACGCGATCCCGGCCGACTTCGATGATCGCGACTACAATCTGGTGCGCGAGCGCACGGGTTTCGTGGCCAATTTCGACTGGCGTCCGAACGACGACATGCAGTTCTACCTGCGCACCCAGTACTCGAAGTTCACCGACCACGAGACGCGCGACCGCTTCCGGATGCCGATCGCCGGCACGATCGTCTCGACCTCGGCCACGGCCGGCTCGTTCAGCAAGGCGACCGCCACCCGCTACGTCCGGAGCCGTAACGAGGACGACAACACCAAGACCGTCTCGACGGGCGGCAAGTTCAATGTCGGCGCCGGCAAGCTGAGCGTCGACCTGGCCTATAGCCGCGCCGAGAAGACCGATCCGCTGCGCAGCGAATTCCAGTTCGCCACCGGCAAGACCATGACCGGGACCTACGACCTGTCGGAGGTGCTGTTCCTGGTCACGCCGGGGACGGCCGCCTTCGACCCCGGCCAGTTCACCTTCAAGAGCGTCAACTACGACAAGCGCGAAGCCGTCGAGACGCTGAAGCAGGCGCGCGCCGACTATAGCTTGCCGCTGAACACGGTTGGCGAAGGCAGCACGCTGAAGATCGGCGTCAAGGTCACCGACCGTCACAAGACCAACGACCGCAACTATACGACCTACGACCCGGGCTCGACGGCCTTCACCCTGGCCGCCCTCAACCCGTCCAGCCTGGCCTCGACCTATGACGGCCGCTATCCCTTCGGCCCCAAGGTCGACTACGCGGCGGCCCAGGCCTATGTCACGGCCAACCCGACGACCCTGAAGCTGAACGCGGCCAAGTCGCTCAGCACCGATCTGCTCAGCGACTACGACGTCTCCGAGAAGATCTGGGCCGGCTACGCGATGGCGACCCTGAAGCTGGGCCGTCTGACCCTGACGCCCGGCCTGCGCGTCGAGAACACCGACGGCGATTACGGCGCCAAGACGTTCAACAGCACGACCGCCTCGCGCGGTCCGGACGCCAACGGCTCGAACAAGTACACCAACTGGTTCCCGAGCCTGAACGCCAAGGTCGACTTCAGCGACCGTCTGGTCCTGCGGGCCGCGGCCACGACCGCGATCGGCCGCGCCGACTACAATCAGCTGGCCCCGGCGGTCACGGTGGACGCCACGGCCGACACGGTCACGACCGGCAATCCGAACCTGAAGCCGTTGACCGCGTCCAATCTCGACGCCGGCTTCGAATACTATCTGCCGGGCCAGGGCGTGGTGTCGGCCTCGGCGTTCTTCAAGGACATCCAGGATCCGATCTTCACTCAGACCCTGCTGAACCAGTCGGGCACCTATGGCGGCGTCGCCCTGACCGGCGCGGCGGTCAGCACGCCGATGAACGCGAAGAAGGCGACCGTCGCGGGCCTGGAACTGAACGTCCAGTCGCAGCTGACCTTCCTGCCGGGGCCGTTCGACGGCCTGGGCGTCGGCGTCAACGCCACCTTCATCGACTCGTCGATCAAGGGCGTGCCCAACCGCCGGGAGGACCTGCCCCTGGTGCAGCAGTCCAAGTCGGTCGGCACGGCCCAGATCTTCTACGAGAAGCACGGCCTGACCGCTCGCGTCGCCTACTCGTACCGCAGCAAGTTCCTGTACACGATCGGCGCCGACGCCAATTCGGACATCTACTGGGACAAGCACGGCCAGCTGGACGCGCGTATCGCCTACGCCATCGGCGACAAGGCCCACAGCGTCACCGTCTTCCTGGAAGGCGCCAACCTGAACAACGAGTCCTGGCGCACCTTCGCCGGCCAGAAGAACCATCTGGGCGAGAACGAGCGCTACGGCCGCACCTTCCGCACCGGGGTGCAGCTGAGCTTCTAGTTCCCCCAATCCGATCTCCCCGGCGAAAGCCGGGGCCCAGATCGAGCCCTGAGCGCTTGCGCGTCTGGCGAGGCCTAAGGCGCGTCATCCCAGTCGCTCGGGCTGAATCTGGGTCCCGGCTTTCGCCGGGAAGGCGGGGTTATATCTGGGTTGGAAGCGCCTACCGCGCCCCCTCCGGCCCTCCGGGCCA
>NZ_APMP01000044.1 GCF_000372645.1 Caulobacter vibrioides OR37 | reverse complement strand
TCCGGGCCACCTCCCCCGCGTCGCGAGGGAGGATATTTAGGCGGCTAGCCGCGAGTGCCGGACCGAATAGCCGAAGTACACCACGCAGGCTCCCGCGACCCAGACCGCGAACAGCGCCCAGGTGTCCAGCGGCAGCTTCCAGATCAGATAGCCGCAGAAGGCCACGCTGGCGGCGGGCAGCGCCGGAAACAGCGGGACCTTGTAGCCGCGCGGCAGATCCGGCTGGGTGCGTCGCAGGATGATCACCCCCAGCGAGACGATGGCGAAGGCGATCAGGGTGCCCATGCTGGTCAGGTTGACCAGCACGTCCAGCGGCACGAACGCCGCCAGCACGGCGATGAACACGGCGACGATATAGGTGTTCAGGTCGGGCGTCCGGGTCTTGGGGTCCAGGCGCTGGAAGAGCTTGGGCAGCAGACCGTCGCGGCTCATGGCGTAGAGGATCCGGGTCTGGCCGTACATCACGACCAGGGTGATCGAGAAGATCGACACGATCGCGCCGACGCACAGCACCAGCGAGGTCCAGGCCTGGCCGGTCAGGTTCCTCAGGATCACCGCCAGGCCCGCTTCCTGGCCGGCGAAGGCGGTCCAGGGCTGGGCGCCGATCGCGGCCACGGCCACCAGGATGTAGATCGCCGTGACGATCAGCAAGCTGAGCACGATGCCCGCCGGCAGGGTGCGGCGCGGATCCTTGACCTCCTCGCCGGCCGTCGAGACCGCGTCGATGCCGATATAGGAAAAGAAGATCGAGGCGGCGGCCGCGCCGACCCCCTTCCAGCCCATCGGCATGAACGGGCTCAGATTGTGGGCGTGGAAGCCCGTGAAGGCCACGACGACGAAGAACACCAGGATGGCCAGCTTCAGCACCACCAGGATGGCGTTGATCGTGGTCGATTCCTTGACCCCGCGCAGCAGCAGCACCATGCAGGCGCCGACCAGCGCCACGGCGGGCAGGTTGAACACCCCGCCCGCGCCGGGGGCCTTGGCGATGACGTCGGGCATCTTCCAGCCGACGAGATCCGTCAGCATCTCGTTCAGATACTGCCCCCAGCCGACCGCGATGGCCGAGGCCGAGACGGCGTATTCCAGCAACAGACACGCGCCGACGACGAAGGCCACGAACTCGCCCAGGGTGGCGTAGGCGTAGGAATAGGACGAGCCGGACACCGGGATGGTCGAGGCCAGCTCGGCATAGCACAGCGCCGTCAGCGCGGCCGTGATCCCGGCCAGCACGAACGACAGGATCACCGCCGGCCCCGCCGCCGGCACGGCGGTGGTCAGGGCGACGAAGATGCCGGTGCCGATGGTCGCGCCAACGCCCAGCATGGTCAGCTGGAACAGGCCGATCGAGCGATGCAGGTGCTCGGGCGGATGCTCGCCCTCGATCAGCGCGACGGGCTTGCGGCGCAGGAGGTCGGCCGCGCGGAACTGGCCCATGAGGCGATCCTCTGAAGAGACGTCAAGCGGCGCCTATGGACGCCGCCGTCCCCGGCGTCAACCGGCCGCGCCCTTCAGCAGGTAGTCTCGCGTCAGCGGCGTCCCGTCGCGCCGCTTGGCCAGCTGGATCTGGAAGACCATGTGGCCGCCGTGCCGGAAGCCCAGTTCCGCGCCCGCCAGGTAGAATTCCCACATCCGCCGGAAGCGGGCGTCGAACAGCGTCGGGATGTCGGGATCGGCCATGAAGCGCTGGCGCCAGATGCGGCAGGTCTCGGCGTAGTGCAGGCGCAGGATCTCGATGTCGGTGATCCACAGGCCCGCCTGCTCGATGGCCGCGACGATCTCGGAGAGGCCCGGAATGTAGCCGCCCGGGAAGATATATTTCTGGGTGAAGGCGTTGGTCGCGCCGGGGCCGTGCATCTTGCCGATCGAATGGACCAGGGCCACGCCGTCGTCGGTCAGCAGACGGTTGATGGTCTCGAAATAGGTCCGGAAGTTCGGCGCGCCGACGTGCTCCAGCATCCCGACCGAGACGACGCGGTCGAACGTCTCGTCGAGGTCGCGGTAGTCGGTCAGGCGGAAGTCGATCCTGTCGGACAGGCCGGCCTTATCGGCGCGCTCGCGGGCCAGGGCCAGCTGCTCGGTCGACAGGGTCACGCCGGTCATCCGGGCCCCGAAGTCCTTGGCCAAGGTCATCGAAAGACCGCCCCAGCCCGAGCCGATGTCCAAGGTCTTCATGCCCGGCTGGATCAACAGCTTGCGGCCGATCAACGCCTTCTTGGCGGCCTGCGCCTCCTCCAGCGTCATGTCCGGACGCTCGAAATAGGCGCAGCTGTACTGCATGTCGGCGTCTAGGAAGCGGCGGTAGAGCTCGTTCGACAGGTCGTAGTGGTGGGCGACGTTCCTACGCGATGCGACGCGGCCGTTGACCTGCTGCACCCGCCGCTTCAGCGCCTTGCGAAAGCGCGATAGGGCCGAACCGCGCTTGGGCGTTCGTCCGCCGCTCTCGCCGACGATGGTCAGCAGTTGGTCGATCGAGCCCTGTTCGAAGACGATGTCGCCTTCCATGTAGCCTTCGCCGAGACCCAGGCTGGGATTGGCCAGGCGACGTAGGCCCCGACCGTTGATCCGGATCACCACCGGCGGTCCCGATCCGTCTCCCGCCTTGATCACGCGACCTCCGGGCAGATGCGCCGTTAGGTCGCCAGTCTTGATCATTTTGCTGAGCAGGGTTTCGATCATGTCTCGCAACTTAAGGCGAAGTCGCCCGGGAACAACCGGTCGAAGAGATCAATGACGCCAATCGTCTCGATACGGAGCGGCCGATGAACCCGAAACTGGTCGTCGAACGAGCGCGCGCCGACGAGGCGCCGATCATCGCCAATCTGATGCAGCTGTACTTTCACGACTTCTCGGCGCTGTGGTTCGACCGCGAGGCCGAGGGCGAGCTGGGGCCGGACGGACGCTATGCCGACTATCCCTGTCTCGACGCCTATTGGCGGGAGCCCGAACGGACGCCGTGGCTGTTCCGGATCAAGGGCCTGCCGGTCGGCTTCGCCCTGGTCAACGACCACGCCCATTCCCCGACTCCCGTCGATCGGGCGGTGGCCGAGTTCTTCGTGGTCCGCAAACATCGCCGCAAGGGCGTCGGCGAGGCGGCGGCGCACGCCCTGTTCGCCTCGGCCTGGGGGGTCTGGGAGGCCGCCGTCGTCCGCCGCAACACCGGCGCGCTGGCTTTCTGGCGCCGCGCCGTGGCCCGCTATCCGGGCGTGCGGGACATCGTCGAGGAAGATCGCCGCGACGCCCAGTGGGACGGGGCCGTGCTGCGGTTTCGCGTGGGGTAGGCGGGCAAGGTCTAGACGGGCGGTATCGGAGTTCCTATTCTAGGTTGAATTTAATAACCTTAGGGGGAGCTGCGTGGCCAATTTGTTTCTAGGACCGGGCGTCGCGGTCGATTTCCTGGATCTTGGAACCTATGGGCCGCCCCGTCCCGCGCCGACGGTCAAGACATCGACGCGCTTCGTCATCGACTACGGTGACGGCTCGGTGGAGGAATATACCGGCTTCGGGTTCTCCTACGGCGCGAACGGCTATCCGGTCGGTGGTACGATCACGGGCGGGAAGGCCACGGACGCTGGCGACTTGGTGCTATCCATCACCGACCTCTCGCTCTCGGTGGCGACCTTGATGGGCTATTTCAACGCGGGCAACGATCAGGCCGCCCAGGCCTATATCTTCGCCGGGGCCGACCACATGATAGGCGGAGACGGCGCCGACACCATTCGCGGCTTCAGCGGGGACGATTCCATTGAGGGCAAGGGCGGCAACGACATCCTCTATGGAGACGCGGGCGACGATACGATCGACGGCGGGACTGGAAACGATATCGCTGGCTTCTGGGGCGCGCTGGCCGACTACAAGATCACCAAGAGCGGCGCGAACTGGATCGTCAGCGATACGCGGGCCAACGGCAATCAGGGGACCGACACTCTGATCAACATCGAGCGGATCAAGTTCGATGACCGGACCTTGAACGTGTTCGCCTACAGCAGCCAGGTCGACACCGCGGCCGCCAATATTCTTCGAACGACCGTGACCACCGACACTTCACTCCTGGTCGGCAACGGCGTGAAGACGACCAGCCAGGGGATCGCCGATATCATCAAGGCGGCCGACGCCACGACCTCCGTGGCGACTCTGGCCTATCAGTTCTTCACCGGGAAAATTCCGGGCCAGGCGGGGATCGACTATCTGGTTTCGGCGACCGGCCCCAACGCCAACAACCTCAACAGCGCCTACTACCAGTCGTTCAATCTGGAAAACCGCTACATCAATTTCGCGGTGAACCTGGGCAAGAACGGAGAGGGCAAGGCCGCCTTCACCACCAAGTACGGTGGTCTCAGCCTCTTCGACGCTACGCGCGAAGCCTACAAGGCCATCTTCGGCGGTACGCCGACCGACGCCAAGGTTCACGCCATGATCGACACCCGGGTCGACTATTTCGCCAGCTACGGTGGCGATGGCGCGAACGGCGTCGGGACCAAGGCGGCGATGGTCGGCTGGCTGCTGGCCGAGGCGGTCAAGGCCGACGTCGGCATGTACTCCAAGGCCAACGACGCTTTTCTGGCGGACCTGGCGGATGGCGCGGCCTTCGCGATCGATCTGGTCGGCGTCTACGGCAAGGCCGCTTACGCTTACGCCGGATAGGTGTGGCGGATTTCGGTTGCCGCCGGGCCGCCTTTATCGGGCCTCTTGCTATCGAGCGTCACGCGGAAAGTGGATCCTGGCTTTCCGCTAAAGTGATGCGAAAACAAGAATCTAGAGCAAGAAGCGCGATTCCCATATCGCGCTTCTTGCTCTAGCCGTTCAGCATACCCCAGCAGATGCCGGCCTGGCCGCCCCAATACAGGAACCAGATCGCCCAGGCGGTCAGGCGGGGAGATCCCAGCAGCTTGGTCGACTTGAAGAGGTCGAACGACAGGATGGCGTCCGAGGCCATGAAGGCCAGGGCTCCGGCGGTGGTGGTCCAGGCGCGGCCGGGCAGCAGCAGGCTGGTGACGGTCATCGCCACGATGGCCAGCACATAGACGATCACCGGCAGGCGCAGCGCGCCCAGCGATCCCCACAGCGCGCGCAGCATCAGGCCGGCGACCGTCCCGATCGCCGCGGCGGCGGGCCAGAACCAGACCGGCGGGGCGCCCGCGCGATCCAGGAACAGCGGAACATAGGTCAGGTGGCCGGCGAGGAAGGCGATCAGACCGAACGGCAGCCAGCGCTTGGGATCGCCCGCCAGGAAGGCGTCGCCGATCGCGCAGAAGGCCAGGGCGAGCGCCAGCAGCATCGAGCCCTCGTCCAGCCAGGCCAGCACGGCCAGGGCCGCGACGGCGCTGGTCTTGACCACGGTGCGCTGGGCGGACGGCGCGTGTTCGGAGAACACCAGGCCATAGGCCAGGGCGCCGCCGGCGGCGATGGCCCAGAGGATAGCTTCAGGGCTCATCGGACAGGCGTTGGAGGAAGGCCTGGGCGGCTTCCTTGTGGCGGGGCTTGAGGGTCTTGCCGACGATGGCCATGACCGCGGCGATCACGGCCGCGTCGTCGGTGAAGCCGATCACCGGCATGACGTCCGGCAGGGCGTCGATCGGCAGGACGAAATAGGCCAGGGCCGCCAGCACCATGCCCTTGGCCGCCGCCGGGGTTTCCGGATCGCGGGCGCACCACCACAGCGAAAGGGCGTCGGCGGCGAACGGGATCTTCCCCGCCACCTTGCGGATCTTTGGCAGGAAGCCGCGTCGGACCCGTTCCTCGTTGACGCGCACGGTGGCGGGAACCAGCGCCTTGGCGGGGTCCAGCACCGCGTTGACGTTTACGTCGGGGGACGGTTTGGCCTGGGCGCTCATCGGTTTAAATCCTCGCTCGATCCAATCCTAAACGCGAACCCATCAAACGCGAAGCTTAAGGGGAAACGCTCATGAAACTGGACAACACCGTCGCCGCCGTGGTCACGGGGGGCGCTTCGGGGCTGGGCGAGGCGACCGCCCGCGCCCTGGCGGCCCAAGGGGTGAAGGTCGCGATCTTCGACATGAACGAAGCGCGGGGCGAGGAGGTCGCCAAGGAGATCGGCGGGGTGTTCTGCAAGGTCAACGTGACCAGCGACGCCGATGTCGACGCCGGCTTCGAGAAGGCCCGCGCCGCCCACGGGCAGGAGCGGATCCTGGTCAACTGCGCCGGCACCGGCAACGCGGCCAAGACCGCCAGCCGCGACAAGGCCACCGGCGAGACCAAGCACTTCCCGCTCGACGCCTTCGACCGCATCATCCAGATCAACCTGGTGGGCACGTTCCGCTGCATCGCCAAGTCGGCCAAGGGGATGCTGGACCTGGAGCCGCTGGAGGACGGCGAGCGCGGCGCGATCGTCAACACCGCCTCGGTGGCGGCCGAGGACGGCCAGATGGGCCAGGCGGCCTATTCGGCGTCGAAGGGCGGCGTCGTGGGCATGACCCTGCCGATCGCTCGCGACCTGATGGGCGAGGGCATCCGCGTCAACACCATCCTGCCGGGGATCTTCAACACCCCGCTGATGAACGGCGCGCCCGAGGCGGTGAAGGCGGGCCTAGCGGCCTCGGTGCCGTTCCCCAAGCGCCTGGGCAACCCCGAGGAATACGCCCAGCTGGCCCTGACCATGATCACCTGCGGCTATTTCAACGGCGAGGACGTCCGCCTCGACGGCGGCATCCGCATGGCCCCGCGCTGATACGAAAAGCCCTCCCCCTTGATGGGGGAGGGTTTGGGCGGGGGTGGTAGGGCGTTGCAAGCGGAACCGCCGCATCACCCCCATCCCCGACCCTTCCCCCATCGAGGGGAAAGGGAGCCTTTGGTCCTTACTTCCCCGGCGCCGGGCGCTGGATCGTGCTGGCCAGATTGGCCATGATCTCGCGGGCGTCGTAGGCGCGCGGGTCGCCTTCCGGCTTCTTGCCCTTGTGCATCACGATCTCGGCGGCGGCCTCGAACTTCTCGATCGTGCGGATCTCGGCGCGGTCGGCCCAGAAGGGGTCACCCCAGAAGGGGTCCCACGAACGCCAGCCATAGTGCGGGCCATAATAGCGCCAGGCCGGACGCCAATAGCCGTAGGGACCCCAGCCGAAGGCCGGGCGGGCCAGCGGATCGGGCTCGACATAGGTGCGGGCGGTGCGCTCGGTGCGATGGTCGGCCGTCTCGAACCAGTCATAGCCCTGCTGGGTGGTCAGCTCGGCCGACCGGTACAGCAGATAGCGCTCGACCGTCTCGCGGGAGGTCAGGCTGTTGCCGGCGAACGACACGCGGTAACGGTCGCCCTCCAGACGCTGTTCCGAGAACCCGCCGGTCGTCGCGCCCGACGTCACCTTAGGCTGGTAAGGCGTCGGCGTGGCGCAGGCGGACAGCCCGGCGGCGATCGCCAGAGCGGCGACCAAGGCGACCTTCTTCATGGACATGGTTTGCTCCTTCACGCGGAGTCCTCTGAGTTTAGACTCAACTCTGGCCGCCCATTGTGGTTTCGCCAAGGCGCAGTTTGCAACGGGCCTGAAATCTATCGACCTCGCGACAGGATCAAGCCCGCCGCGGTGATCAAGAGCACGCCGACCAGGATGGCGAAGCCGCGCCGAAAGCCCGGCGCGTTCATCCGCGTCGACAGCGCCGCGCCGCCGAGGCCATAGGCGGACATGCTGACCAGATCCATGCCGATGGTGGCGCAGGCGAACATGATCAGCTGCGGAACCAGCGGCCGCTTGACGTCCAGGAACGGCGGCAGCACCGCCGAGAAGAACAGCAGGATCTTTGGATTGGCGATCTGGACCATGAAGCCGTCCAGAAACGCCGAACGACCGGCCCGCACGCGCGCCGAGGCGTGGCGCTCGACGTCCTTGATCCCGGCCCAAAGGGACGTGAGGCCCAGCCAGACCAGATAGGCCGCGCCCGCCAGGGCCAGGACGTGGAAGGCCTTGGGAAAGGCCAGGATCAGCGCGCCCAGTCCCAGGGCCGAGCAGGCGAACCAGACCAGGGTCGCGGCGTTCATGCCGACCACGCCCCGCAGGGCCGCGCCCTTGCCGCGTTCCATGCCCGTGGCGATGGCGAACAGGTTCGCCGGCCCCGGCGTGATGGCCAGGACGAACATGGAGACCAGGAAGGCGCCGTAGCGGGCGGGATCGACGGGAAGAGCGCTCATGGCGCGGGTATAGGCCCCGGGCCAGGCGGCTCAAAGATCCAGCTAGCCCCCGATGACCATCAACACATAGACGGCCCGGCCCAGCGCGCCGAACAGCAGGACGCCGGTGGCCAACGCCTGGATGATGAAGCCCAGCTCGCGCCTCTTCGGATCGGCGGCGTAGCCGAGGGCGTAGACGATCCGGCCGATCATCCAGACCACGCCGAGCGCGGCGGCGACCCGGTCGTTCCAGTACAGGGCGAACAGCCACAGCGAGGGCAGGTAGATGACCAGCCACTCGACGGTGTTGGCCTGGATGCGCAGGTGCCGCTCCAGCTCGGGATGGCCGGTCATGGCGGGCGCGTCGATGCCGGTGCGCCGACGCGCGCCGCCGATGCGCAGGATCATCCAGACGTAGACGAGCAACGAGACCAGCGTGACGATCGCCGCCAACGCGTGGGATTGATTCATTTTCGTTTTCCTCCCCGGGGCCGCTTCGGCGGCTACGGGATGACCCTAGCGGGGTTCATCCGGAATTTGCATCCCCTGGCGCGCGCGATACGCCGTCCTCAGCGCGGGTCGTCCATGGAGCGCCAGCCGGGTTCGGGGAACCGGGCCAGGGCTTTATCCGCTCCTAGGTCTGACGATCCCATTGGCGAAAGGCTCGACAGGCCATGCATGTGGACTCCACGGCGATCCGGGAGATCGATTACGCCCCCGAACACGGCAAGCTGTTCGTCACCTTTCTGGATGGCGACGCCTACGTCTATGTCGGCGTCCCTGAACGCATCAGCCAGGCGTTCATCCGCGCCCCGTCGAAGGGGCGGTTCTTCCAGCGGATGATCCGGGATCGGTATCCGTATAATCGGGTTTAGAGCGGTGCGCCAAATCCCTCTCTCATGGAGAGAGGGAGGGGCCCGCCGCGAAGCGGTGGGAGGGTGAGAGGCGTGCGCTTTCCGGAGTGTGCTCTGGGCGGAAGGGCGCCTTCTAAGTATCGATCGCGGTTACCCTGCAGGATCGCCTCAGGTCTGGCGTCGTCATATCGCACGATATCCTAACGGTCCGGGGAAAGGCTGGTCCACGCCAGACAACATACCCGATCACAGGGTTGGCGCGCCCGTCGATCCGTCGAACTTGGAGGCTCTGTTGGCGCGGCAAGCCCAACTTGAGTTCATGCCGGGCGGCGCTAGACACGCACGCTCCGTCAGTAATCTCGCAGCCCGCGATGCACTCGTCGGCAGCCAGCGTTCCTGTCCGGAGCGGATCACGGCCATGCTCCCCATAGATGACCATCAACTGGGAGGCGCCGCCCGTGTTCTTGTTGCCGGTCTCGACCACAACCGCGGGCATTACGGGCCGCCAGTAGAGATCCCTTGCGGCGTAAGCGACGCAGCCGAGGAACAAGAAGATGGCGAGAGTTAAGAATCGCGTGAGCAAAGCCAACAAATCCCCCTCAGGTTGAGTTTGGTCTTTGTAACGCCGCAGAGCCGCAGGCAGCAACGGGTCTTGGCCCACCAGCCTCGAAACCACTCACCCTCCCATGCTTCGCATGGGCCCCTCCCTCTCTCGAAGAGAGAGGGATTTGGCTCGCGGCCGCCGCCCGAAAGAAAAGGGCGCCGCGAGGTCTCCCCCGCGACGCCCTTCGATCTTCAAGCTCTAGCCCCGACCTACCCGCGCTTGTCGCGCTTGGCCAGGACGCGCAGGCGCAGGGCGTTCAGCTTGATGAAGCCGCCGGCGTCGCGGTGGTCGTAGGCGACCTTGCCTTCCTCGAAGGTGACCAGGTCCTGGTCGTACAGGCTGTAGGGGCTGGTGCGGCCGATGACGGTGACGTTGCCCTTGTAGAGCTTCACGCGGACCTGGCCCGCGACCTTCTCCTGGCTGTAGTCGATCGCCGCCTGCAGCATCTCGCGCTCGGGCGAGAACCAGAAGCCATTGTACACCAGCGTGGCGTACTTCGGCATCAGCTCGTCCTTCAGGTGCATGGCGCCGCGGTCCAGCGTGATGCTCTCGATGCCGCGGTGGGCGGCCAAGAGGATCGTGCCGCCGGGGGTCTCGTAGACGCCGCGCGACTTCATGCCGACGAAGCGGTTCTCGACCAGGTCCAGACGACCGATGCCGTTGTCGCGGCCCAGTTCGTTCAGCTTGGTCAGCAGGGTGGCCGGGCTCATCTTGACGCCGTCGATCGCGACCGGGTCGCCCTTCTCGAAGTCGATGGTGATGATGGTCGGCTTGTCCGGCGCGTCTTCCGGCGCGATCGTGCGCATGTGGACGAACTCGGGGGCTTCGACCGCCGGGTCCTCCAGGACCTTACCTTCCGACGAGCTGTGCAGCAGGTTGGCGTCGACGCTGAACGGCGCCTCGCCGCGCTTGTCCTTGGTGATTTGGATCTGGTGCTTCTCGGCGAAGTCCAGCAGGGCCTCGCGCGACTTGAAATTCCATTCGCGCCAGGGGGCGATCACGGTGATGTCGGGCTCGAGGCCGTAGTAGCCGAGCTCGAAGCGCACCTGGTCATTGCCCTTGCCGGTCGCGCCGTGGCTGACGGCGTCGGCGCCCATCTTGCGGGCGATCTCGATCTGCTTCTTGGCGATCAGCGGACGCGCGATCGAGGTGCCCAGCAGGTACTGGCCTTCATACACCGTGTTGGCGCGGAACATCGGGAAGACGAAGTCGCGGACGAACTCCTCGCGCACGTCCTCGATGAAGATGTTCTCGGGCTTGACGCCGGCGGCCAGCGCCTTGGCGCGGGCCGGTTCGATCTCTTCGCCCTGGCCCAGGTCGGCCGTGAAGGTGATGACCTCAGCGCCGTACTCGGTCTGCAGCCACTTCAGGATGATCGAGGTGTCGAGGCCGCCCGAATAGGCGAGCACGACCTTCTTCACGGACTTGTCGGCCATGAGGGGGTCCTTCCGGAGAGAAACACAAAGTCGCGCGCCTTCAACGGCGAAAGACCGCGCGGGTCAAGAAGTTTAAAGCTGACCCTCGTCCTGCAACGTCTTGATGACGAAGCGCAGGTGGAAAAGCTGGCTCAGGCCGAGGCTGGCGGCCAGGGTGGCGCGGACCAGGAAGATCACCAGCGCGCGGGTCGGATCGGCCGTGAAGGTGGCCTGGGTGATCGTGAACGACAGCAGGACCGCGATGGCCACGGCGGGAATGGCCAGCAGGCCCACGGCCTTGGGCGCGCGCCAGGTCGGCTTGCCGTCGAAGCCCCACTGCATGGGCACCTCGACGCCTTTCGGGATCCGTTTCCACGCGCCTTGGGCCGTGGCGGCGATGATGGCGAGGGCGGCGATCGACAGACCATCGCCCAGCACGCGCAGGGTCGTTTCCATAAGCTTGTATCTTACCCCTAAACCGTGACCTGCGCGCCCAGCTCGACGACGCGGCCGGGCGGGATCTTGAAGAAGTCGGTCGGGTTGGCCGCGTTCTTCATCAGATAGATGAACAGCCGGTCCTGCCACAGGGGCATTCCGCTGTTGGCGGACGGCACGATCGAGCGCCGGCCCAGGAAGAAGCTGGTGGCCATGATGTCGAACTTCAGGCCCTGCTTGCGGCAGACCGCCAGGGCCTTGGGAATGTTCGGACTTTCCATGAAGCCGTAGGTGACGACGACCTTCTTGAAGTCGTCATTGACCTTCTCGATCCGGACACGGTCGTCCTCCAGCACGCGCGGCGTCTCGGCGGTGCGGACGGTGAGGATGACGTTGCGCTCGTGCAGCACCTTGTTGTGCTTGAGATTGTGCATCAGGGCGACCGGCGTCATCTCCGGATCCGAGGTCAGGAAGATCGCCGTGCCGGGCGCGCGGTGCGGCGCGCGGGCGCGGAGGATCTCCATCAGGTCGATCAGGGGCACGCTGTCGCGGCGGGTCTTGGCGGTCAGGATCGCGGCGCCGCGCGTCCAGGTCCACATGACCAGAACCAGCACGCCGCCGAACGCCAGGGGCAGCCAGGCGCCGTCCGGGATCTTCAGCATGTTCGAGGCGATGAACACCGAATCCAGGGCCGCCAGCGGGATCAGCAGCAGACCGGTCTGAGCCAGGTTCCACTTCCAGATCCGGCGGATGACGACATAGGCCAGCAGGGTGTCGACGAACATCGCGCCAGTGACGGCGATGCCATAGGCGCTGGCCAGCTTGTGCGAGCTCTGGAACATGAACAGCAGCGCCAGCACGCCGACCAGCAGGAACTGATTGACCGCCGGCACGAAGATCTGGCCGGCCTGGGTCTCGGACGTGCGCTTGATCTCGATGCGCGGCAGCAGGCCCAACTGCACCGCCTGCTGAGTCATCGAGAAGGCGCCGGTGATCACCGCCTGGCTGGCGATGACGGTGGCGATGGTGGCCATGATCAGCACCGGCCAGTAGGCGAAGCCGGGCACCATTTCCCAGAATGGATTGTGGCGGGCGGCGGGGTGGTGCAGCACCAGGGCGCCCTGGCCCAGATAGTTGAGCGCCAGGCAGGGAAAGACCAGGCACAGCCAGGACGCCTGGATCGGACGCTTCCCGAAATGGCCCATGTCGGCGTACAGCGCCTCGGCGCCGGTCACGACCAGGAAGACGCTGCCCAGGATCACGAAACCCAGGAAGCCGTTCTCCAGCAGAAAGCGCACGCCATACCAGGGATTGACCGCCCGGAAGATCGACGGGTCGTCGGCCAGATGCAGCGCGCCCAACGCGCCCAGGATCAGGAACCACGCCGCCGTGAACGGCCCGAACAGCGAGGCCATGCGATGGGTGCCCTTGGCCTGAACCAGGAAGAGGGCGATCAGGATGCCAGCCGAGATCGGCAGGATGTAGGGCGACAAGGCCCGGCCCACGTGCGGCGCGTCCTTGAGGCCTTCGACGGCCGACAGGACCGAGATGGCCGGCGTGATGATGCCGTCTCCATAGAACAGCGCGGCGCCGACCACGCCCAGGAAGAAGACGGCGACCGAGCGCTTGCGGCCGCCGCCGCCCAGCGCCTTCTGGGCCAGCGCCATCAGGGCCAGGGTGCCGCCCTCGCCCTTGTTGTCGGCCCGCATGAAGAAGATCACGTACTTGATGGTGACGAACAGGGTCATGGTCCAGAGCACCAGCGACACCACGCCCAGCACCGCGTGCTCGGAGGAGGCGGTGGCGCGCGAATGGGCCAGGGCCTCGCGCAGCGCGTAGAGGGGGCTGGTGCCGATGTCGCCGAACACCACGCCGATCGAGCCGAGGGCCAGGGCCAGGAATCCATGACCCTTGGGGTCGTGGCCCGCGCCATGCGCGCCGGAACCATCCTGTCGCGGGATCTCCGACGGTGGAGGCGCGTCATCGAGATTGGAAGCGCTGGACGCCTCGGAAGCCATTCAATCCCTCCGGGGCCTCGCGCAACGCTGGCGGGCGACCCATGTCGACGACGGGTGGCGCGATACACGCGATCCGCGCCGCGTTCAATCATCCCCCAACGTCCGTCTCCGCGGGACGTCATTCCCGAGGATGGACAGTTTTCAGTTGAACGCGCGAACGGCGACCTTACGTTCCCGTATGAGATGTCCGACAGTCAGAAATTCCCCGTCGCGGCCCATGTCCTGGCCTACCTCGCGCACAAGGCGGCGTTTTCCGCCGACCGCGCCGTGGCCAGCGCCGAGCTGGCGGCCTCGGTCCCGACCAATCCGGTCGTGGTCCGCCGGGTCACCGCCATGCTGGGCAAGGCGGGACTGCTGGGCGCGCGGGCCGGCGCCAATGGCGGCGCTTGGCTTCTGAGGCCCGCCGACGAAATCTCGTTGGACATCGTCCTGCGCGCCGTGAACGGCTGCGCGCATCTTGGGGTCGCGCCGAAGGGCGTGAAGGGCTGTCCGGTCGGCGAGAAGATTCCCGACGCCGTGCGCTCGGCGATCCAGGCCGCCGACCGCGCGGCGCACGAGCGCCTGGCGCGGATCACCGTGGCCGATCTTCTGAATGGCGCGCACGAGAGCGCCGCCGCGGCCGCCGAATAAGGCCCGCGGCTGGCGTTCGCCGCCGCGATTCCTCGCTTCCAGCGCGGCTGAAATCGATCCCCAGAAAAATTGCAACGATATCTGTTGCCGAAGGTCTGGCGTTACCGGTTTTCGCCATTAGGTAACCGCTACCGTTTCAGTTCCGAAGCGAGGGATTTTTGATCATGACGACCGTCGCCATCCCCTATCATTCCGGTTATGGCCACACCGAGGTTCTGGCCCAGAAGGTCGCCGAAGGCGTCCGCGACGCCGGCCAGACCGCCGTGCTGCTGAAGATCGAAAGCGCCAGCCAGGACTTCGCGCCCTTCATCGAGGAGATCACCAAGGCCGACGCCGTGATCTTCGGCGCGCCGACCTACATGGGCGACGTCTCCGGCGTGTTCAAAGTGTTCGCCGACGCCACCGCCGGCGTCTTCTTCAGCGGCGCCTGGAAGGACAAGCTGGCCGCCGGCTTCACCAACTCGCACAGCTTCGCCGGCGACAAGGGCCACGCGCTCGCCAGCCTGACGATCCTGGCCGCCCAACACGGCATGAACTGGATCAATCTCGGCCTCGCCCCGCCGAACGTGACGGCGGCCGAGCGTGGTCCCGACGCCCTGAACCGCGTCGGTTCGTTCCTCGGCGTCGCCGCTCAGTCCGACAACGCCTCGCCGGAAGTGACCCCGCCGGCCGGCGACCGCGAGACCGCCCGCCTGCTGGGCGAACGTGTCGCCAAGGCCGCCGTGCGCTGGGCCGCCGGCGCGAGCGCTGCCGCCTAGCTCTAATCCCTTCC
>NZ_APMP01000043.1 GCF_000372645.1 Caulobacter vibrioides OR37 | reverse complement strand
ACCGACCTTCACGATGCCGCGCTCGACGCGACCGGTGACCACGGTGCCGCGGCCCGAGATCGAGAACACGTCTTCGACCGGCATCAGGAACGGCAGGTCGACCGGACGTTCCGGCTGCGGGATGTACTCGTCGACCGAGGCCATCAGGGCCAGGATGGCGTCTTCGCCGATCTTGGCGTCGCGGCCTTCGACGGCGGCCAGGGCCGAACCCTTGGTGATCGGGATGTCATCGCCGGGGAACTGGTACGACGACAGCAGCTCGCGGACTTCCATTTCGACGAGCTCGAGCAGCTCTTCGTCGTCGACCATGTCGACCTTGTTCATGAACACGACCAGGGCGGGCACGCCGACCTGACGGGCCAGCAGGATGTGCTCGCGGGTCTGCGGCATCGGGCCGTCGGCGGCCGACACGACCAGGATCGCGCCGTCCATCTGGGCGGCGCCGGTGATCATGTTCTTCACGTAGTCGGCGTGGCCGGGGCAGTCGACGTGCGCGTAGTGACGGTTGGCCGTCTCGTACTCGACGTGAGCGGTGTTGATCGTGATGCCGCGGGCCTTTTCTTCCGGCGCGGCGTCGATGTCGGCGTAGTTCTTGGCGGTCGCGCCGCCCGACTTCGCCAGCGTGATCGTGATCGCGGCCGTCAGCGTGGTCTTGCCATGGTCAACGTGACCGATGGTGCCGATGTTGCAGTGCGGCTTAGTACGTTCGAACTTTTCCTTGGCCATCGTCTCTACCTTCGCGCCGGCGGCTGGGTTGTTGGGAATGAATCTCGGGGAGCTGGAGCGGGTAGCGGGAATCGAACCCGCATCCTCAGCTTGGAAGGCTGCTGCACTACCATTGTGCTATACCCGCCAAGCTGCGGGGTCGCGTCGGCTCCCGGTCTCTGGCTCTGGGCGCCCACACCTGCCTTCGGAACTCAACGCGCGCATGGTGGGGGAAGTAGGACTCGAACCTACGAAGGCTTACGCCAGGGGATTTACAGTCCCCCCCCTTTGCCACTCGGGACATTCCCCCAAGCACGCGATGGAGCTCCGAAGCCGGCGGCGTTTATCCGTTTCGAAGATCGACGGCAAGCCGCTGAACCTCGATGCGGAACAAAAGCTTCTTTGACCGGTGACGGACGATGCTAAGAGCAGCGCCGGCTGGCCCGAGAAGCCCTTGGGCCCCCAAATCGGAGCGCGTCTTATAGTGTCCTCTCATTCCGAACGCAACGACCGGAAACGACCTTCTGCACAAGGACGCGATTTTCGTTCCAAGCCCCGGAAACAGAACGACTTTTCTCGTGGTCAGGGCGACGCCAAGGACTGGATCTGGGGGACTCACGCCGTCGAGGCGGCGCTTTCGAACCCCCGCCGGCCGGCGCCGAAGCGCCTTCTGGCGACCCCCGATCGCGCCAAGCGACTCGCGCCGGACCTCAAGACCCTGCCGTGCCTGCAAGTGATGGAAGGCCAGGAGATCGCCAAGCATCTGCCGCAGGGCGCGGTGCACCAGGGCCTGGCGCTGCGTATCGACGAGCCCGAGCCGATGTCGATCGCCGAGATGGGGACGCCGGCCGAGGGCCTGCTGGTCATGCTGGACCAGATCACCGATCCGCAGAACATCGGCGCCATCCTGCGCTCGGCCGCCGCCTTCGGGGCCAAGGGGGTGATTCTGCAGGACCGCCATGCCCCCGCCCTCTCCGGCGTGCTGGCCAAGACCGCCGTCGGGGCGGTGGACAAGGTCGCGCACGCGCGCGTGGTCAATCTTTCGCGGGCCCTGGAGGAGCTGGCCGACCTGGGCTGGCGAGCCGTGGCCCTGGCCGGCGAGGCCGAGGACAGCCTCGAGGCGGTGCTCGACCAACAGCCCACCGTCCTCGTCCTGGGTTCGGAGGGCGAAGGCGTGCGCCGCCTGGTCGCCGAGCATTGCGACGCCCTGGGCAGAATCCCCATGCCCGGCGGTTTCGAGAGCCTGAACGTGTCGGCCGCCGCCGCGATCGCGCTCTACGAAGCCTCCAGAGTTCGCCTGAGGGATGAAATGGGTTCGTAAATCGGTCTTAACCGTTTTGATTTCGTCGCAAGCTCGTGCTTCTCTCGCGAACAGTGGTCCGCGAGCCATGGTTTCGCGGAGGAAATCTGACATGGGATCGGGGGACCCGATGTTTGGACGCAAAGTTCGCTTGGCCGCCTTGGCCGGCTCTTCCGTCGCCGCTTTTCTGCTCGTGGGGTGCAGCGCGGCCGACCAGAGCAAGGCGCCGTCGCCGCCGCCATCCAGCGACTATCACGCCGACCGGACCGCGCCGGAGCTGATGGGCGCGCCGCCGCCGCCCAACGCCAGCCAGGCTCCGGACGGTCTGCTGGGCGGGCCGCCGTCGGACGCCGCTCAGGCCCAAGCGCAGGCGCGCGCGGACGCGGTCAATCAACGCCCCCTGCCCCCGCCCTACAATTCGAATCTGAAGACCTGGCGCCGCGCGGACGGCTCTCTGGTGACGGCGATGAGCCCGATCGCCAATCCAAAGGGCTCGCGCCGCGTCGAGACGCATCCGCGCCGCCACGCCGCGCCGGACCACCGCGTCCAGGCCACCCTGCCGACCACGGCCGCGCCCGCCCCGCGTCCGGCGGTCGTCGCCCAAGCCAAGCCCGCGCCAGTCGCCAAGCCCGTCGCGCCCAAGACGGTGGCCCCCGCGCCGGCGCCGCTGAAGGCCGCCGTCCCGGCCGCGCCGGCGACGCCGCTGGTCAAGCCGCCGGTCGTGGCCACCGCCCAGCCCGAGGTGCCCGCCGCCGCCAAGCCGACCAGCAAGCTGGAGCAGCTGCAGGCCGCCGTCGCGCCGCAAGCCACCAGCGGCGCTGTCCTGGCGGCCGGTGAAAGCCTCTCCAAGGGACAGCCGGGCCAGGTGACCCTGTCGCTGCCGGCCACCCTGGGCGACCTGATCAAGTCGGAAGCCGCCAAGCTGGGCTTCGGCAAGGCCGCCAAGAAGACCAGCGCCTACGCCGAGCTCTCGGGCGAAGGCTACGAAGTCACCCCGAACGGTCGCCAGACGGCCGCCGTGAAGCCGGGCGAGCCGACCACCTTCGCCTGGGACGTCAAGCCGGGTCCCGACGCCAAGGGTCAGCTGAAGTCCCAGTTTGGCGTCGAGATGTCGGGCGCCAAGGACTCGCAAGGCTTCGCGCTGGGCGAGATCAGCAAGCGCGTCGCCGCCGCGCCCGAGCAGGTCAAGAAGGGCGTCGCCGCCCTCGACCTCGGGGCGCTGAACGGCGCGGTCACGCTGCCGGGCGTCGGTCCCGTCGCGATCAAGACCCTGCTGGGCGCGGGCCTGGTGCTTCTGGCCATGATCATCCTGGTCGCCGTCGCGCGCGGCAACGCCGAGGCTCGCCGCCGCGCCGAGCGTCAGCGCAAGTACCGCACCCTGACCGACTATGGCCGTAACGAGATGGAGTTCGAGCAACCCGCTCAAGCGCCGTCCGAAAGCCACGGTTCGCACGTCAATCCGTTCCTCGCGGCCGCCGGCGGCGCGGCGGTGGGCGCGGCGGCCGCGGCGGCCTTCTCCCACCATGACGACCATGGCCACGCGGCCGAGGATCACGGCCACGCGGCCGCCCCCGAAGCCCATCCCGAGCCTCACGCGTCGGCCGAGCCCGCCTACGTCAATCCGATGATCGCCGCCGCGACGCCGGACGCTCATGACGATCACGGCCACGACGCCCATGGTCGCGAGCTGGAGCCGACCCACTAAGGTCAGGCTCGCGCCCAGGAAATTGGAGGCCCCGGATCGACGGATCCGGGGCCTCTTGCTTTGGCGTCATATCCATTGCGGCCTTGCATCCCCATCCGCGCCGCCGCATTGAGAAGGCATGTTCGACGCTCTGAGCGCCCACCTGGGCGGCCTGCAAGGCCCGCTGACGGCCCTACTGCAAGTCCTACTGATCGACCTCGTCCTGGCCGGCGACAACGCCGTGGCCGTGGGCTTGGCCGCCGGCGGCCTGGATCCCAAGCAACGCCGGAAGGTCATCCTCTACGGCCTGGGCGCGGCGGTCGTGCTGCGCATCACCTTCGCCCTGATCACCACCTGGCTGCTGGGCGTGATCGGCCTGCTTTTGGCCGGCGGTTTCCTACTGCTGTGGGTCTGCTGGAAGATGTGGCGCGAGCTGCGCGAGCAAGGCCGCCAGGAAAGCGCCGAGGGCGCCGCCGCGCTGGACGGGGCCGAGGTTCCGGTCCGCCAGCCGAAGACCTTCAAGGCCGCTTTCCTGCAGGTGCTGATCGCCGACGTCTCCATGTCGCTGGACAACGTGCTGGCCGTGGCCGGCGCCGCGCGCGAGCACCCGGCGATCCTGATCTTCGGCCTTCTGCTGTCGATCGCCCTGATGGGCCTGGCGGCCAACGCCATCGCCAAGATACTGCACAAGCACCGCTGGATCGGCTTCGTCGGCCTGGCGATCGTGCTCTATGTCGCCCTGCACATGATCTGGCAGGGCCACCGCAGCGTGGTCATGGACCTGCACGAGACCGCCGCCTACAACGCCGCCGCCCCGGCGCCGCTGGACATCAAGCCCGACGAGATCGCCCAGCACCAGAAGCGCCGGTAGCGCCGAGCCCCGTCTCAGCGCCCCGGCAAGGGCGGCATGTCCAGCCGACGCCATTCGGCCATCCGCGCGTAGAGGCGCAGGATCGCGTGATGGCGCGCCGTGTCGCCCCGCGTCTCCACCGCCTCGTGCAGACCGATCAGCGCCGCGCGCAGCGCCGCGTTGACCCGGTCCAGGGCCGAGATCGAGAAATCATCCGTCGACGGAAGACTTGCCAGATCCAGCCCGTGGTCGTCGGCCGCCTCGGCCAGGATCTCGCGGATGGCCGCGTTCTCAGCCAGGCGGGCGGCGACGCCGCGCTCGGCCTCCTGCGCCGCCAGCAGCGACAGCAACGCGACCACGGCCACCTTGCCGGCCATGAAGTCTCCCTGCTGCTCGGGCGGCGGCGGGTCCATCATGCACAGGAAGTTGCCGACCAGGATATCGGGCAGGCTGGGCGTCATGACAGGCCCTCCAGACGCATCAGGGCGGCGGCCAGGATCTGGTCGTGGCGGCGGGCGGTGTACCAGCCGGAAATCGCCAGAACAGGGTCCTTGAACCCGCCGTCGCGATATTCCTTGGCCGCCGAGGTCCAGATGGTCTGGCCCTTCACGGCGTTGAACAGCGACCACCAGGCCAGCGCGGCCTCGTCGATCTCGAGGCCGCTGGTCCGTCGCCAGATCGCCAGAGCCTCGTCGCGGGGCAACATGCCGCCGGCCTTGTCGGCCTCGAAGTGCGACCACAGCGGATCCAGGGCCCAGCCCAGATCTTCCAGGGGATCGCCCAGATGGACCATCTCCCAATCGAGCACGGCCAGGATCTTGCCCGCGCCGTCGTGCAGGAAGTTGCCGGTGCGATAGTCCCCGTGAACGACGCGGATCGCCTGAGCCGGCGGCGGCGGCCGGCGGCGCAGCGCCCGGATGGCGGCGCGGACGATCGGCTGCGGATGCTGCTCGTCCGCGTCCATGATGCCGGACCAATGGTCCAGCGCCACCCGCCAGCAGTCCTCGGGCGCCGGCGCCGGCGCGACCTTGGCCAGCGGCAGGTCGGTCGGGTCGGTCGCGGCGATGGTTCCCAGGATCTCGAAGAACCGTTGTCCGATCTCGCGCGCGTGGTCGCCATACGGCCCCACCGTGAACGGCGAAGCCGCCACGCCGCCCTCGACCCGCTCCATGATGAAGAACGGCCGCTCCAGCTCGCCGCCCTCGACGTCCATCGCCACCGGACGCGGCGCGGGCAGCTTGTCGTGGAAGCTCTCCAGCGCCAGATATTCGAGGTTTCTGTCGGTCTCGATCAGACTGCCGGGCGGATCACGGCGCAGGATCAACGGCCGAGTCTGGCCATCGATGCGCGCCACGAAGCGGTAGGTCTCGCGGCTGGCCCCGCCCGGAATCCGCGACAGGTCCTCGACCGTGGTCGGCTGACCCCAGACGCGGGTGAGATACGCCTCGAGGCGCTCGCCCAGGCTCATGGCGCCATGTCCAGGATCGCGGCGAAGCCCGACGGGGCGTGCGGACCAATGGCCAGCTGTTCGAAAACGCCCCTGCCCTTGCGTTCGCGGCCGGCGTTATCGATATAGGTCACGTCGCTGATCGCCTGCACGTGCAATAGGTGCGGCATCCCGCGATCCAGGTCGGCGTTGACGAAATCCTCGCGCTCGACCTTCAGCGCGCCCTGGTTGCAGCCGTGACCCCAGACCGGGTGGCCATAGCCCAGACCCAGCATGAAGAACTCGGGCCCGGGCGCGATGGTGACCGTCCCGTCGGCGCCGAGATCGAGGGTGGCGCTGGCGGCGTGGCGCGTGCCGCTCTTCCAGCGGATGGCGCAGGCGGCCTCGGCGAAGCCGCCGAAATCGTCCTCGCGCGCGCCGTCGGCCAGCCACAGCGAACGGCGGTTCCAGGGGCGTCCCAGCTCGTCGTCATTGGTGTGGAAGAACAGGCTGCCGTCCGCGAAATTGCACGGCGCCCACAGCCAGAAGAACTGCGGCGCCGCGGGCGGGGCCAGGTCCTGAGGATCGCGCATCCCGACCGGCCGAACGCCCCACGAGCGGTCGCGGGTGCCGACGAATCCGTCGACCACGGTCCGCGCGCCGTCGATCTCGATCCAGCCGCCATAGCGGCCGTTCTGGGTCAGACGGGTATAGTCCATGAAGGTGCGCGGGCCGTTGCGGCGCACGAAGCGCGGCTCCTCGATCGGGAACGAGCGTCCCTCGAAGACGATCTCGGCGGCGATCCCTTGCTCGGGCGCGGCGACCACCAGCTTCAGCCGGTGAAGCGGCTCCAGCACCTCGATGCGGATCGGCCCGACGCTCAGGTCCATCCGCTCCATGTTCAGCCAGCGGCTGGCGTGGAGGTTGACCTGCCGTCCGCCCTTCATCACGCAAAAGGCCGCGTCGGCGATGTTGAGATGCGGATAGACCCCGAAGGCGGCCGCGAAGAACAGGTCCTCGCCCTCGCCGGTCGGCGCGTAACCGTTGAAGAAATAGCGGTCGTAGAAGTTCCGATCCGTCCCGGCGTAGGCCACGGGCTCGGGCGTCTGATGGATCGGGTAGTCGTCGCCCCTGGTGAGCGCCATGCCGTCCTCCCCTGGCTCGCGCGGACCCTCTGATGCTTACGGGAGCGGGGTCGCTTTACGTCCAGACGTTCGACGTTAAGGTCGCGCCGAACGATTGCAATGGTGACGGGGCGTAAAGCCGATGGCGGTATGGACTCCCAGGACCTGGACAGGCCTGGCGGCGGTGAGCGGCCTGCTGGCCGTCGGCTTCGGCGCCTTCGCCGCGCACGGGATCAGCGCGCCCAAACCGGTCGAGTGGCTGCACACCGGTTCGCAGTATCAGATGGCCCACGCCCTGGCCGTGTTCGCCGCCTTCGGCCTGCACCGGGCGGGCGCCAAGGACATGGGCAAGGTCGCCGCTTTCTTCCTGATCGGAACGCTGCTGTTCTGTGGCTCGCTGTACGCCATGGCGCTGGGCGCGCCGCGCGCGCTGGGGGCGATCACCCCGGTCGGCGGCGTGTCGTTCCTGGTCGGCTGGGCGCTGATGGCCGCGCGCGGCTTTAGCCTGCCCGATCAGGCCTGAAGCTTGCGCGCGCCCGGCAGGGCCAGCAGGAAAATCGCCAGGGCCGAGCCGACCAGGCAGGCGAACATGACGCCCGCCGTCGGGCGCGGCGTGCCGTCATGCAGCAGCCCTCCGGCCCACGAGGCGATCGCCCCCGCGCCGAACGAGGCCGAGCCCATCAGGGCCGAGGTCGAGCCGGCGCGCTGGGGATCGACGCTCAACGCCCCCGCCATGGTGTTGCCGCCCATCAGACCGTAGATCGACAGCGCCGCGAACAGCAGCGGAAGCACGGTCCACTGTCCGCCCCAGCCGGTCCAGGCGGCCAGGCTGAGCAGGAAGGCCGCGACGATCGAGCCGACGCTGGCCCGCGCCAGTACCTGGTCGGGCGTGGCCCGGCGCAGCAGCAGGCGGTTGACCTGGCTGGCGCCGATGATGCCCACGGCGTTGAAGGCGAACAGCAGGTTGAAGACCAGCGCGGAATGGCCGTAGGTCCCCATGATCAGGTCCGGCGCGCCAGAGATGTAGGTGAACAGGGTCGCGCCGTTCAGCGCCCCGGCCAGGGCGTAGCCGACCAGCCGGCGCATCCGCAGCAGCGCGCCAAAGGCCCTCAGCGGATTCTCCGACCGCGCCAGGGACAGGGTCTCGGCCGAGCGCGACTCGCCCAGCGCGATCAGCACCCAGACGCCGATGACGACACCGAAGGCGGCCTGAACGCCGAACACCGCGCGCCAGCCGGCCGCCAATTGGACCAGTCCGCCGAACTGCGGCGCCAGCACCGGGGCCAGACCCATGATCAAGGTCATCAGCGACAGCACCCGGGCGGTGTCGGCATGGCCGAAGCGGTCGCGGACCACCGCCCGCGCCACCACGGCCCCGGCGCATCCGCCCAGGGCCTGCACGAACCGCGCGGCGATCAGCATGTGGATATTCGTGGCCAGAGCGCAGACCAGCGAGGCGGCCAGATAGATGGCGATCCCGGCCAACAGCGGCGGCCGACGCCCCAGACGGTCCGACGCCGGGCCATAGACGAACTGGCCGATGGCCATGCCGGCGAAGAACGCCGCCAGGGTCGCCTGGGTCTGGTCGGGCCGCGCGGCGAGCGAGCGGCCGATGGCCGGCAGGCTGGACAGGTACATGTCGATCGACATCGGCGCGAAGGCCGTCAGCGCGCCCAGAAGCAGAACGAGTCGCCACGGGATCGCGGCGGCGGGCGGGCGGCTGTCGGTCATGACCGTGCTTTTACGCCCGTTTGCCCCAGCGGAAAGATCAAATGCCGCTTGCCGGACGGTTTGCCGCGATCCACGGTGATCGCCAATCACATAGCCGCCAGGGAGGGCAACGCCCATGACCGTCACGCATCCGCAGGCTCCGCCCCTGCCGGCGCCGAAGTTCGCGGACGTCAACGGCGTTCGCCTGGGCTATTACGAGGCCGGTCCGCGGCGGGGCGTCCCGATCGTCTTCTGCCACGGCTTTCCCGAACTGGCGTTCTCATGGCGCTACCAGATCGCCGCCCTCGCCGACGCCGGCCGCTGGGTGATCGCGCCCGACCAACGCGGCTATGGCCTGACCCCGGGTCCCGAGGCCGTCGAGGCCTATGACATGGAGCATCTGACCGGCGACCTCGTCGGCCTGCTGGACCACCTGGACGTCGACAAGGCGATCTTCGTCGGCCACGACTGGGGCGGCATCGTCGTCTGGCAGATGCCGCTGCTGCACCCCGACCGCGTGGCCGGCGTCATCGGCCTCAACACCCCCTTCACGCCGCGCCTGCCGCTGGATCCGATCGAGATGTTCCGCAACGCCTATGGCGAGGACATGTACATTGTCCACTTCCAGAAGCCCGGCGTGGCCGACGCCCAGTTGAGCGCGGACGTTGAGAAGACCATCCGCTTCTTCATGCGCTTGCCGATCGCCACGGTGGCCGACTTCGAGGCGCGACCGCCAGAGTTTCGCAGCCTGGCCCTGCAGGAGGGTCTGGCGCGCTACGACGCGACCGGCGACACGCACCAGCTGCTGACGCCCGAGGAGCTGAAGGTCTTCGTCGACGCCTTCGAACGCACCGGCTTCACCGGCGGGATCAACTGGTACCGCAACTTCACCCGCAACTGGGAAAAGGCCGAGGCCCTGCCGCGACGCATCGACGGCATCCCTTGCCTCATGATCATGGCCGAGCACGACGTGGTGCTGCCGCCGTCGATGGCCGACCGCATGGGCGACCAGATCGACGACCTGGAAAAGGTGCTGATCGAGGGCAGCGGCCACTGGACCCAGCAGGAAAAGCCCGACGAGGTCAACGCGGCGCTCCTGTCGTGGCTGAACCGGCGGTTTCCGCTTTAGCGGTCCTCGCGTCGCGCCAACCAGATATTGGCGCCGCCGCAAGTCGGATCGCCGACGACATGATCGAGCACCACGAAGCCATGTTCGGCGAGCAAGGCCGCATAGGCCCCGGTGTCCAGGCTGGCGTGATAGAGCGCCTCGCCGCGCCACTGGCCGATCGTCACGCCATGCGTCGTCCCGCTGGTGAACATCAGAGGCGCCCCAGCCGCCAGATGTCGGGCCAGAACCGGGATCAGCGCGATCTGATCGTCGGGCGGTAGGTGGAAAAGGCTGTGCCAAGCCACCGCCGCGCCAAAACGCCGCCCGAGCTCCAGTTCGCGCATGTCAGCGACGATCCACGTCTGATCGGGAAAGCGCTCGCGGCACAAGGCGATCAAGGCGGGTGAAGCGTCCACGCCGGTGACGGCGCGGCCGGCGGCGATCAGGTCGGCCGCGATCGGCTCGCCCGAACCGCAGCCCAGATCCAGAACGTCGGCGTTGGGAGCGGTCGCGTTGACAAAGCGCTGAATCCACCGCCGTTCGCCCTTGGGGCGAGCGTGTCTGCGATCTTGGTCCCACGCCGCCGCATTCCGCTCGTAGAGCTCGGAGGGCGTCTTCATGGCTAGTTCCGCGCGGCTAGCATCAGCTCGGCCCGCCGGCGCATGGCGGCCGCCAGTTGCAGCATGGCCAGGGCCGAGGTTTCGTCGCGCTCGGCGGCGCGCATACCGTAGACATTGGCCATGGCCAGGAGCGCCTCGGCCTTGTCGACGCCCTCGGCGCCGAACATGTCGCCGATCTGGCGGTCCAGCTCGGCCAGCTGCGCGGGCTTCAGCATCGCGAGCAGTTCTTCGTCGGAATAGTCTTCGGGCGCGGGCTGACTCATGGATGCATCATACAGACGCCGAGGAAAGGCGCGAAGCCGCTGGATGATCCGTTCACAGCAACGTCCGAAACGCGCTAGATTAAGACATGGATCGCAACGCTTCCGCCGCCGTCATGTCGTCCCTCGGCCGTCGTGGACTGTTCCGCGAGGTCGAGCCCTTCTCGTTCGGCTGGATGGCCACCGGCGGCCCGCACGAGATCTATTACGAGGAATGCGGCAACCCGCGCGGCAAACCCTGTGTGATCCTGCACGGCGGCCCGGGCGGCGCGGTCAACCCGACCATGAGGCGGTTCTTCGACCCGGCCAAGTGGCGCATGGCCCTGTTCGACCAGCGCGGCTGCGGCCGCTCGCGCCCGAACGCCAGCCTGGACGACAACACCACCTGGAGCCTGATCGAGGACATCGAGCGCCTGCGCGTTCATCTGGGCGTCGAGAAATGGACGGTGTTCGGCGGATCGTGGGGCTCGACCCTGGCCCTGGCCTACGCCATCACCCATCCCGACCGCGTCGACGGCCTGATCCTGCGCGGCGTCTTCCTGCTGACCGAGCGCGAGCTGCGCTGGTTCTACCAGGACGGCGCCTCGATGCTGTTTCCCGACGCCTGGGAGCGGTTCCTGGCCCCGATCCCGGAGGACGAGCGCGGCGACCTGATGGCGGCCTATCACCGCCGCCTGGTGGCCCCCGACCGCCGCGTCCAGCTTGAAGCCGCCGCCGCCTGGAGCCAGTGGGAGGGCGACACCATCTCGCTGCGCGGTCCAGAAGCGCGCCCGCCGAAGTTCAACGAAGAGGACTTCGCCATCGCCTTCGCGCGGATCGAGTGTCACTTCTTCACGAACAGGGGCTTCTTCGACGAGGACGGCTGGATCCTGAAGAACATCGACCGCATCCGGCACATCCCCGGCTGGATCGTTCAGGGCCGCTTCGACGTCGTGACGCCGCTGGACAGCGCCTGGAGGCTGCACAGGGCCTGGCCCGAAGCGCGCTTCGACATCGTCTGGGACGCCGGCCACGCCTCGACCGAGCCCGGCGTCATCGACGGCCTGGTGCGGGCGACCGAGGCGGCGCTAGTCAGCTAGGTCGGGCGCTCGATCTCGTACCAACAGCCGGGCTCCCAAGCTTCGCGCGCTGTGGAGTAAACCGGACGCTCCTCGACGAACCTCATGCCCAGTCGGGTCAGAATGGTTCGCGACGCGGTGTTGTCGGGATGGACCTGCGCCTCGATTACCTGGGCCGGCAGCAGCGACCACATCGCCGCGAGACCAGCGATCGCGGCCTCGGTCATGTAGCCCCGTCTTTGAGCGGCCTCGGCGAGGTGGTAGCCGATCTCGACACGCTCGCGCTGTTCCTGGGCGCCGCCGCCAAAGCCTCCGATGACGACACCGTCCGCTAGACGCTCGATCGCGTAGCTGACGTGCCAACCCTGACGCACGCCCGCGCGCGCCTCGGCAATGCGTTTGGCGGCAAGATCGATGGACGTCGGATCAGGCCAGGAGCTCAGCCAGCGGGTGACCGCCGAGGTCAGGTTCGTCGATAAAGCCAAGGCGTCTTGCGATCGCCAACAGCGGAGCCGCAGGCGGGACGTCACGAGGACGGGCAGCAGCTCCGCCCCGTCCTCGTCCATCAGACCAGCGACCCCGTGCCGCTGGTCACTTCGGTGTAGCGATGCACGCGGACGGCCTGGACCAGGCCAAAGCCCACCATGACCGTCAACATGACCGTGCCGCCGTAGGACAGCATCGGCATCGGCACGCCCACCACCGGGGCCAGGCCCATCACCATGGCGCCGTTGATCAGCACATAGAGGGCGAAGGTCGCGGTCACGCCGGCCGCCGAGAGGCGTCCAAAGTGGCTGTGGCTGATCGAGGCGATGCGCAGGGCCATGAAGATGATGGCCCCGTACAGGAACAGCACGCCAAAGCAGCCCACGAAACCGAACTCCTCGGCCAGGGTGGCGAAGATGAAGTCGGTCTGCTTTTCGGGCAGGAAGTTTAGCTGGCTCTGCGACCCCAGGCCAAAGCCCTTGCCCAGAAGACCGCCCGAGCCCAGGGCGATCTTGGACTGCAGGATGTGATAGCCGTCGCCCGAGGGGTCCTGCTCTGGATGCAGGAAGGTCAGGATCCGGTTTCGCTGATAGTCGTGCAGCACGAACATCACGAACGGCGGGATCGCGACCGCGGCGCCGACCACGCCGGCGGCGATCAGCCGCCAGTCCAGGCCGGCCAGCATCATGATTGCGAACCCGGTCGCGCCCAGCAAAATCGCGGTGCCCAGATCCGGTTGCTTGGCGACGAGCAGGAAGGGAACGCCGATCATCGCCGCGGGGATCAGCAGCATCCAGGACAGGCGCGCGCGATCGGCGCTGAGCCCGTGATAGAAGCGCGCCAGGGCCAGGACGAGACCGATCTTCATCACCTCGGACGGCTGGAAGCGAATGGGCCCCAGTTGCAGCCAGCGCTGCGCGCCCAAGGCGGTATGGCCGAAGACATCCACGGCGACGAGCAGGATCACCCCGACGACATAGACGGGATAGGCCGACCAGAACCACCAGCGCAGGTCGCACATGGCCAGGGCGATCATGATGATGAAATAGAGCCCGAAGCGCAGCAGGTGCTTGTCGGCCCAGGGTTCCCACGACGCCCCGGCGATCGAGAACAGCATCAAACCGCCGACGCCGGCGATCATCGCCAGCACCAGGCAGAAGGTCCAGTCGACCTCCATGAACTTGATGATCGGCCGGTCGCGTTCGCCGGGCCGGGTCAGGCCGCCGCTCAAGGTCATTGCGGGACTCCAGGAGGCGGCGGGGGAAGGTCCGGACCGTCCGTCGGGGCGTCCGGCGCCGCGCCGTCGGTGGACAGGTCGCTCTCGTTCATCGTCGGCATCGGCATCGGCTTTTCGATGCGAGCGCGGATCTCGGGATCCTTCAGCAGGGCCACCCGCATGACCTCCCGCGCGCGCGGCGCGGCGGCGCTGGAGCCGAACAGGCCGCCGTGCTCGACCAGCACCGACATGGCGTAGCGCGGATTGTCATAGGGCGCGAAGGCGATGAACAGGTTGTGGTCCTTCAGCCGCCAGGGCACGCCCTGGTTGCTGCGCGAGCCGGTCTGGGAATACTGCCGGACCTGCGCCGTGCCGGTCTTGCCGGCCATCAGCACGTCGCCCAACCCCAGCTGGCTCTGCTTGTAGGCGCCGCCGGTGGGGTCGTTGGCCACGGCCGCCATGCCGGCCCGCACGATCTCGAGATGTTCCGACGGGAACGGCAGGTCGCCGACCGCGTCGCCGTGCGGCTGGTCCACGCCGCCGATCGACTTGATCAGACGCGGGTTCAGCGCCCGCTTGCCATTCGCTAACCGCGCGCACATCACCGCCAGCTGCAACGCGTTGACGTTGATATAGCCCTGGCCGATCCCGTAGGGCACCGAGTCCCCCGGATGCCAGACCGGATCGCGCTTGAAGGTCTGCTTCTTCCACTCGCGCGAGCCGACCAGCCCCTTGCGCTGCCCCGGAATGCCGATGTCGAAGGTCTGGCCGAAGCCCAGGGCGGTGGCTGTCGTGTGGATCGGGTCGGGCCCGATCCGCAGCGCCATCTGGTAGAAATAGACGTCGCAGGAGTTCTTGATGGCGTCGTGCATGTTCTGCACGCCGTGGCCGCCCTTCTTGTGGCAGTGCCAGACCCGCCCGCCGAAGCTCCAACCGCCGGTGCAAACCACGTGCTCCGCCGGATTGACCCCGGCGCTCAGCGCCGCCAGCGCCACCGTGGGCTTGAAGGTCGAGCCCGGCGGATAGACGCCGGTCATGGTCTTGTCCAGCAGCGGCTTGCGCTCGTACTCGGCCAGGGCCTTGTATTCGGCGCCCGACAGCCCCTTGACCAGGCGGTTGGCGTCGAAGCTCGGCGCCGAGGCCATGCACAGCACGTCGCCCGTGCGGCAATCGATCATCACGATCGCGCCGCTCTCCTCGTCCATCACCTCGAGGGCGCGGTTCTGGATGTCGGCGTCCAGGGTGAGGTGGATTTCCTTGCCCGGGGTCGGCGGGATGTCGCCGGCGGGATCCAGCCGCACCACGCGCCCCTGGGCGTCGACCTCGGTCTTGGTGGCGCCGGCCTTGCCGCGCAGCTGCCGGTCGAAGGCCTTCTCGACGCCCTGCTTGCCGATCCGGAAGCCCGGATGGTGCAGCAGTTCCTGGTCCTGGGTGCTGTCGCTCTCGGCCGCCTCCAGGTCCTTGTCGGACACCTTGGCCACATAGCCGATCACGTGGGCGAAAGCCCCGCCGAACGGATAGACCCGCACCTCGCCCATGTCGGCGGTGACATTCGGCAGCTCCGGCGCGCGGATATTGATGCGCGAGAACTCCTCCCAGGAGAGGTCCTCCATCACCACCACCGGCGCCTTCTTGGGCGCGCGGTCCAGTTCCTTCAGCACGCGAGCGCGGCGCGTTCCGTCGATCGGGACCAGCTTGGCCAGGTCGTCCATGACGGCCTCGGCGTCCAGGTCCTTGTCCTTGTTGATGATCAGCCGGAAGTTGGGGCGGTTCGACGCCAGCGACACGCCGTTGCGGTCGAGGATCAGGCCGCGCGGCGGCGGCACCAGGCGGTAGTTGAACTGGTTGCCGGCCGAGAGCTTCTGGTAGCGCTGGGCCTCGACCAGTTGCAGCTGGGCCAGGCGCCCGCCCAGGGCCAAGAGTCCCAGGCCCGTGAAGCCGCCCAGCAGGAACGCGCGACGGTGGAAGACGCCCTGACGCTCGTTGACCTCGAAAAAGAAGATTGAGGGTTCGCTCATGGCCTCACCGGAACCGCACGTCGGCGTCCTCGAAGCGATCGACCAGGCGGTGGGCGAACGGGAACAGCAGCGCGGTGACCAGGAACTGCCAGAACACCGCCAAGAGGCTGGGCATGGCCAGGCTGTCCAGCATCGTGAACAGGAAGGCCGCCACCATGGCCACCGCGGTGACGCCGGCGAACCAGGCCCACATCATCGGACGGCTCTGACCGGTCATGGCGTTGCGGAGGATCAGCACGGTCGCGTAGGCGACCAGCAGCGACAGGCCCCATAGGCCGGTGGGTCCGCCCCAGAAGATGTCCAGGAACAGGCCCAGCGCCAGCAGCGCGAACGGCGCCAGGATCGAGGGCCGGATTATCGCCCAGGCGAAGGCCGGGACGATGGCGAAGACCGGCTCGGGCAGCTGCAAGCCCCAGATGCGGATCGGCGCGGCGAAGATGATCGTCGCTGCCATGCACAGCAGCATCGGCACGCCCAACCAGCGGGCGGGGTTGAGAGGCCGCGCGCCGCCGAGGCTCATCGCGGCGCTCCCGGCGGCGGAGGCGCGGTGGTCGCGGACTTGGAGGCCGGCTTGGTCGCGGCGGTCGTCGCGGGCTTGGCGGCGGCGGGCTTGGCGGCCGCCCCGGACGGCGGGGCCGCTGCTGCGGTCGGCGAGGTCAGTCTACTCGT
>NZ_APMP01000042.1 GCF_000372645.1 Caulobacter vibrioides OR37 | reverse complement strand
GCCGGTGCCGCCGCGGCGCCGGCGGCCGGAGCGGCGGCGGCGGCCGGACGCGGCGGCGGCACCGGCAGCTTGCTGCCCAGGCTGTGCAGATAGGCGATGACGGCGATCCGGTCTTCCGGCTTCTTCAGACCCACGAAGGTCATGTTGGTGCCCGAGACGTACTTGCCCGGCGCCTTCAGGAATTCATACAGGTGGTCGTAGTCCCACATCGGGGTCTTGCCGCCGAAGTCCTTCATCGCCGACGAGTAGTTGAAGCCCGGGTGCGTGCCCGGCTTGCGGCCGACGACGTCCCACAGGCCGGGGCCGGTGGCGTTGGCGTTCGAGGCGTCCAGCTTGTGGCAGGCCGCGCACTTGGCCGAGACGGCCTGGCCGGCGGCCACGTTGGCCGGGGTCAGCACGGCGTTCCAGTCGGGCGGGGTGTCGACGGCTTCCGCGCCGCCGGGGCCTTCCGCCTGGACGGCGATCTCGTAGCCAGCCTTCTCGACCTCGTGCTTCTTGAAGACGATGTCCGAGGCTTCCCGCAGACCGAAAATAACGAGGCCGGTCAGCAGTACGCCGCCAGCGATCTTGTTGAACGTCAGGTCGCTCATCTCAGCCTTGTCAGCCTCTTGTCCGCCCGGCCAGGCCGGGCCTGATCCCCACGCGCGGTCGTCCCCCCTAGCGAGTCTCCCGGCGCGCGTCATGTTGCGCTCGCGTCTCTTACACGCTACCGCCCCACGCGCAACCGGTCCGCAAAGATTTGAGGCCTCGAACCTCCCATGAACCCCATCGTCCTGATCCCCGCGCGGATGGCCGCCACGCGCCTGCCGGGCAAGCCGCTGGCCGATATCGGCGGGGTTCCGATGATCGTCCGGGTTCTGAACCAGGCCCTGGCGGCCGACATTGGTCCGGTGGCCGTGGCGGCCGGCGATCCCGAAATCGTCGAGGCCGTAAGGGCGGTTGGCGGAACGGCGGTGCTGACCGACCCCGATCTGCCGTCCGGCTCCGACCGGATTCTGGCCGCTCTGGCCGAACTCGATCCGGGGTTCGAGCACGACGTGGTGATCAATCTTCAGGGCGACATGCCGTTCGTCGACCCGGCCGTGCTGAGCGACTGCGCGCGGATACTTAAGGAATTCGGAGACGCCGATATCGCCACCGTCGTGGCCCCCGAAGCCTCGCCCGCCGACCGGTCGAATCCCGACGTCGTCAAGGCCGTGCTGGCCATGGAGGACGACGGCGCCAGCGGCCGCGCGCTCTATTTCACCCGCTCGACCCTCTATGGCGACGGGCCGGTGTGGCGCCATATCGGCCTCTACGGCTATCGGCGCGAGGCGCTGGAGGCCTTCAACGCCGCCGCGCCGTCACCGCTGGAGCGGCGCGAGAAGCTGGAGCAGCTGCGCGCCATGGAGCTGGGCATGACCATCCGCGCCGCCGTGGCCGCCCAGGCCCCGATCTCCGTCGACAATCCGTCCGACCTCGAGGCCGCGCGCGCGGCCGTGGGAAAGTAAGAGCATGAGCATCCTCAAGAAGATCGCCTTCCAGGGCGAACCCGGCGCCAACAGCCACGAGGCTTGCCGGACCTACTTTCCCGACTACGAAGCCTATCCCTGCAAGACGTTCGAGGAGGCCTTCGAGGCGATCAAGACCGGCGCCGCGGCGCTGGGCATGATTCCGATCGAGAACTCGATCGCCGGCCGGGTGGCCGACGTGCACCACCTGCTGCCCGCCTCGGGCCTGAGGATCATCGGCGAGCGCTTCAAGCCGATCCGCTTTCAGCTGATGGCCAACAAGGGCGTCAAGCTGGACGCGGTGAAGGTGGTCAGCTCGATGCCGATCGCGCTCAGCCAGTGTCGCAACAGCCTCAAGAAGCTGGGCGTCGAGACCGAGGCCGCCGGCGACACGGCGGGCGCGGCCAAGGCCCTGGCGCTGAACCCCGACCCGACCCGCGCCGCCGTCGCCCCGGCCCTGGCGGCGGAGATCTATGGTCTCGACATCCTGGCCCGCGACATCGAGGACGAGCGCCACAACACCACCCGCTTCCTGGTGATGACGGCCGACAAGGCTCCCGAGCCGCCGCCGTTCACCCACCGCTGCGTGACCAGCTTCGTGTTCCGCGTCCGCAACCTGCCGGCCGCGCTCTATAAGGCCCTGGGCGGCTTCGCGACCAACGGCGTCAACATGACCAAGCTGGAAAGCTACATGGAGGGCGGCAATTTCACGGCGACCTTCTTCTACGCCGAGGTCGACGGCCGGCCCGAGGATCGCAACCTGGCCCTAGCCCTGGACGAGCTGAAGTTCTTCTCCGAGCGGTTCGAGATCCTGGGGGTCTACCCGGCCGATCCGTTCCGGGATCGGGGGGCGTAGGCGCCAGCCCCCTCCACCGCCTTCGGCGGTCCCCCTCCCCCAAAAGGGGGAGGAGAATAGCCGGCGTCGCTCCTCTCTATCCTCCCCCTTTTGGGGGAGGGGGACCAGCGAAGCTGGTGGAGGGGGCCAGCGCCGACCCTCCCCAACGTCACCCTTTCCCCTACCGGCGGTCCGCGATTACCCTCCTCGCAAAAGAGCGGGGAGGCTCACATGCAAGCTTCGATGATCGCGCCGGTGATGGCGCTGGTGGCCTGGTCGCTGGTGATGTGGGTCTGGATGTACGTCCAGCGCATCCCGGCCATGCAGAAGGCGGGGATCAAGCCGCAGGACGCGCGGTTTCCCGGTTCGCTGGACGTGCTGCCCGACGCCGCGCGGCAGGCGGCCGATAACTACAATCACCTGATGGAGCAGCCGACGATCTTCTACGCGGCGGCGCTGGCCATCCAGGCGGCGGGCCACGCCGACGGCATGGCCGCGCATCTGGCCTGGGTCTATGTCGGCGTCCGGGTGCTGCACAGCCTGCTGCAGGTCAGCCTCAACCTGGTGCCCGTTCGGTTCCTGCTGTTCGTGGCCTCGACCGGCGTGCTGGCGGCGATGGTGGTTCGGGAGCTGATGCGGGTGTTCTAGACCGCGTCCAGCCCGATATCCAACACCGGCGCCGAGTGCGTCAGGGCCCCGACGCTGATCACGTCGACGCCAGTCTCGGCGATCGCGCGCACGGTGGTCAGGTTGACCCCGCCAGAGGCCTCCAGCACCGCGCGGCCCTTGGCCAGGCGCACGGCGGTCTTCAGGTCGTCGAGGCTGAAATTGTCCAGCATCACGACGTCCGGCCCGTGCTTCAGCGCCTCGTCCAGCTGATCGAGGCCGTCGACCTCGACCTCGACCTTGACGAGGTGGCCGGCGTGGGCGCGGGCGCGCCGCACGGCCTCGCCGACCCCGCCGCACGCGGCGACGTGGTTGTCCTTGATCAGGATGGCGTCATCCAGGCCGAAGCGGTGGTTGACCCCGCCGCCGCAGCGGATGGCGTATTTCTCGAGCGCGCGCAGGCCCGGCGTGGTCTTGCGGGTGTCGACGATGGTCGCGCCGGTCCCCTCGACCAGGCGGACGTAGGCGCGGGTCAGGGTGGCGATGCCCGAGAGGCGGCCCAGGAGGTTCAGGCCCGTGCGCTCGGCGGCCAGCACGGCGCGGGCGTTCCCTTCCGCGCGGGCCAGGATCGCGCCCGGCGCGGCGTCGGCGCCATCGGGCGTGACCACCTCGAACGTCGCGGTCGGATCGAGGGCGGCGAGGGACAGGCGAGCACAGGACAGGCCCGAGACGCGGCCGTCCTGTCGGCTGGCCCAGACGACCGACAGGCGGGCGTCCGGGTCGATGCAGGCCTGACCGGTGATGTCGCCGGCGCGGCCCAGATCCTCGGCCAGGGCGTGGCCGACGATCGGGCGGACGAGGATGTCGTCGAGGGGGTGGATCATCATTCGGCGGCGTAGCGGACGGCGGCGTCCGCGCTCGTGAGGGTGACGAAGGTGCGGACGGGCTCGGCGGTCGCCGGGAAGTCCGAACGGAAATGGCCGCCTCGGCTTTCCTGGCGGGCCAGGGCCGCCTCGACGATCAGGCGAGCGGCGACGACTGTGGGGCAGGGGCCATAGGCCGGCTCCAGGGCCTCGATCTGCTCCAGCAGCCGGGTCAGGCCGGCGGCGTCGCGGATCACCCCGGCGTCGCGGCTCATGGCCCTGCGTAGCGTCCGCAGAGCCGCGTCGGGCAGGTCGGGGAGCGGCGCCAGGCTGACGGGCTCGCCGCCGCGCGCGGCTTCCGCAGCCGCCGCTCGTCCGGCGCGGGCGCCGAACACGGCCGCTTCCAGGAGGCTGTTGGAGGCCAGGCGGTTGGCGCCCTGCACGCCGGTCGAGGCGCACTCGCCGGCGGCGTAGAGGCCCGGCAGGCTGGTCCGGCCTTCCAGGTCCGTGGCCACGCCGCCCATGTGGTAGTGCACGGCCGGGACCACGGGGATCATCGCGCGGCGCGGGTCGATCCCGGCGCTCTGGCAGGCCTGGAACACCGCCGGAAACTCCTGTGGAAAGTGGTCGCCCACCGCCTGGGTCGCATCGAGGAACGCGCCCCGACCGGCGGCGCGCTCGGCGTGCAGGGCGCGGGCGACGACGTCGCGGGGGGCCAGCTCCTTGGCGGGGTGGTAGTCGGCCATGAAGGCGCGGCCATCGGTGTTCCGCAGGATCGCCCCCTCGCCGCGCAGGGCTTCGGTGGCCAGGGGCGCGGGGTCGCGGCCGATGTCGATCGCGGTGGGATGGAACTGCACGAACTCCGGATCGGCGATCGTCGCGCCAGCGAGCGCCGCCAGGCCCAGGCCCTCGCCGCGCACCTCGGCGGGCGTGGTGGTGACGGCGTAGAGGCCGCCGACGCCGCCGGTCGCCAGGATCACGGCGGTCGAGCGGATCTCGACCAGGGTGCCGTCGATCTCCGCCAGCACGCCGACGACCCGACCTGTCGCGTCTTGCAGAAGCCGGCGGGCGCGGGCGTTCTCGCGGATCTCGATCGTCGGCGCGGCGCGGACCGCGGCGATCACGGCGGCCATGATCGCCGCCCCGGCCCCGTCGCCGCCGACCCGGGCGACCCGGGCCTTGGAATGGGCCGCCTCGAGGCTCAGGACGAAGCCGTTGTCGGGCTTACGGTCGAACGGCGCGCCGAGGGCGGCCAGATCGCGGACGGCCCCCGGGCCTTCGGTGGTCAGCAGCGCGACAGCCTCGGGATCGCACAGTCCCGCGCCGGCGGCGATCGTGTCGGCGGCGTGAAGGGCCGGGCTGTCCTCGCCTGACAGCGCCGCCGCCATGCCGCCTTGCGCCCAGGCGCTGGAGCAGCCGGTCGCCAGCGGGGTCGGCGAGAGGACCAGCGCCGTCTTCGCCGCGAGGGCGGCGGAGAGCCCGGCCAGGCCCGCGCCGAGTATGACGGGGCCGTCGAAGGTGATGCGTTCGATCATTTCACTCTCCACGCCCTCCCCCTTGCGGGGAGGGTTGGGTGGGGGTGTCAGCTCAGACTCGGAGCCGACACCCCCATCCGACCGCTTCGCGGCCACCTTCCCCGCCCCTTTTCAAGAAGGATGGGGGGAAGGAAGCTCGTCCTTTAAATCAGCTCCACGTCCACGTGATGCCGGGCCTTCACCAGGTCGTAGCGCGCCGGAACCACCGGCGGCGGCAGGTCGATCATCCGCTGCACGGCCAGGCGCGCGCGGTCGAGGACGTCGGCGTCGACCGTCACCTCGAACCGCTCGTGGACCAGGGCGTCGTGGATGTTCTTCAGCGTGATCCGCTTCATGTGCGGACACATGTTGCAGGGGCCGATGAACTGGGTCGCCGGGCTTTCGGCCTGGACGTTGCTGGCCATCGAGCACTCGGTGATCAGCACCACCTGGGCCGGTTTGCGCGCGGCGACGTAGTCGTTCATCGCGGCGGTCGAGCCGGCGAAGTCGGCGGCTTCCAGGATCTCGGCCGGGCACTCGGGGTGGGCCAGGACTTCCGCGCCCGGCCAGGCCGCGCGCATGTCGGCGATGTCCTGGGCAGTGAAGCGCTTATGGACTTCGCAATGGCCGGCCCAGGCGATGATCTCGACGTCCGTCTGGCGCGCGACGTTGCGGGCCAGGAACTCATCGGGGATCAGGATGACCTTGTCGGTCCCCCATTGCTGGGCGGCCCACTCGACCACCTGCACGGCGTTGGCGCTGGTGCAGCAGATGTCGGTCTCGGCCTTCACGTCGGCCGTGGTGTTGACATAGGTGACGACCGGCACGCCCGGATAGCGCTGCTTGATCAGCCGCACGTCGGCGCCGGTGATCGAGCTGGCCAGCGAGCAGCCGGCCTTGAGGTCCGGGATCAGGATCTTCTTTTCAGGGCTCAGCACCTTGCTGGTCTCAGCCATGAAGTGGACGCCGGCCTGGACGATGATCGTCGCGTCGCTCTTGGCGGCTTCCTTGGCCAGGGCCAGGCTGTCGCCGACGAAGTCGCCCACGCCGTGGAAGATGTCCGGCGTCATGTAGTTGTGGGCCAGGATCGCGGCGTTCTTCTCGCGCTTGAGGCGGTTGATCTCGACGATCAGCGGGGCCTGCGTGCGCCACTCCAGCGGGGTGACGTGGTGCTTGACCTTGTCCCAGATCGAGGCGGTCTCGGCCTCGATCTCGGCGGTGAACTCAAGCGGAGCGACAAAACCGTCGGCCATCCGATGTCTCCGTTATGCTCAAAGTGAGCATTTCCAGGGTCTCAAAAAACGCCAGAGCCGAGGTTCGCGTTCCCGCGCGTCCGACGATCCGGCGCCTGGGTTATGCTGAAAGTGAGCATAACCGTCTCGTCACATATAGACCTTGCCGAGGCGATTGCAAACCCGCCTTCGACCGAAAGCGCTCGCGCGGCTCCTGAGCACGGAGAGGGCGCCCGGCGCCCGAGGACCGCGCAAGGGCGTTCGGAGGAGCGCTGGCGACCGCGGGAGGGTTATCCGCGTCCATAAGCCGCAGGGGATTTAACTTGCCGAGAAAATGCGGCGAGAAAAGACGATTCTTTCCTTACATGTCTGTAATATTGAAGAGTTGTTTCAGTCGTGATGGAAAAGTTATAAAAATAACGTCGCGGGGCGTATTCTGAAGACTATGGGCATATCGGTAATAATATAGGCAAATCTCTCCCTTTCCGCGCGACGGCGAAGCCATCGGCGCCTAAGGCGCTCCCGGTTGCCGTGTGGACTTTATATTGTCCCATTTCGCGCGGCTCGGGGCGTTCCATTGCAGCGGTGCAAATATGTGACCTTAAAGTGACAGCTCGGGCGCGTTGAAATCCGGCGCCCCTGATGCGCGTTGACCCGAATTGGATTTAAGTTCGTAGCTCCCGGCCAGTTGGGTTCTCGATGCGAGAATCCGAGACCGCGCATGTGGACATGCGCGACGCAGAGACGCTGGGGAGTTTACCTTGATTAAGAAGACCGTCCGGGAGCGACTGCTCGCTTCCACCATGATTTGCGGCGCCGCGGTGGCCGTGCTGGGCGCCAGCCAAGCCGCCGCGCAGACCGCCGCTCCCGCCGCCAAGGGCAGCGACCAGACGCAAGTCGAGGAAATTGTCGTCACCGGTTCGCTGTTCCGCCGCACGGACACCGAAACCCCGTCGCCGGTCACCGTGCTGACCTCGGAAAACCTGGCTCGCGCCGGCATCAGCACCGCCTCGGACGCCATCCGCTCGATCTCGTCGGACGGCGCCGGCTCGATCGGCACCGGCTTCCAGAGCGGCTTCTCGGCTGGCGGCTCGGCCGTGTCGCTGCGCGGCCTGGGCGTGTCCTCAACCCTCGTGCTGGTCGACGGCCTGCGCTCGACCAATTTCCCGATCAATGACGACGGCCACAACGCCTATGTCGACCTGAACACCATCCCGTTCAGCCTGATCGACCGGATCGAAGTCCTGAAGGACGGCGCCTCGTCGTCCTACGGCGCCGACGCCATCGGCGGCGTGGTGAACCTGAAGCTCAAGAAGACCTTCACCGGCGTGGCCGGCAGCATGGAAGCTGGCCAAAGCGACCGCGGCGACGCCGACCACAAGCGCGCCGACATCACCCTGGGCTACGGCGACTACCAGGAGAAGGGCTGGAACTTCTACATCAACGCCGAGTACCAGAAGGACGGCCGCGTCGCGACGCATGACCGCGGCTTCCCGCTGAACAACCAGGACCTGACCTCGATCGGCGGTCTGCCCAACAACACCGCCGCCAGCAACCTGGCGACCGCCACGCCGAACGCGGTGGTATTCCGGACCAGCGTCCGCGACCTGAACGATCCGCGCACGGGCACGGGCACCGTTCTGGATCCGGCGAAGGTCTATACCTCGCTGAACCTGAACTGCGCCAACGGCACCTACACCCAAACCAGCACCAATGTGAACGGCACGGGCTGTAAGTGGAACCTGGTCGACACCTACAACCAGCTGCAGCCGCTGCAAAAGCGCTACGCCTTCAACGGCCGCCTGAGCATGCGTCTCAGCGAGAAGGTCGAGGCTTATCTAACCGGCAGCTACTCGAGCAACGAAGTCGACATCAAGAACCAGCCGCGCAGCATCCGTAACACTCAGCCCTTCGGCGCTTCGCCGGCGCTCTCGGGCCTGAACATGACCCTGCCGGTCTGGGTCTGCTCGTCGGGCTTGAACTGCGCCACCGCGTCTGACCGTCGCCTGAACCCGAACAACCCCTACGCCGCCGCCTACGCCAACGATCCGGCCAACGGCGCCGCGCGTATCACCTACCTGTTCGGCGACATCCCGGCCGGCAGCAACCGCGTCAACGAAGTGATCCGCGGCACCGCGGGCCTGAAGGGCGAGTTCGGCGACGGCTGGAACTGGTCGATCGACGCCGTGGGCGCCCGCGACAACCTGAGCATCTCTCAGCGCGGCTACCTGAACATCAACGGCCTGATCAACGCGATCAACACCGGCTCGTACAACTTCGTCGATCCGTCGAAGAACACCGCCGCCGTGCGTCAGGCGGTCGCGCCGAACGTCGTGACGAACTCGCACTCGTCGATGATGTCGCTGGACGGTCTGGTCACCCACAAGCTGTGGACCCTGCCGGGCGGTGACATGATGCTGGCCGTCGGCGGTCAGATCCGGAAGGAAGTCCTGGTCAACAACAACCAGAACGCCCGTCTGGACACCTACGGCCTGACCACCTCGTCGGCCTTCGGCAAGCACACGGTCAAGGCCGCGTTCTTCGAAGTGCAGGCGCCGGTCATCGAGAAGGTGGAACTGAACCTGTCGGGTCGTTACGACGACTATTCGGAAGGCTTCAGCCACTTCTCGCCGAAGGTTGGCGTCAAGTACACGCCGATGAAGCAACTGGCTTTCCGCGGCACGTACTCGGAAGGCTTCCGCGCCCCGACCTTCGCGGAATCGGGCCCGCGCTCGCAGTACGCCGGCTTCGCCACCTACTCGCCGCCGGCCTCGTTCCAATTGGCTCACGGCGGCCTGACCAAGGACGGCAACACCAACCCTTACGCCCAGTCCTTCTCGCTGGGTTCGGGCCTGGTGGGTAATCCGAACCTGAAGCCGGAAACCTCGCGCAGCTTCACGCTGGGCACGATCGTTCAGCCGACCCGTTGGCTGTCGATGACCGTCGACTATTACAATGTTCGCAAGAACAACCTGATCGTCAGCGGCTCGAAGATTTCGGACGCCAAGGGCGCCTACTTCAAGGGCGCGACCCAAGCCGAAGGCTGCGCTCTGGTGGCGGCCGTCGGTCCTGGCTACTCGTGCAACGTGGTCGACGTCGCCGACCCGCTGTTCCCGAACGCCCTGCCGCGCGTCCTGATCATCAACGCGCCGTTCGAAAACGCCAACTACTCGCAGACCACTGGCGTGGACTTCGCCGTCCAGGCCAACGTGAACCTGCCCTACGACGTCAAGTGGACCAGCCGCGCCGAAGTCACGCACGTCTTCAAGTACGACCTGCACACGGCTGACGGTAAGGTTCAGAAGTATGCCGGCACCCTGGGTCCGTATGAGCTGTCTTCGGGTAACGGTACGCCGGATTGGCGCGGTAACTGGCAGAACACGTTCGCCTGGGGCCGTTACACCCTGTCCACGACCACCTACTTCGTGGGCAAGATCAAGTCGGTCGCGGCTGACGACTACGGCACGAACGACTGCCAGTACGGCAACCCCTACGCCAACGGCGACCCCGTCGTCGCCAACAAGTTCTGCTACATCAAGAAGTTCATCTACACCGACCTGAACGCCACGGCTCAGCTGAACGACCAGGTTCAGATCTATGGCAACGTCGGCAACCTGTTCGACCAGAAGAACCCGATCGCTCCGGGTTCGTACTCGAGCTCGCCGAACTTCCTGACCACCTTCCACCAAGCCGGCGTCATCGGCCGGACGTTCAAGGTGGGCGTGCGCTTCGCCTACTAAGGCTGGGCGGTCTTGAGACCGTTCAATCTTGGACTAAAGATGGAGGCCGGTTCCGAAAGGGACCGGCCTCTTTCTTTGGGGGTGTCGAAGGCGCGCGTTATTCCGGCCCGCACCAGCCGGGCAGGTAGCGGGCCTCCGGCGCGCGGCACAGGCTCAGGGCCTGTTCCAGCGCCGCCTTGAAGTCGTCGTCCACATGCGCGCGGTCGATCCGCCGGCGCAGGAAGTCGCCCCACAGGAACTCCGAATAGGGCGTGGGATCCTTGGCGTAGCCGCCGGCCCGGCGCAGCTCTCCGGCCAGCGAGCGATAGGGATCGTCGGCCAGGTCCGCCAACGTCTTGGGAATCTCCTGGCGCGGTCGGCGCTTTCCGTGGGCGTCGAACGGGTGCAGCCAGTTGCGGTTGTCCATGAAGGTCCAGAACGCCGACTTCTCCAGCATCCGCAGGTCGGCGACGGTCTTGGTCAGGCAGTGCTCGACGCCCTCGCGCAGCAGCGCCAGGCCCAGATGGTGGTTGTCGATGACGTAGCGCTTGTCGCCCGGGCCGATCACCACCGGGATCAGGTGCTGGCCCAGGAATTCCGGGCCGTCCTTGGCGGCGCGCTTGCGCCAGCTCTCGCGCTTGCGCTCGACCTCGCGGAAGCCGACCGTCATCTGGGTGGGACGCAGGCTGGCCAGGGGCGTCGGGCGCAGCAGCGGGGTGAAGTCATGGTTCATCGGGAGCCTTCCGGTCCTTGGGCCGATCCTTGTGCCGTCGGGGCGGACGCGAGCGCGGCCCGGACGGCGTCGTCCACGCTGTAGTCGCAGCGCGCGGCCAGGTCCCGCGCGCCGCTCGCGTCCAGCAAGTCGCGAACCTGATCGTGAGCGCGCGCCAGGCGCAGCTGGACGCCGTCCTTGCGCATCTCGGCGTCGAACTCGATCAGGGCGTCCAGCGCCGTGCTGTCCAGATCGTGGCTTTCCTCCAGGCTGACCACCACGGCCTTGAAGCCCTGGCCGCGCACCTGGTCGGCGATCAGCACGAACACCCGCTCGGCATTGGCGAAGAACAGCGGCGCGGCGGGCCGCCAGATGGCCACGCCCGGCGGACCGCGCGCGTCGGGGTGACGGGCCAGGGCGACATAGTCGTGGCCGCCGGCCAGCTGGCCCAGCTGCGCCACGGTCGGGGTGGCCAGGCGGCGCAGCAGGGCGACCAGCGACAGGACGACGGCCGCCAACATGCCGTTCAGCACGCCCAGGACCAGAACCCCCACGGTCGCGCCCAGGGCGACATACTGGTCGCGCTCCAGCTTCCACAGCCGGGCCAGCGGCGAGGGATCCAGGGCGTGGGTGAGGGCGGCGATGACCACGCTGGCCAGCACCGGCCGGGGCAGGTCCGCGGCCAGGGGGCCGGCGGTCAGCACCAGGGCGGCCAGGCCCAGGGCGGCGACCACCCCGGCGGCGCGGCTGACGGCGCCGGCGGCCTCGCTGGCGGCGCCGGCCGAGAAGCCGGCCCCGACCGGCATCCCCTGGACGAGGCCGCTGGCCAGGTTGGCCGCGCCCAGGGCGCGCATTTCCTGGTTGGCCTCGACCACGTCGCCGCGCCGCAGGGCGAGGGCCCGGATCGTGCCCCACGACTCGGCCAGCAGGATCAGGACCAGCGGCGGGGTGAACTGGACCAGCCGCGAATAGTCGCCGGACGACAGGGCCGGAAAGCTCGGCCAGCTCGGCTCCAGGCGGATGGCCCCGACCATGGCCACGCCGTGGGCCGGCAGGTCCAGCGCCCGGGACAGCGCCATGCCGGCCGCCAGCACCACCAGCGGGGCCGGCAGCGCTGGGAAGCGGCGCAGAAGGAGGATCGCCAGCAGCGAGGCCAGGCCCAGGCCCAGGCTCCAGGGGTTCCAGTGCGGCAGGCTGGCCGCCAGGCCCAGGACCAACGGGCCCAGCTCTCGCGAGGCCACGGTCACGCCGGCCAGGGCCGGGGCCTGGCCCAGGATGATGGTCACCGCCAGGCCGAAGGCGAAGCCGCGCAGCACCGGCCGCGAGATGAAGCTGGCCAGGGCGCCCAGCTTCAGCGCCCCGGCGGCCGCGAACGCGACGCCGACCAGCAGCACGACCACCGTCGCCGCCCAGGCCCGCTGCGCGTCGCCGTCGGGCAGGCTGGCCAGGGTGGCGGCCAGGATCACGGCCGAGGACGAGGTCGGCGAGACGATGGCGAAGCGGCTGCGCCCGAACACCGCATAGGCCAGGCAGCCGGCGAAGGCCGCCAGCAGGGCCCGCTGCGGGGCCAGTCCCGCGATGCCGGCATAGGCCACGGCCTCGGGCAGCATCAGGCCGGCGACCGACAGCCCCGCGACCCAATCCTTGCGACTGAAAGGCTTCATCCCGACCCACGCGACCAATCCGGGTTCAGACTAAGCCGTGACGCGCCAAAAGAAAAACCGCCCCGGAGCGCGAGGCTCCGGAGCGGCGAAGGCGGCGTCCCGAAGAAGGGGAGGATCGGGACGCGGGACAGACAGAAAAAGCTAGTTCAGCTTGGCGCTGATCGAGACGCCGACGATGCGCGGCTCGTTGTAGACGGCCGCCATGTAGTTCTCGATGACGCCCTTGAGGTTCTTCTCGTTGGTGATGTTGCGGCCGAACACGGCGATCTCATAGCCTTGAGCCATGTTCTCGTAGCCCAGCTTCAGGCCGCCCTCGAAGTTGCCCTTCGCGTAGAACTCCTTGGTCTTGTAGAGCACGAAGTTCGTGTAGCCCTGGACGTTCCAGTCCGTGGCGGCGAACAGCTTGCCGTCCGCGCCGACCGGGATGTCGTAGCGGGCCGTGAAGTTCAGGTTGTACTTCGGGGCGTTCGGCAGCGGCTGGCCGTCGATCTGGGCGAAGGTGTTGGCGCCCACCTTGATCGTCGGGTTTTCGACCGTGCAGACCACCACGCCGTTCAGGGCGCAGACCTGGGCGTAGACGCGCTTGTCCTCGATCTTGCTGTGCAGGTAGCTGGCGCCGCCCGTGATCAGCAGGTTGCGGACCGGACGCCATTCCAGGTCGGCCTCGACGCCGTAGGCCTTGGCCTTGTCGGCGTTGAACAGCACGCCGTTGCCGTTGCTGTCGTTGCCGTTCAGCTGGATGTCGCTGACGGTGTAGGTGAAGGCCGTGGCGTTGAAGCGCAGCTTGTTGTCGAACAGGAAGCTCTTCACGCCGGCTTCGTAGGACAGGATCGTCTCCGAATTGGCCGTGGTGAAGTCGCTGTTGAACACCGCCGAGCGGCCCTGGATGGTCGGGCCGCGGAAGCCCTTGGCCGCGCGGGCGTAGACGCTGACGTCCGGATTGACCTGATAGTTGGCCGACAGGTCCCAGCTGACCTGCTGGTCCGACAGACGCACATAGCGGCGGCCGCCATAGGTCGAGACATTGGCGGCGTTGTTCGACGTCTTCAGCAGGATCGTCTTCTTGGCGTCGTAGGTGTCACGCAGGCCGCCGGTGACGGTCAGCTTGTCGGTCAGCTGATAGCTGGCCTGGCCGAACACCGCCCACGAGGTGTTGAGGTCCGACAGGGCCACCCAGTTGTTGGGGTTGTAGCCGGCCGAGGTCGGCAGCAGGAAATAGCCGCGCTGATAGAAGTCGGTCAGGTCGCTCTGGTCGAAATAGAGGCCGCCGACCTGCCACTTCAGCTTGCCCGCGCCGTTGCTGGCCAGGCGGATTTCCTGGGTGATCTGGTCCAGGTCGCGCAGACGGCCCATCGACTGGCCAAAGCCGTTCGGGACGCCGTTGACCGGGAAGTTGGCCGCCGCGCCGCCGTCGGTGTCGCCGCGGCTGTAGCCGTGGGTCGACTCGTAGGCGCTGATCGAGGTCAGGGTGACCGGACCGAAGTCGTAGTCGATGTGCAGCGCCGCGCCTTCGCCCTTATAGGCTTGCGGATTGTTGTTGGCTTCGTCGTAGGCGACCCGGTCGCGCGGGGCGGTCGGGTCGTTCGAGCCCTTGGTCAGGGCGCCGCGCAGGAACAGGGTCGAGGTGCCCGAATAGTCGCGGGCGTGGGCCGAGGCCAGGACCGACAGCTTGTCGTTCGGCTTGGCCAGGATCTGCAGGCGCGCGTCCTTTTCCGTGAAGCGCCCCATGGCGTCCTTCTTCGGGCTGACGGTGCCGTCGGCGCTGGCGCCGGTGTAGGTGTTGTCCACCCAGTTGTCGCGGTGCTGGTACAGCACCGAGGCGCGGAACATCAGGCCGGGCGCGATCGGGCCGCCGACGCCGCCGTCGAAGGTGGTCGTGCCGTAGGTGCCGTAGGAGGCCGACATGCGGCCCTGATAGGTGTCGCTGGGACGGATGGTGTCCGACTTGACGATGCCGGCGGTGGTGTTGCGGCCGAACAGCGAGCCTTGCGGGCCGCGCAGCACTTCGACCTGGTTCATGTCGAACACCGGGTTCGACTTCAGAACCACGTGCTCCATGACGACGTCGTCCTGGATGATCGACACCGGCTGCGAGGCGCCGAGGTAGAAGTCGATATTGCCCAGGCCCCGGATATAGAAGCGCGGGAAGATGCGGCCCGTGGTGGTCTCGGCGTAGAAGCTGGGGACCTTGCCCGACAGGGCCAGGATGTCGCTGCCGTCGGCGTTGATGGCGCGCAGCTGGTCGCCGGCCACGGCGGCCACCGACAGCGGCACCTTCTGCAGGTTTTCCGAGCGGCGCTCGGCGGTCACGACGATCTCCTCCAGCGCGGTGGCGCTGGGCTGATCCGTGGTCTGGCGGGCTTGGGCGACGCTGGCCGCGCCCATGATCGAAATGGCGGTTCCGAGCAGGAACGCCAGCTTGCGGGAAGACTGAACTCGCATGAGAGACACCTTTGAACGCGGCCTTTTGGCCGTCCTTGTGAATGGAGACGGGAAGAGGCCGCGCCTTGAGTCAGCGCGCCTCGCGACCTTCCCGCGCCAGAGCGGGGTGTCTTATGCCCCATCCGTGTCAGTTCAGTGAAGGATTACTTACTTCGTGGCGTGTCGACGCGACGTTTCGCGCGCGGCGGCGGGGAACGGCCGGGCGGCTCCGCCCATTCCTCTGGCGGAAACCGGAGGACGAGCCATGACCGACATCGACAACGGCTGGGACGAGCAGGACGGCGCCGAGGCGCTGGACGAGGATGTGGTGGGCCGCGACGGCGAGCTGCGCACCTTCGAGGAGCTGCCCGACGTGCTGGACGTCACCCAGGCGGAAGGCGACGCCGACGATGACGACGCCCTGACCGCCGAGGACCTGACCGACGACGAGATCGTCGAACTGGAACAGGAGGACGACCCCGGCGACGGCCGCGACGTCGACGACCGGCGGCCCGAAGTCTTCGACGGCGAATAGGCGCGCGGCGATGGCGGGGCGCAAGCTGGCGGCCTACGAGGCCAAGCGGGATTTCTCGAAGACCGCCGAGCCGTCCGGCAAGGTCGGGGCCGCGGCCTCCGAGCGGGCCCGCTTCGTGGTCCAGAAGCACGACGCCACCCGCCTGCACTACGACCTGCGGCTGGAGCACGCGGGCGTGTTTCTGTCGTGGGCCGTGACGCGGGGGCCCTCGCGCGATCCGCGCGACAAGCGCCTGGCGGTCCATGTCGAGGACCACCCGCTGGCCTATGGCGACTTCGAGGACGTGATCCCGAAGGGCCAGTACGGCGGCGGGACGGTGATGCTGTGGGATCGCGGCTGGTGGGCGCCCGAGCCCGGCTTCGACCTGGAGAAGGGTCTCAAGAAGGGCGAGATCAAGCTGGTTTTCGCCGGCGAGCGCCTGAAGGGCGGCTGGGTCCTGGTCAAGATCCACAACGACCGCGCCGCCAAAGGCAAGCTTGGCGGCGGCAAGCGCGAGAACTGGCTGCTGATCAAGCACCGCGACGAGTACGCGGTCGAGGACGACAAGGCCTTCCTGGACGACACGGCCTTCTCGGTCGCCTCGGGCCGGACGATGGCGGAGATCGCGGCGGGCCAGGGCCGGCCGCCGACGCCGTTCATGACCAAGGCCGCGCCGGCCTCGGACGCGGTCTGGAACAGCGACCGTTCGCCCGAGGCCAGCGCCGAACGCGCGACCGAGGCGGCCGAGGCGCCAAAGCCCAAGGCCAGGCCGGCGCGCAAGACCGCCATGCCGGACTTCGTGCCGCCGCAGCTGTGCAAGCTGGTCGATCGCCCGCCCAGCGAGGCCGGCTGGGCGCATGAGATCAAGTTCGACGGCTATCGGATGCAGCTGCGGATCCAGGGCGGCCGGGCGACCCTGCGCACCCGGGCGGGCCTCGACTGGAGCGCCCGCTTCCCGGCCCTGACCGCCGCGGCCAAGGGCCTGCCCGACGCCCTGATCGACGGCGAGGTCGTGGCCCTGGACGAGAACGGCGCGCCCAGCTTCGCGGGCCTGCAGGCCGCCTTGGCCGAAGCGCGGACCGACGACCTGATCTTCTTCGCCTTCGACCTGCTGTACGCCGACGGCGAGGCCCTGACCGACCGGCCGCTGTCCGAGCGCAAGGCGCGGCTGCGGTCGCTGTTGCCGACGGACGGCGACCGCCTGCGCTACGTGGAGCACTTCGCCAGCGGCGGCGAGGCGGTGCTGCGATCGGCCTGTCGCCTGTCGCTGGAGGGCGTGGTCTCCAAGCGGCTGGACGCGCCCTACCGCTCGGGCAAGCCGGGAACCTGGACCAAGGCCAAGTGCCGGGCCGGGCACGAGGTGGTGATCGGCGGCTGGACAACGACCGGCGAGGCGTTCCGCTCGCTGATCGTCGGCGTCTACAAGGACGGCGATCTGGTCCATGTCGGCCGCGTGGGGACGGGCTTTGGCCGCGACAAGGTCGCCAAGCTGCTGCCCCGGCTGGAGGCCCACGCGCGCGAGACCTCGCCGTTCGGCGGCCAGGGCGCGCCGCGCGGCGGGGCCAATGTCCATTGGGTCGACCCGGTGCTGGTCGCCGAGATAGAGTTCGCGGGCTTCACCGGAGACGGCGCCGTGCGTCAGGCCGCGTTCAAGGGATTGCGCGAGGACAAGCCCGCCCAGGCCGTCGAGGCCGAGGCGCCGGCCAAGGTCGAGGACGCCGAGCTGGCCCAGCCCTCCGCCCGATCCTCGGCCCAATCCTCGGCAAAGCCCGCGCGCAAGGGCGGCAAGGCCCAGGTGCTGGGCGTGGCGATCTCCAATCCCGACAAGCCGCTGTGGCCCGACGCCGGCGACGGAACGCCGGGGACCAAGCTGGATCTCGCCGACTATTTCGAGGCCGTCGGGCCCTGGATGCTCCCCCACATCCAGGGGCGGCCCTGCTCGGTGATCCGCGCGCCGGACGGGATCGGCGGCGAAAAGTTCTTCCAGCGCCATTCGGGCAAGGGCGTCTCGGCCCTGATCGACGAGACGAGCGTCAGCGGCGACCGCAAGCCCTATCTGGTGTTCAACACGCCCGAAAGCCTGATCGCCGCCGCCCAGTGGGGGGCGAGCGAACTGCATCCGTGGAACTGCCGGCCCGGCCAGCCGGAGGTTCCCGGCCGCCTGGTCTTCGACCTCGACCCCGCGCCCGACGTGCCGTTCGAGGCGGTGATCGAGGGCGCGCGCGAAATCCGCGACCGGCTGGAGGCCCTGGGCCTCGTCCCGTTCTGCAAGACCACCGGCGGCAAGGGCCTGCACGTGGTCACGCCGCTGAAGGGCGAGGGCGTCGACTGGGACGCCGCCAAGGCCTTCGCCCGCGAGGTCTGCGCCCGCATGGCCGCCGACAGCCCCGACCTCTACCTGCTGAACATGGCCAAGAAGGCCCGGGACGGGAAGATCTTCCTCGACTATCTGCGCAACGACCGCATGAGCACGGCGGTCGCCCCGCTGTCGCCCCGCGCCCGCCCCGGCGCGCCGGTCTCCTGGCCCCTGGCCTGGACCCAGGTCCGCAAAGGGCTGGGCCCGTCCCGCTTCAACCTCCGCACCGTCCCGGACCTGCTGAAACGCCTCGACGCCTGGGACGGCTACGCCGACGCCGAACGCGACCTGGCCCCCGCGATCAGGAAACTGGCGAAGGGGCCGTGAAACCCTCTCCCCCCGGGAGAGGGCGGGGCCCACCGCGAAGCGGTGGGAGGGTGAGGGACTTAGGCGCGGGCCGAAAAATGCAGATTCCTTACCTTGAAAACAAAACGGGAACATCGTTCCCTGGCTATATGAGCCGCATCGCCGTAGCCCGCCGCCTTCGCCGCGATCAAACCCACGCCGAAGCCCGGCTTTGGACCCTCGTCCGAGGACGGCGGCTCGCGGACGCCAAGTTTCGGCGGCAAGTTCCGATAGGCCGTTATGTCGCCGATTTCGTTTGCCTCGAGGCGCGGCTGATCATCGAGATCGATGGTGGGGCGCACGACGCCGAAGAGGCTCAGCTCAAGGATCTGGAGCGAACGGCTGTCCTGGAGTCCTTTGGGTATCACCTGATCCGCTTCTCCAATGGTCAGGTGCTGAATGCGCCAGGCGAGGTGTGCGACGTGATTGTCGCCACGCTTCGGGCGGCGCGAGCCTAGGTCCCTCACCCT
>NZ_APMP01000041.1 GCF_000372645.1 Caulobacter vibrioides OR37 | reverse complement strand
CGAGCCATATCGATCGCCCACCAAATGGTGGGCTTTTTTGTGCGCCAAAATACAATCTAAAGTCGCACAACCATTCGGCCCGTGACGTGCCCTCACATCAGCCGCCTCCAACGCCATTCTGGCCTGGACCCATGACAGCGGCGTGCGCAGGCGCCACATCGCTACGGGCGCCCCCGCGGAACCTCACAACGAGGGCCGCTCCGCGCTTGGGCCGCGGCCGGATGACGAATGGAGATCTCGCCGCCTTACGTCCCGAGATCCGCGCCGAGCGGATGCTTAGCCGCCAAATCAAGACCTTGCCTTTCGCGCCGCGGTCGCCTTGGCGGCGTTCCGGCGACGGGCGATGCGAGCCAGAGCGATCTCGATGATGAATTCATCCATGGACTCCGGATCATAATCGCCAAACCAGTCCGCGACGTCGGCATGGTCCGGGTGTTCGCGATCGGCCAGGACCTCGAGCCCGCCATAGAAGCCCGGAATGCCTCCACAATCCTCCGGCGGAGCCGCCCGCTTTCCCGCGACGTAGCGAGGGTACTCGACATTCGGGTCGCCCTGGCGGACCTCGGTGAACGTAAGCCGGTGCTCCCAGCTGTCGCCGAAGTCATAAATATAGTCGAGGACGGTCTCTCCGGGATCAACGATGTCGCGCAAACGCACCGTCTCGGCCTTCAGAATCGGCGTCGCGCATCCGTCTTCTTTTAAGATCGCTGGGCCATAGGTTCGTTCGTCCTGGCGAAACACCCACAGGTGCTGGTCCCACCAGCCCATGGCGGCCTGGACGACATCGTGCAGAACCTTCAGCGTGATCGACGTCGGGACCTCGACCTGCCGCCAGATCAGGGGATCGGTGTCCAGCAATTCGATTCTCAGAGTGACGATCTGGTCGATGCTGTTGACGGTCGCGTTCATGCGGCGAGTTGGAGCTCCGAGCGCTCGGGCCTCCATCGCTCAATTCCGTTGATGGACCTTTGGAGGGCGCGCGCCATCGCGTCAGCTCCAGAACCGCTTGGCCCCAACGAGGTCGCTCAAGGCGGCGCGGGCGGCGCTCAGCAACTCCGACTCATCGTCGCCCAGCGTCACCCGTTCGGCCGCATGGGCCAGGGCTTCGTCGGGAGTGACCTGCCGGATCAGGTCGCGACGAACGGCGCGATCGTTCAGCGCGCCCAGCGCGTCCTGCACCGCCCGAGCGGCCTCGACGAAACGCCGCGCGCGCTTGGGGTGCGCGGGAAACAGCGGCGAGAGGTCCTCCGCCGCGTAACGCAGGATCTTGCCCTTCAGGCGCAGTCGATGGCGGCCGTGGGCGTCCAGGTCTTCGAAGTCCTGGGCCCGGGTCGCCACCTGCCGCAGGCGGTGCTCGAGCGCCTTCCCGGCGAAGGCGACGGCGCGGCCTTCGCGGACCTTCCTCAGCGCCGGATCGGTGGTCCAGGCGCCGGCTTCCAGCCAGGCGGCGGTTTCCAGGAGAACGTCGCGCGCGCGCGGACTGGCCACCGCCGCCTCCAGCTTCAGATAGGCGTTGGCGCGGGCGGCCTTAAGGGCGCGTTCGAACGCGTCACGCCCGCTGAAGGCCGCCCCGGACGCCGCCCTCTCCCAGACCTCGCCGGCGAAGACGTCAAGATCGCGGGCCGTATCGAACTCGGCCGCGAGCCAGTCGAGGGCCGCGTCCAGGCGTTGGGCCGCTTCGTCCTGGGCCAGGGGCTTGAAGATCTTCAGCAGCGCCCGCAGTCGGCGGGCCGCCACGCGCGCCTGGTGCAGATCCTCGGGATCGGGATGGTCCCTCAGCGCCTCCAGGGCCGCGCAGAGGTGCGCGAGGTCGACCCGTCCCAGCGCCTGCAGCGCCTCGCCGACGCTGGCGTGTGGCGTCAGGCCCGCCGATTGGCGGCGCGGCGGGGCGGCGCGGTCCCCCAAGGCGAGACCATAGCCGCGCTCGGCCTTGCTGCTGAGGGAAAGCCGCAGCGGCACCCGCTGGGACAGCTGGCGTCCGAGGTCGAAAAGCGCCGCCGGCTGGCCCGCCTTCAGTTCAAGTTCCAATTCGCAGACCGCCGCCCTGAGGCTTCCGGCATGAAGTTCGCCACGGTCGAGCGCGGCCTCGATCTCGGCTTCGCCGATCCGCACCAGGCGAACGGTGCGTTCGATGCGGGTGGTGAAGACCGGATGCAGCGGCTCTCCGTTCAGCATCCCGGCCGCCGGAGTCAGGGCCAGGGCGTCGCGATCGGGCGCGGGGCCGCTGATCGGCGTTTCCCATTCACCGCGCGAAAACACGCCGCCGGCCGACGCCGATTTCAAGGTCTGCTTCCGGCCGCCCTCGCCGTCGCGCACCCGCAGGCCAAAGCCGGCGCGGCGCAGCGCGTGGCCGGGCGTATCGTAATAGGTGGCGTCCAACTGGCGCACCGCGCCTTCGCCCTTCAACAGGGCCAAGGCCTCGCCCGCCGCCTCGGGCGGGATCAGGAATTTCAGCTCGATCTCGCGATCCATGGCCTGACAAACTCCCGTAAACCCGGCGGGTCGTCTAGCGCTACACGGCCAAGCGACGTCTTGCCAAGCGCGATGCTCCGGTTCAAACGTGCGCGCCATGAGTGAGATCAACGCTTCCGGGCTCGCGCCCCGCCACGATTGGACCCTCCCCGAGGTCGAGGCCCTGTTCGACCTGCCGTTCATGGAACTGGTTTACCGCGCCGCCACCGTCCATCGCGCCACGTTCGATCCCTCGGAGATCCAGCTGTCGCAATTGCTGTCGGTCAAGACCGGCGGCTGCGCGGAGAACTGCGGCTATTGCAGCCAGAGCGCTCATTTCAAGACCGGGCTGAAGGCCGAGAAGCTGATGGCCGCCGAGGACGTCGTGGCCAAGGCCAGGGCCGCGCGCGACGGCGGCGCCCAGCGCTTCTGCATGGGCGCGGCCTGGCGCGAGCTGAAGGACCGCGACCTGCCCAAGCTCACCGAGATGATTGGCGAGGTTAAGGCGCTGGGCCTGGAAACCTGCGCCACCCTCGGCATGTTGACGGCTGATCAGGCCAAGGCCCTGAAGGCGGCCGGTCTCGACTACTACAACCATAACCTCGACACCGGCCCCGATTACTACAGGGACGTGGTCACCACCCGCACCTACCAGGAGCGGCTCGACACCTTGGCCCACGTCCGCGACGCGGGCATGAGCACCTGCTGCGGCGGCATCGTCGGCATGGGCGAGACGCGCCGCGACCGGGCCGGCCTGCTGCATCAGCTGGCCACCCTGCCGGCCCATCCCGACAGCCTGCCGATCAACGGCCTGGTCCCGGTCAGCGGCACGCCGCTGGGCGACAAGGTCCTGGCCGATGGCTCGAAGCAGATCGACGCGATCGAGTTCGTCCGCACCATCGCGGTGGCCCGCATCGTCTGCCCCAAGTCGATGGTCCGCCTGTCGGCCGGCCGCGAGGGCATGAGCCGCGAGTTGCAGGCCCTGTGCTTCATGGCCGGCGCCAATTCGATCTTCGTCGGCGGCAAGCTGCTGACAACCCCGCTGCCCGACATGGACGAGGACAGCCGCCTGTTTCAGGACCTCGATCTGAAGCCGATGGGCTCGGTCCGGGCCGAGTTCGTGGCGGCCGCGGAGTAGGGCGCATGCTCAGGCGCGCGGGGTCAGCAGGATCTCGCGCCGCCACGCCTTGAGTTCGCGTCGCGTTTGGGCGGCGTTCGCCAGATAGACCGCCAGAGCTTCGGGCGGATATTCGCGTCAGCACGCGCATGTCGTGCTCGGCTTCGCCGCTTCACCCGAACGCCCGCTGAAGGTGTCGAGGAGGCGACGGGGCGGCGCGCGAATCCGGAGCCCTGGAGTATTTGCTTGCGTTCGGCACGATCAGGGCGTCGTTTTGGCCGCCTTCACCGGGGCGCCTTGCCGGCGGGCGTCGTCGACCAGGCCGGCGCAGTCGGCGTCCTTGGCTTCGCCGGTCGTGACGAACGGGAGCAGGGCGGCCAGAGGATTGACCAGGGAGCCTAGGGCTGCGGCGACGCCGCCTTGACCGACGGCCTTGCCAGGCTCCAATCCGACCCTCGGGGCCATGAACGGCCCCCGGATCGTGATCGGAACGAACAGGCGCACCAGACGCGGCTTTTTGCTGTCGCCCTCGATGCGCAGATCCATCGTCTCGGTTCCCAGGTTCAGGGTCCCCCGTCCGCGCGCCAGGACAACCCCGGTGTCGGCCTCCAGGTGGTCGGCCGTCATGACCCCGTTCCGAACATCGAAATCGGCGACGGCGCAACGCACCGGCGTTTGCTTGTCGCTCTTGGACAGCAGCAGGATGAGGCCCTTGGAGGCGTTGACACCCAGGAGCTCGGCGAAGGCCTGGCGGATCTGGCCGCGCGGCGCGACGAGGGTTATGGAACCGTCCGCCGCCGCCGCCGCGCGATGAACGCTGTTCCCCTCGCCCGACAGCCGGACGCGAGCCATGACCGGGCCCTCGATCGCCGGCCGCCCATCGCTCATGATCGGGATGAAATCCTCGAGGCGCGCATTGGTCAGACGCACGTCGAGGTCGGTTCTGGGCACGGCCCGGCGCGCGTCCAGCCGCGCTCTTCCCTTCAAATCGCCGCGCGAGAAGGTGAAGGCGATGGGATCGAGCGTCAGCACGCCCTTATTCAGGTTCACTTCCAGGCTGACCTTGCGCAGCGGCAGGTTGGGCGCGTTCACGGTCTCGGCTCGATAGCTGACCTTGGCGTCCATGGCGCGGACACGGTCGACCTGCAGGGTCGCGTCGGGCAAAAGGCGCTGGGCCGCGTCTCGCCGAGCGGCCTCGATCCTTTGCCCAGCCGAAGCCGTCTCGCCGCGGCCGGTGGCGGGCGCGGCGCCGACCAGGCTGCCCAGGTCGTCGAAGTCCAGGCGCCGCGAACGCAGGGTCGCCTCGAGATAGGGTCGTTCGCCGCCCGTCAACACGACAAGGTCGCCGGCGATATCGCTGTCGCCCACGCGACCGGTCAGCTTCTCGAACGCATAGCGGTTTCCGGCTCGGGTCAGGCGGCCGGAGACCTGATAGGGCGGGGTGTTGGGCAGGGTCAGACCGGTCAGATCGTGCAGGCGATTGAGATCCGCGCCAGACAGGCTCAGCCGCGCGTCGAACCGCCCAAGGTCGAACGGTTTGGTGATGGCGCCCTGGGCCAGGACGCGGGTCGAGCCCGCGCGAATATCGGCGTCGAACGGATAGGGATGGTCGGGCGTGATGTTCAGCAGCGGCCCGCCCGTCACCTCGGCCAGGAAGACGGCGTCGTTCAACCGACCGCGCCCTTCCAGAACGAAGCGGCCGCCGTGCTCGCCGGTCCGTTCCTGGGCGCTGACCGAGCCGACGAACAGGACGCGGCGCTGGCGGTCGTCGACGCGCAGCCGCCCGTCGTTGATCACGAAGCGCTGGATCGCCGGCAGTTTCACCGGCGTCTGGCCGCGTTTGGTCGCGCCGAAGGTCCAATTGGCTTGGCCGTCCTTGGCGCGCAGCAGGCGCACATCCGGCTGGTCGACGACGAGATAGGGCAGGATGGTTCGCCCGCGCAGAAGCGGCGGGAGCTTGATCCGCAGCGCCACGCGCCCGATCCTGGCCATCGGCGCCGTGTCCGGGTCCAGGGCCTTGGCCCAGGCCGGCTGGCCGACCAGGACGCCATTGGCCTCGACGCGCGGCGAGAACGACCAGGGATGCACGCGCAGATCGCCCGTGATCGCCACCTCGCGCCCCAGGCGCGCCGAAGCATAGCGGCCGATCGGGCCGCGCAGCAGGTTCCAGTCGAAAAGCACCAGGAAGGCGACGATCGCGCCGACCAAGGCCAGGGCCGCGCCGATGCCGATCACGGCGCGGCGCGACAGACCCCGGAACGGCTTCCGCGGCGGCTTGCGGGGGCTAAAGACGTCGGTAGCGGTCAGGATCGTGGCTCCGGTCGATCCCTCACAACGCGCGAGGCCGCCGATCCTGTTCCCTCCGACGCGTCCCACCCGCGCCGAACCCTGACGTGCTTTAGTAGACTAGGCCCATGCTGCCGATCGCCGCCGCCGCCACGAAGAAGGCGATGATGGCCATGAGTTCATAGGCCTTGAAGAATGGTCTGCTCGGTGAGCGCATGATGAATTTTCCCCCGTTCCCATTTTGGCTCGCGTGAGCGAAGCCGGCGCAAGGGTGGCGCCACCCCGAGTGGGTTAGGGTCTCTTGCCGGGCCACACCAGGTAGCCGGCCTCGTCGCGGCCGGAGACGGTGTAGACGGTATTGTAGGCATAGCGGGCGTAGGGACCGTAACGGTCGCCCTCCGCCCCGAAATCGTCGCGCGCATAGGCATAGCCTTGCGCGTAGCCTTCCGCGCTCGCGTAGCCTTGAGCGCGAGAGTAGGATGCGTCCTCCACCCGCCGGTCGTCATAGACAGCGGGGACGGTCGCGTTGCACGGCGCGCAGGCATAGGCCGGCGCCGGGGCGCAGCGGTCGCAGGCATAGGCGGCGGACGGCGCCCCACGCGCCTCCACCGTCACGGGCGCGCGGCCGTAGTCCCACTGATCCAGGTCGCTCCAGCCCCGTTCCGAGTAGTCCCGACCATCGTCGCAGGCGGCGCGGTCCCAGCGATAGGCGCCGTCCGGGCCGATGACCCGGCGCATGACGCAATCGCCCGGTCGGGTATTGGCCGGCAGCGGCTCCGGATCAAACGGCAGACCGGGACGCGAGATCACTGGACCGCCGTACAGGCCCTGGTCTCCGGCCAAGGCTGGCGCGGCGCCCGCCAGGTTGGCGGCGAGGACGAAGGCGACGATCAGGCGGAACAGGGACATGGGCGACTCCGGTCGTTTATTAACAAAACATTTCCGGGCGGCGCGCGAGCGGATTTTCACCCCTCGCGCGAACGAGGGCGCAAGATCTCGCGGACTTGGCGCTTTCCCTGCCGCCGTCGCCCGGGTAGCGTCGCCTCAAACAAACGTTCGAGGGGCGGCCATGGCGATCGAGGCGGTGATCTGGGATTTCGGCGGGGTGTTCACGACCTCGCCGTTCGAGGCGTTCCGGCGCTATGAGACCGAGCGGGGTCTGCCCACGGATTTCATCCGACGCGTCAACGCCACCGATCCGGACACCAACGCCTGGGCCCGTTTCGAACGGGCCGAGATCGACGCCGGCGCCTTTGACGGCCTGTTCCTCGAAGAATCCTCTCGCCTGGGCCACCCGGTGCGCGGCGCCGAGGTGCTGCCGCTGCTGCACGGCGACCTGAGGCCCCGGGTGATGGACGCGCTGAAGGCCTGCAAGGCGCGGTTCAAGGTCGGCTGCATCACCAACAACGTGCCGACCGGGCATGGCCCCGGCATGGCCCAGAGCGCCGAGAAGGCCTTGCTGGTCGGCGAGATCATGGCGCTGTTCGACGCGGTGATCGAAAGCTCCAAGGCCGGGGTCCGCAAGCCCGACCCGCGCATCTACCAGATGATGTGCGAGCTTCTGGGCGTCGCGCCGGAAGCCTGCGTCTATCTCGACGACCTTGGCATCAACTGCAAGCCGGCGGCGGCGCTCGGCATGACCGCCATCAAGGTGTCGAGCGAGCGGCAGTTGCTCGACGATCTTGCCAGGGCGACGGGATTGTCGTTCTGAGGGCTGAAACGCCCCAGGAGGAAGCATGTCCCGTCCCAAGATCGGCGCCGTGGCCGCGATCGCCCAGCTCGACGGCTGGAGCATCGCGTCCAACCACCCGGACGCCATCGCCAAGACGTTCCGGTTCGCGGATTTCAACGCCGCCTTTGGCTTCATGACCCGCGTGGCCCTGATGGCCGACAAGCTCGACCACCATCCGGAGTGGTCAAACGTCTACAACCGCGTCGAGGTGCTGCTGACCACGCACGACGCGGATGGGGTGACGGAACTGGACGTCCGGCTCGCGAAGTTCATGGACAGCGCGGCCTGAAGAATTCAAACTGCTGTTTGAATTATAACCGGGAGGACGCCGCATGGCGCAGAGCACGGGCCGGGTCGCCGGCAAGAAGGCCTTCATCACCGGCGGGGCCCAGGGCCTGGGCGCGGCGGCGGGACGAATGCTGGCCAAGGAGGGCGCCAAGGTCGCTCTGGCCGACCTCAACCTGGCCGGCGCGCAAGCGGTGGCGGCCGAGATCAACGCCGCTCACGGCGCGGGCACGGCCTTCGCCTACCAGCTGGACGTGACCCAGGAAGACCAGTGGATCGAAGTGCTGGAAAAGGCCGCTAGCGACATGGGCGGGCTGTCGGTGCTGGTCAACAACGCCGGCATCGGCGGCGACGGCCCGATCGAGAGCCTCGACTTCGGCCTCTGGAAGAAGGTGATGTCGGTCAATGTCGACTCGGTCTTCCTGGGCGCCAAGCACGCCCTGACCCACATGCGGGCCCATCAGCCCGGCTCGATCATCAACCTCTCCTCGATCGCTGGCCTGATCGCCAACGGCAACTCGCCCGCCTACAACGCCTCCAAGGCGGCGGTCTGGCTGCTGAGCAAGAACATCGCGCTGTACTGCGCCAAGATGAAGCTCGACATCCGCTCGAACTCCATCCATCCGACCTTCATCGACACCCCGATCCTGGACGGCTTCTCGGCCCGGTTCGGCAAGGAAGAGGCCTTCGCCAAGCTGGCGCGCCAAGTGCCGATGGGCCGGATCGGCGAGCCGAACGACATCGCCAACGCCGTGCTCTATCTCGCCAGCGACGAGAGCAAGTTCATGACCGGCGCCGAGATCAAGGTCGACGGCGGCATTTCGGCGATGTGACCCGAATGATCCTCCCCCGCGCCGCGGGGGAGGACCTTGACCGAACCTACCGCGGCGCGCGCTTGGCCAGGATCCGTTGCAGGGTGCGGCGGTGCATGTTCAGCCGGCGCGCGGTTTCCGAGACATTGTGGCCGCACATCTCGTAGACGCGCTGGATATGCTCCCAGCGGACGCGGTCGGCGCTCATCGGGTTTTCCGGCGGCGCGGGGGCGGCGTCCTTGGCGGCCAGCAGGGCGCGGGCCACGTCGTCGGCGTCGGCGGGCTTGGAAAGGTAGTCGACCACCCCGGCCTTCACCGCCGCCACGGCGGTGGCGATGTTCCCGTAGCCGGTCAGCATGATCACCTTGGCGTCGGGCCGCGCGTCGCGCACGGCCTCGACGACCTTCAGGCCCGAGCCGTCCTCGAGGCGCATGTCCAGCACGGCGTGAGCCGGAGCCTGGCCGCGCAGAATGGTCAGGGCCTCGGCGACGGAGGCGGCTAGCGTCACCTCGAAGCCGCGCTGTTCCAGAGCGCGGCCCAGCCGGGTCCGCAGGGGACCGTCATCGTCCAGAAGCAACAGCGTCTTGTCCGGCAGCGCCGAAACCAACTCACCGATATCCGCCATGAAGTCAGCCCCTCCCCGGGCCAATACTTTAACAGGCTAAATAACGAACTCTAAATTTCACGTATCCGTCTGATAACTCAAGCCCCAGTATAACCCGGGGCCTCGAGCGCTGGCCGGGGCCAGCGCGCGGAAACCACGGCGCCCCCGCGCCGACCGTTGCGAAAATCCACCGCGGCGCCGGTGCGCTCCAGCAAGGTCTTGGCGATGAAGAAGCCCAGACCCATGCCGATATGCCCGGTGCGCGAGCCCTCCGCGCCGGGTCGGGTCGTGACATAGGGCTCGCCCAGCTTGGCCAGGACCTCCGGCGAGAAGCCCGGACCGTCGTCGCGCACCTCGATGACCACGTGGCGCGGATCGAAGCGGGCGATGACCAGCACCTCGCCGCGCGCGAAATCCACGGCGTTCTCGACGATCGAGGTCATGGCGTGAATGATCTCCGGACGCCGCCAGACATCGGGGGCGGTCTCGCCGGACGGCCCATTGACCACGGCCTCCACGCGGATGCCGTGCACCAGGTGGGGCTCGATCACGTCCTGCACCAACTGCACGAGGCTCATGCGCTCATGCACCGCGTCGGTCGCCTCGGGCATCTCGGTCAGGCGCTGCAGGATCTCGCGGCAGCGGGCGGCCTGGCCGATCAGCAGTTCGGCGTCCTCGCGGATTTCCTCGCTGGCGGCGTTACGGGCCATTTCGCGGGCCACGACCGAGATGGTGGCGAGCGGAGTGCCCAGCTCGTGGGCGGCGGCGGCGGCCAAGGCGCCCAGGGCCGACAGGCGCTGCTCGCGCGCCAACACGGTCTCGGTCACGTTCAGGGCCAGCTCCATCCGGGCCGATTCGCTGGCCGCCTGCCAGGCATAGGCGCCGGTCAGCACGATGCCGATCACCCGCGCCGAGACGATCACCCAAAGCATCATCGGATTGGGCGCGAAGGGCAGGGGGCGACCTTCCAACGTGGGCAGCGGCATGTGAAAAAAGGCCAGCAGCACCGAGGCGGCGATAGCGAGCAGGCCGAGGCCGATCGCGTAGCGCGCCGGCAGCGTCGCCGCGGCCAGGGTGACCGGCGCGATCAGCAGCAGGGCGAACGGGTTGTCGGCCCCGCCGGTCAGGTAAACCAGGCCGGAAAGCTGCAGGATGTCGAAGGCGATCTGAGCGGTCGCCTCGCCCTCCCGCGCCAGGCGCTGGCCGCTGGAGGCCAGGCCCAGCAATACGTTCAGCCAGGCCGACAGGGCGACCAGGGTGAAGCACAGCGCCCACGGGATCTGAAGCTTCAACAGCAGGCCGCTGATCAGGAGCATGATGGTCTGGCCCACGACCGCGACCCAGCGCTGGGCCAGCAGGGTGCGAACCCTCAAACGACCGCGACGAAGCCCCGGAGCGGTCCAGGACCAGGCGTCGTCTTGCGCCGGTTCGTCTCCCGGCTTATCGAGCCCCTTCTGACGTGGATCGTCGGGCGCTCTCGCGAACGATACGTCGGCCATGTCGCACCATTGTCCAGAAACGCGCGCATGGCGAGCGTAAAACGGGCGGGCGCAAAGGGACCAAAACGCACATGCCTCGTCACCGTCTTGTCCTGATCCTGATCTGTCTGGCCGCGTTCGGCGTGGTGGCGGGGCTGGCGATGCGCGCCGGCGTGTTCCGGTCCGAACCCGCCGCGGCCGTGGGCGGTCCGTTCCAGCTTGTCGATCAGAACGGCGTCCCGACCACGGAAAAGGCGCTGAAGGGCAAGTGGAGCGCGGTGTTCTTCGGCTTCACCTACTGTCCCGATGTTTGCCCGGGCACGCTGCAGGGCCTGTCGGCGGCCAATGACCAGCTGGGACCGCGCGCCAAGGACTTCCAGATCGTCTTCATCTCGATCGATCCGGCCCGCGACACCGTCCAGCAGATGAAGACCTATCTCTCCGCGCCCTATGTGCCGAAATCGACCCTGGGCCTCACCGGGACCCAGGAGCAGGTCGCCGTCGCGGCCAAGGCCTACAAGGTCTATTACGCCAAGGTCGGCGACGGGCCGGGCTACACCATGGACCACTCGACGGCGATCTATCTCGTCGACCCCAAGGGGCGGTTCCGCACCGTGATTCCCTACAACCTGCCGCCGGACGACATCGCCCGCCGAATCAAGGACGCCATGCGCGAGGGGTGATCCGGGTTCGCTCCACTCGTCCGGAGACGAGCGGGGTCACGCGCCGAGTACGTCCTGGACCCAGGCGGGCACGATCCGGCTGGCCGGGCCATAGCGCTTCTCGTCGAAGACATAGGCGTTGGCCGAGGGCTCCAGATTGATCTCGCATGTCGCGATTCCCATCGCGCGAGCCTGGGTCACGAAGCCGGCGGCCGGGTAGACCGAGCCCGAGGTGCCGATCGAGACGAAAAGGTCGGCCTCGGCCAGGGCGTCCTCGATCTCGTCCATATGGAGCGGCATTTCGCCGAACCAGACGACATGGGGCCGGGCCCCGCCCGCGCGTCCGCAAGCCCCGCAGACAGCCTCGGCGGTCAGCGCGCCCCTGTCCGGACACGTCGCCTGGCAATAGTGGCAGCGCGTCACCGCCAGCTCGCCATGCATGTGGACGACGCGGCGGGAACCGGCCTTCTCGTGCAGGTCATCGACGTTCTGGGTGCATAGCCAGAGTTCGTCGCCGCGCGCCGCCAGTTCGGCCTCCAGCCGCGCGAGGGCGAAATGGGCGGCGTTCGGCGCGGCGTCCATCAGGTTTGCGCGCCGAGCGTTGTAGAAGTCCCGCACCAAGACCGGGTTCCGCGCGAAGCCCTCCGGCGTGGCGACCGTTTCGAGGTCGTACTTGGTCCATACCCCGTCCTTGTCGCGAAAAGTGCCCAGGCCGCTCTCGGCCGACACCCCGGCGCCCGTCAGCACGAAGATTTTCATTCCGCCTCCTGATCAACGGTTCGGCCGGGCGAAGCGTCGGCGATATCGGCGCGCGCGGGATGACCCCCACGCGCCCCATGACGAAGGTGACGCCTCCGTCATTTTTAATTTGACCCGCGTCAAGGGTTGAGTTGACAGTGTTCAGATCGCCGACGGACCGCGCAAGACGGCCCGGCGATCTCATGATGTCTACCGGCCGATAGGGAGCGCCGCCATGACGGACAAGAACATCACCAAGGACGCCATGTACGACGCGGTGGCGCCGGACGACTTCGAGTCGATGCTCGAACTGGATCGCTACAACAACCGCTCGACCGCGTTCGACAAGATCATTTCCGCGACCCACGACCACTTCTGGGATCCGCTGGACAAGGCCTATATCGATTTCGACGAACCGTTCGACATGGAGAACCAGGCCCTGGTTCCCGAGGACATGGTCATCGCCCTGTCGACCGACTACGTCTCCAACCACCTGTCCGATCCCAAGCAGCGTATCCGCTTCATCAACCAGTCGGTGCTGCGGAACTTCTCGTCGATCCTGCATGGCGAGCAAGGCGCGCTGAACCTGTCGGCGAGCCTCTGCCACGTCCTGAAGGATCAGGGCGCGCAGGAATACGCCGCCAACCAGACGCGTGAAGAGGCCCGCCACGTCACGGCCTTCGCCAAGTATATCAAGGCCCGCTGGGGCAAGCCGGTCGAGTGCGGCCCGGCCCTCAAGGCCCTGCTCGTCGAGATCATCGGCGCGCCCGAGGTCTACAAGAAGATCATCGGGATGCAGATGCTGGTCGAAGGCCTGGCCATGGGCGCCTTCGCCACCTTCTTCAACAAGATCAACGACCCGACCGGCAAGAAGCTCTTGCAGCTGGTGATGACCGACGAGGCCTTCCACCACAAGTTCGGGAAAATCTGGGCCGACCGCACGGTGCCCAAGCTGTCGCCCGAGGAGCACGCGATCATCGAGGACTGGGCGGCGCACTGTTTCCAGACCCTGCTGTTCAACCTGGTCTCGCCGCACCAGCAGCTGGACCTCTACGCCGAGTTCGGCCTGGATCCCGACAAGGTGGTCGAGGAGTACGGAAAGATCATGACCGACGACGTGCGTCGGGAAAACATGAAGGAGCAGACCAACATCTTCCGGGTGCTGGTCAAGACGCTGCTCAACGCCGGCATCATCACCGACCGCACCAAGGCGTTCTACGCCATGTATGTCGACCTCGAGGAACTGAAGGGCGAAGGCGAACGGATGGTGGGAGACGACATCGCCGAGGAGGGCATCCGCCACCTGCAAGCGATCAATTTCAAGAACCGCCCGGTTTCCGCGGTCGGCATCGCCGCCGAATAGGGAACGGCCAGCGGCCCGCTCGCGTTTGGGCGAACCTGCCCTGGAGGTTCGCCCATGCGTCTTGGCCTGTCCTTCGCTCTCTCTGTGTCGGTTTCGGCCGTGGCCGGCGGGGCCTTCGCCGGCGCGCCGCCACCCGCCAGGGCGGTTTCGCCGGAGTTCTATTCCGGCCGCTGGTACGAGATCGCCCGCACGCCGAACTTCGGGCAGCGCGATTGCCAGGCGCCGACCACGGACTTCGTGGCCGAAGGAGCCCGCTTCAAGGTCCGCCAGGTCTGCCATCATGGCGCGCCGTCGGGTCCGGAGAAGGTGTTCACCACCAAGGGGCGGATCATCGAGGGCAGCCGCAACACGCGCTTCACGATGGACTTCCTGGGCGGGTTGAAGAAGCAGGAATACTGGGTGCTGGACTGCGCGCCGGACCACTCGTGGGGGGTGATGGCCACGCCGGGCGGCCACTATGTGTGGCTGCTGTCGCGCCAGCCCGTGATGCCGCCGGCCGCCAAGGCCGCCGCCCTGGCCCGGGTCAAGGCCCTGGGCTATGACAAGCTGGAGTTTCCGGAGCCCGCCGCATGAAGTTCGTCCTCGCCATGGTTGGCGTCGCCTTTAGCCTTGGCGCCTGTGTCGCCGGGCCGGTCGGCAACCCCAGTCCGCCCCAGCCGGCCAAGGCCGTGACGCTCGATCGCTATCTGGGCAAGTGGTACGAGGTCGCCCGCTACGACATGCGGTTCGAGAAGGGCTGCGAGGGCGTCACCGCCGAATATTCCAAGCGTCCGGACGGCCTGATCCGCGTGCTGAACACCTGCCGCCAGGGCGCGGTCGACGGACCGATCAAGACCAGCGAAGGCAAGGCCAAGGTCGTCGACGCGGCGACCAACGCCAAGCTTAAGGTCAGCTTCTTCGGCCCGTTCTATGGCGACTACTGGGTGCTGGACCATGGCGACGACTACGACTGGTCGATCGTCGGCGAAGGCTCGGGCCGGTATCTGTGGCTGCTGTCGCGCAAGCTCCCGACCGACGCGGACCGCGCGGCGCTGACGGCGCGCGCCAAGGCGCTGGGCTATGACGTCGGGATGCTGCGGCCGACAAAACAGCCGGCGCCTTAGGGCCTGTCCGCTTCAAATTGAATCATTTGAGCGGAAAAATAAGGCGCTAAATCAAACATTTAGAGCGTGATAGCCGCCGAAACCGCTCACACTTTCGGCTATCACGCTCTAGGGGCGCTTGCCCGGCCAGACCAGGTAGCCGTTCTCGTCGCGACCGGCGACGCGGTACTCGACGCGCGCCGACGGCGGCCCACTGTCGATGATTGGCGGGGCGGTGGGCGGCGCATAGGGCGGCACGACGGCCGGACGCAATGGCGAGGCCTCTATGATCCCAACAGGTGGGAACGGCGGCTCAGCAGCGCGGGCGTCGACCTCCTCGCGCGCTTCGGCCGACGGGCTCGACGGCGACATCGCGGTGGCTCCTGTCGCGGCGATGGCGGCCATGTCGACACGCGGCGGAGGAGCCAGGATCTCGTCAGTCGGGAGGGGCTGCGTCGCCAACGCCATCGGCGCCGAAGCGAAGGCAGGTCCACTTGGCGGCGGATCTAGAGCCACTGTGTCGACGACACCCTCGAAGCGGGCGAGACAAGCGGCCTGGCCGTCCGCGAAGGCCGCCTTCAGCCGCTTGGCGTCGTCAGCCATCAGTTCGTCGCGCGACGGCGCTCCTTCGCGTGGCGAGGTCCATTTGCACAGGTCCTGCACAACGATCCGGCTAGCCCTGGTGTCTAGCACGTAGAAGCGGGCCCAATAGATGATGCTGTAGTGGGTCCAGTTCGTTGGGTACCAGATAACACGACGCTGGACGGTGCCGACGCCGACGGCGTAGCGGCCCTTGCTGGCCAGCAGCGCTACCGAGTCCTTGGTCTTGGGGGTGGGCGCAATCTGGCTATCGCTCAGCGCATATCCGGCGCGGGCGGCCAATCGAGCGGCCAGAATCGGCGCCATCGCGGCGGCCGGATCGACGACGTTATGCTTCTCGGCCAGCGCCTTACCGTCGGAGAGGGCCATCAGGCCGCTGATCAGCCCTCCGCCTAGCACATTGCCGCTCGACCACTGGGCGACGAGCGGCGCCGGCTTGGGAACACCGTAGATGATCGTGTTCGTCGGTTCGGCCGGCTGCGCCTGGGCCATGCCGGAAACGATCGCTCCGAGAGAGAGCGCAAGGGCCACCGCCGTCATCGAATGCTTGCCCACGCCAGTTCCCCGCCTCTCGTTCACGGAGCTAGGTCGCTGACTGGTTGTGGTCAAACAGGCTCGCCTCTCGGGCGGTTATTTAACTCTATTTCCGGCTTGCTCGCCGAACAAAGATAGAACACGATCGCGGCCGTGGACGTGATCATCGACATACAGGCCCAGGCTTCCCGCCCCGAGACCACCCTGACCGTCACGCGGGGCGCGGCGCGGCTGCTGGTCGATCTGGGCTATGCGCCGCTGGCCGAAGTGACCCTGCCGAACGGCCGGAGGGCCGATCTGATGGCGCTCGGGCCCAAGGGCGACGTGCTGATCGTCGAGGTGAAGTCAGGGCTGGAAGACTTCCGGGTCGATCGCAAGTGGGGCGAATACGCACCCTATTGCGACGCCTTCTACTTCGCCGTCGCGCCCAGCTTTCCGGACGGAATCCTGCCGGACGAGCCGGGGCTGATCGTCGCCGACGGCTTCGGCGGCGCGGTGGTTCGCGAGGCGCCACTGGCGCCCCTGGCGCCAGCCCGGCGCAAGGCCCTTACGCTCGCCTTCGCCCGCCTCGCCGCCTTGCGGGCGGCGGGCGTCAACGCGGAGCGGCTAAGCCTTTAGTCCGTGGCGTCTGAAGTCGTCCTCGCCCAGAGCCTGTCGGAAGGGAGAGGACGGCCATGCTGACGGGTTAGTCCAGATTCCGCGCGATCAGGAAACCCACGCCTAGGCCGATGGCGAAGGCGCCGAGGGCCATGCCCACGGGATGCTCCTCGGCGGCGTGGTGGGCGACCTTGGCCTTTTCGTTGGTCCAGGCCGCGCCGACCTTGGCCTTCTCGGCGGCGAAGCTGCGGGTCTGTTGGGCCACTTCGGTCGCGGTCTCGCGCGCCGATTTCATGGCCTTGGCGACGGCCTCCTTGGCCTGCTTGGTCTTCTCGGCGGCCGCGGTCTTGACGGTGTCGGCGGCGGCCGTCGCGTCGGAGGGGGTGAAGCGGTTGACGTCGGTCATGGGGAGGCTCCTCGGCTTGATCCTCTACCAACACCCACGGCGCGGTTTAGTTCTCCCGCACAACCTTCAAAACCGCCTCGCCATAGCGATCCAGCTTGCCCTGGCCGACACCGCCGGCCTTGCCGAGCGCCGCCAGGGTCGCCGGCCGGGCGGCGGCGATCTCGGCCAGGGTGGCGTCATGGAAGATGACATAGGGCGGCACGTGCTGCAGCTGGGCCTGCTCCTTGCGCCACGAGCGCAGGGCCTCGAACAGCAGCTGGTTTTCGGCGGGGATGGTCAGAGCCTTGCCCTCGCGGCGCTTGCGGACGCCGCCGCCGGCCCGGCCGGTCTCGGGCGCGTCGGTCATCTGGCGCAGGGCCACCCGTCGCTCGCCGCGATAGACCTGCCGCACGCCCTCGATGTCGCCCAGGCCGATCAGCGGCCGGCCGTCATTGGGATCCTCGCGCAGCAGGCCCTCGAAGATCAGGGTGTCGAACAGGTCGCGCCAGGCCGGCTGGCTGAGCTCGCGGCCGATGCCGAAGGTCGGCAGCTGCGCCTCTTGGGGCGTCACGTCCTTGGTCTTGCCCAGCAGGTGGTCGATCAGCCGCCCGCGCCCGAAGCGGCCGCCCATGCGGTGCGCCGCCGACAGGGCCTTCTGGGCGGCCTCCGTGGCGTCGACCGCCGCGGGCGGCGAGACGCAGACGTCGCAGAGCCCGCAACGGGCCACGCCCTCCTCGCCGAAATAGCGACGGACCGCGGCGGCGCGACAGGTGACCCCTTCCAGCATCGCATAGAACTGGCGCAGCTTACGCGCCTGGACCTGTTTGACCTCGTCGGGGGCCTCGCGCGTCTCGATGCGGCGGCCCGCCCAGGCCATGTCGGCCGAGCCGTAGAGGGTGATGCCCTCAGCGGGCTGGCCGTCGCGGCCGGCCCGGCCGACCTCCTGCCAATAGGCCTCGATGGCGGCGGGCGGATCGGCGTGGATCACGTAGCGGACGTCGGGCTTGTCGACCCCCATGCCGAACGCGATGGTCGCCACCATCACCGCGGCGTCTGCTTCCAGGAAGTCCTCCAGCCGGCGGGCGCGGACGGCCTTGTCGAGACCCGCGTGATAGGCCAGGGCCGGCACGCCCTCGGCGTTGAGCCGTTCGGCCAGCTTCTCGGTTCCGTCGCGCGAGCCGGCATAGATCACGCCGGACCGTCCCGGCCGCTCCAGCACCAGTTCCACCACGCGGTCGTGGCCCTTGCCGCGCTTGCGCTCGGCGGAAAGGGCCAGTTCGGGCCGCGCGAAGCTGTCGACGAACTCGGCCGCGCCCTGCAAGCGGAGCTCGGCGCGGATATCGTCGCGGGTGCGGGCGTCGGCCGTGGCCGTCACGGCCAGGCGCGGGACATCGGGGAAGAGCTCGGCCAGCCGCCCCAGCATCCGGTATTCGGGTCGGAAATCGTGGCCCCATTGGCTGACGCAGTGGGCCTCGTCGACGGCGATCAGCGCCAGCGGCGTGCGCGACAGACGCTCCAGCATCCAAGGCTGCATCAGGCCTTCGGGCGACAGGTACAGCATGTCGACCTCGCCGGCGTCGATGCGTCGCCAGATGTCCGAGCGCTCGTCCAGCGAGATGTTGCTGTCCAGCCGCTCGGCCGCCACGCCGGCCTGGCGCAGGCCCTGGACCTGGTCGGCCATCAGCGCGATCAGCGGCGAGACCACCAGGCCGACGCCCGGCCGGATCAGCGACGGGATCTGGTAGCACAGGCTCTTGCCGCCGCCGGTGGGCAGCACGGCCATGGCGCTGTGGCCGGCCAGGATCTCGTTGATGACCCCGGCCTGCATCCCCCGGAAATCCGCATGGCCGAACGTCCGCCGCAGGACGTCGCGCGCGTGGTCGAGCTGGGGAGAATCGGGAGGAACGTACACGGCGGTCCTTTTGGCAGCCTCCAACGGCGGGGCCAAGGGCGTCATGGTCGCCCCGTCTTCCGATGGCTCAATCCTGGCGCGCATCGTGGCGCGGCGCGCGGATCGCCACAAGCGCGCCTTAAGGTTCGTTCACGTCTCGTCAATCTTATCGCGCGTTCTGTGGCGTTCGGCTAAACCGAACGCGCGAGAGCGCGCGCGGGCGCGCGCCCTCTTGGGCCCTCTTGGAACAGGACGACCATGGCGAACGGACCCTTCGGCGGGAACAAGCCGGCGAAGCCGCAACGCACCCCGCTCCAGGCCCTGATCTATTGGGGGACCGTGGTCGGCGTTTGGGGGCTGATCTTCTGCGTCGCCTTCTTCGCCGTGTTCGCCAGCGACCTGCCCGACACGTCCAAGCTCTACGACGTCAAGCGCCAGCCCTCGATCAACTATCTGGACCGTTCGGGCGCCCTGCTGGCCGTGCGGGGCAGCCAGTACGCGCCGCCCGTCGACATCGACGCCCTGCCCAAATACGTGCCGGCCGCTTTCGTGGCGATCGAGGACCGCCAGTTCTACCACCACTTCGGCTTCAACCCCTGGGGCATCATGCGGTCGCTGGCGTGGAACGCCACCCATGACGGCCCGCAGCGCGGCGGCTCGACCATCACCCAGCAGCTGGCGCGGAACCTGTTCCTGAGCCCGGCCCAGAACTATCGCCGCAAGGCCCAGGAGCTGATCCTGGCCATCTGGCTGGAGATGAAGTTCTCGAAGAAGCAGATCCTGGCCCTCTACATGAACCGGGTCTATTTCGGGGCGGGGGCCTATGGCATCGAGGCGGCCTCGCAACGCTATTTCAACAAGCCGGCCAAGGACCTGACCCTGGGCGAGGCGGCCCTGCTGGCCGGCATGATGAAGGGCCCGGCCCGCTATTCTCCGGTCGCCGCCAAGGACCGCGCCGCCCGCCGCGCCACCATCGTCCTGGACGAGATGGTGCGCATCAAGGCGATCACGCCGGAGGAGCGCGACGAGGCCTTCAAGACCCCGGTGCAGGTCTCGGCCACCCTGGCCAACCAGCGCGCCCAGTACTTCACCGACTATATCGACGCCCAGGTGCGCTCGCTGGTCGGCGAGCCGACCGAGGACCTGGTGGTCGAGACCACCTTGGACCTGCCGATCCAGGTCGCCGCCGAGCGCGCGGTAAAGCTGGGCGTTGACGGCCACGCGGCCCAGGGCGTCCAGCAAGCCGCGCTGGTGTCGATCGACGGCGAGGGCCGCATCCGCGCCTATGTCGGCGGCGCCGACTACGCCGAGAGCCAGTTCGACCGCGCCACCACGGCCCGTCGCCAAGCGGGTTCGGCCTTCAAGCCGTTCGTCTACCTGACCGCCATGGAAGCCGGCCGCACGCCCAATGTGATGGTCGTCGACGAGCCCGTGAAGATCGGCAACTGGGAGCCCAAGAACTACACCGGCAAGTATCTGGGCCAGATCACCTTGCAGACCGCCCTGGCCCAGTCGATCAACACGGTCGCCGCGCGCCTGGCCAACGAGGTCGGCACCGCCAACGTCGCCAACACCGCCAAGCGGCTGGGCATCACCAGCAAGATCCAGCTGGATCCGTCGATGGCGCTGGGCGCGGTCGAGGTTTCACCGATGGAGATGGCCCAGGCCTACGCCCCGTTCTCGAACGGCGGCTTCCTGGCCAAGGGCTACGGCATCGAGCGCATCCGCACCGCCAGCGGCAAGGTGCTGTACGATCATGGCGTCGAGAAGCAGGCCCGCTCGGCGGTGATCGGCTCGCCGGCGCTGCAGTACATGAACCAGATGATGCGCCAGGTCGTGGCCGCTGGCACCGGCACGCGCGCCAAGGTCGCCGGTTACGACATCGCCGGTAAGACCGGCACCACCAGCGATTATAAGGACGCCTGGTTCGTCGGCTATACCGGCGGCTTCGTGACGGCGGTGTGGACCGGCAAGGACGACGCCACGCCGATGAAGCGCGTCACCGGCGGCGGCGCTCCGGCGGAGATCTGGCGCACGTTCATGTCCGCGGCCCTGCCTCGGCTGAAGGCCACGCCGATCCCGGGCGGCGTGATCGAGCCGCCGCCCATCGACGCGCCCGATCCGATCGGCGACCTGCTGCCGGGCGCCACGCCGGCGCCGGCGGGACCGGCCGCCGAGACCCCGGCGGGCACGGCCCCGCCGCCGGACCAGTTGCCCTATTAGGCCGCCTTAACCGCGCTGACGATCGACTTCACGACCTTGCTCACCAGGGCCGGGTCGTCGCCCTCGGCCATGATGCGGATCAGCGGCTCGGTGCCCGAGGCCCGCACCACGATGCGTCCGGCGCCGTTCAGCTGGGCCTCGCCGTCGGCGATGGCTTCCTTCACGGCCTTGGCTTCCAGCGGCTTGCCGCCGGCGAAGCGGACGTTTTCCAGAAGCTGCGGCACCGGCTCGAACTGGCGGCCCAGGGCGCTCATCGGCTTGCCGCTCTCGACCAGCACGGCCAGAACCTGCAAGGCGGCGATCAGACCGTCGCCCGTCGTCGAGAAGTCCGACAGGATCAGGTGGCCCGACTGCTCGCCGCCCAGGTTGAAGCCGCCCTCGCGCATCCGCTGCATGACATAGCGGTCGCCGACCGAGGTGCGTTCCAGGTTCAGGCCCAGGCCGTTCAGATAGCGCTCGAGGCCGAGGTTCGACATGACCGTGGCCACGACCCCGCCGCCCTTCAGCGCGCCCGCCTTGGCGAAGGCGCCGGCGATGATGGCCATGATCTGGTCGCCGTCGACGACCACGCCCTTCTCGTCGCAGACCACCAGGCGGTCGGCGTCGCCGTCCAGGGCGATGCCGATGTCGGCGCGATATTCGCGGACCATCTTGGCCATGGCCTCGGGATGGGTCGAACCGCACTCCTCGTTGATGTTGGTCCCGTCCGGATCGACCCCGATCGAGATCACCTCGGCGCCCAGCTCGTAGAGGGCGGTGGGAGCCACCTTGTAGGCGGCGCCATTGGCGCAATCGATGACGATGCGCAGGCCGCTCAGCGACAGGTGGCGGGGGAACGTCGCCTTGACGATCTCGACATAGCGGGCCTGGGCGTCGTCGATGCGCTTGACCCGGCCCAGCTCGCGCGGCGCGGCCAGGCCCTCCTGCAGGCCCTCGTCCATCAGGGCCTCGATCTTCAGTTCCTGGGCGTCCGACAGCTTGTAGCCGTCGGGACCGAAGAACTTGATGCCGTTGTCGGCGAAGCTGTTATGCGAGGCGCTGATCATCACGCCGAGATCCGCGCGCATCGAGCGGGTCATCATGGCCACCGCCGGGGTCGGCAGCGGGCCGAACAGGCGCACGTCCATGCCCAGGCTGGTGAAGCCGGCGACCAGGGCCGGCTCGATCATGTAGCCCGACAGGCGGGTGTCCTTGCCGATCACCACCAGGTGGCGGCGCTCGTCCTGCGAGCGGAACAGCTTGCCGGCCGCCAGACCGACGCGCAGGGCCACTTCGGCCGTCATCGGATGCTTGTTGGCCTGGCCCCGGATGCCGTCGGTGCCGAAATAGGCGCGCTTGCTCATGTCGTCTTGTTGTCTCTTCCAGGGCCTTACGGCCAAAAAGGGCGCCGGTGCGGCGACTGTCAGCCCATAGTCTTAATTCCGAGCCAATCCGGAGGGAATGGCTGGCGGCGGATCCGAAACGATCCGAAATGCAGATTTATGAGAGCGGGCCCGCGGGCCAGTGCTAAAGGCCCGCTTCTGAAATTCGCGCGTCGGCGGGCTTGATCCGTCGGCGCGGTCCACAAGGGATCATCGCTTATGTGCGGCATCATCGGCATCGTCGGCAAGCAACCCGTCGCCGAGCGTCTGATCGAAAGTCTCAAGCGCCTGGAGTATCGGGGCTATGACTCCGCCGGCATCGCGGGCGTGGTGGGCCAGGGCAGGGTCGAGCGCCGTCGCGCCCAGGGCAAGATCAAGGCCCTGGAAGCGGTGGTCGCCGAGCAGCCGCTGGTCGCGACCACCGGCATCGGCCACACCCGCTGGGCCACGCACGGCGCGCCCAACCTCAAGAACGCGCACCCGCACACGGCCGGTCGCGTCACCCTGGTGCACAACGGCATCATCGAGAACTTCGCCGAGCTGAAGGCCGAGCTGCTCGCGGCGGGCCGGACGTTCGAAAGCGACACCGACACCGAGGTGATCGCTCAGCTGATCGACGCCGAGCTGGCGACGGGCCTCGCCCCGCTGACCGCGTTCAAGGCCACGCTGGACCGCCTGACCGGCGCCTACGCCCTGGCGGTGCTGATCGAGGGCGACGACAACCTGATCCTGGGCGCGCGCCGCGGCAGCCCGCTGGTGGTCGGCGAAGGCGAGGGCGAGATGTTCCTGGGCTCCGACGCCCTGGCCGTCGGCCCGTTCACCAACCGGGTGATCTATCTGGAAGAGGGCGACTACGTGGCCCTGACCCACCAGGGTCACGAGATCCATGACGCCTCCGGCGCGCGCGTCCAGCGCGCGGTGCGGGTGGTGCCGGCCTCGGCGGTGATGCTGGAGAAGGGCAATTATCGCCACTTCATGGAGAAGGAGATCCACGACCAGCCGGACGGCTGCCAGCGCACGATCTCGGCCTATGTCGACGCCCTGAGCTCGACGGCGGCCGTGCCTGGCGACATCGATTTCGCCGCGCTGGAGCGCATCCAGATCGTGGCGTGTGGCACCTCGTTCATCGCCGGGGTGGTGGGCAAGTACCTGATCGAGCAGCTGGCCGACCTGCCGGTCGATGTCGAGATCGCCTCGGAGTTCCGCTATCGCCAGCCGGCGCTGCGTCCTGGGGCCCTGGTCATCGCCATGTCGCAGTCGGGCGAGACCGCCGACACCCTGGCGGCTCTGCGTTACTGCAAATCCAAGGGCATGAAGAGCGCGGTGGTGGTCAACGCCCAGGAATCGACCATGGCCCGCGAGGTCGACGTCGTGTGGCCGATCCACTGCGGTCCCGAGATCGGCGTGGCCTCGACCAAGGCCTTCACGGCCCAGGTCAGCGTGATGATCGCCCTGGCCGTCGCCGCCGCCAAGCAGCGCGGCAAGATCGACGACGCCGAGGAGCAGCGCCTAGTCAAGGTCCTGCTGGAGGCCCCGCGCCTGATCGCCGAGGCCATCGGTCTGGAAGACGCCATCAAGGACATCGCCGCGGACGTCGCCAAGGCGCGCGACGTGCTCTATCTGGGCCGCGGGCCCATGTCGGCCCTGGCCCTGGAAGGCGCGCTGAAGCTGAAGGAAATCAGCTACATCCACGCCGAGGGCTACGCCGCCGGCGAGCTGAAGCACGGCCCGATCGCCCTGGTCGACGACAAGACCCCGATCGTCATCCTGGCGCCTTACGACAGCTGGTTCGAGAAGTCGGCCTCCAACATGAGCGAGGTGATGGCGCGGGGCGGCCAGGTGATCTTCGTCACCGACACCGAGGGCGTGAAGCACGCCCCGGCCGGCGCCAAGGTGGTGGTCACGGCACCGGCCTCGGACCCGCTGGTCTCGACCCTGGTCATGTCGGCCCCGATCCAGTTGCTGGCCTATCACGTCGCCGTGGTGAAGGGCGCCGACGTCGACCAGCCGCGCAACCTCGCCAAGTCGGTGACGGTGGAGTAGGGCAAGATGCTCCCCCGCGTTGCGGGGGAGCTGCCGGCGCAGCCGGCTGA
>NZ_APMP01000040.1 GCF_000372645.1 Caulobacter vibrioides OR37 | reverse complement strand
GTACAGAAGAATAGCGGTTTGAGCCACGGTCGGCCCGGTGCCAGCATTGGCGTTCGTGAAGAACGTCGTCAGCTGCGAAACGTTATAAGCCATCTGGCTTGTCTCCCAAAGAAATCCCACACCCCCTGCGACCGAACGGCGCGCATGGGAGCAGCGATGGCTATAGAGCAAACGTCATACGTCGACAATAGCCGAATTTCGGCCGTACAGCATTTTTGTAACCTGTACAGCAAATTCCTATGTCGCGTTCCTTGAACCCCTCCCCGCGAAGGGGTATATGTGCGACATTCCGCTGGGCGTATCGAGCGAGCGCGCGCCCGCGCTCCCAGCGTTGGCGGACGCGAGGCTTTATATTATGTATGGCAACCCACAACGCCGCAGCGCCTCGGAGGTTCAGGACCTCCGCCGCGAAGGCGGCCGATGGCTGAAGGAAATGCGCGAGGCCGTCGGTCTCTCGCAGCGGCAGCTCGCCGCCAAGGTCGGCGCCGACTACTACACCTTCATCTCGCAGCTGGAGACCGGCCGTGGTCGTATCCCGCCCGATCGCTATCGGGACTGGGCCCGCGCTCTGGAAGTGTCGGAAAAGACGTTCGTGCGCGAGCTGCTGCGCTTCTACGATCCGATCACCTACGATATCCTGTTCAGCGAAGAGTAGTTGGTTTAGGGTGGCGGCGCCGGTGGGGGCCGGCAGTCGCTCCAGACGCGGGGAAACGTCCGTCGCATGGCCGCTCAGGTCCTTTCATTCTTTCAGCGTTCGCCGCGTCACGCCCCCGCTCCCGCGGATTGGAGCCAGCAGGAGCTGGCCGAATTCTACCGTGTCGAAAGCGCGCTGATCCGGGCCGGCATTCGCGTCGGAACCGACCGGGGCCTCAGCGACGAGAAGGACCCCTGGTTCGTCTTCTATCGCACCGACGACGGCGAGGTGGTGATCCACTTCGCGCGTATCGATGGCGAGTACCTGATCGCCGGTCCCGCCTACGAAGAGATCGCGCGCGGCTTCGATTTCTCGGCGCTGGTCCGCAACATGGTCGCGAGCCACCCGATGGTGCGGCGCTCGCAAAGCAACGACAATATCTCGATCCACCCCGCCGCCCTGCTGGTCGCCGTGGTCGGCACGGCCTTCTTCAAGACCGGCGAGGCGCGCGCGGCCGAGACCGGTGCGAGCCAAGCGCCGCAAAAGCCCGCCGCTGGGCGCCCGGCCCTCCTGTCGTCCAGCTCCGCCTCGGCGCTGAAGAACGGCGTCGCGCCGATGGCGGCCGCCAATCAGCCGGCCAGCGATTCGGTTCAGCTGCCGGCCAACCAGGCGGTGCTGATCCTGGCGGCCGCTCTATTGGCCTCTGACTATGGCGTCAGCCCCGCCAGCGTCGACTCCGTCGCCCATTCGGCGATCACGGCGGCGGCGGCGGCCCTGGATTTCGGCGGCGCGCCGCCCGCGAACACCTCAAGCGAGAACAGCCCGCCGCTGAATGGCTCCGCCCATGCGGTCACGTTCGACAACTCGCCAGAGCATATGGTGTCGTCCACACTGGCGCTTGTTGCTCTGCTAAGCGCGCGTCCAGTTCTCGATGTCGCCGCGTCGCATGACGACGTTCAGCCGCTCGCCAGCGTCATTCATCAAGAGTTGGCGACCTTCAGCCCCGTCGCGCGCTTGCCCACCGACCCGGCCAATTGGTCGCTGGACCTGCGCCTGATCCCCGGCGCCCTGCCAACGGTCGAGGCCGTGCAGCTGGTGCGGGGCATCGTCGGCGACATCAACGCGCAGAAAATCTCGGTCATCGAGGTGAGCCAGTTGCCTGACGTGCTGGCGGACCTTATCGCGCGCGGCGGTCACTATACGACGGCGCCGGCCCCCGCGCAGGGGCAAACGGTCGCGGCCGATCCAGTTCCCACCTCTTCCGCCCATGATGGCGAGCCCCATGATACTGGCGCGACGAGCGTCGCGGCTCCGGACACCGGCAACGTCGCCAAGCCCGCAACGGTCGGATCGACGGACATCGTCGCCTCCAAGCCAGGCTTGACATCCGCGCCGGCGCCGGCGCCGGCGCCGGCGCCCGCGCCGGTTTATGCCTCGGTGGATCTGGCCAAGCAGTTCGTCGACTACTTCGTCAGCCATACCGATCACATCAGCATCATGATGCAAGGTCAGAAGGTGGTCATGTACGACGAGCGCGTGTTGCACGACGCGGCCTCGGTCGATCACGTGACCAGCATCAATTTCGACTTCATCGACGGCAGCGCGATCAGCCTCATCGGCGCGCAATCGGCCTTCCTGCACGGCGGGAATCTGGTCTAGACCGGGCGTCGGGCGCCTGAAGCACCCGACGTAACCGGATCGAAAGAGCGCGCCCCTCGGGGCGCGGTCGGGAAGGACTATTTTGAGACCCGCACGCTTGGACTTGGCGATCGCTTCCGCCATGCGCGTTCCCGGCGTCGCGCCGGTCGTCGAGGTCGCACCGCCCTCCCCGCCCCCGTCTTCGCCGCCGCCTCGCCGCCGTTTCGCGCTGGCCCGCCGTCTGCTGGCGCCGGTGCTTTCGCCGGTGGCGCATTATGTCCGTCGCTATCTCCAGGCCACCGTCGAGCACGAGCTTCGCCAGACCCAGGCCCAGCTGGGCGCGCTGGCCGGCGAGCTGGCGTCGGTTCAGACCCGCCTGGACCACACGCAGGGCCTGCTGCAGCAGTCGCACGCGCTGCTGCATCAGGTCATCGGCCGACACGACCAGGACGCCGCGGCGATGCGCGCGCTTTCGGCGCATCTGACGCGCCTGGAATCGCCTCTGGCGCGCATCGAGACCCGGGGCGTCGATCTTTCGGACAATCTGGCCCGCCTGCCGGGCCTGTTCGGCCCGCGCTTCGACGAGCTGGAAATCAAGCTGCGGCCGCTGATCGCCTATGACGACGAGTCGATGGCCATCCGGATGCGCGACGGCTACGTGCTGGCGCCGCGCGCCCTGCCGACCTTCGTGGCCATGCTGGCCAACGCCACCAGCAAGGGTCTGGAACCCGGCACCAGCGACGTGCTGCGCCGCCTCGTCCAGCCCGGCATGACCGTCGCCGACGTCGGCGCCAATATCGGCCTGCTGACCCTGGTTCTGGCCTGGGCGGCCGGACCGACGGGCAAGGTCTTCGCCTTCGAGCCCGAGGGCGTGCCGCGCGCCAATCTCGAGAAAATGAAGCACCTGAACGGCCTGGCCTGGGTCGAGGTGCGCGACCAGGCGGTGGGCGAGAAGCCGGGCCGCCTGACCTTCCACGTCAGCGACATCATCGGCCACAGCTCGCTCTACGCCTTGCCCGACGCGGAAGAGGCCCACACGGTCGAGGTCGAGGTGGTGCGTCTTGACGACATCGCTCCGGCCAAGCGCATGGACGTGGTCAAGATCGACGTCGAAGGCGCGGAGCTGGATGTCCTGGCGGGCATGAAGGGCCTGATCGCCAAGAACCCGGACCTGGCCATCGTCGCCGAGTTCGGCCCAGAGCACCTGAAGCGCGTCGGCCAGACCCCGCCCCAGTGGTTCAAGGCCTTCGCCGACGCCGGCTTCAAGGCCTACCTTATCGACGAGGCGACCGGCGCGGCCGAGCCGACCAACGCCAAGACCGCCGCCAAGGTGGTCTCGGCCAACATCGCCTTCGTGCGGGCCGGCGGCGACGCCGAACGCCGCCTGTTGCGGCGCTAGGACGTAAGACGATGAGAATCTGCTGGGTCACGCCGCTTTCGCTGCGTTCCTCGATCGGTCGGGTCAGCGCCGGGGTCACGCGGGAGTTGGCCGCGCGCGGTCACGCCGTCCAGATCTTGCGTTGCGAGGACCAGGACGACGCCGCCGAGGCGCTGCACGCGACCGCCCTGCCCGTCCATCATTGGCGCGGCTACGATCTCTCGCGCCTGCGGACCGAGTTCGACGTCGTGGTGGTCAATATCGGCGACAACTACCTCTTTCACGGCGGGGTCTTCGCGATCCTGGACGCCGCGCCGTGCCTCGGGATCTTCCACGACTTCTATCTCTACAACCTGTTCTCGGGCTGGCTCTATTACAACGGCCTCGACTATCGTCGGCATGACGCCGAGATCGTCGCGACCTATGGCCCGGAGGCGGAGACGCACGCGGTCGCCGTGCGCTCGGGCCAGATGCCGGACATGGGCGAGATCGCCCGCCACGTGCCGATGACCGAATGGCTGGCCGCGCGCTGCGAAGCCGCCTTGGCCCATGCCAACTTCTACGCCGCGCGCCTGGAAGCCGCCTGTCCGGGGCCCGTCGAGGTGACGCCTCTGTGCTGCCCCGACCGCGCGACCCCGCCGGGGCCGCCCAAGGCCAAGGGCCCGCTGACCGTGACCACGGTTGGGGTGATGAACCCCAACAAGCGGGTCGCCGACGTGATCCGCGCCCTGGGCGGGTCGGAAACCCTGAAGGCCTGCGTCTACCGCCTGGTCGGCCCGATCCTGGACGAGGAGCGCGCCCGGCTGGAGGCCGTCGCCGCCGAGGTCGGCTTCGAGAACCTGGTCATCGAGGGCCCGGTCGACGACAAGACCCTGGACCAGCGCCTCGACGAGGCCGACATCATCTGCGCCCTGCGCAAGCCGGTTTTGGAAGGCGCCTCGGGGTCGGCCTGCGAGGGGATGCTCAGCGGCCGCCCGACCATCGTGCCCCGCGCCGGCTTCTACGGCGAACTGCCCGACGACTTGGTCTTCAAGATCGACGGCGAGATCGTGATCGACGAACTCCGCGCCGTGCTCGAGCGCCTGGTCGGCGACCAGACCTTGCGGCGCGAGACCGGCAAGGCCGCTCGCGCCTGGGCGCTGAAGACCCTGAACGCCGCGCGCTACGCCGAGACCATCGAGCGGCTGGCGGAGGTCCAGATCACCAGCCGCCCCCTGCTCTCGGTCGGCCGACGGATCGGCGGGGAGCTGAACGCCATGGGCCTGTCCGCCGGCGACCCGGCCGCCAGCCGCATCGCCGCGACCTTGCAAAAGCTGTTCGCGCCGCTCGAGGGTTAAGCGCTCTTGCTCAGCGGCGCGCAGTAGTCGTCGAGGAAGGCCTGGTGCGGCGGCAGCCGGGCCACCGCCCTGGCGATATTGGCCTTCAGGTCGTCCAGCGCCTGCTTTAGCTGAGCCGGCGGCATCAACCGCCCCATGCCATGATGACCGCGCGGCTCCAGCCGCTGGCCCAGCATGACCTGCAGCCAGGAGTCGACCTGGAACAGCTCGCCCGGCGCCTGGAACAGGTGGCCGCTTTCGCGGAACAGGGCGATGCGCTGGGCCAGGCTGTCGGGGATCTCCATCTCGCGCACGCGGTCCCAGAACGGGCTGTCGGTCCGTTCGGTCAGCTTGTAGTGCAGGATGATGAAGTCGCGGATCTTCTCCAGCTCGTCATCGGCCAGGCGGTTGTAGCGCTCGACCACGGCGGGGCTGATCCCGTCGAACGGGAACAGCTGCATCAGCCGGCTGATCCCGATCATGATCATGTGGATCGAGGTGGACTCCAGAGGCTCGACGAAGCCGCTGGCCAGACCCAGCGCCACGACGTTCTGATCCCAGGTCTTGCGCCGCTTGCCGGTGCGGTAGCGGATCAGGCGCGGCGGGATCAGGGTCTCACCCTCGATCTCGGCCGCCAGCATCGCCTGGGCCTCGTCGTCGCTCATGTGGTCGCTGCAATAGACAAGGCCGTTGCCAACCCGGTGCTGCAACGGGATCTTCCAGCGCCAGCCGGCCCGGTGCGCGATGGCGCGGGTATAGGGAACGGCGGGGCCGATCGAACGGGTTTGGACGGCCAGGGCGCTGTTGGTTGGCAGCCAATGGCTCCAATCCTCGTATCCGGCCTTCAAGGTCTGCTCGATCAGCAGACCCCGGAAGCCAGTGCAATCGATGAACAGGTCGCCCTCGACGACGGCGCCGGACTCCATGACCAGCGCCTCGACATGGCCATCGGCGCCGCGCTGGCGAACGCTGGCGATCTTGCCCTCGACGCGGCGCGCGCCGGCCGCCTCGGCCATGCGGCGCAGGAACTGGCCGTAGAGGCCGGCGTCGAGGTGGTAGGCGTAGTTCAGCCGGGGGTCGTCGCCGGCGGAAAACCGTTCCTGCTCGGCCGCCCGCAGCTCCAGGCAGTAGTCCCCCAGATCGCCGCCAAAGCCCCCCGCCCGCGCCTCGAGCCAGAAGTGATGGAAGCCGCCCATCCAGGTGGATTTGCCGACCTGGCCGAACGAGTGGATGTAGCGATCGCCGACCTGGCCCCAGTTTTCGAACAGGATGCCCAGCTTGAAGGTGGCCTGGGTGGCGCGCATGAACGCCGCCTCGTCGATCCCCAGCAGGGCGTTGAAGGTGCGCGCCGTGGGGATGGTCGACTCCCCGACGCCGACCGTGCCGATGTCCTCGGACTCGACCAGGGTGATGTCCAGCAAAGGGCCGAGCTGCCGTGACAGAGCGGCGGCGGCCATCCAGCCGGCCGTGCCGCCGCCGGCGATCACCACCTTGCGAACGGGCGGCTGATTCATGGCGTCTTCCTCAGCGATTGAGACGGTCGAGCAGGACGGCGCGCAGGCGACGGGCCCGCGAGGCGTCCAGCGGGGCGAGCGGACCGCGCGCGGCTTCCGGCAGGTGGGCGGCGGCGCGGTCGGCCGGGCCGAAGAGATAGTAGTCGAACAGCGCCTTCCAGCCCCGCTTTTCGAAGTCGGGACGGTCGCGCAGGCTGAGCAGGCCGTGCAGCAGCGTGTTGGCCGGCGTGTCGGCGAAGTCCGGCGCGACGTTCCACCAGTAGTTCACCAGCACGTTGAACGGCGCCAACGCCTCGACCTGATGCCACCACAGGGCCGGATAGACCAGCACGTCGCCCGCCTCCAGCTCGGCGACCTGGGCGACGGCGAGGGCCTCGCGAAAGCCAGGGTGAGCGTCGAAATCCGGTTCATCGAAGTCGACCATGCTGACCACCTGGCCGCCTGGCGTGGGGTCCAGCGGCCCCGGATAGAGATTGGCGACCTGATCGGGCGGGAACAGGGTGAAGCGCCGCCGGCCCACCGCGCAGACGGCGATATTGTTGGACATGTCGTAGTGGGCGGCCGCGACCGTGCGGTTGCCGATCCAGATCCCGGCCAACGGCGGCTGCGGTCCGAACACCTCGGCGCCCAGACCCAGGTCGTTCTCGGCCTTCAGGCTCGGGAAATAGGCGTCGAGATCGGCCGAACCGACATAGATCGACGGCGCGTCGTCCCGCCCCTCGACCGCCTCGAGGCGACACAGGAAGTCCTCCAGCGGCGCGCGCTCGGCCTTGAAGTTCAGGCCCGTGCGGCCCTCGTCGTAGAAGAAGCGCCCCTTGATCGCCGGATCGCCCAGATACCCAACGACCCGGCCGCCCCGGTCGTGGGCGCGGATATGGTCGCGGGCCGCCTGGGCGCTCTTCAGCCCCGCCTGGACCAAGGGCCAGTCGCGGACGAGGCCCTTGAAGACCATCGGCGTCTGCCCCGCCAGGATGGCGTCGAACGGGATCTCGGCCGGCGTCGCGACCGTGGTCTCCAGCGTCCGGCGTGGCGTCGGGGCCGTCATGCCAGCAGCGCTCGGCGGCGGTTCTTGCGGGCGATCAGGTCCTCGATATTGCCCATCGACGCGATTACCGCCCAGGCGGCGCGCAGCAAACCCGACTGGTGCAGCCGTTCGAGGTCGGAGCCGGTCACGGCCGCCAGGCGATCGGGCGCCAGGGTGAAGACGTCCGGCAGCTCATAAATCTTGTGATCGTCCAGCTTGATCTCGATATCGACCGGTTCGATCAGGCCTAGCTCATCGAAGGCGGCGAACATCGGGCCCGTCACCTCCAGCCCCTCGTGAATCACGCCCAGGGTGCGGTTGATGTCCTGGAGATAGGGCGCGGCGCCGCCGGCCGGCAGGAACAGGCGCTCCCCCTCGCTGTGGCTGACGCGCGGATGGTCGAGGTCGACATGGATCATCGGGCGAGGCTGGCCGCCCCGCGCGTCGTGCTGAAGGGCGATCGAGAACGGCCCACGCCGCTGCGCCGCCGGGATGTAGCGGGCGTTCCAGCCGGTCTCGTCCAGGAAGAGGTTCTCGTCGCGGTCCAGGCCCAGCAGGGCCACGGCCTGGTAGGCGCCGGCCGGGTCCTTGCGGATCAGGATCGGATATTCGCGCTGCGCGGCCTCGAACTCGGTCGGCAGCAGCAGGGCCTGGTTGATCGCGTCGCCGAACGCCACGCCGTGACCCACGATCACGCGCAGGTCGGCGTGGTCGACATTGTTCAGCAGCACTCGGTTCATCGGCTCGCACTCACTTCAAGCCCCGCACTTCAAAGGAAGACGGGGGCCGCCGCAAGCGCGACGGCCTCCAAGTCCTTGTTTCCAGACGTTCCGAACTAGAAGCGGTAGCGGGCCCCAAGCAGGAAGCGCCGATCCAGTTCCTGAGCGAACCACAGCTCGTTTTCATCGCGAGCATAGGTGCGCAGGTGTTCGTTGGTCAGGTTGATGCCTTCGAAGGACAGCGACAGCTTGGGCGTGACATCGTAGCTGACGCTGAAGTCCACCTGGCCGAAGGGCTCCACATTGACGGGATTGCGCCCGCCGCCGCGGTTGGTGGCTTGAAGGAACCGATCACGCCAGTTGTAGGCCACGCGGGCCGACAGCCCGTGCTTGTCGTAAATCAAGGTGGCGTTGGCGGTGTCCGACAGGCCCAGCAGCGCGAACTGGTCCTCGTTCGGATTGGCGGCGTTGTCGAAGCCGACATCGCCGCTGACCTTGGTATAGGCTCCCGCGACGCCGAAGCCCGTGTCGCCGAAGAAGTGCTGCGCGGCGATTTCGAAGCCGTGGATCTTGCCGGTCTTGTTGTTGATCGGCTTGGAGACCTGGAAGTTGTAAAGCGGGTCGCTGCTGTTGGGCGTGATGTCGATCGCGGCGAGGATTTGGTCCGCGTAGGTCTGATCGAGGTCGCCGCCGGCGATGCGGTGGGCCTGATACTGGGCCGTCGCCGCCGCCACCGAGCCGGTCTGCTGGATCAGCGCCGTCATGGTGAACAGGTTGACGTCGGTCTGGCTGGCGCCGATGCCGGACAGGGCGTTCTTGGCCGCTTCCGACCGGCTGCCCGGCCCCGCCGCGCTGGCGTCACGTAGGCCGAACAGGTTCTGCATCTGCGTGCCGGTGCCGACGAAGTTGGTCACCTGCTTGTCGAAGAAGCCGATCGAGATGTAGCTGCTGGGCTTGTAGTACCACTCCAGCGAAACATCGAAGTTGTCCGAGATCAGCGGAGCGAGGCCGGGGTTGCCGCTCGCGCCCAGCGGGATGCCGCCGTTGGCGGTCGGGCGGTTCGGGTTTCCAGGGATCGAGGCCGAGGCGAACAGGTTGCCATACTCAGGACGCGCGATGGTGCGGCTGAACGAGAAGCGGCCGGTCAAGTTGTCACGAAGGTCGATGCGGAAGTCCATCGACGGCAACAAGTTATGGTAGCTGCCCTTGCCGGACACCGGCTGATAGGTGTTGCCGGCAATGACGCTGAAGTCGTTGTCGGCCGTCCAGATGATGTTGCTGGGCACGCGGACCAGCGAGGTCGACTTGGTTTTGGTGGTCTCGTATCGGACGCCGGTGACCAGTTCGGTCGGCATGCCCGCCAGTTCGGCCTTCCAGGTGACCTGGGCGTAGGCTGCGGCGATGTCTTCCTTGACCCGATTGTCGTCTTGACCGGTGACCTGGACGGGGTTGACCGCCTTATAGACCGGCGACAGGGCGTTGTAGAGGTCAAGGGCGTTGGCGCGGAACGACACCAGACCCGGGCCGCTCTGCTTGGGATTGAAGTCGTCGAACTGACAGGCCAGGCAGAACTGCTTGACCAGGCTGCCCGCGTATTTCTGGACGTCGCCGGGCGCCGAAATGCCCCAGGTGCCAAGGTCTTGCTGGGTCTGGATGTTGGTCTGGATCATCTTCGACGTGCGGTAGTCGACCCCGAAATCGAAGCGGCTGCCCTTGTCGTCCAGGTCCCAACGGCCGTCGAGGCGGATTTCCTTGACGTCCTGGCGCTGGCGCTCGGCCCAGGTGCGCGCCACCTGGCTGCCGAGGTCGCCGATGTCCAGCTTGCCGTTGCCGTTGCCGCGCGGCGCGGCGTCGTTGATCGTGAACGTCTGGACCGGGATCTCGCCGCTATAGTCGACCTGGTGCGAGGCGATGATCGGCGCCCCGATGGCGACGGCGGTCGAGCTGGCGCCGTTCGAGGCGTCGGGCCGGCTATCGGCCTTCGAGATGTGGCCGTCCAGGGTCAGCTTGAACTTGTCGGTGACGTCCCAATCGGCGTTCAGGCCGATCGACTTCAGCGTGTCCTTCGTCGCCCGATATTGCTGTTCGAAGCCCATGTCCTTGGTGCCGCTCAGCGTTTCCTGGGTCAGCAGGGCGGTGGCGACGACGGGATTGGTGTCGAAGACGACCTTGTCGAACGGGCGGTTGAACCAGTTGGAGCTGTCGTTGCGACGCTCGAACTGCTTGTTCTGAGCGTAGAGGCCGTCCAGCGTGACCTTGAAGTTCTCCACCGGGCGGTACTGCACCGAGGCCTGACCGTTGATCCGCTCGCGCTCGCCTTGGGCGAAGTGATAGCGGCTGTCGTTCGGGATCGCGACCAGAGTGTTGGGATTGCTCGGCGCGTTAACGATCTGGGTCGCGCCGCCGGCGCGGACGAAGCCGTTGGCCGGGTCGTTGAACTGGGCGAACGTGCGCATGTTCCAGTCGTTCGAGGTGGCCGAACGGCTGGTGAAGTCACGCTTCTGGTAGCTGCCGAACAGGGTGACGCCGAAGGTCTCGTTGTCATTGACCCAGTTGACCAGACCCGAGGCCTCCGGCGTGATCTTGCTGCCGAAGTCGTCGACCTTCTTGTCCATGCTGGTGTCATAGGCGCCCTTGACGCCGATGCTGCCGGTCAGGCCGGGCTTGGCGTTGTCCAGAGGGCGACGGGTCTTGACGTTGATCGTGGCGCCGATACCGCCCGACGGCACGGCCGCGCGGCCGGTCTTGTAGACCTCCAGCGTTGTGACGCCTTCAGAGGCCAGGTTGGAGAAGTCGAAGGAGCGGCTGGTGCCGGCCGCGCTATCCGAGGACTGATCGCCGCCGACCGCGGCGACCTTCGCTGTGGGCATCGAGCGGCCGTTCAGGGTCACCAGGTTGAAGCTGGGTCCGAAGCCCCGGACCGTGACCTGCGAGCCTTCGCCATTGGTCCGGTCGATCGACACGCCGGTGATCCGCTGCAGCGATTCCGCCAGGTTGGTGTCCGGGAACTTGCCCATGTCCTCGGCGGAGATCGCGTCGACCACGCCGCTGTTGTCGCGCTTGATCGCGATGGACCGCTCCAGCGACGCCCGGATGCCGGTGATGATGACCTGGTCGACAGTGTTTTGATTGTCCTGCGCCTGTTGTGCGAACGCCGGCGTGGCGAGCACGGCCGCCGTGATGGCGACGCAAGAGGCAGACGCGTGCAAGCGACGAAGCCGCTTCATAGCCGTTCCCCCTAAAAAGCCCCTGCGGGGCGATGTTATTGTTACGGACCGGAATTAGCTCCGGCCCCTCTTCCCGTTCTCGACCCGTGATCAACCAGGGCACGAGAGACCAGTTAGCGGTAACATCGGTATTGATCTGTCGCAACGGCAAAATGACAGCGCTGACAATCTTTTTCAAGCCGATTTACGTCCATTTTTATGACAAATGAACGCCGTTCGCCGATCTGCTTCCGGAGGCAAAGGGGCGCCGAAGCTCGGCCCCACGCGCGGCGATTGAGTTACATTTCGCGAACGGATCGGCTTTCAGGCCGCGGCTAAGAACGAATTCGGCTTAGATCCGGGCGGACGACGGCCGTCAGAAGCGCAGTTGGACGAACAGCACCGCCAGGTCGACGGCGTGGCCGCCAAGCCGTCGCACGGCCTCGCCCGCCGACTGATGGGCCAGCTGCCCTTGAATCTTGAGGTTGCGCGTGGCCTGCCAGGTCGCGTCGAGCACCGCCGCGTCGCCGACCGCCTTGGCGTGATCGTTCCCCACCGGCGCCAGGGCCGCGCTGGGCTGCAGATAGATGGCGTCCTCGCCGGTCTCGCGGCGACGGATCATGTAGCTGGCCTCCAGCGTCAGGTCCTTGCGGGGCGAGAGGCCCAGGCTGGGCCGCAGGGCCACCAGGTTGCTCCAGCTGGTCAGGCTGGTCTCGTTGAAATAGGCCCCCTTGGGGAACAGGGGATTGAAGGTCTCCAGCCGCCCGTCATTGGGGTTACGGTCTCCCGAGCCGACGTCGAGGCGCAGGCCCAGACGCGGCCTCCACGGCGCGGCCAGCGTATAGCCGCCGGCGACCGAGCCGCCCCAGGCGCGAATGGTCCGGCCGGCGAAGCGCCCGCCCTGGACCATGGCCTCGGTATCGTAGTCGAACGGCCCGCGCGTCCCGGCCAGGCGCGCGCCCAGCGAGGTCCGGCGCTCGTCGCCGGTCACGGCCCCGAACTTCACCCCGTCGCGATCCAGTTCCAGGACGTAGAGGTCCAGACTGGCGTGGGGCGACAGACGCGCCTGACCATAGAGCCCGTAAAATCGCTGGGCGCGATTACGGGTGTCGTTGAAGGCGCCTTGCTGGATCAGGACAGGCTCCAGATAGAAGGCGTCCAGCTTCAGCGGCCCCGCCTCGCGGGTGATCCGCGCGCCATCGAAGCTCTGGCGGATGTTGGGCGCCTCGCGCACGGCGATGAAGCGCTGGGTGGCGTTGAACGACAGCTCCTGGCGGCCCAGGCGCACGCGCCACCCGTCGGCGGGCTTGAGGTCGACGAACAGCACCTGGGCGTCGAGACCGTCGCGATCGGTGGACGATGGCGGATCCTTCTTGCCGATGTCGCGGTGCACGCCCAGCTCGCCATAGACGCGGACGGCGTCGCCCAGATGCAGATCGGCGCTCAGCAGCAAGCGGGTCAGGGCGAAGGTGTCGGCCTGCTCGCCGCCCAGGCCAAAGCGCGGGGCGTCGATCGAGTCGACCCGCAGCCGGGCCTCGCCGCCTAGCGACATATAGCCCGCGTCGCCGATCGGGATGTAGCGTAGAGCGTCCAGACCGGTCTTGTCCGGGACCTTGGCCAGATAGCCGTAGTCCTCGTCCGAGCGGATCAGCTTGAAAGGCGGCGCCTCGGCCGCGTGGGCGGCGCCGGCCATCGCCAGGCCGACCAGCGCGCCGGCCAGGCCTTTTCGAAGGTCAGCCATGACGGCCATCCCGCGCGGCGCGCGCCAGGTCGAAAGGAATCAGGGTCAGCAGGGTCGCGAAGACCGCCAGGACCGCGATGGCCACGGCCCAAAAGCCAAGGGCGACAAACCCCAGGCCGCCGCCGATGGCCCCCAAGGCGAAGGCCGCGACCGGCGGCAGCATCTTGCCCACCCGGGCCTTGGCCTCGGCGCTGGGTCCGTGCAGCAGGTCGACGACGTCGATGACGATCTGGGTGACGTTCCCGGTCATCACCGTGGTCGGCGACATGTGCGAGAACAACAGCCGCGCGGCGGCGTTCTGCACGGCCATGGCCACCACGCCGATCATGCCGGTCAGGATCGCGGCCGGCTGATCGCCGTTCCGGAACGGTCCCAGGAGCAGGCCGGCGGCCATGAACGCCATCAGCAGCATGGCCTGGCCAAACAGGACATAGCCCATGGCGAGCCGCGGATTGTCCCGGCCTCGGCGGATCAGAAGGCTCGTGACGGCGACCGCCGTGATGAACACCGGCAAGGCCAGCAGCTTGGCGACGATCCCCGAGTGGTGGGTGACGATCGCCGCGCCGATCAGCACGAAGTTGCCGGTGACATGGGCGGTGAACAGGCCAAACAGGCCCACGAACCCCACAGTGTCGATGAAGCCGGCGGTGAAGGCCGCCAGGACGGCGGTGCGACCGTCGCCAGGCGGCCGGGGCGAGACGGGGGTCGTGTTCATGCGCCGCGCTCCCGACGGTCCAGCAGGGCGACCAGCACGAACCCGCCGATCAGGCCGACATGTTCGAAGAAGGCGTTGGTCGCCATGAAGCGGTCGTGGCCCGCGGGCATCGACCAGAAGGCGTTGGCGGTGATCGCCGCCAACAGGGTGAAGACCCCGAGCATCCCCGCCCCCAGCCAAAGCCAGCGGCGCGTCAGGATCAGCAGCGGGCCGAGGATCTCGACGGCGATGGTCAGCGCGGCCCAAAAGGCCGGCGGGGTCATGCCGAAGTGGGCCTGCTCGGCCGTCGCGCCCTGGAAGTCGGTGATCTTGACCACCGCGCCCAGCAGATAGGCGCCGACCAGGGCCAAGCGGGCCAGCGGCGCCGTCGCGGGCCAGTCCAGGATCGCGTCGACGAAGCGCGGATTGCGTCGGGCGGCGATCATGGTCACACCGCCCAGCAGCCGCAGCCCATCACGCCCCAGAACGAGCGCGCGTCGGCGGTCGGGGCCTCCCGGCCCAGCGCGGCGGCGTGGTCGTGGCCGTGAACGTTACAGGCGTTGGCGCAGCCGCAGGCCGAGGCCAGGGCGCGGGCGTGGCCCCGCGAACGCTCCTGATAGCCGCCGAAGGTCCGCACCGGCGACCAGTCGGGCATCGGCGGCGGCAGGACCGGCGCCAGCTTGGTGAAGTCGCCCTCGCCATGGACCACCTTGCCGCCCAGCAGGGTCAGCACCGACGACAGGTGCGGGATCTCGTCCTCGGGCACGGTCATGTAGTCGTCGCTGAGCACCGCCAGGTCGGCCAGCTGGCCGACGGCGATCTGGCCCTTTTTGCCTTCCTCGTTCGAGAACCAGGTGTTGGCCGTGGTCCACAGGCGCAGGGCCTCCTCGCGGTCGACGCGATTGGCCGGGGGATAGAGGCGCGTACCGCCGACAGTCTTGCCGGTCACCAGCCAGTTCAGCGAGACCCACGGATTGTAGCTGGCCACCCGCGTGGCGTCGGTGCCCGCGCCGACCGGGATCCCGGCCTTCAGCATCTTGGCGATCGGCGGCGTGGCCTCGGCGGCCTTGGCCCCGTAGCGCTCCATGAAGTACTCGCCCTGATAGGCCATGCGGTGCTGCACGGCGATGCCGCCGCCCAGGGCCGCGATGCGGTCGATATTGCGGTCGCTGATGGTCTCGGCGTGGTCGAAGAACCAGTGCAGGCCGTCGAACGGGACGTCCTTGTTGACCTTCTCATAGACGTCCAGCGCCCGGCTGATCGTCTCGTCATAGGTGGCGTGCAGACGCCAGGGCCAACGGTTCTCGGCCAACAGGCGGATCACCGGCTCAAGGTCGCTTTCCATATTGGCCGGCATCTCGGGACGCTCCACCCGGAAGTCCTCGAAGTCGGCGGCGCTGTAGACCAGCATCTCGCCCGCGCCGTTGTGGCGATAGGTGTCGTCGCCCTGGCCGGGCGTCACCTGCTTGGACCACGTTTGGAAGTCCGACAGCTCTTCCTTCGGCTTCTGGGTGAAGAGGTTGTAGCTGATCCGCAGAGTCAGTTCGTCATCGGCGTGCAGCTTCTCGATGATCGCGTAGTCGTCTGGATAGTTCTGGAAGCCGCCGCCGGCGTCGATCACGCCGGTCACGCCCAGGCGGTTCATTTCCCGCATGAAGTGGCGCGTGGAATTGAGCTGGTATTCCGGCGGCAGCTTCGGCCCCTTGGCCAGGGTCGCGTAGAGGATGGTCGCGTTCGGCTGGGCCAGCAGCAGGCCCGTCGGGTTGCCGGCCGCGTCGCGGACGATCTCGCCGCCCGGCGGATTGGGCGTGTCCTTGGTGTAGCCGACGGCGCGCAGGGCCGCGGCGTTCAGCAGGGCGCGGTCGTAGAGATGCAGGATGAAGACCGGCGTCTCGGGCGCGGCGGCGTTCAGCTCCTCCAGGGTCGGCAGGCGCTTCTCGACGAACTGATGCTCGGTGAAGCCGCCGACCACGCGCACCCACTGGGGCGGCGGAGTGTTGGCGGCCTGCTTCTTCAGCATGGCCATGGCGTCGGCCAGGGTCGGCACGCCGTCCCAGCGCAGCTCCATGTTGTAGTTCAGCCCACCTCGGATGATGTGCATGTGGCTGTCGATCAGCCCCGGGATCACCCGGCGGCCCTTCAGGTCGATGATCGTCGGGTTCGGACCGGCGGCGGCGCGGACCTCGCCCTCCTCGCCCACGGCGGCGAACCTGCCGTCGCGGATCAGGGCGGCGGCGGCGCGCGGGTTGCCCCGGTCAAGGGTGGTGATCTTGCCGTTGACGAGCAGCAGGTCGGTCATGGCGGGTCTCTCTGGCGGGAGGGAAAAGGGATGGATCAGGCCTGGGGATCGGAGGAGCCCGCCGGGCAACCGGCGCGCTCGGGCGGAGCGGCGCGGGCCTCGACCGGCGGCCGGGTGATCAGGCTCTTGGCGACGGGGACGATCCGCTCGCCCAGCAACATGCCCAAGAGGCCCAGCAGGGCGATGGCGGGCGGCGCGGGCGAGCGCACGCCCAGCAGCGCATAGATGACGCCAACCATGAGGCCGACGGCCAGGGACAGCAGGTACGGCTTCATGGCGGCGCTCCTCTTGAAGGGATCAGGCGGCGTGACTTTCGGAAGCGCCGAACATGGTCTTGGCGTAGGTGATGCCCAGGCCATAGGCGCCGCCGAACTGGCGAGCGACGCCGGTCGTCAGGTCATAGGTCTCGCCGCGCGCCCAGTCGCGTTGCAGCTCCAGCAGGTATTGCAGCGAGGTCATCGGCTGGGCGCCGGCCTGCACCATGCGGGTCACCGCGCGCTCGTGGGCCTCGGTCGAGACGTCGCCGCAGGCGTCGGTGATGACATAGACCTCGAAGCCTTGGTCGAGCGCCGACAGCGCCGGGCCGACGATGCAGACGCTGGTCCACAGACCCGCCAGCACGATGCGCTTCTTGCCTATGGCGTTGACCTCGGCGATCACCGCCTGGTCTTCCCAGGTGTTCATCGAGGTGCGGTCCAGCAGGGTCTTGCCGGGGAAGGCGTCGGTGACTTCCGAGAACATCGGACCCGAGAAGCTCTTTTCGGCGACGGTCGTCAGGATGGTCGAGACGCCGAATCCGGCGGCGCCGTTGGCGACAAGGGCGGCGTTGGTGCGCAGCAGGCTGGCGTCGATCGACTTGGTGGCGAAGGCCATTTGCGACTGGAAGTCGATCATGATCAGGGTGTGATCGGTCGGCTCCAGCAAGCGGGCGCCGGGGGTCGCGGTGGCTTGGAGGGTCATGGTCGAGGTCCTTCTCTGATCGGGTGGAGGACCGCTTCCCGGTCGCCCCGTCGTTGCTGACAGGGAGACTTTGACCGTGACACCGAACCGCATAAATGGAAATGATAGAAATCCATCGTTTCCAAAAATGATATCGACATGCGTGCGCGGGCCGACCCCGCCCGACCGGCGGCGCAAGGATTGATCTTGCCATGGCAAACACCTGAAGCGCGTCAGGGATCTTGGCCCTGACGCGCTCCGACGGCGGCGCGCAAATCCTTGCTGGCTGACGCGGCGCTCTCCGCGCCGTCAACAGGCTTCAGTTCGGGGCGGGAGCCTTCAGCTTGCCGCCGACGAGGGCCTTGAAGGTCTCGAGCGGACACAGGGTCGGCTGTCCCTTCACCGCGCAGCCCGGGATCGGGAAATAGGCGTAGGCAGGCGGGTTGGCGGCGGTCAGGGGCTGCAATTCGCGCAGCTGATCCATGGTCTGTGCCGTGTAGAAGGCCCGCACATAGGCCTTGCCGTCGCCGCCCTTCAGCAGTTCGAAGCCCATCGCGCCGCCGGGCGGCGGATCGTCCTGGGGATAGTCGGCGGCGGTGAAGTGCGCGTTCAGAAAACCGCGCAGGGCGGCGATATTGGTGTCGTGGCCGGTCAGCAGGGTTAGCTTGGCGCCGGTTCCGGACGCGCCGTCCAGCGCGGCCAGGATCTCCTTGGCGATCGGCGCGGCGTAGCGCTGGGCGATATAGGGCGCGCCAACCTCGTAGTGGAACTTCACGACGTGGAAGCGCAACATCGCCTGGATGTCGGCCTTGGAGGCGCGGCCCCAGCCGACCTCGGCCATCGGCTTGCCCTCGACATATTCCAGAAGGATCGTCTGGCCGGCCGTCGAGGCCACCGACAGCGCGCCCTCCAGGTTGGGCGTGTCGTTCTGGGCGGCGGTCAGCCGCGACGGCTTGTCGGCGACGCCGCAGCCGGCCTTGGTCGCCGGATCGCAGCCCAGGACACGCTGCAGCACCGCGAAGTCCTTGGCGTGGATCCGGGCCTCGGCCGCCACGCCGGGCTTCTGACGCAGGGCGGCCTTCAGCGCGATGTCGCCGTCGATGCCCTCGGCCGGGTGGAAGATCGGATCGTCCGCCTCGCTGTCGGGATGGGCGACCTTGAGGCCGCAGCCGGGCTGCAGCGTCTCGGCGAAGGCCTCGGCGGTCTTGATGGCCCGCGACTTGCCGCTAGCCCAAGACACGATATCGCCGGGCGCGGCGCAGCCGTCACGCGGCAACAGCCCGCGCGCGCCCAGGAAGGTGCGGTAATAGGCGCCCATCAGCCGCGCGCCGGCCGCGCCGTGCGGGGTCAGCTCGCCATAGGGCGTGGTCCAGGCGCCCCAGGGCTGGGCGGTCGTCCCGGCGGGCGTGGCCACGGCCTTGGTCGGCGGGCGCACGCTGTGGCGCATCACCAGAACCATCCGCTCCAGCTTCAGGCCGTCGGTCGGATCGCCCCTGTCGGCCGCCTGGGCCGAGCCCGCCGCCAGAAACGCCGCCGCCACCAGCGCGCTCCGAAACCTCGCCATGATCCCGTCTCCCCAAGTCTCGGGACAGGCTCTAGGCGAGATCGGCGACGCGACCATGACAGCGGACGTCCGGGGGCGGACCAAGCGCCGGCCGTTATTTGCCGGAGACGGCCTTCAGGTCGGCGTCGACCTTGGCGATGGCCTCGTCGGTGATCTTGCCCTGGGCGTAGGGCTGCAGCTGACGCAGGCTCATCGCCTTGAACTGGTCGAAGGCCGGGTGCGTCGAGATCGACGGCATGTCCTTGTCCAGCACCGCCTTGGCGGCCGGATTGGCGACCACCGTCTCCAGCGGAGTGTCGGCCGAGAAGGCCGGCGCGGCGGCGGCGGCGGGCGCGGTGGCCGGCGCGGGCGTCGCGTTCTGGGCCAGGGCGGGGCCCGCCGCCAGCAAGGTCAGGGCCAAGGCCGTCACGATACGCATCTTCGAAATCTCCCCGCTTTCGGTCCGGCTGGACCGTGTTCGGCGGCGACGATTCCGCGCCCGCCCGATCCCGTCAAGCTTGCTTGCGCGGCGAGACGCTCGACGACCTGACCTTCGCCGACTATAGCTGCCACAGGCTTCAGGCGGGCGTGGCGGAACTGGTAGACGCAACGGACTTAAAATCCGTCAGCCGCAAGGCTATGCCGGTTCGATTCCGGCCGCCCGCACCAGCCGTCCCGACCCGTGTTCGGGTTCTATCCGTCCCCCTCCAACGGGACGCGTCGGACAGGTTTCCCGCCATGGGGGAATCGACCGCGCCAAATGGAATAGGCGTTTCTAGACGCCTCGACTCCGCCCAAGATAACGCCGGTCGCGCATGATGGAGGCCGCCGTCGCGCGCGACCTTCCTTCTCCGCGGTGCGTTCGAGTGAGTGAGCATGGCCGAAGACAAGAGTCCCGATCCCGTCGATATCCACGTGGGCCGGCGTCTGCGTATGCGGCGCAAGGATCTTGGCTATTCGCAGCAAGCCCTCGCCGACGCCCTGGGACTGACGTTCCAGCAGGTGCAGAAGTACGAGGGCGGCGCCAACCGGATCAGCGCTTCGAAGCTGCACGCCACGGCCATGTTCCTGAAGACGCCGATCGGCTTTTTCTTCGAGGGCCTGGACGATCCGGAGGAAGCCGACACCACCGCCGCCGAGCTGGCCAACGAGATGGCCCGCTTCTGGCAGGCGCCGGGCGGCCCGGAGCTGGCCCGCGCCTATGTGGCGATCGCCTCCTCGGGGATGCGCAAGCACCTGGTCGACCTGGCCCGCGCCATCGCCGAGGACGAGTAAGCGCGGGCTCTACTTAGCCTCGGTCGCCAAGAGCTCGATGTTGTTGGCGCCGGCCTCGGTCAGGGCGGTGATCAGCTCGGCGACGGCCGCGTCCAGCTCCTCGGAGTCGCGGCCACGCAACACCAGATTGGCGCCATAGACGTCCGGCGGGCTGAAGAACGGATAGCTGCCCAGCGACATGGCCGGGTGCGCCTTGGCCACCGCCTCCAACGGCGCGGCGATTACGCCCTCGCCGGTGCCGGTGACCCGCACCGTCTTGCTCAGAACCACCGCGCCCGTGCGCAGGCGCGGCCCGACATCCTCCAACATGCCGCGCATGATCGCGGGCACGCCGGCCAGGACGAAGACGTTCTCCTTCTGGAAGCCGGGCGGACCCTGGACCGGGTTCTTCACCAGGCTGCCGCCCTCTGGCACGTGGGCCATGCGGCGGCGGGCGGCGTTAGGCTCGCCCCAGCGCTCGCGCAGCATGGCCATGATCTCGGGATGCTCGGGCGCGGTGACGCCGAAGGCCTTGGCGATCGAGTCGGCGGTGATGTCGTCGTGAGTGGGGCCGATGCCGCCGGTGGTGATGACGTAGTCGTACTTGGTCCGCAGGGCGTTGACCGCGTCGATGATCTCCTGCTCGACATCGGGCACGACGCGCGCCTCGCAAAGATCGACGCCGTAGGTGGCCAGGTAGCGGGCGATGGCGGCCAGGTTGGTGTCCTGGGTGCGGCCAGAGAGAATCTCATCACCGATGATCATCACGGCGGCGGTCACGCGTTCGCTGGTGGTCATCGGCTGGATCCCTTATTGGCCCCGATCGTCAATGCTCTCGACTTAGGCCTCGCATGAAGCTCCCGCAACCGCTGATCCACGGCCGGCTGGTCAGCCGCTACAAGCGCTTCTTCGCCGACCTCGTGCTGGACGACGGGCGGGAGATCACCGCCCACTGTCCGAACCCCGGCGCGATGCTGGGCGTCAAGGCGCCCGGCCAGGGCGCCTGGGTGTCGTGGTCGGACGATCCCAAGCGCAAGCTGGCCTACACCCTGCAGATGGTCGAGCAGGGCGACGCGCTGGTCGGCATCAACACCCTGCTGCCCAACAGGCTGGTCGCCGAGGCCCTGGCGGAGGACCTGATCCCCGAACTCTCGGGCTACGCGACGATCAGGCCCGAGGTGAAGTTCGCGGAAGCCAGCCGCGTCGACTTCCTGCTGACCCATCCCGATCGCCCGCCGTGCTGGCTGGAGGTCAAGAACTGCCACTTCTCGCGAACGCCGGGCCTGGCCGAATTTCCCGACTGCAAGGCCGAGCGTTCGACGCGCCACCTCGGCGACCTCGCGGCGCAGGTCGCGCATGGGGATCGGGCCGTCGTGCTGTTCGTCGTCCAGCGCGAGGATTGCGACGCGTTCCAGGCCTGCGCCGACCTCGACCCGGCCTTCGCGCGGGGCCTCGACGCGGCGGCGAAGGCGGGGGTGGAGGTGCTGGTCTATGACTGCGCGATGGGCATGGAGACCGTCCGCGTGGCGCGACGGATCGCGTGGCGGGGCTCCGTTGCCGGCAATTAATTTGCAATCCCGGCGAGCCCCCGCCAACCTCGGCGCGACTTGAACGGGGGCGGCGATGAAAGCTCTGGCGACGATCTCGGCGACGGTGATCGCTCTTTCGGCCATGCCTGCGGCGGCCTCGGATGGCGGGGGCCCGCTGACCGCCCTTCGCGTGGGCGCGACCTTCGAGGTCTGCCGCGAGAAGGTGAAGGCCGCGTATGCCGGCCCGCGCAAGACCGTCAATGTCGAGCAGTTCAAGACCGACGCCCATGTCGACGCCAACGGCGACCGCGTGGTGCGCTACACGGGCTTCACCGAGGAGCCTGGCCAGCCGCGCGTCTCGATCGCCGGCGCGTGCCACGTCCGTCGGGACGGGCCCAGCACGGTCGAGATCGGCAAGCCCGGCTGAGCGCGGTTCACCTAACAGCGAATTAAGCTGCAATCGCCGCCATCTCGGTTACCCCTTTCGAGCTCGCGAACCGAGGGGACCGCGCATGGGGAAGAGCGTGCTGGCCGTCGTCGTCCTGGCGCTGTGCGTCTCGGCGTGCGGGCGGACCGATCCCAACAAGCCCGAGAACGGCCTGATGACCGGCCTGCGCGCCATCTTCGCGTTCAAGGCCTGCACCGGCGAGCTTCGGGACCGCTTTGGGCTGAAGACGGTGTCCGGGGTCTCGTCCGGCGACATGGATCCCGTCGCGGTTGGCCGTCCGGGCGAATGGGACGTCAAGTTCACCGCCGACGTCACCGAGAAGGAAAGCGGCCGGGTCACCCGCTACAAGGGCGTCTGCCACGTGCGGCGCGACAAGCCCACGACCCTGGAGGCCCAGTTCCTCAAGGAGATCCGCCCCGCCACGGACACGGTGCGGCGGATCAACCCTTAGGCCCACTCTTCGCGCCCCACTCTTCGCGCCAAGGGTTGAAATCCGTGCTAGAGTGTCGAGATACGACCCTTCACAGACCTATTCGCCGCGCGTCGCGGCGGCGGCGCCCGAGTTGAGCATGACCTTGGACAATACCCTCGAGATCGAAGCCGAGACCCGCACGGGCCAGATCAAGATCCACAAGGCCGAGGACTTCGAGGGCATGCGCAAGGCCGGCAAGCTGGCCGCCGAGTGCCTGGACATGCTGATCCCGCACGTTCAGCCGGGCGTCTCATCCGACGAGCTGGACCGCCTGGCCCGCGAATTCATCCTGGACCACAAGGCCCTGCCCGCCTGCCTCTATTATCGCGGCTATCCCAAGACGGTCTGCATCTCGCGCAATCACGTGGTCTGCCACGGCATTCCGGGCGACTGGACCCTGCGCGAGGGCGACATCGTCAATATCGACGTGACCGTGATCGTCGACGGCTGGCACGGCGACACCTCGCGCATGTACGGCGTCGGCGAAGTGGGCCCGCGCGCCCGTCGCCTGGTCGAGATCACCTACGAGGGCATGAAGCGCGGCCTCGACGCCGTGAAGCCGGGCGCGACCCTGGGCGACATCGGCCACGCCATCCAGTCCTATGTCGAGGCGCAGCGCTGCTCGGTCGTGCGCGACTTTTGCGGCCACGGCCTGGGCAAGGTGTTCCACGACGCGCCGAACATCCTGCACTTTGGCCGCCCCGGCCAGGGCGCGGTGCTGAAGCCGGGCATGTTCTTCACCGTCGAGCCGATGGTGAACCTGGGCAAGCCCGCCGTGAAGGTGCTGAACGACGGCTGGACCGCCGTGACCCGCGACAAGTCGCTGTCGGCACAGTGCGAGCACTCGATCGGCGTCACCGAGGACGGCTACGAGATCTTCACCGGCTCGCCGGCCGGCCTGTTCCAGCCGCCGATCCTGGGTGGCTGACCGGGGGCTGGATGCGGCCGCAACGCCAAAGGGCATCCAAAACGTCTAGACAACTCTAAAGCGATAACGCCTACTGCTCGTCCAGAGTCGAGGGCGTGATGGTCAGCGTTTCATCCTTGATGATCTCCGATGTCGCGGCGGACGAGGCGCTCGCGCCCATCAAGACCGCGCGCAAGTCGGCCCATGCCCATCATCTGGGCCACCGCGAGCGGCTGCGGGCGCGCGCCAAGGCCGGCGGTCTGGTGGCCCTGCCCGACTACGAGCTTCTGGAGCTCTTTCTGTTCCGCGCGATCCCGCGCGGCGACGTCAAACCGCTGGCCAAGAGGCTGCTGACCCGGTTCGGCTCGTTCGGCGGGGTGCTGGGCGCGTCGATCGAGGAGCTGTGCACGGTCTCCGGCATCGGCGAAGCCGCCGCCATGGACATCAAGCTGCTGCACGAGGCCACGCTGCGCGCCGGCCGCGACAAGATCGTCAAACGCCCGGTGATCAGCTCCTGGAGCGCCCTGCTCGGCTATGTCCGCGTGGCCCTGGCCAACGAGTCGCGCGAGCAGTTCCGCGTCTTGTTCCTCGACAAGAAGAACCAGCTGATCGCCGACGAGGTGATGAACCGCGGCACGGTCGACCACGCCCCGGTCTATCCGCGCGAGGTGATGCGGCGAGCGCTGGAGCTGTCGTCCAGCAATATCATCCTGGTCCACAACCATCCCACTCAACCTATTTCCATCACGCTCGATCACGCTCCTAACCGTTGAATCACTTGAACTTTTAGGCTTGTCGTAGCGCAGGACGTTGTGGCATATTGGGGTCGGTTTTGAGGGGGATCGATCGCCCTTGTGACCCCAGTCGCCGACCCCTGCTAGCCGTCTGGCGACCCCACTTGAAAGCCAATGGGAGAGCCCAGTGCCAAGCCTTACCGATGGAGAAATTCGCCGCGCGCTGAAGCAGGTGGAGCAGACCGGCAAACAGCTAAGCCTGGTCGATGGCGAAGGACATGGCACCGGTCGCCTTGTCCTGGTCATGAAGCCCATGCCCACGCGCGTCACCGCCGATTGGATGGCGCAGCAGTGGCGCGATCAGAAGCGCTTCAAGAAGAAACTGGGCTCATACCCATCCATGTCGCTCAGCAAAGCGCGCGAAGTTTTCACACGCGATTTCGCCGACATGATCCAGAAGGGCCGCAGCATCAAGATCGCCGGCGACACGCGTCCCGGCACCGTGGCCGATCTCTTCGAAGCCTATGTCGCTCACCTGAAGGCATCCGAAAAGTCATCTTGGAAAGAGGCTGAGAAAGGCCTCAACAAGATCGCCGACACCCTCGGCCGCAATCGGCCCGCTCGCGACATCGAGCCCGACGAAATCACCGATCTCATCCGACCGATCTATGACCGCGGTAAGCGCTCCATGGCAGATCACGTCCGCAGTTACATCCGATCCGCATATAGCTGGGGTCTGAAATCGGAACACGACTACCGCAACGCGTCGCAGCGGCGTTTCCGGCTGGTCTACAATCCCGCCGCCGGCATCCCCACAGAGCCCAAGAAAGTCGGCACTCGCTGGCTTGATGAAGAAGAATTCCTACGCCTGTACCGTTGGCTTGAATGTCCGGACGCGCCCGTGCATCCGCCTTACACACGGGCCGTTCGCATTCTCATGCTCACGGGGCAGCGCGTGGAGGAAATCGCCCGCCTGCATGTCGATCAGTGGGACGCGAAGGAGCGGATCATCGACTGGTCAAAGACCAAGAATGGCAAGCCACACGCCATTCCGGTCCCGGAAGTGGCGGCGGAGTTAATCGAATCGATCAAGCCCAACGCACACGGCTGGTTTTTCCCCTCCGCGACCGACCCAACCAAGCCCGTCAGCCACGGCACGCTGTACTCTTTCATGTGGCGTCAGCGCGAGCGCGAGGTGATCCCTGTCGTGACCAACCGCGATCTGCGCAGAACCTGGAAGACGCTCGCAGGTCAGGCCGGCCTCTCCAAAGAAATTCGCGACCGCATACAGAACCACACGCTCCAGGATGTCAGTTCGAAGAGTGTAC
>NZ_APMP01000039.1 GCF_000372645.1 Caulobacter vibrioides OR37 | reverse complement strand
TGCCTTCAGCGGCTGGCCGCGTGAAGCGGCGGACGCATGACCTCGCGGCGCGCCGAATTCGCGGTTGCGGTATTATAATACCTTTCGTCATATCCCTTTGTATTATATTGGCTTTGTAAGTTTTTTGCATCGCTGTTGTTGACAGGGGGCGAACCCTCCCGTACATGCCGCGCCTCACACGGACGAAACCGGATTTCTCGGGGTCGGACGCCTAGAAATTACGGATCAATCCCATGCAGAAGATCACGGCTTCCTTGAAGCCAGCCGAGGTCGAGAAGAAGTGGATCGTGGTCGACGCCGAGAACGCCGTTGTCGGCCGTCTGGCGACGTTCATCGCCATGCGTCTTCGCGGCAAGCACCGTCCTGACTACACCCCGCACGTCGATTGCGGCGACTTCGTCGTCGTCATCAACGCCGACAAGGTGAAGTTCACCGGCAAGAAGCTGGACGACAAGGTCTACTACCGTCACACCGGTCACCCGGGCGGCGTCAAGGAAACCACCCCGCGCAAGGTGCTGGGTGGTCGTTTCCCCGAGCGCGTCCTGGAAAAGGCCGTCGAGCGCATGCTGCCCAAGGAGAGCCCCCTGGCTCGCAAGCAGCTGACCCACCTGCTCATCTACAACACCGGTGAGCACCCGCACCAAGCGCAGAACCCCGAAGTCGTCGACTTCGCGGGCCGCAACGCCAAGAACATCCGGAGCCTCTAAGCTATGACCGACGCTCAAGGCTTTGACGCGCTGGCCAGCCTGTCCAGCAACCCGGAAGCGGCCGCCCCGGCCGAGCCCAAGATCGACGCCCAAGGCCGCGCCTACGCGACCGGCAAGCGCAAGAACGCGATCGCTCGCGTCTGGATCAAGCCGGGCAAGGGCTCGATCACGATCAACGGTCGCGATCAAGAAGTCTATTTCGCCCGTCCGGTGCTGCGCATGATGATCGCCCAGCCGCTGGAAGTGACCGACCGTCTGGGTCAATTCGACGTCGTCGTGACGGTCGAAGGCTCGGGCCTGTCGGGTCAGGCCGGCGCCATCCGCCACGGCCTGTCCAAGGCTCTGACCTATTACGAACCCGGCCTGCGTCCGGTCCTGAAGCCGCACGGCTTCCTGACCCGCGACAGCCGCGTCGTCGAGCGTAAGAAGTACGGCAAGGCCAAGGCCCGCCGCAGCTTCCAGTTCTCGAAGCGCTAATCGCGACGATTACGTGTTTGGGAAGGGGCGCTTCGGTTCGGCCGAAGCGCCCTTTTTCATTTCTGTCTCTGTTTTCTGCTTCTTCTGGCTGATCGCCCCAGATCGGAGTTCGCCATGTCCAGCGCCCCCAAGGTCTTCATCGACGGCGAAGCCGGCACCACCGGCTTGCAGATCCGCGAGCGCCTGGTCGGCCGCAAGGACCTGGAGCTGATCTCGATCGATCCGGACAAGCGCAAGGACGCCGACGCCCGCGCCGAGATGCTGAACGGCGCCGACGCCGTGATCCTGTGCCTGCCCGATGACGCGGCCAAGGAGGCTGTCTCGCTGGTCACCAATCCGAACACGGTGATCATCGACGCCTCGACGGCCTATCGCACCGCGGAGGGCTGGACCTACGGCTTCCCGGAGCTGGACAAGGAACAGCGCGGCAAGATCGCCGCCGCCAAGCGCATCTCCAATCCCGGCTGCTATCCGACCGGCGCCATCGCTCTGACGCGGCCGCTGGTCAGCGCCGGCATCCTGCCCGCCGAACTGCCGATCTCGTACAACGCCGTCTCCGGTTACAGCGGCGGCGGCAAGGCGATGATCGCCGAGTTCGAGGACGAGGGCGCGCCGAACCACACCAAGGTTCCTTACCGGATCTACGGCCTGTCCCTGGCCCACAAGCATGTGCCGGAAATGCAGAAGCACGGCGGTCTCCTGACCCGCCCGATCTTCATGCCGGCCGTCGGACGCTATCCGCAGGGCATGATCGTCGAGCTGCCGCTGCACTTCTCGACCCTGAACGGCGCGCCGTCGCTGGGCGATCTTCATGACGCTCTGGCCAAGCACTATAAGGGCGAGCATTTCGTCGAGGTGGCGTCGCTGGACGAGGCCAAAAGCCTGACCACCCTGGATCCGGAAGGCCTGAACGGCACCAATCGCCTGAAGCTCTTCGTGTTCGGTTCGGACACCAGCGGCCAGGCGCGGCTGGTGGCCTTGCTCGACAATCTCGGCAAGGGCGCCTCCGGGGCGGCGGTGCAGAACCTCAATCTCGCCCTGGGCCTGAAGGAAAGCGCGGGCCTGTAAGCCGATGGCCGATGGCGGCGTCGGGCGGACAGGCTCTAGCGGGTTATCGACTCGATGAAGCGCTGGACCGCCTGCGTATAGCCGCCGGGCTCGCCGAGCTGGGCGTTGATGTCGCCGTGGCTGAGATCCTCGGGCAGCACGCTCGCCTTGCCGCCCAGGCTCACGGCCTTGTCCGCCAGCCCCTTGGCCTGCGGGCACGAGTCGGCGCGGCGCGACGAGCAGACCAAAAGCATCGGAACGGGGGCGGACTTCATCTGGTGCAGAGGCGAGAGGGCTCGCCACACGATGGGGTCGTGGCCGAAGGCGTCGTCATAGAGCTTGAAGTGCTTGGCCTCCATGATCGCGGGAACGTCCATGGCCGCGCTGTCCAGCGCCACCGCGCCGCGCCAGGGTTTGACGCCTTGCTGGGCGGCAAGGGCGGGTTCCGCGGTCAACAGCGCCACGAGGTGCGCACCGGCCGAATGGCCCATCAGCACCACCTTGGCAGGGTCGCCGCCCCAGCTTTCCGCCTTGGCCTGGACAGCGGCCACGGCGCGGGCGACGTCGGCGGCCTGCTCGGCGACGCCGGTCTGGGGCAGCATTCGATAGTTGATCGAGACGAAGATCACGCCTTGGCTGGAGAGCCATCGGACCTTGTTGTCGACCACGCGACCCATGGCCTTGTCGCCGATCCGCCAGCCGCCGCCGTGCGCCATGACCACGATCGGCGCGCCCTTGGCCGCCTTGGGACGATAGACGTCGAAGGTCTGGGCCTTGTCGCCGCCGTAGGCGATGTCGCGATCGACCTCGACGCCGTCCGGCGCTGGCGCGGTCGTCGCGCGGGCCTCGGCGCGTTCGGCCATTCGCGCGGCGATCCGGTCGCGCAAGCGCTGAGCGTCCGCTGGCTGGGCGGCCAGCACGGAGGTCACCACGATCAGAGCCGCGCCGACAAGGCGGTTCATGACTTCACCAGCACGAAGCTGCCGGGCGCGTCCTCCAGCGGCTTCAGCTTGCCCTTGGCGGGATCCCGGGCGGGAACCTGGTCGCCCGACCGAGCCCGCAGCCATGCGCCCCAGTGCGGCCACCAAGAGCCGGGATGCTCCTGCCCCCCGGCGATCCATTCGCTGACGTCGCCCGGCAGCTTATCGTTCGTCCAGTACTGATACTTCTTGGCGTCGGGGTGATTGATCACCCCGGCGATATGGCCCGAGCCGGCCATGGTGAAGGTGACCGGCCCGCCGAACGCTTTGGCCCCGCGATAGACGCTGCGATAGGGCGCGATGTGGTCGTCCTTCGACGACTGGACGTAGATCGGGATCTTCACCTTGGAGAGATCCAGATGCTCGCCGCCCAGGTTGAGCTTGCCCGTGGTCAGGGCGTTGTCCTTATAGAAATTGCGCAGATAGAACAGGTGCAGCGCCTTGGGCATCCGGGTCTGGTCGGCGTTCCAGAACAGAAGATCGAACGGTCGCGGCTCCTTGCCCATCAGATAGTTGCTGACGAAGAACGACCAGATCAGGTCGTTGCCGCGCAGAGCATTGAAGGTGTCGGCCATCGACTGGCTGGGCAGGAAGCCGCCCGCCTGGTCCATCTGCTGCTCGATCGACTGCAGCCATTCCTCGTTGGTGAACAGCAGCAGATCGCCGGCTTCGGCGAAGTCCTGCTGGGCCGCGAAGAAGGTGGCCGAATTGATCCGCTTGTCGCCCTTGGCCGCCATGTGGGCCAGGGCCACCGACAGCAGGGTGCCGCCGATGCAGTAGCCGACCGTGTTGACCCGATCGACGCCGCACTGGGTCATGACCTGCTGGGTGGCGTCATAGATCCCTTCGAACATGTAGTCCTCGAAGGTCTTGTCGGCCAGCTTGCGATCCGGATTGACCCAAGAGGCGACGAACACCGTGAAGCCCTGGCCGGTCAGCCAGCGGATCATCGAGTTCTCGGGCCGCAGGTCCAGAATGTAGAACTTGTTTATCCAAGGCGGGAAGATCAGCAGCGGGATTTCGCACACCGTCTCGGTGGTCGGGTTGAACTGCAGAAGCTGCAGAATGTCGTTTTGATAGACGACCTTGCCCGGCGCGGTGGCGACGTTCTCGCCGACCTTGAACTTGGCGAGATCCGTCTGGCTGATCGCCAGCTGGCCGCCGCCGCGCTCGAGATCGGCGGCGAAATTCTCCATGCCCTTCACCAGACTCTCGCCTTGGGTCTGCACGACCTCGCGCAGGGCGGCGGGATTGGAGATCAGGAAATTCGACGGCGAAAAGGCGTCGGTCAGCATCTTCGTGAAGAATTCGACGCGACGCTTGGTGGCCGGATCGACGCCGTCGACGTCGGCCACCAGTTTGTTCAGCCAGTTCGACGACAGGAGATAGGACTGCTTCATCAGGTCGAACATCGGGTTTGACGCCCAGTCCGGATCGTTGAAGCGCTTGTCGCCGGCGGCCGGTGCGACGACGGGCTTGACTTCCTCGCCAGCGGCGCGGCGGGCGACCGACTGCCAGAGATCCATGTATTGGCCAAAGAGATCGGCCTGGGCGCGCATCAGGCGGTCGGGCTGGGCGGCCAGGCGGCCCATCACCTCGTTGAGGGCCGGGGCGACATGGAAGGGATCGGGCGTCAGGGCCGCCGGCCGATCGGCTTGGCGCAGCGCGGCCTCGGCGATCGCGCCTTGGGCGGTCACCGCGGCGCGGGCCAGGTTCGCCGACAGGGTTTCGACCATTTTCAACTGGTCGGCCGAGAGCACGGTTTCGAACGGCGTGAAGGGGGGCTGAGCCGGCTTGGCTCCGGCGGCCGATTCGGGCGGGCCCTTGGGCTCCGGCGGCGCCTCGGCGATCGCGGGCTTGGCCTTCGCCTTGGGGATCTTGGGCTTGGAGGGGGCCGACTCGGCCTCGGGAACGGCTTTCTTCCGAGGCTTGGGGGCGGGTTTCGCCGTGGCCATTGGGTTTCCTCCGCTCTAGTCCTGAGCCCGTTCGAGAAAAGCGACGACGAACGCCTTCCGCTCGTCGCGATCATCGCATAAGACCAGATCCAATGAACGGCGAAACCCGCAAAATCACGCGTCTTGCCCTGACCGTTGGCCTCGCCGCCGGCGCGGCGGCGTGCGCGAACCCGTTCGCCACGGCCCAGGTCGATCCCGCGTCGCCGATCGCCGCCCAGGTGGCCGCCGCCGCCAAGTCGCGTGAACCGCGCATCAAGCTCGTGCAGATCCCGGCCGTGCCGAAGGACATTCCGACCGACGCCCAGATCCGCGCGCGCGTGGCCTCCCAGACCGCCGCCGGCGAAGCCCTGACCAAGGCCGTCGCCCCGGGCACCTGGGAGCTCAAGGATACTCAGCCCTACGCCGACAAGGCCTATCGCGACGTGAAGCCGCCGGCGTTCGAAGCGCCGACCGACGCCGATCGCGCCGCGACCGAAGCCTTCGCCAAGGCCGCGCGCGGCCGAGCTAGCGCGCCTCCGTCACAGCCCCAATAGGGTGGCGGAGGCATAATCTTCCTTGAACCGGCTTGGCTCGACCCCGCTCGGGGTCTATCCATGCCCGACTTTCCGCTCCCAAAGCGCCGAAGCGGCGCATAGAGCCCCCATGAGCACCGATTTCCACCGTATCCGCCGTCTGCCGCCCTACGTCTTCGAAGAGGTCAACAAGATCAAGGCGCGCCTCCGCGCCGAGGGCGTCGACATCATCGACTTCGGTATGGGCAATCCCGACATGCCGACCCCACCACACATCGTCGAGAAGCTGATCGAGACCGCGCGCGACCCGAAGGCGGGTCGCTATTCCGCGTCCAAGGGCATTCCTGGCCTTCGCAAGGCCATGGCCAACTATTATGGCCGCCGCTTCGGGGTGAAGTTGAACCCCGACACCGAGGTGATCGCCACGCTGGGCTCCAAGGAAGGCTTCGCCAACCTCGCCCAGGCCCTGACGGGGCCCGGTGACGTGATCATCTGTCCGAACCCGGCCTATCCGATCCACGCCTTCGGCTTCATCATGGCTGGCGGCATTATCCGCCACGTGCCGGCCCTATCGCCCGAGGATTACCTGTCCAACATCAGCCGCGCGGTGAAGCACTCGGTGCCGCCGCCGTCGGTGATGATCCTGTCCTATCCATCGAACCCGACCGCCCAATGGGTGGGGCTGGACTTCTACAAGGACGCGATCGCCCTGGCCAAGAAGCACGACCTTCTGGTCATCAGCGACGTGGCCTATGGCGAGATCTATTTCGACAACAACCCCCCGCCCTCGGTGCTGCAGGTCGACGGCGCAAAGGACATCGCGGTCGAGGTCAATTCGCTGTCCAAGACCTACGCCATGGCTGGCTGGCGCGTGGGCATGGTGGTCGGCAACAGCCGCATCTGCGCGGCGCTGGCGCGGGTGAAGTCCTATCTTGATTACGGGGCCTATACGCCGGTGCAGGTGGCGGCCGCCGCGGCGCTGAACGGGCCGCAGGACTGCGTCGACGAGATTCGGGGCATCTACAAGAGCCGCCGCGACACCTTGATCAAGTCGATGGCCGCCGCCGGCTGGGACATTCCCAATCCGCCGGCCTCGATGTTTGCCTGGGCCAAGATCCCCGAGGCCTATCGCGAGGCGGGCTCGATGCTGTTCTCGCGACTGTTGATTGAGGAGGCCGGCGTCGCCGTCGCGCCCGGCATCGGCTTTGGCGAATACGGCGAAGGCTATGTCCGCATCGGTCTGGTCGAGAACGAGCACCGCATTCGCCAGGCCGCGCGCAACGTCAAGAAATTCATCGCCAACGCCGACTCCATCCTGGCCAAGGCCCACAACAAGATGGAACAGGCTTAGGGCCGGTTCACCCCAAGGATTTCGAAGATGACGAAGAAGACCTGGCGCATCGGCGTGGCGGGCCTGGGCACCGTCGGCGGCGGCCTCCTGCGGTTCCTGGCTGATCGCCCCGACTTCGCGCCGGCCGGCGATCGGGCGGTGATCACCGCCGTCTCGGCCCGCAACAAGTCGCGGCCGCGCACGGTCGATATTTCGAACCTGGCCTGGTTCGACGATCCGGTGGCCTTGGCGGGATCGCCGGACATCGATCTGTTCGTCGAACTGGTGGGCGGCAGCGACGGTCCGGCCAAGGTCGCCGTCGAAACCGCGCTGAAGGCCGGTAAGCCGGTGGTCACGGCCAACAAGGCCCTGATCGCCGTCCACGGCGCCGAGCTGGCCGCCTTGGCAGAGGCTCAGGGCGTGCCGCTGCTGTTCGAAGCGGCCGTCATGGGCGGCACGCCGGCGGTGAAGATGCTGCGCGAGGCCATGGTCGGCGACGACGTGGTCTCGGTGGCCGGCATCCTCAATGGCACCTGCAACTTCATCCTCTCGGAGATGGAGAAGACCGGTCGCTCGTTCGCCGACGTGCTGCGCGAGGCGCAGGGGCTGGGCTATGCCGAGGCTGATCCGACCACCGACGTCGGCGGTTTCGACGCGGGCCACAAGATCAGCATCCTCGCCGCGCTCGCGTTCGGCTGCGCTCCCAATTTCGACGCCGCCGAAATCGAGGGCATCAGCGAGGTCGACCTGCTGGACATCAAGCTGGCCAAGGACCTGGGCTATCGCATCAAGCTGATCGCCGCCGCGGCCAAGGCCGAGGACGGCGTCGCGGTGAAGGTGCACCCCTCGCTCGTCCCGCTGGACCATCCGCTGGCCCAGGCCGGCGGCGCCCTGAACGCGCTGTTCATCGAGGGCAAGCGCATCGGCCGGATCTTCATCCAGGGGCCGGGCGCGGGCGCGGGGCCGACCGCCGCCGCCGTGGCCGCCGATATCGCCGATGTCATGACCAAGGCCGTGCGTCCGGTGTTTCAGGCTCCGGCCGGCGACTTGGCGCCGTTCGTGGCCATCGATCCCGCCCGCGCGGTGGGCAAGGCTTATCTGCGCGTGATGGTCCAGGACCAGCCGGGCGTGATCGCCGCGATCTCCGAGACCCTGGCCGAATGCGACGTTTCGATCGACAGCTTCCTGCAAAAGCCCGTCGAAGGCGCGGGCGGGGTGCCGATCGTGCTCGTTACCCATGCGACTCCGGAATCCAAATTGCTGGACGCGATTAGCCGCATCGAAAAGCTGCGGACCGTGCTAGAGCGTCCCCGTCTTCTGCGCGTCGCGCGCATCTAATAAAGCCGTCAAAAGACGGCGCCGAAGGCGACATTGGGAACAGGTCCTCCTAGGAGGACCGGGAGAAACGGATGAGTTCGAACACCCTGGACCGCTCGCTGGTCCTGGACGCCGTTCGCGTAACCGAAGCCGCCGCCATCGCTTCGTGGACGATGCTGGGGCGGGGCGACGAGATGGCCGCCGATCAGGCCGCCGTCGACGCGATGCGCAACGCTCTCAACGAGCTGAACATCGACGGCGAGATCGTCATCGGCGAGGGCGAGCGCGACGAAGCGCCCATGCTCTATATCGGCGAGAAGGTCGGCTCGGGCAAAGGCCCCAGGATCGACATCGCCCTGGATCCGCTTGAGGGCACCACCCTGGCGGCCAAGTCCCAGCCCAACGCCCTGACGGTGATGGCCTGGGCGCCCAAGGGCACGCTGCTGAACGCCCCCGACACCTACATGGACAAGATCGCTTGCGGCCCGGGCCTGCCCCCCGGGGTGATCGACCTCGACCGGTCGCCGGCCGAGAACATCCAGGCCCTGGCCGAGGCCAAGGGCGTCGCCGCCAGCGAAATCACCGTCTGCGTGCTGGATCGCCCGCGCCACGCCGAGATCATCGCCGGCGTCCGCGCGGCCGGCGCGCGCATCCACCTGATCACGGACGGCGACGTGGCCGGGGTGATCAACACCACCGATCCGTCGACGGGCATCGATCTCTATCTGGGCTCGGGCGGCGCGCCCGAGGGCGTTCTGGCCTGCGCGGCCTTGAAGTGCGTCGGCGGCCAGTTCCAAGGGCGGCTGCTTTTCCGCAACGCCGACGAGCGGGCCCGCGCCGCGCGCTGGGGCGTCACCGAACTCGACAAGAAGTACGACCTGCACGAGATCGTTCGAGACGAGGCGATCTTCGCGGCCACCGGCGTGACGCGCGGGGGGCTGCTGGACGGCGTCGTCTTCCGCGACGGCTGCGTGCACACCCACACCCTGGTGATGAACTCCTCGACGGGCACGGTCCGCGAGGTTCGCATGAAGCGGAAGGTCTAGGGCGCGCGCACCCCGAGACTTTCTTGTCACGACCGTCCTGTAGTAGCGGCGGTCCGCTTCCGGTTCCCGAGGATATGAGATGACCACCTTCGTCGACCTGACCGCCTGGCTCGCGGCCGAGCCGGCCGACGCCGCGCTCACGGACGTCGTTCAGACGATCGCGGCGACCTGCGCGCGGATCAGCCGCGTCGTCGCCTCCGGCGCCCTGTCGGGCAGCCTCGGCGCGGCCGGCAGCATCAATGTCCAGGACGAGGAGCAGAAGAAGCTCGACGTCATCACCAACGACATGCTCAGCGAAGCCCTGAAGGCGTGCGGCCCGGTCGCCGGCCTGGCCTCGGAGGAGATGGAAGAGGTCGAACCCACGGGCCGCGTCGGCGGCTATCTGGTGACGTTCGATCCTCTCGACGGCTCCAGCAACATCGACGTCAACGTCTCGGTGGGGACGATCTTCTCGGTGCTGCCCGCGCCAGCGGGCCATGCGCCGGTCGAGGCCGATTTCCTGCGGCAGGGCCGCGATCAGGTGGCGGCGGGCTATGCCGTCTATGGTCCGCAGACCATGCTCGTGCTCACGCTGGCCAGCGGCGTCAACGGCTTCACGCTCGACGCCGAGGGGCGGTGGCTGCTGACCCATCGGGCCATTGCCATCAAGGCCGACACCGCCGAGTTCGCGATCAACATGTCGAACCAGCGCCATTGGGCCGAGCCCGTGCGCCGCTATATCGACGGCTGCCTAAGGGGCAAGGACGGGCCGCGCGGCAAGAACTTCAATATGCGCTGGGTGGCCTCGATGGTGGCCGACGTCCATCGCATCCTGATGCGCGGCGGGATCTTCATGTACCCGTGGGACGCCCGCGAGCCGGACAAGCCCGGCAAGCTGCGCCTGATGTACGAGGCCAATCCGATGAGCCTGCTGGTCGAGCGGGCCGGCGGCAAGGCGATCGGCGACGGCGGCGATATCCTGGACGTCCAGCCGACCAGGCTGCACCAGCGCGTGCCGGTCGCGCTGGGTTCGGCCAACGAGGTCGAGGCCGTGCGCGCGGAGATGCGGGCAGGGTAGCTACGTCCCGGACTGTCGTCGCGGCGGCGCATGGTCCGAATCCGCATGACCGGATACTCTGCCGCGATGGCCGCCGACGGTGCTCCCAACCTCTCTTCCCCCGCCTTCCTGGGCGTCGAGCGCTCGCTGAGCGGCCGCGTCTGGCGCGAGCGCCCGGCCGACTTGGCCGTGGTGCGCGATATCCAGCAGCGCCATGGCCTGACCGAGCCCCTGGCCAGGGCGCTCGCCTCGCGCGGCGTCACGCTGGATCAGGCGGAGCACTATCTGCGTCCGACCCTGAAGGCGCTGTTTCCCGATCCGTCGACCTTCACCGACATGGACCGGGCCGCCGAGATCCTGATCGATGCGTTGGAACGGGGCCGGCCCACCATGGTCTTCGCCGACTACGACGTCGATGGAGCCACCAGCGCCGCCCTGCTGGTCCGCTGGTTTCGCTATATGGGCGTCGAACTGCCCATCTACATTCCGGACCGCCTGACCGAAGGCTATGGCCCCAGCCCAGCGGCGTTCAAGACCATCCGCGAAGGCGGGGCCGAACTTGTCGTCACCCTCGACTGCGGCGCGGCGGCCTATGACGCCATCGCCAGCGCCGCCGAGAACGGTCTGGAGGTCGTCGTCATCGACCACCACCTGATGCGCGAGGACCCGCCCGCCGCCGCCGCCGTGGTCAATCCCAACCGGCCGGGCTGCCGGAGCGGGCAGGGGGTTCTGGCCGCCGCCGGGGTGACGTTCGTGCTGCTGGCCGCCCTGAATCGCGAGGCGCGGGGGCGCGGCCTGTTCACCGAGGAACGCCCGCAGCCGGATCTGCGCCAGTGGCTGGATCTCGTGGCCTTGGGCGAGGTCTGCGACGTCACCCAGCTGGTCGGCTTCAATCGCGCCCTGACCGCGCTGGGCCTGCGGACCATGGGCGCCTGGGCCAATCCCGGGCTGAAAGCCCTGTTCGAGGTCGGAAAGGGCTCCGGGGAGCCGTCGGTCTTTCACGCGGGCTTCATTCTGGGGCCCCGCATCAACGCCGGGGGGCGTATCGGTCGGTCGGACCTCGGCGCGAAGCTGCTGTCCACGGATGATCCGCTGGAGGCCGCCGCCCTGGCCGAAGAGCTCGACAGCCTCAATACCGAGCGCAAGGCGGTCGAGGCCGCCGTTGTCGAGGAGGCCGCGGCGATGCTGGAGCGCGGCAGCAATTTCAATCCCGACGCCCCCGTGATCGTGGTGGCCGGCGAGAACTGGCATCCCGGCGTCATCGGCATCGTCGCCGGTCGTCTGCGCGAGCGCTATCGAAAGCCGGTGGTGGTGATCGGCATCGACCGCGCCGCCAATGTCGGCAAAGGGTCGGGTCGCTCACAGCCGGGGGTCAATCTTGGTCGCGCCATTCAGGCCGCTTTCGAGGCCGGGCTGCTGATGGCCGGGGGCGGTCACGCCATGGCGGCGGGGCTGTCGATTCGCCCCGACGCCATTCCCGAATTCCGAGCCTTTCTGGAAGAGCGGCTGGCGGGCGAAATGGAAGCGATCGGCGTGGAGGCGGTCGAGATCGACGCCCTGGTCCAGCCCCGTGCGGCCAATCGCGCTCTGTTGGACGATTTTCAGCGTCTGGCGCCGTTCGGTCCGGGCAATCCCGAGCCCATATTCGCGCTGACCGAGGTGCGGCCCGAGCGCGTCTCGGCGTTGAAGGGCGGCCATGTCCGGCTCGATCTGGTCGGTCCGACGGGCGACCGCATCAAGGCGATCAGCTGGCGCAGCGCCGAGACGCCGCTGGGCCAGCGCCTGCTGGCGGGCGGCGGAGCGCTGAACGTGGTGGGCAAGCTGAAGCCTGACGACTACATGGGCCGAAACGGGGTTCAGATCGAGATCGAGGACGCCCACGACAGCCGGGTGTGGACGGACTGAAGTCCGAACGAAAAAATCCGGTTTCGCGGGTTGCGCGCCCAAAACGGCGCGGCTATACACCCGCTTCCTCGCGGGGCCGCTGGTCCCTTCGTCTATCGGTTAGGACGCCAGATTTTCAATCTGGAGAGAGGGGTTCGACTCCCCTAGGGACTGCCACCCGCGAGGCTTACATACCGACGATGCTCGCCTTTCGGCGACGTGGTCCCTTCGTCTATCGGTTAGGACGCCAGATTTTCAATCTGGAGAGAGGGGTTCGACTCCCCTAGGGACTGCCACCTTCGGCTGTAGTTAACAATTATTTCCATGACATAACTGCGACGGAATGACGCGGATCGCGCTCGGATGCGGTTTCGGCGCGATTTCGTCATTGACGGTTCTCGTCACGCGAGAACACTGTTCTCGTGGTGCTCGCTCCGATGGGCTGATTGGGCGAGCCAGAGGGGTGGGATGTCTGGTTATGATTTAGAGGACGCTGCGGCGCCCGACGAGTTCGTGCGCATCAGCGGAAGGGTGAAGTGGTTCGACGCCGGCAAAGGCTACGGGTTCATCGTACCCGATGATCCCGGGCAGACCGGACTGAAGGACGTGCTTCTGCATGTGACGTCGCTTCGCAACTGCGGCCGCGAAACCGCCATGGAGGGGGCGGTTATCGTGTGTGACGTGGTGAGACGGCCCAAGGGCTGGCAGGTCAGCGAGGTCGTCGATCTGGACGAAAGCGGCGCGCCCGCGCCGCTGGAGCGCCAGAGGCGGACCTTCGCCGATAATCCGCCGCGTCGTGAGTCGCGCGACCCGCACGGACGGGGCGCGCTGACGCCAGAGGGGCCGGCGGAACGGGCCAAGGTCAAGTGGTTCAACCGCACCAAGGGTTATGGCTTCGTGATCCGCGACGCCGAGCCGGGGGACATCTTCGTGCATATCGAGACGCTCCGACGGGGTGGTCTCGAAGATCTGCAGCCGGGCGACGACGTCCTGGTGCGGTTCGCGCGAGGTCCCAAGGGCCTCGTTGTCGCCGAGATCACCGCCGGCGACGCCTGATCGGCGCGCGGAGAAGCCGGACGCGTTAGGTCGATGGCGCTTCGCTCGCGCTGGAGCGGATCCGGGGCGTCATCGACTTTTCGCGCCTAGCAATCCCCATTCCCGCTCGGTCCGTCCACACGGAATCAGCGGGAAAGCCACGCGTTTTCCGCATCGTGGTTGCGCGGAATCGAAAAGCCCTTATACCCCATCGCCTGCCGATGTTTCGGAGCGTAGCGCAGCCTGGTAGCGCATCTGTTTTGGGAGCAGAGGGTCGCAGGTTCAAATCCTGCCGCTCCGACCATCGGTGAGGCTCTTTGGGAGAAGGTCCATGCTGGCCCGCATCTATCGTCCCGCCAAGAACGCCATGCAGTCGGGCAAGGCCAAGACCAAGGACTGGGTGCTGGAATTCGAGCCGGCCTCGGCGCGCAAGCCCGACCCGCTGATGGGCTGGACCCAGTCCAGCGACATGAATGGTCAGATCCGCCTGACTTTCGAGACCCGCGACGAGGCCGTGGCCTACGCCCAGCGCCACGAAATCGCGTTTCAGCTGTTCGAACCGAAGACGCCCAAGCGCATCATCAAGGCCTACGCCGACAACTTCGCCGCCAACCGCAAGCAGCCCTGGACCCACTAGGGCCTGTTACCGGCCGGCCAGCGCGCGCCCTTAGCTCAGCTGGATAGAGCACTCGCCTTCTAAGCGAGCGGTCGCAGGTTCGAATCCTGCAGGGCGCGCCAGACTACGCCAAAGCGCGACGGAGCGCGCCAGCGCCGCCGGCGCTGCTAGTGGTCTCCTCCGTCCAGACGCCCCATTCACCGATGGGGAAGGCGGCGTTCCTGCCCTGTTGAATGGAGAAGTCTGGCGCGAACTCGCCGACCTTCGGAAAGTCCGCTTGCCGGCCAAGGTTAGGCCTTCTGATTAGAGCAGCGGCTTGTACCGGCGTGGGAGGCTTAATGGCGAAGATCGGCAGCATTGATCCTCCATCGCAGGTGCTGCGATGGACTGGCCATACGGTCACAACGGCCAAGCCAAGCTTATATTTCGTCCTGCCTATGACCGGTTTCTAACGCCAGGTTGCCCCAAGTCTCTAGGATCTCGCGATCACGGGCGTGTTTGGCGGAGATTGCCGCCACCGTATCGTCTCCTAGCGGAAGGCGGACCGGCGGCTCGGGCACGTTCGCCAAGTGAAGGATCGCCTCGGCCAGCTTCGCCGGATCGCCGGGCTGCTGGTGATTGAGGTCGCCCACCTGGGCGCGGACGCGACCAGCGGTCTGGGCATAGTCGGCGATGACCGACGCGCTGGTCCTCAACGAAGCCGGGTCGAGGAAGTCGGTGCGGAAATAGCCCGGCTCCACCGCCGTCACATGGACGCCCAGCGGCGCCAGCTCCGCCCGCATCGCCTCGGACAGGCCCTCGACCGCGAACTTGGTGGCGCAGTAGACGCCAAAGCCGGCCGCGCCCCTGTAGCCGCCGATCGAGGACATGTTGATCACATGGCCACGGCGCCGCGCGCGCATGGATGGAAGGACCGCGCGCGTTACCGACAGCAGACCCAAGACGTTGACCGAGAAGAGCTGTTGAATCTCGGCGGCGCTTGCCTCCTCGACCGCGCCGACGAGACCGTGGCCGGCATTGTTCACGAGGACGTCGATGGCGCCAAACCGACCCAAGGCCGCCTGGACGGCCGCGTTCGGTTCCGTCGGTTGGGTGACATCCAGTCTCGCGGCCAAAAGGTTCGCGCGCTCGCCAAATCGGCTCGAGAGCGCGCTGGGATCACGCGCCGTCGCAACGACGTTGTCGCCAGCTCGCAGCGCGCGGTCAGCGATCTCGGCGCCCAGGCCTCGGCTCGCGCCGGTGATGAACCAGGTTTTCATGGGAAAGTCTCCTTTGGGGGAAAGCGCGGTCGCCGGCCCGGACGTCTTGGCGCGGGGGGCTTCGCCTTCGACGTTAAGCTCTCGGCGGCCCTTGTCGGGTCGCCGGTACGAGCTTCAAGGGTGGGCGATATCGACGACGACCTTGCCGTGGGCCCGGCCGCTCGCCAGCGCCTGATAGGCTTCGTCGAGAGCATCCAGGCCAAACCGACCGTCGTACAGACGCGGTCTCAGCGCGCCCGATTCCGCCAGAGCGGCCACTTGGGTCAGGATCTCGCCGAAGTGGCCGCGCCCTTCGCCGCTTAACAGCGGGTGCAGGGTAAACACGCCCGAATAGGTGGCCTGCTTGAACGAAAGCGGCGCGAGCCCGTGCGCGCCCCAGCCCAGGCAGCTGACCACATGGCCGAACCTTTTGACGGCCCGGAACGACGCATCGAGCAGCGCGCCGCCGCCGGTGTCATAGACAACCTCGAAGCCAGCGCCGCCGGTATGCTCCGCGACGTAGTCCTCGACAGGACGCGCGCCGTCGATGGCGATCGCGCCAAGGCCATGGAGATAGGCCTGATCCTCCTCGCCGAGGGCGGTGGCGTAGACCTTCGCGCCCTTGGCCAGCGCGATCTGGACGGCCAGATGGCCGACGCCGCCGGCGCCGCCTTGAACGAGCACGCTTTCGCCCCTCTGGATTTGCGCGCGATCGATAAGACCTTCCCAAGCGGTGATCGCCGCCAGCGGAAGGGCGGCCGCCCCGCGCGCGTCGAGGCTGGTCGGGCGCCGCGCGAGAAGGTCCGCGTCGACGGCGACATACTGGGCTTGAGAGCCTTGAAGCCCGCCGACGCCGCCGATGAGACCATAGACGCGATCACCGGTCGCGAAGCCCCGCACGTCGGCGGCGAGGGCTTCCACCTCGCCCGCTACATCCATCCCGAGCACCGCCGGTAGCGGATTGCGCGCATGGGCGGCCTGCTCGGCGCGGATCTTAAGGTCAAGAGGATTGAGGCCGCTGGCCTCGACACGCACAAGCACCTGGCCAGGACCGGGCGTCGGGCGCGCCAAGGTTTGGAGGACGAAAGGACCGTCGCGAGCCTCGACGACAGCGGCGGTCATGGTTTGGATCGGGCTCATCAGAGCAGCTCCGGTTGGTTGAGCCCTGATGATCCTCCAAGCGTCAATGACTGATAATAGAAGATATAGAGTAGAGTCTATGCAAAATTGAATGCGTCGCGCCGGCCGGGATTGAACGATGGACCCTTCGCTGAGTTAGCGCCCAGAGGCCCTTGGCTTCGGCGTCGCGGGCGCCGCGCCGGTCAATCACGCGCGAGGCCGCAAGAAGCGGCTGTCGGGTCGATGATGCTATAAATTTCTGATTTATAGAGCTTTTTATCTGATCTGATCGGGCCAATCAGATCTGAAAAGGCCTAGCGCGTCCAGCATCGCCAGTCTTCGCCGGACCGATGCGGATTTAAGCGGCTCGTAACGAAAGACACGACGCCCTGTGGCGTCGACCACCGTAACGGAAAGCTTTCGGCCATGGTGCGACAATTGCCGCCACGCGGCGAGTTCGGCCAGGTCCTCCGATGCGGCGGCCGTGGCGTAGAACGAGACAAACGGCGTCCGCGCCAGCGCCCGATAATAGTTGGCGGCTTGATGGACAGGGATGCGGGATGAGCCCCGAAACCGGGTCTTGGCCGCGAGGCTGGAGGCATAGGGCTCCGCGAGGTCCCGCGAGCCGATCCAGAGCGCCTTACGGACTGGGCCATCCGCATCGGCCGTCAGGCCGAGCACCTGATCGACGACGTGGGTGGCTTCATGAAGAAGGACATAGGTCAGAGCGTCCGCCCGCCCCGCGTTGAAGCGGACGCGATAGCCGCTGCCGTCGTCTTCAAATAGGCCGGCGTCCTTGGCGGTCAGAAAGTCGGTCAGGGTTTCGTGCAGCAAGCTCGCTCTAAGGGTGATGTCGAAAGCATCGCCCTTGCCGTCTGGGTCGGCGCGGCTGGTCAGGGCGTTGCCAGCCCCTGGCTTGAGATCCACGAAGCTCAGGCGGCGGAGATGACCCTGAAGCACCCGGCGGTGCAGAGGGGGCAGCTTGCCGAGCACGGAGTCCACGACTGCCCACTCTTGCTCGGTCAATGCATGGGGCGTGATCTCGGACCCGCCCGCATCACGGAAGGTCTCCATCACCAGGGCGTCCGGAGGGCCAACCCGCGACCGAAGGGATGAGGCTCGTTCGATGCGCGGAGCCGCCGCTCGGGCTGGCGACGCGGCGGCGACCTGGGGCGAGACCGTGATCAACGCGACCACCACCGCCAGAGCTCGTCCAGACAAGATCACCCCACAGTCCTCCGCCAGTCGTTCAGCCGCGCCAGCCCGCGCCCTCGCTCAAAATCCGGCGAGGGCCAGCTTGCCGATCGCCCGGCCGCTTTCCAGCAGCGCGTGAACGCGCTTCAGATTGGCCGCGTTGATCGGACCTTCGAGCGCTGTCAGGGTGGATCGCAGGACGCCCCGATCGAGCAAGGCCGACACCTCTTCCAGGATCTCGTGCTGGGCGATCATGTCGCGCGCCTGGTAGGCGGCGCGGGTGAACATCCACTCCCAGGCCACGGTGATCGACTTGCGCTTCAACTTGGCGATGTCGAAGTGATCGGGGTCGTCGATCAGGGCCAGACGGCCCTGGGGCGCGATAATCTTGGGGAACAGCGGCAGGTAATGTTCGCTGGCGGTCAGGCTGGCGACATAGTCGACCTCGGGGATGCCGATGCGGGCCAGTTCCTCATCCAGCGGCTTGCGGTGATCGATGACGTGATGGGCGCCCATATCCGCGGCCCAGGCGACGGTTTCCGGACGCGAGGCCGTGGCGATCACCGTCAGGCCGGTGAGCTGGCGCGCAAGCTGGATCAGGATCGAGCCGACGCCGCCCGCCCCATTGATCACCAGCAAGGCGCCGTCAGCCCGGCCCTCGCCATACGGAACCCGTAGGCGATCGAACAGCAGCTCCCAGGCGGTCAGCGACGTCAGAGGCATGGCCGCGGCGCTGGCCCAGTCCAGCGTGCGCGGCTTGTGGCCGACGATGCGCTCGTCGACGACATGAAGCTGGGCGTTGGCGCCGGGGCGGGTGATGTCGCCGGCGTAGAACACCGCATCGCCCACGGCGAACAGGGTCACATCCGCCCCTACCGCTTCGACGACGCCGGCGGCGTCCCAACCTAGGATCTTGATCTGGCCTTCCGGCGCATGAACGCCGGCGCGGATCTTGGTGTCGGCCGGATTGACCGAGATCGCGTTGACGCGGACCAGCAGATCATGCGGGCCGGGCGCGGGCGGCGGGACGTCGAGATCGAGCAGCGCGTCCTCACGATCGATTGCGCCCGGAGTGGAGTAGCCGACGGCTTTCATAAGGGTCTCCTTTGCCTGGCCCCGCCGCTTGAGACGGCGGGGCGAAGGACACTGAGGGTTCAGTTGGGGGCGTTGACGGCGGTCAGAATGGCCTTGGCGACCTCGGCCGGGTGCGAAGCCATCGCCGCGTGGTCGCTGGCGACGCGCGTGACCTGTGCGCCGATCGCCTTGGCCATGGCCTCCTGCTGGGCTGGGACGATCATCTGGTCCTGGGTGGTCACGACGTACCAGTTCTTGCGGCCCCGCCAGGCGGCGTGGGTCGCCGGCTCGCCGAAGGCCTTGGTGTTGATGGGCGCCTGCGTGGCGAACATCAGCTCGCGCTCGGCGTTCGTGGCTTCGGGCGCGAAGAACTTGGCGAAGCCGGCGGCGCTCATCGACGCGTAGTTCTGGCTGTCGACCGTCAGGGCCGACAGGCCGGCGCCGGGGGCGAAGCCCTTGCCCAGGTCGCCGACGCTCTGGCCCGGACCGTTCGCGAAGGCGGCGACATAGACCAGCGCGCGCACCTTGGGCGCGTCGCCGGCCTCGGTGATCACCGTGCCGCCCCAACTGTGACCGACCAGGATCACTGGGCCAGGAATGCGGTCGATGGCGCGACGGGTCGCGGCGGCGTCGTCGGCCAGCGATGTCAGCGGGATCGAGACGCTGACGACCGGCACGTGCTGAGCGCGCAGCAGCGGGATCACCTTGTCCCAGCTTTCGGCGTCGCCGAAGGCGCCGTGAACGAGCACGACGGTCGGCTTCTCGGTCGGCGCGCCAGCTTGGGCCAGGGCGGCGCCGCTCGCGGCTGCGGTCGACAAGACCGCCAGGATGGCGGCGCGGACGAAGGTTTTCATGATGACAGCTCCTGTTGAAGACGGGGTTGGACGAGAAAGGCGTCTCACTTCGGCAGATCGATCCGATAGAGGCGCACGGGCCATTCGCGGGGGCGGTCGGCTCCCGTGAAGTTCGGCGAGCGGTCCATCTGCGCGGCGGGAAGCCAGAGCCGATGACGCGCGTCGAGGAACGGCGCGTCGACCCAGTGCAGGCGGGCGTCGCGCACGATGGTGGTGATCGTCCCGTCCGGAGCGCGGCGCTTGATCGCGTTCTCGGCCAGGTCGCTGAAATAGAGGCCGCCATCGGCGTCCATCGCCGTGCCGCCGACCGGCGGCAGGTCGGCCCAAGGCGCGACCTGGGCGGCCAGTTCGTCGGCGCTCAGGGCGGCGTCCTCGAGGTCCCGGATGGCGACGCGCGACCAGGGCCCCTCCAGCGGGCCATAGTAGAGCCACTGGCCGTCAGGACTGATCTCCAGAGGATCGGAATTGACCCGTAGCGGCGCGCCTTCCCCCGTGCGCAGGACTCGGCCGGAGAGAACGATGTCGCGCTCGGCGGGAGCGATCGTCGACGGGTGGCCTTCCAGCACCCGGCGCGCGGCGCCGGTGACGAGATCCAGAACGATCAAGCCCGGACGGCCCGCGTCGGTGAGATAGGCATGGTCGCCACGAAACCTGACGTCGTCGACATAGCTGCCGGCTGGCGCGATGGCGGGACCAAACGGATAGACACGGACCACCGTGTCGCTGGCCAGGTCGATCTTCACCAGCTTCGCGCCGCCAGGCAGGGGATCGCCGCCGAACGTGGGCGCGCCGGTGTCCACGACCCAAAGCGCTCCGTGGTTATCCAGGTGGATGGCGTTAACGTTGACGAACGCGCCGGCCGCGTCCGCGCCCGGGCGCCAGCCGTTCCAGGCCGCGTCGGGGAAGGCTGTCACGGCCCCGCCGTGGACGACGCCGACCGCGGGACCCTTGGAGCCCGTCCAGCGTGGACCGGCCACGAAGATCCGATCCGTCGTCACCGCGACAGCATTCCAAACCAACGTGTCGCTTCGCGCGATCTCGGTCAGTCGGGGCGGCGACGAGGATGCGGCGTGCGCGCCGAGGGCGAGGGCGGATGTCGCCGCGGCGATCGCCAGGACGGCGGATCTCGCGGAGGACGGGCGGATCGACATGGTCTTGCTCCTCGATGGATGGAGCTAAGATCGTCGGCGCCTTTTCGTTTAGCCACGACCAGAATGACATGACATCCATTCATGAATGAATGGCTAGGTCGTCAGGCTAGAGGGGATTTGGCACGGCCTGCGCGAGATGGTCGATAAAGACGCGCAAGCGCCGCAGCGGTTTGAGGTCGGCATGATAACCGAGCCAGACATCGCGGCCCGGCAGGGGCTCGCCGACCTCGACGCGGGTCAGTCCCCACTGCTGGCCCAGCACCGCGGGCAGCACCGCCATCCCCGCCCCGCGCGCGCAGGCTATGGCCTGGGCCTCGCGGCTGTTGCTGCGGATCGCGAAATGGGCGCGGGGAAAGCGCCGCCGGAGCCAAGTGACATCGGCGACAGTATCGAACTGGCTATCCATCGTGATCAGCGCATGGTCCTGACCGTCGGCGGACTCGTTCGGCGCCCCCCTTTGCTCCAGGTAGCTCGTCGCGGCGAACAGGTCGTAACGAACGTGGGTGAAGCGTCGCTGGATGATGTCAGGCATGTCGAAGGGCAGGAAGCGAAACACCACATCCGCCTCGCGGCGGTCCAGGCTTAGCAGGCGGAAGTCGGCGACGATCTCCACGGTGATCCGAGGGTTTAGCAGGCTGAACGCAGCCGTGGCGGGGGCCACCACAAGATGTGCGAACCAGTCGGAGCACGATACCCGCAGATGACCCTCAAGTTCGCCGCCCTTGCCGGCGAACTGCCTTTGTAGGGCAAGCGCCTCCTCCTCCATGCGCTCGGCGCGCCGCAACATGACCTCGCCCTCGTCGGTCAGGCGAAAGCCGCTCGCGCTCCTCTGGAACAGCGCGCAGCCGCAGGCCTCCTCCAGAGACCTCAGGCGTCGCCCCGCGGTCGGTTGACTCAACCGCAACTGCGGTGCGGCGGCCGTTAGCGTGCCCGCCCTGGCGATGGCGAGAAAAAGGCGTAAGTCGTCCCAGTCGAGGCGCGCTTCGTTCATGCATCGATGCATAATCCATGCGCGTCGGCGAAGACAGTCATACGAGAGTGAGCCGCCTAGAAGGTGTCACGCTCTCAAATCTCATGCCAGAGATGTAAAATCCAATATCCAAGGCGCCGACGAGCTCATGTCCGTAGTCTCGCACCCTTATGTTGCCTATGCGCGGCCAGACTCTGCCGCTTGAATGTCGTTGGATGAGCCGAGTGGAGTAGAGGCCAAGCAGGCCGCGCCATTGGAGGAAGGTTGTCTTCCTGAAGGTGTGCCAACGGCAGCAAGTGGCGAATTCAGGTCTTCGGGTAGGGGCCCAAGGTGTGAAGCTCAGCTGCGTGAAACAGTTTACGAAGGTCGCGCGGGCTCGGTTGTTCGAGCGTCGTGCCGGCTTCCATTCGGAGAACGCCGTGCCTTCGCTATAGTAAGCGTCGCGCGATAATTCCCACTCGGTTTCATCTGCGCGCGCCAGACTACGCCAAAGCGCGACTGAGCGCGCCAGCGCCGCTGGCGCTGCTAGTGGGCTTCTCCGTCCGGAAGCCCCGTCCACGGATGGGAAGGCGGCGTGCCCGGCCCGCCGGACGGAAAAGTCTAACTCTCTTTTTGGACGTTCGAAATGGCCGCTTTCAGGCAAGCGCTCTCGGCTGACCAAGTTTCCGTATCGAGAACGCGCGCGTGACCGCGCGCTAAGCCGAACCGGCCCCTATTTGCTTGATCCCGCGGCGCGCCGGAGACGCTAGGGCCGAGGATCCACGCCCCGCATAAGGATTTGGACCATGTCGCGGGCGATCTCGCCAGCCGAGATTTCTCCGTCCGGCTGATGCCAGCGGGCCAACCAGTTCAGGGCTCCAGCCAGGGTGAAGGCCGTCAGCCGCACGTCGGGCGCGACAATCGAGCCATCCGCGACGCCTTGCTCAATCAGGTCACGCATCGCCTTGTCGACCTCGCCCTTGAGAGTTCGAAATTTCGCCGCGCTGTCGGGGGAGAGCGCTTCTTCGGCGGTGCGGATCACGCACCGGCCGAAGTCGTCCATGATGATCTCGGCGTAGTGGCGCAGGAAAGCGACGAGGCGATCGCGGCCAGAGCCTGGGCCCTTGGCGTTGCGACGCGCGGCGGCGCGGAGTTGCTCCAGCCCGCGGGTCACGCATTCCAGCAGCACCTGATCCTTGTTGCCAAGGTAGTGATAGATCGTCGGCTTGCTGACGCCGAGGCTGGTGGCCACCTCGTCGAGCGACGCGGCGTGAAAACCATGTTGGTTGAACGCCTTGACGGCGGCGAGGAGCACCGCCTCGCGCTTACGTTCGCGGTCCGCGGCGCGTTCGGACGCCGAGCGGAATGGGGACGGCGTCTCCGCCGTGGGTTGGCTCACGATCAGAAACTCCAGATCGAACACGTTGACTCTCTACGCATCATTATCATAGCTACTCATGGGTATAAATTAATCCGGAGAGTTCTCTTGCTTGCCGAGACGCAGATCGCGGTCAGAGACCATGTCCGAAACTTCGCCCAGGCGCGCATTCGTCCCCACAGCCAGGCCTATGAAGCGGCGGGCGCCTTTCCCCCCGATCTCTTTATCGGCCTCGCGGACATGGGCCTGCTGGGCATGACCGCTCCAGAGGCTTTCGGAGGCGCCGGCGCCGACTATGTGTCCTACGCCCTGGCGCTGATCGAACTAGCGGCCGCGGACGGCGCCCTCTCGACGATCGTCTCGATCCAGAACAGCCTGATCGTCAACGGTTTGGCGCGGTTCGGCGACGCCGAGCAGCAACGCCGCTTCCTGCCGGATTTGATCGCCGGTCGCACTATCGGCGCCTTCGCGTTGACGGAGCCAGACGCGGGATCGGACGCTTCGGCCATCCGCACCCGCGCCGAAAAGGTCGAGGGCGGATGGCGGCTGAACGGCGCCAAGCAGTTCATCACCTCGGGTCGCATCGCGCGCCTGGCGATCGTCTTCGCCGTCACCGACCCAAGCCTTGGAAAGAAGGGCATATCGGCCTTCCTCGTCCCGACCGATCGCGCCGGCTATATCGTCGATAATATCGAGCACAAGCTTGGCCAGGGCGCTTCCGACACCTGCGCCATTCGGTTCGAAGACCTCTTCCTGGAGGACGACCTGCTGCTGGGCGCGCCAGGCGAGGGCTACAAGATCGCCCTTTCCAATCTGGAGGCGGGGCGCATCGGCATCGCCGCGCAAAGCGTCGGCATGGCCCGGGCGGCGCTGGAGCTCGCGGTCGACTACGCCAAGACGCGCGTCAGTTTCGGCAAACCGATCATCGAGCATCAGGCCGTGGGCTTTCGCTTGGCCGACCTCGCCACCCGGCTGGAGGCCGCGCGGCTGATGGTGCTGGCCGCGGCCGAACGCATGGACGCCGGAGAACCGAGTCTGATGCAGGCCTCAATGGCCAAGCTTTTCGCTTCCGAAGTCGCCGAGCAAGTGGTGTCCGGCGCCATCCAGACCCTTGGGGGCTACGGTTATCTGGAGGCGTTTGGCCTCGCCAAGATCTACCGGGATGTGCGGGTGACACAGATCTACGAAGGCACCTCGGACATCCAGCGCATGGTCATCGCGCGGGCGCTTTAAGGAAACGAGCATGATCGATCCCGTCGTCATCTGTTCTTTCGCCCGCACGCCGATGGGGGCCATGCAGGGCGATCTTTCTGGTGTCACCTCGACCGCCTTGGGCGCGGCCGCGGTCGCCGCGGCGGTCGCGCGCGCCGGCGTCGCGGGTGATCAGGTCGAGCGCATCTATATGGGTTGCGTCCTGGCCGCGGGCCTTGGCCAGTCGCCGGCGCGGCAAGCCGCGCTTGGCGGCGGGCTGCCGCTTTCGGTGGAGGCCGCGACGGTCAACAAGATGTGCGGCTCTGGCATGATGGCCGCGATGTTGGCCCACGACACGCTGGCGGCTGGCGCGGCGGACGTGGTGGTGGCTGGCGGCATGGAAAGCATGACGCAGGCGCCCTACCTTCTGGCCAAGCTCCGCTCCGGCGCGCGCCTGGGCCACGACGTGGTCAAGGACTCGATGTTTCTGGACGGCCTGGAGGACGCCTATACGCCCGGCAAGTTGATGGGCGGTTTCGCCGAGGAGGCCGCTCGGTCCCTGGGCTTTACTCGTGAGGAGCAGGATGTTTTCGCGATCCGCTCCTTGGAGCGGGCGAAGACGGCGATCGCCAGCGGCGCGTTCGACGAGGAGATCACGCCCGTTACGGTCAACGGGCGCGACGGGAGCCGCCAGATAACGATCGACGAACAGCCGGGCAAGGCGTCGCCAGAGAAGATACCGACCCTCAAGCCGGCCTTCGCCAAGGATGGCACGATTACGGCCGCCAACGCGTCCTCGATCTCCGACGGGGCCGCGGCGCTGGTCATGGCGCGGGCCAGCGTGGCCGAGCGCCTGGGTCTGCCGGTGGTCGCGCGGGTCGCGGGGCAGGGCGCTCACGCCCACGAGCCAGGCCTGTTCACCACCGCGCCAGCGCCCGCCATGCGCAAGGCCCTCGCCCGCGCGGGCTGGCGAGCCGGCGATGTCGATCTCTGGGAAGTCAACGAGGCGTTCGCCGTCGTCGCGATGATCGCCGCCCGGGACCTGGGCATTCCCGAGGATCGGCTGAATGTCAACGGCGGCGCTTGCGCGCTGGGCCACCCGATCGGCGCCAGCGGCGCGCGCATCCTCGCGACCCTGCTGGCGGCTCTGCGCCGGCGAGGACTGAAGCGCGGCGTGGCCAGCCTCTGCATCGGCGGCGGCGAAGCGACCGCCATGGCCATCGAACTGATTTGAAAGGACCAAGCGATGCGAATTGAGGGACTGGCCGCGATCGTCACGGGCGGGGCCTCCGGCCTGGGCGGGGCCACGGCGGATCGCTTGGCCGAGGCCGGCGCCAAGGTCACGATTTTCGACCTCAACGCCGAGCTGGGCGCGGCGAAGGCCGAGGCGATCGGCGGCCATTTCGTTCAGGTGAACATCAGCGACGAGGACGCTGTCGAGCGCGCTCTCGTCGAGGCGGAAGGCCTGCACGGCAAGGCGCGCATCCTGGTCAATTGCGCCGGCATCGGTCCGCCGGCCAAGGTGATCGGGCGCGACGGTTCAGCCCTGCCGCTGGCTGATTTCTCCAAGATTATCACGGTCAATCTGATCGGCACGTTTAACGTCTTGTCCAAGTTCGCCGCGAGGATCGCCGACGCCGACCTGGTCGGCGAGGAACGCGGTGTTGTCGTCAACACCGCATCGGTCGCCGCCTTCGACGGCCAGATTGGTCAAGCCGCCTATGCCGCGTCCAAGGCCGCCGTCTCGGGCATGACCCTGCCGATCGCCCGCGAATTCGCGCGTTATGGCATTCGCGTGGTGACCATCGCTCCGGGCCTTTTCCTGACCCCGTTGCTGATGAGCCTGCCGCGGGAGGCTCAGGATTCGCTGGGCAAGCAAGCCCCGTTCCCCAATCGGCTGGGCCATCCAGACGAGTACGCCCAGATGGTCGAGGCCATCGTCGCCAATCCCATGCTGAACGGCGAAACCATCCGCCTGGACGCGGCGATCCGGATGGCGCCCCGATGATCGACGTCGCGAGCGGGATCCGGTTTGAGCGCGACGGCGCCCGAGCGCGCATCGTGCTGGATCGGCCAGCGGCCGGCAACGCCATCGATCTGCCCATGGCCAAGGCCCTGGTCGCCGCGGCGATCCTCTGTGATCAGGACGAAACCATCCGGTGTGTCGAATTGACAGGCGAGGGGCGCTTCTTCTGCGTCGGCGGCGACGTCGCCGCCTTCGCGGGCGCCGAAAACACCGCCGCGTTCCTGAGCGAGTTGGCTGGGGTCCTGCACATGGCGCTCGCGCGGCTCGCGCGGATGGCCAAGCCGCTGGTGGTCGCGGTCAATGGTCCCGCAGCCGGCGCGGGGGTCAGCTTGGCGGCGCTGGGCGACCTCGTGCTGGCCAAGCGCTCGGCGCATTTCACGCTCGCCTACGGCGCCATCGGCCTGACTCCGGACGGCGGCGCGACCTGGCTTTTGCCGCGACTGATCGGCCTGCGGCGCGCGCAGGATCTGATCATGAGCAACCGACGCGTGCCAGCCGAGGAGGCCGCCTTGATCGGGCTGATCACCGCCATGGTCGAGGACGCTGACTTCGCGGCCGAAACCGATGCGGCGTGCGCGCGTCTGGTCCAGGGCCCTACCGCCGCGCTTGGCGCGGCCAAGGCGCTGTTGGCCGCGAGCTTCGCCAACGGTCTGGAGAGCCAGATGGAGCTCGAGGCGCGCGCCATCGCGGCCGCGGGCGCTCGCGCCGAGAGCCGAGAGGGCGTCCGCGCCTTCCTGGAAAAGAGACCGCCGAACTTCTCGAGTCTCGACACCCAAGGCTCCACGGCTCGCCAGTAGGATTCGCCGCGCGGCATCCCCTCGCATGCGGGCTCGCCGCGCCCCGCGCTGGACGTCGAGAAGGCGCTGGAATACGGCGGAGACGTCAACGCGCGCCGGCGCGTCTGGCGGCGTCCCAGGCCAGGGCGGTGAGTTCGGGCAGGACTCGCACACGCTGGGCCGCTTCGGCCGACGCGGCCGAACCGCGGATAACGCGTCCCTTGATGCCGTGGAAGATGGCCGCCAGGCGGAACAGATTGAACGCGATCGCATAGTCATAATCGGCGCGGACGTCTCGACCACTCAGGCGCTGATAGAGGTCGATGTATTCGCTTTCGCTGGGAATGTTCAGAGCCGGCAGGTCCGCGCCCTTTAAGCCGGCCACGATGTGCGGCGGCGTCCGGTACATCATCGCGTGGTAGGCGAAGTCGGCCAGTGGGTGTCCCAAGGTCGAAAGCTCCCAATCCAGCACCGCGATCACGCGCGGCTCGGTCGGGTGGAAGATCATGTTATCGCAGCGGAAGTCCCCGTGAACGATGCGGGTCTCGTCGCCTTCGGGAATGCGGGACGGCAGCCAGGCGATCAATCGATCCAGGTGCTCGTCGCGGCCGGCGTCCTCATCCTCGAGATACTGCCTGGACCACCGGGCGATCTGGCGCTCGAAGTAGCCGCCGACGCGGCCGTAGTCGGCCAGGTCGACCTCGGCTGGAACCAAGGCGTGCAGACGCGCCAGCGTCTCGTTCATGGCCTCGAAATAGCGCGGACGTTCGTTCCTGGGCGCGTCGGAAAACGTCGCGTCCCAGAAGATGCGACCCTCGACCAGCTCCATCACGTAGAAGACCGAGCCGATCACCCCTTCGTCCTCGCACAGGCCATGCACCTTCGCGACGGGAAAATCGACCGCGCGCAAGGCGCTAAGCACCCGGGCCTCGCGTTCGACCGCGTGAGCGCCCTTCAGCAGGCGACCGGGCGGACGGCGGCGCAGCACGTAGGCGCGGCCGGGCGTCGTCAGCCTGTAGGTCGGATTGGACTGGCCGCCCTTGAACTGCTCGATGCTCAGAGGTCCTGAGAACCCTTCGACGTGTTGGGCCATCCAGCGCGATAGACGCTCTTGGTCGAGCGCGAAGCCGGGACGAACCGAGGTGACATCGGCGGCGCTCATCGGGCGGTCTCCGCGACCCGGGCGACCCGACGCTTGAGCGCCTTGGCCAGACTCCATTTGTGAACCTCGGTGGGACCGTCGTAGATCCGGAAAGCGCGGATCTCACGGAACACCTGCTCGACAATGGTGTCGCCGGTGACGCCCGAGCCGCCCATGACCTGCACGCAGCGATCGGCCACCCGCATCAAGGCTTCGGACACGGAGACCTTGGTCATCGAGCTCTCGACGACCCCCAAGGCGCCCGTGTCGAGCACGCCGGCGCACCAATCGATCATCAGCTCGGCCTGCTTTAGGTCGATCTCGTTCTCGGCCAGCATGAAGCCGACGCCCTCGTGATCGATCAGAAGCTTGCCGAAGGCCTGTCGCCGGCAG
>NZ_APMP01000038.1 GCF_000372645.1 Caulobacter vibrioides OR37 | reverse complement strand
GCGAGGGGGAAGGGGCCAAGGACCTTACTTGCTCGGCGCGAGGCCGGTGTTCAGCACCCAGCCGACATTGTCGTTCTCGTCGGCCACTTCCCACCACAGTTCCTGCTGCTTGCCGGTCGGGTAGACGATGGCGCCGGCGGGGAGGGTGCGGATCAGCTTGCCGCCGGCGACAGGGGCGGCGCGCATGGCCACGGGGCGCTGGGCGGTGAAGGTTTTGGCCGGGGCCGCCGCGGCGGCGGGACCGCCTTGCGAGAGCAGACCCAGATCGCCGACCATCTTGGTGTAGGCGTTGATGAACGACAGGGTGACGATGCGGCCGATGTCGGTGTCTTCGTAACCGCCGCCGACCGCGCCGGCGAAGCCCAGGCCGCCGCCCGCGCCCCAGCCGATGTCGTTCTTGACCGCATAGCCCTCGGCCACCGACATGGTCTCGGTGGTGCGGACATTGGTCAGCGACAGCACGGTGTTGGCTTCCAGCTTCTTGGTCTTGATGCCGCCGACCAGGCCGCCGACGCGACCGCCGATCAGACCGCCGATGGCGCCGGCCACCGCGCCGCCGCCGACATTGCTGTTGCTGCCCTGGACCTCCGCCACCAGCACGTAGTCGGCAGCCTTGACCTGACCCTGGCCGACATTGGAGCCGCGCTGCAGGCCGAGGTTGCCTTCGATATTGCGCTCTTTCTGGGCCGCGCTGAGGCCAACGCCGCGATCGACAAGGTTGAAGCAACCCGAGCGCTGGACAATGGCGCGCAGCACCTTCTGCGGCGAGGCGAGATTGTATTGGGTCCAGCCGCTGGGATCGTCGCCGTCGACGATCGACAGCGTGCCCAGCTTGCGCGAGCAATGGGGAACCTCGCCCGACGCCTGCGTTTGCATCTGCTGGCCCTTGCTGGCCTTGGCCTGGGCGAAGACGATCTCGGGCGTCAGGACAGTAAGCGCCAGACCGACGGTCAGCGCGCTGCGGAAGGCTTTCATATCGTTTCCCTGGTGGGCCTGATGGCGTTCGGGCGCAACCTACATGGACAGCCGGAGCGCGCCAAGATTGAGCGTGCCCCATGAAGCCGATCTAACCCGCGAAGCCTCCGTCATCGAGGAAGGCCTGCTCGGCCTCGGTCGTCTCGCGCCCCAGGCCGGGGTTGCGATGGGGGAAGCGGCCAAAGCGGGCGATGATGTCGCGGTGGAGCAGGGCGAACTTCATCGACTCCTCGTCGCCGGTGTCGGCCTGCAAGGCGGCGAACAGCTCGACGCTGAACTCCTGGTCGACCAGAGACTCGGAGTGTTCGAACGGCAGATAGAAGAACCGCCGCAGTTCGGGTTCGATCGCCACGTCCTGGTCGTGACCGGCGGCGATGGCGGCGCGGGCGAACATCCTGGCCAATGGATCGGTGGCGAAGGCGTGCGGCGTGTCGCGGTACATATTGCGGGGGAACTGATCGAGCAGGATTTGCAGGGCCAGCGCCCCGACCGGCGTCTCGTTCCAGCCGTCGTAGCGTCGCATCGAGGCGCGGTAGTGGGTCTGCTCGAACTTCAGCGCGATGGCCTGATCGAAGGCGGGGTCCTTCTTAAACCACTTGGCGGGTCCGGCCTGGCGCCAGAAGCTGACGACGTCATTGGGATGCGCGGTCATTCAGGCTCCTTGGGCGTTATTCCGTTCAAGCCCGGTTCATCCGGCGAATCCGAGACTGATATCAAGGGACAAGCCCGGGCCGGCCTCAAGGCCCTTGGAGCATGAAATGAAACGTCTGATCACGACCGCCCTGGCGCTCTCGCTGTTGAGCGGCGCTGCGGCCCACGCCGGCGCCGCCGGCGCGGTGGTCGCTCAGGATCAGCAGCAGCCGGGACAGCCTCAGCGCGAGGGCGGCCCGCGCGGCGATCGCGGCGGCTGGCAAGGCGGCGGGCGCGGCGGCGACCATGGACCCGGCGGCTGGAACCGGGGCGGCCAACCGGGGCCAGCCCCGGGCCAGCCTCAGCAGCAGCCTCAGCCTCAACCTCAACCTCAACCTCAACCTGGCCCGGGCCGCGACTGGGGTCGCGGCGGCGACCGTCCCGGCTGGAACGGCGGCGGGCGTCCGGATTGGAACAACCGCCCGCCGCCCCAGCCTTCGCCGGCGCCGACCCCGCCGCGCCCTCAGCCCGGACCGCCGCCGCCGAACAACGGCGACCGTGACTGGGGCCGTGGCGGCCCCGACCGTCGCGGCGATTGGAACAGGGGCGACTGGAACCACGACGGGCGTCCGGACAACCGCGGCCCCGACCGCGGTGGGTGGGATCGTGGTTGGGATCGGGGCGGCTGGGACCGGGGCGATCACCGCCCAGGTCAGGGCCAGTTCCGCGATCGCGACCGCGGCCGTCCTCAATACGATCGCTGGAGCTATCGCCCCAGCTATAGGGCCATCGAGCGCTACCGGGCGCCGGCCTATCGCTATCCGCGCGGCTGGTACGTCCACCGCTGGGTGTTCGGCGAGTACCTGCCGGGCGGCTGGTACGGCAGCTACTACTATCTGAACGCCTGGCAGTACGGCCTGCCTCAGCCGCCGATCGGCTGCGAGTGGGTCCGGGTCGGCGACGACGCGCTGTTGGTCGACGTCTGGACCGGCCAGGTGCTGAGCGTCTGGGCCGATCTGTTCTGGTAAGCTTGGCGTGATCCGTGACGGGTCGTCGAGACGGGGCGGAGGCGCGAGCTTCCGCCCCGATTTCGTTCGCGTCCGAGGCGCCGGAACCGCGTTTGCCGACCGTTGGCATGGCGGTTCCGCGCCGAAGCGCCTAAAACGGGGCCGCGAGGGCCTCGGCATTTCGGCGTTCTGTCGGCTTCACCTTGACGAAACGGCAAAAAAACGCTCAAACGCCCGGCCTTTGTCGCTTTGCCGTTGCGCGTGGCGACCTTGATTGACCAGTCCTGGAGAAAAAATATGCGCGTCTACTACGACCGCGACGCCGACATCGCTCGTATCTTGGACAAGAAGATCGCGATCGTAGGCTATGGTTCGCAAGGTCATGCGCACGCGCTCAACCTTCGGGACTCGGGCATCAAGAACGTCGCCGTGGCGCTGCGCGCCGGTTCGCCGACCGCCAAGAAGGCCGAGGGCGAGGGCCTGAAGGTCATGACCGTCGCCGAGGCCGCCGGCTGGGCCGACATGATCATGATCCTGGCGCCGGACGAGCATCAGGCCGCGATCTACAAGCATGAGATCGCTCCGAACATCCGCGACGGCGCGGCCCTGCTGTTCGCCCACGGCCTGAACGTCCACTTCGGCCTGATCGAGCCGAAGGACACCATCGACGTGCTGATGGTCGCTCCGAAGGGCCCGGGCCACACGGTTCGTGGCGAATACCAGAAGGGTGGCGGCGTCCCGTGCCTCATCGCCGTGCACCACAACGCCACCGGCAACGCCCTCGATATCGGCCTGGCCTATGCCAGCGCCATCGGCGGCGGCCGGTCGGGCATCATCGAGACCAACTTCCGCGAAGAGTGCGAGACCGACCTGTTCGGCGAGCAGGCCGTCCTGTGCGGCGGCACGGTCGAGCTGGTCCGCGCCGGCTTCGAGACGCTGGTGGAAGCCGGCTACGCGCCGGAAATGGCCTATTTCGAGTGCCTGCACGAGCTGAAGCTGATCGTCGACCTCATGTACGAGGGCGGCATCGCCAACATGAACTACTCGATCTCGAACACCGCCGAGTACGGCGAGTACGTGACGGGTCCGCGCATCATCACCGCCGAGACCAAGGCCGAGATGAAGCGGGTTCTGGAGGACATCCAGTCGGGCAAGTTCGTGCGCGACTTCATGTTGGAAAACGCCGTTGGCCAGCCCTCGTTCAAGGCGACCCGTCGCCGCTCGAACGAGCACGCCATCGAAGAAGTCGGCGCGCGCCTGCGCGGCATGATGCCTTGGATCGCCAAGAACAAGCTGGTCGACCAGGCCAAGAACTAATCCACTTTTAGTACCCAAGCTTAAATCCCGCGAAGCCCTCGGTCCTCCCAGGCCGGGGGCTTTTCGTTGGGGCTTGCGCGTGGTCGCGCCGCGTGCATTACTGAACTCAATGGTTCAGTATGTCGCCGCCCGGCTTGACGCCTCGTTTTCCGCCCTCGCCGACGCCACCCGGCGCGGGGTGCTGGAGGAACTTGAGCGCGGGGAGGCCTCGATCACGGAGCTCGCCAACCGGTTCCAGATGACCCTGACAGGCATGAAGAAGCATATCGCGGTCTTGGAAGAGGCGGGTCTGGTGAAGACCGAGAAGGTCGGACGGGTGAGGACCTGCCGGCTGGGCGCGGACGGGCTGGCGGCGGAGGCTGCCTGGATCGAGCGATATCGCCGTCGTTGGGCGCTTCGCTTCGATGAGTTGGACAAGGTCGTCGAGGACCTGAAACGCGAGGAAGAGGCGAATGGACGGACATAACGACGCGCCCGAGACGGGGCGCACGGTGGTGACCCGCAAGTCGGACCGCGAACTGGTCGTCACGCGGATCTTCGACGCGCCGCCGCGCATCGTGTTCGAGGCCTGGAGCAGGGCCGAGCTGTTTCGGCGCTGGTGGGTTCCGGAGACTCTGGGCGTTCCCCTGCGGGCTTGCGAGATGGACGTCCGCACCGGCGGCGCCTATCGCCTGGAGTTCGGCCTGGACGCGGCCAATTCCATGGCGTTCTTCGGCAGGTACCTGGAGGTCACGCCGCCTTCGCGCATCGTCTGGACCAATGAGGAGAGCGGGGACGACGCCGCGCTCACCACGGTGACGTTCGAAGAGCGGGACGGCCAGACGCTGTTGACGCTGAGCGAGCTCTACCCCAGCAAGGAAGCCTGCGACGAGGCCATTCAGGGCTCGGCCGCCGGCCTGCCCGAGCAGTTCAACCAGCTGGACGCGCTGCTCGCGGCCGGCTTCTAGATCAGCACGAAGACGGGACCCCAGGCGACCTGATACCGATGCTCGCCCGTCGAGAGGTGCGGTCTGAGCTGCCAGGCGCCGGCCGCCAAGGTCGGCGGCGGCTGGCCGGGAACGCCCTCGAGATAGGTCGCCGTCAGCATTTCGCCGCCCGGTTCGGAGACCGAGAACTGCCGGATCGTCGGCGTGGCGTTGGCCAGCGCGCGGGCGATCTGGTCGGTCGCGCCGACGCGGAGCGGGGCCGGGGCGGCCAAGCGCGCGGCGACCTCGGCATAGGCGCCGACGGCGATCACGCGCGGACCCTGGCGCAGAACGCCATAGCCCACGTGGGTGAAACCCGCGGCCAGCAGGTTGGCGCGGTGGCCGGGGCTGGCCTTCCACTGGCCCATGATCTGGTCCGGCGTCACCGGTCCCGAGGCGTTGAGGCGCATGGCGATGTTCTCGCCCGCCGCGCCGACCAGGTCGCGGGCCAGCAGGCCGACGCGGCCGGCGGGCGTATAGCCCTCGCGGGTCACGTGGTCGAAGACCTCGGTCGCGCCCATGTCGGCGGCGTGGGCGCGGGCGGCCAGGGCCAGGCCCGGATCCCAGGCCAGGGCGCGGGGACCTTGGCGGTCGCGGAAGATGTTGTTGAGGTCCAGCAGCGTCTGTTCGAAGTCGGTGTCGAAATCGGCGCCGGGCGGGTCGCTCAGGCGCTCGCGCAGCCGCCGTTCATAGGCCAGCCAGGGCTGGGGCTGGGCGGCGAGGACGGGACGCGCCGCCAAGAGGGCGGGGAGAGCCAGGAGGGTTCTTCGCGCGATGGATCTCAATCGAATCTCCGACGGACATTGACAGGGGGAGCCCGGGACCAGACCTAAGGCCCATGCGCCCTGTCCGTTCCCTATGGCTGGCCGGCCCTGAAGCCTGGCTCCCCGACACCGAAATCCAGGCGGCCCGCCAGCGGGCCCTGTGCCTCGACGCCGGCCTCGAGGTCATCGATCCCGCGCGGCTGCCGGCTGGCGAGGGCGGAGACGAGCTCGAGGCCCGACACTTCTACGCCGCCCGCATGGCGCAATTGCGCCAGGCCGACGCGGCTATCGTCAACCTGACCCCATTTCGGGGCCCCTCGGCCGACACCGCCACGGTGTTCGAGGCCGGGGTGCTGGCGGGTCTGGGCAAGCCCATCTTCGCCTATCTGAACGTGGCCGACGAAACTCAGGCCGAATATGTCGCCCGCGTCGACGCGCAGCTGGGCGCGACCCTGGACGAGAACCGCGTTTGGCGCGATGGCGAAGGCTGCGCGATCGAGGATCACGGCCTGCCCGAAACGGTGATGCTGTGGGGCGAGGCGCGGCGGCTGTTCGTGATCGTGACCCAGGACCCCCTGCGCGATCTGACGGGCCTGGAACTGTGCCTGGAAGCGCTGGCGCTGTACGCGGAGTAGGCCGCGCTCCATCGGTCCCTTGATGTGCGTCAAGGCGGCCCACCGCCACGGTCGCAGAATTGGGCGGCCGAGGAGAAGCGATGTGACGAAAGCCGTTTTCGCGAGCGTAAGCGCCGTGGTCGCGAGCCTGCTGCTGGTCGGCGCGGCCGCCGGGCAGGAGGCCTCGTCGCCCGAACTGATCGCGCGCGGCAAGGCGCTGGTCTCCCGCCATTGCGCCGTGTGCCACGCGGTCACGACGACCGGAGACAGCCCCAACCCGAGCGCGCCCCGGTTCCGCCGTTTGAACGAACGCTATGATGTGGAGGCGTTGAGCGAAGGCCTGGCCGAGGGCCTTGCCGTGGGCCACGGTCCGATGCCCGAATGGACCTTCCCGCCGGCCGATGTGACGGCGATCATCGCCTATCTGAAATCGATCCAGGAGCGTGGCGGTCCGCCGCTCACCAAGCCAGCGCCGCCTCGCCCCTGAGAATGGCCTCGGCCTCGGCGGTATGCTTGCCGCCCTCGCGGTCGTGCAGCGCCAGGGCCGGCAGCAGGACCAGCGGCGCCTTGCCGGTCTTGACGGCTCGGACGATCACGCGTTTGGCCGGGGCGTCGGCGAACGGCGCGATGGGACGGATGCGGAAGGATCCGGCCTTGGGGCCCAGGCCCGCCAGGATGTCGGCCAGACGGTCGGCGCGGTGGATCAGGGTGATGGTTCCGCCCTCGCGCACCGCCTTCAGGCAGAAGCCGGTCCAGGCGGCCAGGCCTCCGTCGGCCATCCAGGCGCCGCTCTTGGCCGGGGCGGGGGCGCGCAGCGCGGCCGGGTCGTCGAAGAAGGGCGGATTGGCCATCACCGCGTCGAAAACGGGCAGGGCCAGCGTCCGGAAGCCAGCCTCGACATCGCCCTGGAGGATCGACACCCGGTCCTCGAAGCCGTTCAGCGCCGCGTTCTCGGCCGCCAGGGCGGCGGCGGCGGGATCGCGCTCCACGCCCTGGAACAAGACCCCGGGACGTCGCGCGGCGGCGGCCAGCAGGGCGCCGCCGACTCCGCAGCCAGGCTCGATCACACGTTGCGCCGGAAGCGAGTCGCAAGCCGCCGCCAGCAGGGCGGCGTCCATGCCGGCCCGGTAGCCATCGGCCCTCTGGCGGAGCCTCACCCGGCCGCCCAGAACCCGATCCTCGCTGATCCCCGTGTGGTCCAATGCTTTCTAGGCCTTGTGCTCGCCTTGACCCTGACCTATCCCGCCACCATTGTCCCTCGCAACGGTTCGTGCGGGGAACGGCGCAAGGAGACGATCGTTTTGGACGCAGCGACAGCGACCCTCCCCCGGACGTCGGGCTCGGTGGATCGTCTCGTGCGCCTCGCCGAGACCGACATGGCGGGCGTCAACGCGCTGATCACCGACCGGATGCAAAGCGACGTGCCGATCATTCCGGCGCTGGCGGAGCATCTGATCGCGGCCGGCGGCAAGCGCTTGCGGCCGCTGCTGACCGTCGCCGCCGCGCGGCTCGCGGGCTCCGATAACGATCATTGCCTGAAGCTGGCCGCTTCGGTCGAGTTCATCCATACCGCCACCCTGCTGCACGACGACGTGGTCGACGGCAGCCAGCTGCGCCGGGGCAAGGTCGCCGCGCACCTGATCTGGGGCGCGGCGCAGAGCGTGCTGGTCGGCGACTTCCTATTCGCCCGCGCCTTCGAGCTGATGGTCGAAACCGGCTCGATGAAGGCGCTGGAGATCCTGGCCCGCGCCAGCCGCGTCATCGCCGAGGGCGAGGTGCTGCAGCTTATGCGCAGCCACGATCTGAACCTCTCGCAGGCCGTCTATCTGGAGATCATCCAGGCCAAGACCGCCGAGCTGTTCGCCGCAGCGTCCGAAGCCGGGGCGGTTTCGGCCGGCGTCGAGCCCGACAAGGCCGCCGCGCTCAAGGCCTATGGCCTGAACCTCGGCCTGGCCTTCCAGTTGGCCGACGACGCGCTGGACTATGGCGGCGCGACCGAGACCTTGGGCAAGAACGCCGGCGACGACTTCCGCGAGGGCAAGGCGACCCTGCCGCTGCTGCTGGCCATCGCCCGTTCGGGTCCCCGCGAGGCCGAGTTCTGGGAGCGCGCGATCGGTCGCCGCGAGCAGACCGAGGCCGACTTCCGCCGGGCCCGCGAGCTGATCATCGGCTCGGGCGCCCTGGACGCCACGCTGGACCTGGCCGCCGACTATGCCGACAAGGCCAAGGCGGCGCTGGCGGTGTTTCCGGCCAATGACTGGCGCGAGGCGCTGGAAAGCCTCGCCGACTTCGCGGTCAGCCGCCGGGCCTGATATCGGTGAATTCGACGTCATGATGGTCCTTGGGCCTCGACTTCGAAGGCCGACGGCGCCAACTCGGACTTAGGGCGCGAAGCCTGAATTTTGGGGGCTCAATACCGTGATCCGTTTCATCCTGAATGTGCTGTGGGCCATCTGCGGCGGTCTGGCGATGGCCTTCGGCTGGTTCGTCGCCGGCGTCCTGCTGGCCATCACCATCGTGGGCCTGCCTTATGCCGGCGCGGCCTGGCGGATCGCCGGCTTCGCCCTGTGGCCCTTCGGCAAGGAGATCGTTCGGCGCGAGGGACCCGACCTGGGCACGGGCGCGCTGGGCGGGCTGATGAACATCATCTGGTTCATCCTGGCCGGCTGGTGGCTGGCGCTGGGCCATGTGGTGGTCGCCGCCGCCGAGGCCGTCTCGATCATCGGCATCCCGTTCGCGATCAAGGACGTCCAACTGGCCTACATCGCCCTGGCCCCGATCGGTCGAAACGTCCGCCGGGTTTAGAAGCCGGTGAACAGCCGGTCGATAGCGCGGCGGATGGCGTCTTCATGGTCGGCCGCTGAACCGATCCGGCGACGTAGATCGGTCTGACGGATCGAGATCATGCCCGTGACGCTGATCAGTAGGACGTCACCGTCACGTTCCAGAGGGATTTCGAAGCCACTGACGGCTGTCATCCGACCTTTTAGGACGGGCGCGACGATCGCTTCCGTCAGTCCGGCGACGAGGTGTGCGGACATAGAAGCGACGCAGGCGGCGCGCCGGTTCAGAGGAATCGGGTTCGACGCTGAGCCCGCCGATCCCCGCCAGTTCTCCAGCTAGGAACGCGGCGAGGAGGGCCTCGCCGTCGTCTTGGAAGCGCGCGCCGTTCCGCCAGTCCTCGGCCAGGAGGGCCATGTTACGCACGCCTTCGCCGGAGGCCTCGGCGATAAGGTCGTCGAAGCCGTCCGGCGGTTCGTCGAACAGACGAACGATTTGGAGCATCAGCCCGGCGAGACCATCTTTTCCGGGCGGACGTACTGGTCGAACTCCTCGTCCGTCAGGTAGCCGCCGCCAACGGCTTCCTGGCGCAAGGTGGTGCCGTTCTTGTGCGCCGTCTTGGCGATCTTGGCGCAGATGTCATAGCCGAGGCGGCCGTTGAGGGCCGTGACCAGCATCAGGCTGTTTTCAACGCCGTGCTTGATGTTGTCGATGCGCGGCTCGATGCCGACCACGCAGTTATCGGTGAAGCTGATCGCGGCGTCGGCGACCAGGCGGACCGACTGCAGGAAGTTGTAGGCCATCACCGGGTTGAAGACGTTCAGCTCGAAGTGGCCCTGGCTGCCGGCGAAGGTCAGGGCGGCGTGGTTGCCGAACACCTGGACGCAGACCTGGGTCAGGGCTTCGCACTGGGTCGGGTTGACCTTGCCCGGCATGATCGAGCTGCCCGGCTCGTTTTCCGGCAGGGCCAGCTCGCCGAGGCCGGCGCGGGGACCCGAGCCCAGGAAGCGGATGTCGTTGGCGATCTTGAACAGGCTGGCGGCGACGGTGTTGATCGCGCCGTGGCTGAACACCATCGCGTCGTGGGCGGCCAGGGCCTCGAACTTGTTCGGGGCGGTCGTGAAGGGCAGGCCGGTGATCGCGGCGATGGCCTCGGCCACGCCCTCGGCGAAGCCGATCGGGGCGTTCAGGCCGGTGCCGACGGCGGTGCCGCCTTGGGCCAGCTGCATCAGCTTGGGCAGGGTGCTCTCGATGCGCTCGATGCCGTTGGCGACCTGCTGGGCGTAGCCCGAGAACTCCTGGCCCAGGGTCAGCGGCGTGGCGTCCTGGGTGTGGGTGCGGCCGATCTTGATGATGTCGTTCCAGGCCTTGGCCTTGGCGTCGAGGGCGGCGTGCAGATGCTTCAGCGCCGGGATCAGGTCGTGGACGATCTGCTCGGCGCACGCCACGTGCATGGCCGTCGGATAGGTGTCGTTCGACGACTGGCTCATATTGACGTGGTCGTTCGGGTGGACGGGCTTCTTGCTGCCCATCTCGCCGCCCAGGATCTGGATCGCGCGGTTCGAGATCACCTCGTTGGCGTTCATGTTCGACTGGGTGCCCGAACCCGTCTGCCAGACGACCAGCGGGAAGTGGTCGTTCAGCTTCCCGTCGATCACCTCGTTGGCGGCCTGGACGATGGCGTCCTTCAGGCCCGCGTCCAGCTTGCCCAGCTTGAAGTTGGTCTCGGCGGCGGCGCGCTTGACGACGCCCAGGGCGCGGACGACCGGCAGGGGCTGCTTCTCCCAGCCGATCTTGAAGTTGCCGAGGCTGCGTTGGGCCTGGGCCCCCCAATAGCGGTCGGAAGCGACTTCGATCGGGCCGAAGGTGTCGGTCTCGGTGCGCGTGGCGGTCATGCGGGCGATCTCCGGAAAAGCGGTCGAGCGCGGTCTAGACCCTGGGGCCAAGGTTCGCAACGCCATGGCGCCGGACAACGGTGTTCGTTATACCGAAAGGGACTAGAGCATTTTCCGATAAGTGTGAAACGGGTATCGGATCGAAAAATGCTCTAAACTTTTGATTTAGAGCCCTTTTTATCCGGTCTGATTGGATCAATCAGATCGGAAAGGCTCTGGGAGGCGCCCATGCTCGTCGTCACGACCAACGATCTGCCCGGCTATCGCATCGTCGAACATCTAGGCCTGGTGCGGGGCGTGACCGTCCGCTCGCGCAGCGTGGTCGGCAATGTCGGCGGGGCCATCCAGTCGATCTTCGGCGGCAATCTGTCGATCTACACCAAGCTGGCCGAGACGGCGCGCCAGGAGGCCTATGAGCTCCTGGTGCAGCACGCCCGGGAGGTCGGGGCCAACGCCATCCTGGCCGCGCGCTACGACGCCAACGAGATCATGGAAGGCATCACCGAGGTGCTCGCCTACGGCACGGCCGTTCGGGTCGAAGGGCTTTAGCTTGCCGGTCCATGTGGCGCTGCTGCGCTCGGTCAACACCGGCAAGCGCAAGGTGCTGAAGGAAGACCTGCTCGGCGTCGCCCAGGATACGGGTTTCCCCGCGGCCAAGACCTATCTGGCCAGCGGCAACCTTCTGCTGTGGGGCGAGGACCCCGGCGGTCCGGCCTTGGAAGCGCGGCTGGAGGACGCCCTGGCGGACAGGATCGGCTTGCGCACCGACTTCATGATCCGCTCGCCGGCCGAGCTGAGCGCCATCGTCGCGGCCAATCCGTTTTCAAGCGAGGCGCTGGACCATCCCAGCCACGTGCTGGTCACCTTCATGAAGACGCCGCTGCCGGCCGGCGACGAGGATATCCTGCGCGCGGCGATCACCGGCCCGGAACGCTTCGCGGCGCGAGGGCGCGAGCTCTATATCGACATGCCGATCAGCATGGCGGACTCGGTGCTTGACCGCGACTGGAAGAAGTCCAAGCGCGCGCCGGTCGGGACGGCCCGCAACTGGAACACCGTCGTGAAGCTCCTCGAAATGGCTCAGGCTTAGCCGCTAGGCGGTCGGGAAACGGCCCGCGACGCTGATCGGGCTTTCCTTGCCGGCGCGGTTCTGGTTCTTGGCCGGATCACCGCGATCCCCACCCGAGGCTCCGACGCTTGGAAGACGACTGGACCCACCACGGCAAGGTCCGCGCCCGCGAGGCGGGCGGCGAGCTCACTCTCGTGGTCGATGGCCTTACCACCCAGGGCAAGTACTACAAGCCGCTGATCTATGAGTTCTTCCGCAAATCGTGGCGGGGCTCGCGGCCGGCCTGGGGCGAGTTCAGCGTCGAGATCGGCATGGAATATGTCGGCGAGCCGCCGTGGATGGATCTCGACAACCTGGCGAAAGCCCTGTTGGACGCCATCAAGGGCTATGCCTTCCACGACGACGCCCAGGTCGCCCGGCTGCTGGTCGAGCGCCGGCCGGGCGAGCGCGAGCGGATCATCATCCAGGTGCGGAAGCTGAACTCGAACCTCATGCGACGGACGCTCGAGGGCTGACGCGCCGTATCAGAAGAGCGGGCGGCTCCACGGCAGCAGGTAGCCCCACAGGCCCAGCAGCACCGCCAGGAAGACGTGCAGGATGGCCGTATAGGTAAAGGCCGCCTTGCGACCGCCGTTCCAGCTGTCGACCCGGCGACCGCCGCGCCAGACCATGGGCAGGGCGCCCAGGGTCAGGACGCTCAGCACCGACGCCACCAGGGCGCAGGCCGAGCCGCTCAGCAGCCAACCGCTGGGCCAGCCGAAGAAAACGGTCGTCTGGTCGGAGGCCTTGGCGCCGAACACGGCCATGCAGCCGGCGGAGATCAGCCAAAGCACCGACTGCATGGTCTGCATCTGGCTGGCGCTGGCCTGGATGGGCGTCTGGCGCGCCTCCCGGCGGTTGCGGATGAAGATGCCCAGGATCGCGCCCAGGCTGGCCAGCAGGCCCAGCACCGCCGTCCAGATCAGCAGGCCGATCGACCGGAAAAAGCCGATCCGCTCATAGGTCGCGGTTCCGCGCGCGGCGTAGAAGCGGGACGGATGGTCGCCGTTGACGTCGAAGTTCAGCAGCAGCGGGCCGTCGACGGCCTTGAACACGCCCGGATGGCTGGTGCCGTTCCATAGCGTGCTGGTCCCGCCCTCGGTGACGGTCAGCCGGCCGTCGGGCGTGGCGCGCACCGTGGCGCGGCCGGTCAGGCGGCCGGCGAAGGCTTCCAGTCCGGTGTAGGCGCGGCGGGTCGTCAGGTATTCGCCCTCATAGACCCGCGCCTCGTCATAGCTGAGCGCGCTGACCGGCGGCACGGCCGGGGCGGGGCTGTAGAAGTGCTCGACGATGGTGGCCGGCAAGGTGGCGGGCAGGTTGGCGCCGCTGTCGGTGTTCACCGAGACGAAGACGCCGAGGCCCAGATCGGGCGCGATCACCAGGTTGGAGAGGAAATACAGCGTCGCGCCCGCATGGCCGAAACCACGCCGGCCGCCGGGAAGGGGGATGTCCTGGAAGCCGGCGTTCCAGCCGGCGGCCTCGGGCGTGGGCCGGTACATCGGGGTGCGGAAGGCCTGGGCCGTCTTTGGCGAGAAGATCGTCTTGCCATCGATCGTCCCGCCGTTCAGCAGCAGCGTCATGTAGCGGGCCATGTCGCCCGCGGTGCTGGAGGCGGAGGCGGCGGGCGCCACCTGGCCCATGAATTCGCGAGGCCGGACCTTCCAGCCCATCGGCGTCCACGAATAGCCGTCGGACAGGTCGGCGGCCAGGGCGTTGGCCATCGGCGCGGGCAGGCCATCCCGCCACGGACGCGCCTCGCGGAACGTCGTGTGGCCCATGCCGGCCGGAAGGATGATCTCCTCGCTGATCAGCTGCTCATAGGGCTTGCCGACCACGTTCGACAGGGCCGCGCCGGCCAGGGCCGCGCCATAGTTCGAATAGCTGGGCAGCAGGCCAGGCTCGCGCACCCGGCGCGGTCGCTCCTGACGCAGGTAGTCGTTCAGGGTCCGCACGCGGTTCGGATCGCGTTCGAAGAGCTGGCCCAGCGCGCGGTCCTCGAAACCGCTGGTGTGGGTCATCAGGTCCTTGAGGCGAACCTGGGTCTTCTTGCCCTGGTCCTTCACCTGCAGCGGCTCGGGCAGGTAGAGGTTCACCGGGCCGTCCAGGCGCATGTGGCCCGACTCGATCTCGTTCATCACCGCGATCCAGGTGAAGGTCTTCGAGATCGACCCGACGCGGAACAGCGTCTTGTCCGGATCGACCGGCTTGCGGTTGGCCAGGTTCGAGAAACCGTAGCCCTTCTTGAGCACCACCTGGCCGTTCTGGACCACCGAGACGGTGACGCCGGCGATGTGGTCGCGATCCATGGCGCGGCGCACGACGCCGTCGACGAAGGCTTCCAACTCCGGACGGGGCAGGGGCGTGACGGCGGCCGAAGCCGGCGGCGGGGCGGCGGGCGCGAGCTGGGCGGGCGGCGCGGCCGGACGTGCGGGCTGCGGCGTCGGCGCGGCTGGGGCGACAGCCGGGTTCGCCGCCTTCACCGTTGCGGGGCGAGGGCGAAGACGGTGCGGACGCAGGCTCGTGTAGGGACGGGGGCCTCCGGTCGGTCCAGCAGCCGCCGGCGCGGCGGTGGCGGGCGGTGTGGCCTCCTGCGCCCGCGCGTCCGATCCAAGGGCCGACCAAATAGCCATGAAGGCCGCCGCGAGGGCGGCCGCGGGCGAAACGCGCGACGTCAACGATGTCCCCTGGGTGAAGCGGAAACTTCTAGGGTTTGTGTAGCGTGCTGATCGCCAGGGTCAAACCCGATCGCCGCCTAAGGGGTTTTCGGTGGGGCGTGATTGAACCCATACAGCGGAAGCAGCGGGCGCAAGGCGGGGCCGATCCACATCTGCGGCTCGGAGGCGGGCTCGGCGCCGGTCTCCGTCTCCTTGCGCGCCACGCAGGCCTGGGTGGCTGTTCCGAGGGCCGCGAAGTCGTGCGCCTGGGAGGCCGAGGCCAGGAAGCAATCGTCGAAATAGGGATATCGATCGCTCTCGCCGCAGCCGAACGACGCGCGGTCGGGGCGGGCGGCGGTGAGGATCAGGCGGTCGCCGCGCTGCAACGGCGGAATGAAGACGCCCGAAAAACAGGCGGAGATCACCACGATGGAGGGACGATCGGGACAGGCGTCATTCAGCATAGCCGCCAAGCGTTGCGGACGCAGCAACTCCTGGCCGAGAATCGCCCCTTCGGGTCCGCCGTGCGAGCTGAGGTAGAAGAGACAGCCCGCCTTGGCGGTCTGGGCCTTGGTGCGCAGGGCCTGATAGATGGCCTCGGCGTCCGACCGGCCGGGCGCGTCGGCGGGATAGCGCTTGGGGTGCGTCGAAAACTGCTGGATGTCCGCCTTGTCGAAACCCAGCGCGACCAGGGTCTTGGAAACGTCTCGCCGGGCGTTGTCGAAGGCCTCGGTCGGCCCGCCGGAATGGGCGTGGGCGTCGCCAGCCACCACGACGGCCGTCCAGTTCGAGAACGGGCTCGCCCTGGCCGCCGGCGAGAAGATCAGAAGCGCCAGAAGTCCGATGACCGCCGCCGCGCCGCGCATGGCCGTCAGGGCTTCTTGAACTTGGCGAACGGCGTGGGCATGGCCGTGCCGCTGGCCTTGGCCACCAGGCGATTCTCGGCGTCGTAGAGTTCGCCCTCGGTGAAGCAGATCGTGCGGCCCCACTTCACCACGCGGCCAACGCCGCGCAGCCGTCCGGGCATGGCCGGCCGCAGGAAGCTGGTCTTCATTTCCAGCGTCGGCACGACGTGGGTCATGCCCGAGGTGATCATGCCGGCCACCGACATGGCCTCGTCCAGCATGGCGCAGACATAGCCGCCCTGGATCTGGCCCATGGGATTGCAGAGCAGTTCCGCCCGCGCCGTGAAGGCCACCTCGACCTCGCGGTCGGCCTGGCGAACGGCCAACAGTTCGAAGCCCAGGGTCTGGGATCCGGTCGGCTGGTTCTTGGACGCGCGGAACCGGGCGAGGATCGCCTCGTCCGTCAGGCTCTGAGGCTCGTCGGCGGCGACGTCGCTCATTTCTTGCGGAACTGGTCCAGCGAGACGATTTTCGGACCTTCCTCGCCGGCCGGGACCGCCGGTTTGGCTTCGGCCTCGGGTTCCGGCTCGGGCTCGTCCTCGACGATTTCCGGCGGCGCGAACTGCAGGGCGAACTGCACCGAAGGATCGTAGAAGCGCGTCACGGCCGCGTAGGGCACCGACAGGCGCTTGGGCTGGCCGCCGAACTTCAGCGTCACCGAGAAGAAGGTCTCGCCCGGCGCCAGGTCCCAGTACTGATGCTGCAGGACGATCGTCATCTCGTCCGGGTACTTGCTCAACAGATCCTGCGGACCCGAGACGCCGGCCGCCTTGGTCTTGAAGGTGATGTAGAGGTGATGCGGTTCGGGCAGGCCGCCGGGCGCGGCGGCCTTCTTCAAGGCCGCCTTGACCACGCCGCGCAGGGCGTCCTGGGCCATGGCCTCGTACTGCATGAGGTCTTCGGGCGGTGGGGTCTGGGACATGCGCTTTGAGAGTCGGTACTTCGAACGAAAGGGAGCGCGAGCGTAACCTGTCGACGGCGTGTCGCAAAGCCGTGTGACGGTCGAATCCGGTCCCGCCGTCTTCTCCCGCGTTCCTTCAGCGAAAAAGAGGAGGGAGCCTCGGCGATGTCGTGGAAAGTGGAGGGATTCTGTTGGCGGGCTCCCCCATTCCCCCAAACAAAAAAGAGGAGGGAGCCTCGGCGATGTCCTGGAAAGTGGAGGGATTCTGTTGGCAGGCTCCCCCATTCCCCCAAACAAAAAAGAGGAGGGAGCCTCGGCGATGTCGTGGAAAGTGGAGGGATTCTGTTGGCAGGCTCCCTCCGGGCCCCGCCTAGGGATCTGAACCCCTAGGACTTAAGAGGCGAATTCAACGGCGCCGCATTACGCGGCGACGGCGAACTCTTCAGCGAAGTTATCGTTCGCATTTAGATAAAGACCCGAAACGGTGGGTCAGGCCGAGAGAAAGCTACACCTTTACACGTCTGTCGATGCTGATCGGCCCCATACGGTCCCATGATAACTTGGGAGAGATTGGTGGAGCCGCCGGGAATCGCACCCGGGTCCAGTCCGCTTATTACGTGCGCGTTTATCCCCATAGTTCGGCCGAAGCCGGACGATCACAATATAGGGGCTTCGCGGTCGGCATGGAAGGCCGGACGCTCGACGATCCCCAGGCTTAGGCGACCGTTGGACAGCTTGCCGCTGACGACGGCGCCGTGATCCTCGAACAGCTTCAGGGTCTCGCCCACCAGAACGTAGACGCCGGTGAAGACCTCCGGGAGGCCTTCGCGGGTTTCGACGAAGCGACCGTCGGCGCGCAGTTCGAGGCAGATATGGCCGTCCGGCGAGGTCCAGACGCCGGAGACGGGAATGTGGGGCAGCACGGGTGCGTTGATCATCATCGGGCGGGGCTCCAGGCGGTCTGGACGGGCGTATGCGGGAGCGGGAGCACGGCGCTCGCGGCGGTCAGCGCGGCCGCCCCGCCCAGCAGGGCGGCGACGAACCAACGCGGAGCCGTCGCGCCGCCACGGGGCGCGTTGCGTCTCATCACGAGCTCGAATTTTGGGGTTTGCCGCGTCGGGGTGCGGAATGAGGTCACTATGACCGCTCGCCGGTCCAGGCGGTAGACCGATGCTCCGCCATGATTGCACGATCCTCCGGAAGCGAACGCGGTCGCGTGACGGAGGATCGTGCAAGGCTTACAACTAATCCCGCGCCGAGAAGGAAAATTCGATGAGCACGCGCGAGGCGCTGGCGGCCTTGATTGAACGATTCGCGCCGGGCGAAGGCCCGGTCGATACTTGCTGCCCCAGGGTAAACCTATACCGCCTGCACGCGCCCAGCGAGCCATCGCACGCCCTGCACGACCCGGCCTTCTGTGTGCTGGCGCAAGGCCGCAAGCGTGTCATCGTCGGCGACGCCGCCCACGAGTATGACGAGCGCAACTTCTTCCTGTCGTCGATCGACGTGCCGGTGACCGGCCAGGTGATCGAGGCCTCGCCCGAGCAGCCCTATCTCAGCTTCCGCATCGTCCTGGACGCCAACCTGATCAGCGAGATGATCATGGAAAGCGGCTTGGCCGCGCGCCTTGACGCCGCCGCACCGCTGGTCGGCGGCATGTCGGTGGGCGCGATGACGCCGCAATTGTTCGACGCCGTCTGCCGGATGGTCAGCCTGCTCGACACCCCCGAGGATGTGGCGATCATGGCCCCGCTGATCGAGCGCGAGATTCTCTACCGCCTGCTGACCGGCCCACAGGGCCCGCGCCTGGCCCAGATCGCCCGCCGCGACGGTCGCCTGCGCCAGATCAATCGCGCCATCGGCTGGATCCGCAAGAACTTCGACCAGCCCTTCAGTATCGAAGTCCTGGCGGAGGAGGCGCGGATGAGCACCTCGGCTCTGCACCAGCATTTCAAGGCGGTGACCTCTTTGTCGCCTCTGCAGTACCAGAAGCAGCTCCGCCTGCAGGAGGCGCGCCGGCTGATCCTGGTTCAGCGCCTGGACGCGGCCACGGCCGGCCATACGGTCGGCTACGACAGCCCCTCGCAGTTCAGCCGCGAATACGCACGCCTGTTCGGCGCGCCGCCGCTCAGGGACGTGGCGCGGTTGCGGGAGCAGCCGGAACAGATGGCGGAGGCCTGAGGGCGTCGGCGTCGCCGTCCGGGCCGATCGGGACCGACGCCGGCTGCGGGCGATTGTGCTCGCCGGGGATCAAGCGTCCGCCGGATCGGATCAGCGACTGATAGGCCGCGGCCTGCCGCGAAAAGTCCCCGCCGGGCGGCAAGGCCGCGTCGAAGCGCGGATCGCGGCCGGCCGCGGCGCCGACCGCCGCGGACAGGATGGGCGCGATCGAGCCGACCTCGGCGTCGTCGCAGGCGCGACGCAGGTGCCTGGCCTGGCCGGGGACCAGCAGGGTGACGTCCCAGGAAACGCCGTCGACGCACAGGGCGGCCGCCGCGCCGCCGCCATAGTCGACGATCACCGCGCGCGGCTGGCTCCAGGCCGGATCGGCAAGGACGGCGCCGAGGAGCGCGACCTGGGGCTCGGCCAGCTCCGCGTCGATGTCGACCCGGCGGCCGATCTCGGGCGTGCAGCAGCCAAGCCCCGCGCGCGCCTGCACGAAGGCGCGGCCGTCGCGGCGTCGGGTGACGCGGATCACGGCCTGACGGACGCCGCGCGCCGGGCGAATCCAGACCTCGAGCACGACCTCGCCGCGCCGGACGATTTGGCTCTGCAGGGGCTGCAAGCCCCAAAGCCGATAGAGCAGGGGCTCGACGCCGTTGTCGATCGGGACTGGCTGTTCGGCCCGGCCCAGGCGTCGGCCGCCCAGCGGGTCCTGCTCGGGCTTCGGACGTGGTGTTTCCGGCGTCCACCAGGCCGACGGATCGGGGGGCGGCGAGGGCGCCTGTTGAGATGCGGCGAGCGTCAGCCCGGCCATAAGTCCCGCCAGGCTACTCATCTCGCGCCTCCGCTACATGCCCTCGACGCCCCGCTCGATGGAAAGGACGCCGGTGCGGGAAAGTTCCACCAGGCCCAGCGGGCGCATCAGGTCCAGGAACTTGTCGATCTTGGACGGCGCGCCCGAAATCTCGAACACGAAGCTCTCCAGCGTGGTGTCGACCGGCTTGGCGCGGAAGATCTCGGCGATGCGCAGGGCCTCGACGCGGTCGACTCCCTGCCCGCGCACCTTGACCAGGGCCAGTTCGCGTTCGACGCCGTTCGGATCGCGGGTCACGTCGTGCACGCGGCGGACATTGACGACCTTGTTCAGCTGGGCCTCGATCTGATCCAGCACCTGGCGCGTGCCGCGCGTCACCACCGTGATGCGGCTGGTGTGGGCGTTGCGATCGGTCTCGGCGACCGTGAGGCTCTCGATATTGTAGCCGCGCGCGGCGAACAGGCCGACGACACGGTGCAGTACGCCCGGTTCGTTGTCGACGAGCAGGGCGAAGGTCGCGGACTGTTCCGGCTCGCCCGTGGGGCTAAGGTCGTAGGCCGAGGCGGGGGCGGGTTGGATGTTGCTGGTCATGTGTCGTTTCTAACCCGTGCCGCGCCTTAAACCAGCCCCGCGCCGGCCTCGCCGATGACGTTTCCGATATCCTCGACCTCGCCCATGATCATCTCGTTGTGGGCCTTGCCCGAGGGGATCATCGGCAGGCAGTTCTCGTGCTTCTCGACGCGGCAGTCGAAGATCACGACCTTGTCGCTGTTGATCATCTCCAGGATCTTGTCATCCAGCTCGGCCGGCTCCGAGCAGCGGATGCCGTGGGCGCCATAGGCCTCGGCCAGCTTCACGAAGTCGGGCAGGCTGTCGGAATAGGAGTGGCTGTAGCGTTCGCCATGCAGCAGCTGCTGCCACTGGCGCACCATGCCCATCCACTCGTTGTTCAGGATGAAGATCTTGACCGGCAGATCGAACTGGATCGCGGTCGACAGCTCCTGGATGCACATCTGGATCGAGGCTTCGCCGGCGATGTCGACGACCAGGCTTTTCGGATGGGCCAGCTGCGCGCCCAGGGCCGCGGGCAGGCCATAGCCCATGGTGCCCAGGCCGCCGGAGGTCATCCAGCGGTTCGGCTCCTCGAACCGGAAGAACTGCGCGGCCCACATCTGGTGCTGGCCGACCTCGGTCGTGATGTAGACGTCCTTGTCCTTGGTCAGCTCGTACAGGCGCTCGATCGCGTACTGCGGCTTGATGACCGAGTCCGAGGCCCGGTACTTCAGGCACTCGCGGGCGCGCCACTGGTCGATCTGGGCCCACCAGTCGGTCAGGGCGGCCTTGTTCGGCGACAGGTTCGCGGCCTTCCAGGCGGCGATCAGGTCCTCGAGGACCGAAGCCGCGTCGCCGACGATCGGCAGGTCGACCCGAACGTTCTTGTTGATCGACGACGGATCGATATCGATGTGGATCTTCTTCGATCCCGGCGAGAAGGCGTCGAGGCGGCCCGTGACGCGGTCGTCGAAGCGGGCGCCGACGCAGACCATGACGTCACAGTCATGCATGGCGTTGTTGGCCTCGAACGTGCCGTGCATCCCCAACATGCCCAGCCAGGCCGGATCGGCGGCCGGGAAGGCGCCCAGGCCCATCAGGGTCGAGGTGACCGGCGCGCCGGTCAGGGTCGCGAATTCGCGCAGCGCCGCGCTGGCTTTGGGGCCGGCGTTGATCACGCCGCCGCCGGTATAGAAGATCGGGCGGCGCGCATTGGCGATGAGCTTGACCGCCTCGGCGATCCGGCCCGCGTCGCCCTTGATCCGCGGCGCGTAGGCGTGGGTCGACTTGACCTCCTCCGGGCCCAGATATTCGCCCTTGGCGAACTGGACGTCCTTGGGAATGTCGATCAGCACCGGGCCGGGACGGCCGGTGGTGGCGATCTTGAAGGCCTCGTGGATGATCTGCGGCAGGTCGCGGACGTCTTTGACCAGATAGTTGTGCTTGGTGCACGAGCGGGTCATGCCGACCGTATCGGCCTCCTGGAAGGCGTCGGTGCCGATCAGGTGGGTGGGGACCTGGCCGGTGATGACGACCATGGGGATCGAGTCCATCAGGGCGTCCATGATGCCGGTGATGGCGTTGGTCGCGCCGGGGCCCGAGGTGACCAGGACAACGCCCGGCTTGCCCGAGCTGCGGGCGTAGCCCTCGGCCGCGTGGGTGGCGCCTTGCTCGTGGCGGACCAGGATGTGCCGCAGGCGCGGCTCATGGAACAGGGCGTCATAGATCGGCAGGACCGCCCCGCCCGGATAGCCGAATAGAACCTCGACGCCCTGATCCACGAGGCCGCGAACCACGATCTCGGCGCCGGTCATGGCGCGATCGGTGGTTTCGGCGGGAGCCTTGCTCTCGATGGTCTGGTGGGCGGTCATGGGGCGATCCGTGGGGAAGCGGGATTGAAGGTAGGCGGAAAAGAAAAAAGGTCCCGAAGGACCTTTGCGCGCGCGACCGAGCTACGACGTGACTTCGAGGTCACCCCGCGAACGGTCGCTCCATAAGTACGGTCATGGTTTTGCGCACGAGTCTTGCTCCAAAGCTACGGAAAGGGTCATGACATGCGCCTGACAGAGCGTCAAGGCGCTGATTGCCGCAAGGTTCTGCCTTTCCCGAGGGGCGTGACCTGACCGGAAACCGCCATGCCGAGGGGCAGGTTTTCTCCCGTCGCGCCTCCCTTGTGGCAAGGCCGCGCCGGCTTGGCCCCCGAGCGCGTGATTTTCTGGCCGGGATCAGGCCGCGCGCAGGGCGTCCAGCAGCAGCTTCAGCGCCGTGTCGCGGAAGGTTTCCATGTTGGCGGCCCGATCGCCGTGGCCGGTCTCGATGACCAGGCTCAGGTCCACCGGACCCGACACCGCCAGGCAGCAATGGCCGGCCGCGTCGCCGTAGGCGTTGCCAGACGGTCCCGCGGCGCCGGTCTCGGCGAGACCCCAGGTGGCGTTCATCCGCTGGCGCGCGTGGGTGGCCATGAACCGCGCATACGGTTCGCTGGCCGAGCGCATCTGGCCCATGTCCTCACGCGAAAGCCCCATCAGCGCCGCGCGCGCCTTGGGCGTGTAGACGATGGCCCCGCCGCGATAATAGGCCGAGGCGCCGCCCTGGCTCAGGAGCGCCGCCGAGATCAGGCCGCCGGCCGAGGACTCGGCCACCGCGATGGTCTCGCCCCGGGCCTTCAGCAGCGCGGCGACTTCTTCGATCACGGACATGGGCTGCTCCTCTTTGCGGAATTCGACATCCCCCGCCGCGATCTTTTCGTCCAGCGGGCATCTCGTCAGATCGGCGTCAACGTGCGCACATGGTCAAGCTCAACCTGGAGGTCTTCGTGTTTCCGATGCAAGCCGCTACGCCCCCGGCCGCGACCGCTGCCGCGCCTCAGCCCCCGCAATTGCTGCGCATGGCGCCGGTCTCGCAGAAGGCTCGGCAACTGCTGCTGGTCAAGGCCGCCAAGCGGGAGGCGGTGGTGGTCCACCAGCAGATCTTCCTGCGCGTCGCCGCCAAGCCTGGTCCGGTCGCCACGGCGCCTGAAGGTGTGACTGTCTCGGCCATACCCTGCGCCTGGACGGTCGAGTCCTATCTGCAGCGCGACATCTGCTTCTATTCGATCACGGGCCTTCTGGGCTGCACCGAAGCCATGACCAAGCCGCTGACGGTCACCGAGCGCGGACAGGAGGATCTGCCGGCGGGCGCGGTCTGCGATCTCTCGGCCAAGCCGATCGCCGCCGCCCAGGAGCGGGCCATCGCGGCCCTCGACCGCGTCAAGGATCAGACGCTGGACGAGGACTACCGGCTGGCGGTCAAGCCGCAGCTGACGGGGACAGGCGCGACCGTCACGGAGCGCTGACGCTTTCGCCCGAGAGCCTGGGCCAGTCGGGCGTCTGGTTGCGGAACCAGGTCAACTGCCGCTTGGCGTAGCGGCGGGTTTCCTGCCGCGCCGCGTCCAGGGCCTGTTCCAGCGTGGTCTCGCCGCGCAGGTGGGCCGCGAACTCGCGATAGCCGACGGCCTTGAGGGCGGGCAGGGACGGATCCAGCCCCCGCGCTTCCATGGCGCGCACCTCGTCCAACGCGCCTTGCTCGACCATGGCCGACAGCCGGGCGTCGCAGCGGGCGTAGAGCTCGGCGCGGGGCGGATCCAGAACGCGGCCTTCCCAGGAGCCCGGCCGCAGCGCCGGCTTGGTGTCGGTCTGCCACGAGGTCAGGGACTTGCCTGTAGCCATCGCCACCGCGTGGGCGCGCACCAGGCGTTGGCGGTCGCCGACCTCGATGCGGGCCTCGGCTTCGGGGTCGAGGGGCTTGAGGATCTCGCGGAACTCCGCCTCGCCCCGCGCCGCGTAGAGCAGGCCGGAAATCTCGCGCTGGGTCTCGGGCACCGGCGGCACGTCCGCCAGGCCATGGGTCAGGGCGCGGAAATAGAGGCCCGTGCCGCCGACCACGATGACGGGATTGCCGCGCGCCTCGATCTCGGCGATCGCTTGGGTCGCCGCTTCCAGCCAGCGGCCGACCGACCAGCCATCGGCGGCGTCGGCGACCTCGAACAGGTGGTGCGGCGCTCTGGCCCTTTCCTCGGGGGAGGGGCCGGCGGTCAGGACGCGCAGGCCCGCATAGATCTGCATGGAGTCGGCGTTGACGATCTCCGCGCCGGTCCATTCGGCCAATTGCAGAGCATGGGCCGACTTGCCGCTTGCGGTCGGGCCCGCGATCAGCCAGATGCGGGGCGCGATGTCCGAACTCTCCACCATTCCGACCGTCCTCACCATCGTTGGGGCGAACCCCGACGCTTACGCACAAGCCGTTTCGCGCGTCGAAGCCAGGCTGTCCAGCCGTCGCGACGACCTGGGTCCGCTGGCCGCCGACTTCTTCGTCGAGGACGGCGAGGTGGCGGCGATCCGGGGCGATCTGGCGGACCTGGCGGTCGACATCGCGATCCAGCCCGCGGAGAACCGCCGCAAGCGGCTGCTGATCGCCGACATGGACTCGACGATCATCAATGTCGAATGCCTGGACGAGCTGGCCGATTTCGCTGGCGTCAAGGATCGGGTCTCGGAGATTACCGAGCGCGCCATGCGCGGCGAGTTGGCCTTCGAGGGCGCCCTGCGCGAGCGGGTCGGAATGCTGAAGGGCCTCGGCGTCGACGCTCTGCAACGCTGCTACGATCAGCGGGTCCGGTTGAACCCGGGGGCCGAGATCCTGGTCCGCACCATGGCCCGGCACGGCGCGCGCTGCGCCCTGGTCTCTGGCGGCTTCACCTTCTTCACGAGCCGGGTGGCGGCGGCGGCGGGCTTCCACCTGAATCGCGCCAACACCCTGATCGAGGCCGACGGCGCGCTGACGGGTCAGGTCGGCGACCCGATCCTGGGCAAGGAGGCCAAGCTGGCCGCTCTGCGGGAAGAGACGGCGGCGCTGGGCCTGACCCCGGCCGACGCCCTGGCCGTCGGCGACGGCGCCAACGACCTGGCGATGATCGAGGCCGCCGGCCTGGGCGTCGCCTACCGCGCCAAGCCGATCGTGGCGGCCCAGGCCGACGCCAAGGTCGACCACGCGGACCTGACCGCCTTGCTTTACTTCCAAGGCTACAAGGCCGACTCATTCTTCAAGGTGGAGATGGGCCGTTGAGTTTTCCGCGTACCGTCGAAGGCGTCGTGTTCGACATGGACGGCCTGCTGCTGGACACCGAGATCGTCTATCGCGCCGCGATGATCGAGGCTGGACACGTCTTCGGCGTTCAGTTTACCGGCGAGATCTATGCGGCGATGGTCGGTAAGACGACGCCGGAATGCGCCGTGATGATGCGCGCCTTGTACGGTGACGACTTCCCGGTGCAGGCCTATTTCGAGCGCGTCTGGGCCGACGTGGAGGACCTGCTGGAGGCCGAGACGCGGCTGAAGGCGGGCGTGGTCGAGATCCTCGACTATCTGGACGATCTGGGCCTGCCGCGCGGCATCGCCACCTCGAACGGCATCGCCGCCGTCGAGCGCTATCTGGGCCGTTTCAATCTGCTGCATCGCTTCCACGTGGTGGTCGCCCACCACGACGTCGAGAAGCACAAGCCCAACCCGGACCCCTATCTGGAAGCGGCTCGGCGCCTGGGCGTCGATCCCAGCCGCTGTCTGGCGCTGGAGGACAGCCACCCCGGCGTCCGCGCCGCCCACGCGGCCGGCATGATGACCATCATGGTGCCCGACATCCTCGATCCGAACGAGGAGATGCACGACAAGTGCGTGCACATCGCCGACAGTCTGCACCACGTGATGGATCTGCTGAAGACGTCCGTCGAGGAGCCGGCCTAGTCGGATCTGTCTTCCGCGACCGGGGGACGCTACGCCCTTGTAAATCCTGTCGGCCGCGCGGATATCAGGCCCCCGAACCGGAGGCCGCCCCGTGACCACTTCCCTCGACGACGCCCGCGCGGCGCTGGACCAAATCGCCGACCCGGTCAGCGGGCGGGGGCTCGTGGCCGCCGGCCTCGTGCAGGGCCTCGTCGTTCGCGACGGCCGCGCCGGCTTCATGCTGGAGGTCCCGGCCAGTCAGGCGGCCCGTTACGCCCCCATCCGCGAAGCCGCCGAGAAGGCCCTGGCCGCTCTTCCGGGCATCGAAACCGCCCAGGTCGTGCTGACCGCCCAGGCCGCCGAGGGCGCGACCCGGGTGCGCAAGGGCGCCAAGATTTCCGAAGATCCCCAGGCCCGGATGGTCCCGCCGCCCGAAGCCGAGAAGCCCGCCCATGTCCGCCACGTGATCGCCGTGGCCTCGGGAAAGGGCGGGGTGGGCAAGTCCACCGTTTCCACCAATCTGGCGGTCGCTTTCGCCGGCCTGGGCCTGCGCGTCGGCCTGCTGGACGCCGACATCTACGGTCCCTCGGCCCCGAGGATGATGGGCGTCGACGGCGATCCGCTGTTCGAGGACGGCAAGCTCCAGCCGCTGGAGGCCCACGGCGTCAAGGTGATGTCGATCGGCTTTATCGTCGACGAGGGCAAGGCGATGATCTGGCGCGGGCCGATGGCCTCGTCGGCGGTGCGGCAGATGATCCACGACGTGGCCTGGGGCTCGGAAGCCCAGCCGCTGGACGTGCTGGTCGTCGACCTGCCGCCGGGCACCGGCGACGTACAGCTGACCCTGGTGCAGAAGCTGCGGATCGACGGGGCGGTGCTGGTGACGACCCCGCAGGAGATCGCCCTGATCGACGCCCGCCGCGCCGCGGCGATGTTCGAGAAGACCGCCACCCCGATCTTGGGCCTCGTCGAGAACATGGCCTTCTTCGCCGATCCTTCGACCGGCGCGCCGATCCCGATCTTCGGCGAGGGCGGCGGCGTGGCCGAGGCCGAGCGGCTGGGCGTGCCGCTGCTGGGCCGCGCCCCGATCGAGATCGCCGTCCGCCTGGGCGGCGACCAGGGCGTCCCGGCGGTGATCTCCGAGCCCAAGGGCCAGGCGGCCCAGGTCTTCGTCGAGGCGGCGCGGACGCTCTGGAACGCCATCCGCTGAACGCGAAAAGCCCGCCCGGATCGCTCCGGGCGGGCTTCGTCGCGTCGGTGATGCTTCGCTTTAGAAGCTGAAGCGCGCGCCGGTCGACAGCACGACGGCCGAGCCTTCGGCCGTGCCGCGCAGGTTGACGGTCGAGCCGGTGGCCGTCACGTCGGTGCGGTTGATGTTGCTCTTGTCGAAGTTGATGTAGCTGATCGCCGCGTCGAGCTTCAGGTTGTCGGTGGCCGTGTAGGTGGCGCCGACGGCGTACATCATGCGGTCGCCGTCCGGCACGCGGGCGGTGCGGCCGATGTCCGGCGTCGGGGTCGGATCGTACTGGACGCCGGTGCGCAGCGTCAGCTTCGGCGTGGCCTGGTAGTCGAGGCCGACGGCGTAGGTCGTCACGTTCTTGTAGTTCTGCGGAACGGTCGTCGCCGCGCCGGGGAACGCGATCCGGATGGCGTCGAACTCGCTCCAGCCCACGCGGCTGACCGAGCCGTTCAGGGTCAGCTGGTCGTTGACGGCCCAGCGGGCGCCGACATTGGCGATCCAGGGCAGGGTGATCTTGGCCTGACCGCCGACGTTGAAGTTGTTGGCGGCCGGGATCGGGGCCAGGAGGCCGGCGACCGAGACGTCGCCCTTCAGCTTCTGGTCGATCTTGCTGCGATAGCTGGCGCCGATCGTCAGGGCCTTGCTGGGGTGCAGCTGGGCGCCGACGGTGTAGCCATAGGCCCAGCTGTCGCCCTTCAGGGCCTGGACGCCGTCGGGCTGCAGCGGCGAGATGTTGGGCAGGGCGTTGGTCAGCTCGGCGCTGGCGCGCATCGCCGTGAAGCCGACGCCCAGGTCGATCAGGTCGTTGACCTTGTAGGCGACCACGCCGTCGATGTTGATCGTGCGCAGCTGCGACTTCAGCGCGTCATAGCGCGTCCAGCTGGCGGTGTTGTACTTGGTGGTGAAGTTGTAGGGCGCGGCGACCAGCAGGCCCAGCGACAGCTTGTCGTTGACCTTCCAGGCGCCGGACAGGTTCGGCACCAGGCCGTTCTCGATCGGCTTCTGGGCGGTGTTGGCGCCGCCGACCGGCGTGGTCAGGCCCGCCGGGGGGATCGGGTGAGTGATGGTCGAGCCGGTGTCGGAGACCTTGGACTGCACCAGCACGCCGTTGAGACCCAGATAGACCTCGCTGCGGTCGATGCCGGCGATCGAGGCGGGGTTCCACCACAGGCTGGCGACGCCCTTGTCGGCGACTTCGCCGGAATAGGCGCGACCGGTGCCGCGCACCGACTGTTCCTGGAGGTAGAAGGCCGAAGCGGAGGCCTGGGAGGCGGCGACGAGCGCCAGCAGGCCGACGCCGGCGGCGAGGCGGGTACGCGAGAGAGACATGTGACTGCGACCTTCTTGGGGAGGAAGAGGCCCGTCGAACGCCCCACGGACGCTCGAGGAGCGCCGCGTTTAACGCATCTGTTCAAAGACCGTTGCTATAAATTCGCCTTCGCGTGAATTTTGTCGGTTTTGTTAAAGAAACGGGGGCGCGAGGCCCCCGTATTAATCGCTGTTATGTCAAATATTGGCGAAGCGCCGCTGTTTGGCGCGCCCTTGTCTTTCCGTTAGGTCAGCCGCCGGCCATCTTGCGGAAGAACTTCTGGCCCTGCTCGCCGCCGTTGAAATAGGCCTTCTGGCCAGCCTCGGCGGTGATCTGATCCCAGTTGTCGCGCACTTCCTCGGCCGACAGGCCGCCTTCGCCCAGATAGACGCCCTCGGTCTCATAGATCCGCGACAGGGCGAAGGCGCCGGCGCCGGCGGTCAGGATCGCGCCGGTCGGAGCCTCTTCCGAGCACAGATAGACGACGCCCGGCGTGACATATTCCGGGGCCAGCTTGGCCAGCACTTCCGGCGGCATCAGGCCCTCGGTCATGCGCGTCGCCGCGACCGGGCTGATGGCGTTGATCTTCACGTCGTTCTTGGCCCCCTCGAGCTTGAGGGTGTTCATCAGACCCAGCACCGCCATCTTGGCCGCGCCGTAGTTGCTCTGGCCGAAATTGCCGTACATGCCCGACGACGAGGTGGTGACGACGATGCGGCCGTAGTTCTGGGCCTTCATGATGTCCCAGACCGCCTTGATCGGCTTGAAGGTGCCGAACACGTGCACCTGCATGACCAGCTCGAAGTCGGCCAGTTCCATCTTGGTCAGGGTCTTGTCGCGCAGGATGCCGGCGTTGGCGATCAGGATGTCGATGCGGCCCCAGGCGTCCATGGCCTGCTTGACCATGTTCGCCACGCCAGTGTCATCCGTCACCGACGAGCCGTTGGCGATGGCCTCGCCGCCGAAGGCCTTGATCTCCTCGACCACCTTCTGGGCCGCCTCGGACGAGCCGCCCGAGCCATCGACGCTGCCGCCCAGGTCGTTGACCACGACCTTGGCGCCCCGGCGGGCCAGCTCCAGAGCGTGCTGCCGTCCCAGGCCGCCGCCGGCGCCCGTCACGATCGCCACCTTGCCGTCGAAGCGGATGTCCGCCATGCCGAAGTCTCCCTCAAACGCGTGTTTGGTTCGGCGGTGTTGTGCGGCGCGGGAGAGGGCAGGTCAAGGGGAGCCGTCTTTTGCCGCGCGCGCGCTTTCGACTTCACGCGGCGCGG
>NZ_APMP01000037.1 GCF_000372645.1 Caulobacter vibrioides OR37 | reverse complement strand
ACGAGTAGACTGCTACCGTTATATCGATCGCGCCTATGCGATGAGCGACGCCTTCGTCGACAGCCCGCCGGACTACACCGTGCCCTACCAGGGCGAGCGGCCGTGGATCTGGCGCTCCCAGTCGGGCGACTACCGGATGGTCGAGCCGACGCCCGAGGGGCAGCGCGTCTATTATTACGAGGCCGGGTCGGACCAGCCGTTCCTGGTGCGCGACCCCCAGTACGCCTATGGCTATGACCAGGGGCGGCTGGCGGTGGTCTATGACAGCGTCGGGCGGCCGATCGATCCGGACGGCGACGCCGCCGAGCGCGCCGCGCGCTACGCCCTGCGCGCCGCCGGGCTCTATTTCGCGGCCGTGCACGAGCAGCGCGAGGCCGCCTATGCCGAGGCCTGGCGCGAGCGGCGCGACGACCTGATGGCCCAGCAGCGGGCCTGGGCCGACCAGCAGGCGCGCGACGAGGACTGGCGCGCCTGGCGCGACGCGCATCGCCAGCAGGAACAGGCCCGGTGGGAGGCGGAGCGGGCCGAGCGCGCGGCCTATTCCGCCCAGGTCTCCGCCCAGATCGCCCGCGACCAGGCCCACGCGGCCGAACAGGCGGCCTGGGAGTCGCAATGGCGTCAGCAAAAGCAGGCTCAGCAGGCGCAGGCCGCCCGCGAGGCGGAAGCTCAGGCCGAGCAGGCGCGGGCCGACGCGGCGCGCCTGGCCCAGCTCCAGGCGCGGCAACAGCAGGCCCAAGCTCAAGCCCAAGCCTGGGCGCAGGCCCAGGCGGCGGCGCGCGCCCAGCAGCAGGCTCAGGCCGCGGCCGCCGCCCAGGCGCGACAACAGGCGTGGGCGGCCCAGCAACAGGCCGCGGCGCGTCAGCAAGCCGAGGCGGTTCGGCAGGCCCAAGCCCAGGCTCAGGCTCAAGCCCAGGCGCGGGCGGCTCAGGTCCAGGCGGCGCAAGTCCGGGCGGCCCAGATGCAGGCCGCTCGCGTCCAGGCCGCCGAGGTCCAGGCCGCCGAGGTCCAGGCCGCCGCGCGCCAGCAGGCTCAAGCCTCCGCCAGGGCCCAGCAACAGGCGCGGGCCGAGGCCGCTCGCCGGGCCCAGGCGCAAGCGGCCCAGCGGCAGGCGGTCGCCCGCCAGCAAGCCGAAGCCGCCGCCAAGGCCCAGCAACAGCAGGCCCAGGCCGCGCGTCAGGCCCAGGCGGTCCATGAGCGCCAAGAGGTCCAGGCCGAAGCGGCGCGCCGCGTCCAGTTGGCCGAGCATACGCCGCCCAAGCCGCCTCGGCCCGCCGCCAAGCCGCCCGCCGAGCCCCGCGCGCCCGACAAGGACCGCGAGGGCGAGGCGCCCAACGCCCACTGATCGATCCGGCGGGACGCGCCTAGAGCCTTATCCGCTCGAATGGGATCATTCGAGCGGAAAAATAAGGCTCTAAATCAAACATTTAGAGCGTGATAATCGCCGAAACCGCTTACACTTTCGGCTATCACGCTCGGACGTCCCGCCGTTCGCTGTTTAACCGCGCGTTACGAATCCCTCTTTTCTTCCGCGCGCCGTTCCCCTATATCCCCGCGTTCACGAAGACATTCGGCGGAGCGCTTACGCGCGTCCGTATTACGCCCCGAGGCGCGGTCAGCCGCCCTCCGACCAGCGCGAAGGGGCGCCCGTCAGGCTTCCGGTCCCGGTCGCCCGACAGGGGAATTCCAGCGTCCGCGGCTCCCCACACGGGAGCGGCGAGGGTGGACGCCAAGGCAATTCGAACTCACGCGCGGACTCCATCCGCGCCCAGGGAAACAAGATGGCGCAATCCTTCACCGGCAAGAAGCGGATCCGGAAGTCGTTCGGCCGCATTCCCGAGGCTGTGCAGATGCCGAACCTCATCGAGGTTCAGCGCTCCTCCTACGAGCAGTTCCTTCAGCGCGAGGTCCGTCCGGGCCAGCGCCGCGACGAAGGCGTCGAGGCGGTCTTCAAGTCGGTCTTCCCGATCAAGGACTTCAACGAACGCGCCGTCCTCGAATACGTTTCGTATGAGTTCGAGGAGCCCAAGTACGACGTCGAGGAATGCATCCAGCGCGACATGACCTTCGCCGCGCCGCTGAAGGTCAAGCTGCGCCTGATCGTGTTCGAGACGGAAGAGGAAACCGGCGCCCGCTCGGTCAAGGACATCAAGGAGCAGGACGTCTACATGGGCGACATCCCGCTCATGACGGACAAAGGCACCTTCATCGTCAACGGCACCGAGCGCGTCATCGTCTCGCAGATGCACCGCTCGCCGGGCGTGTTCTTCGACCACGACAAGGGCAAGACCCACGCCTCGGGCAAGCTGCTGTTCGCCGCCCGCGTGATTCCGTACCGCGGCTCGTGGCTGGACTTCGAGTTCGACGCCAAGGACATCGTCTATGTCCGTATCGACCGTCGCCGCAAGCTGCCGGCCACGACCTTCCTCTATGCCCTGGGCATGGACGGCGAAGAGATCCTGACCACCTTCTACGACGTCGTCCCGTTCGAGAAGCGCGAGGGCGGCTGGGCCACCCCGTACAAGCCCGAGCGCTGGCGCGGCGTGAAGCCGGAGTTCCCGCTGGTCGACGCCGACACCGGTGAGGAGGTCGCTCCGGCCGGCACGAAGATCACGGCTCGCCAGGCCAAGAAGTTCGCCGACGGCGGCCTGAAGACCCTGCTGCTGGCGCCGGAAGCCCTGACGGGCCGCTACCTGGCCCGCGACGCGGTCAACATGTCGACCGGCGAGATCTACGCCGAGGCCGGCGACGAGCTGGACGTTCCGGCGATCCAGGCCCTGGCCGACCAAGGCTTCAGCACCATCGACGTGCTGGACATCGACCACGTCACGGTCGGCGCCTACATGCGCAACACCCTGCGCGTGGACAAGAACGCCATCCGCGAGGACGCGCTGTTCGACATCTATCGCGTCATGCGTCCGGGCGAGCCGCCGACGGTGGAAGCCGCCGAGGCCATGTTCAAGTCGCTGTTCTTCGACGCCGAGCGCTACGACCTGTCGTCGGTGGGCCGCGTGAAGATGAACATGCGTCTCGAGCAGGACGTCTCGGACGAGGTCCGCATCCTGCGCAAGGAAGACGTCCTGGCCGTGCTGAAGGTCCTGGTGGGCCTGCGCGACGGTCGCGGCGAAATCGACGACATCGACAACCTGGGCAACCGTCGCGTCCGCTCGGTGGGCGAGCTGCTGGAAAACCAGTACCGCGTCGGCCTGCTGCGCATGGAGCGCGCGATCAAGGAACGCATGAGCTCGGTCGACATCGACACGGTCATGCCGCACGACCTGATCAACGCCAAGCCGGCCGCCGCCGCCGTCCGTGAATTCTTCGGCTCCTCGCAGCTGTCGCAGTTCATGGACCAGACGAACCCGCTGTCGGAAATCACCCACAAGCGTCGTCTGTCGGCCCTCGGCCCGGGCGGTCTGACCCGCGAACGCGCCGGCTTCGAAGTCCGCGACGTGCACCCGACCCACTACGGCCGGATCTGCCCGATCGAGACGCCGGAAGGTCCGAACATCGGCCTGATCAACTCGCTGGCCACCCACGCCCGCGTGAACAAGTACGGCTTCATCGAGAGCCCGTACCGTCGCGTGAAGGACGGCAAGCCGCTGGACGAAGTCGTCTACATGTCGGCGATGGAAGAGTCGAAGCACGTCATCGCCCAGTCGAACATCAAGGTCGACGGCGGCGAGATCGTCGAAGACCTGGTTCCGGGCCGCATCAACGGCGAACCGACGCTCCTGCAAAAGGAGACAGTGGACCTGATGGACGTGTCGCCGCGCCAGGTCGTGTCGGTGGCCGCCGCCCTGATCCCGTTCCTGGAAAACGACGACGCCAACCGCGCCCTCATGGGCTCGAACATGCAACGTCAGGCCGTGCCGCTGGTGCAGTCCGACGCCCCGCTGGTCGGCACCGGCATGGAAGCGGTCGTCGCCCGTGACTCGGGCGCGGTCGTGATCGCCAAGCGCACCGGCGTCGTGGAACAGATCGACGGCACCCGTATCGTCATCCGCGCCACGGAAGAGACCGACCCCGCGCGTTCGGGCGTCGACATCTACCGCATGTCGAAGTTCCAGCGCTCGAACCAGTCGACCTGCATCAACCAGCGTCCGCTGGTGAAGGTGGGCGACAAGATCCGCGCCGGCGACATCATCGCCGACGGTCCGTCGACCGAGCTGGGCGAACTGGCCCTGGGCCGCAACGCGCTCGTCGCGTTCATGCCCTGGAACGGCTACAACTTCGAAGACTCGATCCTGATCTCCGAACGCATCGTCCGCGACGACGTCTTCACCTCGATCCATATCGAGGAATTCGAAGTCATGGCCCGCGACACGAAGCTGGGTCCGGAAGAAATCACCCGCGACATCCCGAACGTCGGCGAGGAAGCCCTGCGCAACCTCGACGAAGCCGGCATCGTGGCGATCGGCGCCGAGGTCCAGCCGGGCGACATCCTGGTCGGCAAGGTGACGCCGAAGGGCGAAAGCCCGATGACGCCGGAAGAAAAGCTGCTGCGCGCCATCTTCGGTGAAAAGGCCTCGGACGTTCGCGACACGTCCTTGCGCCTGCCCCCGGGCGTCGCCGGCACGATCGTCGACGTGCGCGTCTTCAACCGTCACGGCGTCGACAAGGACGAGCGCGCGCTCGCCATCGAACGCGCCGAGATCGACCGCCTGGGCAAGGACCGCGACGACGAGTTCGCGATCCTGAACCGCAACATCTCGGGCCGTCTGAAGGAACTGCTGATCGGCAAGGTCGCGCTGTCGGGTCCCAAGGGCCTGTCGCGCGGCGAGATCACGGCCGAGGGTCTGTCGCAGATCGCCTCGGGCCTGTGGTGGCAGATCGCCCTGGAAGACGAGAAGGCCATGGGCGAGCTGGAAGCCCTGCGCCGTCTGTTCGACGAGAACCGCAAGCGTCTCGACCGTCGTTTCGAGGACAAGGTCGACAAGCTGCAGCGCGGCGACGAACTGCCTCCGGGCGTCATGAAGATGGTCAAGGTCTTCGTGGCCGTGAAGCGCAAGCTGCAGCCGGGCGACAAGATGGCCGGCCGTCACGGCAACAAGGGCGTCATCTCGCGCATCCTGCCGATCGAGGACATGCCGTTCCTCGCCGACGGCACGCACGTCGACGTCGTTCTGAACCCGCTGGGCGTGCCTTCGCGCATGAACGTCGGTCAGATCTTCGAAACCCACCTGGGCTGGGCCTGCGCCAACCTCGGCAAGCAGATCACCAACCTGATGGAAGACTGGCAGCATGGCGGTCAGAAGCAGGCGCTCATCGACCGCCTGCGCGACATCTACGGTCCGAACGAAGAGCTGCCGGACACCGAGGAAGAGCTGATCGAGCTGGCCAAGAACCTCGGCAAGGGCGTTCCGATCGCCACGCCGGTGTTCGACGGCGCGCGCATGAGCGACATCGAGAACCATCTCGAAATGGCCGGGGTCAACCCGTCGGGCCAGTCGATCCTGTACGATGGCCTGACCGGCGAGCAGTTCAAGCGTCCGGTCACGGTCGGCTACATCTACATGCTGAAGCTGCACCACCTGGTCGACGACAAGATCCACGCCCGTTCGATCGGTCCGTACTCGCTCGTCACGCAACAGCCGCTGGGCGGTAAGGCCCAGTTCGGCGGTCAGCGCTTCGGGGAAATGGAAGTGTGGGCCCTGGAAGCCTACGGCGCGGCCTACACCCTGCAGGAAATGCTGACGGTGAAGTCCGACGACGTGGCCGGCCGGACCAAGGTCTACGAGTCGATCGTCCGCGGCGACGACACGTTCGAGGCCGGCATTCCGGAAAGCTTCAACGTGCTGGTCAAGGAAATGCGCTCGCTCGGCCTCAACGTCGAGCTGGAGAACAGCTGATCGGAATAAGGGCTTTCCTCCCCCGCGACGCGGGGGAGGTGGCCCAGAGGGCCGGAGGGGGCTAACGCGGCCTCCTTCCAGCTGGCCCCCTCCGACGGCTTTCGCCGCCACCTCCCCCGCGTCGCGGGGGAGGAAGCGCACCAAGGAATATTTTCGCGGGCATCCCCGCAGAAGGAACCAAGATGAACCAGGAAGTCCTGAACATCTTCAATCCGGTCCAGGCCGCTCCGACCTTCGACCAGATCCGCATCTCGCTGGCCTCGCCGGAAAAGATCCGCTCGTGGTCGTTCGGCGAGATCAAGAAGCCCGAGACCATCAACTACCGCACGTTCAAGCCCGAGCGTGACGGTCTGTTCTGCGCCCGTATCTTTGGCCCGACCAAGGACTACGAATGCCTGTGCGGCAAGTACAAGCGCATGAAGTACAAGGGCATCATCTGCGAAAAGTGCGGTGTCGAAGTCACCCTGGCCCGCGTCCGTCGCGAGCGCATGGGCCACATCGAACTGGCCTCGCCGGTCGCCCACATCTGGTTCCTGAAGTCGCTGCCGTCGCGCATCGCCATGATGCTGGACATGCCGCTGAAGGACATCGAGCGCGTCCTCTACTTCGAATACTACATCGTCACCGAGCCGGGCCTGACGCCGCTGAAGCAGCACCAGCTGCTCAGCGAAGACGACTACATGCGCGCCCAGGAAGAGTACGGCGACGACAGCTTCACCGCCGAGATCGGCGCCGAGGCCGTCCAGAACCTGCTCAAGGCGATCGACCTCGAGAAGGAAGCCGAGAAGCTTCGTGAAGAACTGGCGGGCAACCCGTCGGACATGAAGCAGAAGAAGTTCTCGAAGCGCCTGAAGATCCTGGAAGCCTTCCAGGAAAGCGGCAACCGTCCGGAATGGATGGTCATGACCGTGGTGCCGGTGATCCCGCCGGAACTGCGTCCGCTGGTGCCGCTGGACGGCGGCCGCTTCGCGACCTCGGACCTGAACGACCTCTATCGCCGGGTCATCAACCGGAACAACCGCCTCAAGCGCCTGATCGAGCTGCGCGCGCCCGACATCATCATCCGCAACGAAAAGCGGATGCTGCAGGAGTCGGTCGACGCCCTGTTCGACAACGGCCGCCGCGGCCGCGTGATCACCGGCGCCAACAAGCGGCCCCTGAAGTCGCTGGCCGACATGCTGAAGGGCAAGCAAGGCCGCTTCCGTCAGAACCTGCTGGGCAAGCGCGTCGACTATTCGGGCCGTTCGGTCATCGTGGTCGGTCCCGAGCTGAAGCTGCACGAGTGCGGCCTGCCCAAGAAGATGGCGCTGGAGCTGTTCAAGCCGTTCATCTACGCGCGCCTGGACGCCAAGGGCCTGTCGGGCACCGTCAAGCAGTCCAAGCGCATGGTCGAGCGCGAGCAGCCGCAGGTGTGGGACATCCTCGAAGAGGTGATCCGCGAACACCCGGTCATGCTGAACCGCGCCCCGACCCTGCACCGTCTGGGCATCCAGGCGTTCGAGCCGAAGCTGATCGAGGGCAAGGCCATCCAGCTGCACCCGCTGGTCTGCGCCGCGTTCAACGCCGACTTCGACGGCGACCAGATGGCCGTGCACGTCCCGCTGAGCCTGGAAGCTCAGCTGGAAGCGCGCGTCCTGATGATGTCGACCAACAACATCCTGTCGCCCGCCAACGGTCGCCCGATCATCGTGCCGTCGCAGGACATCGTCCTGGGTCTGTACTACCTGTCGGTCGCCCGCGAGGGCGAGCCGGGCGAGGGCAAGATCTTCGCCGACCTGGGTGAGATCGAAGCCGCCATGGACGCCGGCGTCGTCTCGCTGCACGCCAAGATCAAGGCGCGCCACACCGAGATGAATTCGGAAGGCAAGCTGGTCCGCAAGGTGATCGACACCACGCCGGGCCGCATGAAGATCGCCGCCCTCTTGCCGCATCACCCCCAGATCGGCCACCGCCTGATCGAAAAGGCGCTGACCAAGAAGGAAATCGGCAATCTGATCGACATCGTCTACCGCCACTGCGGTCAGAAGGCGACGGTGATCTTCGCCGACAAGGTGATGGGCCTGGGCTTCAAGGAAGCCGCCAAGGCCGGCATCTCGTTCGGCAAGGACGACATCATCATCCCGAAGCGGAAGGAGGCGATCGTCGCCGAAACCCGCGCTCTGGCCGAGGAGTACGAGCAACAGTACGCCGACGGCCTGATCACCAAGGGCGAGAAGTACAACAAGGTCGTCGACGCCTGGGCCAAGGCGACGGACCGCGTCGCCGACGAGATGATGGCCGAGCTTCAGATGAAGCATAAGGACGAGAACGGCCGCGAGAAGGAAATCAACGCCATCTACATGATGGCCCACTCCGGCGCCCGCGGTTCGCAAGCCCAGATGAAGCAGCTGGGCGGTATGCGCGGCCTGATGGCCAAGCCCTCCGGCGAGATCATCGAGACCCCGATCGTCTCGAACTTCAAGGAAGGCCTGACCGTTCAGGAGTACTTCAACTCGACCCACGGCGCCCGTAAGGGTCTGGCCGACACCGCGCTGAAGACGGCCAACTCGGGTTACCTGACCCGTCGTCTGGTCGACGTCGCGCAGGACTGCATCATCGTCGAGGAAGACTGCGGCACCACCAAGGGCATCACCCTGCGGGCCGTGGTCGAGGGCGGCGACGTGCTGGTCTCGCTGGGCGCCCGCGTCCTGGGCCGCTTCACGGCCGAGGACGTCAAGGATCCGTCGACCGGCGAGCTGGTCGTGCCGGCCGACACCTATATCGACGAGAATATCGCCGACGCCATCGAGGCGGCGGTCGTCCAGTCGGTGAAGGTCCGCTCGGTCCTGACCTGCGAAGCCAAGATCGGCGTCTGCGGCGCCTGCTACGGCCGCGACCTGGCCCGCGGCACGCCGGTGAACATCGGCGAAGCGGTCGGCGTCATCGCCGCCCAGTCGATCGGCGAGCCGGGCACCCAGCTGACCATGCGCACGTTCCACATCGGCGGCACCGCCCAGGTGGCCGAGCAGTCGTTCTTCGAAGCGTCGAACGACGGCGTGGTCCGCGTGATGGGTCCGACCGTGACCGCCGCCGACGGCGCCCTGGTCATCATGAGCCGCAACACCACCGTCAGCGTCCTGGTCGACGGCAAGGAACGCGAGACCTACAAGCCGCCTTACGGCGCGCGCCTGAAGGTCAAGGACGGCGATACCGTGAAGCGCGGCCAGCGCCTCGGCGATTGGGACCCCTACACCACCCCGATCATCACCGAAGTGGGCGGTCGCGTCCGCGCCGAGGACCTGGTGGACGGCATCTCCGTCCGCGAGGAAGTCGACGAGGCCACCGGCATCGCCCAGCGCGTGATCGCCGACTGGCGCGCCTCGGCCCGGGGCTCGGACCTGCGTCCGGGCATGGGCGTGCTGTCGGAAGACGGCTCGTACAAGCGCCTGTCGAACGGCGGTGAAGCGCGTTACCTGCTGTCCGTGGGGGCCATTCTCTCGGTGGCCGACGGCGACGAGGTCAAGCCGGGCGAAGTCATCGCCCGTATCCCGACCGAAGGCGCCAAGACCCGCGACATCACCGGCGGTCTGCCGCGCGTCGCCGAACTGTTCGAAGCCCGCCGTCCGAAGGACTGCGCGGTCATCGCCGAAATGGATGGCCGTGTCGAATTCGGTAAGGACTACAAGAACAAGCGCCGGATCAAGATCACGCCGGACGTCGACGCCGACGGCAACCAGCCCGAAGCGGTCGAATTCCTGATCCCGAAGGGCAAGCACATCGCCGTCCACGACGGGGACTACATCACCAAGGGCGAGTACATCATCGACGGCAACCCGGATCCGCACGACATCCTGCGCATCCTGGGCGTCGAGGCCCTGGCGAACTTCCTCGTCGACGAGATCCAGGAGGTCTATCGTCTGCAAGGCGTGCCGATCAACGACAAGCACATCGAGACGATCGTTCGTCAGATGCTGCAAAAGGTCGAGATCATCGAGCCGGGCGACACGGGCCTGATCAAGGGCGACCACCTGGACAAGCCCGAGTTCGACAAGGAAAACGACAAGGCGATCGCCCGCGGCGGCCGTCCGGCCGTTGTCCAGCCGGTGCTGCTGGGCATCACCAAGGCCTCGCTGCAGACCAAGAGCTTCATCTCGGCCGCCTCGTTCCAGGAAACGACGCGCGTCCTGACCGAAGCCTCGGTGCACGGCAAGACCGACACGCTGGAAGGCCTGAAGGAAAACGTCATCGTGGGTCGCCTGATCCCCGCTGGCACGGGCGCCTACCTGCGCAGCCTGCAGCGCGTCGCCGCCAAGCGCGACGAACAGCTGGCCCAGCAGCGCGAGGACGCCATGGAGCCCCTGCCGGCCGAGATCGCCCTTTCGGACGCCCAATAGGCGTCCGAAAGAACTCGGGACTCGGGCGCTTTAAGCGCCCGGGCGGACGCCCAATAGGCGTCCGAAGCCCTCGGGCGCTTCGGCGCTAAACGACGGAAAGGCCCGGGAGCGATCCCGGGCCTTTTCGTTGTGGGCGGACTGTTTGGGCGACGTCGGAGCGCCCCCTCCGTCTCGCCGCCTAGAGCCTTATCCGCTCGAATGGAATCATTCGAGCGGAAAAATAAGGCTCTAAATCAAACATTTAGAGCGTGATAGCCGCCGAAACCGCTCACACTTTCGGCTATCACGCTCTATATCGGCGGCGATCCACCTCCCCCGCGAGCGGGTGAGGATGAGACGGGAACTCCTCCCCCGCGAAGCGGGGGAGGTGGCGCGAGGCGAAGCCTCGTGACGGAGGGGGCGCTATCTCGCCCCCTACCGCTCCTCGTCGAAGCGGTTGGAGACCAGTTCGCACAGGGCTTCGACGGCGGCCTCGGCCTCCGGGCCCTCGGCCGAGATGTCGATGGTCGAGCCGATGCCGGCGGCCAGCATCATTAGGCCCATGATCGAACGGGCGTCGACCGACGCGCCGTCGCGGCTGACGGTGACCTCGGCGTCATAGCCGGACGCCATCTTCACGAACTTGGCCGAGGCCCGCGCGTGCAGTCCGCGCTCGTTGACGATCTCGACCGTTCTGGACGTCATGCCGTTATTTTTCCCCAGCCAGGACGTAGGAGGCCACGGAGATGTACTTGCGTCCAGCCTCCTGGGCGTGGGCGACGCAGGTCTGCAGGGGCTCGCGCTGGCGCACGCTGGCCAGCTTGATCAGCATGGGCAGGTTCAGGCCGGCGATGACCTCGGCCTTGGTCTGCTCCATGACCGAAATGGCCAGGTTGCTGGGCGTGCCGCCGAACATGTCGGTCAGCAGGATGACCCCGTCGCCGTCGACGTCCGTCGCGGCGCAGGCCTTCAGGATGTCCGAGCGACGACGTTCCATGTCGTCCTCGGGGCCGATGCAGATCGCCTTCACGGCGGCCTGCGGACCGACCACATGCTCCATGGCGGAGACGAATTCCTCCGCCAGACGCCCGTGCGTCACGATCACGAGCCCGATCATGCCTTGTATCTCAAACGGGATCCCCATTCCCACGGCGACCGGTGGAGGATCGCGCGGGCGGTCTTGATACGCCCGTTAGGTTGCGACTCCAAGAGACTGCATCATGCGTCTGATTTTCAGGGGCGCGGCGGGTTCCCGGGGCCACAGGTCGAAAACGGGAACGGAAACCCCGGCGACCGGCGCGAAACGCGGCTCGGGCAGGCGTTCGACCTGCTCGGGCGCGGCGACGCAGCGGATGGCCAGCGCGATCTCGCAGAAGGGCAGGGCGGCCGCGTCGACCACGCCCAGCCCTCTCACCTCGATCAGGCCGGCCAGGGGCGCGGGCGGTTTGCCCCAAGGCTTGCCGCCGGACGCGAAGGTCGCGACGCGATCGTCGGCCACCAGCCGAAAGCCGGCGTCGAGGGCGCGCAGGGCCAGATCGCTCTTGCCCGCGCCCGACGGGCCCTCGATCAGAGCGCCGCGCCACCGGCCGCCCAGACGCAAGGCGATCAGCCCGGCGTGGCGGACGTCGAGGGCGGCTTCGTCGCCGGTCATTCGCGCGCGTCCGGCAGCTCGACGATGAATCGCGCGCCGGCGATCGCTCCGGTGGCCGGGTCCATCCGGTTCTCGGCCCGAATCGTCCCGCCGTGCGCCTCGACGATCTGGCGGGCGATCGACAGGCCCAGGCCCGAATTGCCCCCGAACGCCCGGCCCTTGGGCCGCGAGGTGTAGAAGCGCTCGAAGATGGTCTCCAGATTGTCCGGCGGGATCCCGGGACCGTCGTCTTCGACCGTCGTCGTCACCTTGCCGCGCGCCCGGTTCACGACGACCCGCACCTCGCCGTCGTCGGGGCTGAACGAGCGGGCGTTGTCGATCAGGTTGCGGAACACCTGGCCGATCGGCGTCTCGCGGGCCAGGACGGTCATCGGCCGCGGGTCCTCGGCGGCGAAGGTCACGCGCACGCTGCCCGGGGCCGGGCCGGGACGCAGCTGGGCGTCATAGAGGCCGGCGACTTCGCCGAGCAGCTTGGCCAGGTCCAGGGCCTTGGGCTGTTCGCGCGACAGCTCCGCGTCCAGGCGCGAGGCGTTGGAGATGTCGGTGACCAGCCGGTCCAGGCGGTTGACGTCGTTGCGCAGGATGGCCAGCAGCCGCGCCCGGGGAGCGGGCTCGGTGACCAGGTCCAGGGTCTCGATGGCCGAGCGGATCGAGGTCAGCGGGTTCTTGATCTCGTGGGCCACGTCGGCGGCGAAGCGCTCGATGGCGTCCATCCGCTCGGATAGCGAATGGGTCATCTCCTCCAGCGAGCGCGACAGGTCGCCCAGCTCGTCGCTGCGCTCTGAGAGGTCGGGCAGCGAGATGGCGCGCGCGCCTTGCAGGCGGACATGGTCGGCCGCGCGGGCCAGCCGCAGCACCGGCACGGCGATCAGCCGGTGCAGCAGCACGCTGGACACCAGGATGGCGATCATGGCCACGACGATGAACGGCAGCAGGGCCTTGCGCTCGGCCGAGATGATCTGGTCGACGTCGCCGGCCTCGAGCGTCAGCACCCCCAGCACCGCGCGGACGTGCTGGATCGGGATCGACACCGACACCACCCGGTCGCCGTCCTCGGACACGCGGGTGCCGGCCACGGTGTGGCCCTTCATGGCGCGGGCGATCTCGTCGGCCAGGGCCTGGCGGGCGCGCTCGGCCCGAGCCTTTTCGCGCGGGCTCTGCTGAGCCTGGTCCTTCTGGCCGGGCTTGCGGGCGGGGGGCAGCACCTTCCAGTCCACGTGGTCGGCGACCACGAACGAGTCGGCCAGCACCTTGCCGTGGGCGTCGAACAGCCGGGCCCGCTGCGAGCGGGGAATGAACAGCACCTGCAGGATGGCGCTGGCGGTATAGGGGTCGAGCGCCGGCTCGGGCTCGCCCACCGTCGCCGACTGGTCGATGACGTTGGCGATCAGCTCGCCCTGGGTGGTCAGGCTGTCGATGCGGGCGTTGACCAGGCCCGAGCGCAGCTCGTTCAGCACCAGCGCCCCGACCACGACGATCGCCAGGGCCAGGACGTTCAGGATGATGATCAGCCGGCCCAGCCGCGAACCGCGCGGCCAGGCCAGGCGCCGCCTGGGCTCGACGCCCCCCTGGGGGCGCGCCGGCTCAGGCTTCGCGGTAACGGTAGCCAACGCCGTACAGGGTCTCGATGGAGTCGAATTCCGGATCGACCTGGCGGAACTTCTTGCGCATCCGCTTGATGTGGCTGTCGATCGTGCGGTCGTCGACATAGACCTGATCGTCGTAGGCGGCGTCCATCAGGTTGTCGCGGCTCTTCACGAAGCCCGGGCGCTGGGCCAGGGCCTGCAGCAGCAGGAACTCGGTGACGGTTAGGCGCACGGGCTTGCCGTCCCACAGGCTGTCGTGGCGGGCAGGGTCCAGGGTCAGCTTGCCGCGCTTCATCACCTTGGAGTTGGCGCCGGTCGGATCGGCGGCCGAGATGGGGTCCTCTTCCGGACGCGCCCGGCGCAGGACGGCCTTCACCCGCTCCAGCAGCAGCCGCTGGCTGAACGGCTTGTGCATATAGTCGTCGGCGCCGAGGTTGAAGCCCAGGATCTCGTCGATCTCGTCGTCCTTGGACGTCAGCATGATCACCGGGATCTCGGAGGTCTGGCGCAGGCGACGCAGCACCTCCATCCCGTCCATGCGTGGCATCTTGACGTCCAGGATCACCAGATCGGGCGGGCTGGCCTCGACGGCCTCCAGGCCGGAGACGCCGTCATAATAGGCCTTCACCGCGTGCCCGTGGCTTTCCAGCGCCAGCGAGACCGAAGCGACGATGTTTTCGTCGTCGTCAATGAGCGTGATGGCGGCCATATGTTTCCGTCTGTCCTCGGCGATCTTCAGGTCGAGCGATCCTAAACATCGCTCGCCCAGGCTTCAACGCGTGGCGCGGCAAAGCTTTCCCAAGGGCTTCTGGCGAGCGTTTGCGGCTCCAGCATGGCGCCAATGCGGCGGGGCGGTCGTCTTCAACCTCACCTTAAGTGTTCTGGTCCATGGTCGAAGACTATTGGAGCGCGTCACGCACATGAGCGAAGTCCATTACGAGCTATTTGTCCGTCGCCGAGCCGGCGCGCAGTGGACGCTCGAGATGGCCACCGAGATCCGCACGCAGGCGCTGCAGACCGCCGAGGACGTCCTGACCCAGGGGCGCGCGGTGGCCGTGCGCGTCAGCAAGGAAACGCTGGACCCCGAGACTCGCGAATACAAGTCGATCGCCATCTTCACCAAGGGCATGGTCGACGGCGGCAAGCCCAAGAAGGAAGTCGAGAACCGCGATCCGCTGTGCGTGCAGCCGGCCGACCTCTACACCGCCCACGCCCGCGACAGGATCGGCCGCCTGCTGGAAGGCTGGCTGGTTCGGCACAAGGCCACGCCCTTCGAACTGCTGCACCGGCCCGACCTGGTCGAGAAGCTGGAAGCCTCCGGCACAGACCTGCAGCACGCCCTTCAGAAGATCGCCATCCCGGAAGCCGAGGCGCGCGGCCAGAGCGTGCACGAGGTCATCCGCCACTTCCAGGGCCTGGTCGAGCGCACCATCGCCAACCTGACGAAGGCCTTCAAGAAGGGCGATCTGCCCAACCTGGACAAGGAAGGCTTCGCCAAGGCCGCCGAACGTTTGGCCGCCGACCCCGACCGCGCCTTCCTGCTGGGGGCCGGCATCGCCGCCTCGATCGCCCCGGCCAAGACCTGGTCCGAGAAGATCGCGCGCCTGCTGGACCTGGCCGACGCCGCGCCGGAGGAGCCACGCGCCCGCGCCGCCGCCCTGGCCGCGATCGAGCAGCCGCTATCGGAGATCATCGGCTCGCGCGCCGGCATGGCCGATCTCCTGGACAATCAGGACGACTTGGGCGCGACCCTGGCGGCCATGATCCGCATGACCGGCGGCACGGCCGTCGAGGCGCTGATCCGCATCGAGCCCAGCGTGCGCGGCTGCATGCCCGAGCTGTCGGGCGTGGCCAAGCGCCTGGGCGACTGGCTGTCCAACGACGCCTTCGCCTCGGTCCGCGCCTCGATCGCGGGGCGGGTGCTGAAGGAGCTGAACGGCGTGCGCCGTCTCAAGCCCGCCGACGCCGAGGCCGAGATCGAATTCCTGCGCGCCCTGGCCATGAGCCTCACGGCCGCCGCCGGCCGCATCCTGGCCCCCGAGGACATCCAGGGCGCCTTCACCACGCGCTCGAAGACCCTGCTGAACGGCGACTTCATCGAGTCGCTGCTGGGCCGCGACCGCTCGGCCCACGAAGAGATCAAGATGCTGATCCGCCTGACGGAAAACGTCATGGGCGCGGTCAACAAGCGCAGCGCCGCCCGTTGGCTCAGCGCCAATATCCAGGCTCTGCGCTTCGAGAAGGAACTGCGCCAGGGGCCGGATTCCCCGGTCGCCAAGCTGACGCTGCTGGCCGGGCTGCAACGGTCGATCGGGCGCTCGGGCCTGGTGCGCGAGGACCACGAGCCGCTCTGCGCCAAGCTGGGCGAGATCGGGGCGCTGATCGAGGCCGACTCGCGCCTGCTGACCATGCTGGTCCGCGCGCCGGCCCCGCTGCCGCATCGCCTGCAACTGCTGGCCAAGCTGGCCATGGGCGAGGCTGGCCCCACCGGCCCCGTCGCCGAAAAGGCGCGCGTCGAGGCCCTGAAGCTGGCCCGAGACCCGGGAGCCCGCGCCGAGCTGCAGTCTTCGCCGCAGACCCTGGACCTGATCAAGACCCTGGTGGCGCAGGCGGCTTAGGAGCCTGTCCGGCTTAGATGGCTCATCTAAGCCGGATAAACAGGCTCTCGGGGCGGCCGCGCCTCGCGCTCGATCATCCCAGCAGCGTCGCTGTCGCGCGACACGTCGGCTCGGGCGGCCGAACGGCTGGCCCCTCGGCTCACGGCGCCTTGGACCGAGCGCCTTTGAGCTTGTGTCCGATCTCGACGATCGCCTCCAGCGCCGGCGTCAGTTCCCGCCCCAGCGGCGTCAGCGCATATTCCACCGAAGGCGGCTTCGTCGGCTGAAGCGTGCGTGTGATCAGGCCGCGGCTTTCAAGCTCCCGGAGCCGCCGCGACAGCACCTTCGCGGAAATCGGCGGTATGTCGAGACGCAGTTCATTGAACCGCCGCGGGCCGGCGCGTAGGTGCCAGATCACGTTCGGCGCCCAGGCCCCGGCGATGATCGCCATGCACTCGGTCAGGGCGCAGGTCGGCGGCGGCGGCGCGCTCCGGTTCTTGCGCACTGTCAAGCCCATGGTCTCAGCCGGTTACCGCATGGAAACTCGAATCTGAAGTAACCAGAAGAAACCTGTTCGGCAAGGGTAACCCGAAGGAATAGTGTCCGCGCGTCACCGCTCAACAGGGGTTTCCATGCGGCCGTATTTGAGACTGGGCGTCTGCTCGTCGTCGTCGCGGATCGCCGCCCGCCCGTCGGTTCGCGGCGCCAGGCGTCAGGAAGGGCTTTTCGGTCGCGAGGCCGTCGCTTGACCCCGGCCGCGATCGACATTCGCCGCCTGCTTCAGGACTATTTCGACGCGCTGTATTTCTGCGACGTCGGCAAGCTCCGGGCCGTCTTCCATCCCAAGGCCATCTACGCCTCGGCCGACGAGACGCCGATGCTGTATCGCACCCTGGAGGATTACGCGTCGGTCGTCGCCGTCCGGCAGTCGCCCGCCTCCCGTGGCGAAGTCCGACGCGATCATGTCGACGCCATCGACCTTGCCGGCGCCAACACCGCCGTCGCGCGTGTCCGCTGTTCGATTGGCCCGCGGGATTTCGTCGATTTCCTGACCTTGGTGCGCACGGAGGGGCGGTGGCGGATCATCGCCAAGGTCTTCCAGATCATCGAACGCCAACCATGAGGATTTGATGGGATGCCGTATGTGAATATCAAGATCACGCGTGAAGGCGCGTCGCCGGACCAGAAAGCCGCTCTGATCAAAGGCGTCACCGATCTTTTGGCGGACGTTCTGGACAAGACTCCCGCGACCACCTTCGTGGTCATCGACGAGGTGGACATGGAAGATTGGGGCGTGGGGGGTCTGCCCGTCGCGGACTATCGAAAAACCCTGTCCAAGCCGTCGTCGGTTTGAGGCTCTCGCGGGCGGCGCTCACGTCGTCTCCCGGCGGCGTCGCCGTTCAAGCCGTCAACGGCCGCCTCGCCTCACCGCAGCACGACGTCCGCGCCGGTCAGGCGGACGTCGTGCATCTGGTTCAGATAGGCTTCGTAGTAGCCCTTGTGCGACGCGCCGACGATGGCCAGCATCCGCGTGCCAGGATGCTGACCCAGCACGTCGCGGATGTTGGAGACCATGCGCAGGTTGCGGGTCTCCCAGTAGCCGACATATTGCCGTCCGAAGCCCTGGGGCGAGGGCTCGGCCAGCGCGGCGCCGAAATCGCTTTCATAGACGAGGCGCTGGGCCTTCGGACCATTGTAGGCGCGATACAGTCGCAGCAGGCCCTCGGCGCTGGTCAGTCCCTGGCTCAGCCGGTCGTTCTCGGCCTGCTGGGCGCGCGAGGCGGGATTGTTCCAGGCGCCGGTGATCGCGGCCTCCGCCGCCTTCTGCTCGGCGGGATCGGGGCTGTCGGGCGTGTCGGCGGAGTGATCGTCGACGGACCACAGGCGCTCCAGGCCCAGCCGCGCGGCCAGGACGGCCGCGACCTGGTCGCTCTCGTTGCGACGGACCCTGAGCTTTTCCAGCGCCGCGACCAGCTCGTCGTTCAGGCCGTCGCCGACGGTGCGTTCGGCCGGCGGCAGCCGCAGCCATTGGACCAGGGCCGAGCCCCGCTCGCCCGCGGCCATGAACACCGCGGCCAGGCGCCGGCGCTGGGCGCCCGTCGGCGCGGCGGGCCAGGCGGCCAGCAGCCGCTCGGCCTCGGCGTTGGCGGCGGGAACGTCGAGCCCCACCGCGCGCTCGGCCGCCATGGTGTCTGGGCAATACATCTTCACGGTCTGGGCGTAGCGGGCCGGGTTACGCCGCAGGGCGTCGCATTGCAGGCCCGACAGGTCCTCGGTCGCGATGGCGGTGGGCGCCCAGGCGGCCAGCCGGTCCAGAAGCGGCGACAGCAGCGCCAGGTCGACGCTCTTGGGCAGGCCCGACAGGTGCGGCGTGCCCAGCACCAGCACGGTGTTGGGCGCGCCGTGGGGCGGGCCCTTCAAGCTCTCCGGATGGAAGGTCGGTCTATACTCGCCCGCTTGGGCCACGCCGATCACGGCGCTGGATGCGATCAGGGCCGCGACGAGCGCGCGAACGGTGCGAAACATGGATCCCCTCGAATGGCTTCGAGCGTGAGAGTATCCGAGCGGCGCCATTGGAGGCGCATGAACAAAATTTAAGCCTGTCCAGGCTAGCCCACGGGGCCGCTCGACCCAGGATCGCGCCCTCTGGCGAGCGACGGTTGGGAAGCGTTCCAGGAAATGGGGGCGAGCCCCTTTGACTCTTCCCCGGCGGCGCCGGGTAAGGTTGTCGCGCGCGGCCGTTCGGGTCGCCTAGAGCATTTTCCGATAAGTGTGAAACGGTTATCGGATCGAAAAATGCTCTAAACCTTTGATTTCGAGCTCTTTTTATCCGATCTGATTGGATCAATCAGATCGGAAAGGGCTCTAGGGAAGATCGCCATGGCTGTTTTGACCGTCCTCTATCCCGCCGCCGAAGGCGCGAAGTTCGACCAGGCCTATTACGACGCCACCCACATCCCGCTGGTGAAGGAGGCCTTCACGCCCACGGGTCTCACCGGGGTCCAGGTCTTGAAGGGCGTGTCGGGCGGCGGCGACGCGCCGGCGCCGTATGTCGTGATCGTCAATCTCACCTTCCGCGACGTGGAAGCGCTGCAAGCCTCCTTGGCGGGACCGCGCGCGCCCGAGGTCATGGGCGACGTGCCCCGGTTCACCGACATCACGCCGATCCTTCAGATCAGTCTCGCGAGCTGATCAGCCCAGGATCGCGGCCAGGGCGTCGACCACGCGGTCGACGTCCCCGTCGGCCATGGTCGGATAGAGGGGCAGGGTCAGGCAGCGCCGGTACCAGGCGTCCGCGCCGGGCAGGTCGGCGACGCCTTGGCGCTGGGCGTAGTAGGGCTGGCGGTGCACCGGGATATAGTGAACCTGCGTCCCGATTCCGCTGGCCTTCAGGCTGTCGACCACCGTGCGGCGCGACAGGCCCTCGGCCTCGAAATCGATCAGCACGGTCAAGAGGTGCAGGGCCGGGTTCGAGTGCGCCGGGCTGGCGGCCAGCCGAACGCGCGGCGCGCGCTCGGCCAGCCTGCGGGCGTAGAGCCCGGTCAGCGCGCGACGGCGGGCGACGAAGCGGTCCAGCTTCTTCAACTGAGACAGGCCCAGGGCGCACAGGACGTCGGGGATGCGATAGTTGAAGCCCAGTTCCGGCATCTCGTACCACCACGGATCGCCGCCTGGCTGGCGAACCATGCCGTGCGAGCGCAGCAGGCGGGCGCGAGCGGCCAGGTCGGGGTCGTTGGTGGTCAGCATCCCGCCCTCGCCGGTGGCCAGGGTCTTGACCGGATGGAACGAGAAGCTGGCGAAGCTGGAATAGGCCCCGTCGCCGACCGGGTGGGCGACGCCGTCGAAGGTCCCGACCGAGCCCAGGGCGTGGGGCGCGTCCTCGACCAGGGTCGCGCCGGAAGCGCTGGCCATGGCCTTCAGCGCCGGCAGGTCGCAGACGTCGCCGCGCAGATGGACGGGCAGCACCGCCTTCACCCGCTTGCCGCGGATGCCATTCAGAGCCCGGCCGAGCGTGTCGGGGGTCATCAGGCCGCTGTCGGCATCGACGTCGGCGAACACCACCTCGGCGCCGACATAGCGGGCGCAGTTGGCGGTGGCCAGGAAGGTGATCGAGGGGACGACGCAGACATCGCCCTCGCCGACGCCCAGCGCCATCATCGCCAGGTGCAGGGTGGCGGTGCCGTTCGAGACGGCGACGGCGCGGCGGGCGCCGACCTTGGCGGCGAAGGCCGTCTCGAAGGCCTCGACGGTCGGTCCCGTGGTCAGGAAGTCGCCGCGCAGGGCTTCCGCCACGGCGGCGACGTCGTCGTCCTCGATCGTCTGCCGGCCGTAGGGGAGAAAGCCGGTCATCGCGCGGACTTCTCCTCCAGCATGGCCAGGAGGCCCTCGGGCGACAGCCAGTCGTGGTTGTTGTCGCTGCTGTAGGAAAAGTCCTCGGCGACCGGCCTGGCGCCGTCCGACGCCGCGTAGGGGGCGCGGCCGAACTCGGCGAAGTTGGGCTCGATGGCGAAGCGGTCCTCGAACTCGACGGTCGAGCGCGCGTCGTCGGCGCTGATCATGATCTCGTGCAGCTTCTCGCCGGGCCGGATGCCGATGACCTTCATCCGGGCGTCCGGCGACATGGCCTTGACCAGGTCGGGCATGGCCATGGACGGGATCTTCGGCACGAAGATCTCGCCGCCGCGCATCAGGGTCAGCGACGACAGCACGAAGTCGACGCCCTCGTTCAGGGTGATCCAGAAGCGGGTCATGCGCGGGTCGGTGACCGGCAGCTCGGTCGCGCCCTGGGCCAGCAGCCGGCGATACAGCGGCACCACGCTGCCGCGCGAGCCGACCACATTGCCGTAGCGCACCACGCAGAAGCGCGTGCCGATGTCGCCCGACAGGTTGTTGGCCGCCACGAAGGTCTTGTCCGAGGCCAGCTTGGTCGCGCCGTAGAGGTTGGTCGGGTTGCAGGCCTTGTCGGTCGACAGGGCCACCACCTGCTTAACGGCGTTGTTCAGGCTGGCCCAGACCACGTTCTCGGCGCCCAGCACGTTGGTGTGGATGCATTCCGACGGATTGTACTCGGCGGCCGGCACCTGCTTGAGGGCGGCGGCGTGGATGACGATGTCGACGCCGCGCAGGGCCAGGGTCAGGCGCTCGCGATCGCGGACATCGCCCAGGAAGAAGCGCATCTTGGCGTAGGTCTTCGGATCGAACTGCTCGCGCAGCTCGATCTGCATGTCGCTCTGCTTCAATTCGTCGCGGGAGTAGACGATGACCTTTCGCGGGTTATAGCGGCTCAGGACGGTCTCGATGAACCGCCGCCCGAAGGAGCCGGTGCCGCCGGTGACCAGGATCACCTTGCCGTCCAGATCGAGGGATTGGGGTGAAAAACGGCCCAAGGTCTGCCTCCTCGCGACGCACGCCGGCCTAAGGGCGCGGCGGCGAATCTTGGTTAACGCGTCTTGATGCGCCCGCAGGCGTAAAGAGGACGTCAACCACGTCGCGCTACCAAGGCCGCATGCGCCGCTCTCGCCGCCTCCTGACGCTCGCCCTGACCGCCGTCCTGGCCGGCGGTTCCGTCCTGACGCCCGCCGCCGCCCTGGCCGGAGAAAAGAAGGAAGAGAAGGGGGACAAGAAGGCCACGACCTTCCTGGCGCTCGATCCGATCAACGCCATCGTCATGCGCCGCGACGGCCGCCGGGGCGTCATGACCCTGGAGACGGGGCTGGAAGTCAAGGATCCGGAGTTGATGAAGCGCGCCCAGGCCTCGGTCCCGCGTTTGCGCGCGGCCTTCGCCCAGGTGCTGATGATCTACGCCGCCGGCCTGCGCGGCGGGGCGCCGCCGGACATCGACTATATCAGCCGCGAGCTGCAGAAGACCGCCGACCAGGTGCTGGGCAAGCCCGGCTCGAAGATCATGCTGGGCTCGGCCCTGATCAGCTAAGCATCGCGCGGAAAAGTGGACGCCGGTTTTCCGCGAAAGCGATGCGGAAAACAGGAGAGCATCGCGCGGAAAAGTGGACGCCGGTTTTCCGTCAAAGCGATGCGAAGACCGGTTCAGGTCTTTTTTCGACGGGCGCGGAAGAAGCCGCGCAGCAGTTCGGCGCTTTCGTCGGCCAGCACGCCGCCGGTCACCTCCGGCCGCCAGTGGCAGGTGGGCTGGGCGAAGAACCGGGGGCCATGCACGACCGCGCCGCCCTTGGGGTCCTCGGCCCCGAACACCACCCGACCGATCCGCGCGTGGCTGATCGCGCCGGCGCACATGGCGCAGGGCTCAAGCGTCACCACCAGGGTCAGATCGGTCAGCCGGTAGTTCTTGAGCCGGGTCGCCGCCGCGCGCAGGGCGGCGATCTCGGCGTGGGCCGTGGGATCGTGGGCCCCGATCGGACCGTTGCCGGCCGTGGCGATCACCTCGCCGGTCCTCGGGTCCAGGATCACCGCCCCGACCGGCGTCTCGCCCGCCGCCGCCGCCGCGCGGGCGGCGTCGAGCGCCAAGCGCATCATCGCCTCATCTTGATCCTCGCCCTGATCGGTGCGCATTAGCTGAAAGCCCATCGAGAGATGCGCCCAGCCTTAGAAGGACGCCGAAAATGACCAAACCTCACGATCCCCTGTACGAGCCTCACCTCGACGGTCAAGACGGCGAGCTGGACGGCGGCCCGGGCGAGCGGGTGGCCAAGGCGCTGGCGCGGGCCGGGGTGGCGTCGCGCCGCGAGGTCGAGCGGCTGATCGAGGCCGGCCGCGTGGCGATCAACGGCAAGGTGCTGACCACCCCGGCGGTCAAGGTCGCGCCCGGAGACTTTCTCACCGTCGACGGCCAGCTGGTGGCCGAGCGCGAGCCGACGCGGATCTTCCGCTACCACAAGCCGACCGGCCTGATGACCACCCACAGCGATCCCAAGGGCCGGCCGACGGTGTTCCAGTCGCTGCCCAAGGACTTGCCCCGGCTGATCTCGGTCGGGCGTCTCGACCTGAACTCCGAGGGCCTGCTGCTGCTGACCAATGACGGCGAGCTGTCGCGCGCGCTGGAGACGCCCAGCAACGCCTGGGTCCGCCGCTACCGCGCTCGCGCCTTTGGCGACACGACGCAGGCCAAGCTCGACACGCTGAAGGACGGCGTGACCCTCGAGGGCGTCAAGTACGGCGCCGTCGACGCCAAGCTGGACAAGGCGCACGACCGGGCCGGCGGCGGCAAGAACGTCTGGATCACGGTCAGCCTGTCGGAAGGCAAGAACCGCGAGGTCCGCAAGGTGCTGGAGTCGATCGGCCTGAAGGTCAATCGCCTGATCCGCCTGTCCTACGGTCCTTTCGCCCTCGGAACCCTGGCGGCCGGTCAGATCGAGGAGGTCGGCCCTCGGGTGATCCGCGAGCTTCTGGAAGGCGTCGTGCCGCCCGAGAACATGCCGACCGGCGACCGGCCGAAGTTCGGCGGCGTCGCCAACGCCGCCAAGGCGCCAGGCACGGAAGGCGGCGGCGACGTCCAGCGCCGGGGCGCCCCGCGCGCCGACCGGGCGGTGGTCCCCGACGCGCCGGAAAAGCCGGAAAAGCCCGCCTACAAGGAAGGCTGGGCGCGGCCCAAGAAAAAGACCTCGCCGCACGGCCCGGCCAAGGGCGCGGCGAAGGCCAAGCGTCCCGCCAAGTCGATCGAGACCAAGTTCATCGACGACAAGAAGCCCGTCGCGCGCGGCAAGCCCTCGGCCCGTTCCGGCGCGAAGCCCGCCGAGGGCGCGGCGCGTCGTCTCTCGGAGAAGCCGGGCAGGCCAGCGGGCGCTCGTCCGGGTCCGCGACCCGCGCGCGACCCGGCGCCTCGCGGACCGGCGCCGCGGGGTCCAGCCAAGCGTTAGGCGGTCGCCGGCGTCGCGCGGGTCCAGCGGCGCAAGGCCGGCCAGCGGACGGCCAGCTCGCCGACGCCGATGAAACCGGCCAGCACGACCAGGGCGCTGGCGATCAGCCCGGCCTTGAACTCGTGCGGCGCGTCAGGGCGCGTCGTCATCGGCCGCAGCAGCAGCAGGATCACGGCGTTGTTAGCGGCGTGGGCGCCGATGCCCAGCTCGATGCCGCCCAGGCGCAGGGCCATCCAGGTCAGGCCCGCGCCCATGGCCGCGCGGATCAGGAAGGCGTCGAGATTGGGGTCCAGGTGGACGGCGGCGAACAGCAGGCCGTTCAGAATCATCAGCACGACCGGGTCGCGCGCATAGGCGGCGCTCTGCTTCAGCAGCCAGCCTCGGAACACCAGCTCCTCGGCGGCGGCGGCCAGGATCAGCAGGCCGATCGCCAGGGCGGCGTAGAAGGCGCGGCCGACCAGGTTCGGCGACATCTTCAGCAGCGGCGGATCGATCGTCTGGCCCATCAGGCTGGAGACGCCGACGGCCGTGCTCATCACCGTCCCGACCAGCAGCAGTCCGCCCAGCATCAGCCGCCAGCGGATCGGCTCGCCGTCGTTGACATAGTCGATGATCTTGCGGTGGTGGATCGCGCCGGCCGCGGCGACGAAGCCGACGGCCGCTCCCAGATTGACGCCGACCAGGGCCGACAGGATGAACAGCGACTGCCGCGCCGTCGGCTCGGTCAGGTTCGGGTCGGACAGCACCTTGAACAGGTCGGACGCCGCCGGCGCGCCATCCAGGCCGCTGACGATCAGCAGGACGATCAGCGCCGCCGACACCGCGCCCAGCAGAGCGCCCACGGCCCCGGCCAGCACGCCGACCGGCACGGCGAAGACGCTTCGCCACGGATCGCGGTCGAAGGGCGACAGGTCGGACAGAAAGCGCGAGCGCTTCGCCGCCTCCATGATCTCGCCCATGCCCATCGTGCGTTCGCCTCTTCCCTTCGCCCCGACTAAGAGGGGGCGACCGCGATCTTGTAAAGCACCCGCTTGCCGCGAGGCGACGGGGACGGCACACATCCCGTTACGCGATGTAAGGGGCCAAGCATGAGTGACACGAATTCGGGCGACGCCAGCCCCGGCCATCTGCACCGGCTGGTGCTTTTCTCGGACGCCGTCTTCGCGATCGCGATCACCCTGCTGGCCATCGAGATCCATCCGCCGCATCACTGGCGCGGGATCGCCGATCTCTTCGTCCAGATGGGGCCCAAGCTGACCGCCTATGCCGTGTCGTTCGCGGTGGTGGGGGTCTGCTGGTTCAGCCACCGACGGGTGTTCTCCCGTCTGGCGCGGGCCAATGGCGGCTTGGACGTCTTCAATCTGCTGGTGCTGGGCCTGATCGCCCTGCTGCCGATGGTCACCGAGCTTCTCTGGGAGAAGCACGACGGCGAAGCCGTGCTGGTCTATGTCGGCCACGTGGCGCTCATCGGTCTGGCGATGGGGCTGGTCTGGGCCTACGCGGCCTTCGTCGGCAAGCTGACCGAGCCGATGCCGGTCACCGAGGCCGTGTTCGTGCTGTTGCGGGTGGCGCTGCTGCCCGGCCTGATGTGCGGCCTGACGATCTTCAGCTTGGTCAAGCCGTGGGGCTGGGCTCTGATGGCGGCGCTGGTGATCGGCCTCAACCTGGTCGGCCGTCGCCTGACGCCCCGGCCCGCCAAGGAAACGGCCGCCTGATGCGAATCGTCTCGGGCCAGCACAAGGGCAAGGCCATCGTCGCCCCGCCGGGCGAGGCCACCCGCCCCACCTCCGACCGCGCCCGCCAGGCCGTGTTCAACATCCTGGAGCACGCCGCCTGGGCGCCGGACCTGCATGGCGCGCGGGTCATCGACGTCTTCGCCGGCTCGGGCGCCCTGGGGCTGGAAGCCCTGTCGCGCGGCGCGGCCTTCTGTCTGTTCGTCGAGACGGACGACGCCGCGCGCGGCGCGATCCGCGAGAACATCGACGCCATGCACCTGTTCGGCGTCACGCGCGTCCATCGCCGCGACGCCACGGACCTGGGGCCCCGTCCGGCCAGCGCCGGCGCGCCGTTCGACATCGCCTTTCTCGACCCGCCCTACGCCAAGGGCCTGGGCGAGAAGGCCGTCGCCGAGATGCGCGCCGGCGGCTGGCTGGCCCCCGGCGCGATCCTGATGTTCGAGCGCGGCCGGGGCGAGGTCGACCCGGTTCTCGAAGGCTTCGAGCAGATCGACGCGCGCGACTATGGCGCCGCGCGCGTCCTGTTCTTCAAGGCGACGACCTGACCTACCAGGCCTTGGCGCCCACGCGGTTATCGAGCTGGGCGCGAAGATTGCCGAGCCCCAACCGGGTGATCCGGTAGGGGCCGCCGTCCCGGCTGGCGATCAGTTTCTTGCGCTTCAGGGCCTGGAAGACCGCGACCGTGCCATCGGTCAGGGCCCAACCGTCGCGGGTGTAGCAATCGGCCGAGACGACGCGGCCTTTCTCGTCGCGTTCCAGTTCGATGCGGCCGCCCTGGGCCAGGGCGTGCAGCACGCGTTGCTGCGGTTTTGAGATGTTCAAGGGATTGTCCGAGAGATCGAGGCAAGCGATCACGCGTCCGCCGAGCGAACGCGCGGGCGGATGACGGGCCTAAACGCCCTCGGACGAATTCGGCGAACCGAGGTCCGGAGCCTGTTAGGCCCGCGCCTCGCGCACAATCTCTGACATGAACCACACGGAATTGAACCGAGCGTCCAGACTGGCGCGAGCGCGGCGAAAGCTCAAGCCCCGCCGTCGGCCCGGTCAGGGGCGCTGTCCGGCCTTCTTCTGGAGTTCGAGGAACTTCCGCGCCCGGTCGTCGGCGTCGTGCTCCCGGCGGATCTGATCGACGACGTCCCGGCGCTCGCGGCCCAGGCCGTCCTGCTGCGCGCCGAGGACGAAGGGGATCTCCTTCATCGTGCCGGGGCCCTCGCGACTACGGTGGTCGACGCCCGGTCCCATCGAGCCTTCCTTGTAGCGGCGATAGGCCTCCTGGGCGGCGGCTTGGGCGTCGAAGCCCTGGCGCTTGGCCGCGTCCATCGCCTGTAACGGCTCGCCCTTGGCCTTGGCCGCGCCGAAGCGCTCGTCGCACCGCTCGCGCTCGCGCCGGTTCAGGCCGACGGCGTCGGCGCTGACGCAGCCGGTCGAACTCCGCAGCGCCGAGCGCAGATCGCCGCCGCCGGCCTCGGCGGGCAGGGGCGCGGGGTGCGTCGCGCTTCCCGGCTTGGCGAGGCCCGAGGCGGGGACGCTCAGGGTCGGGACGCCGGCGGGAACGGGGCGCGCGGGCGGGCGCGCCTGGAACTGGGGCAGCGGCGAGGACGGGGCGGTCGCGGCGCGCGCGGGCCTGGCCTCGACGTCCTTGGGCCGGGGCCGGATCAGGTCGATGGTCACCGTGGACAGGTCTTCGGCGGCCATGCGCTCGACCAGCGGCGGAACTGGCAGGGCCAGCCAGGCCAGCAACGCCCCATGCAGCAGCAGCGAGCCAGCGAGAATCGTCGCCCGCCGTCGCCTGTCTCCGCTCCGCATGACGCTCGACGCCACCCGCCCTCCTTGCCCCGCCTTCCGCTGACTCCCACATGGCGTGGAGGCGCGGGAAGACAAGCGCCCGATCCCAGCGTGACGCTATACAGCCTCTGGTGGCGAAATCAGGCTCCGAATGGGGCCTTAAGGCGGCGTTAACCGACGCGGGAACAGGCGGTTGACGTTTGGCGGCTTCGCGAGTACATACCGCGCTCTTTTTCGAGGCGCGCGTTCGCGTGCGTCCTGATGAGCGTGCGTTCCCGACGGACTTTTCGGCCAAGGGAACTTGAACCCGCCGGTGTGCTTCCCGCGCCCCGGCGAGTTTCGTGTTTATCGGGTCTCCAAGCGGAGCCTTGAACCAAGAACAACAAAGACAAGGACCTGAAGCGCCTCGGCCGAAAGGCACACGCTTCCATCAGAGCAGAGACTTAATGCCTACCATTAACCAGCTCATCCGTAAGCCGCGCTCTCCGAAGCCGGTGCGGAACAAGGTGCCGGCCCTGAAGGGCTGCCCGCAACGTCGCGGCGTTTGCACCCGCGTTTACACCACGACCCCGAAGAAGCCGAACTCGGCTCTCCGTAAGGTCGCCAAGGTCCGTCTGACCACCGGCATCGAAGCCGTGTGCTACATCCCGGGCGAAGGTCACAACCTGCAGGAGCACTCGGTGGTGCTCATCCGCGGCGGCCGCGTCAAGGACTTGCCCGGCGTCCGTTATCACATCCTGCGCGGCGTCCTCGACACCCAAGGGGTCAAGGATCGTAAGCAGCGTCGTTCGCTCTACGGCGCCAAGCGTCCGAAGTAAGGAAGAAGAAGAATGTCCCGTCGCCGTCGCGCCGAGAAGCGCCAGGTTCTGCCGGATCCGAAGTTCGGGGACCTGGTTGTCACGAAGTTCATGAACTACGTGATGTACGAAGGTAAGAAAGCCGTCGCCGAAAACATCATCTACGGCGCTTTCGATATCCTGGAAGCCAAGCGCAAGGACCAAGGTCCGCTCGAAACCTTCCATTCCGCCCTGGACAACGTCGCTCCGGCGATCGAAGTCCGTTCGCGCCGCGTCGGCGGCGCCACGTACCAAGTGCCGGTTGAAGTCCGTCCGGACCGTCGCCGCGCCCTGGCCATCCGTTGGCTGGTGACCGCCGCTCGCAAGCGTGGCGAAAACACCATGACCGAAAAGCTGGCCGGTGAGCTGCTCGACGCCTCGAACAACCGCGGCACCGCCGTGAAGAAGCGCGAAGACACCCACAAGATGGCGGAAGCCAACCGGGCGTTCTCGCACTATCGCTGGTAAGCTTTTCGCTTCCAGCACTCTTTCAGGCGCGGGCGGTTTGAGATAAACCGCCCGCGCCGCACGTTTAATCCCGGTCGTGTCCGTCCTGGGCCGTCCCGTTTCGCAGAGCGATCGCTATGCCCCGCACGCATAAAATCGAAGACTACCGCAACTTCGGCATCATGGCGCACATCGACGCCGGTAAGACGACGACGACCGAGCGGATCCTGTATTACACCGGTAAGTCCCACAAGATCGGCGAAGTCCACGACGGCGCCGCGACCATGGACTGGATGGAGCAGGAGCAAGAGCGCGGCATCACGATCACGTCGGCCGCGACGACCGCTTTCTGGCAAGAAAAGCGCCTGAACATCATCGACACCCCCGGGCACGTCGACTTCACCATCGAAGTCGAGCGCTCGCTGCGCGTCCTCGACGGCGCCGTGACGGTGCTGGACGGCAACGCCGGCGTCGAGCCGCAGACCGAAACCGTCTGGCGTCAGGCCGACAAGTACAAGGTTCCGCGGATCGTGTTCGTCAACAAGATGGACAAGATCGGCGCCGACTTCGACAAGTCGGTCGAGTCGATCCGCGACCGCCTGGGCGCGAAGGCCGTGCCGATCCAATTCCCGATCGGCGCCGAGTCGAACCTGAAGGGTCTGGTGGACCTGGTCCGCATGAAGGCCGTGATCTGGGACAATGACGGCCTGGGCGCGTCTTACCGCGACGAGGAGATCCCGGCCGACCTGATGGACAAGGCCGTGGAAGCCCGCGCCTACCTGGTCGAGAACGCCGTCGAACTCGACGACGAGGCTATGGAAGCCTATCTGGGCGGCGAAGAGCCCTCGATCGAGACGATCAAGAAGTGCATCCGTAAGGCCGTGCTGACCGGCGCCTTCTATCCGATCCTCTGCGGCTCGGCCTTCAAGAACAAGGGCGTCCAGCCCCTGCTCGACGCCGTCGTCGACTACCTGCCGTCGCCGGTGGACATCCCGCCGACCAAGGGCATCGACTTCAAGACCGAAGAAGAAATCACCCGCAAGGCCTCGGACGACGAACCGCTGTCGGTTCTGGCGTTCAAGATCATGGACGACCCCTTCGTCGGTTCGCTGACCTTCTGCCGCATCTATTCGGGCAAGATGGAAACCGGCATGAGCCTGCTGAACTCGACGCGCGACAAGCGCGAGCGGGTCGGCCGCATGCTGCTGATGCACTCGAACAACCGCGAAGACATCAAGGAAGCCTACGCCGGCGACATCGTCGCCCTGGCTGGCCTGAAGGAAACCCGCACGGGCGACACCCTGTGCGATCCGCTGAAGTCGCCGGTCATCCTGGAGCGCATGGAGTTCCCGGCCCCGGTTATCGAAATCGCCGTCGAGCCGAAGTCGAAGGCCGACCAGGAAAAGCTGGGCGTCGCCCTGCAGAAGCTGGCCGCCGAAGACCCGTCCTTCACCGTCTCGACCGACTTCGAGTCGGGCCAGACGATCCTGAAGGGCATGGGCGAACTGCACCTCGACATCAAGATCGACATCCTGAAGCGCACCTACAAGGTCGAGGCCAACATCGGCGCGCCGCAGGTGGCCTATCGTGAATCGCTGGGCCGCAAGGTCGACATCGACTACACGCACAAGAAGCAGACCGGTGGTACGGGCCAGTTCGCCCGCGTCATGATCACCTTCGAACCGGGCGAGCCGGGTTCGGGCTTCGTGTTCGAAAGCGCGATCGTCGGCGGCGCCGTGCCGAAGGAATACATCCCCGGCGTCCAGAAGGGCCTGGAATCGGTCAAGGACAGCGGCCTGCTGGCCGGCTTCCCGCTGATCGACTTCAAGGCGACCCTGACGGACGGCAAGTTCCACGACGTCGACTCGTCGGTCCTGGCCTTCGAAATCGCCGCCCGCGCCGCCTTCAAGGAGCTGCGCGAAAAGGGCGCTCCGAAGCTGCTCGAGCCGATCATGAAGGTCGAGGTCGTGACGCCGGAAGAATATCTGGGTTCGGTCATCGGCGACCTGAACAGCCGCCGCGGCATGATCCAGGGTCAAGACATGCGCGGCAACGCGACGGTCGTGAACGCCTATGTCCCGCTGGCCAACATGTTCGGCTACGTGAACACCCTGCGGGGCATGTCGCAAGGCCGCGCTCAGTTCAGCATGGTCTACGACCACTACGATCCGGTGCCGCAACACGTCGCCGACGAAGTGATCAAGAAGTACGCCTAAGCTTTCCCTCTCGGAAAAGCCTAGACGCAGGATTGAAAGGGGTTCAAAGGAGCCCCTTTCGCCAAACCCCAGAAGTTCAATCAATCTGAAGGCCCCCCCATCTTGAAGGGTTCTGGGGTCCTGGAGCTAAGAAGATGGCCAAGGAAAAGTTCGAACGCACTAAGCCGCACTGCAACATCGGCACCATCGGTCACGTTGACCATGGCAAGACCACGCTGACGGCCGCGATCACGATCGTGCTGGCGAAGACGGGCGGCGCGACCGCCAAGAACTACGCCGACATCGACGCCGCGCCGGAAGAAAAGGCCCGCGGCATCACGATCAACACCGCCCACGTCGAGTATGAGACGCAAAACCGTCACTACGCTCACGTCGACTGCCCCGGCCACGCCGACTACGTGAAGAACATGATCACCGGCGCCGCCCAGATGGACGGCGCGATCCTGGTCGTGTCGGCCGCCGACGGCCCGATGCCGCAGACCCGCGAGCACATCCTGCTGGCCCGTCAGGTCGGCGTGCCGGCCCTGGTCGTGTTCATGAACAAGGTCGACATGGTCGACGACGAAGAGCTGCTCGAGCTCGTCGAAATGGAAGTTCGTGAGCTGCTGTCGTCGTACCAGTTCCCGGGCGATGACATCCCGATCACCAAGGGTTCGGCCCTGGCCGCCGTCGAAGGCCGCGACCCGGCCATCGGCGAAGACCGCATCCTCGAGCTGATGACCTCGGTCGACACCTACATCCCGCAGCCGGAACGTCCGGTCGACCTGCCGTTCCTGATGCCGGTCGAAGACGTGTTCTCGATCTCGGGCCGCGGCACCGTGGTCACCGGTCGCGTCGAGCGCGGCATCGTGAAGGTCGGC
>NZ_APMP01000036.1 GCF_000372645.1 Caulobacter vibrioides OR37 | reverse complement strand
GTCGCACCGTGATCTTCGCGACGCACAAGGTGAACTTGCTGGCCCAGGCCGACTACATCATGGTGATCAATCAGGGTGTGATCGCCGACTTCGGCGAACGCGACCTGATGCTGGCCAAGCTGACGGGGGCCGCGCCGCAGCAACCGCCGCCCGCGCCGGCCGCGCCGCCGCTCCGCGCCCACTGACCGACCGCCGCTCGCCCCAATCCTTTGCAAGACACCGCCCGATGGGCGGGTCCATCAGGCTCAAGACAAGATGAAGCCCCCTTCGATCAAGCGTCCGACGGACAACTACAATGGCGTGGCCAAGATCGGCTACGGCATTATCGCCTTCACGTTCGTGGGTCTGCTCGGCTGGGCGGCGTTCGCGCCGCTGGACAGCGCGGTCGTGGCGCCCGGGGTCGTCTCGGCCGAGGGCAACCGCAAGACGATCCAGCACCTGGAAGGCGGAATGCTCCGCAAGATCCTCGTGCACGAGGGCGACAAGGTGAAGGCCGGACAGATCCTGTTCGAACTGGACCCCACCCAGGCCAACGCCGCCGCGGGCATCACCAAGAACCAGTACGTCGCCCTGAAGGCCATGGAAGCTCGTCTGATCGCCGAGCGCGATCAGCGGCCGACCATTAGCTTCCCCACCGAGCTGACCAGCCAGCGGGCGGACCCCATGGTCGCGCGCGCCATAGCCGACGAGCAGGCTCAGTTTGCCGAACGGCGGCAGACCATCCAGGGCCAGGTGGACCTGATGAACGCCCAGCGTGATCAGTATCAGAGCGAGGTCGATGGTATCGACCGCCAAAACCAGGGCCTGAAGGATCAGCTTGGCTATATCAATGACGAGCTGAGCGATCTGAAGAAGATCTACGATAAGGGCCTGGTTCCGAGGCCGCGTCTGCTGGCGCTGGAGCGCGAACAGGCCAACCTGTCGGGTTCGATCGGCCGCCTGTCCGCCGACCGCGCCAAGGCCGTGCAGGGCATGTCCGAGACCCAGCTGAAGATCCGCCAGATCAAGCAGCAGTTCTTCCAGGACGTCAGCCAGAGCATCGCCGAGACGCGGGTGAAGCTGGCCGAGGTGACCGAGAAGGAGGTCGTGGCCTCCGACCAGCAGCGGCGCATCAACGTCGTGTCGCCGGTCAGCGGCACGGCTCAGAACCTGCGCTTCTTCACCGAGGGCGCCGTAGTGCGCGCCGCCGAGCCGATGGTCGACATCGCGCCCGACGACGAGGCCTTCGTGATCCAGGCCCACTTCCAGCCGACCGATGTCGACAACGTGCACGCGGGCATGACGACCGAGGTCCGCCTGCCGGCCTTCCACTCGCGCAAGATCCCGATCCTGAACGGCAAGATCCAGTCGATTTCGCGTGACCGCATCGTCGATCCGGAAGGCAAGACCTCGTACTTCCTGGGCATCGTCCGGGTGGACCTGAAGCAGCTGCCGCCCGAGTTCCGCAGCAAGGTCACCGCCGGGATGCCGGCCCAGGTGGTCGTGCCGACCGGCGAGCGGACGGTGCTGCAGTACCTGTTCCAGCCGCTGCGCGAAACGCTGCGCACCACGATGCGGGAGGAATAGGGCCCAGTTCAAAGGCCTGATTTCCCAAGCTTTTCGGATTGAGGCGTCTGGCGGCCGAAATGTCGCCGACGCCGCTTTCCAATCGGCTCCAATAGTGTAGTCAAACACCTTCATTCTTACTGGAGTCGGCGACGGCGCATGACGAAGACGGCCTTGATCACCGGCATCACCGGACAGGACGGCGCCTATCTGGCCAAGCTCTTGCTGGAGAAGGGCTACACGGTCCACGGGATGCTGCGCCGCTCGGCCTCGGCCGACGTGATCGGCGATCGCCTGCGCTGGATCGGCGTCTATGACGACATCCAGTTCGAGCTGGGCGACCTGCTGGACGAGGGCGGCCTGTCGCGCCTGATGCGCCGGGTCCAGCCGGACGAGATCTACAACCTCGCCGCCCAGAGCTTCGTCGGCGCCTCGTGGGATCAGCCGCACCTGACCGGTTCGGCCACGGGCCTGGGCGTGACCAACATGCTCGAAGCGCTGCGGATGGAGTGCCCGCAGGCCCGCTTCTACCAAGCCTCGTCGTCGGAGATGTACGGCCTGGTGCAGCATCCGATCCAGTCGGAGACCACCCCGTTCTATCCGCGTTCGCCCTACGCGGTGGCCAAGCTCTATGGTCACTGGATGACGGTGAACTATCGCGAGAGCTTTGGCCTGCACGCGTCGGCCGGCATCCTGTTCAACCACGAAAGCCCGCTGCGCGGCATCGAGTTCGTGACCCGCAAGGTCACCGACGCGGTGGCGGCCATCAAGCTGGGTCAGCAAAAAACCGTCGAGCTGGGCAATCTGGACGCCAAGCGCGACTGGGGCCACGCGCGCGATTATGTCGAGGCGATGTGGCTGATGCTGCAGCAGGAAACGCCGGACGACTACGTGGTCGCCACCGGCAAGACCTGGACCGTGCGCGAGATGTGCGAGACGGCCTTCGCCAGCGTCGGCCTGAACTACCAAGACCACGTGACGATCAATCCCAAGTTCCTGCGTCCGGCCGAGGTGGACTTGCTTCTGGGCGATCCGTCGAAGGCCAAGGCCAAGCTGGGCTGGGAGCCCAAGACGACCATGCAGGACATGATCGCCGAGATGGTCGAGGCCGACATCGTCCGGCGGTCGCGCAACTGATGGGCCCGACCCTCGACATTGGGGGCGTCGTCATCATCGGCGGCGGCGGTCACGCCAAGGTGGTCATCGAGAGCCTGCGGGCCTCGGGCCAGACCGTGGCGGCGATCGTCGACGCCGATCCGACGCCGCGCGCCGTGTTGGGGGTTCCGGTCGTCGGCGACGATGCGAAGCTGGCCGAGCTGAAGGGGCGGGGGCTTTCGAAGCTCTTCGTGGCCATCGGCGACAACCGCCTGCGCCAGGTTCTGGGCCGCAAGGGGCGCGACATGGGCTTTTCGCTGGTCAACGCCATCCACCCGTCGGCCGTGATCTCGCCGACCGCGACGATCGGCGAGGGCGTCGCCATCATGGCCGGCGTCGCGATCAACGCCGACAGCCGCGTCGGCGACCTGGCCATCGTCAATACCGGCGCGGTCGTGGACCACGACTGCGTGCTGGGCGCGGCCTGCCACCTGGGGCCGGCCTCGGCCTTGGCGGGGACCGTGACCATGGGAGAGCGCGCCTTCCTCGGCGTCGGCGCGCGGGCGATCCCTGGCGTGAGCATCGGAACGGATACGATCGTCGGGGCCGGCGGCGTCGTGGCGCGCGACCTCCCGGACGGCGTTCTGGCGATCGGCGTTCCGGCCAAGATCAAAGGAGACCGGCGATGAGCAGCCCGGCCAACACCCTGCCCAGGATTTCCGTCGCCGCCCCGCGGCTGGACGGCAAGGAACGCGAGTACGTCCTGGAGTGCATGGACACGACCTGGATTTCCTCGGTCGGCCGGTTCATCTCCGAGTTCGAGAAGGCGTTCGCCGCCTATTGCGGCGTCAAGCACGCCATCGCCTGCAACAACGGCACCACGGCCCTGCACCTGGCCCTGGTCGCGCTGGACATCGGTCCGGGCGACGAGGTGATCGTGCCCAGCCTGACCTATATCGCCTCGGCCAACGCGGTGACCTACTGCGGCGCGACGCCGGTGCTGATCGACAATGATCCGCGCACCTTCAATCTCAACCCGGCCAAGCTGGAGGCCCTGATCACGCCGCGCACCAAGGCGATCATGCCGGTGCACCTCTATGGCCAGATCTGCGACATGGACCCGATCCTCGAGGTCGCCAAGAAGCATAACCTGCTGGTGATCGAGGACGCGGCCGAGGCGGTCGGCGCGACCTACAAGGGCAAGAAGTCGGGCGCGCTCGGAACCTGCGCGACCTTCAGCTTCTTCGGCAACAAGATCATCACCACCGGCGAGGGCGGGATGATCACCACGGACGACGACGCGCTGGCGACCAAGATGCGTCTGCTGCGCGGCCAGGGCATGGACCTGGACCGCCGCTACTGGTTCCCGGTCGTCGGCTATAACTACCGCATGACTAACATCCAGGCCGCGATCGGCCTGGCGCAGCTGGAGCGCGTCGACGAACACCTGGACGCTCGCGAGCGGGTGGTGGCTTGGTACGACGAGAAGCTGTCGCGCCTGGGCAACCGGGTGATCAAGCCCTATGTCGCGCCGACCGGCCGTCACGTGTTCTGGATGTACACCGTGCGTCTGGGCGAGGGCCTGTCGACCTCGCGCGATCAGGTGATCAAGGATCTGGACGCCCTGGGTATCGAGAGCCGGCCGGTCTTCTATCCGATGCACGTCATGCCGCCCTACGCCCACCTCGCGACGGGCGACCTGGCCCAGGCCGAGGCCTGCGGCGCGGACGGCCTGAACCTGCCGACCCACGCGGGCCTCACCGAAGCCGACATCGACCGCGTCGTCGCCGCGCTCGACCAGGTGCTGGTCTAGCCGATGCGTATCGTCCTCCTGTCCTCGATCGTGCCGTTCATTAACGGCGGGGCGCGCTTCATCGTCGAGTGGCTCGAGGAGAAGCTCGTCGAGGCGGGCCATGAGGTCGAACGCTTCTATCTGCCGTTCGTCGACGATCCGAACGAGATTCTTCATCAGATCGCCGCCTGGCGGATGATGGACCTGACCCAGTGGTGCGATCGGGTCATCTGCTTCCGTCCGCCGGCCTATGTCGTGGACCATCCGCACAAGGTGTTGTGGTTCATCCACCACATCCGGATCTTCTATGACCTCTGGGACACGCCCTATCGCGGGATGCCGGACACGCCCGAGACCCGCGCCATCCGCGACAATCTGCGAACCCTGGACACCCAGGCGATCAACGAGGCCAAGGCGGTGTTCACCAACTCGCGCGTGGTGGCCGACCGCCTGAAGACCTACAACAACATCGACGCCACCCCGCTGTACCCGCCGATCTACCAGCCCGAGCGCTTCAGCCACACGGGCTATGGCGATGAGATCGTCGCGATCTCGCGCCTGGAGCCGCACAAGCGTCAGGCCCTGATGATCGAGGCGATGCAGTACGTGAAGACCGGCGTGAAGCTGCGCCTGGCCGGCACGGCCTCCAGCGCCGAGTATGGCCGCCAGCTGATCCAGCGGGTCCAGGACCTGGGCCTGCGCGACCGCGTGATCTTCGAGGATCGCTGGATCACCGAGGACGAGAAGGCCGAGATGCTGAAGGGGGCCCTGGCCGTCGCCTACCTGCCCAAGGACGAGGACAGCTACGGCTATCCGTCGCTGGAGGGCGCTCACGCCCGCAAGCCGATCATCACCACCACCGATAGCGGCGGGGTGCTGGAGCTGGTCGAGCACGGCCGCAACGGCCTGATCAGCGAACCCGATCCGCGCGCCCTGGCCGAGCAGTTCGACCGCCTCCACGCCGACAAGCAGGGCGTGGCCAAGATGGGGACCGCGTCGCTGAATCGCCTGGCCGAACTGAAGATCGACTGGAGCACCGTCGTGGAGCGCCTGACCTCATGAAGGTGTTGGTCGTCAACAACGCCGCTCCGTTCCAGCGGGGCGGGGCCGAGGAACTGGCCGACCATCTGGTCCGCCGCCTGAACGCCACGCCCGGCGTGCAGTCCGAGCTGGTGCGCGTTCCCTTCACCTGGGAACCGGCCGAGCGCCTGATCGAGGAGATGCTGATCTCCAAGGGCATGAGGCTTTACAATGTCGATCGCGTGATCGGCCTGAAGTTCCCCGCCTACCTGATCCCGCACCCCCAGAAGGTTCTGTGGCTGCTGCACCAGTTCCGCCAGGCCTACGATCTTTCCGAAGCGGGCCAGAGCCACCTGGATTTCGACGAGACCGGGCGCGCGGTGAAGGCGGCCATCCGGGCGGCCGACAATGCGTGCTTCGCGGAGTGCCGCAGGATCTTCTGCAACTCGCCGGTCACCCAGAACCGTCTGATGAGGTTCAACGGCGTCTCGGGCGAGGTGCTGTATCCGCCGCTGAACGATGGCGAGCTGTTCACGGGGGGCGACTATGGCGACTATGTCTTCGCGGGCGGCCGTGTGGCGGCGGGCAAGCGCCAACATCTGCTGATCGAGGCCTTGGCGCTGCTGCCCAAGGGACCGCGTCTGCTCATCGCCGGCCCGCCGGAGAACGAGGCCTATGCCGACCGCCTGCGCAAGCTGGTCGAGGATCTGGACCTGAAGGACCGGGTCGAGCTTCGGTTCGGCTTCCATCCGCGCGCCGACATCGCCCGCTGGGTCAATGGCGCCCTGGCCTGCGCCTACCTGCCGTTCGACGAGGACAGCGTGGGTTATGTGACCATGGAAGCCTTCGCCGCGGCCAAGCCGATGCTGACGGTCACCGACAGCGGCGGGCTGCTGGAGATCGTCAGCGAGGACACCGGCGCGGTCGCCGAACCGACGCCGCGCGCCCTGGCGGACGCGCTGGATCGTTTGACCGCCGACAGGGCGCGCGCGACCGCGCTGGGCGGCGCGGCGCGTAAGCTCTGGCGCGACAAGAATGTCACATGGGAGGAGACGGTGCGCCGTCTTCTTGATTAAGCCACAAAAGTTCGGTTGAAGCCGCCTGACGGCGGGGGCCGTTCAAGTCTGGGATATGCGAGTGCCGTTGAAAAACTTGTCCATCCGGACGTCCGTGATCGCCGTGGCGGCAGCCATGACGGCGTGCGGCCACGCCGGACACGCGCGCGCGGAGACCCTCGCCGACGCGATCACCATCGCCTATCAGAGCAACCCCAACATCCAGGCGCAGCGCGCCGCGATGCGGGCCCTGGACGAGAACTACACCCAGGCTCGTGCGGCCTATGGGCCCCAGGCCAGCGCCACGGTGTCGGAGGACTACAACAACACCAAGGGCTATCCGACCACGAACCAGTTCACGGGCGTCGTCCGGGGCGAGCACGCGACCAGCCAGTCGAACCAACTTTCGCTGAGCCAGGCCCTCTACACGAACGGTCGCTACGCCGCGCGGCTGGCCGGCATCGAGGCTCAGATCAAGGCCTCGCGCGAGAATCTGCGCCGGATCGAGATGGACCTGCTGGTTCGGGTCACGAACGCCTATGTTTCCGTGCGCCGCGACCGTGAGGTCCTGCGGATCAGCGAAGGCGGCGAGGCGTGGCTGCGCAAGCAACTGCAGGACACCGAGGACCGCTATAGCGTGCGTCAGGTCACCCTGACCGACGTGCAGCAGGCCAAGGCGCGTCTGGCGGCCGCCAGCACTCAGGTCGCCAACGCCCGGGCCCAGCTGAACGTCACCCTGGCTAACTATGCCTCGCTGGTGGGGCATATGCCCGACAACCTCGAGCCCGAGCCCGATATCGACGGCCTGCCGACGACCCTGGACGAGGCGTTCAACGAGGGCGAGAAATCCAACCCGACGCTGCTGGCGGCGCTGTTCACCGAGCAGTCGTCCCGCCTGGGGGTCGCCGAGGCGCGGGCCCAGCGCCTGTTCTCGGTCTCGGCGCGCGCCGACTATCGCAACGCGCCCTACCTCGGCTACAGCGCCAAGCAGTTCAACCGCACCGACACCTTCACGGCCAGCATCACGCTCAGCCAGCCGCTGTTCACCGGCGGGCAGATCAACTCCGCGATCCGCCAGTCGATCGAGGAAAACAATCGCGACAAGCTGCTGATCGACGACGCGCGCCGCAACATGGTTCTCGGCATCTCGCAGTACTGGGACCAGCTGGTCGCGGCGCGTCGCACGCTGAGCACGATCGAGGACGAGATGAAGGCCGACACGGTCGCCTTCTACGGCGTCCGCGAGGAAGAGCGCTTCGCCCTGCGCAGCACGATCGAGGTGCTGAACGCCCAGGCCGAACTGCAGAACGCCCAGCTGAACTTCGTCCGGGGGCGCGCCAACGAATATGTCGGCCGGGTCCAGCTGCTGTCGCAAGTGGGCACGCTGGAAGTCGGCAACCTGGCGCCGGGCGTCCAGCCCTACGATCCCACCCGCAACTTCAAGAAGGTTCGCTACAAGGGCGTGCTGCCCACGGACCTGATCGTCCAGACGCTGGACCATGTGTCCTTGCCGATGGAGCCCAAGAAGCCGAAAGCCGGCGACACCACCCCGATCCGTCCGCCGTCCAGCGAGTTGCCGAGCAAGCCGATCGCCGCCGACAAGGTCACGCCGCCGCCGTCGATCAACGACCTGCCGGCCCTGAGCGACGACGCGCCGGTTCGCACCTCGCCGAAAGGCTGAGCCTCAGCTGATCGGCAGGAGGGCGCGGGTCATCGACAGCCATGCCTGTCGGTTGAACGAGACGTGGCCGTTGCGCGTGGTCGCGGCGGCCAGCGCGGCGCGCCACGCGTCGTCCGAGAGCATCCGCGTCAGCTTCCTGGCCGCGTCGTCTTCGTCGGCGGCGGCCCAGCGTCCCGCGCGGTAGATGGCGCCGTCGCCATCGACCGGGATCAGGGCGTAATCGACCAACTGGCTCGACGCGGGGTCCATGAACTCGACGTTCGACGACCAGCCGGTGGCCAGGGTCGGCTTGCCCAGCCAGATCGCCTCGGCCAGCAGCAGGCCATAGCCTTCGGAGCGGTGCAGGGACAGCACGATGTCGGCGCTCGCGGTCAGGCGCGCCATGTCCTCGGCCGACAGGCTGTCGGTCATCAGCCGGATCGTCGGATCGCCCGCGACCAGCGCCTCCAGCGCCGCCATGGTCTGGGGGTGGAGATCCGCGCCGACCACCTTGCAGACCAGCAGGGCGGGCGCGCCAGAGGCGGCCTGGGCGGCCCGGAAGGCGCGCAGGCCAGCGTAGGGGTTCTTGCGCTGGTCGGTCGAGCGCAGGTCGAAGGCCATCAGCGCCACGACGCGATCCTCGGGCAGGTCAAAACGCGCCCGGTCGGCGGCGGGCCGGGGATTCAGATAAAGAGGGTAGGGCGCCGGCGAGACCTTCACCCGAGGCGGGGCGATCTTGCGAAGGGCGTCGGCGGCGAAGGCCGAGGGCGCCCAGACCTCGTCGACCAGGTCGAAAGCCGGGATCCAGTCGATCGGCGCATCCTCCAGCTCCCAGGCCCAGTAGCCGATGTGGCGTCGCCCTCGCAGCGGTCGGCCTTGGGTCGCCCGCACCCAGCGCATCAGTTCCGGCGGGTTGATGTGCGAGATCAGCACGCCCTTTTCGTCGGCCGAAGGGGGCGGAAAGCGGGCCTCCAGGGTCACGGGAAAACCGACGTCGGCCGACAGGTCCACCGCGCGCGTCGCCAGGCCGGCGTCGGCGAAGCCCCGCGCCAGCATCCGGGCGCCCTCGCCCAGGCCGTGCACGGCGCCATGGAACCCGACCACGGTGACGGGCGGGGCCGGCGCCAAGTCGCGCCGTCGGACGCGCCAATGGATGCGGGCCTCGCTCAGGGCCTCGGCGCAGGTTCTGGCCGCGAGGCCGGGCGCGGCCGCGGTCAGGTGGGCCGCTCGACGCGCCGGCGCCGGCAGCCGTCGCCATAGCGCCAGGAGTTGGGATTTCATTCGAACTACGGTCTCGGATCGGCTTTGCGAGGTCGCGCGAACCTATAACGAGTTGTCGCGCCGAAAAACCGCTCTCGACTGTTCGCGCATGACGGGAGCGCGACCGTCGAGATGCGCCACGCGGAGCGCGGGGCTCGCGGCCTCGTTCGCTCGTTCGGAGAATCTTCGCCAAGTGCTGTCGAGCACAATGAGGGATAGCGCGTAATGGAGGGGGTTTGTGTTGGAAATTATTGTAATGGCGTGGTCTTAGAAGGTGTTCATTTGAAAAATGAAAACTAAAATTGGGAAAATTTTATCCATACAGAACTTTGGAGACTAAAAAATATCCGAATTTTGCGCCATTTCGGAGGGAGCGCGCGCCTGATATTTCGGCTTCGGGCCCGGATTGTGGGGCGAGGGCGTGGGGTAGCGGAAGTTGCAACCCAAATTCAAGATCTAATATGGGAATCTGAGTGTGACCCCGTTGCGTCAGTCCACCAGTTAAGGTATGACGTTCTTGTCTACCCACAAGACTTCCCATTAGCCCCGCCGGAGACCGAGTCACCGGCGGGGCTTATTGCATCTGGGGATGGCTTTCGCGCCGAGGATAACGTCGCGCCGGGCCCGGTGTTCCCCAGGCCAAGCTTCCAAGACCGGTTAAATCCGCTCTTCGGGCGGTGCGTTGGGCGAGCGCGCGAAGTGCGGGCCGTGCGTCACCGGCTGACGCTCCAGGATTTCACGGACCTTGCGCACCGCGTCGGACGCGCGGCTGCGGCGCTGGCGCCAGAGCAGCAGGCTCATCGCGCCGAGCGTTGCGGCCAGGAAGGGCAGCGGGCCCAGCAGCCAGACCGCCGCCGCCAGGGCGAAATAATAGGCGCGGACGCCGGCGTTGAAGGCCGACAGCGCGGGGTTGAGGATGCCGCCGGCGGCCTCGGCGTATTCGGCCAGCACCGCCTTGGGCGCCCACGACGGCGCCGCGCCGATCGCCGCCAGGCAGTAGTTCATCTGCCGGATGGCCCAGATGAAGTCGAGCAGCCCCCGCGCCAGGGCCACGAGGACCAGACCCAGCTTGATCTGGAACATCACGGGCGTGGTCTTGGCCAGGACCCGCAGGCCCTCGATGCTGTGCAGCGACTTGTCCCCGCCGAACAGGGCGCCGGCCGTGGCCGCGATCAGGATGAGGTTGGACGAGGCGAAGAAGCTGGCGGAATTGATCGCATGGCCCAGCAACTGGCCGTCCAGCAGCGCGACTTCGCGCACCGACATCTCCTGCATCCACCGGCGGCGGATCACCGTCATGTCCGTATTCAGCGCGCCGCGCCCCTCGCCCAGACGGCGCAGGGCCGGCTCGTACAGGACCGAGCAGAGCGCGAAGACCAGGACGGCGAAGATATCGAGCAACGGCATGGGTGACATCTAGACGGATACCAAGAGTCGGAAAACGGGTGCGGCGGGCGTCGCCGTTAGTCTTCGGCGATCAGGCTGTGGCGCGCCGTGTCCTTCAGCAGGATCGCGCAGACGAGGCCCACGGCCATGACGCCGGCGACATAGAGATAGAAGGCGCTCTCCATCTTTTCGTGCTTGAAGGCCAGGGCGACCATTTCGGCGGTGCCGCCGAAAAGGACATTGGCCAGGGCGTAGGGCAGGGCCACGCCCAGGGCCCGAACCTCGGCGGGAAACAGCTCGGCCTTCACCACCGCGCTGATCGCGGTGTAGCAGGATTGGATCGCCACCCCGGCCAGGATCAGCGCCAGGGCCGTGGTCACCGAGCCAGCCTGGCTGATGCCGGTCATGATCGGCCAGATGCTCAAGGCGCCGCCCGCGAAGGCCACGATCAGCATCGGCTTGCGGCCGACCACGTCCGACAGCCAACCGGCCAGGGGCTGGAACAGCATGAAGCCCACCAGGCTGAGCGCGCTGATCTCCGAGGCCTGGCCCTTGTGGAAACCGGCCGTGTTGACCAGGAACTTCTGCATGTAGGTGGTGTAGACATAGAAGGTCAGCGATCCGCCGGCCGTCAGGCCCATGATCAGCAGGCTCTCGCGGGGATGGCGGCGGATCAACGGCGCGATCAGCGTCGCGAAGAACAGCACCAGGAACAACGCGCCCAGATACTGGCCAGGCTTGGCCAGCGGGCCACTGGTGACGCCCAGCACGCCGGCGATCACCGTCAGCAGCAGCAGGACGCCCGCGGCGGTCACCTGCGTCTTCGACAGGCTCTCCTGGCTGGACGACGGCTTGAAGGCGATGCTCTCGTCCAGGCCCCGGCGGATCCAGAAGACGATGACCGCCAGCAGCGCCCCGATCAGGAATGGGATGCGCCAGGCCCAGGCCTTCAGCTCGGCCTCGCCGACGGTGCGCTGAAGCGTGATGAGCACGCCCAGGGCGATCAGCTGCCCGGCGATTAGGGTCACGTATTGGAAGCTGGACCAGAAGCCGCGACGGGCCTTGCCGGCCATCTCGCTCATATAGGTGGCGCTGGCGCCGTATTCGCCGCCGACGGAGAGGCCTTGCAGCACGCGCGCCACCAGCAAAATGGCCGGCGCCCAAAGGCCGATGGTCTTGTAGTCCGGCGTGACCGCGATGATCAGCGCGCCGCCGCACATCAGGGCCACCGAGGCGGATAAGGCCGCGCGACGGCCGGCGCGATCGGCATAGAGGCCCATCAGCCAGGCCCCGATCGGCCGCGCCACGAAGCCCAGAAAGAACACCGCCGCCGCCTGCAGCAGCTGCACGGTCTGGTCGCCCTTGGGGAAGAAGGCGGGGGCGAAATAGAGGGTGAAGGCCGCGTAGGCGAACCAGTCGTACCACTCGACCAGATTACCGGCCGACCCGCCCAGGATAGCCTTGGCCCGCGCCCACGGCGAAAGCCGTCCAGGCGCGATGTCGGCGTTCGCCGTCATGTATGGTCCCCTCCCTCTCCCAGGAGGGGACTTTAGGCGAACGCCGTCATGGGGCAAGCGCGGGCGTGGAAAGCGGCCGCGACACCCGCCCCGTTTCGGATCTTAGATCCGTCCCAGCAGCACCAGAACGATGATGATCACCAGGATCAGGCCCAAGCCGCCGCTGGGGTAATAGCCCCACGAACGGCTGTGGCCCCACGTGGGCAGAGCGCCGACCAGAGCCAGGATCAGGATGATGATGAGGATCGTGCCGAGCATAGTCCGAAAGGTCCCTCGAGCCCGCGTCCGCCACCACGGCGACGCTGGGGTCTGGCCTTCGGAATACGTGGACGGACGCGTCGGTTCCGCGCCGTTTGGTTCCCGTCAGCTGGGGGCGTCCTCGGCCTTTTTCATGCGGATGGCCCACAAAGCGCCGATCACTCCGCCCTTGACCCGGGGCAGCAGCAGCAGGGTCAGGGCGGCCAAGGGGATCAAGGTCACCGGCGCGACGATGAACGGCGAGGCCTGCCAGATCCAAGGCAGGAACAGCAGCGGGGCCACGAACAGGTGGCCGACCAGCAGGATGGTGAAATAGGCCGGGCCGTCATCGGCCGGATATTCGCCCAAGTGGTGGCCGCAGGCCTCGCACTCCGGATCGACCTTCAGATAGCGCATGTACAGCCGCCCCCGGCCGCAGTTGGGGCAACGGTGCAGCAGGCCCCGTTTGAGGCCGGTGAGCATGGGGGACGCGGGGGCGGGCTCGGACATGAGGTTCATATGCGCCTTAGGGCGCGGCGAGAAAAGGGCGACGCGCCGTCGCACGGCGACGATTTGTCCTGACGCGCCAAAGTGTCCCGAGCGGATTTCGAACGAATGATCTCGGGCAATACAGGAAGACCCTTGTTCGATGGCCGCTGATACAAGCTTTGGTCAATGGTAATACTGACGCATGAGCTTGAGAACTTTTGACCAAGCCGTCTTCCGTCAAGGAACCCCGTGAAAACGGCGACGTTGATCGGAAAGAAGCAGGAGGTTGGCCATGGCCGAGACGCGATCGACCCCGGGAGGCCCCTCGAAAGCGCCCGCTCCGGAACGGAGGGGCGCTTCGAAGGCCGAGCATGAGGTGCGTCATGCGACCGACGCCGCCGTCGCGCCGCACGAAAAGCGGGCGATCGGCGCGGAAACCTCACGCGAGGAAGACGCCTAACGCGTTTAGTGCTTGGCGTCGCGGGCGGCGCCGCTGACGGCCTTGCCGGCGGACGACACGTCGCGACCCATGCCTTCAACGGTGTTGCAGGCCGAAACCAGCAGGGCGGCGGCGGCGGCGGCCAGGACGACGATCTTGCGCATGGTGATATAGCTCCAACTCAATGGCCGGACCTTAGCCATGGGCCGCGCCGAGCTTCAAGAACGCCGGCGCGTTTTCGTGGCCTGAAAACCCTTGGCGCTATCGGATCCGGCGAACCGAGCTATAGCGATCGTTCTGCTTGTTGGGCAGCACGGGCATGTCGTAGCTGTAGCGCCAGCAGCGGCCCTGGAAGTAGGCGTGCTCGCACATTTCCCACTCGCCTCGGAAGATCTTGAACGACGAGACGCGGTCGTTGAAGCCCAGGCGCACGAGGTCGGGAATGTCGCCGCGGATCGGACGGGCCTCGCCGCCGAAATCGCGGTGCTCGAACAGCACGAGATCGGGCCCACCGCCCCAGCGGTCTCCACCCCAGCGGTCGTCGCGTCGGTCGTCTCGGCGCTCCCAACGGGGATCATCCCGGTACTCATAGCGATCCTGCGCCGAAACGGCGGTGGCCGCGCCCAGGGCGGTCAGCGTCGCGCAGGCGATCAGGGCAAGGGTCTTGCGCATGGTCTTGCTCTCCTACTTCGCGCGACGAAGCGCTCGAAAGAGCGGTTCGATCCCGAGCCTCGGCGCGGCCGAAACCAGGATCTTCCGCGTCGTCGCGTTCCCCACCAGAATGGCGTCGAGGCCAAGCAAAACGCGCCTGGCCTGAACGCCACCTGAATGAGACGGGCTCAGCGCCCCGGTCGGTAGTTGGCCTTAATGTGCCCCTTCAACTGGTCCTCGGTGAACCAGACCGGCTTGGTCTTCATCGCGACGAACAGCGGCGTCTGGTCGGCGTAGTGCGGGGACTTGGCGTCCAGGGTGGCCGAGCCGAACTGGTGGATGCTTTCGGAGTGGAGCTGGCCGGCCCTGTCCCAGGTGACGAACATGATGAAGGTGTCGCCGCCCTCGGCCGTGGTCGTGCCGTCCTTTTCGGGGCGCCCCCAGACCGAGCGATAGGTGTCGGCGGCGCCGTCGATCGGCAGGTTCACGGCCCCGCGCCGGATGCGGTTGACCTCGCCCCATTCGGGATCGAGGCGGCCGAAGTGCGTCTTCAACTGCTTGATCGCCGCGCGCAGGCTGTCGATCGGGGCCGGGCCCTTGTCGCCGTTGGAGCGGGCGAACAGCACTGGCTGGCTCATGAGCGCCGCCAGGGCCGCGCCGCGGTCGTGGACGTCGGCTTTCTTGTCCCAGGCCCGCAGGATCTTCTGGGCCTGGGCGAGATCGGCGTCGCCCTTCGGATCGATCGCCGTGACCTCGCGGACCATGTCCATGACGCTGGAGCGGTCGCTGAACGCGATGTCGAACTTGTGCGCCCGGAAACTGGCGTCGGTGATCGCGTGGTCGGTCCCGAAGGTCTCCAGCGCCCGCCAGGCCCGGTTGGTCATGTTGGTCTGCAGGCCCATCGTGGCGGGAAAGTCGGCCGGCTTCAGGTTGTCGGCGTCCTCGCTGGCGCGGAACGGAGTGTTGTTGGAGTTGAAGACCAGGCCCGACTTCGGATTCCACAGTTGCGGCGTCTTCTCGACCGGCAGATAGCCTTGCCAGATCAGGTCCGAGCGGTCGCCCGGCAGGATCCCCGACCAGTCGGCCTGGACCGCGCGGTTCGGGTACTGGCCGTTATGCACGAAGCCGATGTTTCCGGCCTTGTCCGCATAGACGTAGTTGAGGCTGGGAATGGCGTGGGTGGCGATGGCGGCGCGCCATTCGGCCATGTCGCGAGCATGGTTCAGCCGCCAATACTGAACCGGCTGGCGCCACTCGCCCATGCCGGCGTAGCGAATGGCGAAGACGCCGTGATCGGTTTCCAGAACCGGCCCGTGGACCGAGCGCAACACCGCCTTCCTGACGGGCAGGACGATCGGGCCGAACAGCTTCACGCGCAGGGTCACGTAGCGCCTGTCGAAGTCCTTCCACTGGCCGTCGAGGCGGTACTGGTTCTTGTTCGCCGGGTTGATGGTCAGGCGATAGATGTCGACCAGGTCGGGCTTGGACACCGTGTTGGCCCAGCCCAGGTCGGCGTTGTGGCCGTGCAGCATGAACGGCGAGCCGGGGAAGAAGCCGCCGGCCACGTGCCAGCCTTCGCCGCTCTCGACCACCGCCTCGTACCAGGCCACGGGGCCGGTATAGGGCTGGTGCGAATTGACCAGCAGCCGCGTGGCGCCGTCGGCGCTCCGCGAGGGCGCGGTCGCCAAGCCGTTGGAGCCCTTGGCCGGCGGCGGCGGAGCCCCGGGCGTCGTCAGGCGCTTCAGCTCGCCGTCCAGGCCGTAGAAGAACGGCTGCTTGAAGACGAAGCCGGCCTCGATGTCTCGGCCGGTCAGCGGCAGCAGGCCCGCCTTGACCTTGTCCGGGTGCTGGGCGGCATAGACGTTCACGCCGTCGGCATAGGCCTCCATCACCTTGCGCAGCGGGGCGGGCAGGTCGCCGTAATGGGCGTTGGTCGTCGGCCAGACGTCCAGCAGGGCGGTGACGTAGTCGGTCGGCGCGGCGTCCTTGCCCTTGTCGCGCGCCAGCACGCCGCGCGTGGCCAGCACGACGTCCTGCAGGGTGCCGAAGTCGTCCTCGCTCTGGGCGTAGCCGAGGCCGAAAGCCGCGTCGGCGTCGGTCTTGCCCAGTATGTGCGGCACGCCCCAGTCGTCGCGGCGGACATGGACGTCATAGGCCTTGGCCCGGTCGAGAAGCGTCTGGCGGTCGGGGGCCTTGGGCAGGCTCAGGCGATCGATGACGATCAGCGACACCGCCGCCAAGACGACGAGCGCGACCAGCGCGCCGATCCCTCGCAGGACCCACTTCATCCCAAGCCTCCCGACCGTTCTTTCGTTGCCGGCGATCATGCGGGGCGGCTGGGCGCGAGGAAAGGGTCGGTTTCGACGAATGCTCGCCGAAACTCACGAGAACGTCGTTCGACCGTCGCCAAGGGCCTGCTACGACAGGCGCGACAAAAAGGGAGGCGCGCCATGGCTCGCAAATATGTCGTTTCCGTTCTCGCGGTTCTGGCGCTCGGCGCCGGCGGAGCCGCGTTCGCTCAGGTTCCGGCCAACATCGCCAAGGCCGTGGCCGATCCGTCGCGTCCGGCCGAGCAGTCGGCGCGCGACGCCGCCCGTCACCCGGGCGAGGTCCTGGCCCTGGCCGGGGTGAAGACCGGCGACACCGTCGTCGACTTCATCATGGGCGGCGGCTATTTCACCCGCATCCTGTCCGGCGCGGTCGGGCCCAAGGGGACGGTCTACGCCTATCAGCCGGCCGAGTTCATCAAGTTCAAGGCCAAGTACGGCGAGGATCAGGCCAGCACGGTCGCGGCCCTGCCCAACGCCAAGGCGCTGAACGGCCCGATGGTCGGTCTCGATCTGCCCGACAACCTCGATGTCGTGATCACCGTGCAGAACTATCACGACATGCACCTGAAGCCCTTCCCGGCGGACACGGCCGCCAAGGTCGACGCGGAGATCTTCAAGTCGCTGAAGCCCGGCGGCGTCTTCCTGGTCGTCGACCACGCCGCCGCGGCCGGCTCGGGCCTGGCCGCGCCGGACACGCTGCATCGCATCGACGTCGAGGCCGTGAAAAAGGAAGTGGAGGCCGCCGGCTTCAAGCTCGAGGCCCAGAGCCCGCTGCTGGCCAACGCGACCGATCCGCATACGGCCAGCGTCTTCGACCCGGCGATTCGCGGAAAGACCGATCAGTTCATCCTGAAATTCCGCAAGCCGAGCTAAGGCGTTCCCGGCGGGCGGGGCGGATCAATCGTCACCGCGTCATCCAGGGCTTCGACTTGCCGGTCGGCGCGGCGGCGCTGGCCCGCTCGACCTTGCCGGTCGAGGCCTTGGCCCCGTGGCCGTGCTTGCCCTGGGCGGCCTTCTTCAGGCGCAGGGCGCGCTGCATCGGGGTCTCGCCGGTGGGTTCGTGAGCGGGGGCGTCGGTCTTGTCGGTCATGAAGGCGATGTAGGCCTCCCACGGCGCCTTGAGAAGGCCGCGCTCGCGCGTCAGTCTGGAATCATGTCGCTCGCTCGCCCCGTTTCGCCGCTGATCGTGCTCGCCGCCCTGATCGGCGCCCCGCTGGCCCAGGCCCAGACCGCGTCGAACCCGGTCTCGCCGGTGCTGATCCTGCCGCCCACCCAGCCGCCCAAGCTGGTCTCGACCTATCCGGCCCAGGACCAGACCGTCGCGCCGGGCGTGCTGATCCTGAAGGTCGCCTTCGACCAGCAGATGTCGCCGTCGTCCTGGAACTACGCCCCGGCGGCGGGCGCCGAGCCGATGGACTGCGTGAGGACGCCCCGGCTGCTGAATGACCAGAAGACCTTCGTGCTTCTGTGTCGCGTGCTGGCGGGCAAGACCTATGGCGTCACCTTCAACGCCCAGCGTCCCGGCGGCTTCGCCAATCTCGGCGAGAACCCGGCCCTGGAGGCGACCCTCACCTTCAAGGCGGCCGGGGATCCGCCGATCACCACGGTGAAGCGGGCGATGGAGCTGGCGGGCCTGCAAAGCGACCAGATGCCGGTGCAGGAGGCGCCGATGGCCGCCGCCGGCAACAGCGCCGCCGCCGGACGATAGCGCCCGCCCGGCCTACCGCTCAAGCTTGTGGCGCGCGCGCCGGGCTTGGCCCATCATCGTCCGATGACGGGGGAATCGGTCGGACGGGAATGGACGGGGGCGGACCTCGCCGTGGTGGTGGGCGACTACATGGCCCAGCTGGAACGGACGCTTGCCGGCAAGCCGGTCGATCGCGCCGCGCATGGCCGCACGGTTCGGTTCGTCACGGGCAAGTCCGACGCGCCGATCGCCTGGAAGCAGGGCGAGATCTCGGCGGTGCTGTCGCTGGTCGGCCTACCCATCCTCAAGGATCAGCCGCCGCGCTGGAGCTATGACGAACCGCTTCTGGAGGCGGTCGAGGACCAGTTGGCCGCCAAGCCGGCCCTCTTGACCGCCGCCGTGCGCCCGGCCGCGCTGTTCGTCGCCCCGCCGGCCATCCCGCTAATCGAGACCCCGCCGCCCCGGCCGATGGCGATGACCGACCGTCTGGTCCGGCTGATCCAGCGCTTCGATATGGGCGCCCGCGCGGCCGACGACCGCTTCCTGCGCGGCCTGGGGATCGCCAGCGTCATCGCCCACGAGGCTCGCCGGCTCTCGGATCGCGGCCGTCCCGACCTCGCCGCGCGGATCCGCCCCACGGGGGCCGAAGACCCCGCCGGCTACGATGTCCTCGGCTTTGGCCTCGACGAGACGCCCCGCCTGATCGTGGTCAAGACCACCCTGGCCGGCGAGTTCGCCCCGTTCGGCCTGACCTCCGCCGAACTGGCCCTGGCGACGGCCCGCCCCGAGGCCTTCCGCATCCGCCGCGTCCACGACCTGCTGGGCGAAGCGCGCTTCTACCGGATGAAGCCGCCATTCGGGTGAGGCCGTAAGGCGGCGATCAGCCCTGCCTCAGCTCCGCGAAGAAATCATCGAGAAGCGTCGCGCGTTCGCGATAAGGCGCGTGCCGGGCGAAGTGGGCGGTGACATCCGTGATGATCTGTTCGACAGGCCGCGCGTCCTCGGCCGAGTTCGCCGCCCAGGCGCGACCTGGATGCAGCGTGTCCCAGGGGGAGCGTTTGTTAGCGCGCGTGGTGGCGCTGTCGCCATGCTTGCCCAGGCCGTAGAGCAGGTTCGTCTCGTTGTTCCAGATCGGCTTGAAGAGGTGGATGAGGTAGTCTTCCGCCGCCGTTTCCCAACCGGACTGAACGACCAGATACCGGGCGTCGAAGTCCGCGACATCCAGGGTGCTCGTCGCCTTGGCGATGTTCTTGCGATGCTCGTTCAGGCGCACCGCCAGCCGAGGGCCTTGATCCCGCGCGGTGTGCGCGCCCTGGTTGCTGGGCGCGGCCTGGCCGACATAGATCGGCGTTTCGGCGCCGGAGATCGGCCCGTACAGCGGGTAGGGGCCTCGGTAATAGATCGCGTAGACGCCCGATCCGTAGAACTGCCCCACGGCGTTCAAGGGGACGCGGTCCTGCGCCACCAGGGCCAGCGCCGTGAAGCGGCCGATGACCTTGGGGTTGCTGGGATCGAAGATCGCGCGCGGCATGGCGATCGGATCCAGCCGCCGCAGCGCCGCTTCCAGCGTCTCGATGACGATCCTCAGTTCGTGATCGACCTTGCGGCGCGCCGTTGGCGAAAACGGCGCGCTGTCGGCGAGGGCGGTCAGCGCGGCGACGCGGTCGCGCAGGCCGGCGATTTCCTGGTCGAGGGACGTGGGCTTGCTCACGCCGCGTAGCGTAACTTCCGCGCGACGTCCTTGCCAATCACCTCCGCGAGGCGAACCGGCACGGCGTTGCCGAGCTGACGCATCACCTCGCTCCAGGCCCCGTGGAAGATGAAGCTATCCGGGAATGTCTGCAGGCGCGCGCTCTCGCGCACCGAGAAGTAGCGCACCGAACCGTCGGGCCGGGCCAGCATGTTCTCGCCGCCCGGCACGCCGTGCACGCCGGCCTTCAGGGTCTTGGCGGGCTCGTCGAGCGGGCTGCCGGTATGGCCGGGATAGGCGCGGGCGCCAGGCTGGAAGCGGTGATAGGCGATCTTGGCCGCGGCCTCGGGTTCGAACTCCGGATCGGGCAGGTCGGCGATCGCGTCGCGCACCGTGCGCCAGGCAAGCTCGACGGGCTTTTCCTTCAGCGCCAGGGCGCGGGCGGGGGCTTCGGACGCGTCCGGGCGCGCCCGCTTGGCCACCTTGTGCGCGTCCCAATACTCCCCCGAGCGATACTGCGCCCACAGGAGGGCGTCGGCCGAGTGGGTGGCGGTCGGGAACGACCATTCCAGATCAAGATCGTCGCGGAAGCCCACGAAGATCACCCGCTCGCGTTTTTGCGGCACGCCATGGTCGGCGGCGTTCAGCACCCGGGCCACCACGCGATAGGCCAGGCCGTCGCGCGATCCGCGCAGGTGGTGCTCCTCCAGCCGCGACAGGTGCTCGGACCAGTCCTCGTCGGGCCGCGCCACCACCTCGGGATGCTCCAGTTGCAGCCGGATATATTCGAAATAGTTGCGGAAGGTCGTCCGGGTCAGGCCCTTGACGTTCTCGAACACGAAGGCCCGCGGCCGCGTCTCGCGCACGGCGCGGATCGCGTGGGGGAACATGTCGCGGGTGTCGTCATAGGCGCGGTGCTTACCGCCCAGCGAGAACGGCTGGCAGGGCGGCCCGCCCGACACGAGGTCGACCTTGCCCTCCAGCGGCCGGAAGTCGACGTCGCGCACGTCGCCCTCGACCCGCGGCCAGCCGGCCATGGGCGAGGCGGCGCTGGCGCGGTTCTCGGCGATGGTCTCGCGGCAATAGCGGTTCCACTCGACCACCTTGGCCGGCTTGAACCCCGCCCGGCAGAGACCGATCCCCAGCCCCCCGGCGCCCGCGAACAGTTCGATCGACTTCATGAGTCCAAGAATGTTCTAATTTCGTTCTCGAGGAAAGCCTCGTCCTTGAGCCCGCATTCCCAAAGGACGAGGGCGCGCCAGCCGAGGGCCTCCAGCGCCGCCAGCTGGCGAAGATCGCGGGCGCGATTCCCCTCCAGCTTGGGGACCCAGAACTCGTGCCGTGATTTGGGCAGCCGCGCCAGCTTGCAGTCGGGATCCGGATGGCGATGCCAGAAACAGCCGTGGACGAAGATCACCTTCTTGCGGCCGGGAAACACCAGGTCCGGCCGCCCGGGCAGCTTTCCGCCGTGCAGACGATAGCGATAACCCAGGCGGTGGACGAGGCGGCGGACCGTCATCTCCGCGTTGGAGCCCTTGCCCTTGACGCGGGCCATCCGGGCGCTGCGGTCGGCGGGGGAGAGGGTGTCCATGGGATAAGTTAGAACAATTGGGTTGTTACAGATCGCGCTCGGAATTGCCCTAAGTCTCAGCTTGTTCCAACGCTTCTTCTTCGGCCTGCTGTTCGAGCACCTTCCGCGGCAGCTTGGCCATTTTCCGATTTGCGAAGTAATCGCTGACCCGGGTTTCCATAAAAGTAGCTGTTACAGGGCTTTCCGCGAGCTTTTCTGCGAATAATCTTCCGGGGTGTAAAACGTCCCACGGCGAGCGGAACTGGGTCTTGCGTCGCCGTCCAGGATCCTTGTTTCCGAAGCCGTCCACGGCGCGGTTCCAAGCTGGCTTGAACGTCTCGATTAATATGTTCTCGCCTAGCGGAATCCAAATGTCGTCAACTACTAAGTATCGCACACAAAAATCTGAAAGATCGAGGTTTATTACCTCGTTGACTGAGGCGGCGTGCTGTCGGAGTCTTTCCGCAAGAGCGCGACTGATACCTTTCGCGGGCGTCAGACCGCCTTTTCGACCGCCTTTGGGGATGGCCTTGCCAACGTAGATTGGCTTTACGAATGATCCGATATCATTGCGGGCTGGCGCGTAAATCGGCTCAAGTCCGGAATAATAAATCGCATATATTCCCGCACCCTCAATTTGATCTGTCTTGGATAGGGGTAAAACTTCCCGAGATAGAAGTTCCGCTTCGATACTACGGGCGATATTGATGCGTGCCAATGGGTTGTAGGGCTCAGAGGGGGATCGCCGTATCTCGCTTGCCTGAGCCTTCTTTGTCTTGCCCATCATCTAAAGCCCTGTGACGATTCTCTGCGGAAAGGCTTCACTACGGCGGCACCGAGCGCAACAGCTGGCTAAATCGCTGCACTTTCTGCTCGGTGCAAGTAGAACGGCCGCACTAGAATATTTTTGGGCGCGTAAGCAGCCCATAAGCAAAACCCCCGCCAGTCTCCCGGCGGGGGCGCTCAAAACTCCACGATCAGGCGCTACCCGCCCCGATCAATCCTCGTCCATCTTCAGCGCCGCGATGAAGGCTTCCTGCGGGATCTCGACCTTGCCGAACTGGCGCATCCGCTTCTTGCCTTCCTTCTGCTTGTCCAGAAGCTTGCGCTTGCGGCTGGCGTCGCCGCCGTAGCACTTGGCGGTCACGTCCTTGCGCAGGGCGCGGACGGTTTCGCGGGCGATGATGCGGCCGCCGATGGCGGCCTGGATCGGGATGACGAACATGTGCTGGGGGATGAGCTCCTTCATCTTCTCGCACATGCCCCGGCCGCGGCTTTCGGCGCGGCTGCGGTGGACCAGCATCGACAGGGCGTCGACAGGCTCGCTGTTGACCAGGATCGACATCTTGACGAGGTCGCCGGCGCGGTAGTCCTCCAGCTGGTAGTCGAAGCTGGCGTAGCCCTTCGAGATAGACTTCAGGCGGTCGTAGAAGTCGAACACCACCTCGTTCAGCGGCAGGTCGTAGACGACCATGGCGCGGCTGCCGACATAGGAGAGCTCGCGCTGCATCCCGCGGCGGTCCTGGCACAGCTTGATGACGCCGCCCAGATATTCGTCGGGGGTGAAGATCGTGGCCTTGATCCAGGGCTCGGCGATCTCCTCGATCTGCATGACGTCCGGCAGGTCGGCCGGGTTGTGCAGCTCGATCTCCTCGCCGTTGCGCAGGCGGATCTTGTAGACCACCGAGGGGGCGGTCGCGATCAGGTCGAGGTCGAATTCGCGCGACAGGCGCTCCTGGATGATCTCCAGGTGCAGCAACCCTAAGAACCCGCAGCGGAAGCCAAAGCCCAGGGCGGCGCTCGACTCCATCTCGTAGGTGAAGCTGGCGTCGTTGAGGCGCAGCTTGCCGACGGCGGCGCGCAGGTCCTCGAAGTCGGCGGCGTCGACCGGGAAGAGGCCGCAGAACACGACCGGGACCACTTCCTTGAAGCCCTTGAGGGGTTCGGCGGTGGGCTTCTTCTCGTCGGTGATGGTGTCGCCGACGGCGGCGTCGGCCACTTCCTTGATCGAGGCGGTGAAGAAGCCGACCTCGCCGGGGGTCAGGATGTCGACGTCGGTGGCCTTGGGGCGGAAGACGCCGACCTTGTCGATGCGGTGGGTGGCGCCGGTCTGCATCATGCGGACCTGCTGGCCGGCCTTCAGCGTGCCGTCGAAGATGCGCACCAGCACGACGACGCCGAGATAGGCGTCGTACCAGGCGTCGACCAGCAGGGCCTTCAGCGGAGCGTTGATGTCGCCCTTGGGCGGGGGCAGGCGGGTGACGATGGCTTCCAGCACGTCGGGGATGCCCAGGCCCGTCTTGGCCGAGCACTCGACGGCGTCGGAGGCGTCGAGGCCGATGACGTCCTCGATCTGGGCCTTGACGCGGTCGACGTCGGCGGCGGGCAGGTCGACCTTGTTCAGGACCGGGACGATCTCGTGGTTGTTATCGATGGCCTGGTAGACATTGGCCAGGGTCTGGGCTTCCACGCCTTGCGAGGCGTCGACGACCAGGATCGAGCCCTCGCAGGCGGCCAGCGAGCGCGACACCTCGTAGGCGAAGTCGACGTGGCCGGGGGTGTCCATCAGGTTCAGGACATAGGTCTCGCCGTCCTTGGCCTTGTAGTGCAGACGCACCGTCTGGGCCTTGATGGTGATGCCGCGCTCTTTCTCGATGTCCATGTTGTCCAGGACCTGGGCGCTCATCTCGCGGGCGGAGAGGGCGCCGGTCTCCTGGATCAGGCGGTCGGACAACGTGGACTTGCCGTGGTCGATGTGGGCCACGATCGAGAAATTGCGGATCTTATCCAGGGGCGTAGAGCTCATGAGCGTGCGCATATCACATTTGCGTCGCTCCGCGAGGGGCGCAATTGGCCTCGCGGGCCTGGCGGATCGCGCCGCGCGGCCGACCATGGGGCTCATGCTTAACCGCGCGTTAAGTTTGGAGCCGCAAACCGGTCTCAATGGCTTGCAACACTGTTGCAATGAAACCGATCCGGAGGGCCTGACATGGACCGTCGCAAGCTGATCCTCTCGGGCGCCGCCGTGGGCCTGAGCTCCGTGGCCGGCGAGGCCCTGGCCCGGCAGCGGATTACCTCCGAACAGTTGCCGCCGGCCCAGCCGATCAACGGCGCGTCGTCTTCGGCGCCGGCGCGCAGCGTGTTCGACGCGCCGCAGACGAGCAGCCCGCCGCCGGCTCCGACGAGCGGCGTCCAAGGGCCCGCGCCGGGACCGACGCCGGGCTCCAACGGCTCGCAGCCGGTCTACGACACCGGCCGGGCCCAGACCTATTCGGCCGACGAGATGATCCGCGCCACGTCCGACTTCCTGGGCGTCACGGCCGAGAGCGCCGGCGCGGCGATCGAGAAGATCTTCAAGGACAAGGGCCAGCCCACCGCCTATGTGGCGGGGGAGGAGGGCTCGGGCGCCTTCATCGCCGGCCTGCGCTACGGGCGGGGCCTGCTGTACATGAAGGGCCGGCCGACGCTGGAAGTGTTCTGGCAGGGTCCGAGCGTGGGCTGGGACTGGGGCGGCAACGCCAGCCGCGTCTTCACCCTCTGCTATAACCTGCAATATCCGGACGCGATCTTCCGCCGGTTCCCGGGCGTCGAGGGCAGCGCCTATCTGATCGGCGGCCTGGGCGTGAACTACCAGAAGGCCGACGAGATCACTCTGGCCCCGATCCGCGCCGGCGTCGGCCTGCGGCTGGGCGCGAACATCGGCTATGTGGGCTACAGCCGCAAACGCCGGACGCTGCCGTTCTAGACCAGATCCTCCCCCGCGTTGCGGGGGAGGTGGCCCAGAGGGCCGGAGGGGGCTAACGCGGCCATCATCCAGCTCGCCCCCTCAGCCGGCGCCGCCGGCAGCTCCCCCGCGCCGCGGGGGAGCATCCATAGCGTCTCAATGCTTCTCGACCTTGCCGTTCAGCCAGTCCATCACGGCCAGCAGCACGCCCGAGACCACGAACGACAGGTGGACGATCACCAGCCACATCAGGCGCGGCTGATCCAGGGTCGCGCCGGGCTCGGTCAGCTTCAGGAAGGCCTTGAGCAGGGCGATCGCCGAGATCGCCACGATCGAGGCGATCAGCTTCATCTTCAGGCCCGAGAAATCGACCGTGCCCATCCAGTCGGGCCGGTCCTCGTGGCTGGCGGTGTCGATCTTGGAGACGAAGTTCTCGTAGCCGGACAGGATGACGATCACCAGCAGGTTGGCCGCCAGCGACAGGTCGATCAGCGACAGGGCCAGCAGGATCGCGTCCTCCGGCTTCATCGCCAGCAGATGCGGCAGTTCGTGGAACAGTTCCTGGAAGAAGACGACGATCAGCGCCGCCAGGGCGACGACCAGGCCGACATAGAACGGCGCCATCAGCCAGCGCGAGGCGAACAGGCCGCGCTCCAGCCAGGTCTCCAGCGGGGGTTTCTTCATCCAGGACTCCTTCGCCGACGAGCGTAAGGCCCGTCGATGACGAACGCCACCGTCAGCCGCCGTACGCGATCGCGTAGCGGAAGACAGTGGTCTGGCCGGGTCCCAGGGTCACGCGCCAGGCGATCCGGCCCTGCTGGATGTCGTGCTGCTGGGGCTCGGCGACCAGCTTGAAGGCCGGCAGGTTGGGGTTCTGCCGCAGCTCGATCGTGACCGGAACGGTCTTGGCGTTGGAGAGATCGACCTCGTAGTCGCGCCGCGTGCGGCCCTTGGCGAGCTTCCGTTCGGCGACGAGGCGCGGGCGGGCGCGGACATCCATGGCCTGGCCGATCGCCAGATCCAGCGGCTCGCCGACCGCCACGTCGCGCACCGCCTGCTCGCCGGCGAAGGTCGGGCGGCCGTCGACCGTCTCCATCGCCGAGAGCGCGCCCGAGGGAAGGGGCTTGCCCAGGCCGTTGGCGGTCTTGTTCTCCAGGCGCAAGGTGACCTGCGGCGCCAAGAAGGTGTCGCCGAGGACGTCCCAGCTATTGACCTCGACCACGTACAGTCGCTGGAAGGCGACGTTCTTCTGGTCGAGGAAGGCGACTTGCTTGGTCTGGCGGGCGTTCAGCGTGACCGGCTCGGGCAGGGTGTAGAGCTTGTAGTCGCCCAGGTTCGACTGCTCGGCCAGCTTGGCCCGCTGACCGGTGACCATGATCTCCTCGACGGAGGCGCGGGCCATCACGGGCGGTATGGGCAGCGGCGGAGGCGCAGGCGGCGGCGCGCCGGCATAGGCCTCGGCGGCGGCGCGACCCGAGTGCGTCGTGTCCATCGGCCAGCAGGCGCGGACGATCGCCTCCGGCTGTCCCTTGTTCACCCTGACATATTGGCGGGCCAGCTTGCCGGCCACCGCCTGGGTCCGGGCGTCGACGAAGGCGCTGCCGCCGCTGTTGACCAGCGTCAGCCAGCCGGTCAGGTCCAGATGCTTGCCGTCCGGATGGAGGCGCGCGACGTAGTCGGCCTGCCAGTTCACCCCCAGCGCCAGGTAGGAAACCGTCAGCTTGGCGCGCGTCGGCCTTGGAACGTCGACCACGGTCGACAGGCTGGGCTTGTCGGTCAGGCCGTCGGGGACGGCGCCCAGCACCAGCCGCTCCGGGCCGCCGGAGCAGCCCAGGGCCTCGACGCCGTCCGCGGTGCGGACCATCAGGCCATCCGGGCCCTGCTGCAGGGTGGCGTCCACCATCCGCTGGCTGCCGGTCTTGCGGTTGGTGCGCACCACCTTGATCGGCTGGCCCAGCGACCGCTCGACCAGGGTTCCGGGGCTCAAGAGGGCATAGTCGTAGTTGCGCTCGATCGCCTGGCCGGGCAGGCCCTCGACCGCCGCGCTCTGCGGGATCAGGCCCTCGGCGACGCCGTCGAAACGGATCACATGGCGACCGGCGGGCAGGTCCACGGCCCGGGTCTCGACGACCAGGATCAGGCCCTTCTGGCGCGCCTGTTCCCGCTGCCATTCCGGCATCGCCTGGAAGGGTCCGTCGCCGTCGCGATAGAGCGTCACCGCGACCGCTTCGGGCGCCGGGGAGACGACGGTGGCGGCGTGGGCGGGGAGGGCGAGCAACAGACTCAGCGCGGCGGCGACGAGCGCCCTATCCTCCCCCGTGAAACGGGGGTGGGGGACCGCGAAGCGGTGGAGGGGGCGCTGGCGGCCAGGGCGAGCGCCCCCTCCGTCACGATGCGTATCCGCATCGCGCCACCTCCCCCGCGATGCGGGTGAGGAGGTCGCCATCACCACCCCGTCTCGACCGTGAAGGTGAGCGTCGTCTCGCCATTGGCCGGGACCGGCACGCTCCAGCCCAGGGTCCGGGCGTCGATGCGGCGGCTCTTGAGGCTTTCGGCCTTGACCTCGCCGTCGCGCCACAGACCGCCCTGGCGCAGCTCGACCGTCACCGGCTGGTCCTTGGCGTTGCGCAGCAGATACTTCATCTCGTAGCGCGAGCGGGTCTTGGAGACCTTGGTCTCGGACACCAGCGTCGCCTGGCTGGACACGTCGAAGGCCTCGCCGATCTTGATCGACAGCTCCGAACCGGCGGGCGTGTGGCCGATGGCGTTCTCGCCGACGAACTTGGGATCACCGGCCGCGTCGCGCATATAGACCCGCATGGTCCCGGCCGGCAGCTGGCTGCCCAGGCCCGCCAGCTTGGCGTTGCTGAACTGGATGGCGACGACGGCCTTCGCCGGCTCGCCCTGGCTGACGAACCAGCCCTCGCGCACCTCGTAGACCTTCTTGGCCGCGACGCCCTGGGCCGACAGGAAGCCGACCTGCTTGTTCTGGTTGGCGGCGATCGTGGTCCGTTCGGGCAGGGGATAGAGATAGTAGTCGGCGACCCGCTCGCCGGTCCCGCTTTCGGTTCCGGCGCTGATCACGCCCGGCGTCCCGCGGCGTGGCGGGCGGTAGCCGTTGTTCTGCGAGAGCTGGTTCACCTCGCCGGCCACCAGCTGGGTCTTGGCGTTCTCGAACGCCGTGCCCGAGGTGTTGGACAGCGTGATCCAGCCCTGCAGGTCCAGGGCGCTCTTGGCCTCGTCGAACATCGCCACATAGTCGGCCTTCCACGACAGGCCCGACGTCAAATAGCTGAGCTTGGCCTGGCGCGGCCCGGCGCTGGCGGCCTCGACATTGACCGACAGGGTGGGGCGCGCGCGCAGGGTCTCGGGCACCTTGTCGAAGATCACGCGGGTCGGAACGCCGTCGTCGCGCAGCACCTCGATGCGGTCGCCGATCTTCAGCACCACGCCCTCGTTGGCCGCCAGAACGGTGGCGACCTCGGTGGTCTCCTTGCCGTCGCCGGGATTGGTGCGGACGATCCTGACCTGCTGGCCGACCGCCTTCTCCATCAGCTTGCTGGGCGTCAGCAGGTCGTAGTCGAAGTTCTGCTCCAGGATGGTGACGCCGGGCGCCGACAGGCTGACGGTCTCGGGACGGATCTGGGCCGAGACGTCCTTGAACTCCAGCTTCTGGCGGCCGGCCTTCAGGTCCAGCGGCCGGGCGTCCTCGACCAGCGCGAGGTCGGAATTGTAGATCGTGACCGAGACCTCGCGCTGCTGCGCCCGCGCGCTCAACGGAACCAGAAGCAGGCCGGCCGAAGCCAGCAGCGCGCGACGGTGCATCGATGTCCTCCCGTGTGTTTACAGCGGTAAAACATCACGGCATTGAGGCGGAGTCTAGGCGGTTGAGTTTCTACATAACCCGAACTTCCCGGCGAATGCCGGGACCCAGTTTCAGCCTGGGATGAAGGGGGGCGGCGCGCTTGCATCCTATGATCTGGACCCCGGCTTTCGCCGGAGAGGTCGGAGGCCCTAATTCCCCCAAACCTGCTTCAAGCGGGCGTCGCGGCCGCAGCCGGAACGGTACAGCGAATAGTCCAGCGCGTGCCGCTTGGCGTAGTCGCGGTGGTATTCCTCGGCGGGCCAGAAGGTCTGCAGCGGCAGGATCTGGGCCTTCATGGTCCCGGTCTTGAGGCGCTTGGCCGCCTCGTCGCGAGACTTCTCGGCGATCGGCCGCTGGGCGGGGGTGACGAAGACGGCCGGGCGGTAAGAGGGCCCGCGGTCGCAGAACTGGCCGCCGTCGTCGGTGGGATCGACCAGCTTCCAGTAGCGGTAGAGCAGGAAGCCATAGTCGGTCTTGGCCGGATCGTAGGTCACGCGAACCGACTCGTAGTGGCCGCTCTGTTCACTGGTGACGTCGCGATAGGACGGGTTCTTGACGTGGCCGCCGGTATAGCCGCTCTCGACCTTAAGCACGCCGGGGATGCCGCCCATGTCGTGCTCCATGCACCAGAAGCAGCCGCCGGCGAAGACGGCGGTCTCGGTCTTGACCGGCGCGGGCGGGGGCGCGGCCAGGGCGGTGTCGACGCCCAGCAGGGCGAAGGCGGCGGCAAGGGCGACGAGCAGTCGGCGCATCGGGCGGCTCCAGAAAAGGCGGACTGCGCTCAGATACGCACGAAAGGGCGCGATGGTTACATTCGCCAACCGAAACCGACGCCGCGCACCGACGGACAGGCCGCCAGGCGCGACGCCAGGACCTCGGCGCGGGCGTCGCCCTGGTCGTCGATCTCGAGTCGAATGGCCAGATGCTGGCCCTCGGGAGCGGCGGTCAGGGCGCGCAGGCGGGCCCGCTGCACGGAGGCCACGCCCAGTACGCGCATCAGCGCATCGGGCGTGTCCTCGGCGGTGACGAGGAACAGGCGGCGCCGGAGGGACGCCAGGGAGACCTCTTCCGGTTTGAGCGGCTCTACGTGGTCGCTCACGGGCGCAGCCATTGGTGTTCGACCGAGGCCGAGTTGACGCCCGGCCAAGCGGCGAGATCGCGGGCCAGCAGGCGCGCGGCCTGGTCGCCCAGGTGACGCACGCGCAGCGAGGCTTCGACGATGTGGCCGACCGGCTTCATGGTCAGGCCGCACAGCTCGGCGCCGCTATCGGCCAGACCCTGGCGGACGGCTTCCAGCGCGCTGGGCGCGTCCTGGGCGGCCAGCAACAGCTGGTGAACGGTGACGCCTTCCTGGTCGCTATGGAAGGCGGGTGGCGAGGGCAGGTAGCTCATTGGGGTTGGTCCTTTGCATGAGAGCTTTTGGGACCGAGGAACCGCGCAACAAAAAGCCCCGCTCGTGGGAGCGGGGCTTTTTGGAGATCTTGCGATCCTTCGGCTTTGGTTTTGGTAGGTTCCTACCGCTGCTTGCGCCGATTTTGCCCCGTCCGGATAGGCACGGTTTTAATCTGGGTGTTAATCATGTTCCACATCGACACCGCGCACGACATCGCGGCCACGACGGCGAGGCCGGTGGTCGCAAAGGCGGCGAAGGCGAAGGTCGAATGCATGTGGAAGCGATGACTCCAGTAGGCGCTTGTTACAGGTAGCGTGACATCCGCCACCGCGCAAGGGCTTGCCCCGCGCAGGGACGTTCGGTCACGGACGAGGGCCGGCTTTGCCTTTGGCAAGGCTTGGCGCCTGGAAAGTCAGCAGATCGAAATCTTTCTCCCCCTGCGGGAGAAGGTGGCGCGCAGCGCCGGATGAGGGGTTGATCACCCTATCCAACGAAAAGGGGCCGCCTAAGCGACCCCTCATCCGTCAGCCTACGGCTGCCACCTTCTCCCGCAAGGGGAGAAGGAGATTACGACCGCAGCTTCCCGCCCGCCTTTTCGGCCGCCGCGACGACCTTGGCCGACAGCGCCTCGATCTCGGCGTCCGTCAGGGTCGCCTCGCGCGGCTGCACCACGACCTCGATCGCGACCGACTTGAAGCCGTCCGGCACGCCGGGACCTTCATAGACGTCGAAGACGCGCGCGGCGGTGATCAGCGCCTTGTCGGCGCCGGCGGCGGCCTTGACCAGATCGCCGGCGGCCTTGGCCTTGTCGACCAGGAAGGCGAAGTCGCGGGTCAGCGGCATCAGGGCCGAGGGCGAGAAGGCCGGACGAGTCTTCACCGACTTCTTCTTCGGCTCGGGGATCGCCTCCAGGGTGATCTCGAAGCCGTAGACGGGGCCGGCCACGTCCAGGGCCTTCAGGACCGCCGGGTGGATCTCGCCGAACTCGGCCATCACCGCCTTCGGGCCCAGCTGCAGGCGCGCCGAGCGGCCCGGGTGCCACCAGGACGAGGTCGAGCCCTGCGCCGTCTGCAGCGAAGCGACGGGCGCGCCCAGTTCCTCGAGCAGGGCCAGCAGGTCGGCCTTGACGGTGAAGACGTCGCCTTGCGGGGCCTTGTCCCAGCCGCGCGGGGCCTTCGGGACCAGGATCGCCGAGACGACGGTGCGCTGGTCGGTCGGCTTGTCGCCGTGGAAGGTCGGGCCGATCTCGAACAGGGCCGCGTCCGGGAAGCCCTGGCGGGCGTTGCGGCCGGCCGCCTCGATCAGGTTGGGCAGCAGCGACGGGCGCATGCAGTCCAGCTCCGAGGCGATCGGATTGGCCAGCACCAGCTCGGCCTGACCGCCGCCGAACAGTTCGGCGGTCTTGCGGCTGGTGAAGCTGAAGCTCACGGCCTCGGCGTAGCCGGCGGCCGCCAGGGCGCGGCGCGCCGCGCGGGCGCGAGCCTGCTTGGCGGTCAGGATCCCGCCCACGGCGCGCGGAACCTCCGGCAGCGGCGTCGAGGGCAGGGCGCCATAGCCGGCGATGCGGGCGATTTCCTCGACCAGGTCGGCCTTGCCTTCCACGTCGCGGCGGAAGGTGGGCGGGGTGACGGTCCAGGGCGAGCCGTCCGTCACGTCGAAGCCCAGGGCGACCAGGATCTGGCGCGCGCGATCGGCTGAGACCGACAGGCCCGACAGCTGCTCGACATAGGCCGGATCGAAGGTGAAGCCCTTCGGCGCGGCCGGGGCCTCGCCAGCGACGATGATCTCCGACGGCTGGCCGCCGCACAGGTCCAGGATCAGCTTGGTGGCCAGCTCGATCCCCGGGACGACCGAGCCGGTGTCGACCGTCCGCGCGAAACGGTACTGGGCGTCGCTGTTGATGCCGGTGGCGCGACCGGTCTGGGCGATGCGGATCGGCTCGAACCAGGCGCTCTCGATGAAGACGTCGACGGTCTCGTCCGAGCAGCCGGTGCTCTCGCCGCCCATCACGCCGCCCAGGCCGATCGGGCGCTCGCCGAGCGCGTCGGCGATCACGCACATGTCGGGCGTCAGTTCGTAGGTCTTGCCGTCCAGCGCGATCAGGTGCTCGTCGCCATGGACGCCGTGACGGCCCAGACGCGTCGAGATCTCGGTCCCCGACAGCTTGGCCGCGTCATAGACGTGCAGCGGCCGGGCGCGGTCGTAGGAGATCAGGTTGGTGACGTCCACCAGGGCGTTGATCGGGCGCAGGCCGATGGCGGTCAGGCGATCCTGCAGCCACTTGGGCGAGGGGCCGTTCTTGACGCCCTTGATCAGCCGGCCGGCGAACACCGGGCAGGCCTCGCCGTCGACCTTGACGGTGATCGGGCAGGGGAAGGTCCCGGCGACCGGCGCGATCGACAGATCCTTCAGCGCGCCGACGCCGGCCGCGGCCAGGTCGCGGGCGATGCCGGCGACGCCCAGCCAGTCGGGGCGGTTGGGGGTGACCTCGAAGTCGATGACGGCTTCCAGGCCCAGAGCGTCGACGGCCGGCGTACCGACGGCGAGGCTGTCGGGCAGCTCCATGATGCCGTCGCTCTCGGTCGCGTATTCCAGCTCGGCGGCCGAGCAGAGCATGCCGTTCGAGACGACGCCGCGCACCGGCTTCTCGACCAGGGTCACGCCCAGGCCCGGCACATAGGCGCCGATCGGGGCGTAGATGGTGGTCAGGCCCGCGCGGGCGTTCGGCGCGCCGCAGACGATCTCCTTGCGGCCGTCGACGGTGTCGACCTGGCAGACCCGCAGGCGGTCGGCGTTGGGGTGTTGAACGGCCTCGACGATCTTGCAGACCGTGAAGGGCTTCAGCTTGGTCGCCGGATCGGCGACGTGCTCGACCTCGAGCCCGGCCATGGTCATGGCCGCGACGATCTCGGGGACGGTGGCGGTGGTCTCAAGGTGATCCTTGAGCCAGGACAGGGTGAATTTCATTTTCGATCTCCAAGCCCCTCCCCCTTGCGGGGAGGGGTTGGGGTGGGGGTGTGTGCTCGGAGATGGCGGTGTTTCAC
>NZ_APMP01000035.1 GCF_000372645.1 Caulobacter vibrioides OR37 | reverse complement strand
TCGCGGCCCCGCTCAACCTAGCCCCGCCGCCGTTTTGGGCCGGATCCAAACGCCCTCCCCCGCGACGGGGATGGCTGTGATTATGGAGCGGCGCTGAACGCCGAGGATTGGCGGGCGTGCAAAATCGACAAGGCGTTGATTTCTCGGGGCTCGAGATCACGAATTCCGAGGACAGAGCGCCTTCAATCCCCATACCGCCCTCTCCTCGGGGAGAGGGAGGGACCCGCGCGAAGCGCGGGAGGGTGAGGGGCCACGCCCTCTCCGAACAAGCCCTCGAAGATCCGCCGTGCGAAAAGATCCGTGTGTTCCCGGCCAGCGGTGAAATCCCTCACCCTCCCACCGCCTACGGCGGCGGGCCCCGCCCTCTCGACGGGAGAGGGTTTTGGTGGGGCGGCTCCGCCGCTCTCCATGAGCCTCGGCTTCTGCGTCGCGACAAAGCCGAGACTGTGTCAGGGCCGCCGCACGCGCCAGGCGAAGACCGTCGCGGTCGCCAGCAGCAGCGCCGCGCCCGCCTGGTGCAGCACGCCGAGCGCGATCGGCGCCTGGGCCATCAGCGTCCAGACGCCCAAGGCGGCCTGTAGGGTGACCACGATCGCCACCGCCATCGCCACGGCCTTGGCCCCGCCGGCCAACAGCCGATCGCGCCCGGCGACGACACCGACGGCGATGCCGCAGAAGAACAGCAGATAGGCCATCAGCCGGTGGTGCAGTTGCACCGCGCCCTGGCTGTGGGCCAGCGTGCCCCATAGGCCGTGACCGGCATAGTCGGCCGGGAAGACATGACCATTCATCAGCGGCCAGTCGTTATAGACCAGACCCGCGTGATTGCCGGCGACCAGCGCCCCCAACATGCACTGGAAGAACACCGCCGCCAGGAAAGCCAGCGCCCAGCCGCGCCATTTGGAGCGTTCCTCGACGCGCGGCGAGCCGTTCCAGGCGTCCAGGCCCGTCCAGATCAGCACCACGAACAGGGTCAGGGCCAGGCTCAGATGGATCATCAGGCGCTCGGGCGCCACCGAGACACGCTCGGAAAGGCCGCTGGAGACCATCCACCAGCCCACGAGGCCTTGCAGCCCGCCCAGCCCCAGCATCGCCGCGCAGCGCCAGATCAGGCGGCGCGGAATATCGCGACGGATCAGGAAGACGACGAAGGGAATCGCGAAGGCCGCGCCCACCGTGCGGCCCAGCAGGCGGTGCGCCCACTCCCACCAAAAGATGCCCTTGTACCCCTCCAGCGTCATGTCGGGGTTCACCAGCTTGAACTGAGGGATCTTCTTGTAGAGCTCGAAGCTCTCGCGCCAGGCCTGATCCGACAGGGGCGGCAGAGCGCCCATGATCGGCTTCCACTGGGTGATCGAGAGGCCAGAGCCGGTCAGGCGAGTGGCTCCGCCGACGACGACCATGGAAAAGACCATGGCGGCGACGATGAACAGCCAGATCGCGACGGCGCGCGAGCGGTCGGAACGCAGGAAAGACGTCATGGGATCGGAAAAGCGTCACTTCTGGGCCGAAATGCGGCATGTCTTCCCTACGCCCGCCGGACGCTCGGGGCAATGTTCGCGTGGTCTGGCATGACGACGTCGCGCGTTCATGCGAGAAGCGGACATTCGGGGGCAGAGACCAGCATGAGCGGCATGGGCGTATTCGCGGCGGCGGTGATCGGCATCCTGGCCGGCTGGATCGCCGACCTTGTCCTGGCGCGCCACCACTCGCTGTTCATCAAGCTCTTGATCGGCGTCATCGGCTCGTACATCGGAGCGTTCATCGCCTCGCGCATCGACCTGCATCTGCCCGGCTTCGCCGGAGAGCTGGTCGTGTCCAGCGTAGGCGCGATCCTGTTTCTGGCTGTTCTCAGCCTTTTCCGGAGAACCGCGTGAGCGCTCCCCTGATTCCCGCCCGCCCGCGCAAGCTGATCGGCTCGCTCGCGGTCATGGTCGTGTTGTTCGCCTGGATCTGGGTCTTCACCAGCCTGTACGACCGACTGCCGCCCAACCGCCTGGTGCACCTCGTTTACTTCGTGGCGCTGGGCATGGGTTGGGTCCTGCCGGTGATTCCGCTGATCTCCTGGATGGGCAAGGCCGACAAGCCGCTCGACGTCGGCCAGCGATAACCGCGAGGCGACGGAACATGAAAAAGGCCGCCCCGAAGGGCGGCCTTTCGTCTTCCGCGAATGGTCGGAGCGACAGGATTCGAACCTGCGACCCCTTGACCCCCAGTCAAGTGCGCTACCAGGCTGCGCCACGCTCCGACGCGGAAGGAGCGCCCTTATAGGCGCCGCTCGGGGGTTGGGCAACAGCGATTTCGGACGAAATCGACGGCGCGTTCAGCCGCGCGCCAGAAGACCGTCGAGGCGGGATTTCACGGCCGTGAGGTCGTCGAGAGCAAACGCCAGGCGATGACGGGCGCGGTCATCCAAACGTCGGGCGGCCGCGGCGTCGTCCTTGTAATCCACCTCGGGATCCAGGTTCGCCGCCCCATTCGCGCCAAGACCCGCGGCGATCACCTGCGCCAGCCCGTGGTCGCGGTGCAGCTTCTGGACGCCCTTGATGGTCAGGCCTTCGCTGTGCAGCAAGGTTCGCACGCCGTTCAGAACGGCGACGTCCTGGGGCCGATAGAAGCGTCGGCCGCCCGCTCGCTTCATCGGCCGGATGAACGAGAACTTGGTTTCCCAAAAGCGCAGAACGTGTTGAGGCACGCCCAATTCGTCGGCGGCCTCGGAAATCGTGCGGAAGGCGTTAGGCCCCTTCGCCACCGCGGCCATCCCTAGTCGCCGAGCGCGCGATCGATTCGCGCCTTCATGACTTGGGAAGCCCGGAAGCCGATCACCCGACGGGGCTCGATCTCGGCCGGCTCGCCGGTCTTGGGATTACGGCCCATGCGCGCGCGCTTGGAACGGACCTGGAAGACGCCGAAACCGGAAAGCTTGACCGTTTCGCCCTCTTCCAGCGCCTCGGCCACGAGATCCAGGGTGCGCTCGACCAGTCCAGCGCAGTCCTGACGGGTCAGTCCGACCTCTTCATGGACCGCCTCGCACAGGTCGGCCCGGGTCAAAGTAGCGCCCTTCATGCAACCCCCTTCACGCGTATCGAAGCGGCGCGGAGGCCGCTTAAGACGGAGTACTCGCGGCAAGTCCGATGCGGCGCCGCCACCCTCGTTTGGCCGCGCCCGAATTCACCGATGACCTCATGCCGTGATTATCGCATGAAGTCAAAGACTCAAGGACAGGAGTTCATGCCCGAGCGCAAGCTTGGGCAAGCTTCGCCTTAAAGGCGAAGGACGCAGGCGCCCCAGGTCAGGCCGCCGCCCATGGCTTCCAGCAACAGAAGGTCGCCCTTCTTGATTCGGCCGTCCTTGATCCCGTGGGCCAGGGCCAGCGGAATCGAAGCGGCCGAGGTGTTGGCGTGGATGGCGACGGTCGAGATCACCTTGTTCTCGTCGATGCCGCAGCGATGGGCCACGCCGGCCAGAATGCGCTGATTGGCCTGGTGCGGGATGAACCAGTCGACATCCGCCACGGCGACGCCCGCGTTGGCGGCCGCGGCATGGATGGCTTCGGAGATGTTGACCACGGCGTGCTTGAAGACCTGGTTGCCCAGCATCCGCAGCTTGCCGACCGTGCCGGTGGTCGAAACGCCGCCGTCGACATAAAGCAGGTCCTGCTTGGTCCCGTCGGCGCGCAGGGCAAAGCCCTGCAGGCCTTGGTCGGCCGTGGTCCCCTCGCCCGCCTTGGCCTCCACCACGACCGCGCCGGCCCCGTCGCCGAACAGCACGCAGGTGCCGCGGTCGCTCCAGTCCATCAGGCGGGTCATGGTCTCGGCGCCGATCACCAGGGCGCACTTGGCGTGACCGCGCGCCACGAAGCCGTCGGCGACGCTCAGCGCGTAGACGAAGCCCGAGCAGACAGCCTGGACGTCGAAGGCGATGCCGACCGGCGCGCCCAGCTTGCGCTGGACCATGGTGGCGACGGCGGGAAAGGTCAGGTCGGCCGTGGTGGTGGCCACGATGATCAGATCAACGTCGGCGGCGGTCTTGCCGGCGGCCGCCAGGGCCTCCTTGGCGGCCTCGGTGGCGAGATCGGAGACCGGCTGGTCGTCGGCGGCCTGGTGGCGTTGGCGGATGCCCGTGCGCTCGACGATCCATTCGTCGCTGGTGTCGACGAACTTGGCCAGATCGTCATTGGTCACGACCTTGGGCGGCAGGTACGCGCCGACCCCGGTCACCACGCTTCTCACTAAGCTCACTCGACCGCTCCCTGGTCCTGCCCCGCCTTCGAGGCTTCGTCCTTGGCCGCGGCGGCGGTCAGGCTCTTCAGATTTCTGTCGATCTCGGCGCGGAAATCGCTGCGCGCGAGATTGATGGCGACCCGCACGGCCGAGGCGAAGCCGTTGGCGTCCGCGCCACCGTGGCTCTTGACCACGATGCCGTTGAGCCCCAGCAGCGGGGCGCCGTTGACCCGGCTGGGATCCAGCCGCTGGCGCATCCTCTTCAGCGCGCCAGAGGCGATCATGGCCCCCAGCATGGCCAGCGGCCCGGAGGTCAAGGTGGTCCTGATCTCGTTCGAGAAGAACCGCGCCATGCCTTCGGCGGTCTTCAGGGCGACATTGCCGGTGAAACCGTCGGTGACGACCACGTCCACGACGCCGTAGGCCAGGTCGCTGCCCTCGACAAAGCCGTGATAGTCGAAATCGAGCTTGGCCTCGCGCAGGATGGCGTGGGCCTCGCGCACTTCCTCGTGGCCCTTCTGGTCCTCGGAGCCGACGTTCAGCAGCCCGACCGTGGGGCGCTCCACGCCATGCATCGCGTGGTGGAAGGCCGCGCCCATGATCGCGAACTCGACCAGCTGGTCCGCGTCGCTCTCGACATTGGCGCCGACGTCCAGGACCGTGGCGACGCCCTTCATGTTCGGCCAGTTGGCGACGATGGCGGGACGCTCCAGCTCCGCGCCCATACGCAGGATCAGCTTGGAGATGGCCATCAGGGCGCCGGTGTTGCCGGCCGAGACGCAGGCCTGGGCCTCGTCCGCGCGAACCGACTCGATGGCGTTCCACATCGACGAGCCCTTGCCCCGGCGCATGGCCTGGGCGGGCTTTTCGTCCATGGCGATGGCCTTGTCGCAGTGGCGGACCTCGCTGACCGCGCGCGCCGCGGGGCAACGGGCCAGTTCCGCCTCGATCCGCGCGCTATCGCCGTGCAGCAGAAAACGCACGCCCGGCAGGGCCTGGGCGGCCTGTGCGACGCCCGGCACGACGATCGACGGACCGTGGTCGCCGCCCATGGCGTCGACGGAGATGACTACGGATTGGGGCACGTGGCGCGAGAAGCTCCAACAGGCGGGCCGCCTTTTCCAAGGCGGCGGAAGATACATCCGCGTGAATATCACGCAAGCGGGCGAGTCGAGCCGTTCAGCCCTCGTCTTTCGCCGCTTTCAGGCTCTTGAGCGCCGCGAACGGAGAAAGTTCGACCGGCTCCGGCGGCTGCACGAACACCGCGCCCGGCTTGCGGGGGAACGGATCGAGCTCCAGGGCCAGGTGCTCGACGACATAGCCGGAGACGTCGATCCTATCGCCCTCGAGCACGTCGGGCGGGTCGTCGCCGTCGGGATCGATGCCCAGGTCGCCGAACGCCTCCTGCGGGGCGTTCTGGCTATTGGCCGGCAGGACCTTCAGGTCGAAGCGGGCGTCGATCGGGGTCTCGAAGTCGTCGGCCGTCGCGCCGCAGGTCTGCACCACGCGCGCCCGCAGCACGCCCGAGACCTCGGCGCCGTCCAGCCAAGAGGTCAGGTAGACCTCGGCGCTCAGCGCCTCCAGGCTGACAAGACCAAGCTGCTTGGCGATAGCCTTGCGCTGGGCCGCGTCGGGCTGAAGGCGCAGCTTGACCGCGCCTCGGTCGACCTGGGCCAGCGGAATTTCGCACGGCCAGGCGGCGGTCACGGGTTCGGCCATGTCACGTCTCCTTGCAGCAGGGCGTCCAGCGACTGGTCCGCCAGCATTCCGCGCGCGGAGGCGACATAGGCGGCGAGCGCCGCCACGTCGCCCTCTGCGCGCTCCTCGAACGCGGTGCGGGCCAGAAAGTCGATCAGCGCCGTGTTTTCCGGCAGGCTGGCGACCGCTTCGTCATAGGCCTTCAGCCGCCCGTAGAAGGCGCCGGCCAGCTTCTTCATTTTCTTGCCGACCGAGGTGTCGGCCACGCCGATCTCGCGGAACGCGTCATCCAGGCCCTTCACATAGGAATCGAAAACGGCCTGCGAGGTTTCCGCCGCCGCCTCTCCCTGCCCCTTCAGCCGCTCGATCAGGAAGATCACGTGCAGGCTGAACAGTTCGAAGCGGCCCTCCATCGAGTCGCGCACGCCGAAATCGCGATAAAAGGCCGCCGACCGCGCCTGCCCGACCGCCGAAGCATAAAGCTTGGCGCCCGCCGCCTTGGCCGGCCTGGGCTTAAGCAACCTGTCCAAAAACATCAAACGCCTCGATTTCGCCGCGACATACCGCTATGCGCGGTATCCGCTTTCACGCGGGCATTGAACTAAGCTCCCGCGGGCGATAGGTCAAAGTCTGCATTTTTCCGGTTCGGAGCCTTGATGTCTCGCCCCGCCGTTCTCGCCGCCGCCGTCCTGGCCGTGGCCCTCGCGTCTTCGGCCTGCACGCCGCTGACGAGCTACTCCGGCTTCCAGGCCATCGACAACAAGCCCGCCGACATGAAGGTCGGGCAGGACAGCAAGTCGACCCTGATGGAAAAGCTGGGTTCGCCGTCGGCGGTTTCGACCTTCGACAACAACACCTGGTACTACATCTCGCAGACCACCGACCGCGTGGCCTTCTACATGCCGCGCGTGATCAAGCGCGACGTCGTGGCCATCAAGTTCAACCCGGCCGACGAAAAGGTCGCCTCGGTGAACACCTACACGCTGAAGGACGGCAAGGTCATCGCCTATAACGGCCGTGAAACGCCGACCCGCGGCCGCGAGATGACCATCCTCGAACAGCTGCTGGGCAACGTCGGTCGTGGCGGGATGCTGCCGCAAGACGATACGGCGCCCGGCCAGCGCCCGGGCGACCGCCGCTAGAGCTTCCGTCGATTATTCGACTTTCGAACAGCCGCTCGTCGGAAGACGGGCGGCTTTTTCGTCTGCCCGATGGATCAGGAAAGGTCACACCGCCCTTCGGCGAACGTAAACGACGCGCTGAGCCGGATGGACCTCGAGGACGTGTACTAGACCGCCCTCGCTTTTCGCCGCCACCAATCCCGATCTCCCCGGCGAATACCGGGGCCCAGCTCGAACCCACGAGCGTTCGACACGCGCAATGGGCGCACCTCGGATCATCCCGACCGCTCCGGATGCCTCTGGACCCCGCCATTCGCCGGGGAGGTCGGGGCAAGAGGTGGTGTTCAACGCCTAAAGCAGAACGCCCCGGAGTCTCCTCCGAGGCGTTCGACGTTTCACGCCGCGCCGAGGATCAGCCGGCGTGGGCCAGGACCGCCAGCAGCAGCAGGGCCACGATGTTGGTGATCTTGATCATCGGGTTCACGGCCGGGCCCGACGTGTCCTTGTAGGGGTCGCCGACCGTGTCGCCGGTGACGGCGGCCTTGTGGGTCTCGCCGCCCTTCTTGTGCAGGACGCCGTTCTTGTCGGTGAAGCCTTCCTCGATCACCTTCTTGGCGTTGTCCCAGGCGCCGCCGCCGCTGGTCATCGAGATGGCGACGAACAGGCCGGTGACGATCACGCCCATCAGCATGGCGCCGAGGGCGGCGAAGGCGTCGACCTTGCCGGCGATGGCCTTGATCACGAAGAACAGCACCACCGGCGAGACGACCGGCAGCAGGCTGGGCACGATCATCTCGCGGATCGCCGCCTTGGTCAGGATGTCCACCGCCTTGCCATACTCCGGCTTCACCTCGCCGGTCATGATGCCCGGGTTTTCGCGGAACTGACGACGGACCTCCGCGACCACCGACTCGGCGGCGCGCCCGACGGCGGTCATCGACAGGCCGCCGAACAGGAACGGCAGCAGGCCGCCGAACAGCAGGCCGACCACGACATAGGGGTTGGACAGGTCGAAGGTCACCGGACCCATGCCGTCGAAGAAGCTGCCCGACGCGGCGTGCGCCGAGAAGAACTTCAGGTCCTCGGTATAGGCGGCGAACAGCACCAGGGCGCCCAGGCCGGCCGAACCGATGGCGTAACCCTTGGTCACGGCCTTGGTGGTGTTGCCCACGGCGTCGAGGGCGTCGGTGGTGACGCGGACCTCGGGCGGCAGCCCCGCCATCTCGGCGATGCCGCCGGCGTTGTCGGTGACCGGACCGAAGGCGTCCAGGGCGACGATGAAGCCAGCCAGCGACAGCATGGTGGTGGTGGCGATGGCGATGCCGAACAGGCCCGCCAGATTAAAGGTCACCACGATGCCGACGATGATGGTCAGGGCCGGCAGGGCCGTGGCTTCCAGCGACATGGCCAGACCCTGGATCACGTTCGTGCCGTGCCCCGAGACGCTGGCCTGCGCCACCGACTTGACCGGACGGAAGCCGGTGCCGGTATAGTACTCGGTGATCATCACGATCGCGGCCGTGACGGCCAGGCCGACCAAGCCGCAATAGAACAGGCCGTCGGCCGTATAGCTGCGCGTGGCGGTCTCGACCGTGGTCGGCACCAGCTGATGCAGCACGTACCAGACGGCCGGGATCGACAGCGCGCCCGTGACGATCAGGCCCTTATAGAGCGCGCCCATGATGTTGTTGTTCTTGCCCAGGCGGACGAAGAACGCGCCGATGATCGAGGTGACGATGCACACCGCGCAGATCGCCAGCGGCAGCAGCATCATCGCCGACACCGCCTCGGTCCCGCGGAAGAAGATCGCCGCCAGCACCATGGTGGCGACGGTGGTCACCGCATAGGTCTCGAACAGGTCGGCGGCCATGCCGGCGCAGTCGCCGACGTTGTCGCCAACGTTGTCGGCGATGGTCGCGGCGTTGCGGGGGTCATCTTCCGGGATGCCGGCTTCCACCTTGCCCACCAGGTCGCCGCCCACGTCGGCGCCCTTGGTGAAGATGCCGCCGCCCAGACGGGCGAAGATCGAGATCAGCGAGGCGCCGAAGCCCAGGGCCACGAGGGCGTCCACGACTTCGCGGCTGGTGGGCTCAAGGCCCAGAACGCCGGTCAGCACGTAGTAGTAGCCCGCCACGCCCAGCAGGGCGAAGCCGGCGACCAGCATCCCGGTGACGGCGCCCGAGGTGAAGGCCAGCGACAGGCCCTTGGAAAGCCCTTCGGACGAGGCCTGGGCCGTGCGGACGTTGGCGCGCACCGAGATCAGCATCCCGGCGAAGCCCGCCGCGCCGGACAGCACCGCGCCGACCAGGAAGCCCAGGGCGGCCCAATGGCCGATCAGGACATAGACGGCGACGAGGATGACCACGCCGACGATCGAGATGGTGAGATATTGCCGACGCAGATAGGCTTGCGCGCCCTCCTGGATCGCCGCGGCGATCTCCTGCATCCGCGCGTTGCCGGGCGACGCCCGCATCAGACTGGCCGTCTGCACCGCGCCATAGAGCACCGCCAGCAGCCCGGCCCCGATGGCCAGATAAAGCCAAAGACTCATAAGCTCTTCACCCCTTCGCGCTTCCAATCACGAGGGGGATGCCGGTCCCGGCGGCTGGAGGTAATGACACACGTCAAACCCACGCCCGGATCGACGGGCGGGCCTTTGGCCTCGTGCCCCCTCGATGCTCCCAATATGACGCCGGAACAGCGTCATCCCAAGGAGACTGTCAGATGGTCCAGGAGCGCGCAACCCGTGTCGGGACAAGCGTTTGGCGTCGCTTTCGCCGTACCGGAAGATGGAATCAGGGATCGAGGTCCGGATTCGACGCCGGCTTGGCCCCGCCCGGCTTAGGCGGCATCAGCTGCTGACGAGGGATCTGCTTGGTGATCTCGACGGACGCGAACTTGCCCTTGCCGGTCAGCAGATTGGCCTGCTCCAGCACGAAGCGGGTCAGTTTTGGACCATCGACCTCTTTCCAGGTGTCGGGCCGGACGAACGGCGTCTTGTAGGCGGCGCGGATGATCGCGTCGCGCAAGGCCGGCTCCTTGCCCTCGAACATGGCGATATCGGTGCCCGAGGTCAGCTTCAGGGTCATGCTGACGAAGACATAGTTGACGATACGACCGTTGACGATGATCGGGATCGTGATCGCCTGAAGCTTGATCGTCGGGTCGAGCGCCTGGCCGTCCCCCTCTTTTTTCTTCTCTTCCTTCTTCTCGCCCGCGAAGGCCGGGCTGGCCGCCAGGACGCAGGCGCCCGCGAGAACGAGGCGGCGGGAAAGGGTGAGCGGCATGATCGTGTCCGTCCTTGACCGGCGGGATGGGCGTCCTCGGGCTAAAGGCTCTAAATCAAATGTTTAGAGCGTGAGATAAGCTGAAACCGGTTCTCACTTTCAGCCTCACGCTCTAGCCGTGCAGCCAGCCGAGGCGGGACGGCGTCACATCGCGGCCCCTGTAATAGGCGCTGACCCCCTCGCCTTCCACGAACTCGCCGATTTCGCTGACCTTCACGCCGGCGGCGGCGGCGGCCACGCGGAAGTTCCACGCTTCGTTGGGATCGACGGCGCAGACGATCTCGTAATCGTCGCCGCCCGACGCCAGGGAGATGCGGCCCTCGACCTGTTCGGGTTGCTGGTCCAGCCAGGCCTGGGCGCCCGGCGACAGCGGCAGGCGCTCCAGATCGACGCGCACGCGGCAACCGCTGGCCTTGGCGATGTGCGAGCTGTCGGCCAAGAGACCGTCCGAGACGTCCGCGGCGGCCTTGGCGTGGATGCGCATGGCGTCGCGCAGCGTGACGCGCGGCTCTGGCTGCCGATAGCGGCGCAGCATGGCGCCATCGGCGTCCATCACCTCGCCCCACTGGGCCAGCAGCCCCAGCCAGCCATCGCCGATGGTGCCCGAGACCATCAGGCGGTCGCCGGGCTTGGCCCCCCGTCGCAGGATCGCGCCGCCCTGGGGCGCCCAGCCCAGCAAGGTCGCCGAGACGACCAGCGGGCCCGAGGTCGTGACGGTGTCGCCGCCCAGCAGCGAAATGTCGAAAGCCGCGCCATCCTCGGCGAGGCCCCGGGCGAAGGTCTCGCGCGAGGCGACGTCGGCGCCCGAGGGCCAGCCGACGGCCAGGAAATAGCCGTAGGGCTCGGCCGCCTTGGCGGCGAGATCGGACAGGTTGGTGCGGAGCAGCTTGCGGGCGACGACGTCCAAGGCTTCGTCGGGGAGGAAATGCACGCCCGCCACCATGGCGTCCTTGGTGATGACCAAGTCATAGCCGGGTCTGGACGGCAGCACGGCCGCGTCGTCCAGCAGATCGAGCGCCGCCGGATCGCCCCGCGTCAGCGGGCGCAGGAGCCGTTCGATATGATCGAATTCCGTCGCGGGCGCCACCGCCGTGGGCGGGGCGTCGTCTTCAGCGAACCAGTCTTCTTCGTCAGTCTCTTGCATCACGAGCGATCGCGTCGAGGGCGCCATTGATGAAGCCTGACTCAGGACCCTCAAAAAAGGATTTCGCGATCTCGACGTATTCGTTGATCACCACCTCCGTGGGGACGTCCGGGCGGAACATCAGTTCATAGGCGCCGGCGCGCAACACGGCGCGGGCCGTGGCGTCCAGACGATCCAGACGCCAGCCCGAGGCCAGGCGCTTGACGACGCCCTGATCGACCTTCGCCTGGTTGGCCACCACGCCCTTGGCCAGTTCCGCGAAAAACGCCTCGTCGGCGGCGGCCAGCCGCTCGCCCTCGACATCGCGGTCGAAGCGGTGCTCGGAGAACTCGCGGATCACGGAATCGACGCCCGCCCCCGACACTTCCATCTGGTACAGGGCCTGGACGGCGGCCAGACGCGCCACCGAGCGGGGTTGGATACGGTTGCCGCTCATCGGGACTGTCCCAGCAGTTGACGCTTGAGGGCGATGGTTTCGAGGCAGGCCTTGGCCGCGCCCCCGCCCCGGTCGCCCTCGCTGACCTTGGCCCGCGCCCAGGCCTGGGCCTCGTCGTCCACCGCCAGCACGCCAAACCCGATCGGCAAGCGCCGACCGATGCCCAAATCCTGCAGGCCCCGCGCGGTCTCGTGAGCGACCAGCTCGAAATGGTAGGTCTCGCCGCGAATGACGCAGCCCAGCGCCACATAGCCGTCATAGCGCACGCCGACGGGCCGATGACCGGCCTCTTCGGCGATCGCGATGGCCGTCGGGATCTGAAGAGCGCTGGAGACCGTGATCACGTCATAGGCGGCGCCTTGGGCTTCGATCGCCTGGGCGGCTCCGCGCAGCAGTTCGTCGGCGACGCCGGAATGGCTCCGGCTCTCCACGACCAGCAGGCGGATGTTGTCGTCTACCATCTAGCTCGAATCTCCACGGCCACGCGCGCGGCGCGATCAGAAACACACATCAAGGATTAAGGAACTATAGCTCGTCTTCGACGACGTCGCTCAGCCCTTCTTCGGTCAGGAACTTGGCGAAGTCGCCGGTTTCCTTGAAATCCCGATAAACGGACGCGTAGCGGACATAGGCCACGTCATCGAGGGATTTCAACGCCTTCATGACCATTTCGCCCACGGTCGACGACGGCAGCTCGGTTTCGCCCATGCTTTCCAGTTGGCGGACGATGCCGTTGATCATCCGCTCGACCCGTTCGCCCTCGACCGGACGCTTCTGGGTCGCCAGCGCGATCGAGCGGACCAGCTTGTCGCGATCGAACGGCGAACGCCGGCCCGAGCGCTTCAGGATGATCAGCTCGCGCAGTTGAACGCGTTCGAAGGTGGTGAAGCGGCCGCCGCATTCCGGGCACATCCGGCGACGGCGGATGGCCGCGCCGTCTTCCGACGGGCGGCTGTCCTTGACCTGGCTTTCGGCGTGTCCGCAGAAGGGGCAACGCATGATGTGGCCCCTCCCGCGAAGCCCAGGGACAATTAGTTGTAGATCGGGAAGCGAGCCGTCAAGGCCAGCACTTCCTCGCGCACCTTGGCTTCGACGGCGGCGTTGCCGTCCGCGCCGTTGGCCGCCAGACCATTGACGACCTCGCCAATCAGCTCACCCACGCGGGTGAACTCAGCTTCCTTGAAGCCGCGCGTCGTACCGGCCGGCGTCCCCAGGCGAATGCCCGAGGTGATGGTGAACGGCGCGGTGTCGAACGGCACGCCGTTCTTGTTGCAGGTCATGTGGGCGCGCTCGAGGCTATGCTCGGCGTCGCGGCCCGTCACGCCCTTCGGACGCAGATCGACCAGCATCAGGTGGCTGTCGGTGCCGCCCGAGACGATATTGACGCCCGACTTGAGCAGAGCGTCGGACAGCGCCCTGGCGTTGGCGATGATCTGGCGGGCGTATTCCTTGAACGACGGCTGGAGGGCTTCGCCGAACGCCACGGCCTTGGCGGCGATGACGTGTTCCAGCGGACCGCCCTGCAGGCCCGGGAAGACGGCCGAATTGACCTTCTTGATGATGGCTTCGTCGTTGGTCAGCACCAGGCCGCCGCGCGGACCGCGCAGGGTCTTGTGCGTGGTGGTGGTGACGATGTGGGCGTGTGGAATCGGGTTCGGATAGGCGCCGCCCGCGATCAGGCCGGCATAGTGGGCCATGTCGACCATCAGGTAGGCGCCGATGCTGTCGGCGATCTCGCGGAACTTGGCGAAGTCGATCTGGCGGCTGTAGGCGCTGCCGCCGGCGATGATCAGCTTGGGCTTTTCGCGCTGGGCGACCTCGGCCACGCCGTCATAATCGATCAACTGGTCCTGCTGACGGACGGTGTAGCTGATCGGCTTGAACCACTTGCCCGACTGGTTGGCGGGGCTGCCGTGCGTCAAATGGCCGCCGGCGGCCAGGTCCATGCCCAGGAAGGTGTCGCCCGGCTGCAGCAGGGCCATGAACACCGCCTGGTTGGCCTGCGAGCCCGAGTGCGGCTGGACGTTGGCGAAGCCGGCGCCGAACAGCGCCTTGGCGCGTTCGATGGCGATCGTCTCGATCTCGTCGACATATTCGCAGCCGCCGTAATAGCGCTTGCCGGGATAGCCCTCGGCGTACTTGTTGGTCAGGATCGAGCCCTGGGCCTGCAGAACGGCCTTGGAGACGATGTTCTCCGAGGCGATCAGCTCGATCTGGTTTTGCTGACGTTCCAGCTCCCGACCGATGCGGTCGAAGATGTCTGCGTCCGCGGTGGCGAGGTCCGCGCCGAAAAAGGCGCTGGTGTTGGCTTGGGTCATGACGCTCTCCAGGCGTTTCGGGGAGTCAGCAGAGGCGCCCTCTTTAACGGGATAGGCGCGGCGATCAATCTCGGAACCACATTCGCGACCGCGCGTTGCAGTCCCGCAGGGCGTCGCTCAACCCCTGCGGAGTTCGAACGACAAAGGGAATGGGGTATCTCATGGCGTCTCAGGGTAATGGCGGCAGCGAAACGACAAACGGCCGCGAGGTGGACATCCTGGGATTGAGCACGGAGATCGTGGCGGCCTATGTCGGCCAGAACACCGTCTCGCAGTCCGCCCTTCCGGAATTGATCCGCACCGTGCACGAAGCGCTGACCGCGCTGGGCGGCGGCGGCGAACCGCAGCGTCCGGTCGAGAAGGCCAAGCCGGCCGTGCCCGTCGGCCGCTCGGTGCAGCACGACTACATCGTCTGCCTCGAGGATGGGAAGAAGCTCAAGATGCTCAAGCGCTACCTGCGCTCGCATTACGACATGAGCCCCGAGGAATACCGCCGCAAATGGGGTCTGCCGCCGGACTATCCGATGGTGGCCCCGGCCTATGCGGCTCGTCGCTCGGACTTCGCCAAGCAGATCGGGCTGGGCAAGGGCGTGCGGCGGGGCAGTTAGCGCCGTCCGACCGTTTAGTCGCGCGAACGCCGCCGGACTCCGGCGGCGTTTTCCGTTTCGACGATGGACGTGGCGGTCGAAATCGAAGGGTTGACCGTCCTTAAGCGGCGTGGCCGCCCATGCGGGCGACGTTGCAGTGGGCCCACAGCTTCTCCATGGCCGCGACCAGCTTGCGCATCATGTCGTCGGTATGGAACGGGGTCGGGGTGAAGCGCAGGCGCTCGGTGCCGCGCGGAACGGTCGGATAGTTGATCGGCTGCACATAGACGCCGAAATCGGCCAGCAGCATGTCGCTGATCATCTTGCAGTGCACCGGATCGCCGACCAGCACGGGGACGATGTGGCTGACGCTGTCCATGACTGGCAGGCCGGCGGCCCGGAACATGGCCTTCAGGGTCGCGGCGCGTTCCTGGTGGATCTCGCGCACTTCCGGGTGCTGCTTGAGCCAACGGACGCTAGCCAGGGCGCCGGCCGTCAGGGCGGGCGGCAGCGACGTCGTGAAAATGAAGCCCGAAGCCATCAAGCGGATGGCGTCCACCACCTCGGCGTCGCCGGTGATGTAACCGCCCATGACGCCGAACGCCTTGCCCAGCGTGCCCTCGATGATGTCGATCTGATCCATCAGGCCTTCGCGCTCGGCGACGCCGCCGCCGCGCGGGCCGTACATGCCGACCGCGTGGACCTCGTCCAGATAGGTCATAGCGCCGTACTGCCTGGCCAGCGCGATCGTGCCGGCGATGTCGGCGATGTCGCCGTCCATCGAATAGACGCTCTCGAAGGCGATCAGCTTGGGCGCGTCGGCCGGGGCCGCCGCCAGCAGGTCCTCGAGGTGCTTCAGGTCGTTGTGCTTGAAGACCTTGCGCGGACCGCCGCCGTTGCGGATGCCGGCGATCATCGAGGCGTGGTTCAACTCGTCCGAGAAGATGATCAGGCCCGGCAGGATCTTCTGGACCACCGACAGGGTCGCCTCGTTCGAGACATAGCCCGAGGTGAACAGCAGCGCGGCTTCCTTGCCGTGCAGATCGGCCAATTCCTGCTCCAGCAGGACGTGATCATGATTGGTGCCCGAGATGTTGCGGGTGCCGCCCGAGCCCGAGCCGTGCGCCTCGACCGCCGCCTTCATGGCGTCGACCACCACCGGATTTTGGCCCTGGCCGAGATAGTCGTTGCTGCACCAGACCACGACCTCGCGTTCCGAACCGTCCTGGCGAGTCCAGGTGGCCCGCGGGAAGGCGCCGCGCTGGCGCTTCAGGTCGGCGAAAACCCGGTATCGGCCCTCGTCGCGGATCTGGTCGACGGCGCTGCGGAACGCGGCTTTGTAATCCATCACGATCTCTAAACCGTCGGCCGATTGCTCCGGCGGTCCCCTAAATCAATGCTCGGCTTTTCGCACCGTGCGCCCTAGCTGTCCATCTAGGGGCATTTACCTAGCGATTTGAAGCCCGCGATTGGACGCATCGCCTGCGATGACAACCGAAACGCGGACCTTCGCTGTTGAAGGATTAACAGCGGAAAAGCCAGCTTTCCGCAGCGTAATGGCGCGGCCAACGCCAAATGAACCAGACGCGCTGGGCCGATAATAACCGCGCCCGACGGGCGCGGTTATCGAGATCGGCTGGCCCGCCCCTTACCGCGAAGGCTTGCGGAACTTGAAGACGAACTGATCGGTCTTGCCCCGGATCGACGGGTCGAAGACGCCGACCTTGCGGCTATCGGCCGCATCGCGCAGCACCTTGCTCTCGCCCTCGAAGACAAAGCCCGCCGCCGTGACCTCGGACTTCACCACCGCCGAATCGATGCGATGCAGGGTCTCGGTGTCGCGCAGGCCGGAACCCGCCTCGGCCGAGTGGTCGATGACCAGATAGACGCCGCCCGGCTTGAGGGCCTTGAAGATCTGACGGTTCACCACCGACAGATCGGCCGGCCCCATGAACTTGTCGTGCATGTCGTGATAGTTCTGGGCCGTGAACACCAGATCCAGCTTCTCCGGCGTCGAGAAGTTCGGCAGCGTGTTCAGCACCACCGTCACGTTGGAATAGGCCGGGTCGCGGGCGATGGCGTTCACCGCCGGCTCGCGCTTGGCCAGCTTGGTCAGCTCGTCCGGCACATAGGCGTAGACATGGCCCCGGGGACCGACCGCCTTCGACAGAATGCGGGTGAAGTAGCCGCCGCCCGGGATGAGGTCGGCGACCTTCGCGCCCTGCCGCACGCCCGCGAAGGTCAGCACCTCGCCCGGATGGCGATCCTTGTCGCGGATCATGTCGGCGGCCGGACGCGAAGGATCGCTGAGCGCCGCGGCGATGTTGGGAGCGATCGACACCGCGACCGGGCCGGAAGGCGGCGGCGGCGGGGGCCCCATCGTCGGCTCGGTGGCGCAGGCCGCGAGGCCCAGCACGGCGACGAGACTGAGAAGAGGCTTACGCATGGCTATCCTTCCGAACCGACGTGTTCTTGGTTGCGGCGAGGTTAGCCTACCGCAACCGCTACGTCAGCGGCCTCCATTCCTCCGAAGCGGGAAGCGGCGCGAAAATATCGTCCAGCATGGCGTGGGTCACGCCCTCCAGCGTGGCCGGGCTCCAACGCGGGGCGTTGTCCTTGTCGACGATCACCGCGCGCACCCCCTCGATGAAATCGTGCTTCATCACGACCCGCGCGCCGATGCGGTATTCCATGGCCATGTTGTCGGCGAAGTCGGCCATGGCCGCGCCGCGCTTCAACTGTTCGAACGCCACCTTCAGGGTCTGGGGCGACTTGGTCTTGAGCACCTCCAGCTGGGCCTTGCCCCAGTCGCTGGAGTCGAGGGCCAGGAACTCGAAGATTTCCTCGACGCTCTCGCCGACGAACAGACGATTCAAGTCTTGCTCGAAACCCAGCAGCGAGGCCTTGCCTGCGTCGGCGCGGTACTTGCGCAGGATCTCGTCGATCCGGCGCGGGTCGGCGATGATCGCCTTCTTGAGTCCCTCGGTCGCGCCGAACTCGACGAAGTGGGTGGCTATCCCTAGGCGCAGGCAGTCCGCGCCCTTGATCCGCGCCCCGGTCAAGGCCAGCCACAGCCCGGCCTTGCCAGGGAGGCGCGGCAGGTACCAGCCGCCGCCGACGTCGGGGAACAGGCCGATGCCGGTCTCGGGCATGGCGAAGGTGGTGCGCTCGGTGGCGATCCGCACGTGGGCCGGCATCGAAAGGCCGACCCCGCCGCCCATGACGACGCCGTCCATCACCGCCACCACCGGCGTCTCGTAGGTGAACAGCAGGTGGTTCAGCTGATATTCGGTGTGGAAGAACCGCCGGGCCTCGCCTCCGTCCTTGGCGCCGCTCTCGGCCAACATGCGGATGTCGCCGCCGGCGCAGAAGCCTCGTTCGCCCGCATGGTCGATCAGGACCATGTAGATCTCGGGGTCTTCCCGCCAGTCCAGCAGCGCGCCGATCATGGTCTCGCACATGCCCAGCGTCAGGGCGTGCAAGGCCTTGGGCCGGTTCAGGGTGATGCGGCCGACGTTCTTCTCGACGCGGATCAGGACTTCGGGCTCTTCGGTCATGGGGATCCTAGACGGGTTCGCAGTCGAAGCGGTCGACCTGGCCGGCCATCAGGCGATAGACGGCGTCCTGCGGAATGTCTTGGTGCAGAGTCTCGGCCTTCGAAAGCCCCGCATAGACCCCGCGCAGCAGCCGACCGGCGACGCCGTGGCTGACCACGATCAACCGGCGCTCGGGCTCGGCGACCTGCTCGTCGAGCCAGTCGGTGATACGAGCCATCATGGCTTCATAGGTCTCGCCGCCCGGCGCGTGGAAGCCCCAGGCGTCATCGCCGACCAGATGCGGATTCTCGCCGCGCACGTCTTCGCGCAGGCGGTTGGACCACTCGCCGACATCGATCTCCACGAGCCGCTCGTCGGTCGTCACCGACAGGCCCAGCCGCGCGCCGATCGCCTCGGCGGTATCGCGAGCGCGTCGCAGCGGACTGGCGACGATGCGCCAATCGGCCGGCGGATCGCGACGCAACAGGTCGAACAGCATGTCGCCCATGGCCGCCGCCTGGGCGCGGCCCAGCGGCGTCAGATCCGACTCCGACCGCCCCTGCAGGCGCCCCTCGCGATTGTGGAAGGTCTGGCCGTGGCGGCAGAGATAGATCATCAAGCCCTCACTGCCGGAACATCTCGCGGGCGATGATCACGCGCATGATCTCGTTGGTCCCTTCCAGGATCTGGTGCACCCGCAGGTCGCGAACGAGGCGCTCCAGCGGATAGTCCTGCAGGTAGCCGTAGCCGCCATGCAACTGCAAGGCGTCATTGGCGACCTGGAAGCCGGCGTCGGTGGCGAAGCGCTTGGCCATGGCGCACAGCTTGGTCGCCTCGGGATGCTTGTTGTCCAGCGCATGGGCGGCGCGGCGCACCATCAGGCGCGCGGCCTCAAGTTCGGTCGCCATGTCGGCCAGCTTGAACTGCAAGGCCTGGAAGTCCTTCAGCGGCCGGCCGAACTGGTTGCGGGTCTCCAGATAGGCCTTGGCCGTGTCTAGCGCGAACTGGGCGCCGCCCAGCGAACACGAGGCGATGTTCAGGCGGCCGCCGTCCAGGCCCATCATGGCGAAGCGGAAGCCCTCGCCTTCCTGGCCGATGCGGTTCTCGACCGGCACGCGGCAGTTGTCGAAGTTCACCTGGGCGGTCGGCTGGGCGTTCCAGCCCATCTTGCGCTCGTTGGCGCCGAAGCTGAGGCCCGGCGTTCCCTTCTCCACCACGAAGGCCGAGACGCCCTTGGCGCCCTCGCCGCCCGTGCGCGCCATCACGACATAGACGTCGGAGACGCCGCCGCCCGAGATGAAGGCCTTGCCGCCGTTGAGGACGTAATGATCGCCGTCCAGCCTGGCCGTCGTCCGCATGGCCGCGGCGTCCGAGCCCGAGCCGGGCTCGGTCAGGCAGTAGCTGGCGATCAGCTCCATGGTCGTCAGGCGCGGCAGGTAGCGCTGGCGCAGATCGTCCGAGCCGAAGCGGTCGATCATCCACGACGCCATGTTGTGGATGGTCAGATAGGCCGCCACCGGCACGTCGCCGTGGCTGAGGGCCTCGAAAATGATCGAGGCGTCCAGACGCGACAGGCCAGAGCCCCCCACGTCCTCGTTGACATAGATGCCGGCGAAGCCCAGCGCGGCGGCCTGGCGCAGCACGTCGACGGGGAAATGCTTCTTTTCGTCCCATTCGGCCGAATGCGGGGCAAGCTGTCCCTCCGCGAACGCCCGCGCGGCGTCCTGGATCGCGATTTGATCGTCGTTCAGCGCGAAATCCATGCTCGCTTCCTCCGCGTTCGAGGCAGAACCGCCCTCGCCTTCTTGCCGCTGACGTGCCGCGCCGGACGCGGCCTGTCAATCGCGCCCCGACGTCATTTCGGACAGGCGCTCCCGAGGCGGCCTGAAATCCTCCGTTACACGGTGTGAATCGGCGAAACGGCCTCACCCTCTTGATAACCAAGGCCTTTCACCTCAAATGCGCCCTCTTCGGGGATGGCGTCCTCCACGGTTCGATCTGCTCAAACGACCATGCGCTTCTGGAAACTCTCGTTGGCCGCTCTGGCGGCGGTGCTGGGACTGGCCGTGGGCCCGGCCCATGCCGGCGGCGACATCGCGCGCAGCTATGGCGTTTGGCGCAACCCGCACGACACCGTGCACCTCGAGATCAAGGACTGCGGAGCGTCGACCTGCGGCGTCGTGGTCTGGGCCAGCCCCAAGGCCGAGGCCGACGCGCGTCGCTCGGGCGAGGACACCCTGATCGGCAAGCAGTTGCTGCGTGACTTCGAGGCTCAGAAGGACGGCTCGCTGAAGGGCCGCGTCTGGGTCCCCACCCTGAAGATCACCCTGGTCGGTTCGGCCGACATCGTCGACGCCAAGACGATGCGCGCCAAGGGGTGTGTCATCGGCGCCTTCCTGTGCAAGTCGCAGCTCTGGACCCGGATCGACACGCCGGCCCTGATGGCCTCGCGCGCCGCGCCCTGATCTTTTCGCCCGATCGCCAAAACGCCGCTTGATTCAGCGCAAACCTCGCGCGACCCTCTAAGTGTACGTTGATAACCTAAGCGTCCGAAGAGACGCCGGGATCGACATGGCCGCATCGCGGCTCACACGGGAGGAACAGCATGACCGAAGCGGCGACGCTTCCCAAGACCGCGGCGGACGCGGCGACACGACACTTCGACGTCATCATCGTGGGCGCGGGCATATCCGGCGTCGGCGCGGCCTATCATCTGGCCGAGCAGCGACCGGGAACCCGCTTCACGGTGCTGGAGGCCCTGGACAGTTTCGGCGGCACCTGGCTGACCCATACCTATCCCGGCATCCGCTCCGACAGCGACCTCTACACCTTCGGCTATCGGTTCAAGCCGTGGGTCGGTCCTCCGATCGCCACCGCCGCCGAGATCCTGTCCTATATGGGCGAGGTGATCGCCGAGAACGATCTGGCCCGCCACATCCGCTATGGCCGCCGCATCGCCTCGGCCCGCTGGTCCTCGCGGGACAAGCTGTGGACCCTGGAGGTCAACGGCCCCGACGGCCCGGAAACCTACACCACCAACTTCCTCTGGATGTGCCAGGGCTATTACCGCCATTCGGTCGGCTACACGCCCGAGTGGCCCGGCATGGAGGACTTCCAGGGACGCATCGTCCATCCCCAGACCTGGCCGTCGGACCTCGACCTCACCGGCAAGAAGGTGGTCGTGATCGGCTCCGGCGCCACGGCCGCCACCCTGGTGCCCAACATCGCCGGCGACTGCGAGCACGTGACGCTGCTGCAGCGCTCGCCGACCTATTTCGTCCCCGGCCGCAACGAGAACGAGCTGGCCAACACCCTTCGCCAGCTCGAGATCGACGAGTCCTGGATCCACGAGATCGTCCGCAAGAAGGTGCTGTTCGACCAGCACGAGTTCACGCGCCGCGCGATCGAGGAGACCGACGCGGTGAAGACCGAGCTGCTCGAGGGCGTGAAGGCGTTCCTCGGCGAGGACTTCGATATCGCCAAGCACTTCACGCCGCGCTATCGCCCCTGGCGCCAGCGCATCGCCTTCGTGCCGGACGGCGATCTCTTCCAGGGCATCGCCTCGGGCAAGGCGTCGGTCGTCACCGACGAGATCGAGCGCTTCACCCAGACCGGCCTGCTGCTGAAGTCGGGCCAGACCCTGGACGCCGACGTCATCATCACCGCGACGGGCTTCGACCTCTCGGTGCTAGGCGACATCGCCTTCGAGGTCGACGGCGAGCCGCTCGATTTCGCCAAGACCGTGACCTATCGCGGCATGATGTTCACCGGCCTGCCGAACCTCGTCTGGGTTTTCGGCTATTTCCGCGCCAGCTGGACCCTGCGCGCCGACATGATCGGCGACTTCGTCTGCCGGCTGCTGGCCCACATGGACCAGAAGGGCGTCAAGCAGGTCGAGGTCGCGCTGCGCCCCGAGGACCAGGACATGCGGATCGGCGCGTGGATCGATCCCGAGGACTTCAATCCCGGCTACCTGATGCGCAACATGCATCTGCTGCCCCAGGCCGGCGACAAGCCCGAATGGCGTCACACCCAGGACTATTGGACCGAGAAGGACATCTTCCCGGCCATCGACCTGGACGATCCGGCCTTCCGCTACTCGTAGGGTTCCTTCGGGTACCGGGACTCTTAAGGGTCCCGCGATCTTGCCTCGATCGGCGGCGCGGTTCAAATCAACGCCATGACCACGCCGCCCCTCGCGCCCTACCCCGCCTCCCGCCTGCGCCGTCTGCGTCAGGCGGACTGGACCCGTCGCCTCGTCCGCGAGAGCGAGGTTCGCCCGTCCGACCTGATCTGGTCGATGGTCGTGCACGAGGGCGAAGGGACGATCCCGGTGGCCTCGATGCCGGGCGTCGAGCGCCTGTCGGTGAAAGAGGCCGCCAAGGCCGCCGTCCGCGCGCGCGACCTGGGCATCCCGGCCATCGCCATCTTCCCGCACATCGACGGCGCCCGGAAGGACGGGGCCGGCTCGATCGCCGCCGATCCGGACGGCGTGATCCCCCGCGCCGTGAAGGCGATGAAGGACGCCGCGCCCGAGGTCGGGATCATGTGCGACGTGGCGCTGGACCCCTTCACCGACCACGGCCACGACGGCGTCGTCGAGGGCGGTAAGATCCTCAATGACCCCACCATCGAGCGCCTGATCGAACAGGGCTTGGTGCAGGCCGAGGCCGGCGCCGACATCCTGGCCCCGTCCGACATGATGGACGGCCGCATCGGCAAGCTGCGCGCGGCGCTGGAAGGCGCGAACTTCCAGGACACGATGATCATGTCCTACGCCGCCAAGTACGCCTCGGCCTTCTACGGCCCGTACCGCGACGCGATCGGCTCGGCGAAGCTGTCCGCCGGCCAGGGCGACAAGAAGACCTATCAGATGGACCCCGGCAACACCGAGGAGGCGATCCGCGAGGTCGCGCTCGACATCGCCGAGGGCGCGGACATGGTCATGGTCAAGCCGGGAATGCCGTATCTGGATATCGTCCGCCGCCTGGTCGACGAATTCCGGATGCCCACCTACGCCTTCCAGGTGTCGGGCGAATACGCGATGATCATGGCCGCCGCCCAGAACGGCTGGATCGACCATGACCGCGCAATCCTGGAAAGCCTGGCCGCCTTCAAGCGCGCCGGCGCGGCGGGGATCATCACCTATTTCGCGCCGTGGGCGGCGGAAAAGCTGGGCGGGTGACCCGCGTCCTCGACATCGTCACCGCCGTGATCCGAGACGAGGCCGGCCGGATTCTACTTGTCCGCAAGCGCGGGACCTCGACCTTCATGAAGCCCGGCGGCAAGCGTGACGCGGGCGAGAACGACCTGACCACCCTGGCCCGCGAACTGGACGAGGAGCTGGGCTGCCGCTTGGTCCATGCCCAGCTGCTGGGCCATTTCAGCGCCCCGGCCGCCAACGAGGCCGGGTTCACCGTCCAGTCGGCGACCTACCTGGCCACGGTCGCGGGGGACATTGCGCCGCGCGCCGAGATCGAGGAAATCCGCTGGGTCGACCCCGCCACGCCCGGCGACCTGCGCCTGGCGCCGCTGCTGACCGAGCAGGTGCTGCCGGCCTTGCTGGCGCGCGGCTAAACCTTGCCACCCAGGGCGGTGATCCGCCCCTGGACCATCTCCAGCGCCAGCTCGCGCGCCCGCTCGGGCGGCCGTCCCAGCAGCTCGCCCAGCGTCGGACCGAACAGGCCCACCCCGATGGCCAGGATGATGTTCAGCAGGATGAAGTCGATGATCGCCTCGCGGCCGACCCCGGCCTCGCGCGCCACCCGCGTGTCGACCACCTCGTCCACCACCTGACGCACCAGGGTCATCCGACCGCCCTCGCCCGTCATCTCCAGCCAGGCGGCCAGCCTGGCCGCGCCCTTGGCCTCGAACGCGTCGAACAGCGCCTTGGCCCCGAACCCCGGCACGGCCCCCTCCTTCTCGAAGCCCGCGATGACCTGGTCGGCCAGCCGGCGGATCATCCGCTCCATCAGCGCCGTCTCGACCCCGCTGATCGAACCGAAGTGATGGATGACATTGGCGTGGACCACGCCGGCGGCCTTGGCCACGTCGGCCAACTTGATCGCCTGCGGGCCGTGCTCGACCAGCAGCGCCTCGGCGGCGGCCAGGATGTTTTCGCGCGCGGCCTCGGGCGAGCGGCGCACGCGCGCCTTGGGAGCGGTCGGCTCTATTGACATTTTTGTCAGTACAACTCACTGTGCGCCACGAGACGGGCTTTGAGAGCCCTAAACCGGCGGAGCACGGAAAGCCATGACGCAGGCCAAGACTACTCCCACCGACCTCGATGTCGCGCCCCGCGATATCCGTTTCGACCTGGACGCGGCGCGCCAGGGCCACTGGCTGAGCGGCGACCCCGTCGGCACGGCCGTGTTCAACGCCCTGTCCCTGACCTTCCCCGACGGCGAGCGCCTGTTCATGGACGCGGTGAAGAACTATCGGGGACAGCTGAGCGGCAAGCTGCTGGAAGACGCCAAGGGCTTCATCGCCCAGGAAGCCATCCACTCGCGCGAGCACCATCAGCTGAACAGCCTGATCGATCGCCAGCGCTATCCGGTCGCCGAGATCGAGGAGACGATCCGGGGCCGCGTCAAGTTCGCCCGCGAGCGCGGTCCGATGGCGATGCTGATCTCGACGATCGCCCTGGAGCACTTCACGGCGATGATGGCCGAGACCCACGCTCGCCATAGCGATCTGTTCGACGGCGCCGCGCCGGGCATCGAACGCCTGTGGCGCTGGCACGCCATGGAAGAGACCGAGCACAAGGCCGTGGCCTATGACGTCTTCATGGAAGTCACCAAGGACTGGAAGCCGCTGCGCCGCTACCTCGTCCGCTGCCGGGCGATGGCCCTGGTGACCTTGATGTTCACCCGCAACATCACGCTCTACGCCGCCCGCCTGCTGGAGGCTGACGGCTATTCGCGCAAGGCGGCGCTGAAAGCGGTCCGACGGTTCGTCTGGGGTGATCCGGGCGTCTTCCGTCGCGGCTGGAAGACCTATTTCGCCTGGTACCGCCCCGGCTTCCACCCGTGGGACCAGGACGACCGGGAAGCCTTCGCCGACTGGAAGGCCGAGTTCGACGCGGCGGTCGCCTAGCCAGATCAGGCGCCGACGCATAGGGTAGAGCCCGTCGACGCGCCGGGGGCGGCGCGAAAAGGGGCTCGACCATGCGACCGCGCGCGCTTTCGTCCTGGATGATCATCGGCGGGGCCATGGCCGCGCTGGCCGCCTGCCAGCCGGCCAAGCGAACCCCGCCGCCGGGCGCGTCTCTGGCCTGGGCCTATCCCACCGCGCCGAACGCCCCGCTGCCGCCCTATCCCAAGGGCGAACTGCGCGTGCCGGGCAGCGGCGTCGTCTATCAAGGCGAGGCGCTGAACAACGGCGCCGGGCCGCCGGACTGGTTTCCGGCCAACCACCCGCCCGCGCCGCCGTCCGTCGCCAAGGGGCGCAAGGACGTTCTGGCCTGCGCCGAATGCCATCAGATCGAGGGCGGCGGCTATCTGGGCACGCCCAACCTGTCCGGCCTGCCCGCCGAATACATCGTCCAGCAGGTGCGCGAATTCCGCGAAGGCCGCCGCAAGTCCTGGCTCGCCGGCTGGCCGAACAGCTCCGAGATGATCGCCATCGCCCGCAAGGCCACCGACGAGGAGGTCGCCGCCGCAGCCGCCTATTACGCCGCCCTGCCCTACAAGCCGCGCTACCGCGTCGTCGAGGGCGACACGGCGCCGGCCCACAAGCCGGACCACTACGGCTGGTTCGACCGGGTCCCCGGCCAGCCCCCGCAGCCGCTGAACGGCCAGGTGATCGAACTGGCCGAGGACGAGGCGCGGATGCTGATCGCCGATCCCAACTCCGGCGTGGTGGTCCACGCCCCCAAGGGCGCGACGGCCGCCGGCGAGGCCCTGGTCCGCTCCGGCGGCCCGGGCGGTCAGGCGTGTACGAGCTGCCACGGCCCGGGCCTGAAGGGCTCGACCATCGCCCCGCCCCTGGCCGGCCGCTCGGCGGCCTATCTCGCGCGGCAGCTGCTGGACATCAAGACCGGGACTCGCGGCGGCCCGGCGGTGACCCAGATGCAGGGCCCGGCGCGCGGCCTGAGCGACGCGCAGATCCGCGACCTCGCGGTCTATGCGGCGTCGCTCACGCCGTAGGCTTGGTTCGGCGGCCGCCAACACCCCCGTCATCCCGCGCTTCATGCGCGGGACCCATGGTTCAGCTTCAGTGTGAGAGCTTGGGTCCGCGCTTCACTTGCGGCGGACAGATGGGTCCCGCGCATGAAGCGCGGGATGACGAATTGTTACTTTGGGTTGATTATTTGATATAACTCGCGCAGCATCACGCATGGTTCCGCGCGACGCATCCATCGCGGTCTACATCATGACCAACAAGCCCTACGGCACACTTTACATCGGCGTGACGAGCTTGTTCGAGGCTCGGATCGTTCAAGCTGATCAAAGGCTTCACGCAGAAATACGGCCTCACGCGGCTCGTCTGGTACGAGACCCACGAAGACATGACCGTGGCCATTCATCGCGAAAAGCGGATGAAGGAGTGGCCCAGGCAATGGAAGATCAATCTGATCGAGCGCCATAATCCGCGCTGGGACGATCTCTACGATCAAGTGATGAACTGGACGCCAGCGCCACGCCAATTCTGATCTCCAACACCAACAACAGCCGTCATCCCGCGCTTTGTGCGCGGGACCCATGGTTCAGCTTTCACGTGAGAGTTCGATCGAGCTCCGCACTTGCGGCGGACAGATGGGTCCCGCGCATAAAGCGCGGGATGACGGTGAGTTTTGTGCGGTAGAGCTAAACCCCTACCCCGCGATCAGGCCGAAGTCCGCCACCTGGCCCATCGCGTCGCGCACCGCCGCCAGCGTCCGCAGGCGGTTGTCGCGGTGCTCGGGCTCGTTGACGAAGACGCCGTCCAGATAAGCGTCGACCGGGCCGCGCAGTTCGGCCAGCTGGGTCATGGCGCCGGTGAAGTCCTCGGCGTCCAGGGCGTCCTTCAGCGGCTTGGCCAGCAGGCGCAGGGCGTTATAGAGCCCCACCTCGGCGGCGCTGTCGGCGGTCGGCGCTTGCATCTCGCCGGTCGGCAGCGGGCCCTTCTTCTCCTCGGCCTTGAGGATGTTGGAGGCGCGCTTGTAGCCGGCCAGCAGGTTCTTGCCGTCGTCGGTCTTCAGGAAGCCATCCAGGGCCTCGACCCGCGCGACGATGCGCGCCAGATCGTCGTCGCCGAGGGCGAAGACGGCGTCGACGAGGTCGTGACGCTTGCCTTGGTCCTTCAGCACGACTTTCAGACGGTCGGCGAGGAAAGCGATCAGATCGACGGCGACCGCTTCTATTCGCTGCGAGCTCGCACGCTGCGGGCTGCCATCGACCGTCACCAAGGGCTCTTCGCGTTTAAAGCCATCGGTCCGGTCGTGAAAGCCCTGACGATCGTAGAGGAACGCGCCGCTTTGGCGGAGCGGAGCCTTCAGCGAGATACGCAGCTCATTTTCTAGGATGATCCTGATCACGCCCAACGCGGCACGGCGTAGAGCGAACGGATCCTTCGAGCCAGTCGGCTTCTCGTCGATCGCGAAGAAGCCGACCAGAGTGTCCAGCTTATCAGCCAGCGCCACTGCCACGCTGACCGGCGCGGTCGGTACGGCGTCTGAAGGTCCCTGCGGCTTGTAGTGGTCGCGAATCGCATCGGCCACTTCGCCGTTCAGGCCGAACACGCGGGCATAGTAGCCGCCCATGACCCCCTGCAACTCGGGAAACTCGCCGACCATCTGCGAGGTAAGATCAGCCTTGGCCAAGCGCCCGGCTTCCGTCGCCTTGGTCAAATCGGCGCCTATAATGTGCGCGATCTGTCCGGCGAGATCGGTGATCCGCCCGACCCGTTGGGCCATCGTCCCGAGCTTGGCGTGGAAGGTGACGCCATTCAGCTTGTCGAGCCACGGCTCGAAGCCGACCTTGACGTCCTCGTCCCAGAAGAAGCGGGCGTCGGACAGGCGCGAGGACAGCACCTTGGCGTTGCCGGCCGCGATCACCGCGCCGCCGTCGGCCGCCTGGATGTTGGCGATGGTGATGAAGTGCGGGGCCAGGCCCGCCTCGCCGGCCTTGCGGACGGCGAAGTACTTCTGGTGGGTCCGCATCGAGGTTCGGATCACCTCGGGCGGCAGGTCCAGGAACGCCGGGTCCATGTCGCCCAGCACCGGCGTCGGCCATTCGGCGAGGCCCGCGACTTCGTCCAGCAGGCCCTGGTCTTCGACCAATTCCAGGTGACGGGCGAAGCACAGGGTCTTGCAGCCTTCCAGGATGCGGGCTTTCCGCTCCTCGACGTCGAGCACGACGAAGTGCGCTTCCAGGCCCGCCGCGTATTCGTCGAAGTCCTTGGCGACGAACGGCTGGCCGTCCCCCATGAAGCGGTGGCCCTCGGTGACGTCGCCGCTTGGGATGCCCTCGATGGCGAACGGCACGACCTCGCGGTCCAGCACGCACAGAATGCGCTTCAGCGGCCGCACCCAGCGCAGCTTCTTGGTCCCCCAGGTCATCGACTTGGGCCAGGGGAAGCCGCGCACGATGGCCTCGACCATCTCGGCGACGATCTCGGCGGTCGGGCGGCCCTTCTTGTCAATGAAGGCCATGTAGACGCCGTCGCGCTCGACCAGCTGGTCTTGCGAGAGGCCGGTCTTACGCAGGAAGCCTTCCAGGGCTTGCGGCGGGGCGCCGACGCGCGGACCTTTCAGCTCTTCCTGGCGGTCGGCCTGGGCCAGCGGCAGGCCTTCGGCCACCAGGGTCAGGCGGCGCGGGCCGGCGAAGGTCTTCAGCGCCTCGGGCAGGAAGCCGGCGGCGGCCAGGTGCTCGCGCGCCATCCGCTCCAGGTCCTTGGCGGCCTGGGCCTGCATACGGGCGGGGATCTCTTCCGAGAACAGTTCGAGGAGAAGTTGGGGCATGGGAATTACGCGGCGTCCTGCTGATCGACCCAGGCTTGGGCGCAAAGCTTACAAAGGTCGCGGATGCGGCCGATGTAGCTGGCGCGCTCGGCGACGGCGATCGCGCCGCGGGCGTTCATCAGGTTGAAGAGGTGGCTGGCCTTCAGGACCATGTCATAGGCGGGCAGGACGAGGGCTTTGTTGCGGTACGAGCGGGCCAGCATCAGCGGGACCTGCTCTTCCATCTGCTCGAACTGCTGCTTGAGCACGGCGACATCATAGCCGTGGAAATTGGCTTCCGACTGCTGGCGCTCGTTCTCCAGGAACACCTCGCCATAGCTGGTCGCGCCCAGCGGCGAGTCCGGGTCGTTGAACGGCAGGTCGTAGACGTTGTCGACGCCGAACACGTACATGGCCAGGCGCTCCAGGCCATAGGTCAGCTCGCCGGCCACCGGCGAGACGTCCAGGCCGCCGACCTGCTGGAAATAGGTGTACTGCGACACCTCCATGCCGTCGCACCAGACTTCCCAGCCCAGGCCCCAGGCGCCGACGGTGGGGTTCTCCCAGTCGTCCTCGACGAAACGGATGTCGTGGGTGCGCAGATCGAGGCCGATCGCGTCCAGCGAGCCGAGATAAAGGTCCTGCATGTTCTCGGGGTTCGGCTTCAGGATCACCTGATACTGGTAGTAGTGCTGCAGGCGGTTGGGGTTCTCGCCATAGCGGCCGTCGCCCGGACGACGCGAGGGCTGCACATAGGCCGCGTTCCACGGCTTGGGGCCCAGGGCGCGCAGCACCGTGGCCGGGTGCAGGGTGCCCGCCCCCACCTCGACGTCGTGCGGTTGCAGGATCACACAGCCCTGGCGGCTCCAATAGTCATGGAGCGTCAGGATCAGGCTCTGAAAGGATTTTGGTTTTTCGCGCGACATCAATCGAAAAGGGTCTGGGAAGGCGCCACGATCCCGGGCGATCGCGAACCTTGCGTGATTTCCGAAGGCCTGGCGGGGCCTTGAGCCCCTTCAGCTGACGCCGCCCGGCAAACCTCTCCCGGACCCCTGTCCGTCCGAAGTCCGAAGCCGTTTTTCGGAGCGGCGAAGCCCCCGTTTGCGAACGCCTGATTACACATTCCGGGCCTCGCGTCCAACAGCCAGGCCATCCTTTCTCCGCGCCCGGGCCAAGCCCGCCACGCGCCCGTCTCAAATCCTTCGGCGAACCGTCAACGGCCCGACGCCCGCATCCTCTATCGCGGCCAAGCTTCACGGCAAACTGGAGGGGATCAAAATGCGTTTTTCAAAGTGGCTGGTGGCGACGACCGCCATCGCTCTGTCGTTCGTCGGCGCGCAGCAAGCCGCCGCCCGGACCGAACCCGCCGGGGCCAATGCTCCGGCCGTCGACGACAATGTCGCCCTGGACCAGATCATCGTCACCGCTGAAAAGCGTAGCGAAAACCTGCAAACCACCGCCATCTCGATCTCGGTTCTCAGCGGTCAAAACCTCGAGGATCGCCAAGTCTACTCGCTGGCCGATCTGGGCGACGGCGCGATTCCGTCGCTGAAGGTCGCGCCGTTCTTTTCGCGCCCAGGCGCGCTGATCATGAACATCCGCGGCATCGGCGTGCTGTCCGACTCCAACCAGCCCGCCCGCGACCAGGGCGTGGGCATCTATGTCGACGGCGTCTATCTGGGCCGTCCGCAGGGCCTGGGCACCGCGCTCTATGACGTTTCGAGCATCGAGGTCCTGAAGGGCCCTCAAGGCACGCTGTTCGGCCGCAACACCGAGGGCGGCGCGGTCAGCATCACCACGAAGAAGCCCACCGGCGAATTCGGTCTGGTCGCCAAGGCCGGCGTGTCCAACTACAGCGGCTACAGCAGCGAAATGCACCTCGACCTGCCGGCCGTCGCCGGCGTCGCGATCAAGCTGAGCGGCGTGGTCGAGGGCCGCAATGGCTGGGTCAGCAATCCCCTGCCCTCCGCCTCGGATTTCGGCGAGGTCAAGAAGCGCGCCCTGCGCGCTCGCGCCCTGTGGCGTCCGACCGACGATATCAGCGTCGACTACGCCTATGACACCGCGTTCGACTCGACCACCACGCTCTACCAACAACTGCTCGCCCGCAGCACCTATCCGACCGCGCTGAAGACCGCCGCGGCCAATATCGTGCAGGCCGACCGGGCCAAGGTCGCGTCGATCGGCACCTCCCAGCAGCCCAGCGACGGCAACACCTGGGGCCACCGCCTGACGGCCGAATGGAAGGCGATGCCGAGCCTGACCCTGAAGTCGATCACCTCGTATCGCGACCTCAAGCAAGGCCAGTACGACAACGGCTCGGTGGCCACCTCGCCGGGCGTCTACAACGCCTCGGGCAACTTCCAGGGCGTCAATTTCGGCCGCTACAGCCTGGCGACCTTCAACCAGATGCAGTTCAGCCAGGAATTCCAGGTGGTGGGCGAACTGCCTCGCCTGAAGTACGTGGCCGGCGCGCTCTATTACCGCGAGAAGGTGTCGGACGACGCCCGCACCTTCACCACCAACACCTTCACCGACGCGGCGGGCCTGAACAGCACGATCATCAACAACAACCTGGTCAGCTACTCGGCCATCGCGCGCGCCAGCAAGGTCAATACGACCAGCCAGGGCGTGTTCGGCCAGGCCACCTACACCCCGCCGATCCTCGACGACGCCCTGAACATCACCCTGGGCGCGCGTTGGACCCGCGACGAGAAGGTCGGTCAGCTTTATCTGGTCAACGGCGCCCTGCCCGTGGTCAACGGCGTGGCCGCGCCTCGCAACCTCAACACCAGCTGGAAGCGCACCGATCCGCTGGTCAATGTTTCCTACGAACTGAGCAAGACCAGCATGGTCTACGCCAAGTACAGCACCGGCTACCGGTCGGGCGGCGCCAACTCGCGCTCGCTGGTCTACCTGCCGTTCAACCCCGAAACGGCCACCATGTACGAGATTGGCTCGAAGAACGAGTTCTTCGACCGCCGGCTTCGCGTGAACCTGGCCGCCTATACCGGCGACTACAAGGACATCCAGCTGGACTTCTCGGGCCAGTACGTCGGCCGCGACCCGGCGACCGGTCAGTTGGTCACCACGCTGCGGACGACTACCGAAACGATCAACGCGCCGGGCGCGGGCAAGCTGCGCGGCTTCGAGGCGGACGGCGCCTTCGCCGTCAACGCCAACCTGACCCTGTCGGCCAGCTTCGCCTACAACAAGGTCAAGATCCCGGCGACGCTGAATCCGTTCCCGCAGAACGTCAGCGGCGTGCTGACGCAGATCACCGTGCCGATCCCGATCTATCAAGTCTACACGCCGGAGAAGTCGGGCAGCATCGCCATGGACTATGAGCGTCCGTTCCGGGGCCTCAAGGTCGTCGCGCACCTCGACGGCAATTTCAGCGACGGCTTTTATGTCAACTACACCGACGTCGCTTACGACCCCGTCACCCGAGCGGTCACGATCAAGCAGCCGAAGGGCGACTCCTCGTTCATCGTGAACGGCCGTATCTCGCTGGCGGAAATCCCCGCCGGCGGCGGCAAGGCCGCTCTGTCGCTTTGGTCGCGGAACCTGTTCAACGAGGCCCACGTCTTCTATCGCACCTTCAGCGATCTGCAGGGCGAAACCGGGTTCTACAACGAACCGCGCACCTTCGGCTTCGAAGTCAGCGTCAAGATGTAGACCGATCTGATCGTCGAGAGGGGAAGGGCCCGCGCGCGTCGCGGGCCCTTTTCGTTTTCGGACTAGTTGCCCTTCGGCGGGGTGTGACGACCGCCGTTCGACAGCGGACGTCCGTACTTGGCGCGGTTGGCGACGGTGTCCGGGACCGGGGCGTTGGAGACGACGTTCGGGTCGCCCGCCTTCAGCATCGCCTGCTCGTCCGGCGACTTCGAGGACAGCAGCACCACGCCGGAGGTGTTCACCGCCGCGTCCGAGGCGGCCGGCGCCTGCGGCGGCGGCTGGGTCTGGGCGGCGGGATCGGCCATCTGCGCATGGGCGACGCCCGTCGTCAGGGCGGCCGCGGCGGCGGCGGTCAGGAAGCGCCCGAGGGTCTTGGAAGAAATCATGGCGAAGCTCCTTTCGGTTCGAGCGGTTTACGTTCGAAACCCGACTTGGTTCCACGCGAGCGGCCACGCCATCGCGCGGTCGAGGCCCCACGACGGCGCGGGCCCTAGCCTCCCCGCTGGCCGCGGGCCATGGCGGGCTTCCCGTCGCCCCGGATCGCCGGTTTCTGACGCACTCGCGGCGCGACAAGCCTAAAAATTAGGCGCTCTGCCCATTTCGTTTCCAAAACCTTGCCCGCCGCCCCCGTCACGGAACCGTCGCCGATAGCGTGGCCGAGCCGGGGAAACGATGCAGCGCGTAAAGGCGGCGTCGGCGGTGATCACACCGGGGGCGAGTACGCTTCCGAAAACCAAGCAAGCATTGCCCGCGGCTCGGCGGGACGGAGCAAGGCGGATGAAACTGATCATAGCGGTGGTCAAACCCTTCAAGCTGGACGAGGTGCGCGAGGCGCTCGTCGCCGCCGGCGTCGAAGGTCTGACGGTGTCGGAAGTGAAGGGCTACGGCCGTCAGAAGGGCCAGACCGAGATCTATCGGGGCGCGGAGTACCAAGTGAACTTCGTGCCGAAAGTGAAGCTGGAAGCGGTCGTGGACGACGCTTCGGCGGCCAAGGCCGTCGAGGCGGTCAAGGCCGCCGCGGCGACCGGCAAGATCGGCGACGGCAAGATCTTCGTGCTGAACGTCGAGGAAGCCGTCCGCATCCGCACCGGCGAAACCGGCTCGGCCGCGCTGTAACGCATTCGGGAATAAGGGGATACCGACGATGAAACTCACCTTCAAACCGCTGGCCGGGCTGATGCTCGCCGCGACCATCGCGGGGGCCCCGCTGGGGGCGACCGCCTT
>NZ_APMP01000034.1 GCF_000372645.1 Caulobacter vibrioides OR37 | reverse complement strand
GCGCCGGCCGCGGCCGAACCCGCGCCCGCCGCCGCGACGGCGCCGGCCCCGGCCGAGGCCGCAGCAACCCCGCCGGCGCTGAAGGACCCCGTCGTCTGGACGGTCCAGAAGGGCTCGACCCTGACCTTCGCGGCCACCTGGTCCGCCGATACGATCCAGGGCCAGTTCACCGCTTGGACCGCCGACATCCTGTTCTCTCCGGACGCGCTGGACCGTTCGAAACTGACCGTCGCCATCGACATGACCTCGGCCAAGACCGGCGACGACCAGCGCGACGCCAGCCTGCCTAGCGACGACTTCTTCGCCGCCGCCGCCCATCCCAAGGCGATCTTCACCGCGACCAAGTTCCGCAAGACCGGCGAGGGCAGGTTCGTGGCGGACGGGACCCTGGACCTGCGCGGCGTGAAAAAGCCGCTTAGCCTGCCGTTCTCGCTGAAGATCGACGGCGACATGGCGACCGCGCGCGGTGTAACCACCCTGGACCGGACCGCGTTCGGGGTTGGGCAGGGCGAATGGGCGTCGACGGATCAGATCGGTGGCAAGGTGAAGGTGAGCTTCGCGTTGACCGCCAAGCGGAAGTAACCAAGGCCGCCGACGCGTTGCGCGCCGGCGGGCTCGTTCTACTGCCGACCGAGACGGTCTATGGGCTCGGTGCGGACGCGTCGAACCCCACGGCGGTCGCGGCGATTTTCGAGGCCAAGGGCCGACCGCGCTTCAATCCGCTGATCGCCCATGTCGCCGACCTGGAGACGGCCGGGCGCATCGCCGACCTCGACGACCGCGCCGTGGCGCTGGCCCGCGCGTTCTGGCCCGGACCTCTGACCATCGTCGCGCCGATCAAGGACGCCGGCGCCGTCTGCGATCTGGCCCGGGCGGGCCTTGACACCGTGGCCATCCGCGTGCCGGGCCATCGGCTGGCGCGCGCGGTGCTGGAGTCCTTCGGCGGGGCGGTCGTCGCGCCGTCCGCCAATCGTTCAGGGCGCCCCAGCCCCACCACCTTCGCCGACGCCATGGCCGAGACCGGCGACAAGGCCGCCGCCGCCCTGGACGGAGGGCCGAGCGCCGTCGGGCTGGAATCGACCGTCGTCTCGGTACTGGAGGGCGAAGCGCGGCTGCTGCGGCCCGGCGCGGTCACGCGCGCCCAGCTCGCGCGGATTGTCGGACCCCTGGCCGAGGCCGAGGACGACGCCAAGCGTTCGCCCGGTCGCCTGGCCCTGCACTACGCCCCCGATGCGCCGGTGCGGATCAACGCCAGGGCCCCGGAGGCCGGCGAGGCGTTTCTGGCCTTCGGTCCCGATGTCGAGGGGCAGATGATTTTCAATCTCAGCCCGACGGGCGATCTGGCCGAGGCCGCCGCCAATCTGTTCTCGTTCCTGCGCGCCGCCGATCGCACCAAGCCCTCGACCATCGCCGTCGCGCCGATTCCCGAGGACGGCCTGGGCGAGGCGATCAACGACCGCTTGCGCCGGGCGGCGGGCTTCATCGGCTGACCTTTCGAGCGTAGGATCGCCCCATGACCAAGCCCGTTCCCGCCGATGTCGTCTCCCGGATCCAGGCCGTGCTCGGCGCGGGCGGTTGGAGCCAGGATCCCGACGTCCTGGCGCCGCATCTGGTGGAATGGCGCGGTCGCTGGAGGGGCGAGACGCCTCTGCTGGTCACGCCCCGCACGACCGCCGAGGTCGCCGCCGTGGTCGGGATCTGCGCCGCCGAGGGCGTGGCGATCACCCCGCAGGGCGGCAATACCGGTCTGGTCGCCGGCCAGATTCCACACGGGGAGATCCTGCTCTCGACGCAAAAGCTGAAGGCGGTTCGCGACGTCGATCCGCTTGACGACGCGATGGTGCTGGAAGCCGGCGTCACTCTGTACGAGGCCCACCAGCAGGCCGCCAAGGTCGGCCGTCGCTTTACGGTCGGCGTGGCCTCGGAAGGCTCGTGCACGATCGGCGGGCTGATCTCGACCAACGCCGGCGGCACGGCCGTCCTGCGCTACGGCATGATGCGCGAGCAGGTGCTGGGGATCGAGGCGGTCCTGCCCAATGGCGAGATCTGGAACGGCCTGAAGCGCCTGCGCAAGGACAACACCGGCTACGACCTCAAGCAGCTGCTGATCGGCGCCGAGGGCACACTGGGGATCGTCACCGCCGCCAGCCTTAAGCTGCACGCGCCGCTGGCCTCGCGGGCCGTGGCGATCGTGGGGCTGGCCTCGCCGGCCGACGCCATCCAGCTGCTGGCCCGCGCCAAGGACGAGACCGGCGGCGCGGTCGAGGCCTTTGAATTGATGAGCCTGCTCGGCTTCGCCCTGACCGTCCGCAACGTGCCGGGCCTGCGCGATCCGCTGCCCAGCGAGCATCCCTGGTACGTGCTGATCGAGATCGCCAGCGGCGAGCCCGGCGCGGCCGAGGCGGCGCTGGAGCGCCTGCTGGCCAAGGCCCTGGAGGATGGCCTGATCGCCGACGCCGCCGTGGCCCAGACCGAGACGCAGGAAAAGCAGTTCTGGCATATCCGCGAGGGCCACTCGGCCGGCCAGAAGCCCGAGGGCGCGGTGTGGAAGCACGACGTGTCGGTGCCGGTCTCGAAGATACCCGCCTTCATCGAGCGGGCCGACGCGGCGCTGGAGCAGGCCTTCCCCGGCGTGCGCATCATCGCCTTCGGCCATGTCGGCGACGGCAATGTCCACTATGACGTGCTCAAGCCGGTCGGCGGCGACGATGACGCGCACGACGCCCAGCGTCAGGCCGGCGCCAAGATCGTCCACGACATCACCGCCAGCTTTTCCGGCTCGATCAGCGCCGAGCACGGCCTGGGGGCGATGAAGACGGCCGAGGCCCTGACCTACAAGGACCCGATCGAGGTCGCGGCCCTGCGGGCGATCCGCCAGGCGATCGACCCCCAGCGGATCATGAACCCGCGCGTGTTGTTCTAGATCTCCGGCACCCCCGCCATCATTGCTTTCAGCGCCGCGAGGTGGCTCCGCAGCGCCTCGCGGCCGGGCTTGGACAGCGACAGCCAGGTGCGTTGGCGGCCCTCCGAGGCTGCCTTCCTGACCTTCACATAGCCGGACTCTTCCAGCGTTTTCACGTGCTTGGAGAGCACCGACTCCGAGACATCCAGCGCCTCGCGCACGGTGGCGAAGTCGATGGTGTCGACGGCCGCCAACATGCAGCACATCTGCAAGCGATTGGGCGCGTGGATCACCGGGTCGAGGCTGGCGCTCACAGGCCGCGCCCATCGCGGAGGTCGGCGCGGAAGGCCGCTTCCCAAAGCAGGCCGCCGACGGTGGCGGCGACAGCGATCACGGCTCCGGTCAAGAGCGGCGCATAGACCACGCGCCTGGCGTGGAAGAGCCAGCCCGACATCGCCGCGAGGCCTCCGCACAGGAGGGCCAGGGACAGCGCGACGATCCGGGTGCGACCCGCGCGGAAGCCGTAGATCCATAGGCCGGTCTTGCGGATGTAAGCCCGCACCAGAAGCCAGATCCCAAGGCCGAACACGGGGAAATAGGCATATTGCCAGATCAGCGGAGCCGCCTCCACCGCCGCCAGGCCGCCCATCAGGAGGCCCAGGGCCGGATGATACCAGACGGGCGCCTTGGCGCGTTCGGCCAGGGCGGCGTTGGCGGCCTCGACCTCGGCCAACATGCGGAGCGCGTCTTCGTCTCGAGTCATCGCGACCTCTTAACTTTCCAGTACGGAAAGTCATAACGGATGACTTTCCATTTTGGCAAGTCGAAACTTTCCATTGTGGAAAGTGATGCTGCTCGGCCCTAGCGCCCGAGCGTCGAACCCTCTATCTCCCCGGCCATGCTGATGGTCATCTCGCCCGCCAAGTCGCTGGACTTCACCGCGCCCGCCCAGGCCTTGCCCCTGACGACGCCCGAGCTGAAGCCGCAGATCGCCGAACTGGCCAAGGTCACGCGCAAGCTGACGGCGGCCGACCTCAAGCGCCTGATGCACATCTCCGACGCCCTGGCGACGCTGAACCGCGAGCGCTTCCAGGCCTTCGATTCGGAGCTGGAGGAGGGTCTTCAGGCCATCATCGCCTTCAATGGCGACGTCTATGCGGGGCTGGCGGCGCGGGAACTGGATCGGCCGGCCTTGGAGTGGGCGCAGGATCATCTGCGGATCCTGTCGGGCCTCTACGGCGTGCTGCGTCCGTTCGACGCCCTGCAACCCTACCGCCTGGAGATGGGCACGCGCCTGAAGACCAAGCGCGGCGCCAATCTTTACGACTATTGGGGCGAGACGATCTCCAAGACCCTGAACGCCGCCGCCGAGGGCCAGGCCGATCCCACGCTGGTGAACCTGGCCAGCCAGGAATATTTCGGCGCCGTCGACGCCAAGGCCCTGAAGCTGCCGGTGGTCACCTGCCACTTCAAGGAAGAGAAGCAGGGCGAGCTGCGGGTGCTGGGCTTCTTCGCCAAGAAGGCGCGGGGCCGCATGGCGCGCTACGCCATCGACAACCGCATCGATCGCGCCGAGGGGCTGAAGGGCTTCGACTTGGACGGCTACGGCTTCAAGCCGGACCTTTCGACCTCGACGGACTGGGTTTTCGCTCGCCCGCAACCCTGAATTCATCTATCGATGAATTTAATAAGGGCTCGCCCTTCGCAGGGGCGAGCTATATGCTGCATTGCAGCACGTTAGGGTCGTCATCTCAGGGAGCGCTCGCATGGCCGTGGACTTCGGTTTGCAGGGGCAGGTCGCCATCGTCACCGGCTCGACCAGCGGCATCGGCCACGCCTTGGCCGACGCGCTCGCCGCCCAAGGCGTCAATATCGTCATGAACGGCCTGGGCGAGATGACCGCCATCGAGCGCACCCGCGCCGAGATGGCCGAGAAGCATGGCGTCGAGGTGCTCTATCATGGCGCCGACATGACCAAGCCGGCTCAGATCGCCGACATGGTGGCCCAGGCCAAGGCCGAGTTCGGCGAGCTGGACATCCTGATCAATAACGCCGGCGTCCAGCACGTGGCCCCGATCGAGGATTTCCCGGACGACAAGTGGGACCTGATCATCGCCATCAATCTGTCGTCGGCCTTCCACGCCACCAAGGCGGCCGTGCCGATCATGAAGGAGCAGGGCCGCGGACGGATCGTCAACATCGCTTCGGCTCACGGTCTGGTCGCCTCGCCGTTCAAGTCGGCCTATGTCGCGGCCAAGCACGGCATCATGGGCCTGACCAAGACCGTCGCCCTCGAGGTGGCCGAGCACGGCGTCACCTGCAACGCCATCTGCCCCGGCTTCGTGAAGACCCCCCTGGTCGAGGCCCAGATCGCCGACCAGGCCAAGGCGCGCGGCATATCGGAAGAGGCGGTGATGAAGGACGTGATCCTGGCCGCCCAGCCGACCAAGCAGTTCGTGACCTTCGACCAACTGGCCGGCATGTTGCTGTACCTGGTGTCCAACGCCGGGGCCTCGGCCAATGGCGCGGCCTTCCAGATCGACGGCGGCTGGGTCGCGCAATAAGACGCCCGCGCCGGGGGACGCGTCACGGATCGGGGGGCTGATCCTTCCGGAGTTCTCATGCCGATTCCACCGTTCAGGAAGAAGACCGGTCCCAAACAGCTGAGCCTGGCCCTGCAGGGCGGCGGCTCGCACGGGGCGTTCGAGTGGGGCGTCCTCGACCGCCTTCTGGAGGACGAGAATCTCGAGATCCGAGCGGTCACGGCCGCCTCGGCCGGAGCGATGAACGCGGTCTGTCTGGCTCAGGGCCTGATCGACGATGGCAGGGCGGGGGCGCGCAAGCGGCTCGACTCGTTCTGGAAGCAGGTCAATCGATCGGGCGGCCGCAACGTCTTCGGCGACACCTCGATCTGGACCAACGCCTTCTCGGGCGGAGTCGACTGGCTGAAGAACACGCCCGGCTGGCGGATGGCCGAGACCCTGGCCCTGTCGCTGAGCCCCTATGAGTTCAACCCGTTCAATCTGAACCCGCTGCACGACGCGCTGGAAGCCGAGATCACTTTCTCGCAGATCCGCGAGCGCAGCCCGCTGAAGCTTTACATCGCCGCCACGGCGGTGCGGACCAGCAAGTCCACCATCTTCCGCGAGACCGAGCTGACCGCGCGCCACATCATGGCCAGCGCCTGCCTGCCGCAGGTGTTCCAGGCGGTGGAGATCGATGGCGAGCCCTATTGGGACGGGGGCTTCCTGGCGAACCCGCCGCTTTGGCCGCTGTTCTATGACGACACGCCCGACGACATCCTGGTGGTCAGCCTGAACCCGTTCGTCCGCGAGGAGACGCCCAAGACGCCGGGCGAGATCATGGACCGGCTGAACGAGATCACCTTCAACGCCTCGCTGGCTTCGGAACTGCGGGCGATCGGCTTCGTGCAGAAGCTGCTGGATCAAGGCCTGCTGAAGGAGAGCGCCCGGGGCCGCTATCGGAAGATGCTGGTCCACGCCATCACGGCCGACAAGCCGCTGGCGGATCTGTCGCTGGCCAGCAAGTTCGACACCGAATGGAGCTTCCTGACCGACCTCAAGGCGCGGGGCCGGGCCGCCGCCGAGGCGTGGCTAACGGAATGCGAGGGGTGCATCGGCGTGCGCTCCACCGTCGATCTGAAGGTCGGGTTTCCCTGATGGTCGACGCGCGCCACCCCGTGCCGACCGTCGGCGTCGTCTGCCTGAAGGGCGAGGCGGTGCTGTTGATCCGGCGCGGCACGCCGCCTCGGCTGAACCAGTGGAGTCTTCCCGGCGGGCGTCTCGAATGGGGCGAGACGACGATGGACGCCGCCCTGCGCGAGCTGAAGGAAGAGACCGGGATCGACGCCGAACTGCTGGGCCTCGTCGACGTTGTCGACGGCGTGTTTCCGGCCCGGCCGGGGGGCGAGATCACCCGTCACTATGTCCTGATCGACTACGCCGCCCGCTGGACCGGCGGCGAGCCCATCGCCGGCGACGACGCGGCCGAGGCCAGGTTCGTCAGCTACGACGAGGCCATGGCCCTGGTGGAGTGGGACGAGACGCGCCGGGTGATCGCCGAGACTTACCAGCGCTTCGCCCCAGACGGCTCTTGACCGACGCAACGTCAGAGCCTCTCCTTCAAACGAACGTTTCAAGACGTAAGCAGAGGGAGGGTCGACCATGGCCTACGCGCCGTTCAACCTGTCGGGCAAAGTGGCCCTGGTCACCGGCGGCAATCGCGGCATCGGCTTTGGCATGGCCAAGGCGATGGCGCAGGCCGGCGCCGACATCGTCATCTGGGGCTCCAACGCCGAGCGCAACCTGGCCGCCGAGAAGGAGCTCACCGCTCTGGGCGTCCGCGTGAAGGCCCAGACCGTCGACGTCGCCGACGAGGCCCAGGTCCGCGAGGGCATGGAGGAAGCCGTGGCCGCCATGGGGCGGGTCGACAGCGTCTTCGCCAACGCCGGCGTCGGCTTTGGTTCGCCGTCTTTCGTCGAGATGAAGACCGAGACCTATCGCAAGGTGCTGTCGGTCAATCTGGACGGCGTCTTCTTCACGCTGCGCGAGGCTTGCCGCCACATGGTCGAACGGGCGAAGACCGGCGACGCTGGCGGCTCGCTGGTCGGCGTGGCCTCGCTGGCCGCCATCGAGGGCGCGGCCCGCAACGAGGCCTACGCGGCGACCAAGGGCGCGGTGATCTCGATGATCAAGTCCGTGGCCGTGGAGCACGCCCGCTACGGCGTTCGCGCCAACGCCATCCTGCCGGGCTGGATCGCCACCGACATGACCGCCGGCGCCCAGGGCAATTCGGCTTTCGCCGAGAAGGTGATTCCGCGCGTCCCCGCCCGCCGCTGGGGCGAGCCCGACGATTTCGGCGGCATGGCCGTCTATCTGGCCTCCGACGCGTCCAGCTATCACTCCGGGACGACGATCGTGATCGACGGCGGGTACTCGATCTTCTAGAGGCGGCAGCGGGGGGCTGTTTTTTGGACTCCAAAGTCCAGGAAAGGCGATGGAAAACAGCCTCTTGCCGAACCGCGCCGACGATGTGAAGCTCTTCTTGCGGCAGCCTGGACATCAGATCCGGGCGCCGGCGAGGAAACGAAGAGATGACGCCCCAAGACGTTGTCGGTCTGACACCGGCGCGCGGCTTCCTGACCCTGATCGCCCTGGTCCTGACCGCCATGGCGGGCTGCTTCTGGACCTGCGAACCGGAAGCCGAGCTGGAACGAGTCCGTCGCGCCTAACCTCGCGGCATCCTTGCCGCGCCGCGCCCGGACCGAAATCCTCCTTAAAAACGAGGGAGGAACCGGCATGGGTCTGCGCACGCCGCTCTGCGATCTTCTGCATATCGAGCATCCGATCCTGCTAGCCGGCATGGGCGGGGTGTCCTACGCGCCGCTGGCGGCGGCGGTGTCGAACGCCGGCGGCTACGGCGTGCTGGGCATGGCCGGGACGACGCCCGACTTCATTCGCGACCAGATGCGCGAGGTCCGGAAACTGACCGACAAGCCGTTCGGCGTCGATCTTCTGGCGGCCACGCCCGACGCCCTGACCGCCAGCGTCGAGGTGATCATCGCGGAAGGCGCCTCGTCCTTCATCGCCGGGCTGGGCGTGCCGCTGCCGATCATCGCGCGGCTGAAGGCGGCGGGCCTGAAGGTCATGGTGGTTTGTGGCGCGGTGAAGCACGCGGTGAAGGCCGAGCAGGCCGGCTGCGACGCCGTCATCTGTCAGGGCGGGGAAGGCGGCGGCCACACGGGTCTCGTCGGAACCTTGCCGCTGGTCGCCCAGGCCGTGGAGGCGGTGAAGATCCCCGTGATCGCGGCCGGCGGCCTGTACGACGGCCGAGGGCTGGCCGCGTCGCTCGCCCTAGGGGCGCAAGGGGTCTGGATGGGCACGCGCTTCATCGCCAGCCAGGAGGCCCACGCCGGGGACCTCTATCGTCAGGCGGTGGTCGAGGCCGCGGACGAGGACACCATCCGCACCCGCTGCTATTCGGGCAAGCCGATGCGGGTGAAGAAGAACCCCTATGTCGACGACTGGGAAAGCCGTCCGGCCGACATCCAGCCCTTCCCGCAACAGGCCATGGTCTCGGTGCGCAACGGCGCCATGGGCGGCATCGGCGGCCAGATCGACGGCCTGGACCCCGAGAAGTCCTGCTTCGCCATGGGGCAGAGCGCCGGCGGGGTGCGCGACGTCTTGCCGGCCGGCCAGATCGTGACTCGTCTGGTGGCCGAGGCGGAGACCGCTCTGGCCAAGGCGGCCGCCTTTCGGGTCTAGAAGCCGCCGATCAGGGCGCGACTTTCGGCAGCACCCTGCGGAAATGCGCCTCGACCGCGCCGTGGCATTCGCAGGCGCGCTTTTCGAGCGCCGGGCGGTCCAGAATGGTGACCTTGCCGCGGCCGATGTCCATGACCCCGGCCTCCTGCAGCACGCGGGCGACGGCGCTGATCGTCGTGCGCTGCACGCCCAGCATCTGGGCCAGGGTCTCCTGGGTCAGGCGGATCGGCTCGTCTCCGGAGCGGTCGTGGGCGAACAGCAGCCAGCGGCAGACGCGCTGTTCGATCGGGTGCAGGGCGTTGCAGGCGGCGACCTGCATCATCTGGGCGATGAAGACGTCGGCGGCGCGATCGAACAGGTCGGCCACGGCGGGATGATGGGTCTTGACCTCTTCGAGCCGGTTGGTCGGCAGGCAGAAGGCGCGGCCGGGGACGCGCACGACCGCGCGGCCATAGGCGGGTTTGAAGCCGGCGCTGACCACGCCGCCGATCGCGCCCTCGAAGCCGATGCTGGCGGCCTCGATCTCTTGGCCGTCCGAGGTGACCACCAGCAGCGACACCTGGGTCGGCCCGCTGGGCAGATAGGTGCTCTCGACATCGTCGCCGGCGTCGAACAGCACCGCGTCCTGAGGCAGGTCGACCAGCGCCAGATAGCGAGACAGCTCCGCCAGCGCGTCGGGCCGCAGGGCGGCGAGCAGGCGATTGGACTCGAAAGGCGGGGCCGCGGCGCCCTCTGAGGCGCCGCGGACGATGCGGGCGAAGGCCGTCATGGATATCTCCCGTGAAGCTCGCCTGTTTAAGCGCGCCTGGCACGGCTTAGTTTCCGCCGACGGCGAGACTCTTGCGTTCACGAGCCGATGCGCCCGCCGCGTGACCGGCGAGGAGCCGGCCGGCGCGGCGGATCAGCTCAGCAGCGTCGGACCCGGCAGCACCCCGTCCTCTTCCTGCTCGTGCAGCAGGACGGGCAGGCCCAGGCCGGCCGGATGTTCGGCGAGTCGTCGGGCGGCGGCGCTGGCTTCGCCTCGGGTGGCGTAGGCGCCGAAGCGCAGATTGTCGCCGATGATCGACCAGCGATCCCCGACGCGCACGACGCCGTAATGCACCTCAGTCATGGCTTGACCTCCTTGCAGTATCCACAGGGAACTCCCGATCCATGGCGATCGCAAGGCGTTAATTCGGCTCGGCTTTGTCATATTCATCCCCAGGCGGCGGCGATGTGTCTCGCCTGACAGGCGCGGGGCGATGACAGGGCGGCTTGGATTGGCGATAACGACGTCATGGCGCGCCCGTTCCTCGTCTCTTTCGTCGCTATGGCGCTCAGCGCCTCGCCGGTCGTCGCGTCGATGGCCCACGCGCAGGAGCGCGACGCCGGCGAGCGTCAGCGTCTGCTGGACCTGGCCTACGCGCTGGGCGAAAGCCATGCCCTGCGTCAGGTCTGTCAGGGCGAGGGCGACCAGTACTGGCGGGCGCGCATGGTGCGGCTGACCGAGGTCGAGCAGGCCGACCAAGCCTTCGACGCCCAGCTGCGCGAGCGCTTCAACACCGGTTTCGCGGCGGCCCGCGGGGGGTATCCCGCCTGCGATGACGCCGCCCGCAAGGCCGCCCAGCAATCGGCCAGGCGCGGCCAGGCCCTGGCCCTGAAACTGTCGCAGACCCTGCGCGTGGCCCAGGCGCCGCCGGTCGACGGCGCGGACGAGGTCGCCCACTGAGGGCGTCCGCCGAAAACGCTCCCGCTTTGTCGCGTCCCGCTCTAAGCTCCACTCAGAGTTAAGCCGTCCAGTCCTCTGGGGAGATGCGCCGTGGGCGTCGTCGTTCTGATTTTCCTCGTCCTGGCCTTCGCCTTCCTGTGGAGCGCCATCAAGATCGTGCCGCAAGGCCGTGAATTCACCGTGGAGCGCTTTGGCCGCTACACGCGCACCCTGAAGCCGGGCATCTCGATCCTGACGCCGTTCCTCGAGACCGTGGGCCGCAAGGTCAACATGATGGAGCAGGTCCTGGAGGTGCCTCAGCAGGAGGTGATCACCAAGGACAACGTCTCGGTGAAGGTCGACGCCATCGTCTTCATTCAGGTCATGGACGCGGCGGCGGCGGCCTATCGGGTCGACAATCTGATCTACGCCATCACCCAGCTGGCCCAGACCAATCTGCGCACGGTCGTCGGCTCGCTGGAGCTGGACGAGGTGCTGTCCCAGCGCGACCAGATCAACACCCGCCTGCTCTCGACCATCGATCACGCCACCGGTCCCTGGGGCGTGAAGGTGGCGCGGATCGAGATCAAGGACCTGACCCCGCCGCCGGACATCACCAACGCCATGGCTCGCCAGATGAAGGCCGAACGCGAGAAGCGGGCGGTGATCACCGAGGCCGAGGGCGACAAGCAGTCTCAGATCGCCCGCGCCGAAGGTCAGAAGCAGTCGGCCATCCTCGAGGCCGAGGGCCGTCGCGAGGCGGCCTTCCGAGACGCCGAGGCCCGCGAGCGCTCGGCCGAGGCCGAGGCCAAGGCCACGGCCCTGGTCTCCGAGGCCATCGCCAAGGGCGACGTCAACGCCATCAACTATTTCGTCGCCCAGAAATATGTCGAGGCGTTCGGCGAACTGGCCCGCAGCCCGCAGCAAAAGACGGTGATCGTGCCGGCCGATTTCTCGGGCCTGACCGGCACGGTCGCGGGGGTTGGCGAGCTGATCAAGTCGCTGGGCGCCGACGCCCCGGCGCGTCCGGCGGCGACGCCCGCCCCGCGTGGCGCGACCAGCGCCCCGACGGGCGGCAAGCGAGGAGCCTGAGCCGATGGACGCCCTGGCTGGCTTCTACGTCCTGCATCCCTTCTGGCTGTGGCTGGCCGTGGCCGCCGTCTTCCTGGCGCTGGAAGTGGCCAGCGGCACGGGCTGGCTGCTGTGGCCGGCCGCCAGCGCCGCCGCGACCGGCGCGATCGCCCAGGCGCTGCGGCTGAACGGCCTGGTGTCGATCGGCCTGTTCGTCGTCCTGGCCATCGCCTCGACCTATCTGGCCCGCCGCTATCTGAGACCGGTTCTCGAGCCCAAGAGCCCCGACCTGAACGATCCGTCGCAACGCCTGATCGGCCAGCGCGGCCAGGTGCTGACGACCTTCGACCAGGGGCGAGGCCGCGTCTTCGTCGACGGCAAGGACTGGGCGGCCCTGACCGACGAACCGGTTCCCGTCATCGGCCAGGAGGTGGTCGTCATCGGCGTCGAGGGCTCGATTCTGCGGGTTCGCGACCTGTCCAACTGAAGCGGGGCGACGCTTAAGCACGAGTCCCCCTGTTATCCGACGCGAGCAACACCATCTGAGGCGCTCGCGAGCCTCCGGGAGACGGCGTGACCTCCATCATTTCGGTAAAGGGTCTGACCAAGACCTATGCGTCCGGCCATCAGGCCCTGAAGTCGATCGACCTGGAGATCCGAAAGGGCGAGATCTTCGCGCTTCTGGGGCCGAACGGGGCGGGCAAGACCACCCTGATCGGCGCCGTCTGCGGCATCGTCAATCCCAGCGGCGGGACCATCGTCGCCGACGGTCATGACGTGGTGAAGGACTATCGCGCCGCCCGCGCCAAGATCGGCCTGGTGCCCCAGGAGCTGCACACCGACGCCTTCGAAAGCGTCTGGGCCACGGTCAGCTTCTCGCGGGGCCTGTTCGGCAAGCCGCGCAACGACGCCCTGATCGAGAAGATCCTGCGCGACCTGTCGCTGTGGGACAAGAAGGACGCCAAGATCATGGCGCTGTCGGGCGGCATGAAGCGCCGGGTGATGATCGCCAAGGCGCTGAGCCACGAGCCGACCATCCTGTTCCTGGACGAGCCCACGGCCGGCGTCGACGTCGAACTGCGCCGCGACATGTGGGAGATGGTCCGCAAGCTGCGCGAGCGCGGCGTCACCATCATCTTGACCACCCACTATATCGAGGAGGCCGAGGAGATGGCCGACCGGGTGGGGGTGATCCGCAAGGGCGAGATCATCCTGGTCGAGGACAAGACCGAGCTGATGAAGAAGCTGGGCGAGCGCCGTCTGACCTTGCACCTGAAAAGTCCGCTGACGGCTCTGCCCGCTGGGCTCGAGGGCGAGCCCCTCAGTCTTTCCGAGGACGGTCTGGCGCTGGTCTACGCCTTCGACTCCAAGTCGCAGGACACCGGCATCGCCGACCTTCTGCGACGCCTGGCCGGCGCCGGCGTCGACTTCGTCGATCTGAAGACCGAGCAGAGCTCGCTGGAAGACATCTTCGTCAGCCTGGTGCGGGAGGCCGCGTGATGAACCTCTTCGCGATCAAGGCCATCTACCGTTTCGAAATGGAGCGCTGGTTCCGCACCCTGGCCCAGAGCGTGCTGTCGCCGGTGATTTCGACGACGCTGTATTTCGTCGTGTTCGGCTCGGCCATCGGCTCGCGGATGCAGCCGATCGACGGCGTCAGCTACGGCGCCTATATCGTGCCGGGGCTGATCATGCTGTCCGTCCTGACCGAGAGCGTCTCCAACGGCTCGTTCGGCATCTACATGCCCAAGTGGGCCGGCACGATCTACGAGCTGCTGTCCGCGCCGGTGGCCTGGTGGGAGGCGGTGGTCGGCTATGTCGGCGCGGCGGCCACCAAGTCGGTGCTGCTGGGCCTGCTGATCCTGGCCACCGCGCGGATCTTCGTGCCTTTCCAGATCGCCCATCCGCTGGTCATGGGCCTCTTCCTGATCCTGACGGCCGTCACGTTCAGCCTGATGGGCTTCATCATCGGCGTCTGGGCCGATGGCTGGGAGAAGCTGCAGATCGTGCCGATGCTGATCATCACGCCCCTGACCTTCCTGGGCGGCAGCTTCTATTCGATCTCGATGCTGCCCCCGGCCTGGCGCGCGGTGACGCTGTTCAATCCGGTGGTCTACCTGATCAGCGGCTTCCGCTGGGCCTTCTACGGCGTTTCCGACGTCGGGGTGGGTGTCAGTCTGAGCATGACGGCGCTCTTCCTGGTCCTGGGCCTTTTCGTGGTCTGGCGCATCTTCCAGACGGGATACCGACTTAAGGTCTAGAGCTTTCGGCTTCAGTCGTCCTCGTCCTCGATCGGCGCGACGCCGCCCTTTAGGCCCTTGAGCCCCGCGCCGCGAACGCCTCGGGCGACCATGGCCGCCTCGGCGCGGCGGATCATGGCGCGCTCGCCGTTGAAGGCGGTCAGGGCCCGGCAGGTCTCGAAGAAGCCCGGATCGGCCTGGGTGTCGATCTCGGGCTGCTGGACCAGCAGATGCAGGTCGCGGGCGCGGAGCTTCAGCACGACGTCCATCACCGCGACCAGATCGCCGCCGAGGGCGTGGAGGCTGGGCGCGGCCAGAACGCCGCCGGGCTCGAGCGCCGCCAGGGCGCGCTCCAGGCCGGGGCGAACCACGCCCGAGGCCAGGCAGCGGTCGCTGAACACCTGCTCGCAGCCGAGCAGAAGCAGGCGCTCTTCCTGGGCGGGACTGAAGAAGATCCCCGGCGCGGGCGGGACGCGATAATAGCCGACGCGTTTCATCGTCAGCCCATCGCAAACCCGCCGCGTCCTGGCGAGGGGAAAACCGCGGCCGCCCACAGACTTCGCGAGCGGTCGCGAGGAGCGGTTTCAGAGGCCCTTCAGCACGCCTTCGACAAAGGCGGGCAGCGGCGTCGTCGGACGGCCGATCAGGACCGACAGCTGGCGGCCGTTCTCGACCAGTCCGCCCTTGGACGCGCCGACGTCGGACTGGGCCAGCATGGCGGCGACCGGCGCGGGCAGGCCGATGCCTTCCAGGATCTTGGCGTACTCGGCCTCGGGAAGGTCGTTATAGGGCAGCGAGCGTCCGGTTTGGCGCGAGACCTCGGCGGCCAGCTCGGCCATGGAAAAGCTGTCGTCGCCGCCCAGTTCGTAGGTCTTGCCGACGTGACCCTCGCCGGTCAGCGCCACGGCGGCGGCTTCGGCGTAGTCGGCCCGCGCGGCGGCGGAGATACGGCCGTCGCCCGCCGCGCCGACAAAGGCGCCGGCGTGCAGCGCGCCCTCGATGGCCCCAGCATAGTTCTCCAGATACCAGCCGTTGCGCAGCAGGGTGAAGCCAAGGCCAGACTCGGCGATCAGCGTCTCGGTGGCGCGATGCTCCTGGCCCAGGCCGATCGGCGTGACGTCGGCGCGCAGGATGCTCGTATAGGCGATCCGCCCGACGCCGGCCGCCTTGGCGGCTTCGACGACATTGCGGTGCTGGGCCACGCGCTGGCCGATCGCGTCGCTGGAGATCAAGAGCAGGACGTCTATGCCGGCCAAGGCCTTGGCCAGGGTCTCCGGCTGGCCGTAGTCGGCGGCGCGGGCCTCGACGCCCAGGTCGGCGGCCTTGGCCGGATCGCGGGCCAGGGCCACGATGGATTGTTGGCCCGAGACGCGGGCCTTCAGCTTTTCGATGACCAGGCGGCCCAGTTGGCCGGTCGATCCGGTGACGGCGATGGTCGTCATGTTCCTGCTCCTTTTTGGCGGACCCGCTCCATCTAGAAGCCTTGCTTACTTTTCGTAAGTACGTACATAAATGTAAGCATGGAACAAATTGATCGCTCCCAGACGGCGCCGCGCCGGCCGCTGTCCGACATCGTCGCCGAGGGGAACCTGATGGCGGCGGCTTGCCCCTCGCGCGAGGTGCTGAACCACGTCACCAGCCGCTGGGGCGTGCTGGTCCTGATGGCGCTGGAGACGCGGACGCTGCGGTTTTCCCAGCTGAAGAAGCACATCGGCGGGGTGAGCGAGCGGATGTTGGCCCAGACGCTGAAGCTGCTGGAAGGCGACGGCTTTGTGCGTCGCGAGGCCTTCGCCGTCGTGCCGCCCCACGTCGAGTACAGCCTGACGCCGCTGGGCCTGGAAGTCGCCGAGCGGACCCGGGGCCTCGCCGACTGGATCCAGGTCAACCTTCCCCGCATCGTGGCCAACTGGGATCCCGAGGTGCTGGCGACCTACGCGCCGGAGACGCTGTAGCGTCTAGAAGCCCACCCTGGCCAGAAGCGCGTCCACCGCCGCGGGGTCGTCGAACCGAGCTCGCACCGGCCAGGGCGTGACCTTCTCGCGCCACTCCGGGGGGAGGCGCATCCAATCCTTCTCGGTGGTGACCAGCCCCGCGTCATAGACCTTGGCGCGGTCGGACAGCATCCGCAGCGTCGCTGCGTCATAGTCGCCATGGTCCGGGAACGGGGCGAAATCGACCAGCTGGCAGCCGGCGGCGGTCAGGGCCTTTTCGACCTTCCACGGCTTGCCGACGCCCGCGAACCCGACCTGCGGACCGCGCGGGACGGGGGCCGCGGCCTCCAGCCGGGCCACCAGGACCGGCATGTCGCCGAACTGGACCAGCAGCTCGAAGTCGGGCTGTTCGACATCGATCGGCAGCAGCACGATCACCGCGTCGGCGCGGGACAGTCCGACCTTGAGCGGTTCGCGCATCGGGCCGGCGGGGAAGACGCGGCCGTCGCCGAACGGCCACTCGCCGCCGCGCGTCTCGCCGTCCACCACGACCAGCGACAGGGCCTTGCTCACGCTTGGGTTCTGGTGGCCGTCGTCCATGACGATGACCTGGGCCCCGGCGCCAGCGGCCGCCTTGGCGCCGGCGACGCGGTCGACCGCGACCCACATCGGAAAGTCCTGGGCCAGCATCAGCGGCTCGTCCCCGACATCGGCGGCGGTGTGGCGGGCGGCATCCACCTGAACCGGTCCCTTCAGCTTGCCGCCATAGCCGCGCGACAGGCCATGGGCGGCGACCCCGCGCTGGGTCAGGGTCAGCAGCAGTTCGCGAACGATCGGCGTCTTGCCCGCGCCGCCCATGGTGACATTGCCGACGCAGATCACCGGCGCGCCGATAATGGCCGGCGTCGTTCGGGCGATGCGTCGCCGGGTGGCGTCGGCCCACAGCCACGACAGCGGCGTCAGCAGCGCGCGGGTCAGCGGCGCCGGGCCGCCGTCTCGCCGATACCACCAACGGGGCGTGCCGAGTTTCATGGGACGAGCTCGAGGATGCGGGACAGGCCGGCGCGGGCCTCGGCGTCGCGGGCGTCGACAAAGGCGCGGGCGCGCGCGGCCCGGGCCCGGGCCCTGTCCGGAGCGGCCAGATCGGCGGCCAGGGAGTCCCTCAGGGCCGCCGGCGTCGTCATCACGACCCCGTCCGCCGCTTCCAGCCCGGCGAACGCCGAGGCCCAGTTCTCGACGAACGGTCCTGTGATCGCCGGGCAGTTCAGGCGGGCGGCCTCCAGCGGGTTGTGGCCGCCGATGTCGGGGACCAGGCTGCCGGCGATCACCGAGGTCGCCGCCAGCCTGAACCACAGGCCCATCTCGCCCAGGGTGTCGGCGACGCGGACGTCGGCGATCGCGTCCGGAGCCTGGCCGCGCAGGGCCGCCGAGAGGCCGCGCGCCCGGGCCAGCTCGGCGATCGTCGGACCGCGCTCGACATGGCGCGGGGCCAGGACGACCGGCGGGCGATCGGGCAGGGCGGCGATGGCGTCCAGCGTGATCTCGTCCTCGCCGGGATGGGTGCTGGCGATCAGCAGCGGCGGCCGCGAAAACCGGGCGCGCTCGATCGCCAAGGCGACCTCGTCGACCGGCAGGGGCGCGGCGCCGAACTTCAGATCGGCCTCGCCGGCGACCCGGCCGCCCAGGGTCTCGAACCGCTCGCGGGCCCGGGCGTCCTGGGCCAGGATCAGATCGAAGCCGGTCAGCAACTGGCGCGCGGCGGCCGGGCGTTTGAGCCAGCCCGCGAAGCTGCGGTCGGAAAGCTTGGCCGAGACCAGGGCCAGACGCGTTCCGGCGGCCTTGGCCTCCAGCAGCAGGTTGGGCCACAGCTCGCTCTCGACGAAGACGGCCAGGCTGGGCGTCCAGCGGGCGATGAAGCGCCTCGCCGCGCCCGGCGTGTCGACCGGCAGGTACTGGTGGATCGCGCACGGCGGCAGGCGCTGGGCCAGGAGGGCCGCCGAGGTGGTGGTGCCCGAGGTGACCAGCGCCGTGACCTCGGGCCGTTCGACGCGCAGGCGCTCGACCAGGGGCAGGATCGACAGGCTCTCGCCAACGCTGGCGCCATGCAGCCAGACCAGGGGGCCGTCGGGACGGGGCGTTGGGGCCTTGGCCAGGCGCTCGGCGAGGCGGGCCGGGTCCTCCTTGCCCTTGCGGGCGCGGCTGGCCAGCAGGGCGGGAACCAGCGGCTCGGCCAGGCCGGTGGTGGCCCGATACAGATTGAGAGCGCCCGGCCGGATCACGCGTGGTCCGTCAGACCACGTCGGCCGGCGCCAGTCGGCAAGCGTGCGCGCCATGGCTGGTCTCGACCTGAATGGTCACGTGGCCGATGTTGAACTTGCTGGCCAGCTCGGCGCAGGCGTCGTGGAGGAACTGGTCGTGGTCGGCGTCCAGCGGACGGACCACGTGGGCCGTCATCGCCGTCTCGGTGGTGCTCATCGCCCAGATGTGCAGGTCGTGCACCTCGGTGACGCCGGGACGCGCGGTCAGCCATTCGCGGACCTTCTGGGTGTCGATGCCGCGCGGCGTGGCGTCCAGGGCCATGTCCAGCGAGTCCCGCAGCAGGCCCCAGGTGCCGAGCACGATGACCACCGAGATCGCGATGCTGACCGCCGGGTCCAGCCACAGCCAGCCCGTATAGGCCATGACCAGGGCGGCGACCACCACGCCGGCCGAGACGGCGGCGTCGGCGGCCATGTGCAGGAAGGCGCCCCGGACGTTCAGGTCCTCCTCGGAGCCCTTCATGAACATCAGGGCCGTGGCGGTGTTGATCACGATGCCGATGGCGGCGACGACCATCACCTCGCCGGTCTGGATCGGCTCGGGCGTGGCGAAGCGGCGGACGGCCTCCCAGGCGATGGCGCCGATGGCGATCAGCAGCAGGGCGGCGTTGGCCAGCGAGGCCAGGATCGTGCCCTTGCGCAGGCCGTAGGTGCGGCGGGCGCTGGGCGCGCGCTTGGCCAGCACGGTCGCCCCCCACGCCATCAGGAGGCCCAGCACGTCCGAAAGATTGTGACCGGCATCGGCCAGCAGGGCCAGCGAATGGGTGACGAGACCCGCGCCGGCCTCGACGATCACGAAGCCCAGGTTCAGCGCGGTGCCGATGGCGAAGGCGCGGCCGAAGTCCTTCGGGGCGTGGTGGTGATGTCCGTGCCCATGGGCGTGACCATGATGGTGGCCGTGGCCATGCGCGTGCTTGTGGTCATGCCCGTGGTCATGATCGTGGTGATCATGATCGTGGTCATGCTCGTCGTGGTCGTGCCCCTCGGATTTGGGCGGGTGTCCGGCGTGATCGTGCGGCATGGGCTCTCTCATCCCACCAAGGGCGGGCGGGATCAATCTCGACCCGTTAGTGTTCGACAAGGGCCTCGGCCCGGCGGGTGACGGCGGAGAGGCGCTGGGCCCAGTTTTCGACCAGTTGGTCGGGATCGTCGCCGCGCCCCGCGCCGGTCGGACCGTCCCAGACCATGGCCGCCTTCGCGAACGGGAGGGGCACCACGGTGCGGTCCCACGAGCCCAGGCGAAGGCAGGGCTTGGCGGCCAGGCCCACGAAGATCACCGGAGCCCCGGTGACGCGCGCCAGGGACGGCGTGCCCTTCTCCATGTGCTCGGCCGGGCCACGCGGGCCGTCGGGCGTGATGGCCACGCCGCCGCCGTCCTTGACCCACTTGACCATGTCGCGGAAGGCCTGCTCGCCGTGCTTGTTCTTGGCTAGGTCGGTCTTCTTGGCCGAGGAGCCGCGGATCGACGGGAAGCCCAGCTTCTCGACCGTGCGGGCGATGAACTCGCCGTCGTTCGAGCGCGAGATCAGGGCCCGCATGTCCTGGCGGCGCGAAAGATCCTGCGGCCAACTGAGCGGCGACATCGGAATGCGCGAATGCCAGAAGCACAGGATCGCGCCGACGCCGGTCTCGCGGCCTTGCGCCCAGACGGCCTCGGCCTGCTCGCGGCCCTCCTCGGTCATGCGCAGGGTGCGGAAGACGAGCTTGGAATAGCCGGCGAAGACCGAGGACAGCAGCCAGATCACGAACGGCGAACGCAGGGGCCTCAAGCGTCGCCCTCCAGAAGCGGCGCGTCGGGGACGTGATCAAGATCCTGCGCCTTGGCCAGGCGCGCATAGAGGCCCCCGGCGCGGACCAGTTCGGGATGAGTCCCGGTCTCGACGACCCGGCCCTTGTCGATGACGTAGATGCGGTCGGCGTTCTTCACGGTCGACAGGCGGTGGGCGATCAGGATCGTGGTCCGACCGGCCATCAGCCGTTCGAGAGCGGCCTGCACCTGGGCCTCGCTCTCGGTGTCGAGGGCGCTGGTGGCCTCGTCCAGCAGCAGGATCGGCGCGTCCTTCAGGAAGGCGCGGGCGATGGCGATGCGCTGGCGCTGACCGCCCGACAGGCGCGCGCCGGCCTCGCCGACGGGGGTGTCGTAGCCCTCCGGCAGGGCCAGGATGAAGTCGTGGGCGGCGGCCTGGCGCGCGGCGGCCTCGATATCCAGCTGGCTGGCGCCGGGCCGGGCATAGGCGATGTTGGCGCGGATGCTGTCGTCGAACAGGAACGGCTCCTGGGTGACCAGGGCGATGCGGTCGCGCAGACTCGCCAGAGTCACCGAACGCACGTCATGGCCGTCGATCGTCACCGCGCCGCGGCTGACGTCGTAGAAGCGCGGGATCAGGTTCAGGATCGAGCTCTTGCCGCCGCCCGAGGGGCCGACCAGGGCGACCGTCTCGCCCTTGCGCGCCTCGATCGACACGTCCGTCAGGGCCGGCGCGTCGGGACCATAGGCGAAGCCGACATGGTCGAGGGCGATCGCGCTGTCGCCGTCCGGCAGGGTGTTGGCGTCGGCCGGATCGACGATGGACGGCGCGACATCCAGGGCGGCGAACAGACGACGCGCGGCGGTCAGGCCCTCGCTGAACACGGTCTGCAGATTGGCCACCTGGCGCAGGGACTGGGCGGCCATCAGCAGGCTGGTCAGGAAGGCGAAGAAAACGCCGGCCGTGATCGGGGCCAGGGTCAGCGGTCCGACCGTCAGGGCGCCGGTCGTCGCCCGCCAGCCGGCATAGACGAAGACCAGGGCCACCAGCAGCGTCGTGAAGGTCTCGGTGGCCGGGGCGGCCATGGCGCGGGCGTTGCTTCCCTTGATCAGGTGGCGCTGGCGGCGCTCGACCACGGCGGCGACGCGGGCCTCTTCGTAGGCCTCGCGGTTCTCCATCTTGACGATCTTGACCCCGTCCAGGCTCTCCATGATCGCCGTGGACAGGTTGGAGGTCTCGCCCATCGCGCCCTTGGCGGCCTTGGTCGTCCTCTTCGAGAAGCCCCGCATGATCAGGCTGGCCATCGGGGCGATGACCAGCACGCCCAGGGCCAGCAGCGGGTCGAGACCGAACATGGCGATCAGGGCTCCGACCACGGTCAGGAACTCGCGGACATAGTTGACGACGCCGGTCGTCGCCGCCTCGCGGATCAGGCCGGCGTCATAGAGCACCGACGACACGTAGGAGCCGGAGTGGGCGCCGCGCAGGCGGGCCAGGTCCGAGCGGATCAGGCGGCCAAACAGCTTGACCTGCATGTCGCCGACCACGCCATTGCCGATCCGGTTGATCAGGTTGGACTGGATAACCTGGAACAGCCCGCGACCCAGAGCCAGGGCGGCGATGGTGAGCGGGATGAAGATCACCGCGCCCGGCTTGGGATGGGTGATCAACTGGTCGATGGCTGACTTGACGATGGTGGCCAGCCGCACGCTGAGCGCCGCCACGATCGCGGCGCTGACCATCGAGATCGTCAGGCCCTTCCAGCGCGGGGCCAGGAACTCGCGCCACACCCGACCCATCAGGGCGCGGTTCGAGGGCTGCGGATCATCCTGGGCGGTCATGCGGGAGGGGTCGGATTTCGTGCGAGAACTGTCAAGCGCGCGCGGGACGCAGTCGTTGGGAAAAGCGACGGGATGAGGGCGGATCGTCGCGGCGTTTTGCCTTTCGGGGCCATTGCCCCTACTTAGGCGCGGAATTTCCGAAGGATCGCGCCCTCTTGGCCAAGTTCGACCTCGCCACGCCCTGGGGCCGGTTCAAGGCCTATCTCCACTATCTGTGGAACGACCACGCCTATCTGCGGCTGGGCTTTTCCAACGCCCACTGGATCAGTCCCGAACTGGTCCGCGCCAACCAGCCCTGGCCGTTCCAGCTGGCCTGGTGGAAGAAGCAGGGGATCAAGACGGTCGTGAACCTGCGCGGCGGGTTCGACGGCAGCTTCTACGCGCTGGAAAAGGACGCCTGCGAGCGTCTGGGCCTGAACTTCGTCGATTTCGTCATCACTTCGCGCGAGGTCCCGATCCGCGAGCGCGTGCGGGGCGCCAAGACGCTGTTCGAGACGATCGAGTATCCGGCCCTGATGCACTGCAAGTCGGGCGCGGACCGGGCCGGCATCATGAGCGTCTTCTACGCCCACTATCGCCTTGGCCAGCCGATCCGCGAGGCGATGAAGCAACTGGGGCCGCGCTACCTGCACATCAAGCACGGCAACACCGGCGTGCTGGACTACGTGTTCGAACAGTATCTGGAGCGGGGCGAGCCCAAGGGGCTGAGCTTCAGCGAATGGGTCGAGAGCGACGACTACGACCCGGTCGAGATGAAGAAGACCTTCCGGGCCGGGATGCTGGGCAAGGTGCTCACCGACAAGATCCTGCGGCGGGAGTAAGGATGCTCTACCGCGAAAGCGGGGGAGGAACTTACGGGCGCTCGCGGGGCTGGACTCCGTTCGACGGCTTCGAATCTCCGTGTTCAAAGCCACCCGCCATCGGATAACGACCGCGCGCAGTGTCTGGCTTCGTCGAAACGGGACTTACAAACGCTCCGGGCGTCGCCCGGGCGCTCCGCGTCCTTTTCCACACCCCTTCAGCGGTTGGCCGCGTGAAGCGGCGATGTCGCGCCCCGATTGAACAGCCGTATGACCCGCGACATAACTAGAGGTCATGAACGCGCCCCACACCGCTCCCTTCCGCGACGCCCGCTACGCGCCCCGCGCGCTGCGGGTCGAACGCCGGGGCGACGCGCTGATCCTGCGCAATCCGATGCCCTATTCGGACGCGGTGCGAACCGTGACGGAGCCGTTGGCGCGCTGGGCCGCCGAGGCGCCGGAAAGGGTCTGGCTGGCCGAGCGTGATGGAGCGGGCTGGCGGACGGTGACGTTCGGCGAGGCTCAGCGCCAGGTCGCGGCCCTGGCTGGCGGGCTGGCGGGCCTGGGCCTGGCGCGAGGCCGGCCGTTGCTGATCCTGGCTCGTAATGGCGTCGACCATGCGCTGATCAGCTATGGCGCCATGAGCCTGGGCGCGCCGATCGCGCCGGTCTCGCCACAGTACGGCCTGAGGGGCGCTGATCTGACGCGCCTCCAGCACGCTGTCGAGCGCCTCAAGCCCGCCGCCGTCTATGTCGATGACGCCGAGGCGTTCGGCGGCGCCCTGGCCGCGCCGTTCCTGGCCGGTCTGCCGACGATCGTCAGCCGGAGCCCCCGCCCTGGCGACATCGCCTTCGTCGATCTGCTGGCCAGCGCCCCCGTCGCGCCCGTGACTCAGCCGGACGACATCGCCAAGCTGCTGCTGACCTCCGGCTCGACGGGCAAGCCCAAGGCGGTGCTCTGCACCCACGCCAACATCGCCTTGAACGCGGCCCAGATCGAGGCCTGCTACGCCGATCCCGATCCGCCGGTGCTGGTCAATTCCGCGCCCTGGAGCCACAGCCTCGGCGCCAACGCCATCCTGCACATGGTGCTGCACCGGGGCGGGACGCTGTATATCGACGCCGGCCAGCCGGTTCCCGGCCGCTTCGACGAAACGGTGCGGAACCTGCGGGAGGTGGCGACCACCTATCACAACATGGTGCCGGCCGGCTGGGCCATGCTGATCGGCGAGCTGGAGCGCGACGAGGCCCTGGCCGCCAAGTTCTTCCAGACGGTGCGGGTGCTGCAATACGGCGGGGCGTCGATGGCCCAGTCGATCCTCGACCGCGTGCAGGCCGTGGCGGTCAAGACGGTGGGCGAGCGGATCACCTTCGCCGCCGGCTATGGCGCGACCGAAACCGGGCCGACGGCCTGCAACATCCACTGGCTGAACGCGCGCTCGGGGATGGTCGGCCTGCCGACGCCCGGCACCGCCGTGAAGCTGGTCCCGGCCGGAGAGGGCGGCAAGTTCGAGATCCGCGTGAAGGGACCGCAGGTCTCGCCCGGCTATCTCGCTCAGCCGGAAGCCACCGAACAGGCCTTCGACGAGGACGGTTTCTACCGCCTGGGCGACGCCGCGCGGCTGGCCGATCCCGAGGACCCGTCGGCGGGCCTGGTGTTCGACGGGCGGCTGGTGGAGAACTTCAAGCTGGCCAGCGGCGCCTTCGTCGCGGCCGGGGCGCTGCGGGTCGCGGCGGTCTCGGCGATCGGCGGCCTGGTGTCGGACGCGGTGGTCTGCGGCGAGGGCCAGGAGGGCGTCGGCCTGATGCTGTTCCTCGACGCCAAGGCCTGCGAGGCTTTCGGCGGCCCGGCGCGCGAGGCCATCGCCGAGCGGCTGAGGGCCTTCAATCTCGCCGCCAAGGGCGGGACCGGGCGGATCGCCCGCGCCCTGATCCTGGACGGCGCGCCCGACGCGGCCAGCGGCGAGTTGACCGACAAGGGCTATATCAACCAGGCCCTGGCCCGCGAGCGCCGGCCCGGCGAACTGGCCCGCCTGTTCGCGGACAATCCGGATGAAGGCGTCATGGTGTTCTGACGCCATGACGAAATCCTCGTCCTTCGAGAGGCTCGGGACGAGGATTTCGGGTGCGCGCCCGGCGCCGTCATCCGAGCCTTTAGAACACGAGGGCGGACCCGCCGCCTGGAGAGGAAGCACATGAACGGCGCCGACGCCCTGATCACCACCCTGGCCGACAACGGCGTCACCGCCTGCTTCGCCAATCCCGGCACCAGCGAGATGCAGTTCGTCTCGGCCCTGGATCGCAAGCCGCGGATGCGGTCGATCCTCTGCCTGTTCGAGGGGGTGGCGACCGGGGCCGCCGACGGCTATGGCCGCATGGCGGGCAAGCCGGCCTGCACCCTGCTGCACCTGGGCCCCGGCTACGCCAACGGCGCGGCCAATCTGCACAACGCCCGCCGGGCCTTCACGCCGGTGGTCAACGTCATCGGCGACCACGCCACCTATCACCGAGACTTCGACGCGCCGCTGAACAGCGACATCGCCGCCCTGGCCGCGCCCAATTCGCTGTGGGTCAAGTCGGCCGAGAGCGCCGACGCGGTCGGACCGCTGGCCGCCGAGGCGATCACGGCCAGTTATGGAACGCCCGGCGGAAACGCCTGCCTGATCCTTCCCGCCGACGCGGCCTGGAATCCGGCGACCGTCAAGGGGCCCGTGGTGACGCCGCCGGCCTTCGCCGCGCCCGACCCGGCCGCCGTCGAGGCCGTCGCCAAGGCCCTGGGCTTAGCCAAGAAGCCGGTGCTGCTGCTGGGCTCGGGCGCGTGCGGCGAGGTCGCCCTGGCGGCGGCCGGGCGTCTGGCTGCTCACGGCGTCCGCGTGCTGACCGACACCTTCACGGCCCGCCAGGCGCGGGGCGAGGGGCGCTTCCGCCCCGACAAGCTGCCCTATTTCGGCGAGCAGGCCCTGAAGGACCTGGAGGGCGTCGACCTGATGATCCTGGTCGCGACCCAGCGTCCGGTGGCCTTCTTCGCCTATCCGGACCGGCCCAGCGTGCTCGTTCCAGAAGGCTGCTCGCTCGAAACCCTATGCGGTCGCGAGGTCGACGCGGCGGCGGCGCTCGACGCCCTGGCCGACGCCGTGGGCGCGCCGGCGATGGCGACGGGCGAGGCCTATGCCGTTCCCGACGCCCCGGCCGGGCGGCTGGACGCCTGGGCCATCGGCGCGTCGATCGCCCGCCACATGCCGGCCCAGACGGTGATCTCCGACGACGCGGTGACGGCGGGCCTGCCGATCTTCACCCAGACCAGGTCGGCGAGGGCGCACGACTGGCTGTCCCTGACCGGCGGCGCGATCGGCCAGGGCATCCCGCTGGCGATCGGCGCGGCCGTGGCCTGCCCGGACCGCAAGGTCCTGGCCCTGACCGGCGACGGGGCGGGGATGTACACCGTCCAAGGGCTCTGGACGCTGGTCCGCGAGCGGCTGGACGTGACGGTGGTGGTCTTCGCCAACCACGCCTACCGCATCCTGGGCATCGAGCTGGGACGCACCGGCGCGGGCAATCCGGGGCCGGCGGCCTCGAAGCTGCTGGACCTGGGCGATCCGCGCATCGACTGGGTCCAGGTGGCGCGGGGCATGGGAATGGACGCCGAGCGGGCCGAGACCGCCGAAGCCTTCGACGACGCTTTCGCTCGGGCGATGGCGACGCCGGGGCCTCGCCTGATCGAAGCGGCGATGGGCTAAGAAAAAAGCCCGCCGGATCGCTCCGGCGGGCCTCATTCCTAGAGCCTTATCCGCTCGAATGGAATCATTCGAACGGAAAAATAAGGCTCTAAATCAAACATTTAGAGCGTGATAGCCGCCGAAACCGCTCACGCTCTCGGCTATCACGCTCTAGGCTTTAAGCTGGGATCAGCTCTTGACCTTGTTGGTCGGCAGCTTGCAGCCGCCGCCGATGCCCTTGGCCTGCACGCAGGACAGGAACTCCTTGGCGGCCGGCTTGGCCACGCCGACCGGATAGCCCAGGACCCAGCCCGGCAGGCCGTCCGAGCAGGCGACCTCGACGAAGCCCTCGCTGTCGTTCGAGCCCATGACGCGGACGTCCGAGACCTGGCACGAGGCCTTGTTGAAGCCCTTCAGGTCGTTGGTCAGGCGGGCGTACTGCGTTTCCTTCTTGGTGAAGGTGCAGCGGTAGCCGTTGAACTCGGCGGTCAGGCAGTCATAGACGGTGCCGCCGGTGGCGGTGAAGATCGCGATGCCGCCGACGTCGCTGCCCTTGCACTTCAGCTCGACGACTTCCTTCTTGGGGTCGTTGCTGGGCAGCATGCCGTACTTTTCGACGTCGCAGGGGAAGCCGGCCTTGGTGGCCAGCTTGGTGTAGAGGCCGGCTGCTTCGGTCTGGGCCGCGACGGCGTCGGTCATGGTGCAGCCGCCGCCGACGAAGCCGGCCTGGGCGCACGGGATGGCGCGAGCGAAGGCGCCGGTGGCCGAGGTCTGCTGGTACATGTAGCCCTTGCCGTCCTGGCAGGCGACTTCGAAGTAGTTGTCGGTCTTGGTGCTGAGGACGTAGCGCTTGTCCTTGATGGCGCAGTTCGTGCCCGCGCCGGCGTTCAGCGTGTCGACGACCTGCAGCTGGGTCTGACGGTTGGTCAGCTTGCAGCTGATGTTGCCGCCTTCCTCGTACAGCAGGCAGCTGTTGACCACGACCTCGCCGGCCAGGTTCATCGGGGCGGCGGTCTGGACCACGTAGCCGGCGCCGCCCTTACAGGCGACTTCGAAATACGAGTTCTTGGTCGACGAGCCGATGGCGCGGGCGTTTTCCACGTCGCAGGTCACGCCGGCCTTCTTGACGTAGGGGGCCAGGGCCGCGCCGGGGTTGGCGTTGCCGGGCAGGATACAGGCCAGGCCGCCTTGCTTGCCGTCGGCCTGCGGCGCGCTCGATTCCAGGCAGCTATAGAGCTGCGGCGCGGCGTCCTTCTTGGCGATGGCGGCGAAGCCCATGCCTTCGCTACAGGCGACTTCGTAGTACTTCGAACCGGACTTGGCGTCCGCGCCGATATAGCGGGCGTCCGAAACCGTGCAGCCGGCGCCGCTGGCCTGAATGATGGCCGGGGCTTCCTTCATGCCCTGCTCGCGCGCCTTGGCGTCGATGGCGGGCTTGCCCTTCTCTTCCTTCGGCGCCGAAATGACGGCGGCCGGAATGAGAATGGCGACCGCGAGGGCGGCCGACAGGCCGATCGCGAAAGGCCTCATGGGAAACATCTCCTGGGTGGATTCCTCGCGCGGACATAAGCGCGTGCTTGCATCGGGGGTCAAGATACCGTCCGACATAGGCGCGTTGATGGCTGGGTCCGGACGCGAAAAATGGGTCGGATCAACGACAAGCGCCGGTTGAGCGGCGGAAGAAGGGACGGAATGCGCGACGGGTTCGAGGATGACGGCGGCCGGGAGCCGCCCAAGGGACGGCTGGTCTATCCGTTCGAGACAGCGCCGGAGCAGGGCTCGGGCCAGGCGGTAGAGGTCGCCCCGGGCGTCCTTTGGTTGAGGATGCCGCTGGGCGGCTCGCTGCAGTTCATCAATGTCTGGGCCATCGCCGACGGCGGGGGCTGGGCGGTGGTGGACACCGGCCTTCAGACCCGCGAGACCAGCCAGGCCTGGCGCGCGGCCTTCGCCGACGCCCTGGGCGGCAAGCCGATCACCCGCGTGATCGTCACCCACCTGCACCCCGATCACATCGGCCTGGCCGGCTGGATGACCCGCAAGTTCGACTGCCGCCTGTGGATGACCCGGCTGGAATATTTCCAGTGCCGCATGTTGGTCGCCGACACCGGGCGCGAGGCGCCCGAGGACGGGGTGCGGTTCTTCCACGCCGCCGGTTGGGACGAGGACGCCATCGAAAACTACAAGGCCCGCTTCGGCGGCTTCGGCAAGGCGATCTACGCCCTGCCCGACAGCTATCGCCGGCTCAGCGACGGCGAGGATTTCGAGATCGGCGGCAAGACCTGGCGGGTGGTGACCGGCCAGGGACACTCGCCCGACCACGCCTGCCTGTGGTGCCCCGAGCTGAACGTGCTGATCTCGGGCGACCAGGTGCTGCCGCGCATCTCGTCGAACGTCTCGGTGTTCCCGACCGAGCCGGACGCCGATCCGTTGAGCGACTGGCTGCGCTCGCTGGCCAAGGTCAAGGCGACCGTGCCCGACGAAGTGATCGTCCTGCCGGCTCACAACGACCCGTTCGAGGGGCTTCACACCCGCATCGACGCCCTGATCTCGGGGCACGAGCGCGGCTTGGCCCGGCTGGAGAAGAAGCTGGCCGAGCCCAAGCGCGTGGTCGACACCTTCGGCGCGCTGTTCGCCCGGCCGATCGGCCCTGATCTTCTGGGCATGGCGACGGGCGAGGCGCTGGCGCATCTCAACTGCCTGATCGGCCGGGGCCGGGTCCGGCGCGACATCGACGCCGAGGGGGTGGCCTGGTACGCGCCGATCGCGGGGACGATTTCTAGCGAGGACTAGAAACGCACGTTTGACATTTCGTATGTGAAATATAGGCTGGGCGCATGTCCGTTCAGCCTGATCCCCAGAAGCCCGACCGGCGTCTCATCTTCCTGCTGAACGCCGGCCACCGGCGCGTGCAGCGCTGGATCGAGGCCAAGATGGCCGCCAAGGGCGGTCTGACCGCCGCCCAGTCGGGCGTGCTGTTCTTTCTGGGCGAGCGGGACGGCGCCCTGATCGGCGAGGCGGCCGACGCCCTGGACCTGGCGCCCTCGGCCATGACCGGCCTGATCGACCGCATGACGCGGGCCGAACTGGTCGAGCGTCACGCCGATCCGAAGGACGGTCGGGCCATGCGTCTGCGCCTCACCGACAAGGGCCACGCCGCCCACGAGGCGGCCAAGGCGGGCCTGGACGGCCTCAACGCCCACCTGACCGAGGGCTTCACCCCCGAGGAGATCGGGGTGGTCGCTCGTTGGCTGGGCAGTCTTCAGACCAAGTTCCCCAAGGGAGAGTGCTAGACGTGACCGATCATGTGAAGGTCGAGGTCGAGGCGGGCGTGATGACCATCACCCTGGCCCGTCCGGAAAAGAAGAACGCCCTCTCCAACGCCATGTACGGCGTGCTGGCCGACAGCCTGGAGGCGGCCGAGAAGGACCCGGCGATCCGCGTCGTGGTGTTCCAGGCCGATGGCGACAGCTTCACGGCCGGCAACGACCTGCAGGACTTCGCCGCCCAGGCCTCGGGCGCCTTCATCGGCGAGCGGCATGTCGGCCGCTTCCTGAAGGCCCTGGCCCACGCCACCCGACCGCTGGTCGCCGCCGTTCAGGGCCAGGCCGTGGGCGTGGGCACCACGATGCTGCTGCACTGCGACCTCGTCTATGTGTCGCCCGACGCCAGGCTGTCGACGCCGTTCGTGAACCTGGCCCTGGTGCCGGAGGCCGCGTCGAGCTGGCTGCTGCCGGCCCGCGTGGGCCACGCTCGCGCCTACGCCATGTTCGCCCTGGGCGAGGCGGTCGACGGCGCCACGGCGGTGGCCTGGGGTCTGGCCAATGGTTCGGCCGAGCTGGGCGACCTGCGGGCCCGCGCCCGCGCGGCCGCCGATCAGCTGGCCAAGCGTCCGCTGGGCGCGCTGACCATCACCAAGCGCCTGATGCGCGACGCCGAGAAGATCGCCGAGCTGATGGACGGCGAAGGCGCGCTGTTCGGCGAACGCCTCAAGACCGCCGAGGCCCGCGAGGCCTTCATGGCCTTCATGGAGCGCCGGCCGCCCGATTTCACGAAAGTCGGCTAAGCTCACCCAATAACCAACGATCTGGGAGGATCGACATGGCGGAACGGATCACCTCGCCCTTCGGGGCGAAGTCCACGGCGCGCGAGGTCGTCGCGGGCCATGACCTTTCGGGCAAGGTGGCGATCGTCACCGGCGCGGCGACCGGCATCGGCGTCGAGACGGCGCGGGCCCTGGCCCTGGCGGGCGCGGAGGTGATCATCGCCGCCCGCAAGCCGGACCTGGGCGAAGAGGTCGCCAACGCGATCAACGCGGAGGCCGGCCTCAAGCGCGCCAGCTTCGGCATGGTCGACCTGGCCAGCCTCGACTCGATCCGTCACTTCGCCCACGTCTGGGGTGATCGGCCCATCGATCTGCTGATCAACAACGCCGGCGTCATGGCCAGTCCGCTGATGCGCACGGTCGACGGGTTCGAAATGCAGTTCGGCACCAACCATCTGGGCCATTTCCTGCTGTCGACCTTGCTGGCGCCCAACCTGGTCGCGGCGGTCAAGGCGTCGGGCAAGCGCGCGCGGCTGGTCTCGCTGTCGTCGATCGGCCACCGTCGCTCGGGCGTGAACTTCGACGACCCGAACTACCAGAATCGCGACTACGACAAGTGGGAAGCCTACGGCCAGGCCAAGACGGCCAACAGCCTGTTCGCGGTCGGCTTCGACAAGCGGTTCAAGGATCACGGCGTCAACGCCAACGCCGTCATGCCCGGCGGCATCATGACCCCGCTGCAGCGCCACATGACTCTCGAGGAGCAGCGCGCCATGGGTTGGCTGGACGAGAACGACAAGCCGCGCGAGGGCTTCAAGACCACCGAGCAGGGCGCGGCGACCAGCGTCTGGGCCGCCGTGGGCGCCGAGCTGGACGGCGTTGGCGGGCTCTATCTCGAGGACTGCGCCCAAGCGGTTCCGTGGAGCAAGGACCACCCCTGGAACGGCGTCATGCCGCACGCCCTCGATCCCGAGGCGGCGGACCGGCTGTGGGCGCTGTCGGAGGCCTTGGTCGGGACCGAGGCCTGATGGACCGGCGCGTTGTCCTGCGCCTGGCGGGCCGCGCCGCCGTCGCGGGCGCGATGATCGACGTGCTGGGCCCGGCGATCTATCCGCGCCTGGCCGAGCCGTGGCCTCACCTGATCTATGTCGCTATCGATCTGCTGTTGCTGCTGGCGATGCTGGGCGTCTGGTCGGCGAGCCAAAAGGCAGCCGGCCCGCTGGGGCTTGTCGGTTTCGTCATCGCGGTGCTCGGCGTGATGCTGGTGCGAACCTCTTCGGCCAAGATCTTTGGCGAGGCCTCCTACATGATCGCTGCGTCGGTCTGGTCGATCGGCATGGCGATCTGGAGCGCGGACCTGTTTCGCGCCAAGGCCCTGTTCCGAAAGGCGGGCGGGCTGTGGATTCTTGCCTTGGCGCTCGGGCTCGCGACGATGGCGATCAAGGTCGAGGGCCTGGCTTCGCATCTGCCCAAGCTGGCCTTCTCCGTCGGCTTCGTCGCGGCGGGCTTGGATCTGTTCAAGGCCGCGCGCGGCGGGCCAGAACGGGCATAGGTCCGCGCCGGCCGCCGTGTCGCCTCAGCGCTTCTTCTTGCCCGCCGCCGCGCGGGCCGCGACCTCCAGCGACTGGCGGGCCCAGTCCAGCAGGCTTTCCTGGTCGTCCAGCGCCTCGGCCGGGACGGTCCAGTAGGCCATGGGCTTGTCGTGGCCGAACGGCGCGAAGGCTTGGCAGCCGGCCGCCTCGAACGCGACCTTCAAGGCGTCGTCGCCCTTGAAATAGAGCACGTCGTCGGCGATCAGCGCGAAGAACAGGCCATTCGCATAGACCCCGACTCCGCCGAACATCCGGCGCGAGGTGACGTGGCCCAGCGGGGCCAGCTGCTCCAGAACGAAGTCCAGATAGTCCGAAGAGACCGCCATGACCGTCACCGTCCGTTCCGCGACGCCCGCCGACGCCGCCCTGATCCACCAGTTCATCCTCGATCTGGCGGACTATGAAAAGCTGCTCGACACGGTGCGGGCCACCGAGGCCGACACCGCCGCGGCGCTGTTCGGTCCCGAGGCTCGCGTGTTCGCCGATATCGCCGAGCTGGACGGCCAGCCGGTCGGGTTCGCCCTTTGGTTCTACAACTACTCGACCTTCGTCGGCCGCCACGGGATCTATCTGGAGGACCTGTTCGTGCGGCCCTCGGCGCGTGGCGCGGGGGCGGGCAAGGCCTTGCTGGCGGGCCTGGCCAAGCGCTGCGTGGATGAGGACCTGGGCCGGCTGGAATGGTCGGTGCTGGACTGGAACGCGCCGTCGATCGCCTTCTACGACAGCCTGGGCGCGGCCTCGATGGACGAATGGATCATCCGACGCCTGACCGGCGAGAACATCCGCAAGCTGGCCGGCCTATTCTAGCCGGTCGGCCTTGCGCAGCTCGGGGAACAGGAAGGCCCACAGGGCGGTGACCGCCATGGCCCCGACGCCGCCGAACACCGCCGCGCCGATCGGACCCAGCAGCCAGGCCGCCGCGCCGCTCTCGACCTCGCCCAGTTCGTTGGAGGCGCCGATGAACACGCCCGAGACGGCGGCGACCCGGCCGCGCATGGCGTCCGGCGTGACGATCTGCACCAGGGTCTGGCGGACATAAACCGAGAGCATGTCGGCGCCGCCCAGCACCGCCAGGGCCCCGACCGACAGCCATTCCAGCTTGGAGAGGCCGAAGATGGCGGTGGCGAGGCCGAAGACGGCGACGCCGGCGAACATGATCCGGCCGGCGTGGCGGCGGATCGGCTGGCTGGCCAGATAGACGCCCACCACGCACGCCCCGATCGCCGGGGCGGCGCGCAGCAGCCCAAAGCCGCCGGGGCCGATGTGCAGCACGTCCTTGGCGAACACCGGCAGCAGGGCCGTGGCCCCGCCCAGGATCACGGCGAACAGGTCGAGCGAGATCGAGCCGAAGACGATCTTGTTGTTCCAGACATAGGCCAGGCCCTCCTTGATCAGCGCCATGCGAGAGCCGGGCTGCGCCTCGGGCTTGGTCGGCTTGCGAATCATCAGGGCCAGAAGGGCGGCGAGCAGATAAAGGGCGAACGAGGCGCCGAACGCCGTCGCCGACGAGTGGATCAGCAACAGTCCGCCAAGCGCCGGGCCGGCGATCGAACCGGCCTGCCAGGACAGCGAGTTCCAGGCGATGGCGCGCGGCAGCAACGGGCGCGGCACCAGCATCGGGCCCATGGCGCTGCTGGCCGGCGACAGGAAGGCGCGGCTGGCCCCGAACGCCACCGACACGGTGAAGATCGGCCACAGCTGATGAGACCCCGAGAGGGCCAGGGTCAGCAGCACGCCGGCGCTGATCGCGTCCAGGCCCAGGGTCACGGCGACGATCAGCTTGCGCGTCCGCCGATCGGCGGTCTCGCCGGCCGCCAGGGTCAGCAGGAACAGCGGCAGGAACTGCGCCAGGCCGATCATGCTGACCATGAAGGCCGACTCCCCGACCGTGTGGGTGCGGCGGGCGATGTCATAGACCTGCCAGCCCAGGGCCACCGACTGGATCTGCACCCCCAGGGTGGAGACGAAGCGCGCCACCCAGAAAAGCAGGAAGTCACGTTCCCGCAACAGGGCGCGGTTAGACGTGTCGGGGGCGGCGTCTTCGGCTGGGGAAGCTTGGTCGGACATGGCGCGCCGAACATAGGGCCAAGCCGCCGCGCCGCAACGTTATTGACCGGAGAAACTCAAGGCCCTACAGCGCCCGCATATTTGAAGCCCTCGGGCGTGGCGCCGGCCATGCTCGATTGTCCCGAAGGGATGCGGGTATGCGACGCCTGCGACGAATGATGCGCGAACGCGCCACGATCTGACGCCTCTCCCACGCGCCTTCGCGTCGGGAGCTCCCCGACGCCCTTTCGCATTTCGAAGGCCGATGACCTCTTCCGTTCAAAAGACCGCTTCCGCCGAGGCCGCCTATCCGCCGCTGGTCCGCGAGACCCCGGGGATGGAGGCCGCCGTCACCCGCCTGATCGACCGGGTGTTCGGCCCCGGCCGCTTCGCCAAGTCGTCCGAGCGGCTGCGCGAGGGCAACACCCTGTTGGCCGACTGTTCGTTCGTGGCCTTGCGCGACGGTCAGCCGGTCGGCTGCTGCCGCATGTGGCCGGTGACGGTCGGCGGCGAGCCGGTGGCGTTCCTGGGGCCTTTGGCCGTCGATCCGGACGAGCGGAGCGCGGGCCTGGGCCAGGCCCTGGTGGAAAGCGCCGTCGAGGCCGCTCGCGCCGCCGGCTGGCGGGCCGTGCTGCTGGTCGGCGACGGTCCTTATTTCGGCCGGGTCGGCTTCGCCAACACCCATTCCGCCGGGATCGTCATGCCCGGCCCGGTGGACCAGCGCCGCGTGCTGCTGTTGCCGTTGCGGCAGGGCGGCGATCAGCAACTCTCGGGCCTGGTGGCGATCGATCCTCGGGCTTGAGGGGAAGGGCCTAAGGGCCTAACTGGTCAGCGATGACCGAGGCATCCCCCAAGACTGGTCTGGACGGCGTCGCCTCGGCGGCCAAGGCCGCCGGCGCGCGCGGCCTGCCGCCGGTCCACCTGTGGAACCCGCCTCACTGCGGCGAGATCGACATCCGCATCCGCAAGGACGGGGTCTGGTTCCATGAGGGAACGCCCATCGGCCGCGAGGCCCTGGTGCGCCTGTTCTCGACCGTTCTGCGCCTGGACCCCGACGGCTATCATCTGGTCACGCCGGTCGAGAAGATGAGGATCACGGTCGAGGACGCGCCGTTCATCGCCACACGCGTCGACCGGATCGGCGAGGCCCTGGTGTTCCAGACCAATGTCGGCGACGCCGTCGAGGCCGGACCCGACAACGCCATCCGCGTCGAGATCGACGCCGCGACGGGCGAGCCGCGCCCCTATGTCCATGTCCGGCGGGGCCTGGAGGCCCTGATCGCTCGCCCGGTCTTCTACGAGCTGGCCGAGATGGCCACGCAACGGGGCGACGTCTGGGGCGTGAGCTCGAATGGGGCGTTCTTCCCGATCGCTTCGCCGGGGGGCGCGTCGGCATGAGCCTCGGGGACCTGAAGGGGAGCGAGCGGCGCGCCTGGATCGCCAGCCGCCTGCACCCGATCGAGCGCTACGACCCCAGCCTGGCCAATCCGAGGAAGTCCGACTACGACCTCAATCCGGGGCTGAAGGTCGACAACCCCCACGCCCTGCGTCCCGCCGCGGTGCTGGTCGGCCTCGTCGAGCATGACGACGGCATGACCGTGTTGCTCACCCGCCGGGCGGATACGCTCCGCAGCCATACCGGTCAGATCGCCTTTCCCGGCGGGCGCTGCGACCCCGGGGAACTGCCCTGGCAGACGGCCCTGCGCGAGGCCCAGGAGGAGGTGGGGCTGGACCCTGCCCGCGTCGCCCTGGCCGGCCTGCTGCACGGCTATCAGACGGTGACGGGCTTTCACGTGACGCCGGTGGTCGGCTTCATCGATCCGAAGGCGACCTTCACGCCCAGCCCCGAGGAAGTGGCCGACGTCTTCGAGACGCCGTTCGACTTTCTGATGGACCCTGCCAACCATCAGCGGCAATCGCGGGAGGCTCCGACCGGCGGGCGTCGTCATTTCTATGCGATGCCATGGAACGACCGCTACATCTGGGGCGCGACGGCGGGAATGCTGCGGTCCTTGTACGAGGCCCTCCACGACGACGCCGGGCAAGCGCTCTCCGAATAGAGTGTTTGCCATCTGGTGAAATAGCCGCCTTCTGGCCTAACAATGTCGCCCCTTGGGGGGACCGAGACGCGTGAGTGGGAGTCAGGCGTTGAATACTGTTTCAATCGGCGTGCAGCCATGGATGGCGCTGCCGGAGACCCGGGCGGTCATCGCCGCGCTGGAGGCGCGCGGCTATGCCGGCTGCGCGCGCTTTGTCGGCGGCTGCGTGCGCAACGCGGTGATGGGCAAGCCGATCGACGACATCGACATCGCCACCACCCTGACGCCCGACCTGATCATCGAGGCGCTGGAGCAGGCCGGGCTGCGCGCGATCCCGACCGGCGTCGACCACGGCACGATCACCGCCTTGTCGGGCGGCCGGCCCTACGAGATCACCACCCTGCGGCGCGACGTCTCGACCGACGGTCGCCGGGCGGTGGTGGCCTTCACCCAGGACTGGACCCAGGACGCCGAGCGCCGGGATTTCCGCTTCAACGCGCTCTATGCCGACGCCGAGGGCCGGGTCTTCGACCCGACCGGCGAGGGCGTCAACGACGCGCGCGAGGGCCGGGTGGTGTTCGTCGGCGACCCCATGACCCGCATCCGCGAGGACTATCTGCGGATCCTGCGCTTCTTCCGCTTTCAGGCCTGGTATGGCCGGGGGGAGGCCGACCAGAAGGCCCTCGCGGCCTGCAAGGCGCTGAAGGGCATGGTTTCGGGCCGCGCCGCCGAACGCACCCAGAAGGAGCTGATGAAGATGCTGGCCGCGGACGATCCGCGTCCGGCCTTCCGCCTGATGGCCGCCACCAGCGTGCTGGCCTCGATCCTGCCGTCGGTGAAGTCGCTGGCGCGTTTCGAGGCCCTGGTCGCCATCGAGACCGAGCAGCTGTTCGAGAACGACCCGAACCTGCGTCTGGCCGCCCTGATCCCGGATGATCCCAAGGTCGCCGAGCAACTGGCCGAGCGTCTGCGCCTGCCCAACAATGTCCGCGACCGGCTGGTCGACGCGGTCGGCAAGACTCCTCGGGTCGTCTCGTGGATGAGCCCGCGCGAGGCGCGCCGCGCCGTCTACGGCCTTGGCGCGCGGACCTTCTGCGACCGGGTCAAGCTGGCCTGGGCCGGTTCGGGCCGCGAGTCCGCGGCGCCCCAGTGGCGCGCCTTGCTGGCCCTGGCCGAGACCTGGACGCCGCCGGCCTTCCCGCTGTCCGGCGAGGAGGTCATGAAGGCCGGCGTGCCCAAGGGGCCCCTGGTCGGCGAGGTGATGCGCGAGATCGAGATCTGGTGGATCGACCAGGACTTCATCGAGGACAAGTTCAGCGCGATCGAGCGGCTGAAAGCGGTGGCCCAAGGGATGGCGTACTAGAATGAGGATCGGCCTGCTCGAGACCGGCGAACCGCCGGGCGACCTGCTGGACATTTATGGCAGCTATTCCTCGATGTTCGAGGCCTTGCTGGGGCCGGGGTACGCCTACCGCGTCTACGACGTGCAGAAGGGCGAGCTGCCGGCCGATCCCGCCGAGAACGACGCCTATATCGTCACCGGCTCGGCGGCCGGCGTCTATGATCCTCTGCCGTGGATCGCGCCGCTGAAGGCTTTCCTGCGCCAGGCCAGGGGCGAGACGCCGCTGGTCGGGGTGTGCTTTGGCCACCAGATCATGGCCGAGGCGTTCGGCGGCAAGGTCGTCAAGTCCGACAAGGGCTGGGGCGTGGGCCTGCACGCCTATGAGGTCGCCGCCCAGGCGCCGTGGATGGACGCGGCGCGCCAAGTGGCTGTTCCGGCCTCGCACCAGGACCAGGTGGTCGCGCTGCCGCCCGGCGCGCGGGTGCTGGCCGGCAGCGCGTTCACGCCCTACGGCGTGCTGGCCTATGACGACGCCAAGGCGATCTCGATGCAGTTCCACCCGGAGTTCTCGCCGGCCTACGCCAAGGCGCTGATCGAGGCCCGGCGCGGGTCCCGCTTCACCGACGAACAGGCCGACGCCGCGATCGCCAGCCTGTCGGGGCCGAACGATCGCGAGCGCATGGCGGCCTGGATCGCCCGGTTCCTCGCCCAGGAAACCCAAGGCTAAGCTGGCGCGTTCTGGCCCTGGGCCAAAGCGGAGAACTCCCGATGCGCATCGTGTCCGTCCTGATCGTGGCCGGCGGCTTGGCCGCGGCCGGCGCCGTGATGGCCAGCGTGGCGACGTCGCCGTCCGCGCCCGCCGAGGCCTCGCCCGATACGCTGAAGACCGTCGCCAGCTTCCAGTCGATCAGGGACCCGGCCGCCCGGTCGGTCGCCCTGTTCACCGAGGCGGGCAAGGTGATCCAGAGTCCGCGCTGCCTGAACTGCCACCCGGTCCAGCGCGCCCCGACCCAGGGCGATGATCTGCATCCGCACAATCCGCCGATGGTCGCCGGCGACAGCGGCCACGGCCCAGACGGGATGCCGTGCTTCGCCTGCCATCAGCAGAAGAACGTCCCGACCTGGGGCGACAGCATCAAGAGCATTCCCGGCGATCCCAAATGGGGCCTGGCCCCGGCCGAGATGGCCTGGCAGGGCAAGTCGCTGGGCGCGATCTGCGCCCAGATCAAGAACCCGGCCACCAATGGCGGCCGCTCGCTGGCGGAGCTGCATCACCACATGGCCGAGGACCATCTGGTCGGCTGGGCCTGGAACCCCGGCGAAGGCCGCAAGCCGGCGCCGGGCGCGCAGGCCCAGTTCGGCGATCTGATCCAGGCCTGGATCGACACCGGGGCGAAGTGCCCGAAGGCCTAGGCGGCGCGCGGGTTGGACTATCCGCGATGCTTGCGAGGCGGACTCTGTTAGCGGCAAGCCAGCGGGTGCCTCTCTAACTAACCTAGAGGCGAGGCTTTATCGGGCAGTGACTCAGCCTCACCGAGTTTCAACGTGATACTCATCTGCGATCGGACTTTGGCAGGCCATGTCATGAAAATCTGGCCTGTGCGCCGAGGGCCCTTCAGGTCCGCCAGTTGGAGCCGAAACAGCCTTGCCATAGCCTTCACTTGATACTCGCCGCCCATCTCGTCAGTCACCAGCAACCATTGATAGCCATAAAAATTGGCCATCAAGCCGTAGAGGTTGCTTTGTTCGTCCATGCGAAGGTGTGCGAACGATATTGTGTTTGTGGTCGTCTCCCCGACATGTGGGGCGAAATAAAGCCCCTTGGGTGCTTGGAGTCCTTGTCCAAAAAGCGCAGCCACCAAAGGCTCTATATTTAAATTAATTTTGTCATTATATGGCGTATGATCAGAAGAGGCGATATTTCCTGCCAATAATCCTAGAAATACTTTTAAAAGCCATCGCTCGAAGGCTTCTCCACTGACTAAATGGTATTCGGACCGCTCTGACCGCGAGGGTCTAGACACGTGATTAATCGCGGATAACCACGCTTTGGCGAAGCGTTGGGCGTGACTGTCCAGTGGTGCCAGCGCCTCGTTGTGGCGCTTACACAGGATCTTCGCCGTAAGTGCTTCAACTCCGTATGTCCTGGTTTCTCCCGGCGCATGCCAGCGGACTCCGCTTAAGGACAGCGTTTGCATTAGGTCCAAGACGCCACGGGAAACGTAGTGCTCACGGCTGATCTTTTCCGAACAGTCACAGGTGGATCGTGCAAAGCAACGCGGGTTGGAATAGCCAGTTTGCGGCCCAGGAGGTTGCAAGGAGGGAAATCTTACATAGGGCTCGGCGGAGTTGACGCGACAGCATCGACCGTAGGGCCTGCTTGAAAAGCCGCAGGGACAGGGGGCTGAAAGCGACCAGGGTGGATTGAAAACAACGTATTTGGGATGCGCCATTCTAACTTTTGCCTAGATCGCCGAGGCCAATCCTCATTACTCGCCTGAAATGACGAGTATAGGCCGCAAAAGGCAACGTCGGGTTTCGGCACTGTAAGTTGACATCCCAATCGTCTGTTCGAGGGCGGAAGGGGTGCGGGACTGAAGGCGGGGCCGCCTCACCCAATCCCTCTTCCATAGGGAGAGGGCGGGGCCCGTCCCGACGAAAGTCGGGATGGGAGGGGTTACTGAGTGGGCCGCTCTTCACCGCCATCCCCACACCCGACCTCCCCGGCGAAGGCCGGGGCCCAGACTCATCCTGAGCGTTTGGGGTGTTGGCGATCGCGCGTCTGACCCGGAGCGGCGATCGATCGTGGTTTCGATCTGGACCCCGGCCTTCGCCGGGGAGGTCGGAGGTATGGGGATTGAAGGCGCTCTGCCCTCGGAATTCGCGATCTCGAATCCAGCGAAATCAAGCGCTTGTCGATTTTACACCCCCGCTAATCCTCGGCGTTCGGCGCCGCGCCATAATCCTAGCCATCCCCGTCGCGGGGGAGGGCGTTTGGATCCGGCCCAAAACGGCGGCGGAGATAGGCTGAGCGGGGCCGTTGGCGGTTCCCGGCGCAGACCTCACGCCGCGTCGCTTCCTCTTCAGGGGCGCGCGCGGGTGACGGATCGGCCGGGGCCAAAACCACCAGCGGAGCGACAGGG
>NZ_APMP01000033.1 GCF_000372645.1 Caulobacter vibrioides OR37 | reverse complement strand
GGCGCGGCGGGCTTGGCCTTCACGGCCGGGGTGTAGAGATAGCCGAGGGCGACCACGGCGGCGAAGCCGGCGGCGGCTAGCCAGGCGCGAGGCTCCTTCCAGCCGGGCTTGGCGCCGGGCGCCATGTTTCCGAACACCTCGTCCTTGTCGAGGATCTGATGCTTGGCGACCGCGCCCAGGTGCAGGGCCAGAAGAACGTAGGTCAGCTTGACCAGCACGCCGTGGCCCAGTTCGCCGATCTCATGCCAGACGTGCTTGGGGCCGGCGGCCAGTTCGGGAATGCCCGGCACATGCGGCCAGGGAATGACCCCGTAAAGCAGGGTCGGGATCGCCACGCGGCTGGCCGAGACCAGGATCCAGCCCGTCAGCGGCAGGCCGATCATGATCACGTAGAAGCCGATATGGACGACCTTGGAGGCGATCCGTTCCCACTTCGGCTGCCCCTCGGGGGCCGCCGGCGGCTTGTTGAACAGCCGCCAGGCCAGGCGCGCCAGGCTCAGCAGCAGGATGGTGATGCCGATCGACTTGTGCAGCTGGAAGAGGGCGAAGGTCGTGGGCGAACCCTTGGGCCCGTCGCCCATCCGCCAGCCCAGGATGATCTGGAAGACGATGGCCGCGGCGATCAGCCAGTGAATGACGATCGCCACCGTCGTGTAACGCGTCCGGCTCGCGGCCATGCGTGTCTCCCAGATCCCCGAGTCTCGAACAGATTACTTCTTCTGGAACTCGACTTCGATGTTCAAGGTGACGTCGTCGCCGACCAGCGGGACATATTTGCTCACGCCGAAGTCCGAGCGTTTGATCGTCGTCACGGCCGAGAAGCCGGCGCGCGTTTGCAGCGGGTTCATGCCCGGACCCGAACCGTTGAAGGTCACGTCCAGCACGACCGGCTTGGTCACGCCGTGGAAGGTCAGGTCGCCGGTCACCTTGCCATGCTGGCCGTCGCCGACATTGATGGCGGTCGAGACGAAGGTGATGGTCGGGTACTTGTTGGCTTCCAGCCAGCCGTCGCCGATCAGTTCCTTGTTGAACTTCAGGCCGAACTCGTCGGCGCCGGTCGAGGTGTCGAGCGAGGCCGGATCGACCGTGACGCTCAGCTTGGCGGCCGCCGGCTGGGCCGGATCATAGGTGTAGTCGGCGTCCAGCTTGGTGAAGCGCAGGGTGTAGTTCGACAGGCCCATGTGCTTGAGCTTGGCGGTCAGGGACGCGTGGGTCTTGTCGAGGACATAGTGGCCGGCCGGCATCTTGGCCGGATCGGTCGACGGCGCGGCGTAGGCGGCCGGCGCGGTCAGCAGGGCCGCGGCGAGGGCGGCGTAGACGAGAGGACGATACATCGTGGGCTCCGAAAATTAGAACAGCACCGGTTACGGATCCCCGACTTAGGAACTCCACCATGGAGTTGAAGGGAGCGCTTATCACGAACCCGTGATTTCCTGCATAAACATGCGCGCGGCTTGGTGACGCCGCGTCACCCCGCCTAAAGAGGGGACCGAAATTCTGGAGCTTTCGGCCATGACCTACCGCGCGCCCGTCCGTGACCTCGCCTTCTCGCTGCGCCACGCCGCCGGCTTCGACCGGCTGGCCGACGCCTTCCCGGAGGCCGACGCGGACACCGTGGCGGCGGTGCTGGAGGCGGCCGGCGCCTTCGCCTCGGACGTGCTGGCCCCGCTGAACCGCCAGGGCGACCTGGTCGGCGCCAAGCTGGAAAACGGCGTGGTCCGCTGCGCGCCCGGCTTCGCCGACGCCTATCAGCGGTTCGCGCAAGGCGGCTGGACCAGCCTGGCCGCGCCAACCGAGCATGGCGGTCAGGGCCTTCCCAAGACGCTTGAGGTGGCGGTGCTTGAGATGGTCCAGGCCGCCAACATGGCCTTCGGCCTGTGCCCGATGCTGAGCCTGGGCGCGATCGAGGCGCTGGAGCACCACGGCTCCGAGAGCCAGAAGGCGACCTATCTGCCCAGGCTGGTCTCCGGCGAGTGGACCGGCACGATGAACCTGACCGAGCCGCAGGCCGGTTCGGATCTCGCGGCCCTGACCACGATCGCCACCCCGGACGGCGACGGCGGCTGGAAGATCAGCGGCCAGAAGATCTACATCACCTGGGGCGATCACGACGCGGCCGATAACATCGTCCACCTGGTGCTGGCTCGCACGCCGGACGCGCCCCCCGGAGTCAAGGGCATCTCGCTGTTCCTGGCGCCCAAGGTGCTGGTCAACGCCGATGGGTCGCTGGGCGAGCGCAACGCCCTGCGGGTCGGCGGGCTGGAGCACAAGCTGGGCATTCACGGCTCGCCCACCTGCGTGATGCTGTTCGAAGGCGCCAAGGCCGAGCTGGTCGGGGGTCTGGGTCAAGGGCTGCCCAACATGTTCACGATGATGAACGCCGCGCGCCTGCAGGTCGGCACGCAAGGCGTCGCCATCGCCGAGCGCGCCTACCAGCAGGCGCTGGCCTTCTCGCAGGACCGCGCTCAAGGCCGATCGGCCTGGACCGGCGCCTATCCCTCGCGCCTGTTCGATCATCCGGACGTGCGGCGCTCGCTGGTCTTGATGAAGGCCCATATCGAGGCCGCGCGCGGCATCTGCCTGTCGACCGCCGTCGCCGCCGACCTGGCCCGCGCGGCGACCGATGACGCGGCCCGGACGGCGGCCAAGCTGCGCGAGGAACTGCTGACCCCGATCGCCAAGGCCTGGTCGACCGACGTCGGCGTCTGGGCGGCCTCGCAGGGCGTCCAGATCCACGGCGGCATGGGCTTCATCGAGGAGACCGGCGCGGCCCAGCACTACCGCGACGCCCGCATCGCGCCGATCTACGAAGGCACCAACGGCATCCAGGCCATCGACCTGATCGGCCGCAAGCTCTCCATGGGCGAGGGTCAGGCCGTCGCCGATCTGATGGACGACATCCGCGACACCATCGACGCCCTGAACGCCTCGGACCTCAAGGCCGTCGGCCTGCGCCTTTCGGCCGCCCTCGACGCGGCGGCCAGCGCCACGGCCTGGCTGATCGAGCGCCGCGCCAAGTCCATGCCCGACGCGCTTTCGGGCGCCACCGCCTATCTGAAACTGCTCGGCGACGTGGTCGGCGGTTGGATGCTGGCCAAGGGCGCCCTGGCGGCCTCGGGCGAGGCGGACGCCGCCTGGGCCGAGAGCAAGCGCGCCCTGGCCCGCGTCTTCGCCGAAAGCGTCCTGGCCCAGGTCCCGGGCGCGGCGGCGGGCGTCATGATCGGCGGCGCGGACTTCGAGGCGATGACGCCAGACGTGCTCGGGGCTTGATGACTCAAAGGTAACGGGCGGTCGCGTTCGGCTTGATCTAGCTTCCCCGTCATCCTGGGGAGGAAACATGCGCAAAGCTCTTGGCCTGGCCGCCGTGGCCATAGCGACGGTCCTTTCAGGCGGGACCTCCCTGGCGGCGGACCGCTACGCGGGGCCGGTGATCGATACCCACGCCCACCTGCGGACGAGCCAGACCAACGGCCTGACCGACGCCCATCCGATGGGCACGGCGGCTCTGCGGGCCTTGGACGCGGCCGCCGGCGTCCAGCGCAGCGCCTTGATCGTCATGGCCGACAAGGGCGACATGCCCGCCACACGCGCTCTCAACGACGCCCTCCTGGCGGCGGTGGCGGCCGATCCTGACCATTTCTATCCCATCGCCTCGGTCCATCCGGCGGACGGCGACGCGGCGCTGGCGGAGCTGGAGCGCCTCGCGCGGCTGGGCGTCCGGGAGATCAAGCTGCATCCCAACAGCCAGCAGCTGGATGTCGCCGACCCGGCCGTGGCCCGCGTGACCGAGAAGGCCGGCCAGCTGGGCATGGCCGTGCTGTTCGACAGCTACAACCCGCTGGACACCAACCAGCCCGGCAAGCTGATGATGCTGTCGTTCCAGCAGCCGGGCACGAACTTCATCTTCGCCCACATGGGCTTCACGGAATTCCGCGAGTTCCAGAGCCTGGCGACGCTGCGCAAGCTGGGCCGCGGCGGCAACGTCTGGCTGGACGTCTCGGCCATCGCCTCGGCCTATGCGGGATCGCCGGTGGCGCCGGAACTGGTCTGGACCCTGCGCCGACACGGCATCGACCACGTGCTGTTCGGTTCGGACTGGCCCGTGGACAGCCCCGCCGAAGCCTTGAAGGCGGTCCGCGCCCTTGGCCTGACAGCCGCCGAGGAGAAGCTGGTGCTGCATGACAACGTGGTCAAGCTGCTGAAGCTGGACAAAGACCGCTGAGCCGCCATCCCCCGCCCTGGACAACAAGGCGCGGGATGGCGAGCGGGTTGGCGAGACCTACGACTTGAAGAACGCCAGCAAGTCGGCGTTGATCACCTCGGGATGGGTCGTCGCCATGCCGTGCGGCAGGCCCGGATAGGTCTTCAGCGTGCCGTTCTTGACCAGCTTGATGGCCAGATGGGCGCTATCGGCGATCGGGACGATCTGGTCGTCCTCGCCGTGCAGGATGAGCACCGGCGCGTCGATCGCCTTCAGGTCTTCGGTGAAGTCGGTCTCCGAGAAGGCCTTGATGCTGTCATAGTGGGCCTTGGCGCCGCCCATCATGCCCTGACGCCACCAGTTGTCGATCATGCCCTGGCTGACCTTGGCGCCCGGACGGTTGAAGCCGAAGAACGGACCTTCGGGGACGTCGCGGAAGAACTGAGCGCGATTGGCCAGCAGGGCGGCGCGGAAGCCGTCGAACACCTCGATCGGCAGACCGCCGGGGTTGCTTTCGGTCTTGACCATGATCGGCGGCACGGCCCCGATCAGCACGGCCTTGGCGACGCGGCCATTACCGCCGAAGCGGGCCACGTAGCGGGCGACCACGCCGCCGCCGGTGGAGTGGCCGACATGGATGGCGTTCTTCAGGTCCAGAGCCTCGACCAGGGCCGCGGTGTCGGCGGCGTAGGTGTCCATCTCGTTGCCGGTGTCGGTCTGGGTGGAGCGGCCATGGCCGCGACGGTCGAAGGCGATGACGCGATAGCCCTGGCCCAGGAAGAACATCATCTGGGCGTCCCAGTCGTCGGCCGACAGCGGCCAGCCGTGATGGAAGACGACCGGCTGGGCGTCCTTGGAGCCCCAGTCCTTGTAGAAGATTTCGGCGCCGTCGGTGGTGGTGATGAAACCGCTGCTCATGTCCCTCGAGTCCCTTGTCTGGCTGGCCGCGAGACCGTTCTCGCCGCTGACAAGAGAAAGATGCGCCCATCTCCGAGGATACGAAACGGAAATGATCGAAACTCATCGTTTCTGATATCGCGCCACAAAAAAGGCGGCCCCGGCATTCGCCGGGCCGCCCTTTCCGCGTGCGACCAAACGCCGCTTACAGCTGTTCCAGCAGGTACTCGGCCGCCGAAGCCTTGAAGGCGGTCCGCGCCCTTGGCCTGACAGCCGCCGAGGAGAAGCTCGGTGCTGCATGACAACGTGGTCAAGCTGCTGAAGCTGGACAAAGCCGCTGAGCCGCCATCCCCCGCCCTGGACAACAAGGCGCGGGATGGCGAGCGGGTTGGCGAGACCTACGACTTGAAGAACGCCAGCAAGTCGACGTTGATCACCTCGGGATGGGTCGAGGCCATGCCGTGGGGCAGACCCGGATAGGTCTTCAGCGTGCCGTGTTTGACCAGCTTGATGGCCAGGTGAGCGCTGTCGGCGATCGGGACGATCTGGTCGTCCTCGCCGTGCATGATGAGGACCGGCAGGTCGACCTTCTTGAGGTCGGCGGTGAAGTCGGTTTCCGAGAAGGCCTTGATGCAGTCGTAATGGGCCTTGGCCCCGCCCATCATGCCTTGGCGCCACCAGTTGTCGACAAGGCCCTGGCTGACCTTCGCGCCGGAACGGTTGAAGCCGTAGAACGGACCGGCCGGAACGTCGCGGAAAAACTGGGCGCGGTTGGCGAGGAGGGCGGCGCGGAAGCCGTCAAACACTTCGATCGGCAGGCCGCCCGGATTGGCCGGAGTCTTCAGCATGATCGGCGGCACCGCGCCGATCAGCACGACCTTGCCGACGCGGCCGGGCTTGGCGCGCGCGGCGTAGTGGATCGCCTCGCCGCCGCCGGTCGAGTGGCCGACGTGGAAGGCGTTCTTCAGGTCCAGGTGATCGGTCAGGGCGATGACGTCGGCGGCGTAGGTGTCCATCTCGTTGCCGGTGTCGGTCTGGGTCGAGCGGCCATGGCCGCGACGATCATGGGCGATGACGCGGTAGCCCTTCAGCAGGAAGAACATCATCTGGGCGTCCCAGTCGTCGGCGCTGAGCGGCCAGCCGTGGTGGAACACGATCGGCTGGGCGTCCTTGGGGCCCCAGTCCTTGTAAAAGATCTGGACGCCGTCCTTCGTGGTGACGAAACCGCTCTGGGCGCGGTGGGCGGCGTGCGGCTTGGCTGCGGCGGCCTTGGGGGTCGCCGCCTGGGCGGCCAGGGGCGCGGCGGCGGCCGCGGCGGCGAGGCCGAGACCAGCGGTCATCAGCCCGCGGCGGGAAGCTTGGTTCGACTGGCTCATGGTGATCCCTCTTTTCGTTTCCGCGATATTCGTTATCGCGATAATGATATGGCTAAGCCCAACCTAAGCCAGAGTCCAGAAGATTCTTATCGCGATATCATTTTTCGTGGTAAGGGCGGATCAGTACGCGAACGGAGACGCCGCCGATGCGCCCGCTGGATCAGCAGATCTGCTTCACCCTCTACGCCACGAGCATGGCGATCACCCGGGCCTACAAGCCGCTGCTCGACGAGCTTGGCCTGACCTATCCGCAATATCTGGTGCTGAGCGCGCTGGGCGAGACCGATGGCGCGACCATCGGCGGCGTCGCCGCGCGGCTGGACCTGGAATCCAGCACCGTCACGCCCCTGGTCAAACGCCTGGAAGCCGCCGGTCTGGTCGAGCGGCGGCGAAGCTCGGAGGACGAGCGTCGGGTTGAGGTGTGGATGACCCCGGCGGGTCGCGCGCTGCTCGAGCGGTCGGGCTGTCTAGGCGACCTGCTATTGGAGCGCTCGGGCATGGACGGCGCGGCGCTGGAAGCATTGAACGGCCGGATCCAGGCCCTGCGCGAAGCGGTGGCCGGGAAATAGGAGCGGCGTCCGCTCTGCCGCGCGCGGCGAGGAACGGACGCCAGGCCTGGAGCCTACAGCTGCTCCAGCAGGTACTCAGCGGACGAGACCTTGAACTGGCCCGCTTCCTCGACGTGCAGCTGGGTCACGACGCCGTCCTTGGCGATCAGCGAATAGCGCTGCGAACGCGGACCCATGCCGAACTTGCTGCCGTCGAAGTCGAGGCCGATGGCGCGGGTGAAGTCGCCATTGCCGTCGGCCAGCAGCAGGACCTCGCCGTCGATGCCTTGGTCCTTGCCCCAGGCCTTCATCACGAAGACGTCGTTGACCGAGACGCAGGCGATCGTGTCCACGCCCTTGGCCTTCAGGTCGGCCGCGTGGTCCTTGAAGCCCGGCAGGTGCTTGGCCGAGCAGGTCGGGGTGAAGGCGCCGGGAACGGCGAACAGGGCGACGGTCTTGCCCTTGAAGATGTCGTCGGTGGTGAGCGGCGCCGGCCCCTCGGCCGTGCTGGTCATGAAAGTCGCCGCGGGCAGCGTGTCGCCAACCTGGATCGCCATGGGGCCGTATTCCTCGTCTCGGGGGTGAGTACCGCGCCTTCGATATCCCTCGCCGAAGCGGTCGCCAAGCGCGCTTTCACGAAGCCTACGACTTGAAACCGTCTCCTTCCGAGCCAATGCTCCGCTCATGGCCAGCATGATCGAAGACTCCGAGCATGAATTCCTGACCGGGCGGCTCCTGGTGGCGATGCCCGGCATCGAGGACGAGCGCTTCGAGCGCACGGTGCTCTATCTCTGCGCCCACGACGAGGAACAGGCCGTGGGCCTGGCGGTGAACCGTCCCGTCGAGGGCCTGACGGTGTTCGAACTTCTAGAACGCCTGGGCGTGAAGTCCGAGATCGAGGCGCCGCGCGACCTCGTCCTGCTGGGCGGACCGCTCGAGCGCGAGCGGGGCTTCGTCCTGCACACCGACGACTTCAACTCGCCGGACTCGACCTTGCCCGTCGCCGAGGGCTTGGGCCTGACCGCCACCCGCGACGTGCTGGACGCCATGGCCAGCCAGACCCGCCGCCCGCGCCGATCGATCCTGGCCCTGGGCTACGCCGGCTGGGGTCCCGGCCAGCTGGAGCAGGAACTGCGCGACAATGTCTGGCTGATCTGCGACGCCGACGAAGGCCTGCTGTTCGACGAGGACCACGCGCACAAGTGGACCCGGGCGCTGGCCAAGCTGGGGATCACGGCGGATCATTTGTCCGCCAGCGCCGGTCGGGCGTGAGGACCTAAATCCGACTACCCCCGCGCCTTCACTGGCGCGGCGCCGTCGACATAGGCCTCGTTCAGATAGACCTCGGCCTCCCGCGGCGACAGGGCCGGCGCGTAGCCGAAGCCCTGGCCGTAGTCGCAGCCCAGAGACTGCAGGGCGTGGGCCATCTCGGCGTTCTCGACGCCCTCGGCCACCACTTCCAGATCCAGGTCCTGGCCCAGCTTGACGACCGAGCGGACGATCTTGGCCGACCCGGCGTTCGTGCCCATGGTGCGGACGAAATAGCGGTCGATCTTCAGCGTGTCGAACGGCAGGCGGGTCAGATACGACAGCGACGAGAAGCCGGTGCCGAAGTCGTCCAGCGCCAGACCCGCGCCGGCCTCGCGCAAGGTCTTCAGGATCACGGCGGCCCGCTCGGGGTCGCGCATGATGTCGCTTTCGGTGACTTCCAACTTCAGGGCGCCGCGCGGCAGGCCGTTGACGCGCAGGGTCTCGGCGACGTCGGCCACCAGGCCAGGGCGGTCGATCTCGCCGGTCGAAAGATTGACGCTGACCGTCAAGGCGCCCATGGCCGGATGGCTATCGCGCCAGGTCGCCAACTGCTTGGCGGCGGCGTGCATCATGTGCGCGCCCAGCTCGCTCATGAGGCCCATTTCCTCGATCAGCGGCAGGAACTCGTCCGGCGGCAGCATCCCCCGGCGCGGGTGGATCCAGCGGGCCAGGGCCTCAAAGCCCGACAGCGCGCCGGTCGACAGGCGCACGACGGGCTGGAAGTAGGGCATGATCTCGCCGCGCCCGATGGCGCCGCGCAGGTCGGCTTCCAGCGCCAGGCGCGAGAGGCCGTCGGTCTCCATCGAGCGGCCATAGGCGGCGGCGCCCCCACGGCCCGCGGCGGCGGCGGCCTCGACGGCCAGTTCGGCGCGGCGCAGGAGCTCAGCCGCCTCGGGGGCGTCCTGGCCGCCCTCGACCGAAACGGCGCCAACCGACAGGGTCGGATGAATGTCGAAGCCCGCGATGCGCAGCGGCTGCTCCAGCGAGTCGCGCAACACCGAGGCGGGCTCGTAGCCCCTCGGCTCGCAAAGCACGGCGAACTCGTCCTCGCCGATGCGGCCCAGGATGGCGTCCGAGGGGAAGGCGGCGGCCAGGCGCGACCCAAGCGCCGCCAGCACCAGGTCCGCGCGCTCGTGGCCCAGGGCCTCGTTAAGGCGGCGCAGCCGGTCGAGATCGGCGACGACCAGCTCATGCACGCCGTCGCGCGACAACCGCTCGCGAGCCCGGGCGATGAAACTGCGACGATCCAGAAGGCCGGTCAGGCCGCAGCGTTCGGAGGCCGAGAACTTGGTTTCGGGGGCGACGACGCCGGCGGCGCGGACGCCTTCTTCCAGCCAGACGCCGCGCCACAGGCAGGTCTCGCCGCCGCGCACGCGGAACCGGGCGACGACCTCGCAACCGGGCTCACGCGGCCTGAGGACCTCCTCGGCCTGGGCCCGGTCCTGCGGCAGGGCCAGGGCGCGGAAGGCGGCGGAGGAGCATTCGGGGGCCAGCGGGCCCAGGCCCAGGGCGCGGGCGGCGCCGTTGAGGCGCAGGCGGTCGGCCTCGGGCTCCCAGATCCACAGGGCGACGTCGGCGCCGCTCAACGCCTCCAGCGTCGCCGTCGTGTCCCAGATCCGTCGTTCGCCCGTCTTGAAAGACATGCCCGTCCCAACCGCGTCGAGCCCGATCCACAGCGCTTACTCGGGCGCGATCAGGCCGAACAGACGATGATCTCGCCAATCGCCGTTAATTTTCAAATAAGCGCGGGCGTATCCCTCTTCCAAAAACCCGCATTTCACCAACAGGTTGGCCGAGGCGTCGTTCTCCGGCATGCACGCCGCCTCTAGCCGATGCAGGTTCAGGCCCTGGAAGGCGAAGCGGATCAGGGTCTCGACCGCGTCCCGCATATAGCCCTGGCGCGCGAACGGTTGCCCGGCCCAATAGCCGATGGTCCCGGTCTGGGCGACGCCGCGCCGCACGTGGAACAGACGCACGGCCCCGACCAGGGCGTCGTCTTCCTGGCGGAAGATGAAAAACGGATAGGCCTCGCCCAGCTCCATTTCGCGAGCATAGGCGGCGAGGCGGGCGCGGAACGCCGGGCGCGTCAGATCGCCTTCGGGCCAAGTCGGCTCCCAAGGCTCCAGAAAATCACGCGACGCCAGGCGCAGCGCCGCCCACGGCTTATGGTCATGCGGACGCGGCGGCCGCAGATAGACCTTGCGCCCCAGCAACCGCGGCGGGGGACGGGGCTTCAGGAACGACAGCAAGGCGGATACGCACCAGACTCTGTTTGCTTCACCGCGCCACCTTTAACGCTCACGCCGCCTGGAACAACGCCTTGTCGAAGGCCTCGCCGGCCTTAAGGGCCGACTTGGCGCCGAGCACGGCGGTGGCGGCCTTGCCGGACAGCAGTCGCCCGCCCAGCCGCGCGACGTCGGCGGGCGTCACCGCGTCGACCTCGGCGGCCAGCTCGGCCGGGGCGTACAGCCGATCGAACAGCAGCACCTGGCCGGCGCCCTGCTCGGCGCGGGACAAGGGCTGCTCGCGCGCCATGAACATGTGGGCCTTCAGCTGGGCCTTGGCCCGGGCCAGTTCGGCCGGCTCGATGCGCTCGACCAGCTTGGCGATCTCGCCGGCGCAGACCTTCGCCGTCTCGACGGCGTCGCCCGCCGCGCAGCCGGCATAGATCCCCAGAGCCCCGTGGTCGGCATAGGTGTCGGCGTAGGCGTCGATGTTGTAGGCGAGGCCGCGCTTCTCGCGCGCCTCCTGGAACAGCCGCGAGGACATGCCGCCGCCCAGGCACTCGGCGAAGATCCGCAGGGCGAAATAGTCTTGGTCGCGCGAGCCGCAGGCCGGCAGCATGAAGACCAGATGCGCCTGCTCCAGCTTGCGCGCCTCGGCCTGGGGGCCGCCCACGAAGGCGGCGGCCTCGGGGACAGGCGCGCCCGGGGTGGCGGGCAGGTCGCCGAAGGCCCGCTCGGCGGCGGCCATCAGCTCGACCTCCTCGACCGCGCCGGTGGCGCTGACGACCAGGCGGTCGGCGGCATAGAGCGCCGCGCGCCAGTCGCCCAGCGCCTCGACAGAGGCGGCCTCGACGGTCTCGGCCGTGCCCAGGATCGGACGGCCCACCGGATGATCGCCCCAACTGGCGCGCTGGATCAGGTCGAAGACATAGTCGTCGGGCGCGTCCGCGGCCTCGGCGATCTCCTGGGCGACGACCTGCTTCTCGCGGGTCAGGTCGGCGGGATCCAGCGTCGGGCGTCGCACGAGGTCGGCGGCGACGTCCATGCCCAGATCCAGCCCGCCCTTCAGCGCCCGCACCTGGAAGCTGGTGCGCTCATAGCCCGTCGCGGCGTTGATCGAGCCGCCCTCGCTTTCGATCACTTCGACGATGTCGCGGGCCGAACGCTGGCCCGCGCCCTTGAACACCATGTGTTCCAGAAGGTGCGACCAGCCCGAGCGCGCCGGATCCTCGTACGCGGCGCCGCGCCCCGCCACGACGGTCAGGGCCAGGGTTTCGAGACCCGGCATCGGGTCGCAGACGACGCGGACGCCATTGGGCAGGGTGCGGAGGATCGCGGTCATGAGGCGCGGTATCTAGTGCCTCACGCCGCTAAACACCAGTCTGGCTTCAGCTATTGGCCGCGAAGGTCCGCACGAAGGCCTTCACCGACGCGCCGTCGGCCGGGAGGCGCTCGAACTTTTCGGGCTTCCTGGAGAGGTCCGGCGTCGCGCGCGGCGTGCTCGGCAGCAGGCCGGTGGCCGCCTGCACCGCCTCGGGGAACTTGGCGGGATGGGCGGTCGACAGCACGACGACCGGGATCGACGGGTCCAGACGCAGGCCCTGCGCCGCCGCCAGCCCAACGGCCGTATGGGGATCGACGATCTCGCCGGTCTCGTTCAGCGTCGAAAGCATGGTCTTGGCCGTGTCGGCCTCGCTGACCGAAGCGCCGCGGAAGAGCTCGCGCATCCAGGCGTGGGCGCCCGGCGGGATGTCCAGCAGGCCCGTGTCGGCGAAGGCGCGGAAGGCGCGGCCGGTCTCGACGCCGTCGCGACGGACGGCTTCGAAATACAGGCGCTCGAAATTGCTGGCGACCTGAATGTCCATGGCGGGGCTCTGAGTGGCCGCCACCGCGCCGCGCGCATAGCGGCCGGTCTCGAAGGCGCGCGCCAGGATGTCGTTGGAATTGGTGGCGGCCGTGACCGAATGGATCGGCAGCCCCATCGTCTTGGCCACGAAGGCCGCGTAGGCGTCGCCGAAATTGCCGGTCGGCACGACGAAGGCCACCTCGCGGCTGGGCGCGCCCAGGGCCACGGCGGCGGTGAAGTAATAGACGCTCTGGGCCGCGATCCGCGCCCAGTTGATCGAGTTGACTCCCGACAGGTCGACCGCGTGGCGGAACTGGTCGTCCTGGAAGGCCTGCTTGACGATCGCCTGGCAGTCGTCGAACGACCCCAGCACCGAGATGCAGGCGACGTTTGCGTCGGTCGCCGTGGTCATGAACCGGCGCTGCACCTCGCTGATGCGGCCCTCGGGGAAGAGGGCGACGATGCGGGCGTTCTTGCGGCCTCGGAAGGCCTCGACGGCCGCGCCGCCCGTGTCGCCCGAGGTGGCGCAGATGATGGTCATCTTCCGCGACTGGCGTTCCAGCACATAGTCGTACAGCCGCCCCAGCAGCTGCATCGCCACGTCCTTGAACGCCAGGGTCGGGCCGTGGAACAGCTCCAGCAGGTAGCGGTTCGGGGTCAGCTGCTTGACCGGGACGACGGCGGTGTGGGCGAAGGTGGCGTAGGCCTCCTCGCACATCGTCAGCAGGTCGCCCGCCGGAATGTCGTCGCCGACGAACTTGCCGACCACGGCGGCGGCGACCTGGGCGTAGGGTTTGCCCGCGAACGCGGCGATCTCGGCGGAGGTGAACCGCGGCCACTCGGAGGGCACGTACAGGCCGCCGTCGGGGGCCAGGCCGGCCAGCACCGCATCCAGGAAGCCGATGGACGCGGACTGGCCGCGGGTCGACACGTAACGCATCAGGGTCTCAATCTCCGCCAGAGCATGGCGGCATAGATAAACAGCAGGGTTACGGCAAGACCGAACCACGTCAGAGCGTATTCCAGGTGCCGATTGGAAATTTCTACCGGCAGCGGCGCGGGGGTGATCCCGGCGACAGCGGGGGTTTCCTGCTCGGCCATCAGGACCAGCGGCGCGGGCTTGCGGCCAGGAAAGCGCTTGAGGATCTCGCCACGATCGCCGCCCAGCTGCTTGATCGGGGTCAGGACGCCGACCACGCGCCGCGGGGCGTCGAAGGCGCGGGGTGGCGGGGCGACCTGGCCGGTCAGGTCGGGCGCGACGCCGCGATCGACCAGGATCATGTTGTAAGGACCGGCGAGCACCGCGCACGGGGCCTGGGCGCGCCAGACGACATCGCCGCCGCGCACGCCATAGACCAGCGGCAGGGCCGGCCCCGCGACATCGCCGCAGTCGACGCTGACCCGCGTCCAGGCAAGGTCGTCGGGCCGGGCCTCGGCGGTGAGAACCTGGACCAGCGGCAGGGCCGGCGCGGTCTTCAGCTTTTCGATGCGCGCGAGGATGCCTTCCTTCCAGTGCAGTCGCTGGACCTGCCAGGTTCCGAGGCCGCAGAGGATTAGGAAGGCGATGGCCGTCGCGATCGTCAGACCGATCGGAAAGGCGCGCGCGCCGGAGGCCGGGGCCTCAGACATCGCCGCGCCCCGCTTCCGAGGCCTTCTGAGCGGCCTGGGCGGCCACCATCAGTCCCTTGGCGGGGCGCATCAGGCCCAGGGTGATGACGAACACCGCCGGCAGCCAGACGATCAGCAGCGCCCAGACCGGCCAGTTCCAGGCGAACATCGAAAACAGCGCCCCGAACGCGCAGATCGTCCCGGCGATCAGGATCACGAAGGTCGCCGCGCCGTCGCCGGTCTCGTACTTGCCCAGCTCGAAGCCGCAGGCCTCGCAGAAGGGGGCCACCTTCAGGAAGCCCTCGAACAGGTGGCCCTCGCCGCACTGGGGGCAGAGGCCGCGCGCGCCGGCGGCGTAGGGATTGATCTTGGTCATGGAAACGACGCCTTGAAACGAAAAAGGCCCGGAACGCTGTCTGGCGTTCCGGGCCCCTTGGGATCTCTCGATCTAGTGGGCCGAGGCCCCGAAGATCACGTAGATGAACGCGAACAGGAACAGCCAGACCACGTCCACGAAGTGCCAGTACCAGGCGGCCGCCTCGAAGCCGAAGTGCTGCTTGGGCGTGAAGGCGCCGTTCATCAGGCGGATCAGACAGACGATCAGGAAGACCGTTCCGACGAACACGTGGAAGCCGTGGAAGCCGGTGGCCAGGAAGAAGGTCGAGCCGTAGAGGCCCGAGTTGGCGGCGGCTTCCGAGTAGAACAGGTGCTCGTGGTTGATGTGGCTGTACTCATAGACCTGGATGGTCGTGAACAGCGCGCCGAGCAGGATGGTCAGGATCAGGCCCCACTGGGCGCCCTTGCGGTCGCCAGTCTGCAGGGCGTGGTGGGCCCAGGTCACGGTCGTGCCCGAGAGCAGCAGGGTCAGGGTGTTGACCAGCGGCAGGTGCCAGGGCGAGACGGTCTCGACGCCGGCCGGCGGCCAGGTGGCCCAGGCGGTGCGGACTTCCTCGATCGCCGACAGGGTGCGGTGATGATGGAACAGCGCCATCTCGAAGAACATCCAGAACCACGCCACGAAGAACATCACTTCCGAGGCGATGAACAGGATCATGCCGTAGCGCAGGCCGATCGAGACGACCGGGGTGTGGTCGCCGGCCTTGGCTTCCTTGGCCACGTCCGACCACCAGCCGAACATCGTGTAGAGCACGCCCGCGACGCCGGCGGCGAAGATGGCCCAGTTGCCCTTCTCGATGCCGAGCACGCCGCCCTTGATCCAGCCGATAAGGCCGATCGCCATGACGGTCGCGGCGGCCGAGCCGACGAACGGCCAGGGGCTGGGCGGAAGGATGTGGTAGTCGTGTTTGACGGCGCCGGCCATGTTGCTGCTTACCCTTATATCCCTCAGGCCACGGTCGCAGGTTTCCCCCCAGCGCCGTGATCGTTGTTAAACGCTATAGCCCTCTCGACGGTGCGCCGCCAAGGGGTTCCACGATGCGAGGCGGCGCTTCGGCCGCGACTTTCGACTTCTTCGCGTCCTCGACGGCCGGGAAGAAGGTGTAGCTGAGCGTGATCTCGTTCTTGCCCTGGGTCTCCGGATCGTCGGCGAACTTGGGATCAACGAAGTAGACGACCGGGAATTCGACCGTCTGGTGGGGCTGTATCGTCTGGTTCGAGAAGCAGAAGCACTCCAGCTTCTGGAAATAGGGTCCGGCCGACTCGGGCACCACATTGTACAGCGCCCGCCCCGTCTGGGGCTTGTCGGTCGGGTTGGTGACCTTGAAGAAGGCCAGGCCCGTGTCGCCGATGCGGACGTCCTGGCTGGCCTGCAGGGTTTGGAATTCCCAGGGCAGGTCTCGGAGGTTCGCGTCGAAGCGGATGGTGACCTTGCGGTCCAGGATCCGGGTCGGCTTGGCCACGGCCTTGCGCACCGTGCCGTCGAAGCCCGTCGCCTGGCAGAACAGCTTGTAGAGCGGCACGGCGGCGTAGGCCGCGCCGACCATGCCGAAGAAGGTGACCGCGCAGATCAGGGCCACCTTGCCGTTGCGACGGGCGGCGACCTCCCGCGGCGTCAGGCCGTCCTTAGGGGTGCGGTTGGGCGACATTGGCGCCGAGCCTCACGAGGGTGACGATGAACACCAGGACCACGAAGGCCGCCAGCCCCAGGCCGATGGCGATGTTGCGGCCATTTCGGGCCTTGGCGGCCGCGTCCCGCGCCGCCTTGTCGTCGACGGGTTGATTCACTTGAGCAGCTCCAGGGCGGGAACGCCCGCGACGGCCTCGCCCAACAGGGCGGCGAACAGGGCGAACAGATAGAGGATCGAGAAGGCGAACAGATTGCGCGCGGCCTTGGCGCCGGCGGCGTGCTTGTCCTCGTCGACCTCGTAGAGGGCGCGATCGGTGACGCGCGGATCGGCCGCGTCGCCGGCCTTGCTGGCGAACACCCGCCAAGCCAGGACCAGGAACACCGCTCCCCCGAGGGCCGCGACGGCCAGATAGATCGGACCGCCCAGGCCCGTCAGCACCGGCGACAGGCAGATCGGGATCAGGATCAGGCTGTAGATCAGGATCTGCTTCCGCGTTTCCTTGGCGCCCTTGACCACCGGCAGCATCGGCACGCCGGCCTTGGCGTAGTCGGTGGTGACGTACAGCGACAGCGCCCAGAAGTGCGGCGGGGTCCAGAAGAAGATGATCGCCACCATCAGCCAGGCGTTCAGCGGCGCGTGGCCGGTGGCCGCGGCCCAGCCGATGGCGGGCGGCAGGGCGCCGGCCAGGCCGCCGATGACGATGTTCTGCGCCGTCCAGCGCTTGAGCCACATCGTGTAGACGACGGCGTAGAACACGATGGTGAAGGCCAGAAGGCCCGCGGCGAACCAGTTGACCGCGAAGCCCAGGAACATCACCGACAGCAGGCTGAGCACCACGCCCAGCGTGGCGGCTTCCTCGCCCTTGACCTTGCCGGCCGGGACCGGGCGGCCGCGCGTGCGGCGCATCTGGCGGTCGATGTCGGCGTCGTACCACATGTTCAGGGCCCCCGAGGCCCCCGCCCCGATGGCGATGCACAGCACGGCCACGGCGCCCAGCAGCGGATGCACCGGCGCGCGGGCGGCCAGCAGGCCGGTCAGGCCGGTGAACACGACCAGCGACATGACGCGCGGCTTCATCAGCTGGAAGTAGTCCTGCCAGCGGGCGGCCTGGATCGCGTCGGAACGCGGGGCATCCGGCGAGATGCTGTCCGGAGTCATGGCGGCGGTCTTCGACATGGAAGCTTGAATATACCGGTCTTCAATGGGCGAAGGGGCGCGGTCATGACCTTTCGGGTCTCGACCGCGCCCCCAGGCTTAGGATCCGATCCGGAGGACGAGCCTTAGTGGTGGCCGTCTTCCTTGATCACGGGCGGTTCGCTGAACTGGTGGAACGGCGGCGGCGAGGACAGGGTCCATTCCAGCGTGGTGGCGCCTTCGCCCCACGGGTTGGCCTCGGCCTTGCGGCGACGAATGGCGGCTTCGATCAGCACGATCAGGAAGACGGCGACGCCGACCACCGTGATCATGTAACCGACCGACGAGACGTAGTTCCACTTCGCGAAGGCTTCCGGATAGTCGACGTAGCGACGCGGCATGCCTTGGAGGCCCAGGAAGTGCTGCGGGAAGAAGATCAGGTTCACGCCGACGAACATGACCCAGAAGTGAACGCAGCCGAGGAACTCGTTGTACTTCACGCCCCACATCTTCTCGAACCAGTAGTAGAAGGCCCCGAAGATGGCGAACACCGCGCCCAGCGACAGCACGTAGTGGAAGTGCGCCACCACGTAGTAGGTGTCGTGCAGGCTGTAGTCGATGCCGGCGTTCGACAGGACCACGCCGGTGACGCCGCCGACGGTGAACAGGAAGATGAAGCCGATCGCCCACAGCATCGGCGTCTTGAAGTCCAGCGAACCGCCCCACATCGTGGCGATCCAGCTGAAGATCTTCACGCCGGTCGGGACGGCGATGATCATCGTCGCGGCCACGAAATAGGCGCGCAGGTTGATGCTCATGCCGACCGTGTACATGTGGTGCGCCCACACCACGAAGCCGACGAAGCCGATGGCGACCATCGCGTAGGCCATCGCCAGGTAGCCGAAGACCGGCTTCTTGGAGAAGGTCGAGACGATGTGGCTGATGATGCCGAAGCCCGGCAGGATCAGGATGTACACTTCCGGGTGACCGAAGAACCAGAACAGGTGCTGGAACATGACGGGGTCGCCGCCGGCGGCCGGGTCGAAGAAGTGCGTGCCGAAGTTACGGTCGGTCAGCAGCATGGTGATGGCGCCGGCCAGGACGGGCAGCGACAGCAGCAGCAGGAAGGCGGTGATCAGCACCGACCAGGCGAACAGCGGCATGCGGTGCAGGGTCATGCCCGGCGCGCGCATGTTGAAGATCGTGGTGATGAAGTTGATCGCGCCGAGGATCGACGAGGCGCCGGCCAGGTGGAGGGCCAGGATGGCCAGGTCCATGGCCGGGCCCTTGTGGCCGATCGTCGACAGCGGCGGATAGATCGTCCAGCCGCCGCCGAAGCCTTGGCCGGGACCGCCGGGCGTGAACATCGACGTCACCAGCAGCACCCAGGCGGCGCACAGAAGCCAGAACGAGATGTTGTTCATCCGCGGGAAGGCCATGTCCGGCGCGCCGATCATGATCGGGACGAACCAGTTGCCGTAACCGCCGATCATCGCCGGCATGACCATGAAGAAGATCATGATCAGGGCGTGGGCGGTGACCACGGCGTTGTAGCCGTGCTTGGTCTGCTCGACGAGACCCATCAGGTGGATCGGCGAGTCCGGACGGAAGATCTGGATGCCGGGGTTCATCAGCTCCCAGCGGATCAGGCCCGACAGGGCCCCGCCGACAATGCCCGCCATGATGGCGAACAGGATGTAGAGCGTGCCGATATCCTTGTGGTTCGTCGAGAAGAACCAGCGCTGGAAGAAGGGCGGCTTGTGGTCGGCGTCGTCGTGACCGCCGTGGCCGTGAGTGTCTGCGGCGTGAGCCATCGGACTGTTATCCTAACGAGCGTTCTAGACCGCCGGCGCGGCTTTCGCCGCGGCCGGAGCGGAAGCGGGAGCGGCCGGAGCCGAGACGGGGGTCGCGGCCGGAGCGGCGGCGGCGGGAGCCGCGGGCGCGGCGGCCGGCGCGGCCTTCGACTTCACCCAGGCGTCGAACTCGCCTTGCGAGACCACGTGGATCTCGATCGGCATGTTGGAGTGGTCGACGCCGCAGAGCTCCGAGCACTGGCCGTAGAACACGCCGGTCTTCTCGGCCTTGAACCAGGTTTCGTTCAGGCGGCCGGGGATGGCGTCGATCTTCAGGCCGAAGGCCGGCAGGGCGAACGAGTGGATGACGTCCGCGCCGGTGACCTGCACGCGAACCACCTTGCCCACCGGCACGATCATCGCCTTGTCGGCGGCCAGCAGGTACGGGACCTTCTTGGCGTCGGCGTCTTCCTTGGACAGCGGCAGGGAGACGATCTCGCTGATCTTCTGATCAGGATATTCGTAGCCCCAGTACCACTGATAGCCCGTGGCCTTCACGGTCATGTAGGGCTTGGGCATGTCGTTGTAGTGGAACAGCAGCCGGAACGAGAAGATGGCGATGACCATCAGGATCAGGACCGGCACCAGGGTCCAGATGATCTCGATCGTGGTGTTGTGGCTGAACTTGGCCGGAACCGGGTTCGCTTTCTTGTTGTAGCGCACCACGATCCAGATCAGCAGGCCCAGCACCAGCAGGGTGATGCCGGTGATGATCGGCAGCAGGATCATGTCATGGAACCAGATCGCGTGGTGCTTCAGCTCCGAAGCGGCCGGCTGAAGGTCGATCGCCCCCGGCGTCGGCTGGCCCAGCAGATCCTCGGCGAGAGCATGTCCCGCGAACATCATCGTGGCGGCGAGCGCCGACGCGCCCGTCAAGATCCGCCGAATCCCCGAAAATTGCGCCTTCATTTCCCTCACGGCCCGTTTCGGCGGATTTGACCTCTCTCAAGGTCTCGCCGCGCCGACTTGCTTATTACGACACACGATCGGCCCCCTTGCGATCGACGCGCCTCGAAATGAGTCGCGCGTCGGCGCCAGCCCGTCCGCATGTTGGTCCATCGGCTGCATACGCGCATCGCCAGCGGTTGCCAAGCCGCTGAGACCGCGCGCGTGGCCCGCGATTGCCCGCCTGCCCAAGACCCGCGCGCCTAGTCGAGAATCATTCTTAGAAAACCGCGACGATTTCGCCGGATGGGGCCTCCGCGTCATTACGTATCGTTCATGGATAGGTACCTTGCGGTGATCAGTACCTGGCGGTAGAAGAGAGCATCAACGGAGGCAAGAGACGCCGTGCCGGAAACAATCGAGATTCAACTGAAAAAGGGGGTGCTGGCCCTCTGCGTGCTGGCCCTGCTCTCCCGCGCCGACAGCTACGCCTACGAGATCGCCAGCCGGCTGACGAAGGACATCGATATGGGGGAAGGGACGATCTATCCGCTGATGCGCCGCATGCAGTCGGATGGGCTGGTCGAGACCTATCTGGTGGAAAGCCAGAGCGGTCCGCCGCGCAAATATTACCGCCTGACCAACGCGGGCCGTCGGAGCTTCGAGCAGCAGAAAGCCGAATGGGCCGCCTTCTCGAACGCGGTCAACGACATCGTGGGAGCCGCCGCATGACCCGCGCCGAGTTCATTTCACGTCTGCGCCGAGGCCTGGCCGGCCTGCCGGTGACGACCATCGCCGACATCGTCGCCGATCACGAGGCGCACTTCGCCGACGCCGAGGCCGCCGGCCGCAGCGAGGCCGAGGTCGCCGCGGCCCTGGGCGATCCGGACCGCCTGGCCCGCGAACTGCGCGCCGAGGCTGGCCTCAGGCAATGGGAAGAGAAGAAGAGCCCGTCGAACGCCGCCGGCGCCATCGTCGCCCTGCTGGGCCTGGGGGCGCTGGACGTGATGTTCCTGCTGCCGTTGCTAATGGGGGTGCTGGGCGCCCTGTTCGGGGTGCTGGTCGCCGTGGTCGCGCTGTTCATCGGCGGCGGCTTCGTCTTCGCCGTCGGACCACTGGCCTCGCCGCCCGGCGGACCGATCACCGCCTTCCTGATCGGCCTGGGCCTGATGGCCGCGGCCACCTTCCTGGGGGCGCTGCTGACCGCCGCGACGGTCGGCCTGTTCAACCTGGTGGTCTGGTACGGCCGCCTTCACTTCCGGCTCCTGAAGCCGGCCATCGATCAAGTTTGAGCGAAAGGGAGGGGACCTGACATGCTGATCCGCAATACGCTCATCGTCGGCGCCGCGAGCCTGGCTCTGGCCGTCGTCTGCTTCGCCGGCGTCGCCTGGGTCGCCGGACCGGAAATCATCAAGAACGGCTGGACCATTCCGATCAATGGCGACGAAACCATCGTCGTCCGCGACGGCGGCAGGGTCATCCATACCGGCCGCCATGTCGGCCTGGGTCACGGCGGCCCCGCGCCGGCGCTGGTCGACCGCACCTTCGCCTGGACCGGCAAGGACACGCTGTCGATCGACCTGCCCGTCGACGTCACCTACGTCCAGGGCGCCGACGCCAAGGTCGTGATCTCGGGTCCTCAGGCCTATGTCGACCACATGCGGGTCGAGGGCGGCCGGCTGACGTTGGACGACGAGGACATCGTCGAGCGCGCCACCATGACCCTCGGCGCCGACGGCCTGCAAGTTCGCAGCGACGCCGAAAGGGTCAAGGTGACGGTCGTGGCGCCGGCCGTGACCCGGTTCGAGGTCGAGGGCTCGGGCGACCTGAAGATCCACCGCTACGACCAGCCGCGCCTGTCAGTGTCGATCGAGGGTTCGGGCCGGGTCAACGCCCAGGGCAGGACCGAGACGATCTCGGTCGACAATTCCGGCTCGGGCTACGCCGATCTCTCCGATCTGAAGGGCCGGGACGCCGTGGTCGACGTCTCCGGCAGCGGCGGCGGCGCGGTGTTCGCCACCGGCAAGGTCAAGATCGACATCTCCGGCAGCGGCGACGTCGAACTGCGCACCGAGCCCAAGAGCGTCGACACCGAAATCACCGGTTCCGGCGAGGTGCGGCGCGATTTCTAGAAGGCGACGACGTCCACGGACGGCTCGCGACAAAGCGGCGGGGTGACGGACGCGTTCGGAAGGCCTACCTGTAGGCTCATGAACGCACCGCTCCCCGCCTCTTCACTGTTGGGTCCATCCATCCTGGACGCCGCCGGCGTCGATCCCGAACGCGCCCAGCGGATCCTGGGCGAGGCCCTCGCCGGGGCCGATGACGGGGAACTGTTCCTCGAGCGCTCCGAGAGCGAAGCCTTCGTCTTCGATGACGGACGCCTGAAGAGCGCGGCCTATGACAGCGGCGAGGGCTTTGGCCTGCGCGTCGTGGCTGGAGAGACTGCGGGCTACGCCCATGCCGCCGAGATCAGCGAGGCCGCCATCCGCCGTGCCGCCGATTCGGCCAGCCTGGCAAAGCGCGGCCACGCGGGCGTCTCCGCCGAAGGTCCTCGCGCCACCAACGAGAAGCTTTACGGCGAGGATAATCCGGTCAGCGCGCCGGACTTTTCCGACAAGGTCGCCCTGCTCCAGGAGATCGACGCCTTCGCTCGCGCCCGCGACCCGCGCGTCGTGCAGGTGATGGCCTCGCTGGCCGGCGAGCGCCGCGTGGTCGAGATCCTGCGCGCCGACGGCCGGCTGATCCGCGACGTGCGCCCGCTGGTGCGGGTCAATGTCCAGGTCACCGTCGAGAAGGACGGCCGCCGCGAGAGCGGCTCGTCGGGCGCCGGCGGCCGCGCCGGTTTCGCCGCCTGGATCTCGCCGGACAAGTGGCGAGACCAGGTCGACGAGGCCCTGCGCATGGCGCTCGTGAACCTCGACGCCGTCGCCTGTCCGGCCGGGGAGATGGACGTGGTGCTGGGTCCGGGCTGGAACGGCGTGCTGCTGCACGAGGCCGTCGGCCACGGCCTGGAAGGCGACTTCAACCGCAAGGGCATCAGCGCCTTTTCGGGCCGGATCGGCGAACGCGTCGCCGCCAAGGGCGTCACGGTGTTCGACGACGGCTCGATCCCGGGCCGCCGGGGCTCGCTGACCGTCGACGACGAGGGCACGCCCACCGAGCGCACGGTGCTGATCGAGGATGGCGTCCTCGTCGGCTACATGCACGATCGGATGAGCGCCCGGCTGATGGGCATGAAGGCCACCGGCAATGGTCGCCGCCAGTCCTACGCCCACATGCCGATGCCGCGCATGACCAATACCGGGATGCTGGCGGGGAACGACGATCCGCGGGAAATGATCGCCTCGATGAAGCGGGGCCTGTACTGCGCCAATTTCGGCGGCGGCCAGGTCGACATCACCAACGGCAAGTTCGTCTTCCAGTGCACCGAGGCCTATCTGGTTGAGGACGGCAAGATCACCGCCCCGGTCAAGGGCGCGACCCTGATCGGCGACGGCCCCTCGGCCCTGACCCGGGTGACGATGATCGGCGACGACTTCGACTTCGATCCCGGCATCGGCGTCTGCGGCAAGGCCGGCCAGGGCGTGCCGGTCGGCGTGGGCCAGCCAAGCCTCAAGATCACCGGCCTGACGGTCGGCGGCACGGCGGTTTAGGTCGCGAGCGTCCGCTCCAAGTACGTCACCGTCTTCTTCCCGCCGTGGATCGTCGCCGTCCCCACCGCGACGAACCCCAGCGCGGCGTGGAAGGCCTCCGAGGCCGGATTCGGCGGGTCGGAATTGACCTCGCAGACGATCCGCTCATGGCCCGCCAAACGGGCGGCGACGAACAGGTCGTCATAGAGCCGCCGCGCCAGCCCCCGACCCCGCGCGCCGTCGGTGACCACGACCCGGTCGACATAGACGAAGGCCGGATAGCGCTCGCGGAACCACAGGAAGTTGGGGCTGTCGTAGTCGGCCGCTTGGTCGAAGGTCAGCAGCAAGGCGTCGGCGACGCCGATTCGGCGGGCGACGAAGGCTTCCGAAACCAGATGCGCCAGCCGCGCGGGCTCCAGCCAGGACAGTTCCTCGGCATGGGCGTTGTTCAAGGCCAAAAGCGCCTCGCCGGCCGGGCCGACCAGGTCCGCCGCCGTCAGCCGCGTGATCGTGTCGGTCATCGTCCTCCCTCCCCGTTCGACATCCAAGACCGCCCCGCGCCTTGCAAATCCGGGCGGACTGTCGGTTTCTGTCGAAGGTTTAATGCACATTTCTCGCTTGTAACTGTCCTCGCCCGCCCCGCGCGGTCAACTTGCGCGGGTCGCGCCAGGGACGGCGCGCGAGGGATGGACGACGCTGCGCGCGACCGCGACGCACGCCGTCACAAGCCCTTCAAAGGAACACGCCAAACCACCGGACGGACCCGCGACGTCCGCCAAGCTTCGAACGAGCTTCGGGTAGGAGCGGAAAGCGGCCCTGGCGATTTGAGCCATCGCCAGGGCCGTTCCCACCTGGAGTGAGACGCGGCCCCTCCGCGTCTCGGAGAAGGGCCCCGGCGGATCACCCGGGGCCCTTCGTTTTTTCCCGCGCCCGGCCTTTAGGCCTGGCCCGAGACGGTGGAGTCGGCGATCGGTCCGGCGTCGACATCGTCGGCGCCGTGCGACCACTTCTTGAGGACCGGGGCCAGCAGCAGGAACAGCACCCCGATGCCGATGGCCGCCAGGCCGATAACCTTGAAGACCAGCAGGGCCTGCGCCATGGCCGCGCCCGGATTCAGCACCTGACCAGCGATCGTCTCGGTCGAGGCGATCGCCGCGATCCAGCCGCCGAACAGGTTGGCCATGGCCAGCGCCATGTACCAGACGGCCATCACGAACGAGACGATGCGCAGCGGCGACAGCTTGGTCATCTGCGACAGGCCGACCGGCGACATGAAGAGTTCGCCGGTCGTGTGCAGCATGTACATCACGACCAGGAAGATCAGCGGCATCTTGAAGGTGGGGCCGGCGAACTGCGCGCCGAGCAGCAGGACCAGGAATCCGCCGCCGACCTGGATCAGGGACAGGCCGAACTTGATCATCGGACTGGGATTGACGCCCTTGCGCGTCAGCACGGTCCACATCGCGGCGAACACCGGCGCGTAGATCAGGATCCAGCCCGCCTGGATGGCCTGGGTCTGGGCGGCGTTGAGGTCGGTGTTAATCCACAGCCTGCCGGCGGTCGAGATCCCCGCCGCCGCGAGTTGGCTGGGAGCGCCGAGCACCACCGCGCCCCCGAACCATTCGGCCGGCTTGGACAGCAGCAGCAGGTCGACATTGGTGGCCGCGAACAGGTTCAGCGACGAACCGGCCTGCTCGAACAGCGTCCAGAACACCACCGCGCCCAACACCAGCACCGTGACCAGCAACAAGCGCTCGCGCTCGACCTTATCGACCTTGGCGAAGGCGAACCACAGGATGTAGGCCAGCGAACCAAACATCCCGGCGATCAGCGCGCCTCGCACCACCGGCGTGTACTGCACCAGCAGGAACACCGCCGCCACGGCCAACAGCGAGACGCCGTAGATCACCACCTCGCGCGTGACGTGGCCGGCGACCCTTTCCTTGAGCTTGGCGTCCGCCGGCGGCTCGCCCTTGCCCAGCAGCCAGGGCTTGCCCAGCACGAAGATGACGAAGCCGGCCAGCATCCCCAGGCCCGCGGCGCCGAAGCCGGCCCACCAGCCAATGTTGACGCCCAGAATGCCGCACAGAATGGCCGCCCAGAACGAGCCCAGATTGATGCCGTAGTAGTAGAGGGTGAAGCCCGGATCGCGGCGCGGGTCGCCCTGCGGGTAGAGCTGCCCGACCAAGGCGGCGACATTGGACTTCATGAAGCCCACCCCGACGATGATGAGCGACAGGGCCAGCCAGAAGATGTTGAGATAGGTCGGGTCGCGGTCCTTAACGTCCAGCTTGTACTGACCCTTGGGCAGCACCGAAGGCAGGCCGGCGCCGGCCGGCAGGTCCTTGATCTCGAAGTCGCCGGTCTCGGTGGCTTTGACCGCGTAGGGCTTGCCGGCGACGACCATTTTGGCCACGCGCTCCTCGCCCCGGCCCTCGGCCTGGAAGGCGTAGGCATGGCCGCCATAGGTCAGGGTCTGGGTGGCCGGCGGCCCCTCGATCGCCATGGCCAAATGGCCGGCGACCAGCAGGATCGCGCCGAACGCGACGGCCTTGCGGGTGCCCAGATACCGGTCGGCCAGGAAGCCGCCCAGCAGCGGAACGATATAGACCAGCGAGGTGTAGGAGCCGTAGTGGCCGCTGGCGACCTTCGAGTCGAACAGGAAATGCTGGGTCAGATAGAAGATCAGCAGCCCCCTCATGCCGTAGTAGGAGAAGCGCTCCCACATCTCGGCCAGGAAGCAGATGATCAGGCCGCGCGGATGGCCGCGCAGCAGCTGGACGAGGACGGGCACGCCGGTCACGAGCGTGACCAGGATCCCCGCGGCGATGACGACATTCATACGCGAACCTTGAACCGTGACGAGAAGCGGGACGCCGCCCCCTAGGCCCGTCGAGCTTGGATAACCTCCAACTCGATGAAAAAGCCCTAGAAGCAAAACCTTGGAGCGCGTCGGACGGCGAAATCGCTCATACGTTCGCCCGACGCGCCCCAGGTCAAATCATTCCGCCGACCCCAAGTTGGCGGGAGAAGATCACGCGTCAGACCGTTTCACAAGCAACGGCTTGCCGCCGCCCCGGTCGCGCCCATCTTTGTCCGGAGCTTGGCCGAAACCCCATGCGTTTCTCCAGGCGACCCTATTCCACGGACGGGAGCCCGGCATGAAGATCCCCGACGAGACCCACCCGATCACCATCACCCCGGCCCCGAACGCCGTGCGCGCGCTGTTCGAGGGCCATGAGATCGCCGACAGCGACGATGTTCTGGTGCTGCGGGAGGCCAGCTATCCGCCGGTCTTCTACTTTCCGCGCGACCACGTGCGGATGGCCTTCCTGCGACGGACCGACAAGGTGACCCACTGCCCCTATAAGGGCGACGCCTCGTACTTCACGATCTATCGCGACGGCCATCTGATCGAGAACGCGGTGTGGTCCTACGAGACCCCGTTCCCGGCCGTGGAGTCGATCGCGGGCCGCGTCGCCTTCTACCCCGAGCACGTGGAGTTCCAACTGGGCGACCGCGCGACGACCGAGACGACGACCGTCGACGTCGACGAGGTGGTTCTTCACACCGATAGCGGTTCGGGCCGCAGCCAGGCCGAGCCTTGGCCCCCAAATGTCGAGACGCCCGATCCCGACCACGTCGAACGCGATGTCGATCGCCCCTACCGCGACACCGGGTCGCTGTAGGCGTTTCTTAAGCGCCCGTTAACGCCTGGAAGCGCTGCCTTGTAAGGCCGCTCCCGCCAGAGGAGCGCGGAGGAAGCCATGGCCTACGTCACGTATCATCGGACGTCCGCGGTTCACGCCTCGGCCGAACGTCCCGTCCGCCGCTTCGCCTGGGGCCGCCTGCTGGCCCTCGCCGCCACGATCGGATTATGGGCGGCGATCATCGCGGCGGTCCGAGCGGTGCTCTAGGGTTTGACCGTCACCAGGATCGGAAGCGTCGTCTCGGCGCTCGACGCGATCTGGATCACGTAGCGGCCGGGTCGCAGATCGAAGTTGACGATCTTGCGGACCGTTGAACAGGCGGGTCCGTGGCCGTGAGCGGTCGAGCGCAGCGCGACGCCGTCCTTGATCACATCGACCCACGCGCCCGCGCCCAGCGCGACGGCGTAGGTCCCCGCCACCGGCGCGTCGAAGGCCAAAAGGCCGCCCTTGCCGTCCGGGATGGCCGGGCGGTCGGGCTTGACCGGATAGGTAACGTCCGCCGCCGGGCTCAAGGTCGCCGCATAAGCCTTCCCGGGCGCCAGAACGGCCTTATCCAGCCCCGACACGCCGCGGGCGGCCGCGAGCGGGGCCCTGTCCCGCCACGCCGCCAGCTCTGGCGGCAGGTCGGCGTCCTTGGCGACGCAGGTCTCGGGCGGCGCGGCGGCCTGGGCCTGAACGGCGGCCGGCGCGGCCAGGAGCGCGAGGGCAAGCAGGATGGAACGCATTGAACGCCTCGTTATGAAGACAGACTTCATAACGCCACGAATTGCCGGCCACGGCCAGGGCTGACGACAACCCGCTCAGTAGGCGAAATCGGTGAACAGGCGGCCGATGTCGCCGCGCCATTCGCCATTGTACAGCGACAGCAGGCGTTCGGCCGGCGTGACGCCGCTGTCGGCGATCTCTTCCAGTTCGCCGAGATAGATCGTCTCGTCCAGGAAGCCGCCGTTCATGTAGGCGCGGTTCTTCAGGCCCGATTTGGCGATGGCCACGAAGTCGCGGGCGACGTCGCGGACGCCGCGCCCCGCCACCTGGGCCTTCAGCCCCAGCCTCGGCACGTCGCGGCGCAGGCCCTCGCGATCCTCGATCGTCCAGTCCTTGCAGAGGTCCCAGGCCGCCGCCAGGGCCGCGTCGTCATAGAAGACGCCGGTCCACAGGGCCGGCAGAGCGCACAGGCGGCTCCACGGGCCGGCGTCCGCGCCGCGCATCTCCAGATAGGTCTTCAGGCGCACTTCGGGGAAGGCCGTGGTCGTGTGGTCGGCCCAGTCCTTCATCGTGGCGATCTCGCCCGGCAGCTCGGGCAGCTTGCCCTCGATGAAGTCGCGGAAGCTGCGGCCGGCGACATCGATGTACGTGTCGCCGCGCTTGACGAAATACATCGGCACGTCGAGGGCGTAGCGGGCGTAGCGCTCGAAGTCGAAGCCGTCCTCGAACACGAAGTCCAATAGGCCCGTGCGGTTCGGGTCGGTGTCGGTCCAGACATTGGCCCGGGCCGACAGGAAGCCGTTCGGCTTGCCTTCCGTGAACGGGGAGTTGGCGAACAAGGCCGTGGCGATCGGCTGCAGGGCCAGGCTCATGCGGAACTTGGCGACCATGTCGGCTTCGCTGGAGAAGTCCAGATTGGCCTGCACCGTGCAGGTGCGCAGCATCATGTCGAGGCCGAGATTCCCGACCTTCGGCATGTAGTTGCGCATGATCACGTACCGACCCTTGGGCATGACCGGCACCTCCTCGCGCTTCCATAGCGGCGAGAAGCCCAGGCCCACGAAGCCCAGGCCCAATTCGTCGGCCACGGTCTTGACCTCGTCCAGGTGCTGGCCGGTCTCCGCGCAGATCTCGTGCATGGTCGCCAGCGGCGCGCCCGACAGCTCGAACTGGCCGCCCGGCTCCAGGCTGACATTGGCGCCGTTGCGCTCCAGCCCGATGATGGTCTCGCCTTCCATGACCGGCGTCCAGCCGAAGCGCTGAAGACCCGTCAGCAAGGCGTGAACGCCCTTGTCGCCCTCGTAGGGCACTGGCGCGTGAGAGCCGAGATAGAAGCCGAACTTTTCGTGTTCGGCGCCGACGCGGAAACGCTCGCGAGGCTTGCTGCCCCGCGCGAAGTAGTCGGTCAGGTCGGCGAGCGTCAGCTGACGCTCCTGGACGCTAGCGGTGTCGGCCATGCAAGCCGTCCCTCCCCAGGGTTTGCGATGATGCTGGAGGAGAGGGCCCAATCTCTCCGCCGACGGCGATACTACTCGGTCACGCCCAGTTGGGCGTTTTCTTTGAGAACCTCAAGGGGGCGCCTTGAGCATAATCGTTCCTGGCCAGCCTAACGCCAGTCGCCGGCGGCGGCTTGCCAGAGAGTCATGGCCGAAATCGCGGCCGTGTCGGCGCGCAGGATGCGCGGTCCCAACGACACCGGCGTGACGAAGGAAAGCGCCCTCAGTCGTTCGCGTTCCTCCGGCGCGAAGCCGCCTTCCGGACCGATCAGGATCGCCGCCGGCGCGCCGGTTCCAGCCAGGGCCTCGATCGCCGGCCTGGCGTCGCCGCCCTCGTCGCAGAACACCAAGCGGCGGGACGGGTCCCACGCGTCCAGGATCTTATCCAGCTTCTCCGGATCGGCGATCTCGGGCACGTCCAGGCGACCGGTCTGTTCGGCGGCCTCCATGGCGATAGCGTCCAGGCGGCCCAGCTTCACGAAGTCGACATTGGTTCGCCGCGTCACCGTCAGGCGAACCCGGCGCGCGCCCAGCTCGGCCGCCTTCTCGACGATGGTCTCGACCCGCCCGCGCTTGACCATGGCGACGATCAGGTCGAGGTCGGGACCCATCGCCATCGGACGGGTCTGTTCCTCGGCCTTCAGCAGGCAGCCGCGCTTGGTCGCCTCGACGAGGCTCGCGCGCCACTCGCCGTCGCGGCCATTGAACAGCAGGAGCTCGTCGCCGACCGACAGCCGCATGACCGAGGTCAGGTAGCGGGACTGGTCGACGGTCGGAACGACGCCGGCGCCGGCCGAGAGGTTGTTGGGAACAAACAGACGGATCATGACGTCCTTCTAGCTCATCTCGCCTTTCCGGGGGTAGGCTGACGTCATGAGCAAGCAAGACGACTACGAGAACGAGCTGGCCCAGCTGCAGCTGGCCCTGATCGCCACCCAGAAGAAGGCGATGAAGGAGGGCTGGAAGACGCTCGTGATCTTCGAGGGCCGCGACGCCGCCGGCAAGGACGGCGTGATCGCCCGGGTCACCGAGCATCTGTCCAAGCGCGACACGACGGTGGTCGCCCTGCCCAAGCCGAACGCGCGCGAACTCACGGAGTGGTACTTCCAGCGCTATGTCGAATACCTGCCGGCGGGTGGCGAGACGGTGATCTTCAACCGCTCCTGGTACAACCGCGCCGGGGTCGAGCGGGTGATGGGCTTCTCGACGCCCGAGCAGCAAGAGCAGTTCCTGAAGGATGTGCCGGCCTTCGAACGGATGCTGGTCGACAACGGCGTGCGGTTCGTCAAGTTCTGGCTGGACATCACCCGCGAGGTCCAGGCCGAGCGCCTGAAGGCCCGGCGCGACGATCCGCTGAAGGCGTTCAAGACCAGCGAGCTCGACAAGGTCGCCCAGGACAAATGGGACGACTACACCAAGGCCCGCGACGAGATGCTGATGCGCACCCACAGCGACGTCTCGCCCTGGGTCTGCGTGCGGGCCGACCACAAGAAGGAAGCCCGCCTCAACGTCATCCGCTGGCTGCTGCACGCCTCCGGCGAGAAGAAGCTGATCAAGGGCGTCGCCCGGCCCGACCCGAACGTGATCTTCTCGTTCGAACCCCGCGCCCTGGAGGACGGACGGCTGGCGCGATAGAGCGCCGCCTCCGTCACACCGGCCCTACGCCGCGCTCGCGCCTCTCGCGTTTCCGCCCCGCCGCCCGAACCGCGTTCTGAGCGACGCGGCGGCGGACAATGTCGGCCACCAGCTCGGGCGGCAACGGCGCTTCGGGCTGGAAGCGGATCGTGCCCTTGGCCGTCTCGAACCCCTTCAGCCGATCGGCGAAGTCTTGGACCACCGCGCCTGGATAGAAGGCGCAGTGCTTCGCCGCCGCGCCGAAATGCACGAGATTGCCGTTCAGCTTGAAGGTCGGCAGGCCGTAGCTGATCGCCTCGCTGGCTTCGGGCGCCGCGGCGCGGATCTGGTCGCGAAGCGCGGCCAAGGCCGAGCGCTGCTCGGCGGGCAGCGCGGAGAGATAGTCGTCGATCGTCGCGGCGGGGGACTTCGTCATCGGTCGCTTCTCCCAGGGATGGACCCAGGACGTTTCGGAAGTCCCTCCGCCGACAAGCCCTCGACTATTTCGCCTCGAACAGCGCCGCCACGTCCTTGCGGAAGGCCGCGCCGCTGTCGGGGCGGCTGTAGAACATGTGGCCGCCCGGATAGACGCTCAGCCTCACGCGGCCAGCGGCGGCCTTGGGCATCTGGTCGATCACGAGGCGCGAGACGAAGTAGGGGCATGACAGGTCGCCATAGCCGTGGACGACTAGCACCTTCATCTTCGGATCGGCGGCGACGGCCTTGCGGAAGGCGGTGACCGACTCGGCCGAGCTGAACCAGTTCTTTTCCCAGTTCTCGCCGACCTCGCCGCTGAGGGCGTTGTAGCGCCCCTCGGCCTTCCAGCCGACGACGCGCGTGGCGAAGTCGACATAGGCGCTGGTGGTCGGGGCGATGATCGAGTCGAGAATCGGGTCGCCGCTCCGCCGGTCGGCCGACCACGGGAAGGGATCGTCGGCGACGACGTTGCTGTCGTACCAGCTTCCGATCTTGCCCTCGGCCCGGCGGCGCTCGCGCAGATAGGTCTGGCTGTCGATCCGGCCGCCCATGGTGCGGACCAGGCGCGGATCCAGGCCCGTATAGGTCGCCACGTGGGTCACCAGATCGTTGAAGGCGGCTTCGTCGGACGAGCCCTTCAGCAGGTCGACGACCATGTCGCCGCGGGCGAAGGCCTCGATCGGAGCCATGGCCTGGGCGCCGATCGGCTTGCCCTGACGCTCCAGTTCGGCGGCGGCCATCGACGGCAGAGAGGTGATCCAGGGCATCGGCGAGAAGTCGCCGCCGACCTCGGCCTTGGCGTCCAGGAACGGCGAAACCATCACCACGCCGCTGACGCCGACGCCGTACTCGGTCTGCAGGGCGTAGGTGATGCGCGGCGCGCGGAAGCCGCCATAGCTTTCGCCGGTCACGTACTTGGGCGAGGCCATGCGGCCGTTCTTGACCAGCCAGTCGAAGACCACCCGCGACAGATAGGCGACGTCGGAGTCGACGCCGAAGAACGTCTTCTTGGTGGTCTCCAGATCGACCAGCGAGCGGGAATAGCCCGTGCCGACCGGATCGATGAAGACGAGGTCGGTGAAGTCCAGCCAAGAGGCGGGATTGTCGATCAGGGCCGGCGAATCGGAGGGGGCGTCGCCGGCCGCGCCGAACTGCACGCGCTTGGGCCCGATGGCGCCGAGGTTCAGATAGACCGAGGCCGCGCCCGGTCCGCCGTTGAACGCGAAGGTGACGGGCCGTTTGGTTCCCGGCGCCGCGCCGTCCAGCGTGTAGGCGGTGAAGACGACGTCGGCGATGACCTTGCCCTTGCCGTCGCGCACCGGCAGCGAGCCGACCGTGGCGGTGTAGGACAGGGTCTTGCCGCCCAGGACCATGGTCTGCTTGACCGACTTGTCGGCCGGCAGCGGCGGCAGGCTGATGTCGCTCTTGGCCTCGGCGGCCGGCTTGTCGCCGCCCTTCTCCTCGGCCAGGACCGGCCCGGCCCCGATCAACGCGGCGGCCAGCAAGCTCGCGACGCCCGCCTTGAAAGACTGTTTCATGTTCACCCCTCGACTGAGGTCGAAATTGCTAAGGCGCCCGGCCGCGCTTCACAACCGCGTGTGAGCGTGCTGCTGTCGGGCCAACAAGGGGAGACGCTGGACATGGACGCCGCCGAGGCCAAGCAGACGCGAACCGCCGCCGTCGCCCGACTGGCCATCGGCCTGGTTCAAGGGATCGTTCTCTTCCTGTTGCACCGGGCCGACGACGCCAAGACCTGGCCGGCGACCGCGCCTCTGCTGTTCGGCCCGCTGCTGGTCTGCGCCCTGACCGTTCCGCTGATCCCTCTGGCGGGGCTGTCGGCCATGCGCCGCGCGCCCCTCCTGGTCTGGACCGCCGCGGCCGCCACGCTGGCGGCCATCCTCGCCATCCACGCCGCCTGGACCGGTCAGCAGCCCGGCGCGGTCGGCGCCGGCGCCCTGTCGCCAGCCGTGTTCCCCGCCGTGGCGGCGCTGCTGTTCATCGCCCATCATCTGGTCCAACCGGCGGAGGCGGTCGGCAAGCCCGTCGCCCCCTATGCGGACTATTTCGACCTGGCCTGGACGCACGGCGCGCAGTTGGCCCTCTCGCTGGCCTTCACCGGCGTGTTCTGGCTGCTGCTGGCCCTGGGCGGCGCGCTGTTCAAGCTGATCGGCATCGACGCCATCCAGAAGCTGATCAGCGAGGCCGCGTTCTTCATGCCGGCCACCTGCGTGATGTTCGCCGTCGCCGTGCAGCTGACCGACGTCCGCGCTGGCCTGGTGCGCGGGGTGCGCGGCGTGGCCCTGACCCTGTTGGCTTGGCTGCTGCCGCTGATGACCCTGATCGCCGCCGGCTTCCTGGCCAGCCTGCCCTTCACGGGCTTGGCGCCGTTGTGGAAGACCAAGGCCGCCACCGCCCTGCTGCTCTCGGCCGCCGCCCACCTGATCGTCCTGGTCAACGCCGCCTATCAGGACGGAACCGAACCCGGCCACGCCGTGCTGCGCTGGTCGGCGCGGATCGCGGGCCTGCTGCTGATCCCGATCACCCTCCTGGCCGCCTACGCCCTCCATCTGCGGATCGACCAGTACGGCCTGACGCCCGAGCGGGTCTATGCCGGCGCCTTCGTGATCATCTCGGCGGGCTACGCGATCGGCTATGGCGTCGCCGCCCTGAGGCCCGGCGCCTGGATGAAGGCGCTGGAGCCGACCAACCTCGTCATGGCCCTGGCGGCGGTGCTGCTGCTGATCGGTTTGTTCACGCCGGTCGGCGATCCGGCGCGGCTGTCGGTCAACAGCCAGGTCCAGCGCCTGAACGCCGGCAAGATCGCGCCCGACCGATTCGACTACGCCTTCTTGCGCTTCGACGCCGGCCGCTATGGGCGCGAGGCGCTGGATCGCCTTAAGACCAACCCTCGGGCCGAGATCGCCCGGCGAGCCGCCGACACGGCCGCCCAGAAGGAAAAGACCTTCGCGCCAGCCAAGCGCGGTCCCGACTTCGCCAACATGAAGGTCTATCCCGTCGGCAAGGCCCTGCCCGACAGCTTCAAGGCCCAGGACTGGACAGCCGACAGCTCGGATTCCAGCTGCACCTTCGCCGGGATGCAGTGCGCGGCCCTGGTGGTCGATGTCGACGGCGATGGAGTCGACGAAGTGCTGCTGGCCGGCGGGGCGGGCTTCGACGTTTTCAAGGCCGGCGAGCACGGCTGGCGTCGCGTGGCCCAGGCCGCCTCGACCTGCCCCGGCGTCGATATCGACGCGGCGCTGAAGGCCGGCGCCGCGCGCCTGGACGCGCCGACGCCTCGCCGCGACCTCCTCATCGGCGATCAGCGCCTGCCGCTGGTTCCGGCCGGCGAAGGCTGCGCCAACACGGCGCCGAAGGGGGCGGGCGTCTGGCTGCCGACCGATATCCGGCCTACGCCACGCCCTCGCTGATCGCGTTGAGCCGGGCGTAGACCCCGCCCTTGGCCTTCAGCTCGGCATGGCGGCCTTCCTCGACGACGCGGCCCTTCTGGAACACCAGGATGCGGTCGGCGCCGCGCACGGTCGACAGGCGGTGGGCGATGACGATCGTGGTCCGCCCCTCCATCAGCGCCTCGGCGGCGGCCTGGACCTGGCCCTCGGTCTCGACGTCCAGCGATGAGGTAGCCTCGTCCAGCACCAGGATCGGCGCGTCCGCCAGGAACGCGCGGGCGATGGCCACGCGCTGGCGCTCGCCGCCCGACAGCTTGACGCCGCGCTCGCCGACCAGGGTGTCGTAGCCCTGGGGCAGCTTCAGGATGAAATCGTGGGCGCGCGCCTTCCTGGCCGCCGCCTCGACCTCCTCGCGGGTGGCGTCGGGCTTGCCGTAGGCGATGTTCTCCAGCAGCGAGCGGTGGAACAGGGCCGGATCCTGCGGCACCACCGCGATGGCGCGGCGCAAGGACGCCTGGGTCACCTTCGAGACGTCCTGGCCGTCGATCAGGATCGCGCCGTCCTGCAGGTCGTGCAGGCGCTGGACCAGCTTGACGAAGGTCGACTTGCCCGAGCCCGTCGGCCCCACCAGCGCCACGCGCTCGCCGGGCGCGATCTTCAGGGAGAAGCGGTCGTATAGCGGCGCGCCGGCGGCCTTGTAGCGGAAGGTCACATCCCGGAATTCGATCGCGCCGGGACCCGGCTTGAAGTCCGGCGCGCCGGGGGCGTCGGCGATCTGCGGCTCCAGCCGGTTCCAGGCCGCGACGTCCTCGGCGTCGTCCAGGCCCTTCTGCAGCATCCGGATGTTCTCGCCCAGATTCCGCAGATAGCCGCTCATCAGCATGAAGGCGGTGATGGCGAAGGCGACGTCGCCGGGCGTGGCGGTCCCGTGCGCCCACGCCCAGACCATGGATCCGGTCAGGCCCGCCTGCAGAAGCACCAGCAGCAGGTTCTGGCCCAGCCAGACGTCGGTGAAGCGGTTCCAGGTTACCATCACCGCGTCGCGCCAGGCGGCGGTGACCTTGGCCAGGCGCTCGGCCTCGCGCCGCTCGGCGCCGAAGCTCTTGACGGTGGGATTGGAGGTGACGGCGTCGGCCAGGGCCCCGCCGATGCGGGAGTCCAGGGCGTTGGACCGCAGGTTGCTGGGCCGGACATAGCGCTCGGTGACCAGCAAGTTGACGGCTAGATAGGCGACCACCACGACCAGCGAGATCACGCCCGCCGCGGGCTGGCGGATCAGCATGGCGATCGAGAGACCGACCAGCACGATGACGCCCGGCCCCAGCCAGATCGTCACCGCGTCGGTGACGCTGTCATAGCCCCACATGGCGCGGGTCAGCTTGCGCACGGTCGCGCCGGCGAAGCTGTCGGCGTGCCAGTCCGACGAGAAGGCCTGCACCTTGGCGAAGCCCTCGTTGGTCATCTCTTCCATGTTGCGGGCGGCCAGCGGGATCCAGAACCGCATGGCCAGGTTCCGCACCAGGGAAAAGCCCAGATAGACGCCGACAAAGGCCATCCAGGCCGACCAGGCGACACTGGGCGCGCCCCGGTTGGCGACGGTGTCGACCAGCCGTCCGGACGCCCACGGCAAGGCCAGGTCGAAGCCGATCGCCACCAGGGTCAGGCCGACGCCCAGGCCAAACAGCACCGGCCGGCGTCGCCAGAACCGGGCGATGAAACCCAGCACCTGGCGATTCGACAGCGCGCGCGCGCGGGCGCCGGTTTCGTCCTCGTCATCGAAAGTGTCGGTCATGGCGGGGGAGATAGGGCCTTTCCCCGCCTTATCCCAGGGGCGGAGGCCTCAGAAGGCTTCCGCGACGCCGCCGACGCGGTAGGCCGGGCGGCCGGCGAGACGGCGTCGGACGCGGGGACCGAACTTGGTCGCCGAGGTCAGGCGATCGACCATCGCGCGATCGCCGGCCCGGGCGAACAGCCTGGCCGACGCGGTCCACAGCGCGGTCGTCGCCGGGTGCGGCAGGACGATCCCGGCGCCGACGCCCGCCAGCAGCAGGCTCCAGCCGGTCAGGCGAAAGGCGGTGGCGGACATGTCGGCTTCTCCTGCGAACGATTTGCGAGAAGACCTTCGCCGACAGCCGGTAATAAATCCAATCGATCCTTTTTCTTGTTGGGATCGAAGTTTCCTATTCCATCTTTTCGCCCGGCGCGATTGCGGGTTATGCCTCGCGGCCATGAGCACCTCGACGACCACGATCCTGCCCGACGCCGTCGCCGGCAACTGGGTCGACCGCCATGCGCCCGAACGCCTTCGTCCGTGGCTGAAGCTGGGCCGCTTCGACCGTCCGGCGGGGATCTGGCTGCTGATGCTGCCGGGCTGGCAGGGGATCGCCCTGGCCGCCGCCGAGCGCGGCCGCTGGCCCGACCCGCTGCTGCTGTTGGCGGTGTTCGTCGGCGCGGCCCTGATGCGGGCGGCGGGCTGCGCCTTCAACGACATCGTCGACCGCGACTTCGACGCCCAGGTGGCGCGCACGGCGATGCGGCCGATCCCGGCGGGGCAGATCAGCGTAAAGCAGGCCTGGATGTTCCTGGTCGGCTGCAGCCTGGTCAGCCTGATGATTTTGCTGACCCTGGGCTGGGTGGCGATCGGACTGGGCGTGCTGTCGCTAGGCTTGGTGGCCGGCTACCCGTTCATGAAGCGGATCACCTGGTGGCCGCAGGCCTGGCTGGGCCTGACCTTCAACTGGGGCGCCCTGCTGGGCTACGCCGCCGCCACCCACCACCTCTCGTGGTCGGCCGCCCTGCTCTACGCCTCGGGGATTTTCTGGACCCTCGGCTACGACACGATCTACGCGATCCAGGATATCGAGGACGACGCCCTGGCTGGGATCAAGTCCTCGACCCGGCGCCTGGGCCGCCACGTCCGGCTGGGCGTCGCGGGCTTCTACGCCGCGTCGTTCGCGCTGCTGATCGCCGCGGCGTGGGTCGGGAACATCGGTCCGCTGTTCCTGCCACTGGCCGGCGCCTTCGCCCTGCACCTGTCGCGACAGGCCGCCGCCGTGCGGCTGGACGACGGCCCCGGGGCGCTGAAGCTCTTCAAGTCAAACGCCTTGGCCGGACTGATGGTCTTCGCCGGCCTGGTCGCCGGCTTCTGGAAGCCTGGCGTCAGCTTCTAACCAAGATTAGAACGGCCCCTGGCGGTAGACGCGCTCCATCACCGCGTTCAGCTCGCCCAGCCGCTGGTCGTAGCTGCGGGCCAGGCAGGCCCGGTTGGCGCCGCAGGTCGCCCGCGACCTCAGCCAGGCGCGCTGCTGGTCCATGATGGCGTCGCGCCCGCCCATCGGCACGAGGTGACGGGTGATGTCGTACAGCTGGCCGACGCGGACGTCCTGATCGTTCAGCGGCCGGTAGGCGCAGATCGCCCGCTCGTCGGGCGCGCGGGCTCGGTTGCAGTCGAAGCTGGCGGCGGCGGCCGGCAGGGCGGCGCCAAAACCGGTCGCGGCGAGGACGAGGGCGGGGATCAGACGGCGCATCGGCGGCTCCGGGCTATGACGTCGGGTCAGGCTGTCAGGTCTAAGCTGAATGTGCGATGATCGTTCCATGGCCGTCGCCGCGCGCGTCAAACCCCAGGACCTGTTCACCGTCGACGAGTGGGCGAGGATTTCCGCGCGCTCGTCCTGGCGCGGGATCGCGATGGTGGTTCACGCCTGGGCCGTGATCATCGCCGCCGGAGCGATGTTCGTCCTCTTCCCCAATCCGCTGACCTATGTCCTCGCCGTCATGCTGATCGGGGCGCGGCAGCTGGGCCTGGCCATCCTGATGCACGAGGCCGCGCACGGCGGCCTGCATCCGAACCTCAAGGTCAATGACTGGCTGGGCGAATGGCTGTGCGCGGCGCCGACGGGCGCGTCGCTGGCCAAGTATCGTCCCTATCACCTGACCCACCACAAGTACGCCCAACAGGCCGAGGACCCGGACCTGATCCTGTCGGCGCCGTTCCCGACCACCCGGGCGTCCCTGCGCCGCAAGATCATCCGCGACCTGACGGGCCAGACGTTCTTCAAGCAGCGCTTCGGCCCGCTGTTCGGAAAGATGAAGGCGGCCGGCGACCAGCCGAAGGGCGCGATCTTCGCCGGCGAGGTCGCGCGGCAGGGACCGTTCCTGATCTGGAACCTCGGCATCCTCGCCGTTCTGAGCGCCCTGGGCCTGTGGTGGGCCTGGTTGGCGCTGTGGATCGTGCCGATGGCCACCTGGTTCCCGCTGGTCACGCGCCTGCGCAACATTGCAGAGCACGCCCTGGTGGCCAAGGACGAGCCCGACCCGTTCCGCCACGCCCGCACCACGCGCGCCAACCTGATCGAACGCGCCCTGATCGCGCCCTACCACGTCAACTTCCACGCCGAGCACCACATGTTCATGCATACCCCGTGCTGGAACCTGCCGATGGCGCACCGGTTGCTGGAAAAGAAGGGCCTGACCGACCGGATGCTGACCGCGCCGGGCTATCTGACGGTGCTGAAGGCGGCCACGAGCCGACCGGCGGTCGCCGCCTGACGAGCGCCGTGCTCTAAGGCGGTCATGATCGTCCAGACCCTTCCCGGCCGCCGCGCCTTCATCCGCGAGAACACCCGCCTCCAGGCGCCGCCGCATACGCCGGAGCTCTCGCTGCATCTGGCCGACGAGGTCACGCCGATCTGGCGGCTGACCGAGGAGGCGCTGGAAGAGATCGGCCTGCCGCCCCCGTTCTGGGCCTTCGCCTGGGCGGGCGGCCAGGCCCTGGCGCGCTATGTCCTCGACCATCCCGATATCGTCGCCGGCCGGCGAGTCGTCGATTTCGCCACGGGCTCGGGCATCGTCGCCATCGCGGCGATGAAGGCCGGGGCGCGCCGGGTGCTGGCCACGGACATCGATGTCTTCTGCGAGGCCGCCGTGGGGCTGAACGCCGAGGCCAACGCGGTCGCGGTCGACTTCACCGACCAGAACCTGCTGAACGCCCCGCCGCCGCAGGCCGACGTCCTCCTGGCCGGCGACATCTGTTACGAGCGGCCGATGGCCGAGGCCGTGATGGCCTGGCTGCGGCGCGGCCGCGAGGCCGGCGCCCGCGTGCTGATCGGCGATCCGGGCCGCACCTATTTCCCGAAGGACGGCCTCGAAAAGCTAGCCGAGTACCAGGTGCCGACGACGCGCGAACTGGAGGACCTGGCCGTCAAGCGCACCAGCGTCTGGACTCTGCCGTGATGGCGGAATAGAACAAATAAAGAACGATTTCCTGGAGGAGGCCATGCGCGAGGACGGCAAGATCGACTACATCGAATGGCCGGGCGGCGACCTGCCCGGAACCAAGGCGTTCTACGCGGCCGCGTTCGGCTGGAGCTTCGTCGATTACGGCCCCGACTATGCGGCCTTCGAGGGACAGGGCGCCGACGGCGGTTTCGCCAAGCCCCAGGACGGCTCGACCGACCGCCCGCTGGTCATTCTGTACGCCCACGACCTGGAAGCCATGCTGGACAAGGTGGTCAAGGCCGGCGGCGTGATCACCGCCCCGATCTTCGCCTTCCCCGGCGGCCGCCGGTTCCACTTCACCGATCCGTCCGGGAACGAACTGGGCGTCTGGAGCGCGACCGGGGTCGATTAGCGCATTATTCGCCCCAAAAGCGCGGGCGCGGTAGGCGCGGACGATAAAAATTACACTTGTGACCCAATCTCCGCCGCAATCCGTCGCCATAAGGGTTGCGAGGGACACCTTGTCGGTTTTAATGCCGACCTCTCGTCTTGTTGGGGATAACCAGCCTATGCGCCTTGCGCTCGCCAGCCTGATCGCCGTCGGCGCGGTCTCGACCACCGCCGTTGCTCAAACCGCCGCTCCGGCGCCGACCCCCGCCCCGGCTCCCGCCCCGGCGGCCCAAGCCGCTCCGGCTCCGGCCCAAACGGCTCCCGCTCAGACGGCGCCCGCCGCTCCGGCGACTCCCGCGCCCGGCGCTCCGGCCGACGCCGCCGCTCAACCCGCCGCCGCCCCGCAAGCGGGCGCCGCGCCGGCCGAGACCTATGTCGCCCCGACCCGCGGCCCGAAGACCACCGATCCGGTGACGGTGCGTCTGCTCGACGTCCTGGACAAGGTCTGCAAGCCGCAGGTCAACGGCGGCGACTTCGCCCAGCTGGTCAAGGACTACGGCTTCAAGAAGAAGAAGGACCAGTGGGTCTTCGACCTGGGCAAGCCGTACAACATCACCCTGGACAATCCGGGCTCGAACAAGAACGTCTGCACGGTGACGATCGAGTACTCGCAGGACGCCGCCCAGGCTCAGGAACTGGCCAACGGCCTGCACGACTGGGCCACCTGGGAAAACAGCCCGCAGCTGCGCCTGATTCGCAACGACCAGACGGTCGGCAGCGACTTCCGCCGCTTCACCGTGTCGTGGGACGACGCCTGGGCCGGCGGCCACGCGGGCCTCGTCTACATGCGCCTGAAGAAGCTGGACGAGAGCTCGGTCGGCAAGAACTTCGAACGCGCCCAGATCCTGTACAGCACCACCAGCCGCTAATCCGGTTGTCCCGCCGCTCTGGCGGGCCTATCTAGCGAAGGCGCGAGGGACGACCCTCGCGCCTTTTGCTTTGCGCGAAAGCCGCTTCCGGGGACGACCCCGCCTTTGAAAAGGGGCTCGTCGTGGCCTGGATCATTCTGTTCGTCGCCGGTCTTTTCGAGGTCGGCTGGGCCGTGGGTCTGAAGTTCACCCAGGGCTTCACCAAGCCGATCCCTATCGTGCTGACCGCGATCAGCCTGGCGCTCTCGATGGGCCTGCTGGGCTGGTCGGTGAAAAGCCTGCCGCTGGGCACGGCCTATGCCGTCTGGACCGGCGTCGGCGCGATCGGCACCGCGATCGTCGGCATCGTGCTGTTCAAGGAACCCGCCACGGCGGCGCGGCTGGCCTGCCTGGGCCTGATCGTGGCCGGCATCCTGGGCCTGAAGCTGTTCACGCCGACGAGCTGACCCAGCTCTATCTTCAAAAGGCCTCAGGCCGCCGCCCGGCCCTGCGCCCCAATGAAATCGAGGCAGCACTGGGCCACGGACTCCCAGCCCGGCTCGCCCGGCAGCCAGTGGCTCATCTCCTCGAACACCTCGACCCGCCCGCCCAGTCGCGCGGCCGTCTGACGGACCGTGGCCGGGGGATGGATCACGTCCTGTCCGCCGGCGATGGCCAGCACCGGGCAGCCAGGGCTCCGGACGCTGGTGGTCATGAACGGATCCAGCCACCAGTTCAGCGTCTCCCAGAGGGCCCGTCCGCTCTCGGAGGTCATGCGTGCGAAGATCGCCTTGCGCTCGGCGCGCGGCAGACGATCGACGCTGTAGCGCCGCACCACGCCATAGTCCGGCGCGATGGCCTGCAGCCAGTACGGTCCGAAGGAGTAGAGGCTGACGGCCGAAACCGCCTCTTCCAGGGTGGCGCCGGACACGCCCCAGGGCGCGGATGGGGCCAGCAGGATCAGCTTTTCGACCGCGCCCCCCTTCGCCGCGACCCGGGCCGCCGCCATCTGCGCCACCAGACCGCCCATAGAGTGACCGATCAGGATCGGCGGCGTCTCGCACGCCTTGATCAGCCCGGCGATCTGCCGGGCGTAGTCGCTCATCGAGACGCCGGAGACCGCGGTCGCGCCATCATGGCCGATCAGGTCGGGGGTCAGCACCCGATGGCCGGCCGCCTCGAACGGCGCGCGGAAGGCGTCGAACGTCCAGCCGCCGCAGAAAGCGCCGTGGACCATGATCACGGGTGCGCGCATGGACGCCCTAACAGAAACCCCGCCGGCGAAACGGCCGGCGGGGTCAGCCTACACTTACTTCGCCGGCTTGGGCGAGGTTTTGGCGGTCGTCTTTGTCGCGGGCGCCTTGGCGGTCTTGGGCGCCGTCTTCGGAGCCGTCTTCGCGGCCGCCTTGGGCGCCGCGGCGGACTTGGACGCAGCGGGTTTCGCCGGAGTCTTGGCGGGCACGGCCGGCGCGGTTTCCGCCTTGGGCTTGGCCGGGGCCTTGGGCTTGGCCGCCGTCTTGGCCGTCGCCGGCTTCGCGGCGGGAGCCGCCTTGGGCGTCGGCGCGGTCTTCGGCTTCGCGGCGGGCTTGGCGGTCGCCTTCGGAGCCGGCGCGGCTTCCGGCTCCGCCTTCGGCTTGGCGGGCGCCTTGGCGGCGGCCTTCTTGGGCGCGGCGGCGGCCTTCGGCGCGGGCGCGGGCTTTTCGGCCGGCGCCTTGGGCTTGGCGGGAGCCTTAGCCTTGGCGGGGGTCTTGGCCGGGGCCTTCGCGGCGGGGGCGGGCTCCGGCGCCGCTTCCACGGGCGCGGGGGCCGGCTCGACCGCCTTCACCGGCTCCGGCGCGGGTTCGGGCGCCGGCGCGGGAACGGGAGCGGCCTTCGGCGGCTCGGCCTTGGCGGCCGGGGCCGGGGCCGGGGCCGGCGCGGGCTCGGCGGCCGGCGTCAGTTTCTTGCCCGTCAGCCAGGCGATCACATCGTCGAGGATCTTCATCGTGTTTGGCTCATCTATCAGATAGTGGGCGTTTTGCGGGTATTCGCGATAGTCGGCGGTCGCGTACTTCTGTCCGACCCGGCGGACGTCCTCGGGCGGCGTGGTGCGATCCAGGCCGCCGGCCAGCACCAGCACCGGCACGGTGACCTTGGCGCTGTCGACATGGGCGGCCTTGTTCGGATCCTTGTGAGGCCAGGCCAGGTCGGACAGCACCTGACCGCTGTCGTGAACCATCTTGGCGTACAGCCCATCATGGCGCGGCGCGGGCACGGCGTTCATGACGCCGAACTTGAAGCCCGGTTTCCACATCTTGCCCGCCCGCGTCTCGGGCTTGGATTGCAGGGCCAGGTTCAGGAAGGTGAAGACCGGCGAAAGCTTTGGCTTGCCGCGCGCGTCGGCCGGCGAGGCGGGCGCGAACAGCACCAGCCCGGCGGCGTGACCAGCCTCGGCGATCTTCTGGGCGATCAGCCCGCCCATCGAGTGGCCAAAGACCAGAGGCTTCTTACCCGTTTCCTTGGCCAGGGTCTGGGCCAAGGCGCTCATCTCGGCGACATAGTCGGCCAAGGTCAGGCCGGCGAGGCCGGCGCGCGGCCCCTCGACGGTGCGCACCGCCGACCGGATCGTCGGCGTCTCGACGCGAAACCCCTCGGCCCGCAGGCGCGCGGCGATGGGGTCCCAGACGTCCCCCGCGCAGCCATAGCCGTGGATCAACAGAACGGTATCCGCCATCCGGTACTCCCCTGCGCGGCGGCGAAGCGATCAGCCGCGCGCGAACCCCTCGAACGCGGCGACCACGGCTTCGTAGACCCCGCGCTTGAAGGGTACGATCAGTTCGGGCGTTTCGTCGAGCCTGCCCCATTTCCATGCGTCGAACTCGACGTGCTTGTCCGCTTCAAGATCGATCTCGGCGTCGTCTCCGGTGAAGCGATAGGCGAACCAGACCTGTTTCTGACCAAGCCAGCCTCGCGAATGCTTCGGATCGGCCAGAACCTCGGGCGGGAAGTCGTAGGTCAGCCAGCCCTCGGTGCGGCCCAGAAGCGCGATCGAGGTGACGCCGGTTTCCTCGGCCAGCTCGCGGCGAGCGGCGGTTTCCAGGTCCTCGCCCTCGTCGACGCCGCCTTGCGGGAACTGCCAGTTATAGGGCGGCGGCTGCTTATGGCGACGCCCCAGCCAGACGCGCCCCTCGCCGTTGAATAGGACAACGCCGACGTTCGGGCGGTGCTTGGGATAGTCGAGCTCGGTCATGCCGAGCTTTAGAGCAGGAGTTCTAGCGGTGCGCCAGCGCCGAGGCCGGAGCCAGCTGCAGGCCGCGCGCCTGCAGGCCGGCGGCCCAGATCCGCACCTGGTTGATCGTCACCGGATAGGCGAAGCCCGAGCCGAGCGACTGGCCGCGACCGGCGGCGCCGCCTTCCAGCGCGCGCAGCTGCGCGTCGATGGCGCTGGCCGACAGCTCGTCGTCGATGACCCGGTCGGCCGAGGCGCGCGGCACGGGCCCCGCGCGGCGGGAGGCCAGCCCGTCGTCGATAAAGGCCAGGCCGCGCGACTTCAGCACGGCGTTGAACGTCGACATGGCCTGATCGTTCTCGACGAACTTGGCGCCCAGATAGTTCGACAGGCCGAAATAGCCGGTGGCCCGCGACATCAGCCATTCCAGCTTGCGCACCGTGTCGTCGGGACGATTGGCGGCGATCAGGGTGTAGGGACCCGGATCGTTGGCGGGATAGTCGGCCGGCTCCATCGGCGTTTCCAGCAGCACCTCGTGGCCGTGGGCGCGGGCCAGATCGATCCAGCCTTGCAGGTTCTCCGCATAGGGGGCGAAGGACAGCGTGATCTCGCCGGGCAGGGTCTCGATCGCCGCGCGGGTGGTTTGGGCGTTGAGACCCAGGCCGCCGATCACCACCGACACCTTCGGGCGGCCATTGGGCGTGAACGGCCGGGCATAGGCCTCGGCGGCCGTCCGGCCATCGGCGCCGATGATCGGCAGGGGACCGCCGCCAGGCCCGGGGGCGGTCAGACCGGCGATCGGGGCCTGGGCCAAGCCGGGTCCCTGCTGGATCGGCGGAAGATTCTGGGTTTCGGCCGGCGGAAGCTCGCCGGTCTCGGCGGCCGGCTTGGGCGCGAACGGGTTGCGCGACAGGTCAATGCGGCCCGGCGTCAGGGCGGCTTCCTCGGCGCCCTCGGCGGTCAGGGCCTCGCGCCAGCCGTCGGGCGCGTTCTTCGTGGCGCCGATCTGGGTCAGGGGCAGGCGAATCACCGGCGAGCCCGCGTGAGGATCGCTGGTGATCAGGACCAGCGTCGCCAGCGAGGCCAGAAACAGGCAGGCCGCGCCGCTGGCGCTGATGTAAGGATTGGCCAGCGCCGTCATCAGCTTGGCGCGCGCGTCCCCGCCGCCGCTCTTGGCGGGCGTGGCGGCGGCATAGGCGGGCTTGCGCGAGAACGTGACGGCCATGACCTCACGACCTTATCGGCAAGCTTCGAATATATGGTTAACGAGATATGGCCAAAGCGGCGTCGCGGCGCGGCGCGACGACGCGGCGCTTCGCCGAGACCCTCTCCGGCCGCCTATTTCTCCTGGACCGGCGGGCCCTTTCCGGCCGCCGCCGCGGCCTTGGCGGTGACCTCGGCGATCTTGGCGGCGGGCTTGGGAAGCTTGGGCACATTGGCCACGCCCCCCGCCTTCAGAACGGCGATGGCGCGCTGCAGCTGGAAGTCGCCCTTCTTGTCGTCGAACCCGGCGGGTGGCGCCTCGGCGGGATTGTGAACCCCTTGACGGGTCTTGCCCTCGTCGGCGTTCAGCGCGTTCTTGAAGCTGGCCTCGCTGAACCAGACGCGGTTGGCGATGTCCTGGGCCTGGTCGCGGGTCTGGGCGACCTCGAGGTCCGGCGTGATGCCGGTCTTCTGGATCGAGCGCCCCGACGGCGTGTAGTAGCGCGCCGTGGTCAGCTTCAGCGCGCCGTCGGCCCCGCCGCGCAGCGGGATCACCGTCTGCACCGAGCCCTTGCCGAAGCTGGTGATGCCGACCAGTTCGGCGCGGTGGCGATCCTGCAGGGCGCCGGCGACGATTTCGGCGGCCGACGCCGAGCCCTGGTTGATCAGCACCACCATCGGCAGGCCGTTCAGGAGATCGCCGGGCTTGGCGTTGTAGCGCTGGATGTTGCGCGGGTCGCGGCCGCGCTGGCTGACCACCTCGCCGCCGTCCAGGAACACGTCGGCCACGCCGACCGCCTGGTCCAGCAGGCCGCCGGGATTGTTGCGCAGGTCGAAGATCAGACCCTTCATGTGCGGGTTCTTGGCCTTCAGGTCGTTGATCGACGCGATCAGCGCCTCGGTGGCCTTCTCGTTGAACCCGGGCAGACGGACATAGCCATAGTCGCCTTCCATGCGGGCGATGGTGGCCTTGGGCTTGATGACCTCGCGGATCAGCTTGACGTCGAACGGATCGGTCTTGTCGCGGGCGATCGTCAGGGTGACGGCCTCGCCCGGCGCGCCGCGCATCTGCTTGACCGCCTCGTTGACGGTCAGGCCGAGGACGCTCTGGCCGTTGACGGCCGTGATGTAGTCGCCGGCCTGAATACCCGCGCGGGCCGCCGGGGTGCCGTCCATCGGCGAGATGACCTTGACCACGCCGTCCTCGCTGGTGACCTCGATGCCGAGGCCGCCATATTCGCCGCGCGTGGTGTCCTGCATGTCCTCATAGGCGTCGGGCGCCAGATAGCCCGAGTGCGGGTCGAGGCTGGTCAGCATCCCGTCCAGCGCCGCCTCGATCAGCTTCTTATCGTCGACCTCGGTGACGTACTGGTCCTCGACCGTGCCCAGCACGTCGCCGAACAGTTCGAGCATCTTGTAGGTCTTGGCCTTGGGCGCGTTGTTGGCCTGGGCGATGGGGCTGACATAGGCCATGGCCCCCGCGCCGAGGACGAAGGCGGAAACGCCGATGAGCAGGTACTTGCGCATTAAGGCCCAGAAGGCTCCCTACGCGACGCGCGGCGCCGCAACCGTTGTTAGCTTCGTCCAATCCTGTCAGGGATCGGAGGTATAATTGCGGCCAAGCATTACCGAAAAACCCGGCTACCGCGACTCCTGTTTCAGCCAGCGCTCCGGATCCGCCGGTTCGCCGTTTTCGCGGACCTCCATATAGAGCTCCGGATCGGAGGATACATGATCGGGCATCTTGCCGATCGGAACCCCCGCCGCGACAGATTGTCCGGGCGACGCCGAGATTTGATCCAGCCCGGCAAGGACCACGTGATAGGCGCCCTGTGAGCGCAGAATGACCACGCCGCCCCAACCGTTCAGGGCGCCGGCGTACTCCACCGTGCCGGCGGCGGGCGCGACGATGGCCTGGCCCTTGTCGGCGCGAATCGAAAGGCCGGGCGACTTGCCCCCCGTCGGCATGTCCTGGCCAAACCGGCGGACGATGGCCCCGGCGACCGGCGAGCGCAGGGCCAGCGGCCCGGTCGGCTCGACCTTGCCCAAGCCGTCGGTCAGCACGCCCAGGGTCTTCAGCTCGCTCTCGCGCGACAGGCTGTCCTGGGCGTAGGCGCGCTCCAGCGCCGTTTTCTCGACGATCAGCCGCTCGATCTCGCCCTTGCGGTCGGCGACCTGACTCTCGGCCGTGAACAGCTCGGCCGAGGCGGCGGCGGCTTCGCGGCGCAAGGTCCCGACGGCGGCCGCCTGGCGGGCGTAGGCGTCGGCTCGGCTCTGCAGCTCGGGTGTCATGGCGCGGATCAGGATCGCGGCCCGCACCGCGTCGCGGGCGCTGCCCGGCGAGACCAGCAGGGCCGGCGGCGGATCGCGGCGGAACAGCTGCAGGGCCGACAGCAGCAGCGACAGGCGCTGACGATTGGTCCCCAGGTCGGCCAGGATCGCGCGTTCCCGGGCGTTCAGCGCCTCCAGGCGAGCGCGCTTGGCGTCGACATCGACGCCGGCGGTCAGACGCGCGTGCTCCAGCCGGTCCAGCTCGGCGCGCAGGTCCTCGATCTCGCGGCGCGTGTCGGCGACGGTCTGGCGGTCCTTGGCGTCCTGGCTCTGGACCGCCTTGTCGGCGCGCTGCAAGCCGACCACGGCCGTGGGAACGGCCACGGCGAGCAGGCAGGCGGCGATGACGAGTCGCGAGCGAGGCATCGCCGTTTCTCTAGAGCGTGAGGCTGAAAGTGGGAACCGGTTTCAGCTTATCTCACGCTCTAAACATTTGATTTAGAGCCTTTTTGACGCCTGAAATCGATTCCGATTTCAGGCTAAGGGCTCTAGCCCTAATCGCGGTGATAGGGCGAGCCCGACAGGATGGTGACGGCGCGATAGATCTGCTCGGCCAACATCGCCCGCGCCAGGGCGTGGGGCCAGGTCTGGGGCCCGAAGGCCATGGTCTCGTTGGCGCTGGACAGGATCGAGGGATCAAGGCCATCGGCGCCGCCGATCAGAAAGACCACGCGACGCGCGCCATCGTCGCGCAGCCGTCCCAGATGCTCGGCGAACGCCCGGCTTGGTCGAACCTTGCCATGCTCGTCACAGGCGATGACGTAGGCGCCCTCAAGATGCGGGCGCAGCACCTCGGCCTCGGCGGCCTTGCCGGGCTTGCGGGCCTCGACCTCCAGGATCTCGACCGGGCCCAGGGCCAGGGCGCGGCCGGAGGCGGTGGCGCGGGACGCGTAGTCCAGGGCCAAGTGCGCCTCGACCATGCGGCCAAGCTTCCCGACGGTGAGGATGGTGATTTTCATGGGAGAGCCCCTCCAACCCCGCTCATCCCCGCGAAAGCGAGGACAAGCGGTTTGGGGCGCGAAAGATCAGTTCGCCGCCGTGCGGTGCGGGGCGTCGACCGCCCAGATCTTCTCGATGTTGTAGAAGCTGCGCACTTCGGGACGGAACAGGTGGATGACCACGTCGCCGGCGTCGATCAGCACCCAGTCGCAGTGCGGCAGGCCTTCGACCCGCGCCTTGCCGAAGCCGCTGTCCTTCAGGGCCCGCAGGATGTGGTCGGCCAAGGCGCCGACGTGACGGTGCGAACGGCCCGACGCCACGATCAGGCTGTCGGCGACCGAGCTTTTGTCCGTCAGGTCGATGTGGACGATGTCCTGGGCCTTGTCGTCGTCGAGACGCTCCAGGATCAGGCGCTCCAGCGCCTTGATGTCGAAGGCCGGACTCTGGCCATGAGATTCAGTCGAGGACTCGGCGCCGGCCGGGCCTTCGTGCGCACTGTGCGCGGGGTCGCTACGCAGCGGATTGCTCCTTATGGGGTCGCTGTGGATATCTTCCATAGCACGGAATTGGGCGGAAAGTGAGAGGGTGATGCCTCGCCGTGGCCGATCGCCTCAGCGGCGTGGCTTTCCAGCCGCTTTGGCTGAGCCGAAAAGGCCGCTCACGACAAAGCCCACCAGCCCAATCGCGGATGCAGCCGTGCTGCCAGCGATGATGCCAAGCACAGTGTCCGAGATGGTGAAGCCCCTATACTTGAACCCCGCCATAAGAATGACTGCTCCTACGAACGAACAGTAACCGACAAGGAAACCGAACACCTTATCGGCGTAGGGCCTCATCATTTCGGCTCGCACGGAGTCGTAGGTTTGCTGGCCTTTTCGCTGCTCGTTGTCAGCTCGCAGCTTTTCATTT
>NZ_APMP01000032.1 GCF_000372645.1 Caulobacter vibrioides OR37 | reverse complement strand
GGATCGCTGGCTCGACCTGGGCCCCGGCATTCGCCGGGGAAATCGGGTTAAGAAAGATCCCGCATCAACCCCGCGATCGGATGCTCGCCCAGCCCCTTCGCCGCGCCCAGGCGGTCGGCGTCGTTCTTGTTCTGCGAGAGCTTGAAGGTCCCTTCCAGCCGCTCGACGAACAGCCGCCCGCCCATGACCCCGTTCAACAGGGCCTCGAACTTGCCGGCCTTCATCTTATCGCGGGTCCAGGGCGTCTTCGGCGAGAGACGCGCCTCTTCCTGGGCCGACAGGTCGTCGAGCAGCGCGATCAGTTCGGCCTCGTTCAGCGGGGCCACCGAGCCCTCGGCCTCGACCGACTGGTAGTTCCAGGTCGGGACCTGATCGGCGCTCTCGTACCAGTCGGGGCTGACATAGGCGTCGAGGCCGGTCGCCAGGACCACCGCGCGGAAGCCTTGCGTCAGATGCGGCGTCAGGACGTTGCCGCGCGACAGGTGGAAGTCGAGGGCGATCTCACCGTCCAGGTCGCGGATCACGACCGGCGACTGGGCCACCATCGGCCGGCCGCCGACGCTGGCGGCGATCGTCACGAACGGATGGACTCGCAGGAAGCCCAGCAAGACCGCGCGATCCTCGACATGGAAGGCTGGAGCGGGATGCATCAGTCGGCCGCCGCGCGCAGCAGACCGACCAGCCGCGCCCGCGTCTCGCCGTCGGCGACGCCGTCGAAGCGGCTCTGCAGCCAGTGGCGCTGGAAGGCGGCGACGATGGTCGTGGTCCATTCGTCGTACTTGCCGGTCGGGGCGCAATCGAAGCCCAGACGCGTCAGGCCCGCTTGCAGCGCGAAGACGCCGGTCCCCTCCTCGCCTTGGCCCAGCGGCGCGCCGGGCGACGGCGCCGGCTCGATCCACAGGCCATGGCCGCTTTCGGCCAGGCGCTTCCAGGGAAAGAGCTCGCCCGGATCGATCTTGCGCGCCGGGGCGATATCGGAGTGGCCGAGGATGCGGCTGTCGGGGATCATCCAGCGCGAGCGCACGTCGGCCAGCAGGTTGATCACCGCGGCGATCTGGGCGTCCGGGAACGGGCGATAGCCGAACTCGTGGCCGGGATTGACGATCTCGATGCCGATAGAGGCCGAGTTAATGTCCTTGACGCCCTTCCAGAAGGCGGCGCCGGCGTGCCAAGCGCGGCGCTCCTCGGGCACGAGACGGAAGACGCGGCCGTCCTCCTCGACGCAGTAGTGGGCGCTGACCTTGGCCTCGGGGTCGCGCAGCCGCTCGATGGCCGCCTCGCCGGTCTCCATGCCGGTGTAGTGCAGCACCACGGTGTCGGGGACGGCCTTCCGCGCGTCGAAGTTCGGCGACGGGGCCTCGATGAAGGACAGGCTCATAGGGCGCGATTCCGGATCGACATCAGCAGTGGCATGACCTGATTCCGCCGCAGCGCGATGATCAGAACGCCGATCAGCGCCAGCGAAGCGCCGATCCCCATGCGCAGATCGAAGTGGTCGTGGGTGACCACCACGCCCATGCCGATCGTAAGGAGCGGCGTCATCAGGGTCAGGGGCGCGATCAGGTTGGCCTCGTAGCGCTGGATCAGCCCGTAATAGGCCGTGTGGGCCAAGACCGAAACCACCAGGGCCGAGAACACCACCGCCCCGACGAAAAGCCATCCGGCGTGCAGGCCGGCCGCCACCTGCCCCGGCTCCATCAGCGCGCTCATCAGCCCCAGCGGCCACAAGGATGAAAAGCCGACCCAGGCCTGGAACTGCAGCGGTTTGACGCCCTCGATCTGCTTCATCATCACCGCGCCCAGCGAGCCCGTGAAGGCCGCGGCGACGATCAGCCAGAGGCCGGGCGACAGCTCGAAGCCGTGCGGGCTCCACATCACCACCACCGCGCCCAGCAGGGTCAGGGCGATGCCGACGCCGCGTCGCCAGCGGATCTTTTCGCCCAGCATCAGCACCGACAGCACGGTGGTGAACGGCACGCCCAGCTGGATCACCACCGCCGCCGCCGAGGGCGACGCGGTCTGGAATCCCATGAACAGCAGCGCGAAATTGCCGCCGCCCATCAACAGGCCCACCAGAACCATCCGCCAGGTCGGCCGGGGCGCGGGCAACAGCCAAGGCAGGGTGATCGCCGCGACCAGGGCGAAGCGAACGGCGGCGTAGTACAGCGGCGGCACGCCCCACTGGGCGACCACCAACTTGGAGACGATGTTGCTGCCGGCCCAGGCCAGGCAGATCAGGATCAGAAGGCCGAAGTCGCGCAGAGACATAGACCACCGCTTAAGCCGCCGCCCCCTCCGTATGCAATCAAAACCCGCGCGCCGTCACCCAACCCGGGGCGCGATCGCGGTTGACGTTCGGTCAAAACGGTCGTTTTGTTCCTAAACAATGTTCACCTATCGCCACGACGGATCAACCGCGGGCGTCGAACCGGGCGGAAATCATATGGAACACGTGGACGTGCTGATTGTCGGCGCCGGGCTTTCGGGGATCGGCGCGGCCTATCATCTGAAAAAGCACTGCCCTGCCAAGACGTACGCCATCCTGGAGGGACGCGAGGCGATTGGCGGGACCTGGGATCTTTTCCGTTATCCCGGCATCCGCTCCGACAGCGACATGTACACCCTGGGCTACAGCTTCAAGCCCTGGAAGGCCGCCAAGGCCATCGCCGACGGCCCGTCCATTCTGAGCTATGTCCGCGAGACCGCGCGCGAGCATGACGTCGATCGCCACATCCGCTTCAGGCACATGGTCAAGCGCGCCAGCTGGTCCAGCGAAACGGCGACCTGGACCGTCGAGGCCGAGCATGACGGCCGTATCGTCAAGTTCAGCTGCGGCTTCCTCTACATGTGCGCGGGCTATTACCGCTATTCGGCGGGCTATACGCCCGACTTCGCCGGGACCGAGCGCTTCAAGGGCCGGATCGTCCATCCGCAACATTGGCCGCAAGACCTGGACTACACCGGCAAGCAGGTCGTGGTGATCGGCAGCGGCGCCACGGCGGTCACCCTGGTGCCGGAAATGGCCAAGACCGCCGCCCACGTCGTCATGCTGCAGCGCTCGCCGACCTATGTGGTCTCGCGCCCGGCCGAGGACGGGATCGCCAACTGGCTGCGGTCCAAACTTCCCGCCATGACCGCCTACGGCATCACGCGCTGGAAGAACGTGCTGATGCAGATGCTGTTCTTCAACATGGCGCGAAAGAAGCCCGAGAAAGTCAAGCAGCGCCTGCTGGACATGCTGCGCGAGCATCTGGGTCCCGACTACGACATCGCCACCCACTTCACGCCTCGGTACAATCCATGGGACCAGCGCCTGTGCCTGGTGCCCGACGCGGACCTTTTCGATTCGCTGAAGACCGGAAGGAGCTCGGTGGTCACCGACCACATCGAAGCCTTCACCGAGACCGGCATCCAGCTGAAGTCGGGCAAGACCCTCGAGGCCGACGTGATCGTCACCGCCACGGGCCTGCAGCTGCAACTGGTCGGCGGCATGGAGATCGTCATCGACGGCAAGCCAGCCGATCTGTCCCGCGCGATGAGCTACAAGGGCATGATGTTCAGCGACGCGCCGAACATGGCCTCGGTCTTCGGCTACACCAACGCCAGCTGGACGCTCAAGGCGGACCTCACCAGCGAATATGTCTGCCGTCTGCTGAACCACATGGACCGCGTCGGGGCCGACTACTGCGTCCCGCGCGTGGACGATCCCGACATGGAGGTCGAGCCGTGGCTGGACTTCTCGTCCGGCTACATCACCCGCTCGATCGGCCAGTTCCCCAAGCAGGGCGCGCGCAAGCCTTGGAAGGCCCACCAGAACTACGCCCTGGACCTTGTGACCCTGCGCTACGGCAAGGTCGACGACGGCGTGATGGAATTTGGGCGCAAGACGGGGGCTAAGGCGACGTCCCTGAAAGCAGCCGCCTAGAGCCTTATCCGCTCGAATGGAATCATTCGAGCGGAAAAATAAGGCTCTAAATCAAACATTTAGAGCGTGATAACCGCCGAAACCGCTCACACTTTCGGCTATCACGCTCTAAAACCCTTAAGCTCGCGGCGGGGATCGCCAGACCAACCTTGTCTCGTAAGGAGATCGCGCCTCGCCGCTCGCGGCGAGGCGCGATGGAGACGCTGAGTCAGGCGTCCAGCTTTTCAAGCGTCACGGGTAGCCGCCGCAGTTGGCACATGGCGTGATTATCGATCCAGTCGTCGATGTCGCCAGCCGCGCGCACCTCGATCCTTTCGGTGATCATGGCGTCGATAAGGCTCCTGGCCGCCAGACTCGCCACGAAACGCCCAGGGCAGATGTGGGCGCCCCCGCCAAACGTTGTCGAACCCTGCTGCGGCCGGTTCAGATCAAATCGATCGGGATTCACGAAAGCTTCAGGATCGCGGTTGGCGGCCGCCCACATCATCAGGACCCGCGTGCCGGCCGGAATGATCAGGCCATCGTAAGCCAGATCGGCGCTGAGGATCCGGTTGAGATGGATAACCGGCGGCTCCAGCCGCAGGCACTCCACAACGGCGGCCGCGACCTTTTCCGGCTCGGCGCGCAATTGGGTCATCACTTCAGGATGATCCAGCAGCGTGCGGACCGTATTCGCGATAGCCAACGCGGCCGTGTGGAAGCCGTCAAAAAGATTGCCGGCGAGGAACGCTCCGACGGTCTTGGGGACATAGCCGCCATAGTCGAGATCGTCAGCGATATCGATGGCCGCGAGATCGTGCGCTATCGCCGTGACGAACGGGCAACGCCCCGCCTCAAGGGCTCGCTGCCCACTCCCTTCCACAAGCGCGCGGTAGGCCTTAGCCGCGGCGTCGGCCTCGCGAATGCCCTCCCAATCCATCCGCAGGAACAGCATCGGCGTCATCCTGCGAGCCTGGACGGCCGCGGCGAGCGCGTCCTGGTCGCTCATGCCGATCAGACCGCCCCAGTAAAGACCGATCAGGGGCTCCGCGATCTGTTCGACCAGATCAACGGCCTGGTTCAAGGGCAAGCCTTCCAGGATTCGTGTGGCGATCGCGCGCGCGACGTCGGTGCGCGCGGCCGTCGGCTTGGGCCCGATCTGGTTGAGGAGCACCTTGCGCAAGCTCGCGTTGAGCTCGCCATTGGCGCCGAAGAGCTGGTTCTTGATCAGATCGGCGATGGCGAAGCCCACGGGCTTCTCCTCTGGCAGCTCGGCTGTGAGCACGCCCGGAAAAACCTGATTGGGGGCCATGGCCGCCAGCTCCGGCTTAGCGGCCATGGCGCGCAGGTCAGCGTGGCGGAACACGACCAAGGCCCCGGTGTCGCTTTTCAGAAAACGAGGCGCGCCGGGCTCGAACACCTGGGCGCAGAACCTGCGGAAGGCGATCCGTCCTCCGTCATAGCCGTAGTCCGCCAGGGTCGGCAGCGCCTCGACCTCCAAAACCGTCGGCTGACGCCCTGCAACCTCGCTAGTCATGAAATACTCCCGGGATCCGAGGTCCTTCGTCGTCGGGCAACGGCGCCGACGCCCCTTCGCGCCGAGCATAACAATAGTAATAACTATCTCAATGGCGTTTCGCGCTTTCTTGAGAACGTCCGGCCTCACGGCGCTACGATCGCGGGTAACCACCCGGCCCAGCGCATGGCCCGTCGATGTCCGTAACCGTTCGCGAGACGACCTACCCGCCCTTGCGCTTCACGAACCTCAGCGCCGTGTGCGTGGACGAGAACGCGCAGACCTTGGTGTCCGTAAACCCAAGGCCCCGCACCGCCTCCAGAATCTCGGCGTCCTTCAGCGGCGCGCCCTTGCCTTTCCGCGCCACGACCCAGACCGCGCCCTTGGCCGCCAGGGCGCCCGCCCAGTCCTCCAGCCGGTCGAAATCCGCCAGGTCCTCGGCGCCGAGGAAGAGAAGGTCGATCCCCTCCTCCGCCTCGTCCAGAGCGACTCGGGTTTCCAGTTCGGCGATGAACGCCTCGTCCTCGACGCCGTCGACCACCACGGTCATGCCCGGCTTCACGCCCAGTTTATCGAGGCGCGAGGGCGGGTTGAGGATGGCGTGGACCCACTTCTCGGCCTGGCCCGCCTCCAGCGTGAAGCGCGTGCCGTCGCTGAGCACCAGGTCGTCGCCCTCGGCCCGCACGTTCTTCAAGGCGTGGCCCTGATAGATGCCGCGATAGGCGCCGCGAAAGATCAGCTTCGGCGGCTCCCAGAGGAGCTTGCCCTCGCTTTCGCCGTCGGACAGCTGGCCCCAGACGCCGCTGGCTTCCTTGCCCATGACCTCAGGCGCCCTTGAACACCGGAGCGCGCTTTTCGAGGATCGCGTCGACGCCTTCCATATGGTCCTCGGTGTGGTGGGCGATGGCCTGGGCGGCGGCGCTCATCTCCATCAGGGTGTCATAGCTGGCGTTCTGGCCGTGCTTGAGCAGGCTCTTGGCCATGCGCAGGGCGTGCGGCGGCTGCTGGGCGATCCGTTCGGCCAGGGCCAGGGCCTCGCCCATCAAGTCGGCGTGCGGCACGGCCTTGCTGATCAGGCCCCACTCGGCCGCCTTGGCCGCGTCGATGACGTCGCCGGTGAACAACAGCTCGGCCGCCCGGCTCATGCCGATCGTGCGCGGCATCAGCCACGCGCCGCCGTCGCCCGGGATCAAGCCCAGCTTCAGAAAGGTCACGCCGAACTTGGCGGTGTCGGCGGCGATTCGGATGTCCGTCATGCAGGCCACGTCGCAACCCAGGCCGATCGCCGCGCCATTGACCGCCGCGATCGAAGGGACTTCCAGGCCGTAGATGGCGCGGACGATGCGGTGGATGTTCTTGCGATAGCCGTCGCGCACCGCCACCCCGTTGCCGCCGAAAGCCCCCTCGCGGGCCTTCATCGCCTTGACGTCGCCGCCGGCCGAGAAGGCCCGGCCCGCCCCGGTCAGGACCACGCAGCGGATGTCCTGGTCGTCATTGATCGCCTCGCAGGCCGCGGCCACCTGGTCGCCATCGCCGGGCGCGCCCAGGGCGTTCATCGCTTCCGGCCGATTCAAGGTGAGAATGGCGACGTGGCCGCGCTTTTCGACGAGAATCAAAGACAATGGGCGCTCCTGCTGATGCTTATTACTGTTATGGATCCATACTCCGCTTCGGCTTCCCGCGCAGCCAGTCCAAATCAGATCAACCCACGCGATAGCGGGGATCACGAAAACGCGACTGGCGCGCCGCTCCTTGGCGACATTGAAATGAGTTCGGGACGAGAGAGAAGGCTGCGGCGGATGACCGAGCACGCTAAGGCCCGCCATGTGTTGATTATAGAGGACGAAATCCTCATCGCGTTTGAAGTCGAGGCCCTTTTGGCGGAACAGGGCTTCACCAGTTTCGATATCGCCGACAGCCCCGGCGACGCCTTGGCCTTGGCCTTGGCCAATCCTCCGGACCTGATCACCGCCGACTACCGCATCGTGGGGGGCACGGGGGTCGAGGCCGTCGAGGCCATTCAGCGTCAACTGGGCTCCATTCCCGTCGTCTATGTGACCGGAAATTCCGACCTTGTGCAGGACCGCCTGCGGCCGATCGTCGGCAAGCCAATCTCGCCGCGCATCTTGGCCGAGGCCTGCGCCCAGGCGCTGATGGCTTGAGTTGTATCGGCGCGGCTCCCTCCGCTAGACTCGGGGGACGGGAGAACGCGATGCACGAGATCACCACGGTCGACGCCTTGGAAGCGCTCTACCAGCCGCTTCCCGCCCCGGCCTCGACCGTCAAGGTCACCGACCATATCACCCCGCACTACGCCGCGCTGATAAAGGCTTCTCCCTTCGTGGCGCTGGCCACGGCGGGTCCCGAGGGCCTGGATTGCAGCCCGCGCGGCGACCTGCCGGGTTTCGTCCGCATCGAGGATCCCCGGACGTTGATCCTGCCCGACCGGCGCGGCAACAACCGCATCGACTCGCTGCGCAACGTCATCCGCGATCCGCGCGTGGCCCTGCTGTTCCTGATCCCGGGCTCGGGCACGACCTTCCGCGTCAACGGCCGCGCGGTGATCAGCGCCGATCCGGCGTTGTTGGAAAGCTTCGCCGTGGATGGCAAGGCGCCGCGCACCGCGATGATCGTCACGGTGGAGGAAGCCTATTTCCAATGCGCCCGCGCCATCGTGCGCTCGGGCCTCTGGAACCCCGAGACCCACGTCGATCCCAAGTCCCTGCCCACGCCCGGCGCCATGCTGGCGGCGGTCACGGCCGGCGAGGTCGGCGGCGAGACCTACGACCGCGAATGGCCCGGACGCGCGGCCAAGACGATGTGGTGAGGGGGTTAGACAAGTGTCGGCCGAGTGTGGGTAGTGGACTATGAACCACCCCGAGCGGAAGCCTCCCATGAATTCTGATGAACTTCCTCGCGCCCAGGGCATCGTGCGGTTTGATTTCGACCGTTACGACGATCTCCAGGGTCAATCGACCTGCCGCATAACGGCTAAGGTCGAGGCGGACGATCCGAGGCCCACTTGGTGGGAAATGGTCGTGATGGGCGAGACCCTGGGTCTACACATCACCGTAAACAGTGACACTGACGAGCTGATCGTCTCGCTAACCGATGTTGCGGAACCTAGCGGCGGTCGGTGGATCGACGTCGAACAACTAGCTGATTGTATTGGGGGCAAGATCGGCTGGTGCTGGTCCGCGCTCAATTCTCAAGGTTATTGGGATTTGTTCATACTGTCGTTCGAGGGCGGTGTAATTCCGGGCGTAGCCTTTCTCGGAATGGCGTCGGAAGTGCACGTAATGCGGATGACCCTGGTTGAGCAACCGTCTGCCCCTGAGGTGCTTGAGCGTTAGGCTATCCAACGTCCCCTCAAGCTCGCAAGCCGTCCCGCACCCCACGAATAAAAGCGGCCCTGGGCTCCCCACCCAAGGCCGCTTGAAACACATCAGTCGCTGAAGCGGGCGCTTAGTCGTCGCGGTGGACGCGTTCGCGGCGTTCGTGGCGTTCCTGGGCTTCCAGGCTGAGCGTCGCCGTCGGGCGAGCGTCCAGCCGGGCCAGGCCGATCGGCTCGCCCGTCTCCTCGCAGTAGCCGTAGGAGCCGTCCTCGACTCGGCGCAGGGCCTGGTCGATCTTGGAGATCAGCTTCCGTTGACGATCGCGGGTGCGGAGCTCAAGAGCCCGATCGGTTTCCGAGGACGCGCGATCGGCGAGATCGGCGTGATTCTCGGTTTCCTTCTGGAGGTGGGAGACCGTTTCGCGCGATTCGCGAAGGATCTCTTCTTTCCAGGCCAGCAGCTTGTTCTTGAAATACTCAAGCTGCCGGTCGTTCATAAAAGGCTCGTCCTCGGAAGGACGGTACTCAGACTTATCGACTAGAACAGTGGCCGTTTGCATCAACGCCTCACGCCCCAATGAACTCAGCCTTCGAGGGCTGCGTGCTTATAGCAAAAGGTGAGCCGCATTCAATGAACCTCGCGTGAGCGGCGCGTTCAGGTCGCGCGACCCGCGCGGCGGCTCGAAGACCGCGGCGGCGACGGATATAAAACGCGCGAACGCGCCAAGCGTGGCGGAGGCGAACGACGATCTTGTTCGCCGCCCCGCCCATGTCAGCTGTTCCGCGCCTGAAGCTTGGCCAGCTCGACGGCGGCCCGAGTCTCGATCTCGTTGAGCACCCCTTCGAGTCGGGGGTCGTCTGTCGCGTCGCGCTGCTCGCGGACGGCGCGGGTCAAGCGATCCAGGGCGCTCGGCGAGATCTCGCCGTCGATCAGCGCGATCCGCACCTCGCCCAGGATGTCGAGAATATTGTCGGCGCGGCGCACCGCCCGCTTGCGGCGCTCCAGCGGGCCGCCGACGGTTTCCATCTGTTGCAGCGCCAGCAGCGCGTCCACCGAGCCGACGCCCGTCAAACCGCCGACGGCCGCCGTGCTGGCCGCGCCGCTGGCGGCGTTCACGGACGGAAGCGAAAAGCCCGACGCCCCGCCGGCGGGCCTGGCCCGCGACGCGCCGGTCGCCCCCACGCCTCCCGTGCTAGAAACCTTCATCCGACAGCTCCAATAAGCCTACGCGCGCGAGTCACGCTTCCCGCGCCTTGGATCACATTAGTCCGCCATCCGCTTGAAGTATGGTTAATGCCGGGCAGATTCTGCCGTTCGGCGCCAGGCGGCCCGGCGGCCAATCGGGAATCCCTTGAGTCACAAGGCCCTAGCCCGTCGGAGAGAACTGGCCCGCTTCTGGCATGGGACGGCGCGGGGATGTGTCCCGACCCCGGTATCGCCTTCGAGACCACCATGCCGCGTTCATTCTTTCGCACGCTCCTGATCGCCCTTGTCGCGGTTTCGTCGCTCGTCGCGGCGCCCGCCTTCGCCAAGTCGCGCATCAAGGACATCGTGTCCTTCGAGGGCGTCCGGGAAAACCAGCTGGTCGGCTACGGCATGGTCGTGGGCCTGAACGGCACCGGCGATAGCCTGCGCAACGCGCCGATGACCAAGCAGAGCCTGGAGGCGATGCTTGAGCGCCAGGGCGTCAATGTCCGAGACGCCAATCTGAACACCAAGAACACGGCCACCGTCATGGTCACGGCCAACCTGCCGCCCTTCGCCGCGGCCGGCGCCAAGCTGGACGTCACGGTCTCGGCCCTGGGCGACGCCAAGAGCCTGCTGGGCGGCACGCTGATCGTCACCAGCCTGCAGGGCGCGGACGGCCAGACCTACGCCGTGGCGCAAGGCACCGTGCAGACGGGCTCGGTCTCGGCGGGCGGCGCGTCGGGCAGCTCGGTCACCAAGGGCGTCCCGACCGCGGGCCGCATCGCCGGCGGCGGCATCATCGAGCGCGAGACCGGCTTCCAGATGGTCAATATGGATATTCTCCGTCTGACCCTGCGCAATCCGGATTTCACGACCTCGCGCCGCATCGCCGACGCGATCAACAACCGCTATCCCGGCTGCGCCCAGGCGCAGAACCCTACCATCGTCGCCATCCGCGCCCCGGCCGGTGTCGACATGATCAGCTTCGTCACCGCGATCGAGAACCTGGAAGTCGAGCCGGACGGCCCGGCCAAGGTGGTGATCGACGAAGTGGCCGGCGTGATCGTGATGGGCGACGACGTCCGCATCAGCAAGGTCGCGATCGCCCAGGGCAACCTGACCATCTCGGTCCAGGAGACCCCGGCCGTCAGCCAGCCGGCGCCGTTCAGCCAGGGCCAGACGGCGGTGGTGCCGCAGTCGACGGTCAAGGTCGACGAGGAAAAGGGCAAGAAGCTGATCACGCTGGGCGGCTCGCCGTCGCTGAAGAGCCTGGTGGGCGGGCTGAACGCCCTGGGCGTCACGCCTCGCGACATGATCTCGATCCTGCAGGCCGTGAAAGCCGCCGGCGCCCTGCAAGCCGATATCGAGGTGATGTAATGAGCCTGCTCTCCGCCCTCGCTCCCCAGGTCAACACCATCGCCAGCGCGGCCGAGGCCACAGCCAAGACGGCGCGCAACGTGGCCAAGACCGCCCTCGGCGCGGCCGACGAGGCCGCCAAGCGCGCCAAGATCAAGGAAACCGCCCAGAACTTCGAAAGCTCGTTCCTGTCTGTGATGTTCCAGCAGATGTCCGCCGGCGTGAAGACCGACGAGACGTTCGGCGGGGGTCAGGGCGAGGAGATGTTCAAGTCGGTCCTGACCGACGCGATGTCCAAGCAGATCACCAAGGCCGGCGGGATCGGCCTGGCCGCCAGCATCCAGCGCGAGATGCTGAAGATGCAGGGTTTGAAGGAGCAATAGTCCATGGCTCTCGCCGCCGTCGACGCCGATGATCGCGTCACCCAGCTGATCCTGCTGACCGAACGCCTGACCGACCTGATCGCCAAGGAGGCCCAGGCCTTCGAGAGCCGCCGGCCGCACGAGGCCGCGCAGTATGTCGAGGAAACCGCCAAGCTGGCGAACCTCTATCGACATGAGTCGATGCGCGTGAAGGCCAATATCGCCCTCGTGGAGGCGGCCCGTCTTGAGCTGCGCCAACGCCTGATCCGCGCCACCGAGGCTTTCGACGCCGTGCTGGCCCGGCAGGCTCGCGCCGTGAACGCCGCCCGCGTGGTCACCGAGGGTCTGGTCCGCGCCGTGGCCGAGGAGATCGCCAACCAGCGCGCCGCCCCGGCCGCCACCTACGGCGCCGGCGCGATGATGAATGACCGCCCGCAGATGGGCGCGGCGATCACCCTCAACCGCAAGGCCTGACTCTTAGATCAACGCGAACACCGCGGCCGGCCGGGTCATGCCCGCCGGGTCGCCAAAGTCGGCCACCGGATAGTCGGCCACGACGCGGAGACGTTCGGTCGGCAGGAACTCGCGCCAGGGATCGCCGATCAGCACCGCCACCCCGGCCGCGCGGCAGCGGTCCAGAAAGGCCAGGATCCGCTCAGCCAGGACGGCGTCATAGAAAAGGTCGCCGACCAGGACAAGGGCGACGGCGGGCGGATCGCCGGTCGTCAGATCCGCTAGCGTCGCCTCCACGCTCACGCCGTTGGCGGCGGCGTTGAGGCCGATAGCCGCCACCGCGTAGGGATCGATATCCACCGCCCAGGCCGCCCGAGCGCCCGCCAACATGGCGGCGATGGCGACCAGACCCGAACCCGCCCCAAGATCCAGCACGCGCCGGCCCGCCACGCTTTCGGGACAGTCCAGCACATGCCGCGCCAGGGCCAGGCCGCCGCCCCACGGTCGGGCCCAGTAGGGCGAGCCGAACGCGGGGTCGGCCTTGGCCAGGCGCATCAGCCCGCTGCGGGGACCGGCGGTGTGCAGGCGCACCTCGGGCGCGCCGGGCGCGGGTTCCAGCGGCAGATTGGCTCGAATGAAGGCGGGAATGTGCAGACGTCGCGATCCTTAAAACGATGTTCCCTTGAGCCGCTAACCGAGCGCGATCCCGCGTTCAATGCCGATGGCGTCGAGAAAATCCTCGTCGTGGCTGACCACGAGCAGCGCCCCGTCATAGCCCGACAGCGCCGCCTCGACCGCCTCGATCGAGGCGATGTCCAGATGGTTGGTCGGCTCGTCCAGGATCAGCAGCTGCGGCGGCGAGACGCCGCTCAATACGCAGGCCAGGGCCGCCCGCAGGCGCTCGCCGCCGCTCAGCGTGCCGGCGATCTGGTGCGCGGCGGTGTTGCGGAACAGGAATCGGGCCAGGGCCGCATAAGCGTCGTTTTGGCTGGCGGCGGGGTTCAAGCGGCGGAAGTTCTCGAGGATGGTCTGGTCGTCGGCCAGCAACGCCGCCCGCTGGTCGAGCAGCGCCGCGGGGACCGACCGCTTCACCGCGCCCGCCGTGGGCGACAGCGCCCCGGTCGCCAGGCGGATCAAGGTGGTCTTGCCGGTCCCATTGGCGCCCGACACCGCCACCCGCTCGGGGCCGGCGATGCGGAAGGACAGATCCTCGATGATCGGCGGTCCGTCCGGCCAGGCCAAGGCGACCGAGTCGAAGACCAGGACCTCGCGCCCTTGCGGCAGTCCCGAGGGGGGCAGATCGAACCCCAGCGTCCGGGCGCGCTCGACGCGCGCCTCGGCCGACGCCTTGGCCCGGGCCGCCTCGGCCGCCAGCCTATCGGCGAGCTTGCCCTCGCGCGCGCCGCTGTTCTCGGCCCGCTCGGCCAGCGCGCCCAGCAGAATTTTCGGTGTTCCGCCCCGGTCGGCGAACCGGCGGCCGCCCGCGTCGCGGCGATCCTTGCGTTCGCGGGCGACCTGGGCCTCGCGGGCGACGCGGCGCACCTCCTTCTCCGCGTGGTCGAGATCCCGGCGAGCCGCCTGGGCCTCTTCGGCCCGGCGCTCGGCATAGAGGTCCCAGCCGCCGCCGTAGGACCGCGCGCCGAGCGACGACAGCTCGACGATGCGGTCCATGCCGCGCAGCAGCGCCCGGTCGTGACTGACCACCACCGCCCCGCCGCGCCATCGGGCCAGCACGCGCGACACCATCTCTCGCGCCGTCGCGTCGAGATTGTTGGTCGGCTCGTCCAGCAGCAGGACGTCGGGTCGGGCGATCAGCAGCCGCGCCAGCCCCGCCCGCGTCGCTTGTCCGCCCGATAGCGACGCGGCCGGCCGCTCGGGATCGAGGCCGGGCAAGCCGACATCGGCCAAGGCCTGCTCAAGCCGCGCGGGGAGGTCCCAGTCGGCGTGGGCGAGGTCGGCCTCGTCGCCCTCGCCTTGCTGGATGCGCGCCAGGCGATCCCAGTCCGGCCCGACGCCCAGCAGGTCGGCCAGCCGCGCGTCGGCCGAGACGTCGGGCGACTGATCCAGGACCGCGACGGTCCCGGTCCGGGCCACGCTTCCCGCCAACGGCGGGCGCGCGCCCGCGATCAGCGCCAGCAAGGTCGACTTGCCCGCGCCATTGCGCCCGACCAGGCCGATGCGCTCGGCCCCGATCGACAGGTTCAGGTTTTCGAAGAGAAGGCGGCCGTCAGGCGTGGCGGCGGAAACGGAATCCAAGGTGATGAAGGACATGCGAACCCAAGGTCAGGGAAACGGAGAGGACGAAGCGGTCTTCCGTCTTGCTGATCATGGGAGCCTCCATCGGATAGGAGCGGCGAATCTAGGCGTTGGCGCGTCGCGCGGCAAGCGGCGCCGGACGGCGCCCTAGTTGGGCGCCATGGTGTGCAGAACGTAGATCAGCGACCCGACGCCGCCGATGAACACCAATCCGTCGATGACGATCGAGCGCGGTTTGCCCGGCTTGAGCGCGTCAAACGCATCCTGCTTGGCTTCCTGTTTGGCGCTTTGGGCCTCGGGCTTGGCCATCGCTCGCTCCTTATCGAGGTCGAGCTTCAGCCCGAACGTGGCCTTTACATCATGCGTGAGCTGAAGAACCCGCTTCCAAACAGGGTTTAGGGAATGCGAACGCCGTTGCGTCCTTTTCGGGCGCGCTCTTCGCACATTGCTGACACCCGCTGTCAGCAGGCGCATCCTCGCGGGCGCGAGACATTTGTTCACACCTTGTTCTTGTGTTAATCCCCGCGCCGAGCCCTACATATAGTCGTTGCGCCGTGAGCCTTCTCATGGCCCGAACGTTCCGGGAAACATGGCTGAACAACTGAACTTCATCCGCGTGCGCGGCGCCCGCGAGCACAATCTCAAGGACGTCAGCGTCGACATCCCGCGCGGCGAGCTCGTCGTGCTGACCGGCCTGTCGGGCTCGGGCAAGTCGTCCCTGGCCTTCGACACGATCTACGCCGAGGGCCAGCGCCGCTATGTGGAGAGTCTGTCGGCCTATGCCCGCCAGTTCCTGGAGCTGATGAGCAAGCCGGACGTCGACCTGATCGAAGGCCTGTCGCCGGCGATCTCGATCGAGCAGAAGACCACCAGCCGCAACCCGCGCTCGACCGTCGGCACGGTGACCGAGATCCACGACTACATGCGCCTCCTGTGGGCGCGGGTCGGGGTCCCCTACTCGCCCGCCACCGGTCTGCCGATCGAAAGCCAGACCATCAGCCAGATGGTCGACAAGATCACCGCCCTGCCCGAAGGCACGCGTCTCTACCTGCTGGCCCCCGTCGTTCGCGACCGCAAGGGCGAGTACAAGAAGGAGATCGCCGAGTGGCAGAAGGCCGGCTTCCAGCGGCTGAAGATCGACGGCGAGTTCTATCCGATCGAGGACGCCCCGGCCCTCGACAAGAAGTTCAAGCACGACATCGACGTGGTCGTGGACCGCGTGGTGACCAAGCCCGACATGGAGCAGCGCCTGGCCGACTCTATCGAGCAGGCCCTACGCCTGGCCGACGGCCTGGCCGTGGCCGAGTTCGCCACCATCGAGGAAGGTGAGAAGGAGCCCAGGCGCATCCTGTTCTCGGAGCGCTTCGCCTGCCCGGTCAGCGGCTTCACGATCGCCGAGATCGAGCCGCGGCTGTTCTCGTTCAACAACCCGGCGGGCGCCTGCCCGGTCTGCGACGGCTTGGGCGCGAAGCTGGCCTTCGACGCCGACCTCGTCATCCCTGACAAGGACAAGAGCCTGCACAAGGGCGCCGTCGCGCCGTGGGCGAAAGGTCCGTCGCCGCTCTACACTCAGACCCTGCAGGCCCTGGCGCGCCACTACGGCTTCTCGATGGACGAGCCGTGGCACAAGCTGTCGCCCGACGCGCGCGACGTCGTGCTGAACGGGTCCAAGGGGACCAAGATCAAGTTCACCTACGACGACAACGCGCGGAAGTACGAGGTCGAGAAACCCTTCGAGGGCGTGCTGCCGAACCTGGAGCGCCGCTGGCGCGAGACCGACAGCTCGTGGGTTCGCGAGGAACTGGGCCGCTACCAGTCCGACACCCCCTGCGAGACCTGCCACGGCAAGCGGCTGAAGCCGGAAGCGCTGGCCGTGAAGGTCGACGGCATGGACATCGCCGAGGTGTCGATGCTGGCCATTCGCCCGGCCCGCGACTGGTTCGCGAGCCTGGACGGCAAGCTGACCGACAAGCAGATGGAGATCGCCCGGCGAATCCTGAAGGAGATCAATGATCGCCTGCGGTTCCTGGTCGATGTCGGTCTCGACTATCTGAACCTGTCGCGCGGCTCGGGCACCCTGTCGGGCGGCGAGAGCCAGCGCATCCGCCTGGCCAGCCAGATCGGCTCGGGCCTGACCGGGGTGCTCTACGTACTGGACGAGCCGTCGATCGGCCTGCACCAGCGCGACAACACCCGCCTCTTGACCTCGCTGCAGGGCCTGCGGGACCTGGGCAACTCGGTGCTGGTCGTCGAGCATGACGAGGAGGCGATCCTCACCGCCGACTACGTGATCGACATGGGCCCGGCCGCCGGCGTCCACGGCGGCGAGATCGTCGCCCAGGGCACGCCGCAAGAGATCATGGACAATCCAAAGAGCGTCACCGGTCAGTACCTGACCGGCGCGCGCGAGATCGAGGTGCCGGAGCAGCGCCGCCCGATCAGCAAGAAGAAGGTGCTGAAGGTCGTCGGCGCCTCGGGCAACAACCTGAAAGACGTCACGGCCGAGATCCCGGTCGGGACCTTCACCTGCATCACCGGCGTGTCGGGCGGCGGCAAGTCGACCTTCACGATCGAGACCCTCTACAAGGCCGCCGCGCGCCGTCTAAACAACGCCAGCGACGCCCCCGCCCCGCACGAGCGGATCGAGGGGCTGGAGCACTTCGACAAGGTCATCGACATCGACCAGTCGCCGATCGGCCGCACCCCGCGCTCGAACCCGGCGACCTATACCGGCGCCTTCGGCCCGATCCGCGACTGGTTCGCGGGCCTGCCGGAAAGCAAGGCGCGCGGCTATGGCCCCGGCCGCTTCAGCTTCAACGTCAAGGGCGGCCGCTGCGAGGCCTGCCAGGGCGACGGCGTCATCAAGATCGAGATGCACTTCCTGCCCGACGTCTACGTCACCTGCGACGTCTGCAAGGGCAAGCGCTACAACCGCGAGACCTTGGACGTGGTGTTCAAGGGCAAGACGATCGCCGACGTCCTGGACATGACCGTCGAGGAAGCCGCCGACTTCTTCAAGGCCGTGCCCCCGATCCGCGACAAGATGGAGACGCTCAAGCGCGTCGGCCTCAGCTACATCAAGGTCGGCCAGCAGGCGACGACCCTGTCGGGCGGCGAGGCCCAGCGGGTCAAGCTGTCCAAGGAGCTGTCGCGCCGGGCCACCGGCCGGACGCTCTACATCCTCGACGAACCGACCACCGGCCTGCACTTCGAGGACACCAAGAAGCTGCTCGAGGTGCTGCACGAGCTGGCCGACCAAGGCAACACCGTGGTGGTCATCGAGCATAACCTGGACGTCGTGAAGACCGCCGACTGGCTGATCGACTTCGGTCCCGAGGGCGGCGACGGCGGCGGCCAGATCGTCGCTGTCGGCTCGCCCCAGGACGTGGCCAAGGTCGAGGCCAGCTGGACCGGCCGCTACCTGAAGGAGCTGCTGGACCGCCACGAGGAACGCCGCAAGGTGCGGGTGGCTGAGCTGAAGAAAGAGGCGAAGAGAGCCTAAGCGCCGCGGAACAGCCCCCCGTTCATCGACACCTCGGGACGGGGGACTTGGCCTGGGGCGCGACTGGTATCGCCTACCAGCCGCCCTCGCCGGAAACGCCTGCCTCGCGCTCTTTCAGCTCACGATAGATGGACGGCGCGGGGCCAAAGACGATCAAGGTGGTCAGCACATTGATCAGGCCGGAGAACAGCGCCTGGACCACCCCGGCCGGCGTGAAATAGGCGCGCAGCGAGGTCGTGTCGGCGCGCAGCATCTTGCCGGTGGCCGCGAAGTCGCCCGACGCGACCAGGCCGATAGCCGAGACGATGGTCCAGATCAGCAGCACGACGATGATGCTCATCACCGCCGCCAACAGATAGGCCCCCAGCAGCGGCCAGAAGAGCCCTTCGGTTCGCGGCATCGACTTGAACAGGGTGATCTTGCCGGTGTCGAAGGTGACCGCCGAGGCGAACGACAGGCGCACGGCCAGATAAACGACGCCGCACAGCGCCCCAACGAGGCCCAGCAGGGCGAGGAACGCGCCCGTGGCGCCGCCGAGCGCGCCCAGGAAACCCGAGACGGCCGAGCCCAGGAACAGCACGCCCATCAAGACGCAGCTGGTCAGCACCCACAGGACCGCCTGCCGCAACTCGGCCGCGCCAAGCCGCAGATAGGCGAAACGGCTCTCGTCATGACGCAGGATCAGGCGGTTCAGGGCCGCGAAGACCACGCCGTTGACGATCAGGCTGTAGGGCAGCATCCACAGCATCAACGGCGTCAGACCCGAGGCGCGATTGAAGAACTCATCCGGGTCCGGATTGTTCGTGTCGGTCATGTAGCTCAGCAGGGCTTCGAGCTTGGGACCGAAGAACTGGATGGCCAGCACGTTCGACGCGATCGACAGCACCGTCATGGCCACCGCCCAGACGCCAATCGTCTTCAGGTTCTCCCGCACCAGCCGGAAGCCGGAGAAGGCCGCGTCGGAGGCCGAGAACTTGGACATGACGAACTCACAGGATGGCGAATAAGCCTTGAGGCTAAACAGGTTCGCGCCGCTTCGACAGGGTGGGCGAAGCCTTTTTCGCACGGGCTTGCGGCGTGGGTCGGCGCGCCTCTAACATCCGTTTTAAAATTGGGAGGACACCATGAAGCTCTATGGCGAGGCCATGCCCGCGCCCAATCCTCGGCGCGTGCGGATCTTCCTGGCCGAGAAGGGCCTGTCGGTGCCCGAGATCCCGATCGGACTGCGCCAAGGCGGCCACAAATCGCCGGAGCATCTGGCGCGCAACAGCCTGGGCCAGGTGCCGGTGCTGGAGCTGGACGACGGGACCACGATCAGCGAGACCGTCGCCATCTGCCGCTATTTCGAGGTGTTGCACCCCAAGCCCCCGCTGTTCGGCGTTTCGGCGCTGGAGCAGGCGATGATCGAGATGTGGACGCGCCGGATCGAGCTGCGCCTGACCGTGCCGGTCGGCATGTTCTGGCGCCACGCCCATCCGTTCACGGCGCATCTTCTGAAGCAGAACAAGGAATTTGGAGAGTCGAACCGCGAGGTCGTCGAAAAGATCCAGCTGTGGCTCGATCGCGAACTGGCCGACGGCCGCCCCTATCTGACGGGCGAGACCTACACCATCGCCGACATCGCCGGCCAGACGACCTTGGACTTCGCCGACTTCGTGGGTCTGCCGACGCCAGACGAAGCCAGGAACGTCATCGCCTGGCGCGAACGGATGGCGGCAAGGCCCAGCGCGTCGGCCTAAGCGCCCCCTCAGGGGTGCAGGCCGGCGTCGATCTCGTCCTGGTTCAAATGGGCGAAGGCCTTGGCGGGGGCCGCGGCGAGGATCACGGCCTGAAGGGTCAGGAACACCGGCGCCAGCAACAGATTGGCCAGCAAGGTCAGGATCAGGCCGGCGTTGACGCCTGCGGCGCGCACATTGACGCCGCCGCCCAACAGACCGGCGACGATGCTCGACACCGTCGCGCCGACGATCGAGACGATCGCGCTCATCACGATCGTCATGACGAACATCCCCAGCAGCCGGAAGAACTGACCGTGGGTCTGGATCCAGGCGGCGCGGATGTCGATGTGATGGTGCGAAAAGGCGTGCGGACCCAACAGCGACAGCCGCACGCCCACCCAGAGCGACAGGCCGATCACCGCCAGAGTGCCCACCGTTCCGAACCAGTTGGCCGCCGGACCGGACAGCAGCGACGTCCCCATCACCACCGCGCCGGACGGGATGACGGTGACGATCAGGGCGGCCGCCCAGGTGATCAACGAGACCACCAAAAGCTGCACCTCTTCCTTGCCGACGCGAAGATAGGCGAAGCGGTCATTGGCCGGTTCGATCACAGAGCGGATGATCGCCGCCGAAAGCACCGAACCCAACAGCAGGGCCAGCGCGATGAGCAGCACCATGGCGCCGCCCAGATGCGTCACGAGGTCCAGGATTTCGCGAGGGTCCGCCGAGCCGGCCCGTCCAGCCAGCACCTTGAGCCCCTCCTTGCCCAGAACGATATTGGCCACCAGGCCCAGGACCGGCAGCATGACGAGCGAGAACACCGCCCAGGCCAGGACGACGGTCGGCTTGCGCCGCATGATCCGGAGGCCTTCGGTGGCCGCTTCGACGGGACGAACAGACATCTAGGCGTCCTGTATGACCGCGCTCTGGCGGTAGATATGGGTCAGGGCGCCCGCCAGGACGGGCGCCAGATACAAATAGGTCATCATGGCGACAATCGCCGCCGCCAGAAGCTCGTCGGCGCGCGGGAGGCTCGCGCCGACCAAGCCTCCGGCCGCGAGCGGCGGCAAGGCCAGCGCCAAGACGGCGACTAGAAGCGTCGCAACACGACCTTTTGTCAGGGGAAAGGCGCTCAAAACCCGCACGCCCGACTGATCGACCGTGGCCGGCGCCACCAGCGCCAGGCGCAGGGCCAGCCAGACCAGCAACGCCAGAGACGCCACCGGCGCCAGACCCGCGATGAGGCCGGCGGGACCGGCGGAGGCCAGCGCCTGACGCCACGCGCTGGCCGAGCCGACGTCCAGATCAGGCGCGCTGGCGCGGGCGACGCCCCAGGCGATCGCCCCGACCACCACCAGCAGGATCGAGCCGATCAGCAGGATCAGGCCCAGCGCCATGACGTGCGCGCTTAGCAGTCGCCACTCGTCGCGCCCCCATCGCAGACCCTTGAGGCCCGGGGCCCGTCCGAAGGCGCGTCGATAAAGCGCGCCCTGCGCGATCACCGTCGCGACGACCAGCGCCAAGGTCTTGATCGCGGGCGGCAGGGTCGCGGCCAGAACGGTCAGGACGATGGCGGCCAGCAGCGCCGCCCAGCAGGCGTTGATCGAAGCCCCGAGGTCGGAATAGCCCGCGCGGAGCGCCGCGCCGACGTTCGCCGATCCCTCCGTCATCCGATCAAATCCCCTTCCCGCCACAGCGCGGCGAGTCACCGCCCCACCCGGCAATCTAGGGCCTCGCGGACCGTCTGGCGATGGCGGCGCGGCCCCGCGCGCGCATTTCGATCCGGCGTTACGTCAGAGCCACGCCGTCTCGCGCGGGCGGGCCAGGGCGCGGTGAATGAACGCCCAGGGCGCGTAGAAAACCGCCTGCGCCACCGCGCCGAACAGCGCCACGACAACGCCCAGCGACGTCAGCCACGGCCACAGCACGCGCAGGATCTCGATCGGCGGCCGGCGGAACAACGCGTCCAAATTGGCCGAGCCTTGCAGCGCCGCCAGCGACCCGCCGCCCGCCAGGACGACGCCGCCAATCAGCCCGGCCAGCAACATTTCCATCACCACCAGGAACAGGATGACCAGCAAGGCGACGCCTAGCAGCCGCCACGTCTGCCCCTTGGTCAGATCCAAAGACTCGAACAGGCGAAACTGGTTGTCGGCGAAGCTCATCGGACCGGCCATGGACAGGCGCAGCGCCACCCAGATCACAAGGACCACGGCGATCGCGCCGCCAACGCCGGCGACGGCGATCGCGCCGCCCGTTTGATGATCCCCCGCGCCCACCGCCGCGATCGCCGCCACCACGGCGATGACCAGGGCCATGACGAAGACGGCGATAAACAACAGCACCTGCTCGACCAGCATCACCAGCGCCAGCCACATCTCCCGCGACCCGATGCGCAGATAGGCCCAGGCGGCCTTCTCCGGCGTCAGCACGGCGCGGAACGCCGCGCCGCAGAACACCGCCTTCACGAAGGTCGACCACAGCCAGTAGAGCATGTTGAAGCCGGTCAGGCCGGAATTCAGCCGCATCATCCGATCCAGGGCTTCGGGATCGCCGGCCTGCCCTTTCTGTTGGGCCGCCAACTGCATGATCTCGACGAACCGCGGTCCCAGCATCGCGATGCACAGCAGGGCGGGCAGCACCAGCGCCGCGACCAGCGCGATCGCCCAGCCCGCCACGACCAGCGGCCTGCGACCGACGATCCCGAAGCCGGCCGTCGCCGCCTCGGTCACGGAAAACCTAGCCATGTCCCCTCCCACGCCGTCCAGCGCGAAGCGCTGACTCCGCTCGCGAGCCTACACGCAGGTTTCGCGAAACGACAGCGGGGGGTATAGGGCGCGGCCATGACCACGAACTCGACCTATCAGCCCGTCCACGTCGTCGGCGGGGGCCTGGCCGGCTCCGAGGCCGCCTGGCAGATCGCCCAGAGCGGCGTGCCGGTGATCCTGCACGAGATGCGCAAGGACGACGCCACGGGCAAAGTCACGACGGACGCCCACCAGACCGACGGCCTGGCCGAGATGGTCTGCTCGAATTCGTTCCGCTCCGACGACTGGCAGTTCAACGCCGTGGGCCTGCTGCACGCGGAAATGCGCAAGCTGGGCAGCCTGATCATGAGCTGCGCCGACCAGCACCAGGTGCCGGCCGGCGGCGCCCTGGCCGTGGACCGCGACGGCTTCTCGGCCGAGGTCACCAAGCGCCTGTCACAGCACCCGCTGGTCACGATCGTCCGCGAGGAGATCGCCGGCCTTCCGCCCGCCGAATGGGACAATGTCGTCGTCGCCACCGGCCCCCTCACCTCGCCGGCTCTCGCCCAGGCGATCCTGGAGATGACCGGCGAAGGCCAGCTCAGTTTCTTCGACGCCATCGCGCCGATCATCCACTTCGAGTCCATCAACATGGACGTCGCCTGGCGACAGTCGCGCTACGACAAGGAAGGCCCCGGCGGCGACGCGGCCGCCTACATCAACTGTCCGATGAACAAGGACCAGTACGAGGCCTTCATCGACGCCCTGCTGGCCGGTCCCAAGTCCGAGTTCAAGGAGTGGGAGAACGTCCCCTATTTCGACGGCTGCCTGCCGATCGAGGTGATGGCCGAGCGCGGCCGCGAGACCCTGCGCCACGGCCCGATGAAGCCGGTGGGCCTGACCAATCCGCGCGACCCGACCGTGAAGTCCTACGCCATCGTCCAGCTGCGCCAGGACAACGCGCTGGGCACGCTGTGGAACATGGTCGGTTTCCAGACCAAGCTTAAGCACGGCGTCCAGGCCGAGACCTTCCGGATGATCCCGGGCCTGGAGAACGCCCAGTTCGCGCGTCTGGGCGGCCTGCACCGCAACACCTTCATCAATTCGCCGAAGCTCCTGGACAAGTCGCTGCGGATGAAGGCCCAGCCGCGCCTGCGGTTCGCCGGCCAGGTCACCGGCGTCGAGGGCTATGTCGAGAGCGCCGCCATGGGCCTTCTGACCGGCCGCTTCGCCGCCGCCGACCGCAAGGGCGCGCCGATCGACGCGCCGCCCCCGACCACCGCCCTGGGCGCTCTGGTCGAGCACATCACCGGCGGCCACCTCGAAGGGGGCAGCTTCCAGCCGATGAACATCAACTACGGCCTGCTGCCGCCGCTGGAAGCGCCGAAGGTCGACGAGGATGGCAAGAAGATTCCGCTGAAGGAACGCGGCCGCGCCAAGAAGCGCCTGATGAGCTTGCGGGCGCTGAAGGATCTCGAAACCTGGATGGGCGCCTAGACCGCTTCAAGCGTCCCGGCCGGCCGACGCACGCCGCGCGTGGCCGGATCCTGCGGAAAGAAGCGAAAGCCTTTCAGGACGAGCTTGATCGCTTCCCAATGGATGGCGACCATCACGCCGATCACCTGCCAGGGATGGGTGGCCAGTGCCCGCCAGATCGCGCCGTCGGTCAGGTCGCGCCGCGTTCCCGAAAAGGTCGCGGCCAGCACGACGCCCTCGGAGTCCAGCACGTCGACGCCGACGTGCACGGTCTCGCCCGGCGGCGCGATCTCGAAGCCGTAGCGCAGGTCCATCGGCAGGAACGGTGAGACATAGAAGACCTTCGTCCGCGCGCCCTGATCGAGCCGCTCGCCCCGCGCCTCGCCGGCGGGCAGGACGTAGTCATGACGTTGGCCGAACGTGTTGCGCACCGCGTGGACGGTCGCGACCAGCCGCCCGTCGGCGTCGTGGCAGAAGAAGACGCTCAAGGGATTGAAGCCCTTGCCGAGGATGCGCGGCATGGCCAGCACGCTGATCCGCGCGCCCTTCGGCGCAAGGCCGCTGGCGTCGAGCTTGGCCAGCACCACGTCCTTCAGCGACGCCGACGGATCGTCGAGGTGGTCGCGGTCATGAAAGCCGAGCAGGTTGAAGCGTCCGCGCGAGAACCGCTTGAGCCTGGCGTCCAGGGCGTCGATCTCGTCCAGGTCCAGCAGCAGCATGAACACGCGATAGCGCAGGCTATGCCGCCGGGGCCGCGCGCGGTCATGGGTCACCAGGCCGGCATAGAGCGCCGAGCGAAAGGTCACGCCACCAGTTCCTCTTGCGGCTCGATCGTCCGGTCGTCGAGGAAGATGCGCCCCGATGGATCGGGCAGCACCCACGGACGGTGCACGCCGCCCAGCCGCTCGGCGACCGCGAGTCCCGCCTGCAGGCCGTCCTCGTGGAAGCCCGATCCGAAATAGGCGCCGCAGTACCAGGTCCGCCGCCGGCCCTGCAGGGACCACAGACGCCGTTGCGCCAGCATGGCCGGACCGTCGAACAGCGGGTGCTCGTAGACCTGATCGTACAGGACCTCGCTGGGGGCCTGCTCGGGATTCAGGGTCAGGAAGAACGCCTTGTCCTTCGGAAGCGGCTGCAGCAGGTTCATCCAGTAGGTCACGCCGCCATCGCCGCCGCGACGGCCGACATGGTTCCAGCTGGCCCAGGCCGAGCGGCGACGCGGCATGGCGCGCGCGTCCCGGTGCAGCACCGCGCGATTGCGGCTGTAGCGGAAGCTTCCCAGCAGTTCGGCTTCCTCGGCGGAGGGCGAGGCTAGCATCCTTAGGGCCTGATCGGCGTGCGCGGCGATGACGACCTGATCGAAGGTCCGAGACTCGCCGGCCATGTCCTCGATCATGACGCCATCCCGTTCGCGCCGGATCGACGTCACGGGGCGTCCAGTCAGGATCTCGCCAGAGACGCCGGCGGCCAGCTTTTCGACATAGCGCGCGCTGCCGCCGACCACCGTGCGCCAGATCGGCCGCTTGTCGATCGGCAGCATCAGGCCGTGGTTGTCGAAGAAGCGCAGCAGGGCCGCGGCGGGAAACTCACGGATGTCGCGCAGAGATGCCGACCAGATCGCCGCCGCCTGGGGCAGCAAGTGGTCCTCCTGAAAGGCGCGCCCGAAACCCTGTTGGCGCAGATAGTCGTCCAGCCGGCACAGACCGCCGCTCTCCAGCTCGGGCGGGATGCGCCGGCCGTCGCGGTAGAAGCGCATGACGTCCATCAACATCTTGAGGAAGCGCGGGTTCACCGCGTTGCGCTTCTGGGCCAGCAGGTTGGTGCTCGAATATTCCAGCGCGCCGCCGTCCAGTGAGACGCCGAACGACATGTCCGTGGGCGTGGTCTCGACGTCCAGATGCCGGAACAGCGCGGTGAGGTTCGGATAGTTCGGCTCGTTGTAGACGATGAAGCCGGTGTCGACCGCGTCGCCTTCGACGGTCACGGTGTGGGCATGGCCGCCCAGCCGGGCGTCGGCCTCGTAAAGGGTCACGTCGTGACGGCGAGACAAGAGCCAGGCGGCCGACAGGCCCGAGATCCCGGAACCGACGACGGCGATGGACTGGCGAGCAACGGCGGTGACCAAGGAAGCGCTCCGGATAGGTTTCGCAGGAAGTTACGGCGCGAGTGGGCTGATGGACGCATCCGGAAACACGGCTTCGCCGTACCTTGATCCGAAATCAAGGACGAGCCTCGGCATGACCCTCCTACGCCTCGCCGGCGGGACTTTCGCGACCGCCGGAACCATGCTGGCGCTGGACGCCGCGTGGCTGATGAGCATGACGCCGCGCTTCTACAAGCCGCGCCTGGGCGGGCTGATGGCGGAGACCCCCTCGCTGGCGCCGGCCGTGGCCTTCTACCTGCTCTATGTCGTGGCGATCATCGCCCTGGCGGTGCTGCCGGCGCTCGACGGCGGCTGGAGTCGCCTGCTGGGCAACGCCGCCCTGCTCGGCCTGACCGCCTACGGGACCTATGACCTGACTAATCAGGCGACGCTCAAGGGCTGGCCCCTGTCCGTTACGCTCGCCGACATGGCCTGGGGCGTCGCGGCGACCACCGCGGCGGCCTGCGCCGGCTATGTGGCGCTGCTGCGCCTCGGCGCCTAGGTCGGCGGACATGAGCCGCTTGTGGGGAGCCTAGCATGGACGCTGACACGAGCCGCGCCTTGCTGTCGCGCGCCATTAGTCGCGTGGCCCAACGCGATCATGATGCGCTGAAATACGTCTATCGGCACACCTCCGCGAAACTGTTCGGCGTCTGCCTCCGTATCTTGAACGACCGCGAGGAGGCGGAAGACGTGCTTCAGGATGTGTATCTCACCGTTTGGAACCGGGCCGATCGCTTCGACCAGGAGAAGGCCAGTCCGATCACCTGGCTGGTCAGCATCGCCCGCAATCGTTCCATCGACCGGCTGCGCAAGCGGGGCGGCCGGGTTATCGCCGACGTCGAGGAGGCCGAGGCCCTGGCCGATGGCGCGCCGCTGGCCTCGACCCTGCTCGAGGACGAGGACGACCGTCGCCGCCTGGAGGGCTGTATCGACCAGCTGGATCCTCGGCACGCCGGCGCCCTGCGCACCGCCTTCTTCGAGGGCGTGACCTATGACGCCCTGGCCCAGGCGCTGAAGGTGCCGCTGGGCACCATGAAAAGCTGGATCCGGCGCAGCCTGATCAGCCTGCGCGGATGTCTCGAAGCATGACCGACATTGCCTCCTACGACGGCGATGAACGCCCCCTGGCCGGTGAATACGTGCTGGGCGTGCTGGACGCCGATGAACGCGCCCAGGCTCAGGCGCGGATCGCCGCCGAGCCGGCCTTCGCCCGGGCCGTGGCCTGGTGGGAGAACCGCCTCGTCCATCTCGCCGCGCGCGTCGCGCCGGTCGAGCCGCCGGCGACCGTATGGCCGCGCATCGCCAATCTGATCGGCGCGACCGAGACGCCTAAGCGCTCGGCCTGGAACAGCCTGGGACTTTGGCGCGGCGCGTCCCTCAGCGCCTTCGCCCTGGCGGCGGCTAGCGTCGTGGCTTTGATCGTCACGCCACGCCCGGCCCCCACGCCCACGCCCGCGCTCGCCCCGGCCGCGACCGAGGTGGCGGTGATTAACAACCCCGCCACCCAGCGCCCCGCCCTGGTGGCGACCCTCGACCGCGCGGCCGACAAGCTGATCCTGACGCCCGTGTCGATCGCCCTGCCCAACAAGCGCGACGCGGAGTTGTGGATCATCCCCGAGGGCCGCAAGCCGATCTCGCTGGGCGTGATCCCGCGCGACGCCCAGACCCGCGTCGCCCTGCCCGCCGGCCTACGTGGCCCGGCGGCCTACACCACCACGCTCGCCGTCAGCGACGAACCGCTGGGCGGCTCCCCGACGGGCGCGCCGACGGGACAGATCCGCGCGGCGGGCAAGTTCCAGCGAATGGCCGGGTAGCGGAGCCTTCCGCTCGGCGGCTTCGTGTCGCGCGAACACGGCAAGATACGGCCGGCCTTCCACAAGTAAGAGAATTATGACTTAACAGGAGGCGCCGCCGTCCGCGCATGGCGCATGGGCGGGCGCCTGGGCGAGAACTTCGCCATTCGGCGCTTGTCGTGGAGGGGCGACGGGCGCGAACTGCTAGGGTCTGGGGATGGAAGCGGACGTGACCGAGGGTCTCGACATCGACGTCCTGGCGTGGGGGGCCAGGGCCAAGGCGCGCTGCGACGCGCTGGGCCTGCCGCCCTACAGCGAGGTCGAGGGCCAGCTGACGCGTCGCTTCCTGACGCCCGCCCACGCGGCCGCTCTGACCACGCTGTCGGAATGGATGGCCGCCGCCGGCATGAGCGTGCGCCGCGACGCCGCCGCCAATCTGATCGGGCGCTACGAAGGCGAGACGCCCGGCGCCAAGGCCCTGATCATCGGCTCGCACATCGACAGCGTCCGCAATGGCGGACGCTATGACGGTCCGCTGGGGATCATGCTGGGCGTCGACGTGGTCGAGGCCCTCCATCGCGCCGGGCGACGCTTGCCCTTCGCGATCGAGGTCGTGGCCTTCGGGGACGAGGAAGGCTCGCGCTTCCCCGCCTCGATGAGCTGCAGCCGGGCCATCGTCGGGAGCCTGGATCCCTCCGCCCTGGCGATGAAGGACGCCGACGGCGTGTCGGTCGCCCAAGCCCTGGCGGCGTTCGGCGGCGATCCGGACGCCATCGCCGCCGCCGCGCGTCGGCCCGAAGACGTCCTGGCCTTCCTGGAGGCCCATATCGAGCAGGGCCCGGTGCTGGAGGCCGAGGGCCTGGCCCTGGGCGTCGTCACCGCCATCGCGGCGCAGAAGCGGCTGATGGTTCGGATCGAGGGCGTCGCTGGCCACGCCGGCACGACGCCGATGGCCCTGCGCAATGACCCCGCTCCCGCCGCCGCCGAGGCGATGCTGGCCCTGGAGCGGATCTGCCGCGCGGGCGCCGACGGCCTGGTGGGCACGGTGGGCCGGATGACCGCCCTGCCTGGCGCGTTCAACGTGATCCCCGGCGCGGTCGAGTTCTCGATGGATATCCGCGCCGAGACCTCGGCGACGCGCGACGCGGCCGTCGAGGCCGTAACAGCAGAAATCCAGGCCATCGCCGATCGCCGCGGCCTTCGCGCCGAGATCACCCTGATGCAGGTCCTGGCCGAAAGTCCCTGCGATCCGTCCCTGATGGGTCTGCTCGAAGAGTCCCTCTCTGACCTTTCCCTGCCCGCGCGCCGCCTGCCGTCGGGGGCCGGTCACGACGCCATGGTGATGGCGGATCTTTGCCCCGTCGCCATGCTGTTCATCCGCTGCGAGGGCGGAATCAGCCACAACCCGGCCGAAGCCGTCAGCGAGGCCGACTGCGCCTTGGCGGCCCAGGCCATGCTCCATTTCATCGACAAGCTAGAACGACGCGAACGCGCATGACCGAGACTTTTCACGAGCTAGACCACCCCGCCCGCCTGCTGATGGGCCCAGGCCCGATCAACGTGCACCCGCGCGTGCTGCGGGCCATGTCCGTGCAGCTGCTGGGCCAGTTCGACCCCGAGTTCACCGGCTACATGAACGAGGTCATGGCCCTGTATCGCGGGGTCTTCCAGACGAAGAACCGCTGGACCTTCACGATCGACGGCACCTCGCGCGCGGGCATCGAGGCGGCGCTGGTCTCGACACTCTGCCCCGGCGACGACGTGGTGGTGGTCAACGCCGGACGCTTTGGCCTGCTGCTGGCCGAGATCGCCGAGCGCTGCGACGCCAAGGTCACCTTCGTCGAGGCGCCGTGGGGAACGGTGGTCGATCCGCAAGCCGTCGAGGACGCGGTCAAGCGGGTGAGGCCGCGCCTGGTGGCCTGCGTCCATGGCGACACCTCCACCACCATGGCCCAGCCGCTCGACGAGATCGGCGCGATCTGCCGCGCGCACGGGGCGCTGATGTATGTCGACGCCACCGCCACCCTGTCGGGCATGGACGTCCCGGTCGACGCCTGGGGCGCCGACATCGTCACCGCCGGCCTGCAGAAGTGCCTGGGCGGCCCCTCGGGCTCGGCCCCGATCACGATCAGCGACCAGGCCGCCGAGCACATCTTCTCGCGCCGGCATGTCGAGAAGGGCTTGGCTGGGACCGGCGGCGCGGCGGGCGCCGGCCGGCGGATCGCCTCGAACTATTTCGATCTGGCGATGATCATGGACTACTGGTCCGAGAAGCGGCTGAACCACCACACCGAATGCGCGCCGATGCTGTTCGCCGCCCGCGAATGCGCCCGGCTGGTTCTGGAAGAAGGGCTTGCGGCGCGCTTTGAACGCCACGCCAAGGCCGGCGCGGCGATGACCGCCGGATTGGAAGCGATGGGCCTCTCCATCTACGGCGACAAGGCCCACAAGATGACCAACGTCACCGGGATCTGGGCGCCCGAAGGCGTCGACTACGACCGGGTGAAGGTCCGGATGCGCACCGACTTCGAGATCGAGATCGGGTCGGCCTTCGGGCCGCTGACGGGCAAGATCTGGCGGATCGGGACCATGGGGGTGAACGCCCGCAAGCACGCCGTTCTCCAGACCCTGGCGGCGCTGGAAGCGGTGCTGCGCTGGGAAGGCTTCCAGGCGCCGGCCGGCGCGGGCGTCGACGCGGCGGCGAAGGTCTTCGCATGACCGCCGCCTATCCCCGCGACCTCATCGGTTATGGCGAGCATCCGCCGCACGCCCGGTGGCCGAACGGCGCCCGCGTCGCCGTCCAGTTCGTGCTGAACTATGAAGAAGGCGCCGAACGCTCGATCCTGCACGGCGACCCCGTGTCCGAGTTCTTCCTGTCGGAGATGGTCGGCGCCCAGCCCATCCCGGACATGCGTCACATGTCGATGGAGAGCCTCTACGAGTACGGCTCGCGCGCGGGCTTCTGGCGCATTCGGCGGCTGTTCGACGAATTTGGCCTGCCGCTGACCGTGTTCGGCGTCGCCCAGGCCATGGAGCGCCATCCCGACGCCGTCGAGGCGATGATGAAATCCGGCTGGGAGATCGCCAGCCACGGCTATCGCTGGATCGACTACCAGCACTTCACGCCCGACCAGGAGCTGGAGCACATCCAGCGCGCCATCGAGCTCCAGACGCGGCTGACCGGCGAGCGTCCGCTAGGCTGGTACCAGGGCCGCACCAGTCCCAACACCGCCCGCCTAGTCGCCCAGGAGGGCGGCTTCGTCTACGACGCCGACAGCTATGCCGACGACCTGCCCTATTGGGACGATCAGCACGGCCGGCCGCAGCTGATCGTGCCCTACACGCTGGAAGCCAACGACATGCGCTTCACGGCCGCCCAGGGCTTCAATACCGGCGAGCAGTTCTTCACCTATCTGCGCGACGCCTTCGACGCCCTCTATCTGGAGGGCGAGACCGCGCCGAAGATGATGAGCGTCGGCCTGCACTGCCGCGTGGTCGGCAAGCCCGGGCGCATCGGCGCCCTGCGGCGGTTCCTCGCGCACATCACCAGCCACGACCGCGTCTGGGTCGCCAAGCGCATCGACATCGCCCGGCACTGGATCGCCGAGCATCCTTATGCGGGGAGCGGCCAATGAACGCTCTCTACTTTTCTCCGTCATCCCGCGCTTCATGCGCGGGACCCATGGTTCAGCTTTCACGTGAGAACGAAATCTCTCCCGCACCTGCGACGGATCGATGGGTCCCGCGCATGAAGCGCGGGATGACGGGGTTCGCGGAGGGAGACGCATGAGCTCGGCCCCTCCTCTGTCCCTGAAACTGCTCAACAGCATGAACCGGACCGGCTTCGCCACCGCTCTGGGCTTCGCCTTCGAGCTTTCCCCGTGGGTCGTGGAACGCGCCTGGAGCGAGCGGCCGTTCGCCAGCGTCGAAGCCCTGCACGCGGCGATGATGGACGTTCTGGGCGCCGCGAGCGTCGAGGACAAGCTGGCCCTGATCCGCGCCCACCCCGAACTGGCCAGCAAGGCCGCGATCGCCAAGCAGCTGACCGCCGAGAGCAACGCCGAGCAGGCCAGCGCCGGCCTCGACCGCCTGACGCCCGAGGAGTTCGCGCGCTTCCACGACCTGAACGCCGCCTATTCCGAGCGGTTCGGCTTTCCGTTCATCATCTGCGTTCGCCTGAACGACAAGGCCTCGATCCTGGCCGCCATGCAGGCGCGCCTCGCCCACGATGAGACCCAGGAGATCGCCGAGGCGATCGCCCAGATCGGCCTGATCTCGAAACTCCGACTGCTCGACGCGGTGACCGACTAAGATGGACTACGACCTTCCCGGCTGGCTGAACCTGGCGCTCCGCTGGCTGCACGTGATCGCCGGCGTCGCCTGGATCGGCGCGTCCTTCTACTTCGTCTGGCTGGACAACAATCTGCGCGCGCCCATCCCCGAAAAGGACGGGGTCAAGGGCGAGCTGTGGGCCGTGCACGGCGGCGGCTTCTACCATTCTCAGAAGTACATGGTGGCGCCGGCTCACATGCCCGACCACCTCCACTGGTTCAAATGGGAGGCCTACACCACCTGGCTGTCGGGCTTCGCCCTGCTGATCGTGCTCTATTACTGGCAGGCGAACGTCTATCTGATCGACGCGGCCAAGCACGCCTTCAGCCAGCCGGCGGCGATCGGCGTCGGTCTGGCCTTCATCTTCGGCGGGCTGGCGGTCTACGAGGCGCTGTGCCGCTCGCCGCTAGTCCGGAACGGCAAGCTGTTCGGGATCGTCTGGTTCGGCGCGCTGACGGCGGCGGCCTGGGCGCTGACCAAGCTGTTCAGCGATCGCGGCGCCTTCATCCATGTGGGGGCGATCATCGGCACCTGCATGGCGGCCAACGTCTTCCTGGTCATCATCCCCAACCAGCGCAAGATCGTCGCCGACATGCTGGCCGGCCGCGAGGTCGATCCGCGCCTGGGGCTGATGGGCAAGCAGCGGTCGGTGCACAACAACTACATGACCCTGCCGATCATCTTCATCATGATCAGCAACCACTATCCGCTGGTCACCGGCCACCGCCTGGCCTGGCTGCTGCTGGCGATGATCGCGGCCGGCGGGGTGTCGATCCGCCACTTCTTCAACCTGAAGCACGTCGGCAAGATCCGGCACGATTTCCTGTTCTACGGCGCGATGCTGGTGTTCGGCGCGACCGTGGTGGCCAGCGCCAAGCCGGCCAAGAAGATCGAGGTATCCGACACAGTGCCCTTCAGCACGGTTCAGGGAATCATCCAAAAGCATTGCGTCATGTGTCACAGCCCCAGCCCGACACATCCTGGATTTTCCGCCCCTCCGCTGGGCGCCACCTTCGACACCCCCGCGCATATCCAGGCCTATGCCCCGAAAATCAACGAAAGGGCGGTCCTCTCGACCAGTATGCCCCTTGGCAACGAGACCGGCATGACCGATGAGGAGCGCGCCCAACTGGGCGCCTGGATCAAGCAGGGAGCCAAGAGCCCGTGACCGACGCCGTCCTGGACGCGCCGACCAAGGTCGAGAACGAGCCCGCGCCACGCAAGCGCAACGCCGAGCGGACCCGCAAGGCGATCCTGGCGGCGGCGCTCAAGGAGTTCTCCCAGGCCGGCTTCGCCGGGGCGCGGATCGAGAAGATCGTCAAGTCGGCCCGGTGCAACATCCGGATGCTCTACCACTACTTCGGGGACAAGAAGGGCCTGTACATGGCCGTCCTCGAAAGCGCCTACATGGACCTGCGGGCCCGCGAGGCCGAGCTGAAGATCGACTTCGACAAGCCCCTGGAAGGCTTTCTGGAGCTGCAGCGCTTCACCTTCGACTACTTCGAGAAGAACCCCAAGTTCGAGGGCCTGCTGCGCAACGAGAACCTGCAGCACGGCAAGTTCGCCGCTCAGTCGCGGGTCGTGACCGAAACCGCCTTCCCCCTGCGCCACACGATGGAGCGGCTGATCGAGAGCGGCCAGCGCCAGGGCGTGTTCGGCCCCGAACTCGACCCGGTGCAGATCTATGTGACCATCGCGGCCATGAGCCGCTTCCACCTGGCCAACGGCTATTCTCTGTCGGCCACGCTGAACACCGACATGAGCGCGCCCGAGTGGCGCAAGGCGCGGCTCGACCACGCCCTGGCGCTGCTGGAAGGCTACCTGACGCGCGGGGCGCGTTAGGGCTTCGCGGCGGTTGGTGGTTGGCGGAGAAATCGGCCTCAATCGCCGCTGCGACGTATCACCGGCGTCGAGGAGCATTCCCGCCGCAGCGGTTTCGCGCCGGATGCGATGCGAACACAAAAGGCCCCCGCCAACATGAGGTCAACGGGGGCTAACATTCGGCTGAGAAGGCGCGCTAGTGGAAGAAGTTGTCGATGCTGAGCGTTTGCGCCGACACGCCGGCCAACTTGATCACGTTCTCCAGCGCCGGCGCCGACGAGTCGACGCTCTGCCCCGCGAAGAGGTAGGTGTCGCCTCGCACCTGGATCGCCACGTAGAGCTGGTGGTAACCGGGAACGTGGAGGAAATAGTCCGCGAGGGACTGGGCGTCTTGAAAGCTCCCCGCCGAATAAGCTCCAAAACTTATTGGCAGGTCCTTACCCAGGAAACGGATGGCGTCCTTACTTTCGAAATCCGTAATGACGGTCACACCCGCACCCAGGGAATCCGTGGGCAAGGAGTCACCGACGCTGAACAGGAAGGTGTCCGCCCCTGCGCCGCCGGTCAGGGTATCAGCCCCCTTGCCGCCGATGATGACATCATCACCGCTACCGCCGGTCAGGATGTCGTTGCCAGCGCCGCCTCGATAGAGCTTTCCGATATCCTGGCCAAGCTCGATCGCGGTAACGGGCACGGACACCAATTGGGAATCGGTGAAGATCGTTAAGCGCGCGCTATCGTTGCTAACAGAAACGCGATCGCCATATGCGCTTCCTGTGAAGCTGTAACTGATGGCGCCGTTATTGTTCAGCACCGGATCGATATCGAGTCCGATCCGGAACACATGCTCGACATCCCAGGTCGAGGTCGAAAGCTCGAAAACTCGGTCGGTCACCTGATCAACGACGAAAAGATGCTGGCCGTCGCCGCTGAAGTCCATGCCATAGACGCTTGCGATCTCGGGATGCAGTTTACCCAAGTCGGCGACCACATTCAGCGACGAGTCGTAGGCAGTAAACTTGTGCAAGGTCGTCCATTGGGCGATCAGTCCGTTAGCGCTGGAAATCGCTTGGACCCCCATATTGGTGCCCGTCACACCACCGACCTGGGCGGTCTGACCGATACTGGAAGCCTGGACGGCGAGCGGGGCTTCGAAAAGATTCGTCGGCCCCACCAATACCTTCTGGTGGTCATTACTCACACTCAGCACTGCGCTCTGATAGGTCTGCGCGCTAAGAGTAAAAACGCCCGTGGCCGGGTCCAAGGTGCTCAAGGACTTGGGCGTGAGCTGGGTGATGCTTGAGGCCTGGGCCAAGACGATCTGGCCATTGGCCAGGAACGCGGCGTCGGTGAATTCCCGATCCGTACCCGTTGCGCTGGTGGCGTAGTCCTTGACCAGGCCGGTCTGCAGATCGAGTACGTGAACCGTGATGGTCGCCTGCGACGCATCGCCGGGCGACATGGAGACGGTCTCGATCTTGCCTTCGGTCGCGACCAAGTAGCGCCCGTCGGCCGAGACGTCCATGCCACCCAGGTTCGTCCCCACCTTCACGTGCGCGCGCACCTCGCCAGTCGTCGTATCAATCGCCGAGATGTAGCCGTCCTTGTCTGAAACATAGGCTGTGCGTCCGTTCGGCGAGAAAACCGCGTCGACGAAGGCATGGTCGGACGAGGCAATGACAACGGGTTTCACGACATCATCCACTGTCACCGTCGTATCCGACGACGGCAGCGTCACGGTCTTGTCATTGAACTGTAGCTTCTCGATGTTCAGCAGGGTGTCGACGCCGTCGAGACCCTTCACGGTCCACGTACCGTTGGCGTTCTTGGTCCAGGTGTAGTCCGTGGAAGCGCCCGTGAAGATCGCGGTGTCGACGCCGGCGCCGCCATCGAGGATGTCGTCGCCCGCGCCGCCTTCCAGGGTATTGTCCTTGCCGTCGCCGATCAGGATGTCGCCCAGGCTGGAGCCCTTCAGGCCCTCGAAATTGATCAGGGTGTCGATCCCGGCGCCGTGGGTGTCCTGCGGGCCGGTCTTCGACAGGTCAACCCGCACGGCCGGACCGCCTTCGTAGGAGGCGATGTCGAAGCCGGCGCCGCCGTCGAGGACGTCGTTCCCCGCGCCGCCGTTGATCACGTTATTGCCCGCGTCGCCGGTCAGGTGGTCATTGCCCGCGCCGCCGGTGACGTTCTCGATGTTCTGCACGACCATGTGGACGCCGGGCGAGACCACCTGATCGGTCGTGACCCGCAGGTCGAAGGTGATGTCCTGCCCCGACGAGAATAGCAGGGTGTCGTTCCCCGAGCCGCCATCGACGGTCGTGACGCCCTCGCTCCCGGGTCCCGTGAACACGATGACCAGGTCGTCGCCCGCGCCGCCGAGCAGGATGTCGCCCGGCTTATGGAAGCTCCCCCGCAGCACATCGTTGCCGTCGCCGCCGTCCAGGGTGTCGTTGCCGCCGACGGCGTAGAGCACGTCATTGCCCGCGTCGCCGAACAGATAGTTCTCGGCGTCGTTGCCGGTGATGACGTCGTCGTGGGTCGAGCCCATCACGGCCTCGATCGACACCAGGGTGTCGGTGGCCCCGCCGGTCGCCGTCCCCTTCGACAGGTCGACGACCATGCCCTTGTCGGCGAACGCATAGTCCACCGTGTCGAAGCCCTGGCCGCCGTCGATGAGATTGACGCCCGGACCGCCCGACAGGTGGTCGTCGCCCGCGCCGCCATAAAGCTTGTCGTTGCCCTCGCCGCCCCACAGGTAGTTGTCGTGGGCGTCGCCGGTCAGGACGTCGTCGTACTTGCTGCCGTAAAGGTTCTCGATGCTGATCAGCGTGTCCTTGCCCGCGCCGCCGGTGTCCTGCGGCCCGGTCTTGGTCAGGTCGACGGTGACGCCCGAGGTCGCGTCCTCGTAGGACGCCCAGTCGTTGCCCTTCCCGCCCTTGAGAACGTCATCGCCCGCGCCGCCGACCAGGTAGTCGTCGCCGTCGCCGCCATCCAGCGTGTCGTTGCCCGCGCCGCCCCACAGGGTGTCGTTGCCGCCGCCGCCATAGAGGGTGTCATTGCCCGCGCCGCCGACGATCATGTTGTCGTGGGCGTCGCCGGTCAGGACGTCGTTATAGGGCGAGCCGTACAGGTTCTCGATGGAGACCAGGGTATCCTTGCCGCCGCCGCCGGTGTTCTGCGGACCGGTCAGGTTCAGATTGACCGTCACGCCCGAGGTCGCGTCCTCGTAGGACGCCCAGTCGTTGCCGGGACCGCCGTCCAGCAGATCGTCGCCGGGCCCGCCCAGCAGGTAGTCGTCGCCCTCGCCGCCGTAGAGCTTGTCGTTGCCCTCGTTGCCCGCCAGCACGTCGTCGCCCTTGCCGCCGTACAGCGTATCGTTGCCGGCGAAGCCGTAGAGCGTGTCGTCGCCCGGGCCGCCCGTCAGGGTGTCCGCGCCGTTCGTGCCGTGCAGTTCCATTTCGAGTTCCCCAGCCCAAGCCTTCAACTAAAGCGTGATCTATCGCCTGCAAGGGCGGCGCCGAAAGGCATTCAGCTTTTACGGGAGAATTAACCACGAAGGACAGGTCCCGACGCGGAGGTTGTCCCGCATCGAGATCGAAATTCCTTACGCGGCAAGGGAAGTCGGCCCGGGTTGGCACAGGTCTCGACCGAGACGGCGCCGCGACGTTCAACCTTCGCGATGGCCTTCGCGAGAGGGCTTGGCGCGCGCCCAGGTGGAGAATGTCAGAACAACAGGCCCTTCTTCAGCAGGGCGTGGACGCCCTTCTCGCCATTGACGGTCTGGGTCACGCGGAAGTCCACGGCCAGCGAACAGAACTGATAGGCCTGGACGCGGGTCAGGGCCGAGCGGGCGACGATGAAGTCGATCGTCTGGCGCAAGGCCTGTTTCATGGCCAGGTCCAGATCCTCGTTGAAGCCCATCAGGATGTAGTGGGTCGGCGTCTCGGCGCGGGGCCAGGCCAGCGACGCGCCCTTGTGCAGCACGAAGGTGAAGGTCCCCGTCAGGCCCATTTCCAGAGCGTTGACGCAGACCTCGCCGTCGCCCTGTCGCCCGTGGCCGTCGCCGACCGAGAAGTTCGCGCCCGGAACCCAGACCGGCAGGAAGAGGGTCGAGCCGGCGACCAGTTCCTTGTTGTCCATGTTGCCGCCATGCTCGCGCGGCTCGCGGCTGGAGAGACGGCCATACCGGGCGGGCGGGGCGACGCCCATGGTGCCGAAGAACGGCGCCAGCGGCAGTTCCGGCCCCCAGTCGGGCTTGCACACGCTCCGCGCCCGATCGACGGCGATGTGGCTGACATAACGGTCGGGGAAATCCTCCGGGATCGTGCCGGCCAGCGGGCGCACGGCGCAGTAGCCCCAGTCGTTGTTGGGCTCGATCGCCTCGATCCGCACCTCCAGCGTGTCGCCGGGCTCGGCGCCGACGATGGCGACGGGGCCGGTCAGGATGTGCGGACCGATGCGCGGCGGGTCGCTGGCGTGGATCGCCCGGAGCGCGGGCGGAACGGCGTGGGGCGAGCCGGGCGGCGGCATCACCTCGACGCCGCCGGACACGCACTCGAAGGTGACGCTGTCGCCCGAAGCGATGGTCAGCACGGGATCGAAGGCCGCGTCGAACATGCCAAAGCGGATGGTGTCGGGCGTGGAAGCCAGTCGGTGATGCGTCATCAAGTAAGCCTTCTATTACCTCATGCTCTCGCGCGGCTTCCCCAACGAGCCAAGCTCGCGCAGGCGCGGACGCCGCGCTCGCGCCGCCACTGCCCGCCAAGCGGGCGATCCGCGCCGCGAATGACGCCCGCTTGGGCGCTGGAGCCACCGAGGCCAAGCTGGGCTGGCGCAGCCGGCGAACCTGGGTGTATGAAGTTTTTTCTTACTTAAGGAGCCTGGCCGCATGGCGCTCGACATGGAGACGGAAGCCCTCCTCAATCTCGGAGACGCCGAGGCGGGTCCCTGGACCGCGGCCCGCGCCGCCGCGCTGGAGCTTTCGATCCCCGCCGAGGCCCTGCCCGGCGTGATTGACAACATCGCCCTGCTGAAGAGCCAGACGGCCCTGTTCGTCGCCGCCTTGGGCGACCGAGCCGGCGAGCCGCCGGAGACGTTCCAGCCGTGAGCTTCCCCAGCGTCGTCGAGATCGCCGGCGAGGTCCGCGCGGGTCGCGTCACCGCCCGATCGGTCACCGAGGCCACCCTGTCGCGCATCCAGCGGCTGGACGGCGGGATCAACGCGTTCACAGCCGTCACGCACGCCCGCGCCCTGGTCGCCGCCGACGCGGTCGACGCCGACCTCGCCGCTGGCCGTCCCGTCGGACCGCTGGCCGGCGTCCCGGTGGCGGTGAAGAACCTGTTCGATATCGAAGACCTGCCCACCCTGGCGGGCTCGAAGATCCGACGCGACGCCGCGACGCCGTCGCGCGACGCGACCTTGGTGCGACGCCTGACCGCCGCGGGCGCGATCCTGGTCGGCGCGCTGAACATGGACGAATTCGCCTACGGCTTCGTCACCGAGAACGCCCATGACGGCCCTGCCCGCAACCCGCATGACCCCAGCCGGATCGCGGGAGGCTCGTCGGGCGGTTCGGCGGCGGCCGTGGCGGCGGGGCTGGTTCCGCTGACCCTGGGCTCGGACACCAACGGCTCGATCCGCATTCCGGCCAGCCTATGCGGCGTCTTCGGCCTCAAGCCCACCTATGGTCGCCTGTCGCGCCAGGGGGTCTTTCCGTTCGTCGAGAGCCTGGATCATGTCGGTCCGTTCGCGCGCTCGGTCGAGGATCTGGCGCTGGCCTACGACGTTTTGCAGGGTCCCGATCCCGAGGGCGACGCCCTATGCGTTCGGGCCGCCGAGCCCCTGAGCGGCCGCCTCGAAGACCTGGCCGAGCGCCCCTTGCGCGTCGGCGTGCTAGGCGGCTGGTTCCAGCAAGGCGCGTTTCCCGAGGTGCTGGACGCCCTGGGCCGGGTCGCCGACGCCTGCGCCGACGCCGCTCCAGTGGAGCTTGCCGGCGCCCAGGCGGCCCGCGCCGCCGCCTTCTGCCTCACCGCCTTCGAAGGCGGCGAACTGCATCGCGATGATCTGGCCTCCCGCGCGCTGGACTACGACCCCGCCGTCCGCGACCGCCTGCTGGCCGGCGCTCTGTTGCCGAAGGGCGTGCATCAGGCGGCGCGGCGGTTCCGCACGATCTTCCGCGATGAGGTCCGCGAGGCCTTCCAGCGCTTCGACATCCTGCTGGCCCCGTCGTCGGTCTGCCCCGCCCCGCCGATCGGTCAGGCGACCATGGAGATGGACGGGGTCCCCGTCTCGGTGCGCAAGAACCTCGGCGCCTTCACCCAGCCGATCAGCTTCATCGGCCTGCCGGTGGTCGCCGCGCCCGTGAGCAGGCCGGGCCAGTTGCCGGTCGGCGTGCAGATCATCGCCCCGCCCTGGCGCGAGGACCTGGCCTTCGCCGCGGCCCTGCGTCTGCAACGCGACGGCGTGGTCGCCGCCCATCCCCCGAAAGGCGCCCCGTGATCGTCAACGATCCCACCGTCCTCTCCGAAGTCACCGACGCCGTCGACGCGTATGAAGCCGCGCTGATGGCCAACGACATCGCTGCGCTGGACGACGCCTTCTGGAATTCGCCGCACACGGTGCGTCTGGGCGTGGCCGAGAACCTGTGGGGCTTCGCCGAGATCGCCGCCTTTCGCGTCGGCCGGACCGGCGGCTCGCCGCCGCGCACGCGCCTGCGCACCGAGATCACCAGCTTCGGCTCGGACTTCGCCGTCGCCAACGTCGCGTTTCGCCGCGACGACACCGGCATGATCGGCCGCCAAAGCCAGACCTGGATCCGCACCCGCGACGGCTGGAAGGTCGCCTCGGCCCACGTCTCCCTGATGCAGGCTGGCGCGGATCAGCGCCTCGCCTCGACCTGAGAAAAGCGCTACAGCCCCAGAATGACGAACCCCACCAAGATCATCTTCGACACCGATCCCGGCATCGACGACGCGATGGCGCTGCTGTTCATCGAGGCGAGCCCCGCCCTCGACCTGATCGCCGTGACGACCATCTTCGGCAATTCCGACATCGAAACCACGACCCGCAACGCGCTCTATCTGAAGCAGCGCTTCGGCATCAAGGCGCCGGTCTACAAGGGGACGGACAAGCCGCTGACCCGGCCGCGCAACCCCTCCCCGACCTTCGTGCACGGCGAGAACGGCCTGGGCGATGTCGAGCTGACCGGCCTCGTCGCCGCCGAGCCCGAGGCCAAGCCCGCCCACCAGGCGATCATCGACCTGGCCCGCCAGTATCCGGGCGAGGTGGTGCTGTGCGCCGTTGGTCCGCTGACCAATCTCGCCCTGGCGCTGCGGGCCGATCCCGAGGTCGCCACCCTGCTGAAGTCCGTGGTGATCATGGGCGGCGCGTTCGGCGTGGCCGGCAAGCCGGGCAATGTCACACCCGTGGCCGAGGCCAATATCTGGAACGACCCCGAGGCCGCCGATCAGGTCTTCACCGCGCCCTGGAACCTGACCGCCGTCAGCCTGGACGTGACGACCCAGGTGGTGATGTCGCCGGACTATATGGACGCCCTGGCGGCCAGCGGCGGCGATGTCGGCGTGTTCCTGAACGCGATCTCCAAGCCCTACGCGGCGTTCTATGGCGGCCGGGACGGCATCGTCGGCTGCTGCGTCCACGACGCGGCGGCGGTGGCCTTCGTGATCGACCCGACGCTGTTCACGGTGCGGCGCGGCTCGGTGCGCGTGGTGACCGAGGGCGTCGCCCTGGGCCAGACCTGCCAGAAGGTCGAGGGCGAACTGTTCGGCCCCAGCGCCTGGGACGACCAGCCGATCCAGGCGATCACGGTCGCCGTGGACGGGGCGCGGTTGCTGAAGCTGTACGCCGAGACGATGACGGTGGCGCAAGGGTAAGCCCCCTCCACCGCCGTTCGGCGGTCCCCCTCCCCCAGACGGGGGAGGAATTGTCCTCCGCCCCCGTCTGGGGGCGGACAGACCTCGCGTAGCGAGGTCAGGTGGGGGCTCGCACGGCCCGATACCGCTCCACGCCCGCCAGATAGGTCCCCGCCACCACCCGATCGTCGGCTAACACGGTCAGGGCGAAGAGCTTGTCCTCCAGGGTCTTGGCGCCCGCCAGCCGCCGCGCCATCAGCGGCGTCGCGGCCAGGTCCAGCACCACGAAGTCGGCTTCCTTGCCCGGCGACAGGTTGCCGATCTTGTCGTCCAGATCCAGCGCCCGCGCGCCGCCCAGCGTCGCCAGGTAAAGGGCGTGGAACGGATCCAGCGCGTCGTCCCGCAGTTGGCCGACCTTGTAGGCCTCCCCCAGGGTGTGGAGGATCGAGAAGGTCGTGCCGGCCCCGACGTCGGTGCCGACGCCGACCTTGACCCCGTGCGAGCACGCCTCCTCCAGGGGAAAGAGACCCGAGCCGAGGAACAAGTTCGAGGTCGGGCAGAAGGCCACCGCCCCGTCCTTGGCCGCTAGCCGTCGGAAGGCGTCGCCCTTCAGGTGGACGCAGTGGGCGAAGACCGAGCGTTTCCGCAGGAGCCCGAAGCCGTCATAGACGTCCAGATAGTCCCGGGCCTTGGGAAACAGCCGCGCGGTCTCCTTGATCTCGTGCAGGTTCTCGGCGAGGTGGGTCTGCATCCAGACGTCGGGATGCTGGGCCAGGACCTCGCCAGCCATGGCCAGTTGCGCGTCGCTGCAACTGATGGCGAAGCGCGGCGTCACGGCGTAGCCGAGCCGCCCCTTGCCGTGCCAGTCGGCGATCAGCGCCTCCATGTCGGCGAGGCTGGTCTCGACCGTGTCGGTCAGCCCTTCCGGCGCGTTGCGGTCCATCAGCGCCTTGCCGGCGATCAGGCGCATGTCGCGCGCATAGGCCTCGGCGAACAGGGCGTCGACCGAGACCTTGTGCACCGAACCGAACACCAGCGCCGTGGTCGTGCCGTTGCGCAGCAGCTCGTCGAGGAAGAACGCCGCCGCGTCCGCCGCGTGTTTGGGATCGGCGAAGGCCGCCTCGGCCGGGAAGGTGTGTTGCTCCAGCCAGTCCAGCAGTTGCTTGCCGTGCGCGGCGATGACGTCGATCTGCGGGAAATGGATGTGCGTGTCGATGAAGCCCGGCGTGATCAGATGGCCGGTGAGGTCCGTCAGTTCAGCGCCGCCCAGCCAAGGCGCCAGATCGGCGTAGGGGCCGCAGCCGGCCACGCGGCCGCCCTCTACCAGCAGCAGGCCATCCTCGTGGAAGGCCACCGCCTCCGCGTTCGTCGTCTTGGTCGGATCCTCCAGCAGGTGGAGAATGGACCCTCTATAAGCTTGCACGGATCAGGCCTTCGTCGTTTCGAACGCGCGCCGCCTCCTGGCGCATCAGGAGATCGGCCGCCACCGAGACCGCGATCACCTCCGGCGCCTTGCTCTTCAGTTGAGGCAGACCGATGGGACAGGTCAGGCGGGTCAGCGCGGCCTCGGAGAAACCATCATCGCGTAACCGCCGCATGAAACGAGCGCGCTTGGTCTTCGAGCCTATGACCCCGAAATACGAAAAGCCCCCGCCCGCCAAGCCGGCCGAGACCAGGGCGTAGTCGAGGGCGTGATCGTGCGTCAGCACCAGGCCGAAGGCGTCGGGATCCGCGCCCATGGCCTTGGCGGCCATCTCGGCCGGCGACAGCACGCTAACGCCGGGAAGGTCGGCGGTCTCGGGGCGGGTGTCGTACCAGAAGAGCTGGAACGGCAGCGGCTCGAAGGCTCGGGCAATCGCCTGGCCAACATGGCCGGCGCCGAACAGCAGCAACGGCGGACGCGGCGCGTCGGCGCGCTCGACCAGTTCGTCGCCTGGCGCGGGGCGAGGCCCGCGCGCGCTGGCCGGTCCTCCCGCCAGGGTGACGGGGGGCGCCTCGTCCTGGGCGCTCAGGATCGGCGCGATGCTCTTGGTCAAGGCTCCAGGCTCGAAGCGCGTGCGGACCTCGAACGGCTCGGCCGCGTCCATGCGCTGGGCGGCCTCGGTCAGCCAGCCGCGGCTGTTATCGTTCAGACGCTCGAGGAACAGACGCACCCGCCCCCCACAGCACTGCGCCAGCAGCGGCCCCAGCGGATAGTCCTGGATCGCGAACTGGGTCTGAGGGATGTCCAGCATCCGCCGCGCCTGATCGGCCACGCGGTACTCCAGATTGCCGCCGCCGATCGTGCCGTCCTGGCCCCCTCGCCAGACAACCATCTTGGTCCCCGCCTCGCGCGGCGCCGAGCCCTCGGTGGCGAGGACGGTGACCAGCGCGGCCTCATCGTGAGCGTCGAGACGCGCCAGGGCGGCGCGGGCCCAGTTCCGGCTCATGCGCCCCCTCCGTCACGGCGCGTATCCGCGCCGCGCAACCTCCCCCGTTGAACGGGGGAGGAGAAACGGACCCGTTCCTCCCCCGCGCGCGGGGGAGGTGTATCGCTGCGAATACGCAGCGAGACGGAGGGGGCGCTATGCATGCGCCCGCCTCCGAACATCCTCGCAGGCCATCAGGATCGCCTCGGGAGTCGCCGGCGCGTTCAGGTCGGGGAACACCCGATAATCCCCCAGGCTCGCCACCGCGTGGCTGATCGCGCTGTGCACCGAGATCGCCAGCATCAAGGGGGGCTCGCCGACGGCCTTGGAGCGGTGCACGGTCGCCTCGACATTGCGCCCGGACCTCCAAAGCCGCACGTCCAGATGCGCCGGCCGGTCGCCGCAGGTGGGAATCTTGTAGGTCGAGGGCGCGTGGGTCCTCAGGCGACCTTGCCCGTCATAGACCAGCTCCTCGGTCGTCAGCCAGCCCATGCCCTGAACGAAGCCGCCCTCGATCTGGCCAAGGTCGATGGCTGGATTCAGCGACTTGCCGACGTCGTGCAGGATATCGGCGCGCGTGACCTTCATCTCGCCGGTCAGGGTGTCGATCAGCACCTCGCTGCAAGCCGCCCCATAGGCGAAATAATAGAAGGGCCGACCCGTGTGGGTCGCGCGGTCGTAATGGATCTTGGGCGTGGCGTAGAAGCCGGTCGCCGACAGCGAAATCCGCGCCAGATAGGCCTGACGAATGAACCCGCCGAACTCGAAAGTCTCTGCCCCCACGCGGACGCCGGCCGGGGTGAAGGCCACCGCGTCGGGCGCGACGCCCCATTTGTCGGCGGCGAAGGCGACCAGCCGCGCCTTGATGGTCTCGGCCGCGTTCAAGGCCGCCATGCCGTTCAGGTCCGCGCCCGACGAGGCGGCGGTGGCCGAGGTGTTGGGCACCTTGTCGGTGACGGTCGAGGTGATCTTCACCCGCGCCACGTCGACCTGGAAGGCCTGGGCGACGATCTGGGCGATCTTGACGTTCAGCCCCTGCCCCATCTCGGTCCCGCCGTGGTTCAGCATGATCGAGCCGTCGGCGTAGAGGTGCAGCAGCGCCCCCGCCTGGTTCAGGTGAGTGGTCGTGAACGAGATGCCGAACTTCACAGGCGTCAGGGCGATGCCCTTCTTCAGCACGGGGCTCGCGGCGTTGAAGGCTTCGATCTCGCGGCGGCGCGCCTCGTAAGCGCAGGACGCGGCCAGCTCGTCGATCAGCTGCGGCGCGACATTGTCCTCCACCACCTGACCATAGGGCGTCAGGTCGCGTCCCTCGCCGCCATAGAGATTGCGGCGGCGCACCTCCAGCGGGTCGAGGCCGACAGCGGCGGCCACGGCGTCCATCACCCGCTCGATGGCGATCATGCCCTGCGGCCCGCCAAAACCCCGGAAGGCCGTATTCGACACCGTATGGGTTCGATAGCGATGCGATAGGATCTCGACCGCCGGCAGGAAGTAGGCGTTGTCGGCGTGGAACATCGCCCGGTCGTTGATCGCCGGCGACAGGTCGGTCGTCGCGCCGCAACGCGACGCCAGCTCCAGCGACAGGCCAGTCAGCCGGCCGTCGTCCTCGAAGCCGACATCATAGACGACCTCGAAGTCATGCCGCTTGCCGGTCATGACCATGTCCTCGTCGCGATCGGGACGGCACTTGGCGGGCCGCCCGGTCTTGACGGCGACCAGGGCGGCGGCGGCGGCGAACAGCGACGCCTGCGTCTCCTTGCCCCCAAAGCCCCCGCCCATGCGGCGCACCTCGACCGTCACGCAATGGTCGGGCTTGCCCAGCACGCGGGCGATCAGGTGCTGCACCTCGGTGGGGTGCTGGGTCGAGGACCACACATGGACGTCGCCGTCCTCGCGCGGCGTCGCCAGGGCGATCTGGCCCTCGAGATAGAAGTGGTCTTGGCCGCCGATCACGAACCGGCCCCGCGCCCGGCGCGGCGCGCTGGCCAGGGCGCCCTGGGCGTCGCCGCGCGCCATCCTCTGGCTGGCTTCGATCTTGAGGTCCATCGCGCGTGCGGCGGCGATGTCGATGGCGGCGGGCAGATCCTCATACTCGACCACGGCCTTGGCCGCGGCGGCGCGGGCGGCGGACAGCGACGTCGCGGCGACCGCGAACAGGCTTTGCCCCACGCAATAGACCTCGCCGTCGGCGAACAGGCGATCGTCGTGGATGACGGGGCTGACGTCGTTCTCGCCAGGCACGTCCTCGGCGCTCAGCACCAGAACCACCCCGGGCGCGGCGCGGACGGCGGACAGGTCCATCCGCGCGATCCTGGCGCGGGCCTTGGCGCTCCGACCAAACGCCACATGCAGCAAGCCGGCCGGCTCGGGCAGGTCGTCGATATAGATCGCCGAGCCCGACACATGACGCGCGGCGCTGTCATGCGGCAAAGCCGCGTGCACGCCGCGAACCGGCGCGGTCTCGATCATCGATGTGGTCGCCGCGGAGTCAGCCATGCGCGCTCTCCGGGACAATGCGGGTTTCGCCGCCGGGGTCCTGGCTCTCAAGCAGGACTTTGCGCAGTATGTTCCGCGCCGCCAGCGACCGGTAGGCCGCCGAGGCGCGCATGTCGCTCATCGGCGTATAGTCGGCGTCCAGCGCGCCCATTGCCGCCTCGACCGTCGCCTCGGTCCACGGCTGGCCAATCAGCGCGACCTCGCAGGCCTGGGCGCGCTTGGGCGTGCCGGCCATGCCGCCGAACGCGACCCGGGCGTCGCGGACCACGCCGTCCTCGACCAACAGCGAGAAGGCGCCGCACACCGCCGAGATATCCTGGTCGAAACGCTTGGACAGCTTGAAGACCTTGAAAATCCGTCCCGCGTCCAGACGAGGCGCGATCACCGCCTCGACGAATTCGCCGGGCCGGCGATCCTGCTTGCCGTAATCGAGGAAAAACGCTTCCAGCGCCATCTCGCGGCGCTCGCCGCCCCGACGCAGAACCAGTCGCGCCCCCGCCGCGATCAGGGCCGGCGGCATGTCGCCGATCGGCGAGCCGTTGGCGATATTGCCGCCGATGGTGCCGCTGTTGCGCACCTGGGTCGAGCCGAGCCGGCGCATCATGGCCCCGAGATCCGGGTAGAGCTTGGCCACGGCCGCGATCGCATCGACATAGCGAACGCCCGCGCCGATCCACAGCCCCCCCTCGGTCTCGCGCAGCGCCTTCAGCTCGGCGACCTCGGAGAGGCTGATCAGCGTCGGTAACGGCTTGCGCAGCTTGGTCACCCAGAGGCCGACATCGGTGGCGCCGGCCACGATCGTGGCGTCCGGATGCTCCAGATAGGCCTGGGCCAGCTCGTCCGCAGTGCGCGGCGCCAGCCAGGTCCGGGTCACGCCATGAACCTCGTCCTGGAAGCTCAGCGTCAGCATCGTCTCGTCGCGCACGGCGGAGAGATCAACCTCCGGCGCGGCCTCGGCGCTCACGCCCTTGGCGACCTCGATGATCGGACCATAGCCGGTGCAGCGGCACAGGTTCCCGGCCAGAACCTCGCCGACCGGCGCGCGCGCCCCCTTGGAGCCGATCGCTCGCGCATACAGCGACATCACGATCCCCGGCGTGCAGAAGCCGCACTGCGATCCATGCCGGTCAACCATGGCCTGCTGCACCGGATGCGGCTGGCCGTTCTTGGCCAGGCTTTCGACCGTCATCAAGGCCTTGCCATGGACCATGGGCAATAACTGGATGCAGGCATTGACGGCCCGCCAGGCGACGCCCTCTCCCTCCGGCTCGCCGACCAGCACCGTGCACGACCCGCAGTCGCCCTCGGCGCAGCCTTCCTTGGTTCCGGTGCGCCGCATCGGTCCGCGCAGGTGTTCCAGCAAGGTCGTCGTCGGGTTGGCCCCATGGACCTCCCGCGCCTCTCCATCCAGCAGGAACCGGATCGTCTCGCCCATTCAGCTGCCCCGGTAGGTGGAATAACCATACGGCGAGACCAGCAGCGGCACATGCCAATGCCGGTCGACGCTCGACGCGGCGAAGTCGATGACCACCACGTCCAGGAACGGCGGATCGGCGACTGGCAGTCCCGACGCCTTGAAGTGATCGCCGATGGCGAATTCCAGGCGGTAGGCCCCGACCTGAAAGTCTTCGGGGGCGATAAGCCGCGCACGGCCGTCCGAGTCGGTGCGGAATTCCGCCAGCCGCGTGACGACGTCCCCGTCGCGTCGGGACACGCTCACCCGGACCCCCGCCGCCGGTTTGCCGGCGGCCTGGTCAAGGATATGCGTGGTCAGTCCCGTCATGCTCAGCCCTCTGATCGTCTCGTCCCGCGATGCTCGGTCGCTCCGGGCGCCCTGTCCAGCGCCTTGCCCCGCTTGGTCGCGCTGGAAGGAGAAGCGCCAAGGAAGGCGGCGGCGGGCGCCCGAAGCGCGGGCACTATATAATAGATTTATTACTTGCGCGCCCCTTCGCGGCACATCTCGGACATCGGAGCGCCCTCAAGATATGTTACCGCTACCATAATTTGATCGACGCTTCGGGCGCTCAGGGTTGGAAAAACGGCTCATCCCCGGTAGCTAGACCCTTTGACGGTCCGCGAACGAGACGGGCGCGCGACGCGCGCGCAGAATGGTCTAAGAGGAACACCGAATGGACGAGGATTTCCGCAAGGCGGCGCTGGACTATCACCGCCTGCCGCGCCCCGGGAAACTGACGATCGAGGCCACCAAGCGGATGGCCACCCAACGCGATCTCGCCCTCGCCTATTCGCCCGGCGTCGCGGCGCCTTGCGTGGCGATCGCCGAGAACCCGGACCTCGCCCGCGACTACACCGCGCGCGGCAACCTGGTGGCCGTGATCTCGAACGGCACCGCCGTGCTGGGCCTGGGCGACATCGGCCCCCTGGCGTCCAAGCCGGTGATGGAAGGCAAGGCCGTCCTCTTCAAGAAATTCGCCGGCATCGACGTGTTCGACATCGAGGTCGACGCCAAGGACCCCGACCGCTTTATCGAGACCGTCGCGGCCCTGGAGCCGACCTTCGGCGGCGTCAATCTCGAGGACATCAAGGCCCCCGAGTGCTTCATCATCGAGCGCGCGCTGCGCGAGCGGATGAACATTCCGGTCTTCCACGACGACCAGCACGGCACCGCCATCGTCTGCGCGGCCGCCGTCCGCAACGCGCTGCTCGTGCAGGGCAAGGCGCTGAAGGACGTCAAGCTTGTCACCTCGGGCGCCGGCGCGGCGGCCCTGGCCTGCGTCGACCTCCTGGTCTCGATGGGCCTTCCGGTCGAGAACGTCACCCTGACCGACATCAAGGGCGTGGTGCACGCCGGTCGCGAACCGGACATGCCCGAAAACATGGCCCGCTACGCGCGCCAGACCGACGCCCGCACCCTGCCCGAAGTGCTTCCCGGCGCCGACATCTTCCTGGGCCTCTCGGCCCCGCGTGTCTTCAAGGCCGAGTGGCTGCCCTTGCTGGCGCCGAACCCGCTGATCCTGGCCATGGCCAATCCGGAACCCGAGATCCTGCCGGAGCTGGTCCAGGCCCAGCGCCCCGACGCCATCATGGCCACCGGACGCAGCGACTACCCCAACCAGGTCAACAACGTCCTCTGCTTCCCGTTCATCTTCCGTGGCGCGCTGGACGTCGGCGCCTCCGAGATCAACGAGGCCATGAAGGTCGCCGCGGTCGAGGCGATCGCCGAGTTGGCCCGCGCCGAGGCTTCCGAGGTGGTCGCATCGGCCTATGGCGGCGCCGCGCCGGTGTTCGGCGCGCAATACATCATCCCCAAGCCCTTCGACCCGCGCCTGATCCTGCAGATCGCGCCGGCGGTGGCCAAGGCGGCGATGGACAGCGGCGTGGCCACCCGCCCGATCGCCGACTTCGATGTCTACCGCCGCGAACTGGAGCTGTTCGTCTACCGCTCGGGCCAGCTGATGCGGCCGGTGTTCGAACGGGCCCGCAAGGCGCCGGTCAAGGTCGCCTATGCCGAGGCCGAGGACGAACGCATCCTGCGCGCCGTCCAGACCGTCGTCGACGAGGGCCTGGCCAAGCCGGTCCTGGTCGGCCGGCGCGAGGTGATCAAGGCCAAGATCGAGGAGCTGGGTCTGCGCCTGCGCGTCGGAGAGACGGTCGAGATCGTCGATCCGTATGACGACAAGGAGCTGTTCGACCCGCTGGCGCTCGACTACCAACGTCTGGTCGGCCGGCGGGGCGTGCCGCCGATCGCCGCCGCGCGGCGCGTCCAGGGACGCCGGACCGTGGCCGCCTCGATGCTGCTGTTGTCGGGCTATGTCGAGGCCGCGCTCGTCGGCGGCAGCGGCGATTGGTGGCAGCACATGACCTACGCCCTGCCGATCATCCCGCGTCGCGAGAACGTCAGCCGCGTCTACGCCCTGTCGACCCTGATCCTGGACAACGGCACGCTGTTCTTCTGCGACACCCACGTCAATGTGGATCCGACCGCCGAGCAGATCGCCGAATGCACGCAGCTGGCCGCCGAGGCTGTCAGGCGCTTTGGCTTGACGCCCAAGGCCGCCCTGCTTTCGCACTCGTCGTTCGGGGCCAGCAACTCGCCGACCGCGCGCAAGATGCGCGAGGCCCTGGCCCTCCTGCGGCGTCAGGCGCCGGATCTGGAGGTCGACGGCGAAATGCACGCCGACGCCGCCCTGACCCAGCACCTGCGCGACCGCCTGGTCGCCGACAGCCCGCTGAAGGGCTCGGCCAATCTGCTGGTCATGCCGACCCTGGACGCCGCCAATATCGGCCTGACCCTGCTCAGCGCCGCCACGGAGTCCCTGTTGGTGGGCCCGATCCTCTTGGGCATGGCCAAGCCGCTGCACGTCCTGACGCCCAATGTCACGGCGCGCGGCATCGTCAACCTGACGGCCCTGGCGGTGAACCAGGCGGCGTCCGAGCGCGCCGGGGCGTAAGCCCTCCGGAAACGCCGAAAGGCCCCGTCCGACGCGTCAGCATCGGCGGGGCCTTCCAAAAACCTCTGAAAAGGCCGTCCGTTCGGGCGGCCTTTTCCTTGGGACGCGATCTTAGAGGATGCGCAGGTTGCCGGCCGAGGTCTTGCCCGAGCGGCGGTCCTGTTCAAGCTCGTAGCCAACTTGCTGGCCTTCGTTCAGGCCACGCAGACCGGCGCGCTCCACGGCCGAGATGTGCACGAACACATCGCCGCCGCCATTGTCGGGCTGGATGAAGCCAAAGCCCTTGGTGGTGTTGAACCACTTCACGACGCCCGTGCCGCTTTCGCCGGTGCCCGACGAGAAACCGCCGCCGCCACGCGGGCTGTCGAAGCCGCGCGAAGGACGGGGAGCGCCGCGACCGCCGCCGGCCGGAGCCGGGCCGTGACCCGTCACGCGCAGCTGACCCGCCGAGGTCTTGCCCGAGCGACGATCTTCTTCCAGTTCGTACGCGACTTGATCACCCTCGTTCAGGCCCGAGAGACCCGAGCGTTCAACCGCGGCGATGTGGACGAACACGTCCTGGCCGCCGTCCTCGGGCTGAATGAAGCCAAAGCCCTTGGCCGGGTTGAACCACTTAACGACACCGTTCGCCATATTATCCTCAAACACCTCAATCGACGGGCTGATAGTCGGCCCGCGTCCTTCCAACGGAAGTCATGACGCAAAACCGGCGCAAGCGCCATGGGCTTTGAGCGGAGAAAAAGAGGCTGAGGGCGGTCTAAACTCGAAAAATTCGCGCATCGGGCAACGAGCGTTGCAAAAGCGCCACTTAAAATTGCATTTTAGACAAGAAAACCCTCCTGCCGAGCGGCGAGGAGGGCGACCGAG
>NZ_APMP01000031.1 GCF_000372645.1 Caulobacter vibrioides OR37 | reverse complement strand
CCCAGCCCCTCCCCGCAAGGGGGAGGGGAGCAAGGTACAGAACCATGACCGCTCCTCGCGTCCTCATCGCCGACAAGCTCAGCCCCGCCGCCGTCGACATCTTCAAGAACCGCGGCGTCGATTTCGACATCAAGACCGGCCTCTCGAAGGACGAGCTGATCGCCGTGATCGGCGACTATGACGGCATCGCCATCCGCTCGGGCGCCAAGCTCGACAAGGACGTCATCGCCGCCGCTCACAAGCTGCGGGTCATCGCCCGCGCCGGCATCGGCGTCGACAACGTCGACATCCCGGCCGCCACGGCCAAGGGCATCGTGGTGATGAACACGCCGTTCGGCAACTCGATCACCACGGCCGAGCACGCCATCGCCATGATGTTCGCCCTGGCCCGCCAGATCCCCGCCGCCGACGTCTCGACCCAGGCCGGCAAGTGGGAGAAGAACCGCTTCATGGGCGTTGAGCTCTACGCCAAGACCCTGGGCCTGATCGGGGCCGGCAATATCGGCTCGATCGTCGCCGACCGGGCTTTGGGCCTGAAGATGAAGGTCGTGGCCTACGACCCCTTCCTGTCGCCGGAACGCGCCGTCGAGATCGGCGTCGAGAAGGTCGAGCTGGACGACCTCTTGGCCCGCGCCGACGTCATCACCCTGCACACCCCGCTGACCGACAAGACCCGCAACATCCTGTCGGCCGAGAACCTGGCCAAGACCAAGAAGGGCGTGCTGATCGTCAACTGCGCCCGCGGCGGCCTGGTCGACGAGGTCGCGCTGCGCAAGCTGCTGGACGAGGGCCACGTGGCCGGCGCCGGCTTCGACGTCTTCGTCACCGAACCGGCCAAGGAAAACCCGCTGTTCGGCTCGGACAAGGTCGTGGCCACCCCGCACCTGGGCGCCAGCACCAGCGAAGCTCAGGAAAACGTCGCCCTGCAGGTCGCCGAACAGGTTTCGGACTACCTGCTGACCGGCGCCGTGACCAACGCCCTGAACAGCCCCTCGATCACGGCGGAAGAAGCCCCGAAGCTGAAGCCGTTCGTCGCCCTGGCCGAGAAGATCGGCGCCCTGGCCGGCCAGATGGTCGACTTCGGCATCAAGGCCATCGACATCGCCTATGAGGGCGAGGTCTCGAACCTGAACGTCAAGCCGATGACCTCGGCGGCCCTGGCCGGCGTGCTGAAGCCGATGCTGGCCGAGATCAACATGGTTTCGGCTCCGGCCGTGGCCAAGGAGCGCGGCGTCACCGTTTCGGAGAGCCGCCAGGAGGTCAGCCCCACCTATGACAGCCTGATGCGCGTGACCATCACCACCGAGAAGGGCAAGCGCGCCTTCGCCGGCACGGTGATCGCCGGCGCGCCGCGCATCGTCGAGGTCAAGGGCATGGAGCTGGACGCGGGCTTCTCGCCGGCCATGCTGTACATCAACAACCTGGACAAGCCGGGCTTCATCGGCGCGCTGGGCATGTTGCTGGGCGAGGCCGGCGTCAACATCGCCACCTTCAACCTGGGCCGCATGGCCGCCGACGAGGACGCCATCGCCCTGGTCGGCGTCGACCAAGCCCCGGACGCGGCCCTGCTGGCCAAGATCCAGGCCCTGCCGCACGTCAAGGAAGCGCGCGCGCTGACGTTCTGAGGATAATGGATCCTCCCTCGCGACGCGGGGGAGGATCTTTATTTCAAAGGCCCCGCATGTCGCTGTTCATTCCCCGCAAGATCAACAAGCTGGGCCTGGCGGCCTTCTTGGCGGCCGTGGCTTTCACCCTCTACGCGGCCCTGGCGCCCGGCGACGACACCGCCGGCCTGATCCCCTGGGACAAGGCCAAGCACTTTATCGTCTTCTATGGCCTGACCTTCCTGGCGACGATCGCGCTGCCCCGCAGCCGGTACTGGAAGATCGGCCTGGCCCTGCTGGGCCTGGGGATCGCCATCGAGCTGCTGCAGGCCCTGCCGGTGATCAACCGCGACTGCGACCCGTTCGACGTGATCGCCGACGTTTGCGGCATCGGCTTCTATTGCGGACCGATCCTCGTCAACCGCTGGCTGGAACGGGCCAGGCTTTAGAGCGCGCTCCGACGCTTCGGTCGCGAAACCGCGCCGGTCTCCGCCGCATCGGGGCTGGAGCAAAGTCCGCGATTGCCTGATCGCTTGGGTTGTCCAGCGGGCGAGGCGCGAAAAAAATCCGTCTTCGGTCGAATTTTTTCACGACATGGCGTTTCGCGCCGGCGTTGAGCGATATTTCGCGCGCGCGCGTTCGTTTACCCTGTTTTCTCACTGAACTGAGAATCTCGGAAACCTTGAGAAATAAAAATGCCACATTTCAGTCAAAATTGGCTCTCGTTGTGGCGAAATGAGGCGATTTCCTGGTTCATGACGAAATGTAAAATGTATTGGTGGTTGAATATAGTCCGGATTGACTCGTCTAGACTCTGGATAATTTAAAGGAGTCGGTAATCGAGCGGTCGGATGCTTGGCGCGGGCAAAACGCCTCCCTGGCGCCAAAAAGACGCTGGGGTTCACCTTGAAAAGGAACCCTCGTAATGTCGCTGAACAGCATCAATACGAACACGGGCGCGATGATCGCCCTGCAAAATCTGAACGCCACGGCCGCGCAGCTCGCGCAAACTCAGAGCATCATCAGTACAGGCAAGAAGATCGCCAGCGCCAAGGACAACGGCGCGATCTGGGCGATGGCCACGACCCAGCAGGCGAACGCCGACAGTCTGAACTCGGTCAAGGACTCGCTGCAACGCGGTCAGTCCACGATCGATGTCGCCCTGGCGGCGGGGGACACCATCACCAACCTGCTCAGCCAGATGAAGGACAAGGCCCTGGCCGCGTCCGACACCTCGCTGAACACCGCCTCGTTCAACGCCCTGAAGTCCGACTTCGAGTCGCTGCGCGATCAGATCACCAAGGCCGCCACCAACGCCAAGTTCAACGGCGTCAGCGTCGTCGACGGCACGACCGCCAAGCTGACCTTCCTGGCCAACTCGGACGGCTCGGGCTTCACCGTCGACGCCAAGACCCTGTCGCTGGCGGGCCTGGGCCTGTCGGCCTCGACCACGATGACCGACGCGGCCTCGGCCAAGGCGATGATCACCACGATCAGCAACGCCCTGCAGACCGCGACCAACAAGCTGGCCTCGCTGGGCACGTCCTCGACCGGTCTCGACACGCACCTGACCTTCGTCGGCAAGCTGCAAGACAGTCTCGACGCCGGCGTCGGCAACCTGGTGGACGCCGACATGGCCACCGAGAGCGCCAAGCTGCAGTCGCTGCAAACCAAGCAGCAACTGGGCGTCCAGGCGCTGTCGATCGCCAACCAGTCGTCCTCGTCGATCCTGAGCCTGTTCCGCGGTTAAGCCGCCTCATCAAAGCCAGGCCAGAAGGGAGCGGGTCCTAGGATCCGCTCCCTTTTCTTTTGGCAGTTCACACGTGGTCGCAGGTTCGGAGAGCACAGCGCGTCCCTCGACACGCTCAGGACGAGGATTGCGCGCGAGCCAAGCCTGCGGTCGCCCTCACCTTAGCGGCTTCAAGAGGAGAGACGGTCGCCGCGACGTCGCCGACGCTCAACCTCGACGCGGCTCCGCCCTCGGCGCTTGGGCCTGGCGCGGGTCGCGCTTTCGGAACCTCCAGGAGAGCGTTCGGGATACCGATCGCGCGGGGGTTTTGGCCGTTTTTGCCTACCCGCCAGACACTGAGTCCGCCTAGACTCTAAAGGCCTCGGCCGAACTTGCCTAGCTAGAGTCTCCGTCCGATTTTCACTAGGCAAAATGTGCCATTTTGAGACAAGCGAACTGGTTTTAGGGGCTCTGGGCGGGGCCGTTCCTGAGTCAACTATTAACGGAATGAGTTCGCGATATTGGCCGTGCGACATTGTGTCTTAAACGAAATGGAAATCTAGTTCGCGGATACCAGACGTTGGGCAAAATGCCCGCCGACGTCAAAACGACGTCGGGACACCTCGAATAGGAGTGTTTCGTCATGGCGCTAAACAGCATCAACACGAACAACAACGCGCTCATCGCGCTGCAAAACCTCAACGCGACCAGCGGCGAGCTGGCCACCGTCCAACAGCGCATCAGCACCGGTAAGAAGGTGGGCAGCGCCAAGGACAACGGCGCGATCTGGGCCACCGCCAAGAACCAACAGGCCACCGCCGACAGCCTGAATTCGGTGAAGGACTCGCTGCAACGCGGCCAGTCGACCATCGACGTCGCCCTGGCGGCCGGTGACACCATCACCAACCTGCTGGGTCAGATGAAGTCGAAGGCCCTGGCCGCTTCCGACACCTCGCTGAACACCGCCTCGTTCAACGCCCTCAAGGCCGACTTCGAGTCGCTGCGCGATCAGATCACCAAGGCCGCCACGAACTCCAAGTTCAACGGCGTCAGCGTCGCCGACGGCACGACCTCCAAGCTGACCTTCCTGGCCAACTCGGACGGTTCGGGCTTCACCGTCAACGCCCAAACCCTGTCGCTGGGCGGCATTGGCCTCAGCGCGTCGTCGACCTTCACCGACGCGGCCTCGGCCAAGACGATGATCACCACGATCAGCAACGCCCTGCAGACCGCCACCAACAAGCTGGCTTCGCTGGGCACGTCCTCGACCGGTCTCGACACCCACCTGTCCTTCGTCGGCAAGCTGCAAGACAGCCTGAACGCCGGTGTCGGCAACCTGGTGGACGCCGACCTGGCCAAGGAAAGCGCCAAGCTGCAATCGCTGCAAACCAAGCAGCAGCTGGGCGTCCAGGCGCTGTCGATCGCCAACGCTTCCAGCTCCTCGATCCTGAGCCTGTTCCGCTAAGTCGAAACACTCTTTCGATCCCTAGGGGGGGCGGGTCTTCGGACCCGTCCCCCTTTTTTTGCGCGCTGTCCGCCGCGATTCGCTCCGCCGGCGCGGACTAGCGGGTCGGGAGACCGGCCTGGCCGCCGTGGCGGAAAGGATTATTTCTCCGCTGCCGCGTCGTTGGATCGTCGGCGTCTCGGGGCGCGTGCGGCGAAGATTGTTAGCGCTGTCAAATAGATGCGCTCCGACCGGCGCTCCGGGAGTGAAAAACCCGGAAGACCGCCCATTGGTCGTACAAAATGAAGCCTATGGATCGTCGTCGCGGCCTATGACAACGTTGTCCTGCGCGGCGCGTGACCGCGAACGACAAGAGTTGGGGAGTATGAACACCAGGACCCTCCGCGTCGCCGCTCTGTTGGCGTCCACCGTTCTGTCCGGCGCGGCCGCCGCGCAAACCGGTCCCGCGAGCACGGCTCATCCCGCCCTCTGGCCGGCGGCCAAGAGCCAGGGCCTGGTCGATCCGGCGACGGAAGCCTTCGTGACGGCGCTGATGTCCAGGCTGACCGTCGAGGAAAAGGTCGGCCAGGTCATCCAGGCCGACATCGCCCACATCAAGCCCGAGGACCTTGTCGTCTATCCCCTGGGCTCGATCCTGGCCGGGGGCAGTTCGCCGCCGCTGGGCGCGCCGGACCGCTCGCCCCAGAAGCCCTGGGTCGATACGGCCCGCGCCTTCCGCGAGGCGGCCGCGCGCCGGCCGGGCGGAACCCCCATTCCGCTGATGTTCGGCATCGACGCGGTGCATGGCGACAACAATGTCGTCGGGGCCGTGCTCTTTCCGCACAATATCGCGCTGGGCGCGGCGCATGATCCGGCGCTGATCCGCCGCATCGGCGCCGCCACGGCGCTGGAGACCTCCGCCGCCGGCTTCGACTGGGCGTTCGGACCGACCCTGGCCACGCCGCGCGACGACCGCTGGGGGCGCGCCTACGAGGGCTATTCGGAGGATCCCGAGATCGTCCGCGCCTATGCCGGCCAGATGATCCTGGGCATCCAGGGGGCGGTCGGTCCCTATACGGGCGGCAAGGACGGCGTCATCCAGCAGGGTCACGTGGCCGCCAGCGCCAAGCACTTCCTGGGCGACGGCGGCACCCAGGACGGCCACGACCAGGGCGACGCGCGGGTCTCGGAAAACGACCTGATCAAGATCCACGCCCAGGGCTATCCGCCGGCCATCAACGCGGGGACCCTGACGATCATGGCCTCGTTCTCCAGCTGGAACGGCCAGAAGATGCACGGCGCCAAGGGCCTGCTGACCGACGTGCTGAAGGGGCGGATGGGCTTCGACGGCTTCGTGGTCGGCGACTGGAACGGCCACGGCCAGGTTCCGGGCTGCAAGCCCACCGATTGCCCGACCGCGCTGAACGCCGGCCTTGACATGTTCATGGCCCCCGACAGCTGGAAGGGGCTCTATGACAACACCCTGGCCGAGGTGAAGTCGGGCGTCATTCCGATGGCGCGCCTCGACGACGCGGTTCGCCGCATCCTGCGGGTCAAGGCCAAGCTGGGGCTGTTCCAGGCCGCGCGGCCCTACGAGGGGCGCGAGGGCGTGATCGGGGCTCCCGAACACCGCGCCCTGGCGCGCGAGGCGGTGCGCAAGTCGCTGGTCCTGCTCAAGAACGACGGCGTCCTGCCCGTGAAGAGCAGCGCCCACGTGCTGGTCGCCGGCTCGGGCGCCGACGACATCGGCAAGCAGTCGGGCGGCTGGACCCTGTCGTGGCAAGGCACGGGCAACACCAACGCCGACTTCCCCAACGCCGAGTCCATCTGGTCGGGCCTGAAGACGGCGATCGAGGCCGGCGGCGGCCACGCGACGCTGTCGGTCGGCGGCCAGTTCGATCAGAAGCCGGACGTGGCCATCGTCGTCTTCGGTGAAAATCCGTATGCGGAAGGTGTCGGCGACCTGAAGACCTCGCTGGAATACCAGCCGGGCGCCAAGACCGATCTGGCCCTGCTCAAGAGCCTGAAGGCGCGCGGCGTGAAGGTGGTGTCGGTGTTCCTCGGCGGCCGTCCGCTGTGGGTTAATCCCGAGATCAACGCCTCCGACGCCTTCGTGGCCGCCTGGCTGCCCGGCTCGGAGGGCGGCGGAATCGCCGACGTGCTGATCGGCGACAAGGCGGGCAAGCCGCGCGCCGACTTCACCGGCAAGCTGTCGTTCAGCTGGCCCAAGCGCGCCGACCAGTTCCGCCTGAACCGGGGCGACAAGCCTTATGATCCGCTGTTCGCCTACGGCTATGGCCTGAGCTACGCCAAGCCGGGCAAGGTCGGAAGGCTGTCGGAGGTCTCCGGCGTCAAGGCGGTGTCCGACAACGTCGTCAGCTACTTCGTGGGCGGCAAGACGCCGGCGCCGTTCGCGTTCCAGATCGCGCCGACCACCTCGGTCCAGATCGCGCCGGTCGACGCCGGCGGCGTGCAGGAGGCGGGGCGCCAGATCACCTTCGCCGGCGACGTTCCGGCCTTGCTGTCGATCGTCGGCGACAAGCCGCTGGACCTGTCGTTCCAGACCAATGCGGAGATGGCGCTGAGCTTCGACTACCGCGTGGACGCCCCGGCCTCGGCGCCGGTGACCCTGGCGATGGGCGCGGGACGCCTGGACGTCACCCCGCCGGCGGGCGCGCCGATCGGCCGGTGGTCCAGCCTGAAGATCCCGCTGAAGTGCTTCCAGGCCGCCGGGACCGACGTGACCAAGGTGGCCGCGCCGTTCGAGCTGGCCACGGCCGGGACCTTCAAGCTGTCGATCGCCGAGGTCCGACTGACGACCGACCCGGCCGGCGCGGTCTGTCCGGCCAAAGCGCGATAGCTTTCTCGGTTAACGCGCCTTAACCAGCAACCTCTTGATCCATCGGACGATTTCCTTCTTCGGAAAGGAGTCGTCCGGTGGATTACGACGTGCGTCAGGCCTGGATCGAGCTATGGCTGGCGGTCTTCGGCGAGCCACCGCCGATCGCGTCCGAGACCGATCTGACGGCGAAGATCCTGGTCCAGCATCTGCCGCCGACGCCGCCCTACGAGGTCAAGTGCCGAACTGAGTGAACGGAACGCGGTCGAAGAACGCGCGCTCGGCGCCGCGCGGGTCGTCCTCCATCCGCGACACGGTGTCGAAGATCATGGTCTGGCGGCGGGGCAGGGCGTAGGGCTCCCACCGGGGCAGGGCGCCGCCATTCGGATCGCCGGTCCGGGCGAAGGCGATGAAGGCGTCGCTCATCGTGTTCGACATGGCGACGGACTCCGGCCCCGTCCCGACGATCGAGCCTTTGGCGTCCAGCGTGCCGAACACCAGGCCGATGTCGATGGTGTGCGGCGCGCCGAAGATCCCGCCCTGGATCGGCGACTTCCAATTGACCTGATAGGCGTAGGCCGGGGCGCCGGCCCTGGCGCGCGCCTCGTCCTGGAGGATGGCCGCTTTCCACGAGCGCCCGGCCGTCGAGGCGGCGAAATAGACGTCCGCCGGCGAATAGCTCGGATAGGTCTTGCGGTAGAAGGCCACCACCGTCTCGGGATCGATGTCGATCCGGGCGTTGAACTGGGCCGGCAGGCGGGCGATCACCTCGTCCCAGGTCCTGGGGAAGGCCTTGGCGTCCCAGCCGATGAAGCCCTTGGTCTCGTCGTGGGTGTTGCCGCACATCATCGGCACGGACAGGCCCGTCGGGGCGGCGTCGGGGAAGAACGGGTGGCGGTCCAGGGCGCGCTCGTCCAGCACCGGACCCATATAGACCCCGCCCGAGCCGGCGATGGGGTCGATCGCCTTCAGGCCGTTCAGCATCTGGTCGGCGGGCAGGGCGCGCAGGGCGGCCAGATCCTTGATACCCAGCTTGTCGAGAAACGCCTTGGCGCGGCGGGTGGCGTTGAACGGGCCGCCGACCGTGACCTGCTGGCCGCTCATGGTGGCGGCGCGGTGGAAGAGGCCCTTGGCGGCGGGCATGGCCATCAGGGTGGCGATCTTGGCCCCGCCGCCCGACTGTCCGAACAGCATGACCCGGTCCGGATCGCCGCCGAACGCGGCGATGTTGTCGCGCACCCAGCGCAGGGCCAGGACCAGGTCCAGCTGGCCGACATTGCCGCTGTCGGCCACCGAGGGATCGTCGAAGAGACGGGCCAGATAGAGATAGCCGAAGGCGTTCAGGCGGTGGTTGACCGTCACCACCACCACGTCGCCGCGCTTGGCGAGCTTGGTTCCCTCGTACCAAGGCGAGGCGCCCGAGCCGCCGTTATAGGCGCCGCCGTGGATATAGACCATCACCGGCCGGCTGCCGCCGTCGGCGAGCCCGCTCTTGCCCGGCCCCTTTTTTTCGAGGACGGCGGGCGTCCAGACATTGAGGAACAGGCAGTCCTCGGACAGAGTCTCGCCGTCCTCGCCCTTGCCCGGCTGCATCGATGCGGGACCGTAGGCGAGGGCGTCCTTGACGTCGGTCCAGGGCTCGGGGGCGACCGGCGGCGAAAAGCGCCGCGCGCCGCCCATGTCGGCGCCGTACCGCAGGCCCTTGAAGACGCTGACCTCGCCGTCGCGATAGCCGCGCACCTTGCCGTTCGTCGTCGCCACCACCGGCGAGCGCGCCTCGGCCGTGAAACCGCTGGCCGGCATGGCGGCGTAGGCGGCCAGGGCGGCGGCGCCGGTGATCAGGGTGCGACGACGGGTGTCCATGGCTTCCTCCGACGCTTGTCCGCGCGTCCTGGCGCCAACCGGTATCATGAATGACACCGGTGACAATCCCTCTCGCCACGTTGTTAGACCAATCCCCGCACCGCGTCCGCGTGGGCCCTGATGACCGCCAGGGTCGACGCATCCGTGTCGAAAACGCCGTAAAGCCCTTGCTCCTCTTGCGGCGGATCGCCGACGAACGCGCGGTCGCCCTCGGCGAACCAGGCGTCGCGGTGCTGGGCGCGGCCCTCGCCGTTCCAGGCCCAGAAGTTGGTCCCGGCGACCGGCCCGCCGGCCTTCATGTCGGCCAGGGCCAGATCATGGATCGCGCGGTAGAAGCGGTCCTTGTCGGTCGTCGCCGAGCCGGGCGCGAAGGCGCGGCCGTCGCGGGCCAGGCCGAACTCCTCGATGACCAGCGGCTTGTTCAGGCCCTTGGCTAGGGCGATGTGGCGGGCGACGTAGTCGCGGCATCGCGCCTCGCCGGCGGCGTAGGTTTTCGGCTGGTTGCGGGCGTCGATCCAGCCCCAGTTGTTGGGCCAGACATGCAAGGTGACGTAGTCGATCGTCGCGGGCCTGTGGGCCTCGACCACGCAAGCCTCGCGCTCCAGGCAGCCCACGGCCCCCTCGCTTCCGGTGCAGACCAGGTGGCGCGGGTCGAGGGTCTTGATGATCGCCGAGGTGTCGGCGATCCAGCGGTAATAGGCGGGCAGGTTGGCCAGTCCGAACGCCTCGCTGCCGCCCGGGCGCGGCTCGTTGGCCAGCTGCCAGGCCATGATCGTCGGGTCGTCGCGATAGGCCTTGCCGGTCACGCTGTTGCGACGGCCGACCAGGGCGCGCAGGTAGCGGCGAAACAGCGCGTTGGCCTTGGCGTCGCCATAGAAACGGGCCGAATAGTCCGCATATTCCGGCCACGGATGGTTGGGGTCTCCCGCCTGGAACCAGGGGCCGTCGCCCGCCCAGTTCAGATAGGCCGGCATCCCGCCCGACCAGTCCCAGAAGTTGTTCAGATAGATCACCGCCTTCATGTCGCGAAGCGCCAGCTCGGCCAGCAGCGTGTCGAGGCCGCGCAGCAGCGCCTCGTCATAGACGCCGGGCGTCTCCTGCACCGTGGGCGCGACGGCGGCCTTGGCCGGCGAGCGCTCGCCCGCGCCCAGGACGCGCAGATTGGTGACGCCCAGGGCCTTCAGCCGATCCAGTTCCCGCGCCAGGCGCGCGCGGTCGCCGGAGGGGCCTTCCGAGCCCAGCCAGGCCCCGTACCAGAGGTTCGCGCCGACGAAGCGATAGGGCTTGCCGTCGAGGCTCAGGCGACCGTCCCGCGCCGTGATGAAGCCCTTGGGCGCCGGACCCGCCGCGCCGAGCGCGGGCAGCGCCGCTAGGCCGTGGAGCAACTGGCGGCGCGAGGCGGTCATTTCTTGGTCGCGTGGGCCACGGTCCAGTCGACGATCGTGCTCAGGGCGACGGGAGCCATGGTTTCCTCGATCGTTCCGTATTCGTCTGGCAGCCCTGTGCCGGCGGTCTGGAGCAGGTGATTCAGGCCGGGAAGCTCACGTGTGGTGACGTCCCGATCGCCGGCCAAGGCGGTCTTGATCGCGGCCAGGTTGGCGGCGGCTGGAACCTGCAGGTCCTTCGAGCCTCCGATCGCCAGGACCGGAACCTTGATCTGTTTCAAAGTGTCCGCGGGCCGCGTGTTGAGGGTGTAATGCCACCAGGGCGCCGCGAGGCTCAGAACCTGGGCCCGCGTTGGCGCGCCGACCGGCGCGCCTTGGCGGTCCAACACGGCGTTCAGGCGGACGCGGCCGTCGTCCTCGTTCCGGGCGTCGCGGGCGGCCTCGAACCAGGCGCGTTTGGTCTTCAGCATCGCTTCGACCGCCGTGGGCGGCGCGCCGGAGGCCTCGGCGATGGCGCGGTTCTGCGACAACAGCAGCTCCACCCCATCGACGCCGGGGGCGGCCATCAGAACCAGGAAGGCGATGCGAGGGTCCTGGGCCGCGACCAGGGGCGCGATCATGCCACCCTCGCTGTGGCCGATCAGGCCGATGCGGGCCGGATCGATGTCCTGGCGGCCGCGCAGGAAGGCGACGCCCGCCGCGACGTCGGTGGCGAAGCTCGCCGAGGTCGCCTTGGCGATGTCGCCGGCTTCCGATCCGCCCGCGCCGCGATCATCGACGCGCAGCACCGCCACGCCGCGCCGTGTCAGGGCGTCGGCGATCAGCAGGAACGGCTTGTGATCGAAGACGGTCCCGTCGCGGTCCTGCGTGCCCGAGCCCGTAATCAGCAGAACGGCGGGGAAGGGGCCCGAGCCTCGCGGCAGGGTCAGGGTCCCGGCCAGTTTCAGGCCCGAGGCCGGATTGACGTAGGTGACGTCCTCGGCGCGATAGGGGAAGGGCGGCTTGGGCGTTTGCGGACGCTTCGGGGCCGGCGCGGCGGCCGGCGCCGTGCGGGTCATGGTCAGCGGCAAGTCGCCCTGGGTCCACACGCCCGTCAGGCTGTTGCCGTCGGCCGAGGCCGCCCCCTGAAATCCGGCGTGGATAGCTTGCAGCGTTACGCTGACCTTGCCGTCGACCACGGTCGCCGTCGCGGCCAGGCCCAGGGCGTGCTGGGCGGGGCTGTCGAACGTCGCGGTCCCGTCGGCCTTGATGTGGAAGACGAGCGGCAGCGCCGCGCCTGGCGCCTGAAGCGTCCCGTACCAGTCCCCGACGATCGGCCCGACCTGCGCCGCCGCGACGGCGGGCGCGAGGAGCGCGGCGGCGACAACGGCGCGCGGCAGGAAACGCATGGTTCGGAACTCCACCCGATGGCGGCGGGATGATGGCCACGACCGGAGCGTGTCGTCTAGAGCCTTATCCGCTCGAATGGAATCATTCGAGCGGAAAAATAAGGCCCTAAATCAAACATTTAGAGCGTGATAACCGCCGAAACCGCTCACACTTTCGGCTATCACGCTCTAGCGTCTCTCCAACCCATGCCAGATCCGGGCGATGAAGACGCTGTCCGGATCGACCTCGTAGCGGATCACAGAGTTCGAGCCGCCGAACGGGACGACCAGCTCGCGGATGCCCTCGCCGATCGAGCGCCCCCGATCGGAGAAGTCGGCCAGGCTCTCGAAGTGATCTTGCAGGACTTCGATCAATCGCAGGGCGGCGTGCCGGTTCTTCTCGAACAGCCAGTCATGCAGGCGTTCGATATCGCGCCGGGCCGCCTCCGCGAGGTAAATCGGGCGCGCCAGGCGACTAGAGCATTTTCCGATAAGTGTGAAACGGTTATCGGATCGAAAATGCTCTAAACTTTTGATTTAGAGCCCTTTTTATCCGATCTGATTGGATCAATCAGATCGGAAAGGGCTCTAGCGGCGATGGCGGGCGAGAAGGCCGTCGCGCACATCCGGCCATGACGCGAACTGGCTCGTGCGCTTGGCGTGGTCGAGGATGGCGCGATCGATCGCGGGATCCGGATCGATCGAAGGCCGCGCGGCTTGGTCGATTTCGCGGTCGATGAGCAGGGCGGCGTAATCTTCCGCGGACATGTCGAGCTGATCCGCCAAAGCCTTCAGCTTGGCGGCGCGTTCAGCGCTGACATGGATATCGAAACCATCGGCCATGGACGAAAGGGTCTCGTCCATGGCCTTCGGAGTCAAATCACAGATTCAGCAGCGCCGGGTCGCCGCCCTGGGCGGTGATGTTGACGCTGACCGCGCGCTCCACGGCGAAGCGCAGCAGGGCGTGGGGGCCGCCGGCCTTGGGGCCGGTGCCCGACAGGCCCTCGCCGCCGAACGGCTGGACGCCGACGACCGCGCCGGTCATCGAGCGGTTGACATAGGCGTTGCCGGCCGGAACCAGCCGCTGGACGTCGGCGGCGAAGCGCTCGATCCGCGAGTGGACGCCCAGGGTCAGGCCGTAGCGCCGCGCCGCCAGGGCGCCGGCCACTTGCTCGAGGCGTTCGGGCTTGTAGCGGACGACGTGCAGGATCGGGCCGAACACCTCGCGCTCCAGGAAGTCGGCGCTGGGGATCTCGGCCAGGACGGGGGCGAAGAAGGTGCCGCCGGCCGGGGCGGCGAGGGCGTGCAGGATCTTGGCGTCCTTGGCCAGGCGCGCCTGGTGGGCGACCAGGGCCTCCTTGGCCTCGGCGTCGATGACCGGACCGACGTCGGTGACAGCCTTGGCCGGGTCGCCCAGCACCAGCGCGTCCATCGCGCCCTTCAGGCCGTCGATGATGTGGTCGGCGGTGTCCTCGGGCAGGAACAGCAGGCGCAGGGCCGAGCAACGCTGGCCGGCCGAGCCGAAGGCGCTGACGATCACGTCGTCGATCACTTGCTCGCGCTGGGCCGTGGTGTCGACGAACATGCCGTTCAGGCCGCCGGTCTCGGCGATAAACGGCACGATCGGGCCTTGGCGCGCGGCCAGGGTCTGGTTGATCCGCCAGGCGGTGTCGGTGCCGCCGGTGAAGGCGACGCCGTCCAGGCCCTCGTGGGCGACCAGGGCCGCGCCGACGGTCTCGCCGCGACCCGGCAGCAGGGCCAGCAGGCGCGGGTCGAGGCCGGCGGCGTGATAGAGCTTCACGGCCTCCGAGGCGATCAGCGGGGTCTGTTCGGCGGGCTTGGCCAGCACGGCGTTGCCGGCGGCCAGGGCGGCGGCGATCTGGCCGGTGAAGATGGCCAGCGGGAAGTTCCAGGGGCTGATGCAGACGAAGACGCCGCGCCCGGCCAGGCGCAGGCTGTTGGTCTCGCCGACCGGGCCTTTCAGAACTTGGGCCTCGCCGAACTGGTCCTCGGCCAGGGTCGCGTAGTAGCGGCAGAAGTCGACCGCCTCGCGGACCTCGGCGATCCCATCGCTCAGCGTCTTGCCGGCCTCGCGGGCCAGGATGGCGATCAGGCGGTCGATATTGGTCTCGAGCGCGTCGGCCATGGCGCGCAGCACCTGCGCGCGGGCGGGACCGCCGGCCTGGTCCCAGGCCGGTTGCGCGGCGCGGGCCAGGCGGAAGGCTTCGTCGATCTGCGGGGCCTGCGCCTCGGAGACCGCGCCGACCACCTTGCGGTCGTTGGCCGGGGCGATCACCGGCAGCGGCGCGCCGCCCGCCACGACCTTGCCGTCGATCAGCGGACCAGCCGACAGGGTCACGGCGTCCAGGACGACGACCGAGGCTTCGAGGCGCGCGCGGTCGGCCCTGACCGACAGATCGAGGCCGGCGCTGTTGCGGCGGCGGGGGCCGTAGACCTCGATCGGCGTCGGGATCTTGGCGTGGCGATCGGGGTGGGCCTCGACCGCGTCGATCGGATCGACCACGACCTTTTCCACCGGCACCCGTTCATCCAGCAGGGCGTGGACGAAGCTGGTGTTGGCGCCGTTCTCCAGCAGGCGGCGGACCAGATAGGGCAGCAGGTCCTCGTGGCCGCCGACGGGGGCGTAGGCGCGCAGGGTGACGCCGTCATACAGCTCCTCGGCGGCCTGGTAGAGCGCCTCGCCCATGCCGTGCAGACGCTGGTGCTCGATCTTGACGCCGGCGTTCTTGGCCATCCGCGCCACGGCCGCCAGGGTGTGGGCGTTGTGGGTGGCGAACTGGGCGTAGAGGTGCGGAGCGCCGTCGATCAGGGCCTTGGCGTTGACCAGGTACGACAGGTCGGTGGCGGGCTTGGTCGTATAGACTGGATAGTCCGGACGGCCGGCGACCTGGGCGCGCTTGATCTCGCTGTCCCAATAGGCGCCCTTGACCAGGCGGACCATCAGCCGGCGGCCGGTCTCCTTGGAGAGGGCCGTCAGGCGGGCGATCACCTCGCCGCAGCGCTTCTGATAGGCCTGGACGGCCAGGCCCAGGCCTCGCCATTCGCCGAGCTCGGGCTCGCGGCACAGGCGGTCCAGCAGCTTCAGCGACAGGGCCAGGCGATCGGCTTCCTCGGCGTCGATCGTGAAGTTGAGATCATGGCGGGCGGCGATCTTCGCCAGGCGCAGGGTGCGGGGATAGAGCTCCTCCCAGACGCGGTCCTCGTGCGTGGCCTCGTAGCGGGGGCACAGCGCCGAGAGCTTGACCGACACGCCGTGGCCGTTCTCCGGCCCCGCGCCCTTCGACAGCTTGCCGACGGTCTCGATCGCGTCGGCATAGGCCTTCTCGTAGCGCGCGGCGTCGGCGGCGGTGCGGGCGCCTTCGCCCAGCATGTCGAACGAGCACATGGTCGCCTCGTTCGCGGCGCGCTTGATCGCGGCCTCGATCGTCCGTCCCAGGACGAACTGTTCGCCCATGATGCGGATGGCCTGGCCGACGGCGGCGCGGATCACCGGCTCGCCGATGCGCCCGGCCAGCTTCTTGATGAAGCCGGGCAGGTCCTTCTGGGCCTCGGCGTCGGGCTCGACGATCTTGCCGGTCAGCATCAGGCCCCAGGTCGAGGCGTTGACGAACAGGCTGTCGGAGCCGCCGAGGTGCGAGGCCCAGTCGGCCGAGCCGATCTTCTCGGCGATCAGGCGGTCGCGCGTCTCGTCGTCGGGGGTGCGCAGCAGGGCCTCGGCCAGGCACATCAGGGCCAGGCCCTCGCGGGTGCCCAGGCTGAACTCCTGCAGGAAGCTTTCGACCACGCCCTGCTTGCGGACGCTGCGGCGGGCGCCGCGGACCAAGGCCTCGGCCTCGGCCCGGACGGCCGCGCGGTCCTCGCTGGACAGCGGCTTCCTGGCCAGCAGGTCGGCGATCACCGCCGCTTCGTCGCGATACTTGCCGTCGTCCAGAGAGTCCCAGTCAGCCCAGTTGGTCATGGTTGGTCCCGTGATTAGAATATCATCGGTCTAACGTGACTTAGGCCAAAGGTGCTTCGTTTGTTGGCCTGTGGCGTCGGATGTTCTTCGGAAAAAGCGCCGGAAATCTTCGTTCGCTCCAACGCCGCGCCGGCGCGCGCGGCCGCGTTCGAGAATGCTTCGAAAGAGGGGAGGGAGGAAGGAGCGCGCGCTGGGGGGGGGGGTAGTAGTGCCGCGCCCCTTCCTCTCTAGCGCGACGCCCTTGAGGGGGAGAGGGGCGAGCGTCGCGTGTGTTCCGCCCGACAGCGGCTGGCTGTATCGCCGGCGCCCAAGGGAGGAGAGCGGCGCCAAGCGGGGCTGGAACGATCGAAGGTGTAACGCTAAGCTATTCGAATGTGCTTCGTTTGTTAGCGTTATTTTTCGAAGCTTCTTCGGAGAAAATTCTCGATGACCATCTCCGCTCTGGATGACACCGATCGTCGCCTGTTGAAGGTTCTGCAGGCCGATGGCCGGATCACCAACGCCGAGTTGGCCAAGCGCTGCAACCTGTCGCCGGCGGCCACCTTCGACCGCGTGCGCCGGCTGCGCGAGCGCGGCTTCATCACCGGCTACGTCGCGCTGCTGGACCCGGCCAAGGTCGGCAGGGCCCTGCTGATCTTCGTGGAGGTGGTGCTGGAGCGTACGACGGGCGAGACCTTCGAGGACTTCGCCTCGGCGGTGCGGCGCGCGCCCGAGATCCTGGAGTGCCACATGGTGGCCGGCGGGTTCGACTACCTGATCAAGGCCCGCGTGCGCGACATGGAGGCCTATCGCAACTTCCTGGGCGACATCCTGGTCAAGATGCCGGGCGTGCGCGAGACGCGGACCTATGCGGTGCTGGAAGAGGTCAAGAGCACCGTGCAACTGCCGCTGTAGGAGATTCCCGGAGAGGCGCGGTCCGCCAGGGAAGGTGGAACGGGCGCCTCCAGGGATGGGGGGGAGGAGCGCGCCCGTTCCGTTCGTGACCATCGGGGGGTGGGGGGATGATGGTCAGCGAACTTCCCCGACCGTCGCCGGGGAAGGCTTTCAGGTCTTCGGATCAGGTCGCCGGAGCGCCGCCGCCGAGGGCCTTGTAGAGGGTGACGAGGTTGCTGGCCCGGGCCAGGCGCGCGGTGATCAGGCCCTGCTGGGCCGCGTACAGCGAGCGCTGGGCGTCCAGCAGGGTCAGGGCGCTGTCCAGGCCGGCGTCGCGGCGCTGTTGCGACAGGCGTTGGCTGTCGGCGGCCGCGACCACCAGACGTTCCTGGGCCGAGACCTGGTCGGTGATGGTGTTACGCACCGACAGGGCGTCGGAGACCTCGCGGAAGGCCGTCTGGACGGTCTTCTCATAGGTCGCCACGGCGATGTCGCGGCTGGTCTTGGCGCTGCTCAGATTGGCGACATTGGCCCCGCCGGCGAAGATCGGCAGGCTGATCTGGGGCGTGAAGCTCCAGGTCCCCGTACCGCTCTTGAACAGGCCGTCCAGGTCGGTGCTGGTCGTGCCCGTCGAGCCGGTCAGGCTGATGCGCGGGAAGAAGGCCGCGCGGGCCGCGCCGATATTGGCGTTGGCGCCCCGCAGCTGATGCTCGGCGGCCAGGACGTCGGGACGACGCGTCAGCACGTCCGACGGCAGGCCCGCGGGCAGGTCGGCCAGGATATTGGCCGTCTGGATCCCGCCGGACGGCAGCAGATTGGCGGGCACGTCCGCGCCGGCCAGCAGCACCAGGGCGTTGCGGTCCTGGGCGACCTGGGCGGTGTAGGTCGCCACGTCCGAACGCGCCGTCTCCGCCAGGGTTTGGGCGTTGCGCAGGTCGAGGGCCGAGCCCGCGCCGCCATCGAACCGCTGCTGGGTCAGGCGCAACGACTCCTCGCGGGTCGCCAGCGTGTCCTTGGCCAGGGCCAGGCGATCCTGATCGGCGGCCAGGGTCAGCCAGGCGTTGGCGGTCTCGGCGATCAGGCTGACGCGCACCGAGCGGCTGGTCTCCTCGGTGGCCAGATAGCTCTGCAGCGCCGAGGCGTTCAGGCTGCGGACACGGCCGAACAGGTCCAGCTCATAGGCCGTGAAGCCGACCGAGGCGGTGTAGACCTCGGTGTCGAAAGCCTTGCCGGTCTGCGAGACCACGGCCGGCGTGCGGCTCCGGGTCTCGCTGCCCACGGCGTTGACGCCCGGGAACAGGGCCGAGCGCTGGACGCCGTACTGGGCGCGGGCCTTCTCGATGTTCAGCACCGCCACGCGCAGGTCGCGGTTCTGCTTCAGGGCCAGGTCGACCACGCCTTGCAGGCGCGGATCGACCAGCACCTGGCGCCAGTCGAGGTCGGCGGCGGTGACCGAGGTCGCCGGCTCCGGCGTCGGCGTCGACCAGGTCTGGGCCACCGGCAAGGCCGGCCGCTCGTACTTGGGCGCCAGGGTGCAGGCGCCGACCGCCGTGGAGGCGACGAGGATCAGGGAAAGGTTACGCAGCATGATCAGTGGGCCTCCGTCGACGACGCCTCGCCGCCCTGCTGGGCGACCGCCGCGTCATGACCGGCGTGCTTGGGTTTGAAGACCTTCTCGACCACCACGAAGAACAGCGGGACGAAGAAGATCGCCAGCAGGGTGGCCGACAGCATCCCGCCGATCACGCCGGTGCCGATGGCGTGCTGGGCCCCGGACCCCGCCCCGTTGGAAATCGCCAGGGGCAGCACGCCGAAGACGAAGGCCAGCGATGTCATGATGATCGGACGCAGACGGATGCGGACCGCTTCCAGGGTGGCGTCGATCAGGGACAGGCCCTTCTCGTACAGGTCCTTGGCGAACTCGACGATCAGGATGGCGTTCTTGGACGCCAGGCCCATGGTCGTCAGCAGGCCGACCTGGAAGTAGATGTCGTTGCTGAGACCGCGGGCGAAGGTGGCCAGCAGGGCGCCGACGACGCCCAGCGGAATGACCATGATCACCGCCAGCGGGATCGACCAGCTCTCGTAAAGAGCGGCCAGCAGCAGGAACACGACCAGGATCGAGATGGCGTACAGGGCCGGAGCCTGGTTGCCGGACTCGCGTTCCTGGGCCGACAGGCCGGTCCATTCGAAGCCGATGCCGGGCGGCAGCTTGGCGGCCAGCTTTTCCATCGCGTCCATGGCCTGGCCCGAGCTCTTGCCCGGGGCCGGGGCGCCCTGGATGTTCATCGACGACAGACCGTTATAGCGCTCCAGGCGCGGCGAGCCGTAGGTCCACGACGCGGTGGCGAAGGCCGGGAAGGCGACCATCTGGCCGCTGCTGTTGCGCACGTACCAGCGGTTCAGGTCTTCCGGCGTCATGCGGTAGGGGGCGTCGGCCTGCATGTAGACCTTCTTCACGCGACCGCGGTCGATGAAGTCGTTCACATAGGTCCCGCCCCAGGCCGAGCTGAGCGCGCTGTTGATGTCGGCGGTGGTCAGGCCCATGGCGCCGGCCTTGGCCTGGTCGACCTCGATCTTCAGCTGCGGGGTGTCGTCCTGGCCGTTGGGGCGCACGCCCACCAGGTTCGGGTCCTTCGAGGCCATGCCCAGCATCATGTTCCGGGCCTGCATCAGGGTGTCGTGGCCGACGCCGCTGATATCCTGCAGCTGGAAGTCGAAGCCCGACGAGGTGCCCAGTTCCGGCACGGCCGGCGGGATCACCGCGAACACCATGGCGTCGCGGATCTGGCTGAACGCCGCCATGGCGCGACCGGCCACGGCCTGGGCCTTCAGCGGCCCGGCCTTGCGATGGTCGAAGTCCTTGAGGCGGACGAAGGCCAGACCGGCGTTCTGGCCCGCGCCGGCGAAGCTGAAGCCCGAGACGGTGAACACAGACTGCACGGCGTTCTTCTCGCCGACCAGGAAGTGCTCGCGCACCTTGTCCAGCACGGCCAGGGTCTTTTCCTCGGGCGCGCCGGCCGGCAGCTGGACGAGGGTGATCATGATCCCCTGGTCCTCATCCGGCAGGAAGGCGCTGGGCAGGCGGACGAACAGCAGGCCCATGGCCACGATGATCGCGGCGTAGACGGCCATGTAGCGGCCGCTCTTGCCCAGGATGCCCCGGACCGAGCCCTGATAGCGAGACGACAGGTCGTTGAAGCTGCGGTTGAACCAGCCGAAGAAGCCGGTCTTTTCGTCGTGATGGCCCTTCTCGATCGGCTTCAGCAGCGTGGCGCAGAGGGCGGGGGTGAGGACCAGGGCGACGACCACCGACAGGGCCATGGCCGAGACGATGGTGATCGAGAACTGCCGGTAGATCACGCCCTGCGAGCCGCCGAAGAAGGCCATGGGCACGAACACCGCGGCCAGCACCAGGGCGATGCCGATCAGGGCGCCCGTGATCTCGTTCATCGACTTGCGGGTGGCCTCGACGGGCGAGAGGCCCTCTTCGGACATCACCCGCTCGACGTTCTCGACCACGACGATGGCGTCGTCGACCAGCAGGCCGATGGCCAGCACCAGGCCGAACATGGTCAGGGTGTTGATCGAGTAGCCGAAGGCCGCCAGCACGCCGAACGTGCCCAGAAGCACGACGGGCACGGCGATCGTCGGGATCAGGGTCGCGCGCCAGTTCTGCAGGAACAGGAACATGACGATGAACACCAGCACGATGGCTTCGATCAGCGTCTTGACCACTTCCTCGATCGACAGCTTCACGAACGGCGTCGAGTCGTAGGGGACGACGTACTTGTAGCTGGCCGGGAAGTTCTTCTCGAGCTGAGCCATCTTGGCCTTCACGGCCTTGGCGGTGTTCAGCGCGTTGGCGCCGGGGGCCAGCTTGACGGCCAGGCCGGCGGCCGGGTGGCCGTTGAACTTGGCCACGGAGACGTAGTTCTCGGCGCCCAGCTCGACCCGGGCGACGTCGCCCAGGCGCACCGTGGCCCCGCCCGTGCTGTTCTTCAGGATGATGGCGCGGAACTGTTCGGGGGTCTGCAGGCGCGACTGGGCGGTGATGGTGGCGTTCAGGCCGGTGCCCGGCAGGTTCGGCGCGCCGCCCAGCTGGCCGGCCGAGACCTGGGCGTTCTGAGCCTTGATGGCGTTGGCGACGTCCGCCGGGGTCAGGCCGAAGCTGGCCAGCTTTTGCGGATCCAGCCAGATGCGCATGGCGTATTGCGCGCCGAACAGCTGCATGTCGCCGACACCGTCGATGCGGCTCAGCGGGTCCTGGATGTTGGAGGCCAGATAGTCGGCGAGGTCGGTGTTGGTGGTCTTGGGGTCCTCCGAATAGAGGCCCACGACCATCATGAAGTTACGCGCCGCCTTGGCGACGGTCAGGCCCTGTTGCTGAACCTCCTGCGGCAGCAGCGCGGTGGCCGTCTGCAGCTTGTTCTGCACCTGCACCTGGGCGATGTCGATGTTCGCGCCGGCCTTGAAGGTCAGGGTGATGGTGGCCGTGCCCGAGCTGTCGCTGGTCGACGACATGTATTCCAGGCCGTCCAGGCCCTTCATCTTCTGTTCGATGACCTGGGTGACGCTGTCCTCGACCGTCTTGGCCGAGGCGCCGGGATAGACGGCGGTGATCGACACCTGCGGCAGGGCGATATCTGGATATTGCGCGACCGGCAGGGTCCGGATGGCGAGCGCCCCGGCCAGCATGATCACGATGGCGATGACCCACGCGAAGATGGGCCGGTCGATGAAGAAACGGGAAAGCATCGGAACCTGGCCTTAGCGCTTGGCCGAAGGGGCGGTTTGGGCGGCGGGCGCCGAACCCGCCGGGACCGGCTTGATCGGAACGCCGGGGCGCAGCTTCTGCAGGCCCTCGGTGATGACCTTGTCGCCGGGCTTCAGGCCGCCGGTGACCAGCCACTTGTCGCCGACCGTCTGGCCCAGCGTGACCGGGCGCGGCTCGGCGCCCTGGGCCCCGACCACGCTGACCATCGCATTGCCCTTGGGATCGCGTTGGATCGCGGTCTGCGGCACCAGCACGCCGCCCGAGGCGACGCCCTGGGTCAGGACGGCGTGGACGTACATGCCCGGCAGCAGCGCGCCATTCGGGTTCGGGAACACCGCGCGCAGGCCGACCGCGCCGGTGCCCGGATCGACGGTGATGTCAGAGAACTCCAGCGAGCCCGCCAGCGGATAGGTCGAACCGTCCTCGAGCTTCAGGCTGACCGAGGTCGAGCCGGCCTTGCCCAGCTTGCCGCTGGCGAACTGCTCCTTGAGCTTCAGCAGCTCGGCCGAGGTCTGGGTGACGTCGACATAGATCTTCGACAGGTCCTGCACGGTGGCCAGGGCCGTGGCCTGGCTGGCCGTGACCAGCGCGCCCGGCGTGACCGAGCTCTTGCCGATGCGGCCCGAGATCGGCGCGGCGACCTTGGTGTAGTTCAGGTTGATGCGGGCGTTGTCGACGGCGGCCTTCTGCACGGCGACGGCGGCGGCCGTCTGCAGCGCGGCGGCCTGGGCGTCGTCATTGTCCTGCTTGGACACCGCGCCGGTCTCGACCAGGGTCCTGTAGCGGTCGGCCTTCAGCTTGGCGCTGGTCGCCTGGGCCTGGGCCTGGGCCAGGGCGGCGACGGCGCTGTTATAGGTGGCCTGATAGGTGGCCGGGTCGATCTGGTACAGCGACTGGCCCGCGTGGACGATCGAGCCCTCCTGGAACAGGCGCGACTTGATCACCCCGCCCACCTGCGGGCGCACGTCCGAGACCAGATAGGCCGAGGTGCGGCCGGCCAGCTCGGTGGTCAGGCCGACGCTCTGGGGCTGGACGACGATATAGCCGACCTCGGCCGGACCGCCCATGCCCATGCCGGCGCCGCCGGCTCCTTGGCCTTTGCCGCACGCGGCGAGCGTGAGGGCGATGGCGGCGAGTCCCACGGCCGTCGTCACGGCCGAGCGTTGGAATTGCATGTTTGACCCCGGAATGCGGCGGCCGCGCGGGCTGTTACCCTTGACGCGTCCAGCATGATAAACAAAGTGAGAATGAACGTTCATTCTCAAGTCGGCTGCACATAGGTACGGCGCTGATCGGAGTCAACCTCCGTCGCGACCGGTTTTCGCTGACCTTACGGAAATGTCATCCCGCCCGCGCATTTCAACCGGCATTTGGTGAAAACGGCGTGTCGAAAGTCCCGCTTCGGACCGGGCGTTTTCAGCTCAGCAGATAGCGCATGGTCGCGCGCAGCACCTGGGTGACCGCCGGGCGGTCGATGTCCGGGTGGTTGATGCCGCGCATCAAGAGGCCGTCGAAGACCAGTCCCACCACCTCGCAGCGGGCCTGGAACTCGGACTCGCTCCAGTCGGGATGGCGATTGCGCTCCATCATGGTCTTGGCCAGGGCGCGTTCCTGGGCGTCGGCGGCGCGGACGATGGCGGCGACCTTCGGATTGCGCGCGGCCTCGGCCAGCACTTCCAGCGCCAGGGCGGCGCGGCCGGGGTCCAGGCACTTGTCGAGGGCGTCGGGCAGGTGGTCGTCCAGCGCGTCCAGCAGGGTGCCCGGCTGGCTTTCCATTTCGGCGAACTTGTCGCGCATCTCGGCCAGGTCCTGGGCGACGATGGCGGCGATGATCGCTTCCTTGTTCTCGAAGTAGCGGTAGATCTGGCCGACGCTGAGGCCGGCGGCCTTGGCGATGTCGGCCATGCTGGCGCCGTGGAACCCGCGCTGGCGCACCTGGTCGCAGGCGGCGTCCAGGATCTGCTGGCGACGCGATTCCGGCGAGGGACGGCCCGCCGGCGTTTCCGGAGCGATCTCGTCGGTCATTGGAAAATCCCGGTAGGGACGAAGCGCGGCATGAAGATTCCGTGTAGGCGGCGAACCGGACGCGAGGACGACTTGACTTGCGATAAACCGGGGCCTAAGTCCAGCCCAATGAGAATGAACGTTCATTCTCATTTCGGGCATCGAAGGGGCGACGTCAAGGGCGACGCCCCCTATTTCGGGTGTGACTCATGCAATTCCAACACGCGGCGGTCGAGGAAGCGGTCGTCCGAGCCAAGACGATGCTCGAAACCAATCGCAGGCCGGAATGGAGCGAGGCCGAGCTCCAGGCCCGCAGCGACGTGGTGGGCCTGCTCTTCGAAGGCCTGCTGGTCCACGAGGCCGACGCGCCGGCGGCCAACCGCGCCGCCCTGACCCAGGTGGTCGCCCAGACCATGCGCCATCTGCTGGGCTGAGGCGTCTTTAGAGGCCTCGACCCTCGACCCTTATCCGCTCGAATAGAATCATTCGAGCGAAAAAATAAGGCTATAAATCAAACATTTAGAGCGTGATAACCGCTGAAACCGCTTACCCTTTCGGCTGTCACGCTCTAGTCCAGGGCCCGGTATCGGAAGTTTCGAAGCCGCGCCGACTGGCGGGCGGGGGGCTTCCGGACGCGGACGTGTTTGTCGGGCTCGGGCCAGGTTGGTCCGGCGGTGTCATTCAGGTGTCCGCGCAAAAGAAAGCGCCCGGAAGCCGAGGCCTCCGGGCGCTTTTTGACCAAGATGCTCCCCCGCGATGCGGGGAGGAACCGACGCGCCTAGAGCCTTATCCGCTCGAATGGAATCATTCGAGCGGAAAAATAAGGCTCTAAATCAAACATTTAGAGCGTGATAACCGCCGAAACCGCTTACACTTTCGGCTATCACGCTCTAACCTTCCATTGCCTCGAGCTCGCGGCCGCGGGTCTCGTGGATCAGCTTCTGAACCAGGAAGTAGGAGACCACGGCGCAGACGGCGTAGAAGCCGTAGGTCGCCGGCAGGCTGGCCTTCTTCATGATCGGGAAGCTGAACGAGATCGCGAAGTTGGCGATCCATTGGGCGAAGCCGCAGACGGCCAGGGCCGAGCCGCGCATCTGGTTGGGGAACATCTCGCCCAACATCACCCACATGACCGGGCCCCAGGAGAGGTTGAAGAAGATCACGTAGAGGTTGGCGGCGACCAAGGCGATCGGGCCGACGCTGGGATCCAGGTGCAGGGCGCCGTTGACCACGGTGGCGGTCGAGAAGCACCAGGTCATCACGCCCAGGGTCACGGCCATGCCGGCCGAGCCGATCAGCAGCAGCGGCTTGCGGCCGATCCTGTCGATCAGGGCGATGGTGGCCAGGCAGGCCAGGATCGACAGCGAGCCCGACAGGATGTTGATCTTCAGGCTGTCGTCCTCGGTGAAGCCCACCGACTGCCACAGCACCGAGCCGTAGTAGAAGACGATGTTGATGCCGACCAGCTGCTGGAACACGGCCAGGACCAGGCCGGCCCAGAGGATGACGCGCAGTTTCTTGGTCACCGGGTCCAGCAGGTCCGAGAACTTGGGCTGGTGGTCGGCCGCCAGCGAGGCGCGGATTTCCGCGACCTTCTTGGCGCCTTGGCCTTCGCCGAACAGGCGCGACAGGATCGCCTCGGCCTTGGCGTCCTGGCCCTTGGCGACCAGGTAGCGGGGGCTCTCGGGGATGCCCAGCAGGCAGAGGAAGAAGACGCCGGCCGGGATGACCTGCATCCAGAACATCCAGCGCCAGGCCGGCAGGCCCAGCCAGAAGGTCGCGGTCGAGCTGCCGGCGGTGTGGGCCAGGGCGTAGTTGGCCAGGAAGGCGCCGGTCAGACCGATGATGATCATGATCTGCTGCACGGACGACAGGCGGCCGCGGATATTGGCCGGGGTGACTTCCGAGATGTAGACCGGGCACAGCACCGAGGCGGCGCCGACGCCCAGGCCGCCGACCAGGCGGAACAGCACGAAGACCAGCGAGGTGTGGGCCGCGCCGGTGCCCAGGGCGCTGATCACGAACAGCAGGGCCGAGATGATCATCACCGTGCGGCGGCCCCAGACGTCGGCCAGGCGGCCCGCCGCGAACGCGCCGAACGCGCAGCCCAGCAGGATGGCGGCGACGTTGAGGCCCTCGCCGGCCTCGGTCAGGTTGAAGGCGGCCTTCAGGCCCGTCTGGGTGCCGTTGATGACGCCGCTGTCGTAGCCGAACATGAAGCCGCCGATGGTGGCGACGGCGACGATCGCGGCCACGAAGGCCATATTGACCTTCGCGCCCTCGGCGCTCATCCCCGCGCTGGGACCGGCGTTGGAAACTGAAGCCACAGGTGTCCTCCCCGTTGGGCCGCGTGGCCCGCTTTGATGCCTATGGTCCTTGTCGGACCTCTAGTTGCCGGCGACCTTAGTGTTACCGGTATCAGCGCGCAAGCGGTGGTTCAGGCGACCGCTGCTGGCGGGCGAGACTCAGGCCCGCGCCTCCTCGATAGCAGAGGAGGGCCGGCTTACGCGACGTCGTCGGGTAATGGCCTCAGTCTTCGCGGGGCCTGACAGACCAGGCGGACAAAACGCCGCCCAAGGTCTTGATCGCGAACATCGTTAAGGCGGCCACCGCCGCCGGAACCAGGGCCAGCAGCCAGACCAGCACCACCAGGGCGAGTTGAAACGCCGTCGTCACGACCACCAGGGCCGGCGACTCCTTGCGTTCCTCTAAGGCCTGGCTCACCGACAACATGCCGTCCGCGCTAAGTAATTCCCCTTAGGGCAATCACCATAGCCTCATTTTGAGTTTCAACCGAGAAGAGAATTTTACAATTGACCGCAAGTTTTTTAGGGATTTCTTAATCCCCTTGGAGTGGTCAAGCTTGTTTACCGAGACGCCCGGTCATCGGCCGCTGAGCCGGACGCCCAGTCGTCTTTCGGCCTCCTCCACGCCAGCCTCGACGTCGGCGGCCAGATAGAGCGCGCCGGCCTCGCGCCACAGGTCGACCGCGGGGCGTCCCAAGGCCTCGCGCGCCAGGGCCGACAGCCGCAGGGCGTTGGCGAGGTCCAGCGGCGTGGCGTCCGGGCTGGCGCGATAGAGGCCGACGGCCTCGTCGGCGGCGATCAGCGCCCCCTCGGCCTGGCCGGCCTCGCGATCCAGATCCGAGATGTGACGCAGCGCATGAGCCAGCGGCGCGGCGGCGCCGGCGGCGCGAGCCCGCTCGGCGGCCTTGGCGTAGAGGTCGCGGGCCTGGTCGGGATGGCCGGCGGTCCGGGCCTGGCGCGCGGCGACGACAAGGGGCTCGAAATCTTGCAAGGCGGGACCCTCCCGGAGGCATCCTCGCAAGCCGCGCCCGACAAGGCCAGGGGCCAAGAAGAAAGCCCCCGGATCGCTCCGGGGGCTTTTGTCCTTAGAGCCTTATCCGCTTGAATGGAATCATTCGAGCAGAAAAATAAGGCTCTAAATCAAATATTTAGAGCGTGGTAACCGCCGAAACCGCTCACACTTTCGGCTATTACGCTCTAGTGATTGTGCCGGGGCAGCTTGGAGGCCAGGTCCTGGTACTTGACCGCGAACTCCAGCACCCCGCCGGTCTCGAGCTGGCCGGTGTGGGCGCGGTAGATCTCCTGCCAGGGCGTCATGGTCGCCGGCGTGGCGGGAATGCCCTCCTTCTTGCGCTCGGCGATGGTCGCCTCGTCCACCAGGGCGTCGCAGCGGCCGGTGTTGAGGTCGATGCGGATCGTGTCGCCGGTGCGCAGCCACGACAGGCCGCCACCCACCGCGCTCTCGGGCGAGGCGTTCAGGATCGAAGGGCTGTCGGCCGTGCCCGACTGGCGGCCGTCGCCCAGGGTGGGCAGGCTCATGATCCCCTTCTTCAAGAGGTGATCCGGCGGTTGCATGTTGACGACCTCGGCCGAGCCGGGCCAGCCGATCGGGCCGGCGCCGCGGATCACCAGGATGCAGCGCTCGTCGATCTTGAGGGCCGGGTCGTTGATCCGCTTGTGATAGTCGTCCGAGCCGTCGAACACGATGGCGCGGGCCTCGAAGACGCCCTCCTTGCCGGGCTCCGACAGGTAGCGCGCGCGGAAGTCGGCGCCGATGACGCTGGACTTCATGATCGCGAAGTCGAACAGGTTGCCCTTCAGCACCAGGAAGCCGGCCTTTTCGGCGAGCGGCTGGTGGTAGGGGAAGATCACCTCGCGGTCGCTGGTCTCGCGGCCCTGCAGGTTCTCGCCCATGGTCTTGCCGGTGACGGTCAGGACGTCGCCGTGCAGGCGGCCGTTCTGGAGCAGCTCCCACAGCACCGCCGGCGCGCCGCCGGCCCGGTGGAAGCGCTCGCCCAGGTACTTGCCGGCCGGCTGCATGTTGACGATCAGCGGGATGTCGTAGGCCGCGCGCCAGTCGTCGGCGGTGATCTCGACGCCGGCGTGACGGGCCATGGCCACGATGTGCGGCTGGGCGTTGGTCGAGCCGCCGGCCGCCGCCACCAGGGCGATGGCGTTCTCGAAGGCCTTCTTGGTGAGGATGTCGAGCGGTTTGACGTCCTCATAGGCCAGGTCGACGATCCGTTGGCCGGTCTTGTAGGCCATCTGGCCGCGCTCGCGGTACGGGGCGGGAATGGCCGCGCAGCCGGTCAGCGACAGGCCCAGCGCCTCGGCCACCGCATTCATGGTCGAGGCCGTACCCATGGTGTTGCAGTGGCCCGCCGACGGCGCCGAGCTGGCGGCGCGGTCGATGAACTCTTCTTCCGTGATCTCGCCGGCCGCCAGCTTGCGGCGCGAGCGCCAGATCACCGTGCCCGAGCCGACCAGCTCGCCCTCGTGCCAGCCGTCCAGCATCGGACCGCCCGAAAGGACGATGGCCGGGATGTTGACCGTCGTGGCGGCCATGATCCCCGCCGGGGTGGTCTTGTCGCAGCCGGTGGTCAGCACCACGGCGTCGATCGGGTAGCCGTGCAGGGTCTCGACGAGACCCAGATAGGAGAGGTTCCGGTCCAGCGCCGCCGTCGGACGACGGCAGTTCTCGAAGATCGGATGGACCGGAAACTCCATGGGGATGCCCCCGGCGTCGCGGATCCCGTCCCGCACCCGCTGGACGAGGTCCAGGTGGATGCGGTTGCAGGGCGAGATGTCGCTGCCGGTCTGGGCGATGCCGATGATCGGCTTGCCGCTTCGCAGCTCCTCCGGCGTGATCCCGTAATTCATGAAGCGCTCCAGATAGAGCGCGGTCATGTCGATGTGGTCGGGGTTATCGAACCAATCGCGGGACCGGAACCGGCGGGGCGTGCGTTCAGACAAGGCGAACCTCGTGTTGGGGCTGGCCCGCGACGTCGACCCGAACGCCGAACAGACCGCCGGACAGTGGGTACTGGGCCAGGGTCTCGTCGCTCAGGCCCTTGCGGGCGGTGGTGAAGTAAAGCGTCTTCAGATCGGGCCCGCCGAAGCAGGGCTTGGTCACGTTGGGCGCCGGCAGTTCGATGCGGGCCACCAGTTCGCCGGCGGGCGAGATGCGGACGACGCCGAAGCCGCCCCACAGGGCGGTCCATAGATAGCCTTCCGAATCAACCACCGATCCGTCCGGATAGACCGCGTTTTCGCCCTGGAAGTTCACGAAGCCGCGCTTGTTCGACAGCGTCCCGTCCTCGGCGAGGTCATACGCCCAGATGATCTTTTCCAGGGTGTCGGTGTGGTAGAGGGTCTTGCCGTCGGGCGAGACGCACGGGCCGTTGGTGATGCAGATGTCCTTGTCCATCCGTGCCACGCCGGTGGAGTCCATGCGGTAAAGCGAGCCGCTCTTGGCCTCTTCGTCATCGTGCATGGTGCCGAACCACAGGCGGCCGCCATGATCGACGGTCGCGTCGTTGGGACGGTTGTTCAGTTCGGCCGACTCCACCTGGATCAGCGGCTTGAAGCCGCCCATCACCGGGTGGAAGCGGTGCAGGCCGCTTTTCAGGCCGACGACAAAGCCGGCGCGGGCGTTCGGGGCCAACGGGGCGATGAACGTCACCGGCTCCGGCGCGTCGAAGCTGAAGCGCTCATCGGTGGCCGGGTTGTAGTTGTGGATCTTGTGGCTCTTGATGTCGACGAACCACAGGCTGTCGTCATACCAGATCGGGCCCTCGCCCAGGGTGGCCTTCAGATCCCAGACGCAGGTGACGGCGTTCATGCTCGACCGTTCTCCGTAAAACCGATGTTGGCCGTTCGATAAGGCGGCGAAGGCCTCCATGGAAGCCCCAACGCGCTCGCGGCCGCGCCGGTCACCGCCAACCGGCGTCGATCCAATACTCGTGGCCGGTGCACAGCGAAGCGTCGTCCGAGGCCAGGAACAGCACCAGCGCGGCGACATTGTCGGGCAGGATGCGGCCCTTCAGGCACTGGGCCTTGACGATCTCGGCCTCGCCTTCGGGCGTGTACCACTTCTCCTGGCGCTTGGTCTTGACGTTGCCGGGCACCACGCAGGTGACGCGGATGTCGTCGGGACCCAGTTCGCGGGCCAGCGCCCGGGTCATGCCCTCGATGCCGGCCTTCGCCGTTTCGTAGAGGACCAGGTCCTCCAGACCCAGGTGCCAGCTGATCGAGCCGAAATTGATGATCGCGCCGCCGCCGCGCCGGGCCATGCCCGGCGCGACCGCCTGGGCCGCGAACACCATGTGGCGCAGATTCACGCCGATGCGGTTGTCCCAGTATTCCGGCGTCAGATCGGCCAGGCTGTGGCGGTCGTCATTGCCGGCGTTGTTGACCAGCACGTCGATGTCGCCGATCTCGGCCAGGACAGCCTTGAGCCCCGCCAGGTCCATCAGGTCGCAACGCCTGTAGACCGGCGCGATCGCCGCGCCGTCCGACAGCTGGGCGACCAGGGCGTTGGAATCCTCATCGACGATGTCGAGGAAGATCACCTCGGCCCCTTGGCGGACAAAGCCGGCGACGAGGCCGGCGCCGATGCCGGATCCGCCGCCGGTGATGACGACGCGCTTGCCCTTCAGGCTGGGATAGATGGCTGAGGACATGCTGCTTACGACCGTGACAAGAGGGATTGGAGCAAGGCGGCGCTGATCAGAGCAGACCGCGGCCGGCCAGATTGCGGATCAGGGCCGAGATGCCGAAGGTCCAGGGCTTGGCCTGGTCGCAGGTGGTGACCTCGTTCTCGAGCACGCCCAGCTTCGGCGTCGAGACGCGGACGCGGTCGCCGACCTTGTGCGTGAAGCCCTGGCCGGGCGCGTCGCGGTCCTGGATCGGCGCGAACATGGTGCCCAGGAACAGGACGAAGCCGTCCGGATACTGGTGCTGCTTGCCGTGGGCCTGGCCGGCCAGCACGGCGGGGTCGCGGCTGATCAGGCTCATGTTCGACCTGCCGTCGAGCACGAAGTTGTCGCGGCCGGTGATCTTCAGCTCGACCTCGGCCGAGCGCACGTCGTCGAGGCTGAAACCGTCGTCGAACAGGCGGAAGAACGGGCCGATGGCGCAGCTGGCGTTGTTGTCCTTGGCCTTGCTGAGCAGCAGGGCCGAGCGGCCCTCGAAGTCGCGCAGATTGACGTCGTTGCCCAGCGACGCGCCCCGGATCTGGCCGGCGCCGTCGCACAGCAGGACGATTTCGGGCTCCGGATTGTTCCAAGAGCTGTCGGCGCGGACGCCGACATGATCGCCCCAGCCCATCGACGACAGGGTCGGGCCCTTGGTGAAGATCTCGGCGTCGGGGCCGATGGCGACCTCCAGATACTGCGACCACAGGCCGTCGTTGATCAGGGTCTGCTTCAGGCGCGCCGCGCCCTCCGAGCCCGGGTTCACGCTCTTCAGGTCGCCGCCCATGCTGGCCGACAGCTGTTCGCGGATCTGCAGGGCGGCGGCGGCGTCGCCCCGCGCGCGCTCCTCGATGACCCGTTCCAGGGTGGAGACGGCGAAGGTCACGCCGGCGGCCTTCAGGCACTGCAGGTCGACGGGGGCCAGCAGCTTCACGGGCGCGGCGCCGTCGGGGTCTTCCCAGACCGGGCGTAGATCCAGGGCTTCCAGCGGGCCCTTGTCCTCGCCGCGCGGGATTTCGGCGCCGGCGCCATAGGCGTTCATCAGGTCGGCGACGGTGGGAGCGATCTTGGAGACGTCCTCGACGCGGCCGCCGCGCACCAGAACCGGCGTCGGGCCTTCGCCAAAGTCGATGCGACCCAGCAAGGTCGCGGTTTTCCAATCTTCCGGCAGGAATTCGCTCACGCCCATGGCGTCGTCTCCCCTTTGTCGAGCGTCTGAAGGCTGCCGGATACGGCCGGCGGCGCTCGTTCGTCAAATGCTTGGTAGCGCTAACATGCGGAGACGGCAAGCGCGTTGTCAGACCAATTTGAGCCGATCCGCCCAACGCTTCGCGGCGGGGCCGGCTTCTCGCGCCGGGAGAGGCGGTCTATTCCGGAACCGGTCCCGAGGAATCCCGCACGATCAGCGTGTGCGGATGCATCAGCTGGCGAGGCTCGCCGCCGCCGTCGCGATGGCGCCGGATCTCCTCCAGCGCCAGATCGACGGCCGCGCGGGCCATGGCGGCGATCGGTTGGTGGACCGTGGTCAGGGCTGGCCAGATGTTGTCGGCGATCGAGGTGTCGTCGAAGCCGACGATCGAGATGTCGCCCGGCACGTCCAGGCCCAGGCGATGAGCCAGGCCCGCGGCGGCGGCGGCCATGTCGTCATTGGCGGCGAAGACGGCCGTGGGGCGCGAGTCGGCCGACAGCAGCCGCTCGGCCGCCTCCAGGCCCGAGCGATAGGTGAAATAGCCTTGCTCGACCCGGATATCCTCCATTGGCACGCCGGCGACCTTCAGCGCCGACATGAAGCCGTCCAGGCGCTGCTGGCTGACGGTCTGGTTAGGGTGGCCCTTGATGAAGCCGAACCGGCGGTGGCCCAGACCGACCAGGTGCTGGGTCAGCTCGAAGGCGGCGGTTTCGTTGTCGATGCGGATCGTGGCCATGTCGGCGCTGGCCATGCCCGGCGCGACGGCCACGGCGGCGGCGCCGGCGGCCTTCACCTCGGCCAGCACCTGCGGCGACTCGCACAGCGGCGGCGGCAGGATCACGCCATCGACGCCGGTCTTCAGCAGACGGGTCAGGGTGGCGCCCGCCAGTTCGGGCTCGGCGCACTTCTCGATGACGATCTGGGCGCCGGTGCGGCTGCTCTCGTCCAGGGCCCCGACGAGAAACTCCGACAGATAGCCGGTGGAGGGGTTGTCGTAGAGCAGGCCGATGCGGAAGGGCGCGCTGCCGGCCAGGCTGCGGGCCGCCGGGTTGGGCGCGTAGTTCAGCTCGGCGATCGCCTTCTCGACCAGGGCCCGCGTCTCTTCCTTGACGGTGCTTTCCCGGTTGATCACCCGCGAGACCGTCATCGGCGACACGCCCGCCCGCGCGGCCACGTCACGGATCGTGGCGCTTTGGGTGGTGCGGCGACGCTGGCGCTCGGCAGGCTGGCTCATTCTTGTTTGGTCCCTTCGCGGGGCCGAAGACTAGACCGCTTCGGGCGGCGCTTGGAAGAGCGGCGGGAAATCCTGCTAAGCTTCGGGCATGAGTTGTCTTGGCGCCATCATCCTTTGCGGCGGCGCGTCCCGACGGATGGGGCGCGACAAGGCCTTGCTCGACTGGGACGGCGTCCGGGCCGTGGACCGCGTGGCGGCCCTCGCCCGCGCCGTGGGGGCGGAGGCGCTGGTCACCGCCGGCGCCGACCACGGCCTGCCCTGGGTCCCGGACGACCAGGCCGGCGCGGGGCCGGTCGGCGGCGTGCTGGCCGGGGCGCGGGCGCTGGGGACGAGCCGGCTGCTGGTCCTGGCGGTCGACGCGCCGATGGTCGCGGCCGACGACCTGGCGCCGCTGCTGGCGGCCGGCGGCTACTACGAGGGCCTGCCCGTGCCGATGGTGCTGGAGGCGCGGGCGATCCCCGCCGACGCCGAGGCCGGTTGGCCGCTGCGGCGGTTCGTGGACCGGGCGGGTCTGACGGCCTTGTCGGTTCCGGACGGCGCGGTGGCCCGCCTGCGGGGCGCCAATACGCCGGAAGAGCGCGCCGATCTGCTGCGCCGATAAGCGCGGCTCAGTAGACGTCCCGCCGGTACCGCCCCTCTTGCGTCAGGCGGTCCAGCGTCTCGGCGCCCAGCACCTCGACCAGCGCGGCGTGGACGTCGCGCGACATGCCGTCCAGGGATCCGCAGACATAGACGGCCGCGCCGTTGGCGACCCAGCGCCGCAGCACGTCGGCCGCCTCGCGCAGGCGATGCTGGACGTAGATCCGGTCGTCCTGATCGCGCGAGAAGGCCAGGTCCACGCGGTCCAGCAGGCCCGAGGCCTTCCAGGCCTCGATCTCGGCGCGGTGGAAATAGTCGTGGGCCGACGCGCGCTCGCCGAACACCAGCCAGTTCCAGCGCACCCCCAGGGCGGCGCGGGCCTTCAGATGCGCCCGCAGACCGGCCAGGCCCGTGCCCGCGCCGATCAGGATCAGCGGCCGATCCGGCTCGGGCGCGTGGAAGCTCCGATTGGTCCGCACCCGCGCGTCGATCGCCTCGCCGACCTTGGCGAACCGGCAGAGCCAGCCCGAGCCGAGGCCCGGCTGGCCGTCGGCGCGGGGCATGAGGCGGACGATCAGCTCGACCCCGCCGTCCTCGGGCAGGGAGGCGATCGAATACTCGCGGTGCGGCAAGGGAGTCAGGCGTTCGGCGACCGTCTCGGCCGAGAGGTCGCGCAGCGCCTCGATCGCCGCCGGCTCGCGCGGCAGGCGCAGGCCCGAAAGCGTGTCGGTCAGGGTCTCGGGCAGGCCCAGGGCGGCGATGTCCTCGGCGCTGTTGCGCGGTCCGACCTCCAGGATGTCGCCCGCTTGCCAGGTCGCGCCGTCGGCGGGGACCAGGCGGATATGCCAGGCCTCGCCGCCGGGGCTGCCCGGATTGAGCAAGGTCCGCTCGGCCAGGGTCCAGCGGCCATAGGCGGGACGGCTCCAGTCCGGCGCGTCGGTGACGCCGGTCAGCAGCGACAGCTGCCCTTGCCAGTGGCGCAGGGCGGCCGGATCGCCGTCGTCGACCTCGACGGCGTCGAACAGCGGCGTCGCGCCCGCGTGGGCCAGCCAGGCGTCCAGGCTTCGTCCGAAGGCGCAGAAGTTGGCGTAGGTCGAGTCGCCCAGGGCCAGGACGCCGTAGCGCAGCGCGCCAAGCTGGCGGCCCTCGGTCATCACGTCGCGGATGAAGGCGCGCGCCGAGTCGGGGGCGTCGCCCTCGCCGGTGGTGCTGACCACGAACAGGGCGCGGCCCGACAGGTCGGCGGCGGTGACGGCCGATAGCTCGCGCAGGGTCACCGGCGCGCCCATCTCGGACAGGGTCTTGGCCGTCGCGGCGGCCAGTTCCTCGGCGAAGCCGGTCTGGCTGGCATAGGCGACCAGCACCGGCTCGCCGCCGCCGCGCGACAAGGCTTCGGCGGCGCGGCGCGCGGCGCGGCGGCGCAGGATCTCGCGCGTCGCGACGCCGGCGCAGAACAGGGCGTAGGCGGCGGCGACCGCGCCGGCGGCGATCAGGCGGTGAGCGTCGGGCGAGAGGTTGGCGAGAGCTTGCATCAGTCCAGCATCGCCCGCAGCGCCGACGAAAGCCGCTCCTCCAGGCCGCCTGGCCCTCGGGAAACGATCAGGGCGGCCAGGTCGCGCGCGTCGGCGAAGGCCAGCGCCGCGTCCGGCGCCATGACCGTCAGGGCCGTGGCCCAGGCGTCGGCGCTCATGCAGTCGCGGGCCAGCACCGTGACGCTGACCGTCGGGTTGCGGGTCGGCGCGCCGGTGGCGGGGTCCAGGGTGTGAGCGTAGCGGCGGCCGTCGTGGTCGAAGAACCGGCGGTAGTCGCCCGAGGTGGCGATGGCCAGGTCGTGCAAGGCGACCACGGTGCGCTGGGCGTCGTTGGCCGCCAGATTCAGAGGCGGCGGACGCTCCATCTCGACCCACCAGGGCTGGCCGTCGGGCTTGGCCCCCACGCCGCGCAGCTCGCCCCCGACCTCGACGAGGTAGCTCTTTACGCCGGCCCGGTCGAGGGCGGCGGCGGCCTGGTCGACCCCGAAGCCCTTGGCGATGCCGTTGAGGTCGAGGCGCAGGCCGCCCGGCTGGAACAGGCTGTCGCCGTCGAGCGTCAGGCGCCTCCACCCGCTGGCTTGGCGCAGCGGCGCGATGGCCTCCGCGTCCGGCGGGCCGCCCGGGAAGGGGCGGGGGCCAAAGCCCCACAGGTCGACCAGCGCTCCTAGGGTCGGGTCGAAGGCGCCGTCGCTGGCGGCGGCGATCTCGAGCGCCCGGCGCAGCACCGCAACGGTCGCGGCGGGCAGGGCGGTCCAGGTCCCGGCGGCCGCGCGGTTGTAGCGCGACAGGTCGGAGAGCGGCTCCCACGGGCTCATCTCGGCGACGACGGCGTCGAGCGCGCGCTGGACCATGGCCTCGAGGGCGACGAGGTCGGTCGTGGCCGGCAGCAGGGCCTTGACCGACCAGGTGGTCCCCATGGTCGCGCCGCCGAACGCGCGCACGGTCCCGCCGACGGGACGGGCCGGGGGCGAGCTCAGGGCGGGGACGAGGACGCGGGGCATGTGAAAATCTCATCCTCCCCCGGGCAACGGGGAAGAGGGGCCGCGAAGCGGTGGAGGGGGCGTCGACGGCGGGGAGCGCCCCCTCCGTCACGGCGCGTATCCGCGCCGCGCCACCTCCCCCGCCGCGCGAGGGAGGAGACGCCGCCTTACGGCTGCTGGGCTTCGATCACGGCGGTGTAGCTGGCGCCGTAGCCGTCGCCGGCCGGGGCTTGCGGCGGACCGCCGCGACCGCCTTCGCCGCCGGCCATCCCCGGCATCCCCGGCATGGCGCCCGGCGCGGGCGCGGGGCGGGGCCCCTCGGGCGGGCGGCCCGTCTCGCCCGTGCGCAGGCTGGCGCTGATCCACCACAGGCCCGCCTGCGGCAGGGTGACCTTGAAGGCCCCGTCCGGGCCGGTCTTGGTGGTGATCTCGCCGACGGGCTTGGTCGCCCAATGATCGTAGCCGCGCATCACCGTGACCTCGACGCCGGCGGCCGGTTTGCCGTTCAGCAGCAGCTGGAAGGTGGCCGGTTCGGTGGCGACGACGTCCGAGGGATGGGTCACGGGGACCATCTCCAGGTCCTTGCCGGTCGGCTTCAGGGCCTCGCGGGTCGGCTTGTCGCGCGTGACGAAGGTCTCGTTGCGGCTGACATTGCGAATGGTCTTCAAGTCGGCGGCCCCGGCCGGAACCTGCTTGGCGAAGTCCTCGCCCGTTCCGCGGAAGCGCTTGACCTCGCCGTTCTCGGTCCAGCTGGCCATGACCATGGTCGAGACCGAGGCGACCTTCCAGGTGCCCGGCTTGTTGACCTGCACGTCGAAGGTCGAGCGGAACTTGCCCTGCGAACCGTTCTGGACCTGGTCGGCCGCGCCGTCGCTGGCGATCACCTGGATCGAGGTCAGGGCCAGCGGGCGCAGGTCGGGGAAATAGAGCTCGTCGGAGCTGGCGGCGTCGAACGTCACCCAGGCGTTGGAGCCCGAAAGCGTCGTGGTCGACGGCATCACCCAGTTGCGGGCCGCCTGGGCCGTGACCGGAGCGATGGCGGCCGCGCCCAGGGCGACGACGGCGAGCAGGCGGGTCTTGAGGCCCATGGCGCGGTCCTTCCTCACTTCACGGCGACGGTGACGGCGCCCAGCTCGGACGCGCCCTTGGCGGTGGCGGGCTTGCCGGGCTTGCCCCAGGTGAAGGGCACGCGGACGGTCTCGTGACCGCCGGCCTCGCGGGCGGCCTCGACCACCAGCACGTACTGGCCGGGCTTGAGATCCTTCAGCGGGGCCTTGGCGGCGCTGAACGTCACCTTCTGCGGACCTGGCGCGTGGGTGGCGCCGCTGATCCCGTCGGCCGGGAAGGTCATTTCGCGGCCGGCCTTGCGCCACCACTGGCGCATGTCCTTCAGCCACTTCTCGTGGTTGGGTTTGTACCAGACCGCCAGGGTCTGGGAGGGCGCGGCCGCGTCGGTCGGGTTCTCGATCCAGATCGACACGAAGGGCGCGTGGTACTCGGCCACCGTCAGGCGCGGGATGTCGAAATTGACCGAGAGGTCGGCGGCCGAGGCCGGGGCGGCGGCCCCCACGGCGGCGCCGGCGAAAGTCAGCAGGGAGATCGAACGCTTCACGGTGGCTGCCTCAAAGGTGGACGAACAGGATGACGAGGATGACGGGGATCACCAGCCCCAGCCCGACCAGCGGCCAGGTCAACGGGCGCGAGCGGGCGTGGAACTGCAGCAGGATCAGGCCGGTGATCGTGAAGACCACGCAGGCGCCCGCGAAGATGTCGATGAACCAGCCCCAGGCCTTGCCGGCGTTGCGGCCCTTGTGCAGGTCGTTGAGCAGGCTGATGGCGCCGCGCGTGGTCTTCTCGTGCTCGACGGCGCCGGTCGCGCGGTCGATCGAGACCCAGGCGTCGCCGCCCGGCCGGGCCAGGGCGATATAGACCTCGTCGGCCGACCACTCGCCGACCTGTCCGGCCACCTCGGCGCCGACGGCCTTGGCCAGGAAGGGCTCGAACGGGGCGGGCAGGGGGCGCTTGCCGGTCTCCGGGCCCTTGGCCAGCAGGGCCAGAAGATCGGGCGGCAGGGTCGCCTTGCGGTCGACGACCACCGGCTTGGCCTCGATCTGGCTGGCGTGGTTCAGCGTGAAGCCGGTCACCGCGAACATCAGCATTCCGATCAGCGACACGGCCGCGCTTATCCAGTGCCACTGGTGCAGCTGCTTGAGCCAGAAGGAACGGCGGTGCTGGTCGGCGGCGGACTTCACGAGCGCTTTTTCACGAGAACCTCGGCGACGGAGGCTCGTCCATACTTGAGAACGAATTGCAATAGCAAGAGCGAAGGCAAAACCTTTCGCTTCCGAGCGGGCCGCACTCGTAGGGATCGATTGTTGCGGGCCTATTGCGCGCCGGCGGGTCGAGCGGTCAAGGGGGCGCCGCGCGCCAGGGCGCCCAGCAAGGCCGAGGTCGCCACCGGCTTGCGCAGAACCGGGCCGCCGTCGACGTCGGGGTCCTGATAACCGGTCAGATAGACGAACGGGATCAGGCGGCGCGACAGCGCCCGCGCCACCGGCGTCACCGGCTGTCCGCCCAGATTGACGTCCAGCACGGCGCGATCGATCAGGGCCGCGTCCACCAGGTCCATCGCCTCGGCGATCGTGCCGACCGGACCGACCACCACGGCGCCGGCGGCGGTCAGCACCCGCGCCAGCTCCATGGCGACCAGGGCCTCGTCCTCGACCACCAGCACCCGCTGGTCGCGCAGCGCCGGAACGTCCTCCGCCGCCAATCCGGGCCGATAGGGCGGGGTGCTGTCGGCGGCGCGAGGGTGGGCGCCGCCCTGGATGAACAGGCTGGCCTCGAGCCCCTCGGGCCGCCAGTCGATCGCGACGCGCGAGCCGATCTGCTTGACGGCGCTCTGGATCAGCGTCGAGCCGAAGCCCCGCCGCGTGGGCGCGGCCACCGGCGCGCCGGTGGTCTCGCGCCAGACCAGAGTCAGGGTCTGGCCGTCCAGCCAACGCCAGGCCACGGTCAGGCGACCTTCGGGACGGGCCAGGGCCCCGTACTTGCTGGCGTTGGTGGCCAGTTCGTGAATGACCAGCGCCATCGACTGCGCCGCCTGGGCGTCGATCAGCACCGGCGGGCCCTCCAGAACCACGCGCTCGCCGCCGTCGGCGTCGTAGGGCTCCAGCTCCTGCCGCAGCAGGTCGCGCAGGTCGACGCCGCTCCAGCGGGCGGTCGACAACAGGCTGTGGGCGCGGGCCAGCGAGCCGATGCGGCCCGAAAGGGCCTGGACGTACTGCGCCTTGCTCTCGAAGGGCGTCAGCTGGGCCAGGGATTGGACGACCGCCAGCACGTTCTTGGCGCGGTGATCGACCTCGCGGATCAAGAGGCGCTCGGTCTCGGCGGCGCGCGCCAGGGCCTGGTCGGAGCGGGCGCGCTGGCTGGCGCTCCAGATCAGCTCGGCGACGTCGGCGACGAAGGCGACATCGTCGGCCGAAAAGGCGCGGGGCGCGTCATGGGCGACGAACATGAAGGCCGACAGCGCGCCGGCCTTGATCAACGAGATCGTCAGGAAGGACCGCACGCCGATGGCGGCGTAGGCCTCCAGCGCGTCGGGGTCGTTGGTGCGCGGGTCCAGGGCGACGTCGCCGACCATCACCGTATGGCCCGCGTGCATGTCGGCGCTCAGGGACGCGCCAAAGTCGCCGAGCCGCAGTCGCCGGCCGCCCAGAAGCCCGACCCCGCTTCGCGGATCGCCGTCGTCGGCGATGATCTCGGTCATGTCGGGCTCGGGCAGCATCTCGCCATAGCCGGCGCGGCCGACGCCCAGTTGGGCGGTCAACAGACGGGCGGCGATCTGGGCGATGGCGATCGGATCGGGCTCGTCGCGCAGCGTCTGGCCCAGATCCAGGAGGACGGCCCGCCGACGCTCGCCCGCCAGGGCGCGCGCCATTTCCGCCTCGGCCGTCTTGCGGTCCGAGATGTCGGTGATCAGCGCGTAGTAGCCGAGGATCTCGCCCGTTGGCGCGACGTCGGGGACATAGCGCGCCTCGATATGGCGCACGCCCGCGCCCTTGTAGTCGACCTCGCCCTCGAAGGTCAGGCTCTCGCCGGCCATCGCGCGGGACACGTGCTGGCGGACACGGGCATAGGCGTCGTCGCCCAGCACCTCGCGCAGGGTCTTGCCCTCGATCTCGGAGCGGTCGACCCCGAACCAGTTCTCGTAGGCGCGATTGACGAAGCGATAGCGCTCGTCGCGATCGACATAGCTGATCAGGACCGGCACGGCGTCGGCCATCGCCGCGGAGAGGACGGAACGTCTCTCCGACGACGGGTTGCGCGACAGGGCTTGGTCGTCCTGGGACATGCGCGGGCGACGCTCGATCCTCGAAAAAGGGAGAAAGCCAACCTGACACGCCGAGGTCGATCAGGCGGTGAGACAAACGGTCGCATAATCGGTTTTCACGTTCTGTGTGGCCGACTCAGGCGGCGTCGTCTTGTCGAAACGTGACGACCAGAACGTCGCGAACCGCCGGGGTCGACTCGTCGCGAGGTCGGATCGGCGTCACCCCGTGCAGCACGCGGCGATCGTCCAGGAAGACGGCGTCGCCCGGCGCGGTCAGGGTGAAGGCGCCAAGGCTGGTCCCGTCCGGCGCGTAGATGTCGGTGACGCCGCTCTCGACGTTCCGGCGATCCACCAGCATGACGATCACCCAGTCGACCCCGTCACGGTGCGCGCCCTCAGGCGTGGGCAGGCCCGCCTCGCCGGCCTTGGCCTCGATGCGGAACTGGTGCAGCTCGACATGCCAGGGGGCGGCCGGCGAACCGAACAGCGACAGGCCGGCGGCGATCAGGCCTTGGGTCACCGGGTGGTCGGCGATGGCGTCGGTGACGGGCTCGAACCAGCGCTGCACGCCGCCGTTCAGCGGGTTGTAGTCGCGGCTCTGCCAATGCGGCTGGTGCGGCTTGCGCGCGACCGCGCCGGGCCGGGCCGAGAACGCCGCGAACCGTCGCCGACGATAGCGGCCGCCGTCGGCCATGAAGGTGTCGAGGCCCAGGTCGTTCCAGCTGTCGGCGAAGGCCTTCCACTCGGCGATCGCTTCGTCGCCCAGCAGCGCCTTGGTCTGGTCGGCCTCGAAGCGGATGAAGCCGTCCGCCGCCAGCGTCTCGCGCGCGCTCAAGCGACCGCGTCCGGACGGAAGAACAGACCAAGCTTCAGGCTGGCGGCGATGCGCTCGGCCTTCTGGCCGACGATCGCGGCGCGCGGGGCGTCGAAGATCTCGACGCAGGTCTGGTGGAACAGGTTCAGCCAGGGCGTGAACAGGCCCTCGGTGAGCGCCTCGACCGATTGGTGCGCGACCATCGGCTGGCCCTTGTAGCGGCCGGAGGCGTTCAGCACCGACGACCAGAACGCCTTCAGCGTCGACAGGTGGGCGGGCCAGCCGTCCTCGCCGATCGCGGCCTCGAAGATCGGACCCAGGCGGTGGTGACGACGGACGCGGGCGTAGAAGGTCTCGACCAGGCGGTCGATCTCGTCGTCGGTGAACGTGGCGGCGTCGGCGCGGGCCAGGGCGCGGTCTGAAGCGGACATCGCCGCGATATGGGCTCTTCCGCTCCGGGACTGAACCCCGGGACGATCAAACTTGGCTTTCGATTGTTACTTAAGGGGGGCGGCGGACGCCCCCTCCGTCACGACGCGTATCCGCGCCGCGCCACCTCTCCCGCGGCGCGGGTGAGGAGGAAGCCCATCCTCCCCCGTGCAACGGGGGAGGTGGCGGCGAAGCCGACGGAGGGGGCGCTAAGCCTCAAGCCACCGTCAGCGTCGCCTTCTTCAGGTCCACCGAGTTCGGCCCGACCAGGATCGAGAAGTCGCCGGGCTCGACCACGCGCTTCATGTCGAGGTTCCACATCCACAGATCCGACGGCTTGATCTCGAAGGTCACCGTCGTCCTGGCGCCCGGGGCCAAGGTCACGCGCTTGAAGTGCTTGAGCTCCAGCACCGGGCGGGTCACCGAGGCGGCCTCGTCGTGGACATAGAGCTGCACCACCTCGTCGCCGGCCAGCTTGCCGGTGTTGGTCACGTCGACCTCGACCTTGACGCTCTCGCCCTGGCCGATCGTGGTCTTGGCCAGGCGCGGGGCCGAGATGTCGAAGGTGGTGTACGACAGGCCAAAGCCGAACGGATAGAGCGGCCGGGTGTCGCCGCCCAGATAGCCGCGACGGGCCGTGGGCTTGCGGTTGTAGAAGATCGGCAGCTGGCCGACGTCGCGGGCGATGCTGACCGGCAGCTTGCCGCCCGGATTGGCGCGGCCGAACAGGATGTCGGCGGCGGCGTGGCCGGTCTCCTGGCCCAGGTACCAGCCCTCGATGATGGCGTCGGCGCGCTCGGCCAGCAGGTTGATCGACAGCGGGCGGCCGTTCAGCAGGAAGACGATGGTCGGCTTGCCCAGGTCGAAGATCGCCTTGGCCAGGTCGTTCTGCTGGCCGACCAGGTCCAGGCTCTCGCGGTCGCCCAGGTGGTTGTCGGCCCAGGCCTCGCGGCTGGTCTGCTCGTTGTCGCCCAGCACCATGACCACGACGTCGGCCTTCCTGGCGACCTCGACGGCCTCGGCGATCAGCTTGGCGTTCACGGCGGGGTCGGTGAAGTTGACCTTGTCCTGGGCCCAGACGCGCTGCTCGGTGATCCGCACGGCCTCGGCGTAGTCCAGCTGGAAGCCCTGGGCCTTGGCCTCGGCGGTCAGGCCCTCGAGGATCGACACCACGTGGCGCGGCGTGTCGGAATAGCCGCCGATCGGCGTGTTCTTGGCGTGGGTGCCCAGCAGCGCCAGGCGCTTGATCGTCTTGCCGTCCAGCGGCAGCGCGCCCTTCTGGTTCTTCAGCAGCACGGCGGCCTTGCGGGCGGCCTCGCGGGCCAGGGCGACGGCGTCCGGCGTCGCGGTCTTGGCGTCGGCGGTCTTCTCGTCGCAGTAGGGGTTTTCGAACAGGCCCGCCTGGAACTTCATCTCCAGCACCCGGGCGACGGCGGCGTCGACCTCGAACTGGGGAATGCGGCCTTCCTTCACCAGTTGCGGGATCAGGGCGTAGGCCTCGCCGTCCGGCAGCTCGACGTCGACGCCGGCGTGCAGGGCCATCACCGCCGTGTCGGCCAGCTTGTCGGTCAGCTTGTGGCGGGCGATCAGTTCCTTGATCGCGAAATAGTCGCTCTGGACCGAGCCCTTGTAGCCCCACTCCTCGCGCAGGACCTTGGTCAGCAGCCAGCGGTTGGCGTGCGAGGGCACGCCGTCGATCTCGTTGTACGACGGCATGACGGCGCGGACCGGCAGCTCCTTCACCGCGCGCTCGAACGGCGGGAAGAAGTTCTCGCGCAGGGTGCGCTCGGCGATCTGGGCCGGGCCGACATTGGTGCCGTTCTCGGGCTGGCCGTGGCCGGTCATGTGCTTGAGGGTGGCGAAGACCTTGTCCTTGGCCAGCGGCAGGGTCGTCCCCTGGAAGCCGCGAATGGCGGCCAGGCCCATCTCGGCGCACAGGTGCGGGTCCTCGCCATAGGTCTCCTCGATGCGGCCCCAGCGCGGGTCGCGGGCCACGTCGACCACCGGCGCCAGGGCCATGTTCGAGCCCCGGGCGCGCATCTCGCGGGCGGCCACGGCGAACACCTTCTCGGCCAGCTCGGGATCGAAGGTCGAGGCCAGGCCGATGGCCTGCGGGAAGCTGGTCGCGTCGCGGGCGACATAGCCGTGCAGGGCTTCGTCGTGCATCAGCAGCGGGATGCCCAGGCGCGTCTTTTCGACGGCCCACTTCTGGGCGGCGTTGGTGTAGCGGGCGGTCTCCAGGGCGTCGCGGCCGACCGCGCCGTCATCGGCGCCGGCGGCGGCGTCGACCACGGTCGCGGGCTTCATGCCCTTGCGGTCGGTCGGGCGCGAGATCTGGCCCAGGCCGTTGGGGAAGTTCCTCGACGCTTCCTCGGCCGAGAACTCGCCGTTGGGGCCATGGATCTTGGCCTTGGTCAGCCAGATACCCTGCAGCTGGGCGGCCTTTTCTTCCAGCGTCATCCGCGACAGCAGGTCCTGCACCCGCGCGTCGATGGGCTGGGCGGGATCCTTGTACAGCGGCTTGCCGCCGGCGCTCTTGGCGGCCTTGTCGGCGGCGCGGGCCAGGGCGGGCATGGCGGCGGCGGACAGGGCCGCGAGGCTCGCGCCGAACAGGCGGCGGGTGAGGGTGGCGGTCATCTGGTCGTTTCCCCCTTGGACCCGTCCGGGACAGGTCCTCGATTCACACTTGAAATCGCGATGGCGTCGTCGGCGGTTTCGAGACCGCGCTTGGCGCCACTATGGGGGTAGTTGTCTGACCACTCAAGACAGAAATGGTACCGGTCTCATTTAGCCGGCGCCGCGCTTGGGTCCGCGCCGGACTCCAGACGTGAAAAAGGACCCGCTCAGGAGGGGACGGGTCCTTTTGGTACGCGTTCAGGGGGAATGAACAGGCGGGAGATTGACACAAGTGTCCGCCGCCCGCCCTTGTCCAAATCGTCGCAGGTCGCGATGAGGTCGAGACCTGCCCAAACCGTTACTTGCGCGGCGTCAGGATGTCGCCGAGACGGTCCGGAGCGGTCGCGACGCGCTCCAGGCGCGGGTAGCGCAGGCCGCCGCGATAGTCGATCTTGACCGTCTTGTAGCGGCTTCCGTCCTTGATCAGCAGCTCGACCAGCGGGCCGTCGGCCTTGGCGGCGGCCTTGACCGCGGCCTTCAGCTTGTCGCCCTCATAGGCCTCGCCATTGACCGCCACCACGGTCAGGCCCTGGGTCAGGCCGGCGTTGAAGGCCGGGCCGCCCCACTGCACGTCGGTCAGCACGCCGTCGGCGCCCACCGACAGGCCCAGCGAATAGGCCAGGCTCGTGCCCTTCGAGCGGGCCTCGGCCGTCTTCATGAACTCAGTGGGCGTGTCGGTATAGACCAGCTTGTAGCCGCCGCGCTCCAGGCCATCCAGCGGAGCCTTGGGCTGGACCTCCTGGATGCGGGTCTTCAGGAAGGTCGCCCAGTCATAGGCGTAGACGCCGTTCAGCGCGGCGACGACGTCGTCGAAGGTGTAGGTCTTCTCGTTCCAGGCCCCGTTGTCGACGCCGAAGAAGGCCTTGGCGAAGTCGTCCAGCGACTTCTTGCCGCCGGTCTTCTCGCGGATCAGCGTGTCGGCGTCCAACCAGACCAGCTGGCCTTCGGAATAGTAGTCCTCGCTGCGCTGCCAGCTGAGCCACGACAGCGGCTTGCGGTTGGCGATGATCGGGTCGTTGGTGGTGTCCTGCACCGGACGCCAGTCGCGGCCGCGACGGTTGTCGTAGGTGGCGGCCGTGGCGGCGATGGCGTCCATCGCCTGCTGCTTGGTCAGGAGGCCCGAGCGGGCGGCCAGGACGTAGCCCCAGTACTGGGTCTGGCCCTCATAGACCCACATCATGCTGTCGCGCATCGGCACGTTCAGATTCGGGGTCCACAGGTCGGCGGCGCGGCGGAACTTGCCGTTCCACGAGTGGGTGTATTCGTGGGCCAAGAGGTCGCGGCCGACGAACTGCTTGTCCCATTCGTTGAAGTACTTGGGCGAGACGCCGTTTTCCGACGAGCGGTGGTGCTCCAGGCCGATGCCGCCCAGGTTCTCGGACATCGCGACCAGGAAGTCATAGTGGTCGTAGTGATGCGAGCCGTAGAGCTTGTAGGCCTGCTGGACGAGGTCCTTGTGGATCTGGATCTGCTCGGGCTTGGCCTCCAGGTTCTCGGCCTTGTCGGCGACCAGGTTCAGGCGCACCGGAACCGGGCCGGCGGGATCCAGCTCGATCGACTTGAAGTACTTGCCGGCCATCATCGGCGAGTCGACCAGCACCTCGACGCTGGTCGGCTTGAAGGTCGTGACCTGGCCGTCGGTCTTGGCCGTCTCCAGGGCGGTGGCGAACTTCCAGCCTTCCGGCAACTTGACGCTGGCCTCGATCGGGATCTGGCGGGTGTAGTAGCCGGCCGGATACATCACGACCTGCAGCCATTGCAGGTTCAGCATCTCGGGCGTCACCTCGATGCGGCCGACCTTGCCGTTCACGGCGGTCAGGAACTGGTAGCTGAGCTTCAGCTCGGTCGTGCCGGCCGGGACGTCCACGTGGAAGGCGTGGACCTCGACCACGTCGCGCGTCCACGGGATGCGCTTGCCGTTGGCGGTGACCACCAGGCCGGCCAGCTTGTCCAGGTCGTTGCGCGGCGAGTGGCCGCCGGGCACCCACTGCGGATAGTAGAAGACGAAGTCGCCGGCCTTGTTGACCGGGATCGTCGTCGTGACGTTCCAGATCTTGCGGTCCAGGTCCGTGGCGTCGACGGCGATCTTCAGCGGGCCGACATAGGGCACGTCGCGCGGAGCGGCGATCGCCGGGGTGGGCGGCGCCGACTCCGGAAGAGGGACGCTCTGGGCCAGAGCGGCGGTGGCGGCGAGAGACAGGACCGAGACCGAGAAGAACAGCGCTTTCACGAAACACCCCAATGCGGCGCGCGGGTTCGCGTCCCGCGACGAGAAGTCGGGATGTTTGTGGCGTCATCTCGCGCTTGTCGAGGACAAGTTGGCCTTGGAGCGCGGAAGGTTGGTGATCGGACGGGTTTCGTTTCGGGCCTGAAACGAAGCGGCGTTCCGGTAACGCGAAAGCGAGGCTCCCCCGCGACGCGGAGGAGCCTTTGGCCTTCCTTAGCCCAGCGGCGACAGCGGGACGGTCGAGGTCGGGGTTTCGGCGCCGCGATCGACGCGCAGGTTGTTCTGCACGTTGCCCACGCCGGTGACGCTCTCGGCCAGGGCCTCGGCGCGCTTCTTGTCCTCGCGCGATCGGACCGCGCCCGAGAGAGTGACGTCGCCGTCGGCGACGGCGATCTCGATGTTCTCGGCGTTCAGCCAGCTGTCGTCGGTCAGGCGGTCGGCGATGTCCTCGCGGATGCGCTCGTCTGAGCGGCGATAGCCCTTGGGCCCCCGGCCGCGATGCTCGCCGTCGGCCTCGCGGCGATGCAGGGCGTCGCGATCGCCCATCCACGAGGAGACCTCGTCGCGGGCCCGGTCGAACCAGGTGCGCTCTTCATGGCGCGGCCCTCGATCGCGGGCGAAGACGCGATAGGGGTTGTAGTCGCCATAGGCGCCGTCGCGGCCCTGGCGGTCGCGGTCATGCCGGTCGAAATAGCGTTCGTCGCCATAGTCGGCCACGCGGCTGGAATAGCCGCTGGCGCCATAGTCGCCGGTCGCCTGTCCGAAGTCATGCCCGCCGACGCGGCCATAGTCCCCCGGCTGGGCGTAGCCGGTCGCGCCCGCGCCATAGTCGGCGCCCGAGCGCGTGCGGCCATAGCCGATGTCGCCGCCGGCCTGGGCCGCGCGCAGGAACTCGCCGCCGTGGCGACGGCCCCGATGGCCGGGATCGGCGCGATAGCCGCCTTCGCCCCGATAGCTGTTGTCATAGGCCGGGTCCCGACGCCGCCCGGCGTCGTAGCCATAGCCCCGCTGACGGTCGAAATCGTCGTCCGGTTCGACGTCGAAGCGGCCTTCGCGATCATTCCAGCGTTGTGGCATGGGTCTTCTCCCGTGGCGTTCTGAGGGTTTTCCGGCGCGTCGCGGCGCTCGGGCTCAGAACGGGGAGGGCGAAGGCGCTGTTCCTAGGGCGGAGCTTCGATCGGTGAATCTGTGGGTAACTTGTGAGGGACTCGCCCTATGACACTGGACGGTCCCCCACGTCCGGTTCTGGCGACGCGCGGGGCCAGTTAAGGTGACCGGTTCAAGTCCGCGAGTTCCGCCCTCTCCTCGATGCGTTTCGACGACCGCTTCCTCGAAGAACTGAAGTCCCGCCTTCGCCCGTCCGACGTCGTCGGCAAGACGGTGAAGCTGCGGCGGCAGGGGCGCGAGTACGCGGGGCTGTCGCCGTTCACCAAGGAAAAGAGCCCGTCGTTCTTCGTCAACGACGAGAAGGGCTTCTATCACTGCTTCTCCAGCGGCAAGCACGGCGACATCATCAGCTTCCTGCAGGAGACCGAGCGGCTGACCTTCGCCGAGGCCGTCGAGCGGCTGGCGGCCGAGGCCGGCATGAGCCTGCCCGAGGTCGATCCCCGGGCCGCGCGCGAGGAGCAGAAGCGCGCGTCGCTCGGCGACTGGATGGAGCTGGCCGCGGCCTGGTTCGAGAGCGAGCTGCGCCGCCCGGTGGGCCAGGCCGCCCGCGCCTATCTGGAAAAGCGCGGCCTGCCGGAAAGTGAATGGAGCCGCTTCCGCATCGGCTTCGCGTCCAACAACCGCACGGGCCTGAAGGACTATCTGGTCGCCAAGGGCGCCAAGCCGGGCGATCTCGTGGACGCCGGCGTGCTGATCTCGCCCGAGGACGGCGGAGCGCCCTACGACCGCTTCCGCGACCGGATCATCTTCCCGATCACCGACAGCCGGGGGAAGGTCGTCTCGTTCGGCGGCCGGGCGATGGATCCCGCCGCCCGCGCCAAGTATCTGAACGGCCCCGAGACCAGCCTCTTCCACAAGGGGCGGGTGCTGTACGGCCTGTTCGAGGCCCGCAAGATCCTGCACGCCGGCCAGAGCGGCGGCGACAAGCCGGCCATGGTCGTCGTCGAGGGCTATATGGACGTCATCGCCTGCCAGCGCGCCGGGATCCCGGCCGTGGCGGCCATGGGCACGGCCCTGACCGAGGAGCAGATGGAGGCCCTCTGGCGCCTGCATCCCGAGCCGACCCTGTGTTTCGACGGCGACAAGGCCGGCCAACGCGCCGCCCACCGGGCCATCGACCGCGCCCTGCCGCTGCTGAAGCCCGGCCGCTCGTTCCGCTTCTCGATGCCGGTCGGCGGCAAGGACCCCGACGACGTGCTGCGCGAGCAGGGGGCGGCGGCGCTGCGGGCCCAGCTGGCCGACACCAAGCCGTTCGTCGAGGCTTTGTTCGAGCGCGAGCGCGACCTCGAGCCGTTCGACACGCCCGAGCAGCGCACCAATCTGAAGGTCCGCCTGCGGACCCTGGCCGCGACCATCGCCGACAAGGACCTGGCCCACGCCTACAAGGAAGAGCTGCTGGACCGCCTCGACGAGATGCGGGCGGCGCGGCGGGTCAAGGCGGACGCCAGCGACGCGGGCCGCGCGTTGTCGCGGGCCCGCTGGGACAACGCGCCCCGGCGCGGCGGCAAGACCCGGCTGGAAGGCGCCACGGCCGAGGGGCGGCAGGCGGCCGCCGTGCTGCACCAGGCGCCCAAGCCCTTCTCGGCGGCGCTGCTGGTCGCGGCCCTGCGCGACCCAAAGGTCGTCGACGATCGGATCGAGGTCCTGATGAACCAGGGCTTTGGCGACCAGCGCCTGGACGCCATCGCTCACGAGCTGGTCAATCTGCGGATGGAGGCCGACCACGTCGAGGCCGAGATGCTGCGCGGCCGCCTGGCCTCGGCCGGCTATGACGACGCGACCCTGGCGGCCCTCGAGCGCTCGGCCGCGCACGTCAAGGCGCTGAACGTCGCGCACAGCGCCGCCCAGAGCCCGGAAGAGGCGGTCCGCGCCCTGTGGTCCCAGGCCTTCGACCTCCTGCTGCGCCTGATCGCGCTGGAACGCGCGGTCGACGACGCCAAGACCGATCTGGCCGACGACAGCGACTTCCAGACCCTGCTGCGCCTCAAGACCGAACGCGACGCGGTCAAGCGCCTGATCGACAGCGGCGGCTGGACCGATCCGGGACTGGTGGCCCAGGTGCTGCACTAGGTCCTTTAAAGTCCGATCTCCCCGGCGAATGCCGGGGCCCAGATCGAACCCCTCATGCCGAGGTCTTGGTCGAGGCCTTAGGCGAACCCACGCCAATCTCACCGGGAAATCGGGAGTAGGGGGGCGAGCGGAACAATATGGCCGCCCCGCCGCCAAAACCGTGCGTCCCATCTTGACACCGGTCTCTCCCAAAGCCACATGCCGACTCAAGGATTTGCCACGCAGCTGATTGACATCGCTCGGGCCGCCGGAGCGCGCGCCCTCATCGAAACAGGATGTCACCCTCGCCGCGGTCCCAGGTCCCCAGCGGTCGTCGATCTCAAAAGGAACGACGCCAGGCCGCGCCCAGCCTCTGGGCCTCCGCCGGGACTCCCGCGGAGCGATCCGACATGGCGAAAAGGGCGCGCTCGGGCGGGTTTTGACGGGAACGTGATCTCTGGGCGCGCGCTGACCTAAGGCGCGGACCGGGCTGTCGGATCCTTTTCGAAACGGATTTTCTCGGCGCCGCTCTTGCAGTGAAGGCGACGTCGATTGCGGAGAGCTTGATGAGCACCAATTCCTCGGCCGAGACGGAAGCGCCCGAAGCCACCGGCGGCGACGGCCCCCTGCTCGACCTGACCGACGCCGGCGTCAAGAAGTTCATCAAGCAGGCGAAGGCCCGCGGCTACGTCACGATGGACGAGCTGAACAAGGTGCTGCCGTCCGAGGAAGTCAGCCCCGACGCCATCGAAGACACCCTGGCGATGCTCAGCGAGATGGGCGTCAACGTGGTCGAGGCCGAGGAAGACGCCGAAGGCGGCGAAGGCGGAGAGGTCGCCACCCGCGAAGAGAACACGGCCGTCATCACCAGCGACAAGCCGGCGGCCTATGACCGCACCGACGACCCGGTGCGCATGTACCTGCGCGAAATGGGCTCGGTCGAGCTGCTGTCGCGCGAGGGCGAAATCGCCATCGCCAAGCGCATCGAGGCCGGCCGCGACACGATGATCCGGGGCCTCTGCGAGTCGGCCCTGACCTTCGAAGCCATCATGGTGTGGCGCGAGGAACTGGGCACCGGCCGCATCCTGCTGCGCGAAGTCATCGACCTGGAAGCCACCTACGCCGCGATCAACGGCGTCGCCGCCCAGCCGGCGGCCGAGGACGACGAAGGTCCGGCCGAACCCGTCGACGACGAGGCCGGCGAGGCCAAGCCCGAGGGCGAAGGCGGCGAGGACGAGGACGACTTCGACGACGGCGCCGGTCCGACCGTCAGCGCCATGGAAGGCGAGCTGCGCGAAGGCGTGATGGCCATCCTGGACGCCATCGCCAGCGAGTTCGAAAGCTTCCGCAAGCTGCAGGACAAGCTGGTCGGCAGCCGCCTGAAGGGCGAGGACCTGTCCGACGCCGACCGCAAGGCCTACGAGCAGCTGTCGGCGACGATCATCCAGCACCTGAAGACGCTGAAGCTGAACAACAACCGCATCGAGGCCCTGGTCGAGCAGCTCTATGCGATCAACAAGCGCCTGATCGGCCTGGAAGGCCGCCTGCTGCGCCTGGCCGACAGCTACGGCATCAGCCGGGGCGAGTTCCTGAAGGCCTATTTCGGTTCGGAGCTGAACCCGACCTGGGCCGAACAGGTCAAGGGCATGGGCGTGCGCTGGACCAAGTTCGTCGAGAACGACAGCCAGTCGGTCATGGACATCCGCCAGGAGATCGCCGCCCTGGCCACCGAGACCGGCGTGCCGATCGACGACTATCGCCGCATCGTCCAGACCGTGCAGAAGGGCGAGCGCGAGGCCCGTCAGGCCAAGAAGGAGATGGTCGAGGCCAACCTGCGTCTCGTGATCTCGATCGCCAAGAAGTACACCAATCGCGGCCTGCAGTTCCTGGACCTGATCCAGGAAGGCAATATCGGCCTGATGAAGGCCGTCGATAAGTTCGAGTATCGCCGCGGCTACAAGTTCTCGACCTACGCCACCTGGTGGATCCGTCAGGCGATCACCCGCTCGATCGCCGACCAGGCCCGCACCATCCGTATCCCGGTGCACATGATCGAGACGATCAACAAGATCGTCCGCACCAGCCGCCAGATGCTGCACGAGATCGGCCGCGAGCCGACCCCCGAGGAGCTGGCCGAAAAGCTGGCCATGCCGCTGGAAAAGGTCCGCAAGGTCCTGAAGATCGCCAAGGAGCCGATCAGCCTCGAAACCCCGATCGGCGACGAGGAAGACAGCCACCTGGGCGACTTCATCGAGGACAAGAACGCCGTCCTGCCGATCGACGCCGCCATCCAGAGCAACCTGCGCGAAACCACCACCCGCGTGCTGGCCTCGCTGACCCCACGTGAAGAGCGCGTCCTGCGGATGCGCTTTGGCATCGGCATGAACACCGACCACACGCTGGAGGAAGTTGGCCAGCAGTTCTCGGTCACCCGCGAACGCATCCGTCAGATCGAGGCCAAGGCCCTGCGCAAGCTCAAGCACCCCTCGCGGTCGCGCAAGCTGCGCAGCTTCCTGGACTCTTAGGAGCCGGTTCCCACGAATGAAGACGCCCCGGTCGAAGGACCGGGGCGTTTTTGTTTGGGGGCTGCCGACACAGTTGGCTTTCGGCGCGCCGGAAAGCGGACAGATCCTCCCCCGATCGCGGGGGAGGTGGCCCAG
>NZ_APMP01000030.1 GCF_000372645.1 Caulobacter vibrioides OR37 | reverse complement strand
ACGAGTAGACTGCGGGGCCGCTGCTGCGGTCGGCGAGGTCGGCGCGGCGCCGGCGGCCGGCGCCGGCGGGGTCGACGCGGCGGGCGGCGGGGCCGACAGGATCGAGGCCTGGGGATCCTCGGTCGTCACCGGCGGAAGGACGCGGGTTTCCAGTTCCTTCTCATTGGCCAGCTGAGCGAAATCCTTGAAGAGCAGGATGCGGACATAGTCGATCGAGGTTTGGTCGGCGAAGAGCACTACCCGCCACCGGCCGTCCAGACCCTTCACGGCCGCCCCGACCGGCAAACCGCGCGGCACGACGCCGCCGTCGCCCGAGGTGACGACGCGATCGCCTTGCCGGATCGGATCGACGCCGCGCAGATATTCGAGCTTCGGATTGGGACCGCCGTCGCCGGTCAATATGGCGCGCGCGTTGGTGCGATCGATCATCACCGGCGTGCGCGATGCGATGTCGGTCAGCAGCAGGATGCGGCTGGCGCCGTGCGACACGCCGACCACGCGGCCGACCAGACCCCGTTCGTTCATGGCCGGATTGCCGACCTGGACGCCGCGCTCGACGCCGGCGTCGGCCAGGCGCGTGTTGGCGAACGGGCCGCGCGTGTCGGCGACGATGCGAGCCGAGGCCATCGGGATCGGCGGATCGGTGCGCAGACCCAGCAGGCTCTTGAACCGCTCGTTCTGGTCCTGAAGGTCCAGGGCGCGGTCACGCCACTGGCGCATATCGGCCAGCTCGGCCTTCAGGCGGCGGTTCTCGGAGGCGACGAAGAAATAGCTGCGGACATAGTCCAGACCCAGCCCCGTCCAGCGGCCGGGGGCGGCGATGGCGCCGCTGACGGGCTTGGCCACCACGTCGACGGTCTGGCGGGTGACGCCGTAGGCCTGCTCCTGGAGCGTCTCGCGACGATCCGCCAGCAGGAAGGCGACGGCGATCACGGCCGCCACGATCAGGGCCACCGCCGCCGTCCAGGTAAGCGGCACCTTCAGGTCGCCGAGGGGACCTTCGCGCAAGGGCACTGACTTTTGTCTCCCGACGCCCCCCGAGGCGCCTCCAGAACGAAATCTAGCTTAAGCCAGCGTGGATTCCAGGACGCCCTTCATCCACTTCGGGTGCTCCAGAACCTTGCCGCAGCCCAGGGCCACGCACGACAGCGGATCGTCGGCGACCGTGACCGGCAGACCGGTATGGTCGCGGATCTCGGCGTCCAGGCCGCGCAGCAGCGCGCCGCCGCCCGTCAGCATGATGCCCTTGTCGGCGATGTCCGAGGCCAGTTCCGGCGGGGTGGCTTCCAGGGCCACCTTCACGGCCTCGACGATCTGCCCGACCGGTTCGGCCAGGGCGTCGGCGGCCTGCTTTTCGCTGATGCGGACTTCGCGCGGCACGCCCTGCATCAGGTCACGGCCCTTGACGTCGATCGACAGCCCCTCGCCGTCGGCCGGCGCGCGGGCGGTGCCGATTTCCTTCTTGATGCGCTCGGCGGTCGTTTCGCCGATCAAGAGGTTATGGTGGCGACGCATGTAGCTGATGATCGCCTCGTCCATCTTGTCGCCGCCCACGCGGACGCTGCGCGAATATACGATGCCCGACAGCGACAGCACGGCCACCTCGGTGGTGCCGCCGCCGATGTCGACGACCATCGATCCGGTCGGCTCGTGGATCGGCAGGCCCGCGCCGATCGCGGCGGCCATCGGCTCGTCGATCAGGCCGACGCGACGGGCCGAGGCGTTCAAGCAGCTGTCGTTGATGGCGCGACGTTCCACGGCGGTGGCGCCCGACGGCACGCACACGATCACCTTCGGGTTCACGAAGCCCTTGCGGTTGTGAACCTTGCGGATGAAGTACTTGATCATCTCCTCGGCGACTTCGAAGTCGGCGATGACGCCGTCGCGCATCGGGCGGATGGCTTCCATGTGGCCCGGGGTGCGGCCCAGCATCTGCTTGGCCTCGATGCCCACGGCGTGGACGATCTTGCGACCGCCGACGTTGCGCAGGGCCACCACCGACGGCTCGTTCAGGACGATCCCCTTGCCCTTCATGTAGATGAGCGTGTTGGCCGTGCCGAGGTCGATGGCGATGTCGTTCGAGATCACGCCGAAGAGGGAAGAGAACATTGAAAGCCCTGACTGAGGGGTAGGAGGGGCGTAACGGGCAGAAAGAAAGACGTCAGATCGGCGAAGTAGGCCTTTTCCGTCTCAAAGACAGGGTCGGCGGAGAAGAAAAGGCTCCTACTTCAAATCAATGCGAGGACAACATGATTCCCGCATTTGGCGGATTTCGATCCGGTCAGCATGTCTCGCCGCTCGACGGGAGCGCCGCCCCTGGCCGCGCCGTCGCCCGAACGCCAAAAGACGCGCCGACGCCGCCCGTTTGCCCTGCGAAAGCGTTGAATTCAAGGTCTATTCGCGGGGTTTTCTCAGGCTTTTGCGGTGAAGTCGGCCAAGCATCCCATCGTGGCGAAATCTAGCCCAGCGCGGCCAGGGCCACCCCCAGAGCCGCGACCGCGCCGAAGACCAGTTGGACGGCGGTCAAACGTTCCGCGAACAGACGACGCGCCGCCAGGGCCGCGATCGGCGCCTCGACCACCCCGACCGCCCTCACCGGCCCGGCCGGCGCCAAGGCCAGGGCGATGAACCAGCCGGCCGAGGCCGCCGCGCCCCAGAAACCAGCCTTCAGCGACGCCCGCCAGGCCTTGGCCACCGCGACCAGGGCGGAGCGATCGGTCGCGGCCAGGAACGCCGTTAGGGCCAGGGTTTGCATCCCCTGGACCGCGATCAGCGTGACCACCGCCGCGAAGATCGGATGGGCAGGCTCCAGCGCGTGTCCCGCCTGCCGGAAGGCGTTCAGCGAGACGCCGAAGGCCAGCCCGGACACCAGCCCAAATAGCCCGCCGCTGATCGGCTTGTCGCCCGAGGCCCCGGCGCGCGGCCAGGTGACGACCAGCAGGGCGACGCTGGTCAGGGCCACGCCGGTCCAGCCCAGAGCGCTCAGCCGCTCGCCATAGACCAGCCAGCCCAGCAGGGCCGCCAGAGGGATCGAGCTCTGCTGCACGGCCGTGGCGACCGCGAAGCCCGCGCGGCGCATGGCGACCAGCAGGGCCGCCGTCGCCGAGATCTGCGCCGCCCCGCCGACGATCGCCGGGATCCAGAAGCCCGGACCGGCGTGCGGGTGCTCGCCGCGCGTCAGGACGAAGGCCACGAGCACGAAGACCGCCGTGAACGGCAGACCGAACAGGAACCGCACCAGGGTCGCGCCCCAGGGCCCTGTCCCGCCCATGATCGAGCGCTGGGCCGCGTTGCGCGCCACCTGGGCGAACGAGGCGGCGATGGTGATGGGGATCCAGATCATGGCTCAGCGCCTTGCCGCGACGATCAGGCCGGACGCCCAGGCCAGCCGCGTGACGACCAAGTCGGGATGGGCCTCCAGCCGCGAGACCAGGGCGTCGACACGAACCTGATGGCCCTCGGGCCAGTTCGGTTGGGGCAACATGTCGTCGATCACATACAGCCCTCCCCGCTTCAGCAGCGCCAGGGTCTCGTCTAGCGCCTCGTACTTGCCGGGCCAGGCGTCGGCGAAGATCAGGTCGAACGATGCCGGCGCCTGGGCGCGGATGTAGTCTAGACCGTCGGCCAGGATGAAACGCACCCGCGCGTCCGTGAGGGCATCTCGCGCCACGCCCTGGACCATCGGGTCGACGTCCACGCTGATCAGGCAAGCCGAAGCGTCCAGGCCACTCAGCAGCCAAGCTGTGGCTAGGCCCGTGCCGGTTCCCAGTTCCAACAGGCGTCCGCCGGGCTTAGCGGCAGCGAGCAGACGCAGGAGCGCGCCGGTGTCAACCTCGGACGGCATCTCGAAGCCCATGGCGGCGGTGCGGGCCTGGATCAGGGTCCAGGCGGCAGGCGCGGCGGAGGAATTGTCGCCGAACATCAAATCGATCCTTACGCGGCCCTTATGGATGAGGGCCTCTTTCCGAATGGAGCCCTTGCGGGCCTTGGGCGCAAAACCCGGTGGTCGGCCCATTTCGTTGGGCCAGTCAGAAGAGGTTTCGAAGGCCATGTCGCCCCGCCCGCCCAAATGGGTTCCCATCCGCCAGGCCGCGCAGTTCCTGCTGTGCGTGCCGACCGAGGGGATCCGCCCCGCCCTGGACCGTATGCTGGACTTGGCCGAGGCCACGCCGCTGAGCTTCGTGGCCGTGGCCGGTCCCGGGGCCGGCGAGGCCATGTGCCAGCTGTGGCGTCGCGGCTATCAGCGCGTCGAGGCGGCGCGCCGGGCCACCTGCGGGGCGGCCGACGAGCGCAGCGACGTGCTGCTGGTGCTGGATTGCCAGACGACGCAAGACACCCGCGCGACGGTCGCGGCGACCTACGCCATGCTGCGCCCCGGCGGCGCGCTGGTCGTGGACGCCAGCGCCCTGCTGGACGAGGCCTCGCGCCGCGCCCTGGCCGACAGTCTGCGCGAGCTGGGTCTCGACGTGCAACCGCAGGGTCACCTGGGCGCCGAGATCCTGGCCACCCGGCCGTTCAGCAAACGCCAAGCGGCCTGATCGGCGCGCGCCAACAGCCATCCCGAGTTGGGAGCTTGTGGGGAACCCGGCCAGGCAGACGCCCGGCCGGGTTTTCCGCGCGACCTTTAGAACCCGCTGGCGATCGCCGCTTCGGGGCGGCTCTTTTCCTTGCGGGCGAAGAGGTTGTTGAGCGCGTTGACATAGGCCTTGGCCGAGGCCGTCAGGGTGTCGGTGTCGGCGGCCGCGCCGGTGGCGATGCGGCCGTCCTCTTCCAGACGCACCGAGACCTGGGCCTGGGCGTCCGTGCCTTCGGTCACCGCGTGCACCTGGAAGAGACGCAGGGCGGCGCTGTGCGGCACGATCTTGTGGATGGCGTTGAATACCGCGTCGACGGGACCGTCACCGGTGGCTTCGGCCGTGCTGGAGACGCCGTCGACGTCGAGGGTCAGCTCGGCCGATTGGCCGTCGGTGCCGGCCACCACGCGCAGGCGCGACACCCGGATCTTCTCCGAGCCGCGAGCCAGGGCGTCGTCGACCAGGGCGATGATGTCGTCGTCGTAGACGTGCTTCTTGCGGTCGGCCAGGTCCTTGAAGCGGCCGAAGGCTTCCTTCAGCGCGTTCTCGCCCAGCTCGTAGCCCAGATCCTTCAGCTTCGCGCGGAAGGCGTGGCTGCCCGAGTGCTTGCCCATGACCAGGCTCGACGGGGCCTGGCCCACCGACTCCGGCGTCATGATCTCGTAGGTCTCGCGGTTCTTGAGCATGCCGTCCTGGTGGATGCCGCTCTCGTGCGCGAAGGCGTTCTTGCCGACGATGGCCTTGTTGTACTGCACCGGGAAGCCGGTGATGGCCGAGACATAGCGGCTGGCGCGGGTGATGTGCGTGGTGTCGATGCCCGTGCGGAACGGCAGGCGGTCGCCGCGCACCTTCAGAGCCATGACGATCTCTTCCAGCGCGGCGTTGCCGGCGCGCTCGCCCAGACCGTTCACGGCGCACTCGACCTGACGCGCCCCGCCCTGCACGCCGGCCAGGCTGTTGGCCACGGCCAGGCCCAGGTCGTTGTGACAGTGGGTCGAGAAGATCACCTTGTCGGCGCCCTCGACGTTATTGACCATCCAATTGAACAGGTCGGCGTATTCCGACGGATAGGTGTAGCCGACGGTGTCGGGCAGGTTGATCGTCGTGGCCCCGGCCTTGATGGCGGTCTCGACCGCGCGACGCAGGAACTGGCGATCGCTGCGGGTGGCGTCCTCGGCCGACCACTCGACGTCGTCGCGCAGGTTGCGGGCGTGCCCGACCGAGCGGGCGATCACGTCGATCACCTGGTCCGGCTCCATCTGCAGCTTGTGCTTCATGTGCAGGTCGGAGGTGGCGATGACCACGTGGATCCGGCCGCGCTGGGTGGGCTTCAGGGCCTCGGCGCAGCGATCGATGTCGACCTGGTGGGCGCGGCACAGGCCGGCGATGGTCGAGTTCTTGACGATCTTGGCCACTTCGCGGACGGCTTCGAAGTCGCCGTTCGAGGCGATCGGGAAGCCGGCCTCGATGATGTCGACCCCCATCTCCTCGAGGATCTTGGCCAGCTCCAGCTTCTCTTCCAGCGACATCGAGGCTCCAGGCGACTGCTCGCCGTCGCGCATGGTGGTGTCGAAAATGACGACGTTGTCGCGCTTGTCGGAAGCGCCGGCGGATACGGAGGTCATAGGGAATACTCGTCGAATGGGTGTCTGCGTGCGGGCTGCGGGTTCAATTGTCCCCTGTGCGCCCGGCCACGACGATGCGCGGCCCCTAGAGCGCCCAGGGGCTGATAAGCAGAAGCGGAAGCAGGTCGCGCGCGACGGTCATAAGGCGCTTTCTACACAGCGCCCTGGAATCGAGCAAGCAATTTGCGCCCACCGGGCAATCGGTCGCGGCGGGCGCAATTTTATTCCACTCCCAGCTTAGTTCGGGCGCGTAACGATCGGGAAGTCGGTCGGGAAGGCGTCAAACCACCCCACCAGACGCCCCATCGCCGCGCGATCGCCCTCAAGCTTAACCTCGCCCGTCATGATCTTCGGAACCAGTGAGGTCCCCCGAAACAGCGAGTCCAGGAACAGCGGCCGCGCGACCGTCAGGCTGGCGTCGACCTTCTCATCGCCCTTCGCGGTCTGCGCGACGAGAACGCCGTTTCGCACCTCGACCAGGAATCGCTCGTTCCGATCCGGGAAGGCGAAGATCATTTTCAGCCGCGCGTCGCCGGCCTTTTGGGGATTGAGGCGCACGGCCAGCACATCGAAGATCATCTGGCTATCCAGCGCGGCGATCATGTCCAGCGGCGTCAGCGAGCCCGGCAGCTTGCGCACCCCGCCCCGCAGTTCGTCGGCGCCCGTGAGGTACATGTTGCGCCACAGGCTGTTCTCGGCCTGGTAGCCCAGCTGGTCGTAGGTCGAGGCCAGCAAGGCCTTGGCCTCCTTGTCGCCGTCGTCGGCCATCACGGCGTGATTGAGCAAGGTGGCGGCCCAGGCGTAGTCGCCCTTGCCGATCGCGTCCTTGGCCATCGCCCGGACCTTGGCCGCCCCGCCCATGGCCGCGACATAGCGCTTGCCCGCGTCGGCGGGCGGCTGGGGCGCCAAGTGAGCCGGATTGCCGTCGTACCAGCCCATGTAGCGCTGATAGACCGCCCGGCTGTTGAAGCTCATCGACCCGTAATAGCCGCGGTTGAACCAGTCCTTGGCCAGGGTCGGCGGCAGTTGGATGGCGGCGGCGATCTCGTCGCCGGTCATGCCCTCGTTCATCATCCGAACCGTCTGGTCGTGCAGATACTTGTAGGCGTCGCGATGGTCGGCCAGGAACGCGCGCACCACCGCCCCGCCGAAGCGGGGCCAGCCATGGCTGGTGATCATCGTGTCGGAGACGTCGCCGAACAGGCGGATCGACTCGGTCAGGTCGTCGGCCCACGCCTTGCTGTCACGCACCAGCGCGCCCCGGGGCGTCAGGATATTGTGCATCGAGACGTTGGCGTTCTCGGCCATGTCGACGATGCGCAGATCGGGGAAATAGAGGTTCATCTCAGCCGGGGCCTCGGTCGAGGGCGTGTACTGGAAGCGGATCTTGACCCCGTCCAGGGTCAGCTCCTGCCCCGTATGGTCCACCGTGATCGTCGGCGGGATCAGGGTGATCGAGCCCTTGGCGATGTTCTGGCCGATGCCGGAGGTGATCTGCCCCTCGACGCCCGGCGGCAGCATGACGCCGAACTGGTACTGGGCCCTGCGGCTCATGGCGTTGCCGGCCAGAATGTTCTCGGCCGCGACCTCCTTCATGAAGCCCTCGGGGGCGACGATGGCGACCTTGCCGGCCTTGACGTCGGCCTCGTCGACCACGCCGCGCACGCCGCCGAAGTGGTCGCTGTGGCTGTGGGTGTAGATCACCGCCTTGACCGGCCGCGCGCCCAGCTTGGCGTTGGCCAGCTCCAGGGCGGCGCGCGCGGTTTCCTTCATGGTCAGCGGGTCGATGATGATCCAGCCGGTGTCGCCGCTGATGAAGGTGATGTTGGAGATGTCGAAGCCGCGCACCTGCCAGACGCGGTCGGAGACCTGGAACAGGCCGTTCTTGGCCAGCAATTGCGCCTGCCGCCACAGGCTGGGGTTCACGGTGGCGGGCGCCGGCTTCTTGAGGAAGTCGTAGACCGACAGATCCCAGGCCGTCTGGCCGTCCTCGCGCTTGATCAGGGAATCGGCCCGCGTGCCTAGAAAGCCGTGCTCGGCGAACTCGAAATCCTGGCGGTCGTCCGCCGGCAGGCTGGCCGCGAAGACCTTTTGGGCCTCGACCGTGATCGGGCTGGCAGGATCGCCCGCCCTCGCCGCCGTGCCCGCCATGGCCAGAGCCAGCACGCTCCCCGCCAGCATCTTCCCGCGCATCCCGTCCCTCCGATATTTTGAAACTTTGTAGTTTCATTCTACATAGCACCGATGAGCGGAGTCGCGAAAGCCCCTAGCCCCAAGCCCCCCGTCCCGCGAGGTCGGCCAGGCTTACCGAAGCCCCGCGTTGACAAGGCCGCGCGTGGCCAGGCCGTGCTGGACGCGGCGATCGAAGTGTTCGCCGACAAGGGCCTGCAGGGGGCGACGATGCAGGACGTCGCCGACCGCCTGGGCGTGGCCAAGATCCTGATCTATCGGCTCTATCCGTCGCGCCAGAGCCTGATCGACGCCCTGTTCGGCGACCTGCTGGCGCGGATCGAGGCGTCGGCCGATCAGCCGTGGGGCGGCTACGGCTCCAGCATCGCGCGGCTGGTGGAGATGTCGCGCGCGACCCATCCGAAGCTGGCGCTGCTGTTGCTGCGCGACGCCCGGGGCGCGCCCGAGGCCGCCGCCTGGCGCGAGGCGCTGGAAACCCTGCTGACCCGACTGATCGAGCCGTTCGTGGCCCCGCCGCCCGGCGCGTCGGAGACCGCGCGCCTGACCTGCCGCCACGCGGCGCGCACCTTCATGCCGTTCGTGATCGAGGCCTGGGCGGCCGGGGTCGAGGAAACCGACGGCATGGACGACGCCACGCGGACGCTGTGGTTCGGCGAGATCGTCCGGGCCTGGCGCGAGGCCACCTACAGAGCGGCGGGCGTCAGCCCTGTTCCTCCGCCGCCGCCTCGCGCTTCTTGAGCCAGGCGCGGCTGATCAGGCCCATGCCCAGCCAGATCACGACGGCCAGGGCGATCATCACGATGTGCTGCTTGCCGCCGCCCTTCAGGGCCTGCACGATCGAATTGCCGGCGAAGGCGGTCAGGGCGATCTTCGGCACGATGCCGATGGCCGTGCCCAGGGCGAAATCCTTCAGTTTCATCGGCGTGACGCCGGCGGCCATGTTGACCACGATGAACGGCGCCGAGGGCACCAGGCGCACGATCAGGCTGGCCATGAAGCCGTTCTTGCCGATCATCCGCATGAACTTGTTGACGCCCTCGCTGGCGAAGTCGCGCAGGATCCTCGCGCCATAGGCCCGGCCCAGCCAGAAGCCGACCAGAGACGAGACCAGCGTGCCGATCCAGCTGTAGGCGAAACCCGCCCAGGGTCCGAAGGCGACGACCGCCGCGGCGATCAGCACGAACTGCGGCACGCCCAGGAAAGCCATGACCGCGAAGGCCGCCACCGCAACCGGCAAGGCCCAGGGTCCGGTCGCCGCGCCCAGCCAGTGCTCAACCGCCGCCTCGCCGTTGACGCCCAGAAGCTGCGCGCCGAACAGGAAGACGACCCCGACCCCGCCGAACAGAACGAACGACACGGCGATCGTCCGCCAGGCGCGGGCGTCCATGTTCGTCACGAAGTCGATGATGCGGCGGATCACGCGCCCTCCTCGCCCAACCGGCCATCCGGGTCAAGCGCCCGCGCTGGTTGCAATGGAAACAGGCGAATTTCGGGCCAAGACAGCGAATGTCCTTCTTCGTAACAGAAGGTTAAAGCGCCGGACCACGATCCGGGGACGCCAATACTCGTCGGTCGCGATATTTCGGTTGCGTGTTCTTCACAGGATGGCGTTATTTATCCACAGGCCGTAGGTCACGGAAAACCTTGGCCCTGTAAGGAGTCGCGGACGTGAAAACCCTGGCTGTCATCTCTCGCAAGGGCGGCGCGGGCAAGACGACGCTGTCCGTGAATCTAGCCATTACCGCCCACCTGGCGGGCCTGAAGACCATGCTGGCCGACATCGATCCCCAGCGTTCGGCCTCGGACGTCCTGCGCGCCCGCAACGGCGATGGACCGGCCCTGGCCGAGATCACCGCCGGCAAGCTGTTCTCCGCCAAGGTGCAGGCCCAACAGGCCGGACTGGACCTGATGGTCATCGACACGCCCGCCGCGCCCGAGACCGACGGCCTGCAGGCGGTCAACAGCGCCGATCTCTGCGTGCTGGTCTGCCGCCCGACCTTCCTGGACATCGCCTCGGCGGTGCGTTCCGCCGAGGCCGTGCGCCGCCTGGGCCGCAAGGGCGTGATCGTGCTGAGCCAAGCGCCGCCCCGGCGCAACAACGCCGAGCCGTCGGTCGTGCTGAAGGCCGCCGAGGCGCTGCGCTTCACCGGGATGCCGCTGGCCACGGTGGGCATTCGCGCCCGCGCGGCCTTCCAGCAGTCGATCGCCCACGGACGATCGGTCTGCGAATGGGAGCCGGGCTCGCCCGCGGCCGAGGAGATCACCCGCCTCTGGGACCAGATCGCGCCGATGCTGATGGGCCGCGAGGTTGTCCCCGACCTGACCGCCCAGGCGGTTCAGCGCTAGCGATCGCGACGCGCGAACGCCGCTTTTCGCGCGCGCGCCCAAAACGCCTTCGACGCCCCTGGAAACGTCCTCGCCCGCGTTGCGCCGCGGCGAACGGGGGCGTAAAGACCCCCGCAATCCTGAAACGGCCCACGCGAAGGGCCAGGCAAGCACAGGGGAGTCCTGCATCATGTCGCTCGAGTCCGCCGCCCTGCGGCGCATTGCGCCGTCGGCCACCATCGCCATCAGCGCCAAGGCACGCGCGCTGAAAGCCGCCGGCCGTGACGTGATCGCCCTCTCGGCGGGCGAGCCGGACTTCGACACGCCGGACAATATCAAGAACGCCGCGATCGAGGCGATCAAGGCCGGCAAGACCAAGTACACCGACCCCGACGGCATGCCCGAGCTGAAGGCCGCCATCTGCGCCAAGTTCAAGCGTGAGAACGGCCTGGAGTACAAGCCGAGCCAGATCCACGTCGCCCCGGGCGGCAAGCCGGTGATCTACAACGCCCTGGTCGCCACCCTGAACCCCGGCGACGAGGTGATCATCCCCGCGCCGTACTGGGTGTCGTACCCCGACATGACCCTGCTGGCCGGCGGGACGCCGATCTCGGTGGAGACCACCGCCGAGAGCGGCTTCAAACTGACTCCGGCCGCGCTGGAAGCGGCGATCACGCCGAAGACCAAGTGGCTGATCATCAACAGCCCCTCGAACCCGTCGGGCGGCGCCTATAGCCGCGCCGAACTGGCCGCCCTGGCCGAGGTGCTGCTGCGCCACCCGCAGGTCTGGGTGCTGACCGACGACATGTACGAACACCTGGTGTTCGACGACTTCGAATTCACCACCATCGCCCAGGTCGAGCCCAAGCTCTATGACCGCACCCTGACGATGAACGGCGTCTCGAAGGGCTATTCGATGACTGGCTGGCGCATCGGCTACGCCGGCGGTCCGGAACCGCTGATAAAGGCCATGGGCAAGATGATCAGCCAGACGACCTCCAACCCCTGCTCGATCTCGCAGTGGGCGGCGCTGGAGGCGCTGAACGGCACGCAGGACTTCATCAAGCCGAACGCCAAGCTGTTCCAGGAGCGTCGCGACCTTGTCGTGTCGATGCTGAACCAGGCCGCCGGCCTGCACTGCCCGACCCCGGAAGGCGCGTTCTACGTCTATCCCTCGTGCGCCGGCCTGATCGGCAAGACCGCGCCCTCGGGCAAGGTCATCGAGAGCGACGAGGACTTCGCCGGCGAGTTGCTGGAAGCCGAGGGCGTGGCCGTCGTGCACGGCGCGGCTTTCGGTCTCTCGCCGTTCTTCCGCATCAGCTACGCGACCAGCAACGAGGTCCTGGAAGACGCCTGCGCGCGCATCCAGCGCTTCTGCGCCAGCGTGAAGTAGGCTCGTCTTCGCCCTCCCCCTAGATGGGGGAGGGTTGGGTGGGGGTGACTAAGACGCCGGACGCGGCACGCCCTCTACCTCAGCAATTCACCCTCATCCCCCGCCCTTCCCCCATCCAGGGGAAAGGAGATCACCCGTCGATCCAGTCCGTCAGGCCCTCGCGGGCATGGACCTCGCGCAACGCCGGCCGCTGGCGGATGCGGTCTAGGTAGCGCTTCAGGTTCGGCCACGCCGTCGCCGGCTTGGGCATGTTGCGCGTCCAGCGGCACAGGATCGTCACCAGCAGGTCCACCGTCGAGAAGCGATCGCCGACGATGACGTCGCGATCCGCCAGATGCGCGTCCAGGCGCGCCAGCCCCTGCTCGATGCGGACGCGGGCCGCTTCCTTCACGGCGTCCACGGCCTCGCCGCCGGCCGGCTCGTGCGGATAGAACCAGGCGCGGAAGTGCGGCTGGAAGCTGTTGGCCAGCCAGAAGCTCCAGCTGAGATAGGGGGCGCGCTCCGACGATCCGACCGGCGGCGCGAGGCCCGCCTCGGGATGGCGCTCGGCCAGCAGCGTCACGATGCCGGCCATCTGGGTCACCGGAGCGCCGTCGACGATCAGGGTCGGCACCACCCCGTCCGGGTTGAGCGCCAGATAGTCCGGCGTCTTGTGCTCGCCCTTGTCGAAATCCAGCAGGACCGCCTCGAACGGGACGTCCAGTTCCAACAGCATCCAGTGGATAGCCGTGCCGGCCGTGCTGGGCGAACCATAGAGCTTATACATCGAAACCCTCCGCGATGCGGCGGGATAAGCGTCTGCTTCCCGGAGAGGGTCAAGCCAAAGCCCCGGGCTGGACATGAAACCGCCGCCTCAGCGGTCAAGTTTCGCTTGCCACGCCCGCGAAGATTGTTCTTGATACGTTCCTCACCGTTCGGAGGCGCCCATGTCCGTTCGCGCTCTTCTCGCCGCCCTGCTGCTCGTCATGGCCGGACCGGCCCTGGCCGATCCGGCGATCGGCAAGCGGGTCGACGCCGTCTTCGCCGACGACGCCGTCACCCTGACCGAGGCTGGTAAGACGGTGCTGGTCTATCGCGCCAAGCCCTTGGATCCCGCGACCCAGCCCGGCCGCGCCAACTATGTCGGCGCGCTCTACGCCCCCGACGGAACCGCCCTAATCGAGGATGGTCCCGGCGATCATCCCCATCAGCGCGGGATCTGGTGGGCGTGGATGAAGGTTCAGACCGACGGCAAGTCGGTCGCCGACGGCTGGTACATGAAGGGTCTGTCCTACTTCGTCCGCGAGAAGCGTTTCCTCGGCGACCCTCAGGGCGGCGGGACCCTGACGGTCGACGTCGACTGGATGGTCAATTCGGGTCCGGAACTGGTCTATGTTGCCCGCGAGACGACCCGGATTACCGTGCGGCCGCTGACCGCCGGGTCGCGGCGCGTCGAGTTCGACACGATTATCACGTCCCGCGTCGACGCCCTGGGGCTGGGGGGCAGCGATGACGATCGCGGCTTCGGCGGCTTCTCGATGCGGCTGGTGGAGCCGGAGCAGCTGACCTTCGCCTCCGGCGGCAAGCCGATCGCGCCGGGCGGCGCGGCCGTGGACGCTGGTCCGTCGATGGGTTTTGCCTGGCGAGGCGGCTCGAATACGCCCGCCTGGACGGTGGGCCTGGCCTGCAAGGCGAACGGACAGGCGGTGACGCGCTGGATGCTCTATAATGAGCGCTCGATGCAGAACTGCGTCTTCCCGGGCCGCGCTCCGCTGGTGCTGAGGAAGGATCAGACACTGCGCCTGCAAGAAACGCTGGTCATCCGCCCGGCCAGCCGGAAGAAGACCCCGTAAGCGCCCGAAAGACCACGAAGAATGGCCGACATCGTCAATCTGAACCAAGCGCGCAAGGCCAAGGCCAAGGCCGACGACAAGGCTCGCGCCGCCGAGAACCGGGTCCGGTTCGGCCGCACCAAGGGCGAGAAGACCCTCGACGCCGCGCGCGCCGAAAAACTCAAACGCGACCTCGACGGCGCCAAGCGCGAGGACTGAGGCCCATTCGATGGCTGGATTGAAGAAGCGGTCGGTGAACCTGGCCGGCCACGCCACCTCGCTGGCGCTGGAACCCGAGTTCTGGGCGGTGCTGGACGGCGCGGCGACGGCCGAGGGGCTCAGCCTGGCCGCCTTGGTCCAGCGGATCGACAGCGCGCGCGGCGGGCGGCCTCTGGCCTCGGCCTGCCGGGTGTTCGCGCTGTCGCGGGCGGGCGGCCAGAACCCACCGAACGCGATGTAAGCCTAGCGCCGATCACCGCCGCTCTACGCCCGGCTTCCGTGGCGTGGGGAGCGGGATCGGTTGCGGATTGGGCGCGCGTCGGGCGATCCGGGGCGCGGCGAGCAGGGCCTGGCGCCAAACGGCCTGATCACCGGACATGACGCCGAGGCGCCAGGCGCCCCACACCGCCATCGCCAACGCGACGACCAGCGCCAAGCCCCAGATCAGCCCGCCGCGCGGACGCCGCTGGGTTGAGCGGCCGCCCCGCGCGAGGGTCTTCACGACCTTACCCCGCCGGCTTGGGCGCGTCGGGCAGCTTCTGCGCCGAGGCCGAGATGTTCACGTCGACCTGCTTTCTGTGGCTGAAGCCGCCGTTGAACATAGAGAAGGCGAGCACGGCCACCAGGACCACCAGCCCCCCCACGATGAAGGCCAAGCCGCTGTTGCCGCCGCCGCTGGTTTCCCCGGCCATCTGGGGCTCCCTATTCATTGAGGTTGTTTCTGGCGGAACAACGATAGGCGAGCCGGGAGGTTCCTCCCCTCGCCGCCGCGGGGGCGGGCGCGCGGACCCGCGAAGGGACTTAAGCCCCGCGCGGTTTGTGCTACATATGTTCCATGTTTCCTGACGACGACTCGCCGGAATCCTCGCAAGGGTTCCCGGGCGACCTGCCCTCCCCGCGCATTTCGGACCTCGCCCGCGCCCGCCCGCCGACGAGCGCGTCCCCGCCCGACTATCTGGACGGCCTGAATCCCGAGCAGCGCGAAGCGGTCGAAACGACCGAGGGGCCCCTGCTGGCCCTGGCCGGCGCCGGCACCGGCAAGACTCGCGTCCTGACCACCCGCCTGGCCCATATTCTGGCCACCGGCCGCGCCCGCCCGTGGGAGCTGCTGGCCGTCACCTTCACCAACAAGGCCGCGCGCGAGATGCGCGAGCGGATCACCCACATCATCGGCCCGGAGGCCGAGGGTCTTCGCTGGCTGGGCACCTTCCACTCGGTGGCCGCCCAGATCCTGCGCCGCCACGCCGAGCTGATCGGGCTGAAGTCGAACTACACGATCATCGACACCGACGATCAGGAACGGCTGCTGAAACAGCTGATCGAGGCCGAGAACATCGACGCCAAGCGGTGGACGCCCCGGATCCTGTCGCAGATCATCGACGGCTGGAAGAACCGAGGCTGGACGCCCGACCGCGTGCCGACCAGCGAGGCCGGCGAGTTCGCGGGCGGCAAGGGGATCACCCTGTATCGCCAGTACCAGGAGCGCCTGCGAATCCTGAACGCCTGCGACTTCGGCGACCTTCTGCTGCACAACATCAGCCTGTTCACCGGCCATCCGGACGTGCTGGACGACTTCCAGCGCCGCTTCAAATACGTGATGGTCGACGAATACCAGGACACCAACGTCGCCCAGTACCTGTGGCTGCGCCTCTTGGCCCAGGGCCGCCAGAACGTTTGCTGCGTCGGCGACGACGACCAGTCGATCTACGGCTGGCGCGGGGCCGAGGTCGACAACATCCTGCGCTTCGAGCGCGACTTCCCGGGCGCCAAGGTCGTGCGCCTGGAATGCAACTACCGTTCGACCGAGCACATCCTGGCCGCCGCCTCGGGCCTGATCACCGCCAACAAGGGGCGCCTGGGCAAGACCCTGTGGACCCCGGCCAAGGGCGGCGAGAAGGTCAAGGTCAGCGGCGTCTGGGACGGCGAAGCCGAGAGCCGCCTGATCGCCGACGAGATCGAGCGCGCCAAGAAGGCCGGCCGCAAGTACAGCCAGATGGCCATCCTGGTCCGCGCCAGCTTCCAGATGCGCGCCTTTGAAGAGCGCTTCGTGATGCTGCAGATCCCCTACAAGGTGGTCGGCGGCCCGCGCTTCTTCGAGCGGGCCGAGATCCGCGACGCCCACGCCTATCTGCGCCTGATCCAGTCGCCCGACGACGATCTGGCCTTCGAGCGGATCGTCAACACGCCCAAGCGCGGCATCGGCGACACCTCGGTGCAGAAGCTGCTGCAGATCGCCCGGCTGGAGGGGATTTCGACCGTAGAGGCCGCCCGCGTGATCATCGGCGGCGACGACCTGCCGGCCCGCACCCGCACGGCGCTCAGCAACTTCATCCGCGACCTCGACCGCTGGCGCTCGCTCGTCGGAACCCTTCACCACCAGCGCCTCTTGGAGACCGTGCTGGAAGAGAGCGGCTATACCGACGCCCTGCGCCTCGACAAGGGCCCGACCAGCCAGACGCGGTTGGAGAACCTGAAGGAACTGGTCCAGTCCATGGGGGCGTTCGACACGCTGGAAGCCTATCTGGAGCACGTGTCGCTGGTCATGGACCTGGACCGCGAGGCCACCGGCGACGCGGTCTGGATCATGACCCTGCACTCGGCCAAGGGCCTGGAGTTCCCGCTGGTCTTCCTGCCCGGCTGGGAGGAAGGCGTGTTCCCCAGTCAGCGCAGCATGGACGACAAGGGCGAGAAGGGCCTCGAGGAAGAGCGGCGCCTGGCCTATGTCGGCATCACCCGCGCCCGCGAGGAGGCGCGGATCAGCTTCGTGGCCAACCGTCAGGTCTATGGTCGCTGGACGTCGCAGCTGCCCAGTCGCTTCGTCGACGAACTGCCGATCGCCCACGTCGATGCGGCGTCGGAGACCGGCTATTACGGCGGCGGTCCGGGTATGCAGTCGACGGCGGCCTCGCGCTGGGACGATCCCGGCACGTCCGCCTTCCAGGCCGGCAGCAGCTATGACAGCCCGGGCTGGAAACGGGCCCAGGAGCGCACGGCCGGCTTTGGCGAGCGCGGCGCGGCCTGGCGCGGCGCGGCCGGCGTCCGCTCCGGCTCTTCGGCCCGCTCCGCCCCGATCGAGGGCGAAGGCCGCTTGGTCGCGGTCTCCGCCCCCAGCAACAGCGCCTATTCGCGCGGCGACCGGGTGTTCCACGTCAAGTTCGGCTACGGCAGGGTGACGGGGATCGAGGGCAACAAGCTGACCGTCGCCTTCGACAAGGCGGGCGAGAAGAAGGTCATCGACAGCTTCGTCGAAAAGGCCTGAGGACGCGCGGGCGACGCCCTTCGGCGCGGGTCAGTCGGGAGCGCGCGGCGTGGGTGGGATCGCCTCCAGCCACCGCCGCGTCCGCGCCGGCGTCTTGAACCGGTGTTTCCGGGCCCCCGCCAGCGCCGGATCGGCCCAATAGCCCTCTCGCTTGGCGTTGGCGGACAGGTGCGTGTCCCAGGTCCAGCGGATCGGGTGGTCCTTGCGCAGCCAGCGTCGGAAGTCCTCGCGGTTGCCCGTGCCGGGCCAGAGCTCGCGTCCGGACCACGCCCGCAGCAGGGAGCGTCGCAGCACGCGGCCCATGATCACGGCGCGGGAATAGTCCAGCCATATGATGTCGGTGGCGCGGGGCAAGATCTGGGGCAGCGCGCCCTTGGAATAGTTGCCGTCGGTGACCCAGGTCTCGCCGGCTATGGCCTCGCCGACGACGCGAGCCCATTCCTCGGGCGCGTCCGTGCTGAGCCCCCGCCAATCGGCTTGCCAGTTCAGAGCGTCGAGCTCGACATGCGGGATATCCAGGCGGGCGGCCAAGGCCCGGGCCAGGGTCGACTTGCCAGAGCCCGAATTGCCGAGCACGGCGATCCGCCGGCCGCTCGGGCCGATGTCGCCGCCCGCGTCGCTCATGTCCTCCTCCGCGCGATCAGCCACGTCTCGCCGCCGCCGACCAGCACGAGAACAAGGTTCGTCAGGATCGAAAGTGTCAGCGGGCTTACCAGTCCCGCCACGGGAACCATGGCGGCCAACATGACCAGCCCCATGAGGCGGGTCGGCGATCCCCTCCGGAACACCGCCAGCTTGAAGACCAAAGTCCCGAATAGGAACAGCGCCGGGCCGCCGATCACCGCGGCCACGACCTTGACGTCGGCGGAGCCCAGCGGATGGTGGATGACCCACTCGTCGCCGACCGCCGCCACGATGATGCCCGCCACGGGCAGGATGTGGGCGTAGGTGTAGGCCACGCGCGCGATAGCGCCGGGATCCCTCGCCTCCTCGATGGCCTTGCTGGCGGCCTCCGCGGTCGAGGAAAAGTAAATCCACCACATCGCCAGACTGCATATGAAGGCGCTGGCGAACGCCGCCATGACGGGGGGATCCCAGGGCATTCCCATCACGGTGCTGCCGCTGACAATGATCGACTCGCCCAGGGCGATGATCGTGAACAGGGCGCAGCGCTCGGCCATGTGGCCGCCCTCGACCTTCCACTCCTCGCTCTTGGTGCGGCCAAGACCGGGCGTCCAGAAGCCGACGGCCGGCGAGAGATACTCGATCCCCAAGGCCAGACCCCAGATCGCCAGTCGCGCTTCCCCCCGGACGAAGCCCCCGGCGATCCAAAAGACGGCGGCGAAAGTCAGCCAGCAGAGGATGCGCGCGAAATTGGCGCGATGCTGAGGCGCGCGCCAGGCGCTCCACAAGAAAAAGGCCGTGCGCCCGACCTGCATGATGACATGCCCGGCCGCGAAGGCCAGCCCTCGCTCTCCGAAGGCGTCCGGGATGGCGGCCGCCAGCACCAGGGCCGCGGCCATCATCGCGAACAACATCAATCTGACCGGCCCGCGTTCCGGATCCAGCCAGTTGGTCGCCCAGGCGGTATAGATCCATGACCACCAAACCGCCAGCAGCAGCAGGGTCGCATGGACCAGACCGGGGCCGTCGGGATGGCGCAGCACCGCGTGCGAGAGTTGGGTGACCGCGAACACGAACACCAGGTCGAAGAACAGTTCCGCATAGGTTACGCGGGCATGTTCGTCGGCTTTGCGCTCTCGAAGCAGCGGTGTCTTGGTGTCGGCCATGCCGTGGTTGACCACAGCCAGGACACGGAGGCCAGAACCATCCGCCGTTTCACGCGCTCTAGCGAAATGGAACGTCTGGACCCGACCCTCGATCGCCTGAGGACCTTCGCCCTCAGCCCTCCCGTCGCCTGTGGCGCGCCGATCTGCGCGCTGGTCGGCTTGCTGGCTGGGTTCGTGTTGCGGACCGGCCCCCAGGACACCGGCTTCACGCCGCAGATGGAACCCGCTCGGCCCCAGCTCGAGGCCGTGGCCGAGCCGACCGCCTGGCCCGCCGGTAACACGCCGGACTATGTGGTCGGGACCGACTTCATTCAGGCCACGCGCGCGCCGCCAGTCCAGATGGTCGCCTATGCGCCGAGCGACGTCCTCCCCCCGGCGCCCGATATGCCGCCCTACACGCCGGGCCGCCATGGTCCGGCGACGCCGCCGCCCGATCCGGACAGCTATAGCGCGGCCTCGCGGGACGGCGACATCCTGAACGTCTCCCTGCCCGAGGATCGCAAGCCGGGGGTGACGGCGCTGACGATGGCCGACGCGGCCGCCACCGGCATGACGACGCGCTGAAGCGCTCGCTTTTTCGCCCCTTTGCCGCTAACGGAGCGGCATGACCGACTATACGCCGCAGCAGATCGTCGCCCGTGGCGCGCGTCTCGACGCCGAGACCGCCGCCGACGCCATCGACAACCATCCGGGCCTGGAAGGCGCGACCTACTCGATCCTGGAAGAGGACGAGGACAAGAACATCTGGCGCATCGACGCCTTCCCGACGACCGAGGAAGAAGACGAAGGGCTGATGGCCCTGCTCGCCGACTATGACCTGAAGGTCACGCGCGACACCCTGGCCGACGCCGACTGGCTGGCCATGGCGCTGTCGGGCCTGCCGCCGGTGCGCGCCGGCCGTTTCTTCGTCTACGGGATGCACGATCGCGGCCGCACCCCGGCCAGCACCGTCAACCTGCGCATCGAGGCTGGCGCGGCGTTCGGCACCGGCCACCACGGCACCACCGTCGGCTGCCTGCAGGCCTATGACCGCCTGATCAAGGCGCGCAGGTTCGACAAGGTGCTGGACGTCGGGGCCGGCACGGGCCTGCTGGCCATCGCCGCCGCCCGCACGGGCGCGAAGCTGGCCGTCGGCACCGACATCGACAAGCCCAGCGTGCGGATCTCCAAGGAGAACGCGAAGGTCAACAAGGCCAACGCCCGCTTCGTCCACGCCTCGGGCCTGTCGAACATTCTGGTCGCCCGCAACGCGCCCTACGACCTAGTCTTCGCCAATATCCTGGCCCGCCCGCTGATCAGTCTAGCCCAGGACATCAAGCGCGCCCTGGTTCCGGGCGGCACGGTCATCCTGTCGGGCCTGCTCCGCACCCAGGAACGCATGGTCAAGGCCGCCTACCTGTCGCGCGGCTTCAAGGTGAAAAGCCGCATCCATCGCGACGCCTGGGCGACGCTGGTGCTGACGCGGCCGTAGATTGAAGGATTTCGAGCAAATCCTGGCCGAGACGCTTGCGTATTGGCCGGCCCGCGTTTCATTCGGCATCCGGCGTTTGCCCAGAGGCCGAATGATCGTCCGGCAGTTGACGGATTTGTCCGAATAAATCGACGAGGCCCTCGCGGGACATTCAAATGAGTTTGTCCTGCGCAAGATGAATTGGGCGATAGTGACAGCCATCCACGCCTACGCGAAAAGCTATCCTCGCCACACCCTCAAGCTCGATCTGAAGAATCTTCCCCGGTCCGCCATTCGAGCGAAATTTGAGTCTGATATGCAGCATTGCCTCGGCTTGCAGCCGGACGAGCAGTACATCCGTCGATGAACTCGCCATGGTGATCGGCTATTTCGCTGGCGCGGGGAAATAGTCGGTCTTTCCAGGAAAAGCGCCCAGGCCTAAATCCTCTCCCATGCGCCAGACCTTCGACGAATCCACCGATCCCTCCTTCGGCCCCAAGCACGTCCCGCTGATCCGCCAGGCCATGATGGCCCAGGGGCTGGACGGCTTCCTCGTACCGCACGAGGACGAGCACCAGAACGAATACCTGCCCGCCGCCAACGACCGCCTGGCCTGGGCCAGCGGCTTCACCGGCTCGGCCGGCGCGGGCGTGATCCTGAAGGACCGCGCCGCCGTGTTCGTCGACGGCCGCTACACCCTGCAGGTGCGCGAGCAGGTCGACCAAGGCGTGTTCGAGATCCGCGACCTCGTCGAGGGCGGCGTACCCGCCTATCTGGAGACGGTCGAGAAGGGCGCGGTGATCGGCTACGACGCCCGCCTGCACAGCCCCGCCGCCCTGGACGGCCTGAAGGCCGCCGCCGCCAAGGCCGGCGCGACGCTGAAGCCCGTCGCCGTTAATCCGCTGGACCAGGCCTGGGGCGCGGACCGCCCGGCCCAGCCCATGGCGCCGATCACGCCCCAGCCGGTCGAGTACGCCGGCGAGCCCTCCAGCGCCAAGCGCGCGCGCATCGGCCAGGCCGTCGCGGCCCTCGGCGCGGAGGCCGCCGTGATCACCGCGCCCGCCTCGATCGCCTGGCTGTTCAATATCCGAGGCGGCGACGTCATCCGCACGCCCCTGCCGCTGTCGCAGGCCATCATCAACGCCGACGGCTCGGCGCGCCTGTTCGTCGCCCCGGCCAAGGTCACGCCCGACCTGCCGGCCTGGCTGGGCAACGAAGTCTCGCTGGAGACCCCGGACAGGCTGGAGGAGGCCCTGGGCGACCTGTCGGGCAAGGCCGTGGTCGTCGACCCGGCCCAGTCCTCGGCCTGGTACTTCGACCAACTGGCCGCCGCCGGCGCCAAGGTCGTGCGCGCCATGGATCCCTGCGCCCTGCCCCGCGCCTGCAAGAACGCGGTCGAGCTGGAGGGTACGCGCGAGGCCCACCGCCGCGACGGCGCGGCCCTGACGCGGTTCCTGCACTGGCTAGCCACCGAGGGCCAGGTCAATCCGCCCGATGAGAAGGAGGCGGTCGCCAAGCTGGAAGCCTTCCGCGAAGCCACCGGCGTGCTCAAGGATCTGAGCTTCGACACCATCGGCGCGGCGAACGGCCACGGCGCCCTGCCCCACTACCACCCGACGGAGCGCAGCAACGAACGCGCCAAATTGGGATCGCTGCTGCTGGTCGACAGCGGCGGCCAATATCTGGACGGCACGACCGACGTCACCCGCACCGTGGCGATCGGCGAACCGAGCGCGGAGATGGTCCAGCGCAATACGCTGGTGCTGAAAGGCCACTTGGCGATCGCACGCCTGCGCTTCCCGGCTGGGACGACGGGTTCGGCGATCGACGCCTTCGCCCGGGCGGCCCTGTGGGCGCATGGGCTGGACTATGACCACGGCACCGGCCATGGCGTCGGCGTCTATCTGGGCGTCCACGAGGGGCCGCAGCGGATCTCCAAGGCGCCGAACACCATTCCCCTGCAGCCGGGCATGATCGTCTCGAACGAGCCCGGCTACTACAAGGACGGCGAATACGGGATTCGCATCGAGAACCTGGAAGTCGTCATGCCCGCCGAGCCGATCCCCGGGGGCGATCGGCCGATGCACCGCTTCGAGGCCCTGACCCTGGCGCCGATCGACCGCCGCCTGATCGACAAGGCGCTGCTGACCGCCGGGGAGATCGCGCAGTTCGACGCCTACCACGCCCGCGTCCTGCGCGAGATCGGCCCCCGCGTGGAGCCCGAAGTCCGCGCCTGGCTGGAAGCGGCCTGCGCGCCGCTTTAAGCGACTTGATCGTCGGCCCGACGGCGCGGGCGGGTCCAGGCCCGCGCCAGGGCGTGATAGAGCGGCGTCGGCGAGACCGCTTCCGAGCACCGCCGCGCCACCAGGGCGCAGGTCAGCAACGGCCCGACCAGGGCCGGATCGCGGGTCATCTCCATCAGGATCACCGCGCTGGTCAGCGGCGCCTGGACGACGCCGGTCAGGTATCCGGCCATCCCCAGGGTGACCGCGTCCCGTCCGCTGGACCACGGCGCGATGTGCGAGAAGAGAGCACCGATCCCCGAGCCCACCGCCAGGGACGGGGCGAAGATCCCGCCCGGCGCGCCGCTGGCCGCCGCCGCCAGCGTGGCCGTCCACTTGCCCACCGCCAAGGCGAAGCCTGAGCCGAAGTGGCCATACAGCAGCGCCCGCGCCTGGGCGTAGCCCGCGCCATAGGTCGCGCCGTGGCTGAGCGCCGCCGCCCCGGCCGCCGCCAGGCCGCACAGCGCCGCGAACGCCACCGGCCGCTTGCCGCGCCAGCGCCGAACCGGATTGTCGCCCACCAGCACCGCCGCCAGGGCGCGGGAGAAGAGACCGCCCGCGAAGCCCGAGATCGCGCCCAGGATCGGCGCGCTGATCCAGGCGTTCCAGCCGGCCGAGCCCGACATGTCGCCGAAATAGGCGTAGTCCCCGCCGATCGCATAGGCCGCCACGCCGGCCGAAACCACCGCCAGGATCACCACGGTGTTGGCCCGCTTGTCGAAGCCGCGCGCCAGCTCCTCGACCGCGAAGACGATGCCGGCGATCGGGGTGTTGAAGGCCGCCGACACGCCGGCCGCGCCGCCAGCGATCAGCAGGGTCCGGCGATCGGGCCCGCCCCGCAGCCAGCCGGTCAGGAACACCATGATCGCCGAGACCACCTGCACCGTCGGCCCCTCGCGGCCGATCGAGCCGCCGCAGACCAGCAGCAGAGCCGCCAGCGCCACCTTGACCCCGGCCGTCTTCATCGAGACGCGGTCGTCGTGGACCTTGACCCCGAACGCGTCGCGGCCCCGGCCGATGTCACCGGCCGCGATCACCTGGGGAATGCCGCTGCCGGCCGAGGCCGGGGCCAGGCGCCGCATGAGCCAGACGCACAGCGGCATCCCGACGACCAGCAGGATCGGCCCCAGCCAGGCGCGCCCCTCGATCCACGACTGATGCAGCGCCATGGCCTCGTCGCACAGCCGCGCGAAGCCGACCGCCGCCGCGCCCGCCGCCACGGCGGCGGCTATCACCGCCCCGGTTCGCAACGAGCGGCGGGCCCGTAACCGGACGAGCTTCCTCTGGCGAGCCAAGGCTTCGAGCGGGGATAGGGCCATGGGAAACGATCGCCTTGCAAATACATCGTGATGCGATATTTCTGCTAACGCGGACGTTTAGCGGCGTCAACGCATCAGGGGCCCGAAAGGCCGCTGGCGATTGAAACTCCTTGAGCCGAGAGCCCCTTGCCCCAAGCCCAGCCAAACATCGCGACGGAAGACGCAACGCCGCTGCGCGAGGCGGACTATCAGGCCCTGGGCGCCTTCCGGCGGGCGGTTCGCGAATTTCTGGCGTTCAGCGAGGCCGGCGCGCGCGCGCATGGCCTGACGACGCAGCAGCATCAGGCGCTGCTGGCGATCCGGTGTCATCCGGGACCCGAACCAATGTCGGTCGGGGAGCTGGCCGACAGCCTGCTGATCAAGAACCACAGCGCGGTCGGTCTCGTGGAACGGCTGGTCGAGCGCGACCTGGTCTCGCGCCGCCCGTTCGAGACGGACCGCCGGCGCGTGGCGCTGACCCTGCGTCCGCGCGGCGAAGCGGTGATCGCGGCGATCTCGCGGCGCAACCTCGCCCAGCTGAGCCGAGGCGCGGACATCCTGACCGAGATCGCCGAAACCGCGCGCCGGATCGCGCCGCCAGCCCCGGCCGGCGGCGCGTGAAGAGGTCTATTTCACGCGGTTCCACACCTGCGTCTTGCAGAACGGCGCGACGATGCAGCCCTTCAGCTTCAGCTGGTTGTCGCTGATCAGCTCGATCGTGCCCGAATAGGTGCCGCCGTCGTCGGGATTATAGACCTTGCCGCCGGTCCACTTGGTCGGACCCCCGGTGAAGTCGTACAGCATCTGCAGGTTCTTCAGCGTGCGACCGCGTTGGGTCTGGTCCCGGTTGTGCTCGTCCTTGACCGTCGGATCGGCCTTGATGTGGTCGGAGGTCACCAGCTTGCCGCACAGGCGATTGCCGCAGTGGGAAATCTCGACCTGACCGCCGTTGGTCGGCGTCTGCCAAAGGCCGGTAGCGTCGGCGGCGAAGACCGGGGTCGCCAACGCGCAGAGGGCGGCGACGGCGATCATGGTGGTGCGGAACATCCAGAACTCCCTGTGGTCACGCTTCAAATGCGCGTTCGAACGCTCGTTGCGCGATCTCGTCCCTCACGGCAAGCCTTCACACGAAAACGAGGCGGGAATTCGAAAAGGGACGAACTTTCGATCGGTTCCCGTCAGCGCCCGACCATGGCCAGCCACTCGTCCTCGGTCATCACCTGAACGCCCAGCTCGGTCGCGGTCTTCAGTTTGGAGCCCGCGCCCGGACCGGCCACGACGAGGTCGGTCTTCTTGGACACCGACGAAGCGACCTTGGCGCCCAGGCTTTCGGCCTGAGCCTTGGCCTCGTCGCGCGTCATCTTCTCCAGCGAGCCGGTGAAGACGATGGTCTTGCCGGCCACGGCCGTGTCGGTCTTGGGCTTGGCCACGGGCTGGATATCCAGCTCGGCGACCAGATTGGCGACCTTGGCGCGATTGTGCGCCTCGGCGAAGAACCGGGCCAGGGATTGGGCCGCCACCGGGCCGACGCCGTCGATCGCGGCCAGGTGCAGATAGTCCTCGCCCGGCGCGCCGGACGCGGCCGCGGCCAACCCCTCGGCGAAGGCCGTCCAGCTTCCGAAGCGCTGGGCCAGGGCCGCTCGGGCCGGCTTGGTCAGCTTGGGCACGGCGTGGCCGATCTTGATCTCCAGATCGTCGGTCTGCGGCCAAGGATCGGCCAGAGGACCGCCCTTCCCCGCCTCGATCAGCAGATCCAGCGCCTTGGGGCCGACGCCCGGGGCGGTGGATAGCTCCAGATAGGTCTCGCCCGGCAGGCCCTTGGCGGCGACCTCGGCGGCGGCGCGCAGATCCTCGAAGCGGTCGAAATTGCGCGCCAACACGGTCGAGGTCGTCTCGCCGATGTCGCGCGCGCCTAGACCGTAGATCATCCGGTCCATGCCGATCACGCGACGCGCCTCGATGCCCTTCACCAGATTGTTGACCGATGTCTCCCCATAGCCGTCGCGGTCGCGCAGGGCCGCCAGCTTTTCCTCGTCCCTGGCCAGCTTGAAGATGTCGGCCGGCTCGGTGATCCAGCCCTCGTCGAAAAAGGCCTGAAGCTGCTTCTCGCCCAGGCCCTCGATGTCGAAGGCGCGGCGGGACACGAAATGGCGCAGGTGTTCGACCCGCTGGAACGGACAGGCGAATTCGCCGGTGCAGCGGCGCACCACGGACTCCTGGCCCGAGGCCGTGACCTCGCGGGCCAGCGGCGTCTGGAGCGGACACGGACACACGTGGGGGAATTCGTAGGGCGCCGGCGCGGGATCGGGGCGCGCGTCCAGGGCCACCTCGATGATCTGCGGGATCACGTCGCCGGCCCGCTGGATCACCACCGTGTCGCCGATCCGGGCGTCCAGCCGCGCGATCTCGTCGGCGTTGTGCAGGGTGGCGTTGGTCACCGAGACGCCGCCGACCGTCACCGGCTTCAACCGGGCAACCGGGGTGATCGCGCCGGTGCGGCCGACCTGCAGGTCGATGGCCTCGAGCAGGGTGCGGGCCCGCTGGGCCGGGAACTTGCGGGCGATGGCCCAGCGCGGCGAGCGCGAGACGAAGCCCAGCCGCCGCTGCAGCTCCAGCTCGTCGACCTTGTAGACGACGCCGTCGATGTCGAAGCCCAGCGTGGGCCGCAGGGTTTCGAACTGGGCGTAGACGTCAAGCAGCCCCTGGGCGTTCTCGACCCGCTTGGCCGGCGGGGCCGTGGTGACGAAGCCCCATTCGGAGAGCTTTTCCAGCGCGCCCCACTGCGTCTCGGCGAACGGTTCGGAGATCAGGCCCCAGGCATAGCCGAAGAAACGCAGCGGCCGCTGAGCGCTGATTTTCGGATCGATCTGGCGCAAAGAGCCGGCGGCGAAGTTGCGGGGATTGGCGTAGGTGCGCTGGCCGGCGTCCTCGGCGGCCTGATTGAAGGCGGCGAAGGCGGCCAGCTCGACATAGACCTCGCCGCGCACCTCGATCACGTCGGGCCAGCCCGAGCCCTTCAGGCGATGCGGGATGTCGGCGATGGTCCGCAGGTTGGCCGTGACGTCCTCGCCCACCCGGCCATCGCCGCGCGTCGCGCCCTGGACCAGCACGCCCTTTTCATAGCGCAGCGAGGCCGACAGGCCGTCGATCTTGGGCTCGGCCGTGTAGGCCACGGTGTCGGAGGGCGTCAGCCGCAGGAAGCGGCGGACCCGGGCGTCGAACTCGATCGCCTCGTCGTTGGAAAAGGCGTTGTCCAGGCTGAGCATCGGCACGCCATGCTCGACCGGCGCGAACTGCTCGGCCCGCGCCGCGCCGACCCGCATGGACGGGGAGTTTTCGCGCACCAGGTGCGGAAAACGGCTCTCGATATCGAGGTTCCGGCGCTTGAGGGCGTCGTACTCGGCGTCGCTGATGATCGGCGCGTCGTGCTGGTGATAGGCCAGATCGTGGGCGGCCAGATCATCGGCAAGGCGCTCCAGCTCCTCGGCGGCCTGGGCTTCGGTGAGGTCGGCGACGGCGATCTGAGACACGGGCGGCGAATCCGGATGCGGGACGTGGGGCGCAGGTTAGCAACGCGGCGCGGCCCTTGCGACGGCGGCTTTACAGGCTTTCAGGCCATCAAAGCCCGGGCGGCCGCCCTCGCCGCTTCCGTGACCTCGGCGCCGGACAGCATCCGGGCGATCTCCTCCTCGCGCTCGGCGGGGCCGAGGGGCTCGACCTTGGTGCGGGTCGCGGTGTCGTCGCCGGACTTGGAGATCCGCCAATGGGCGTCGCCGCGCGCGGCGACCTGGGCCGAGTGGGTCACCACCAGCACCTGCGCGTTTTGGGCCAATCGCTTGAGCCGCAGGCCGACCGCGTCGGCCACGGCCCCGCCGACGCCCTGGTCCACCTCGTCGAAGATCATCAGCGGCTGGGGACCGCCGCCGCGTCCGGCCAAAGCCGCCTTCAGCGCCAGGGCGAAGCGCGCCAGCTCGCCGCCCGAGGCGATGGCCTCCATCGGCCCGAAGGGCGCGCCGGGATTGGTCGAGATCTCGAAAGCGACGCGGTCCAGGCCCGTCGGCCCCGCGCGCTCCTCGCCCAGCGGCTCCAGCGCGACGCGGAATCGGGCCTTTTCCAGCTTCAGCGGGGCCAGTTCGGCCTCGACGGCCTTGGCCAGGGCGTCGCCGGCGGCGCGGCGCTCGCTGGACAGCGCCTCCGCCGCGAACAGATAGGCCTCGCGCGCCTCGGCGGCCTCCTTGTCGGCGGCGCGCAGCGAGTCCTCGGAGGTCTCGATGGCCTGCAGCCGCGCGGCGAACTCGGCCCGCTTGGCCGGCAGGTCCTCGACCAGCACGTTGAGCTTGCGGGCCATGCCGCGCAGGGCGAACAGGCGTTCCTCGGCCTTTTCCAGACGGTCCGGCTCGAATTCGAAGGTCTCCGCCGCCGAATCGATCGCGGCGCTGGCTTCCTGAGCCTCGACCAGCGCGCGGTCGACCGCCTCGCAGGCCGCCGAAAGGCGCGTCATGGCCGAGCCGTCGGCCGGCGCGCCCGCCTGCAAGGCCCGGTCCCGCGCGCGTTCCAGCGCGCGATAGGCCTGGGCGAGCTTGCCGGTGAAGCTGTCACCGCCCAGCGCGTCCTGCGCGGCGGCGATGTCGATCATCGCCTTCTCGGCCGAGCTGAGCAGCGCTCGCTCCTCGGCGAGCGTCGCTTCCTCGCCTTCGCGGGGATCCAGGCGATCCAGCTCCGAGAGCCGCAGGGTGAGTTCCTCGGTCTCGGCGGCCGCGCGGCCGGCCAGATCGCGCAGGCCCTCGGCCTTCTCGCGGGCGGCGCGCCAGGCGCTCCAGGCCGAAGCCACGGCGCCAACGCTGACGCCGCCGAACGCGTCCAGCAGGCTCCGGTGCGTCTTGGGATCCAGCAGGCCGACGGTCTCGTGCTGACCGTGAACCTCCAACAGCAGCGCGCCCAGATCCTTCAGCACCCCGACGCTGGTGGCCTGGTCGTTGACGAACGCCCGGCTGCGACCGTCGGGCGACAGCTGGCGGCGAAGAACGAGGTCCTCGTCGCGGGCATAGTCCAGGCCCTTGTCGTCCAGATAGGCGAAGGCCGGATGGTCGACGGGAAGCGCGAAGATCGCCGTCGCCGAGGCCTGGCCGGTCGCGCCCCGGCGCACCAGCCCGGCGTCGGCGCGCGCGCCCGTCGCCAGACCCAGGGCGTCCAGGATGATGGACTTGCCGGCCCCGGTCTCGCCGGTCAGCGCGGTCAGGCCCTCGCCGATGGCGAGGTCCAGGCTCTCGATGAGCACGACGTCACGGATGGAAAGGCCGATCAGCATGGCGCGCAGGATCGCCGGGAATCAGGGTTTTTGAAATAGCCTGGAAGAACGGAACGAGCACAAACCCGTTCCACCCGTCCAAACTACATGCCCAGGACGCCCATCAGGCCGCCCTTCTTGTCCTTCTTGGTCCCAGGAGGCGGCAGGGTCGTCTGCTTGTCGTGCGACAGGAGGCGCTCCAGAGCGTTGCGCTTGGCGCCGGCCTTGAGCGGCTCGACCGCCGGGCGCAAGCCGTTGTCGTTCAACAGTTTGTAGGCGTCGGCGTACCAACGATCGCCGGGGAAGTTGTAGCCCAGCACCGCGCCGTTTCGCTTGGCCTCGTCGGTCAGGCCGATCGTCAGATAGGCCTCGACCAGGCGATACAGCGCCTCGGGCGTGTGCGACGTGGTCTGGTGCTTCTCGATCACGGTCTTGAAGCGACCGATGGCGGCCAGGGTGTTGCCGCTGCGCAGATAGTAGCGGCCGATGGCCATTTCCTTGCCGGCCAACTGGTCGTTGACCATGTCGATCTTCAGGCGGGCGTCGGTGGCGTATTCCGTGTTCGGATAGCGCACGACCACATCGCGCAGCGCCGCCAGGGCCTGCTCGGTGGCGGCCTGGTCGCGGTTCACGTCGACGATCTGCTCGAAATAGCAGATGGCCTTCAGATAGTAGGCGTAGCTGGCCGACGGATTGCCCGGATACAGCGAGATGAACCGGTCGGCGTCGCCGATCGCGTCGGTGTAGTTATTGCCCATGTAGTGGGCGTAGCCGGTCATCAGGATCGAACGGCGCGACCACTCCGAATAGGGGTGTTGGCGCTCGACCTCGCGGAAATAGTCGACGGCCTCGTTCCAGTTGCCGCGGTCCAGACGGTCGGCGCCGGTGGCGTACAGCAGTTCGACGGGACGCTCTTCGTAGGCGAGGGTCGGCTTCTTGGACTTGCCCGCGCAGCCCGCCACCGACACGGCCACGAGCACGGCGGCGATCACGACGGCCGGACGTCCCTGGAAATTACGAAGCACGGAGTCTCTCACCCTCGAACCAAACGCGCGCCCCTGCGCCGTGCAAGGCTTCTACACCACGCCGTCGAAGGCGCAAATGCGAACGCCGAGCCCCGACTCCCGGAGACGCTATCAGACCGCTTGGGCCAGGGCCGGCGCGAGGGCGCGCAGGCGCCAGGCGCGCGGCTGGGACAGCAACGCCCGAACCACGGCGTTATTGAGGCCGTGACCGGCCAGAACGCCTTCGAAGCGGCCGAGGATCGGCTTGCCCAGCACATAGAGATCGCCGACGGCGTCCAGCGCCTTGTGGCGAACGAACTCGTCCGGACGGCGCAGGCCTTCCGGGTTCAGAACCCGATCGCCGTCGATGACCACGGCGTTTTCCATCGAACCGCCCCGGGCCAGGCCGATGGCGCGCAGGGCCTCGACCTCGCGCAGAAAGCCGAAGGTGCGGCAGGCCGACAGTTCGGCGCGGAACGAATCCTCGTCGATCGCCAGGTCGACGGCCTGACGGCCGATGGCTTTAGAATCGAACGCGATCTCGAAAGCGACCTCGAAACGGTCGGACGGCAGCAGGCTGGCGCGCTTGTCGCCCTCCTCCACCGTGATCGGGGCCAGGATCTCGATGTACTGGCGCACGGCCTCCTGCTTGCGGCGGCCAGCGCGGTCCAGGATCTGGACGAACGGCTCGGACGAGCCGTCCATGATCGGCACTTCCGGGCCGTCCAGCTCGACGACGCCATTGTCGATGGACAGGGCCGCCAGGGCCGCCATCAGGTGCTCGATGGTCGAGACGCGCACGCCGGCGGCGTTGCCGATCACCGTGCCCAGCTGAGTCTGGCAGACCGCCTCCGCGGAGACGGGCACGCGGTTGTCACGGTCTTGCACATCGGTCCGCACGAAGACGATCCCGGCGTCCGCGGCGGAGGGGCGCACCACGACGCGAACATGTTCGCCGGTGTGCAGGCCGATCCCGGCGAAGATCACCGGTCCCGCGACCGTGTGCTGAAAATAACCCGAAGCCGACACCAGAGACCCTTATCGTTGGACGGATGACTCTGCGGTCACCCTATCGCCCCGACCTAGCATCTAGGCGCGATGCTGCGTCGCGGCAAAGCAAGTCCTGTTTCCGATTGTTACGCCCTAAGCGACTGACTTTATTTCGTTTTTGTCACATCAACACGGCTTCGCAAACGGATCGCCGTTCGACGATCCGCGCCCGGGAATCCCTTGCCCGCCTCCCCTAGGCGCGGGCGAAAAGCGGCGCTAGGCTTCGCCGCCATTCGGGAATAACCGTTTCCAGGACCTTGGGTTTCATGATCAAGACATTGCGCCTCGCCGCCTCGGCGCTCGCCCTGACGCTCGCCGCCTCCGGAGTCCACGCCCAGGCCACGCAAAAGCCACATGTCTTCACCCCGAAGGACATGGCGAGCCTCGACCGGCTGAGCGATCCGCGCGTCTCCCCCGACGGCCGCTACGTGCTCTATTCGGTGCGGACCCTGGACTATCCGGCCAACAAGGCCGCGATGTCGCTGTGGATCGCCGACCTGAAGGCCAAGGCGCCCCCGCGTCGGCTGAAGATCTCGGACGGCGGCGCCTCGAGCGGCCGTTGGAGCGCCGACGGCAAGGCGATCTATTTCGTTTCGGGTCGCGAGGGCGGGACCGACCAGGTGTTCCGGACCGACATCAACGGCGAGACCGCCACCCGCGTCACCTCGACCCCGTTCGACGTCCAGGCCTTCAAGGTGTCGTCGGACGGCAAGACGATCGTGGTCGGCATGGCGGTCTTCCCCGATTGCCCGGACCTGGCCTGCACCCAGGCGCGGCTGGACGCCAAGAAGGCGACCAAGGCCACCGGCGTCGTGTTCGACCGCCTGTTCATCCGTCATTGGGACACCTGGAACGACGGCACGAAGAACCACCTGTTCGCCTATGGCCTGGACGCCAATGGCGTGGCGACCGGCCAGCCGATCGACCTGATGAAGGGCTTCGACGGCGACACCCCGACCAAGCCCTATGGCGACGACGCGGACTTCGCCATCACGCCGGAAAACGACATGGTCGTGTTCACCGCCAAGGTCGCCGGCAAGGACGAGGCCTGGACCACCAACTACGACTTCTGGGCCGTGAAGCTCGACGGATCGGAGCGCCCGCGCAACCGCACCGAGGCCAACAAGGCCTGGGACACGGTTCCGGTCATCTCGCCCGACGGCAAGTTCGCCGCCTACCGGGCCATGAAGCGGCCGGGCTTCGAGGCCGACCGCTTCGCGATCATCATTCGTGACCGGACGACCAAGCAGGATCGCGAACTGGCCCCGACCTGGGACCGCTCGCCCGACGCCATCGCCTGGAGCCGCGATGGCAAGACGATCTACGCCACCGCGCTGGACGTCGGCCAGGGCAAGCTGTTCGCCATCGACGTTAAAACCGGCAAGGTCACCGCCCTGACCGGCGAGGGCCATGTCACCGCCTTCGACGTCGGTCCCAACGGCATCGTCTACGCGTCGGACTCGCTGAAGAGCCCCTCGGAGCTGTTCTTCCTGCCGGCCAAGGGTCCGACGGCGAAGATCGCCAGCGTCTCCGAACAGGCGCTGAAGGACGTCGCCTGGGGCGAGCCCGAGCAGTTCAGCTTCAAGGGCTGGAACGACGAGACCGTGCATGGCTTCGTCGTCAAGCCCGCCAACTTCGACCCGGCCAAGAAGTATCCGGTCGCCTTCCTGATCCACGGCGGCCCGCAAGGCTCGTTCAGCAACAGTTGGTCGTACCGCTGGAACCCGGAAATCTACGCCAACGCCGGCTACGCCGTGGTGATGGTCGATTTCCACGGCTCGACCGGCTACGGCCAGGCCTTCACTGACGCGATCAGCCAGCACTGGGGCGACCGCCCGCTGGAAGACCTGCAAAAGGGCTGGAGCGCCGCTCTGGCGAAATATTCGTTCCTTGACGCCGACCGCGCCTGCGCCCTGGGCGCCTCCTACGGCGGCTACATGATCAACTGGATCGCCGGCAACTGGAACCAGCCCTGGAAGTGCCTGGTCACCCACGACGGCGTCTTCGACACCCGGATGATGGGCTACTCGACCGAGGAACTTTGGTTCAGCGAGTGGGAAAACGGCGGATCGCCCTGGCAGCCGAATACGACCTACGAAAAGTTCAACCCGGTCAACCACATCGCCGATTGGTCCAAGCCGCACCTGATCATTCAGGGCCAGCTCGACTATCGCATCCCGCTGGAACAGGGCATCGGCGCGTTCACGGCCCTGCAGCGCAAGGGGATCCCCAGCAAGCTGCTGTACTTCCCCAACGAGAACCACTGGGTCCTGAAGGCCCAGAACTCGGTGCAGTGGCACAAGGAAGTGCTGGACTGGCTGGACCAGTGGACGGGCAATAACCGGCCGGGGAAGTGATCGCCGGCCTCGGCCCCCCTCCGTCGCTTCACGGGGGAGGAGCAAGACCCGTCTCCTCCCCCGCTCGCGGGGGAGGTGGATCGGCGCGAATACGCGACGAGACGGAGGGGGCGCTACAGCCGCCCCGTCGCGGTGGCGAAGGTCAGCCGCGCCTTCTTCTCCAGGTCGCCCATCTCGCGCCCGGCCATATAGGCCCGCGCCAGGGCCGCCGGGGCGACGGCCGGGAAGGCCGCCACGGGCAGCCCCCTCACCTCGCCTCGCGCCGCTTTCAGCTGGTCCTCGACCTTTTGGGCCAGGTCGGCCCGCGTCCAGGCTTCCGGCAGGCGCGAGCGCCCCGACTGCTTCAGCCGCCAGAGGCCCGAGAGGCCCCAGGCCCGCGCCGCGCCCTTGACCGCGTGCGGATCGGCACCGGCGTCCAGCCGCCGCGCCGCCAGCACCGCCAGGGCCCCAGCCGTGGCGTCGACATAGGCCAGCACGGCGGCCTCGTCCCTCAACGGCCCCTCGTCGAGATCGGCCAGGCGCGCCTCGGCCAGGAGGGCCAGGGCGTTGGGGTCGAAGCGCGCGGCGGCCAGGGCCTCGACATTGGGGTGCTTGCGCGGCGTCTTGCCGGCGGCGATCTCTTCCATCGCCTCGCGCCACCAGGTCAGGCGAATCTCGCCCATCAGGGCGTTGGAGACGCCGCCCGCCACCCGCGCCAGCTCATAGTTGAGACCGTAGAGCGCGACGACGTCTGCCCGCGCGGCCGCGTCGCCGATGAACCGGCTGGCCAGCCAGCGGTCCGGGTCGACGCGGCGGACGAGATCGTCGAGGGTTTCGGTGTCGGCCATGGTCTTCGGCAGCAGAAAGGGGTCCTCCCCTTACAGCATTTCGCGGCGCGATCAGCCGAAGATCGTCTGGTTCATCGCCATGGTCGCCAGCATCGGCAGGCTGAGCAGGACGTTGGTGCGCGAGAACAGCATGGCCAGGCGCGCGGCCTTGGCCTTGGCGTCCGCGTCGGCCTCGACCAGACCCAGGGCGATCTTCTGATTCGGCCAGATGAAGGCCCAGACATTCACGAACATCACCGTGCCCAGCCACATGCCGGTGCCGATGAAGGTGAACTGCATGTCGACGCCCGGCGTATAGCCCTGCCAAAGGCCCAGGGTCGCCGCCTCGAGCAGATAGCCCCGGCTGAAGGCCAGCACCACGCCCATCAGCCAGGTCAGCAGCGCCGCCCAGCGGAACCAGAACAGGGCCTCGGGCGCGATGTACTTGCTGACCGCCGGCTTCAGCTCGGCCGGGATCTGGGGCATCACCCGGATCTGTACGAAGTTGAAATAGTACAGCAGCCCGATCCACAGCACACCGAACAGCACGTGCAGCCAACGGAATACGGCCTGCAGGAACACCGCGCCGTGCCCCTGCGGCCCGTGCGCGTAGCCGCCGATGATCACCAGGGCCAGCGCGAAGCTGAGCATCATCGTGTTGCGGAAGTTCGACAGCAGTCTGGACATCGTTTTCCCCCTCGTTGCCCGAGCGAGCTTAGGAGTGTTCGGGGCGATGGGCAAAAGCGCTCAGACCGCGATCAGCGCCGCCGCCAGGCGCCGGCCTTCGCTGGCCAGGACGTTGTAAGTCCGCGCGGCGGCTTCGGTGCTCATGAACTCGAGGCCGACGCCGGCGGCCTTGAGGGAGTCGCGGACCGGGCGCGGCGGCAGGGCGTTGACCAGGCCCGTCCCCAGAAGGACGAACTCCACGGCTCCGCCGGCGGCGAAGACCGGGGCGAAGTCCTCGGGCGTCAGATCGGCCAGCCGGGTCGCCGCCCAGTCGGCGGGCTGATCGTCGAGGACCAGCAGCGAACCGGGCCGCCAGACGCCGGCGACTCGAAAGCCGCCGCCGCCCCAGGCGTCGATGGACGGCGGCTGGCGCATTAGGGCCGCGAGGCCGCGCCGAACTTGACCGGCGTCGCCTCTTCGTCGTTCCGCTTGACGCCCCAGATCAGGATCATCGGCAGGGCGATATAGACCGACGAATAGGTGCCGATGACGATGCCGAAGATCATCGTGAACACCAGCGGGTACAGCACCGGCCCGCCGAACGCCATCGTGCCGCCCAGGGCCAAGAGGGCCGTGGTGCCGGTGATGATCGTCCGCGACAGACGCTCGTTTTCCGACAGGTCGATGACGTCGCGCAGCGGCGTGGTGCGATACTTGCGCAGGTTTTCCTTAAGACGGTCGAAGGTGATGACCTTTTCGTTCATCGAGTAGCCGATGACGGTCAGCAGGGCCGCGATCTCGGTCATCGAGAACTCGATGCGGGCCACCGACAGCAGGCCAAGGGTCAGGACGATGTCGTGCAGCACGGCCACGACCGCGCCCGTGCCGTAGGATAGGCCAAAGCGGAACCAGATGTAGCCCAGGGTCAGCAGCAGGGCGACGCCCAGGGCCTTGAAGCCGGACATCAGCAGTTCGCCCGAAACCTTGGCGCCGACTTCCGAGCGGCTCTTCACCTTCAGGTCGGGGAAGCGCTTGATCAATTCGCCCTCGACGCGCGCCGAGGCGTCGCTGGCCTTCTCGCCTTTGTTGGGCAGGAACTTGACCATGGCCGAGTTCGGCGAGCCGAAGCCTTGGACCTGGGCGTCATGGGCGCCGATCTGGCCCATGGCCGCGCGCAGTTCGCCCAGGGGCGCGGGGCGCGACATGGTGATCTCCAGGGCGTTGCCGCCCTTGAAGTCGATGCCCAGGTTCAGGCCCTGCAGGAACAGCAACGCGATCGAGGCGACGATCAGCACGGCCGAGACGACGGCCGCGACCGGCGCCCAGCGCACGAAGCGGAAGTGGGTGGAACGCGGGATGTAGCGAATGAGGGGCCAACGCATGGTCGGATCTCCTATGCGATCGGCAGCTTCTTCGGCTTGGTGGCCTTGAACCACCAGCCGATGAGCACTTGGGTGATGAAGATGGCGGTGAACAGCGACGTGAACACGCCGATCACCAGGGTCCAGGCGAAGCCCTTCACCGGACCCGAACCGAAGCTGAACATGATCAGGCCCGAGATCAGGCTGGTGATGTTGGCGTCCAGGATCGAGGTCAGGGCCAGCTTGTAGCCATGGTCGGCCGCGGCCATGGGCGTTCGCCCGGCATTGGCCTCGTCGCGCATCCGCTCGTAGATCAGCACGTTGGCGTCGACGGCCACGGCCAGGGTCAGGATCAGGCCAGCGATGCCCGGGAAGGTCAGGGTCGCCTGGGTCATCGACATGATGCCGATGATCAGCAGCACGTTGACCACCAGGGCGATGGCCGCGAAGCCGCCGAACAGGCCATAGGCCAGGATCACGAACACGAACATCGCCACCGCGCCGATCGCCAGCGAGATCGAGCCGGCCTTCACGGCGTCGGCGCCGAGCTCGGCGGTCACGGTGCGCTGGTCCTCGATGTTCAGCGGCGCGGGCAGAGCGCCCGAACGCAGCAGCAGGGCCAGTTCGTTGGCGCTCTGGGCCGTGAAGCTGCCGGTGATGATGCCGCTGCCGCCGGTGATCGGATCGTTGATCACCGGCGCCGACAGCACGCGCTTGTCGAGGACGATGGCGAACTTCTTGCCGCGATTGCGGGTGGTGATGTCGGCGAACTTCTTGGCGCCCGAGCCATTGAAGGCGAAGGCCACGGCCGGCTGGCCGTTCTGGTCGAAGCTCTGCGAGGCGTTGGTCAGCTCCTCGCCGGACACGACGGCGCGCTTCTTGACCACGTAGAACGGCGCGAAGCGATCGCCCGGCAGCACTTCCGAGCCCGGCGGGATCCGATTGGCCTGGATGTCCTCCGGCGTGACCGTGTCATCGACCATCTGGAAGGTCAGCTTGGCGGTCTTGCCGACGATGTCGCGCAGCTTGCTGGGATCGCTTTCGCCCGGGGCCTGGATCATGATCCGGTTTTCGCCCTGACGGTTGATCGACGGCTCCTTGGTGCCCAGGCTGTCGATCCGGCGACGGATGGTCTCGATCGACTGCTCGACGGCCTTGGCGGCGTCGGCCTTGGCGGCTTCCGGCACGAAGCCCAGCTCGATGCGGTTGTCGCCCTTGCCGTTGACCGCGACGTCCTTGCCGCCGATCACGCCAGCCAGCGGCGCGCCGATGTTCTTGCGCAGCAGGTTGACCGCGTCGTTGTAGCGCGACGGATCGCCGATGCGGACGCTGACCACGTCGCCTTGCAGGCCCAGCTCGCCGAACGGGATCTGTTCGTTGCGCAGCTGGGTGCGGACGTCCTCCACCATGTTGTTGAGGCGCTCGCGATGCAGCGCGTCGGTGTCGACCTCATAAAGCAGGTACGACCCGCCTTGCAGATCGAGGCCGAGGTTCAGCTTCTTGTGCGGCAGGAAGCCGGGCATGGCGTCCAGCGCGCTCTGCGGGAGCACGTTGGGCAGGGAGAACAGGATGCCGAAGATCACCGACAGGGTGACGGCGATGATCTTCCAGCGGGAAAGGGTCAGCATGGATCCGTGACTTTCAGGCGACGTCGCTAGAACGCCTCACGCGGGGTTCGATGGTCGCGTTAGCTCTTGGCGTCGTTGGCGGCGGCCGGTTCGCCCTTGGCGCGGACCTCGGTGATCATGCCCTTGATGACCTTGACGGTCACGCCGGTGGCGATCTCGACGCCCACTTCCTTGTCCTCGACGCGCATGATCTTGCCGATCACGCCGCTCGACAGAACCACGGTGTCGTTGCGCTTCAGATTGTTGAGCATGTTCAGATGCTCCTTCTGGCGCTTTTGCTGCGGACGGATCAGCATGAAATAGAACAGCACGACCATCAGAAGGATGGGCGCGAACTGCACGAGCTGGGCGTTCAGACCGGACATAACGTCTCCAAGAAACCATTGAGCGCGCCGCCAGACATAGGGTCGCGCCAAGTCGGCGGAAGCTATGCGTTCGCCTCCCCTTTTGCAATGCGAGCGCGCGAGGGTAAGGAACGGGCCATGACCGACATGACCGCACCGTTGCTGGCCCGCATCGCAGACGCCCTGGAACGCCTGGCCCCGCCGCCGCCGCCGGCGCCCGACTTTGGCGCCGCCCGCCTCTTCCGGCACGAGCCGGCCAGCGGCGCCTTCGTCCCGGCCGCCGACTATCCGCTGCCGCTGGACGTGCTGGTCGGCATCGAGCGCCAGAAGGCCCGGTTCGTCGAGAACCTGCGCCGCTTCGCCGAGGGCCTGCCATGCAACCACGTTCTGCTGTGGGGCGTTCGGGGCACGGGCAAGAGCTCGGTGACCAAGGCCGCCTTCGTGACTTTGGCGGACACCTATCCGGCGCTGAAGCTGATCGAGGTCGATCGCGACGAGGTCGCGGCCCTGCCGCCGCTGTTCGACCTGCTGCGCGCGCGCTCCGAGCGCTTCGTGGTCTTGTGCGACGACCTGTCGTTCGAGGACGGCGCGGCGGCGGCCAAGGCCCTGAAGTCGGCGCTGGAGGGCGGCGTCTCGGGCCCGCCGGACAATGTGCTGTTCGTCGCCACCTCGAACCGCCGCCACCTGATGCCCCGCGACCACGTCGAGCAGAAGGGCGCCATCGCCGCCGCCGAGAACGCCGAGGAAGAGATGAGCGTCTCGGACCGCTTCGGCCTGTGGATCGGTTTCCCGCCGATGGACCAGGACACCTATCTGGGCGCCATCCGGAGCTATGCGGAGCGCTTCGGCCTGGTGGTCGAGGATCTAGATCGCCGCGCCCTGCAGTGGTCGCAGCTGCGCGGCGCCCGTTCGGGCCGCGTGGCCTGGCAGTTCGTCCGCGACCTGGCCGGCGAGCTGGGCGTCAAGCTGCCGGGCTGATCGTCCGGCCGATGTGAGAGGATGAAGCCATGAACATCGCCGCCCTTCCCCGCCGCGCCTTGATCATGGCGGCGTGCCTCGCCGGCTCGGCGGCGGCCAGCCCGGCGCCGCCGGCCCCGCCGCTCGTTGTCCCGTTCGACTTCTCGCGCGGGGCGATCGAGATCGAGGTCAAGGTCCATGGCCAGCCGCTGCGGGTGATCCTGGACACCGGCGTCGATCCCTCAGTGATCGACCTTGGCCGGGCGCAGGCTTTGGGCTTGCGGATCGATCGCGGCGACGGCGGGGAAGCGACGGGTTTCGGCGACGGCAAGGGCGCCCAGGTATTTCCAGGCGTCATCGATCAACTGACGATCGGCGGCCGCGCGTTCGCGCCGTTCGACACGGTGGTGTCGGACATGGGCGGCCTGTCCGCGGGCTATGGTCGGTCGCTGGACGGCGTGATCGGCTACAGCTTCCTGGCCGACAAGACCGTGCTGATCGACTATCCGAACCACACGGTCGCCTTCCTGAACCGGGGGAATGAAGCCCCGCGCCTGACGGCGACCTGCCGGAAGCGCTGGAGCGCGCCGCTAAAGACCGTCGACAGCTTCCCGATCATCCCAGGCTTCCGATTCGGCGCTTCGCGCGCGCCTGTCAGCCTGGACACCGGTTCGAACGGCGCGGTCAGCCTGTTCAAGAGCGCCCTCGCCCTGCCCGGCGTGCGGGCCAACCTGTCGGAGAACGGCTCGGTGACCCGCACCGGGGCGCGCGGCGAGGCCAAGTCCAAGTCCTATATCTTCAAGGCGCCGGTCGGCTTTGGCCCCTTCGTCGCAACCGAGACAGCGATGAGCGTCTATTCCGAGGCGGGTTCAACCGACACTCGCGTCGCCAATGTCGGCAACAAGCTGATGGCCGACCTGAAGCTGAAGGTGCTGTTCGACTATCGCGGCAAGCGCTTGGTCTTCCACGGCGCGTGCGGTTAGGCCCGCCTCTTACGACGCGGGCCCTTACATCATCAGCGCGGCAGCACCAGGTTCGGATCGACCGGCTTGGCCTTGTCCTTGACCGAAGGCGCGTAGCGCATCTCGAAGTGCAGCTGCGGCTCGGTGACGCCGCCCGTCTGGCCGACGGCGCCGATCTGCTCGCCCTGTTTGACCTGCTGGCGCATCTTCACATTGATGCTGGAGAGGTGCGCGTAGGCCGTGACCCAGCCGTCGGCGTGCTTGATCAGAACGAGATTGCCGAAGGTCTGCACCTGGTTGCCGGCATAGGCGACCTCGCCGTCGCCGGCGGCCAGCACCGGCGTGCCCTGGGCGGCGCGGATGTTCAGGCCGTCATTGCGCTGGCCCGTGCCCTTGACGCCGAAGTTCGAAATCAGCTCGCCGCGCAGCGGCCAGGCGAACTTGCCCTTGCCCGAGGCGACGATCTCGGCCTCGGTCGGGGCGGCGCTGCTCTCGATGATCGGGCGCGTGGTCGAGGGCGTGGTCGGCTGGGCCGTGACCGGCGCGCTGGGACGCGGATAGCTGGTGGAGGGCGACGGCGTATAGGGAACCGGAGACGACGGCGTCGACGGATAGATCGGCCGCGAGGTCGACGGCGGCGTGATCGGGGTCTCGACCTTGGCGTAGGTGTTCGACGGCTCGGCGGTCGGGCGGGACACGACAGTGGTCGTGCGGATCGGCCCCTTGTCGCGATAGCCGCTGGGCAGGCGGATCTTCTGGCCCTTCTTCAGCGACGCGCCCGCCCGCAGGCCGTTGGTCGCGGCCAGCGTCCTGACGCTGACATTGAAGCGCTTGGCGACGTCGGCCAGGGTGTCCTCGGCCTGGGCCACATAGGCCTTCTGGTCGGTCGGCGGACCCTTGATCCGCTGGCCGGGGCGCAGGGCCTTGGTCGTCTTGATGTCGTTCTCGTCGGCCAGGTCCTTGACGCTGACGTCGAAGCGCTTGGCGATCGAGGTCAGGGTCTCGCCCGACTTGACGACGTGGATCTCGGGCGGACCGTCCACGGTGATCACCGAGCCGCCGGCGCGGACGGTGGTGGTGCTGACCGTCGCCGGCTCGGCCGTCTCGGCGGTCGGGATCTGGCGGCTGACGCGCGAGGACGGGGCCTGACGGGTCGGGGCCGGCGCGGGCGTCGCGGTCTCCGGCGCGGCCTCGGCGGCCTGGCTGGCGGGCGTCCCCGGGATGACCTGGGTCGTCTTGATCGGGCCCTTGTCCTTGAAGCCGTCCGGCAGGGCCAGCTTCTGGCCCTTCTTGATCGCCGAGCTGGCCTTTAGGTCGTTCTCCTCGGCCAGGGCGGCGGCGGTGACGTTGAAGCGCTTGGCGATCGAGAACATCGTGTCGCCCTGCTGGACGACATAGGCCTTCTGTTCGCTGGCCGGGCCCTTGATCTTCTGGCCCAGCTTCAGGTGATACGGGGCCTTGAGCTTGTTGATCTCGACCAGTTCGGCGCGCGTCGAGCCCATGCCGCGGGCGATGGCGTCCAGGGCGTCGCCGGACTCGACCACGTGCACCTGGGGCTTGCCCTTCACCGTAACGACCGGACCGGTCACCGAGGTCGTGACCACGGTCTTGGGCGGCGCGGCGCGGAGAGTCGGCGCGGGCGCGGTGGTCTGATAGGCGGCGCGGGTCGGCGCCGGATGGGCGGCCGGCGGCGGCGGCAGGGCGGACTGGGTCACCGCCGGGGCGCTGGGACTAGCGACCGGGATCGGCGTTGGCCTGGGCAGGGTTTCGCTGGCTCCCGGCGCGACGGTCGTCGTCGCGGGCTGGGTCGCGACCGGCTGATCGGCCGGCGGCGCGGCGGGCTGGGTGATCGGGAAGTTCGGCGTGAAGCGCTGGCCCGCGGCGTCCGCGCTCCCCGCATAGGCGCCGAGTGTTCCAGCCGTCAGCGCGACCACCGCCGCTTGCGTCCACAACTGCCTCATAGCCTCTCCTTTCCCGCCGGAGCCGCCAGAAGGCTCCGCCAGGGTAAACCAACCTTTAACACCAAAGGACGCGAGACGCCGCGCCCTCCAACCCGTCACTGATCCTTGGCCACGCCGGCCAGCAGCGGCACGAAGCGCACGTCGCAAAGGATCTCGACCCGGAAGCCCCCTTTGCCATCGCCGGCATAGCGACGAAGGCTCTGAACTGGCCCCTTGCCCACCGGCGCGACCAGCACGCCGTTGGGCTTCAGCTGCGAAAGCAGCTTCTTAGGGTCATCTTCGGCCGCCGCCGTGACCATAATGCGGTCGAACGGCGCCTGTTCGGCCCAGCCCTCGCCGCCATCGCCGAACTTGGTGATGACATTGGTCAGGCCCAGCGTGTTGAAGCGGGCTTCCGCCTCCTTCATCAGCGTCCGGTAGCGCTCGATCGTATAGACCAGGCGCGAGACCTTGCTGAGGATCGTGGTCTGATAGCCCGAGCCCGTGCCGATCTCCAGCACCCGCGAGCGCGGCTCGACGGTCAGGGCCTGGGTCATCAGGCCGACGATATAGGGCTGGCTGATCGTCTGGCCGCAGGCGATCGGCAGGGCCGAATCCTCCCAAGAGCGGTCCTTGAACAGATCGGGCGTGAAGAGATCGCGCGGCGTCGTCTCGATGGCCCGCAGCACCTGGGCGTCGTTGACCCCCTGGTCGCGCAGGGCCTGCATCAGGCGTTGCAGGTCGGCCTTGGCGGCGTCGGCGGCCTTGGTCGTGCGTGCGCTCATCTATCCGCCCGAACCGGTTTGACGGACTTGGGCGGCGCCCCGCCCAGCACGCCCTTCAGCGCGTGGACGGTCTCGTTGTGCGTCAGGTCGATATGCAGCGGCGTCACCGAGATGCGGCCTTCATAAATCGCCCGCAGGTCGGTGCCGACGGCCGGCTGCGAGGCCTTGGCCGAGAAGCCCATCCAGTAATAGTCGCGGCCGCGCAGGTCGGTGCGCTTTTCCATCGTGCGCAGCAGCCCGTCGCGGAAGCCCTGGCGCGTGACCTCGACCTCGGCGACCTTGTCGGGCGAAACGGCCGGGAAGTTGACGTTCATGATCACGTCGGCGGGCCAGCCCACCTCCAGCAGGCGCTGGATGATCCCCGGCCCGAAGGCCTCGGCGGTCTCCCAGTGGGCGACGATCTCCTCGTGGAAGAAGGTCATGGTCTGGGACAGGGCGATCGACGGGATGCCGTGAGTCATGCCCTCGATGGCGCCGGCCACCGTGCCCGACAGGGTGACGTCCTCGGCCAGGTTCTGGCCGCGATTGACGCCCGACAGCACCAGGTCCGGCGCGGGGCCGTCGATCAGCTGCTGAACGGCCATCATCACGCAGTCGGTCGGCGTGCCCTCGACGGCGAAGCAGCGGTCGTCCAGCTTCCGCACGCGGATCGGGTCCGAAAGGGTCAGCGCCCGGCTGGCCCCCGACTGCTCGTACTCCGGCGCGCAGATCCAGACGTCGTCGGTCAGGGCGCGGGCGATCCGCTCCAGGCTCTGCAAGCCCGGCGCGTTGATGCCGTCGTCGTTGGTCAGGAGGATGCGCATGACCTTAGCCCTCCCCCTCGATGGGGGAGGGTTGGGTGGGGGTGATGCGGCCGTGGACGATCAACCGACCGGCCTTGGTCTGGCGGAGACGCGGCGTCACCCCCATCCCTACCCTTCCCCCATCAAGGGGGAAGGACACTTCACGCGCCGGGCTCACCCCTGCCCCCCGATATGCGTCAGCCCGCCCATATAGGGTTGCAGCGCGGCCGGGATGTGGATGCGGCCGCCCTCGTCCTGGTAGTTCTCCAGCACGGCGACCAGGGTGCGGCCGACGGCCAGGCCAGAGCCGTTCAGGGTGTGGACGAAATGGCCGCCCTTCTCGCCGGTCTTGCGGTAGCGGGCGTCCATGCGACGGGCCTGGAAGTCGCCGCAGTTCGAGCACGAGCTGATCTCGCGGTACATGTTCTGCGACGGCAGCCAGACCTCGAGGTCGTAGGTCTTGCGCGCGCCGAAGCCCATGTCGCCGGTGCAGAGCAGCATCGTGCGGAACGGCAGCTCCAGCTTCTTCAGCACGGCCTCGGCGCACTCGACCATGCGCTGATGCTCGTCCTCGGACTGGTCGGGCGTGGTGATCGAGACCAGCTCGACCTTGTAGAACTGGTGCTGACGGATCATGCCGCGCGTGTCGCGCCCGGCCGAGCCCGCCTCGGCGCGGAACGACGGCGTCAGGGCCGTCAGGCGCATCGGCAGCTCTTCCTCGGCGACCAACTGCTCGCGGACGATGTTGGTGAGGGAGACCTCGGCAGTGGGGATTAGCCAGTGCCGACCCGACGTACGATCGAGAAAATGCTGTTCACGCTCCTTGATGGAGCGGTCGGGCTCACGGCCAATGGAGGTGTTTATGACGTCGGTCACGTAGCCAACGGTCACGCTAGCGAACAGATCCTCGGCGAACTTCGGCAGCTGGCCCGTGCCGTACAGCGCCTCATCGCGCACCAGCAGCGGCGGACTAACCTCCGTGTACCCATGCTCGACCGTCTGCAGGTCCAGCATGAACTGGCCGATGGCGCGCTCCAGGCGGGCGATCTCCTTCTTCAGCACCACGAAGCGCGCGCCGCTCATGCGGGCGGCGGCTTCGAAGTCCATGCCGCCCAGGGCCGCGCCCAGATCGACGTGGTCCTTCGGCGCGTTCAGCTTGCCGGCCGGCAGGGCCTTGGCGTCGCCCCAGACGCGCTGCTCGACATTGCCGTGCTCGTCCTCGCCCTCGGGAACCTCGGGCGCGGGGATGTTGGGCAAGGACGCCAGCAGGTCCTTCAGCTTGCCGCCGACCAGCTCCTGCTCCTCGGCGGCGGCGGCCATGACGCCCTTCAGCGCCTCGACCTCGGCCATCAGGCGCTGGGCCTCGGCCTCGTCCTTCTTGGCCTTGGCCATGCCAATCAGCTTGGAGCTTTCGTTGCGCTTGGCCTGGGCTTCCTGCAAGGCGGTCTGGGCGGCGCGCAGTTGCACGTCCAGCTTGACCGCCTCGGCGGCCGCGCCCGAGCGGCCCTTGGCCGACCAGTGGCGGTCGAAGGCTTCGGGATTGTCGCGGATGGCCTTGATGTCGTGCATCGAACGCAAGCTCGGGAGTAAGGCGGAGAAGAAACGCCCTCTCTAAGGCGCGTCGGCGGGGGCGCCAAGCGTTCCGGCGGCCCTGGTCGCCGCCCCACGGCTTCGTGATCCGCCCGGACGCCGCTCGCGCCGCCGAACACCGCGCCGGATCCCGGAAACGCGGGCGTGCGACCGGATGACGCACCCGGTCAGGGGCGACGCTCGGGCGGGCACAAAGAGAACGCTAGCCGCTAGACCGAGATCACATCCCGGCCGGCTTCCTCGTCTTCCTTCTTGCGGCGGCGCTCAATCAGCCACACGCACCAGATGGAGATCTCGTAGAGCAGACATAGCGGCACCGCGAGCGTGATCTGGCTGATCGGGTCGGGCGGGGTGACGATGGCCGCCACCACGAAGACGGCGACGATGGCGTAGCGACGGCCCGACCGCAGCATCTTGGAATCGACCAACCCCGCCAGGCCCGCCAGAGACAGCACCACCGGCAGCTGGAAGCTGAGGCCAAAAGCCAGCAGCAGCGTGGTCACCAGGGTCAGGTACTCCGAGACCTTGGTCTGCAGCACCACCTTCACGCCCTCGCCGACGATCTGCTGCGACAGCGAGAACCACAGCACGAACGGCAGCATCACGTAATAGACCAGCGCCGCGCCCATCAGGAACAGCACCGGCGAGGCGATCAGGAACGGCAGGAAGGCGTTGCGCTCCTGCTTGTACAGGCCCGGCGCGACGAAGCGATACAGCTGCCAGGCGATGATCGGGAAGGCCAGGACGATGGCCGCGAAGGCCGACAGCTTGATGTTGGTGAAGAACTGTTCCAGCGGCGCGGTGGCCTGCAGGGTGATGTCCTTCAACGCCCCCGGCGGCACGTGCTTGATCCCGACCAGGGCCAGCAGCAGGTCGAACGAGCCGTGATGGCCGCCGCCGGATTCCTGCACCGCCTTCAGGCCCTCGGCCACGGTGAACGGGCGCACCAGGAACAGGAAGATCTGCTTGACGAAGGCGAAGCAGATCCCGAACGCGACGGCGATCGCGCCGACGCAGATGATCAGCCGCATCCGCAGCTCGATCAGGTGATCGAGGAGCGGCGCGCGCGAGGATTCGATCTCGTCCTCGGGGTCGTATCCGATGGCCTTGTCGTTCACGAGGCGATGTCCGAAGCGGTGGAGCCGCCGGCCTTGGCCGTCTTCTTGCGCGGCGCGCGGGTCGCCTTGGGCGCCTCGACCGCGACGTCCTTCTTGGCGGGCGCGCGCTTGCGCGGGGCCTTGGCCGGCTCGGCGAGCGCGGGCTCGGCCTTCTTGCGCGGCGCGCGCTTGGGCTTGGCCTCGACGATCTCGGCGGGGGGAGCCGGGGTCGGCGGCAGGATGGAGGGCTCGGGCGCCGGGCTATGGATCTCGGCCCCGGCATAGGGGTGCATCTGCATCGCCCCGCTGCTGAGCGAGGCGTCGATGTCGGCGAAGGTCTGGTCGACGGGATTGGGCGCGGCGGGCTGAGCGGGGGCGGCGTATTGGCCCGCGCGCATGGCCTGGACCTCGCGGCGCAGCTCGTCCAGCTCGGACTGGCGCGCCATCTCGTCGAAGCTGGCGCGGAATTCCGACGCCATGCCGCGCATCTTGCCAATGAACTGGCCCAGCTTGCGCAGCAGGACGGGCAAGTCCTTCGGACCGACCACGATCAGGGCGACGGCGGCGATGACAAGGAGTTCTGTGCCGCCGATATCAGGAAGCATGGACGCGCCTTAGACCGGGCGGAGCCGAGGCTCCCCCAAGGTTGGATCGTCGCGCGGAGACCCTTCCCCGCGCGCGGCGATGACTACGACTTGCGCAGCTCTTCCTTCTCGGCCTCGGTGCGCGGCAGCGCGCCGGTGGCCTTGTTCTCGGCGACGTCGCTGCTGACCGGCTCGTCCTTCAGGCCGTCGCGGAAGGCCTTGATGCCCTTGGCGGCGTCACCCATGACGCCCGACAGCTTGCCGCGACCGCCGAACAGCAGCAGTACGACGACGGCGACGATGATCCAGTGGATCGGACCGAGACTTCCCATAGCCAAAGACTCCTTGCGACAGCGCCCCATAGCCGCTGCGACGCGTCGTTACAACATGCCGCTAAATATAGGCCTTCGCGAGACCAGCGGCCACTGTCGACGTCACGAGGACCGCCGGTCGCGGGCCGGCGAATCCGCTCAACCCACGGACCGTCACGCCCGGCTCGCCTTTAAGGCCCAAAGGCGGCAAGTTCTGCTCGGTCAAGTTGACCGAGAGCGCGACATCGGACGCGCTTCTCCCGGCCAAGCGACGGAAATGGCGAGCTAAATCGTCTGGCCCGCTTCTTGCGGCGGACGCGCGACCTTCAGCGGGGAAGCGCTCATGTCGATCATGTCCATCGGTTCAGCCGGCGCCGTCGGTCCCTACAGCGGCCCGAGCGCGATCTCGGGCGCGGGCGCCAGCGCGGCCGCCGACCCGACCTCGCCCCGCGAGGCGTTCGAGAAATATCAGGCCATGACGCCCGCCCAGAAGATGCGGGCCATGATGCTGGCCAGGCTGGGCCTGACCGAGGAGCAGGTGAAGGCCCTGCCCGACGACAAGCGCAAGGCGGTCGAGGACAAGATCAAGGACATGATCAAGCAGCAGGTCCAGAACGATCCGGCCTTGAAGAGGAAAACCGGAATCCTGGCCGACGTGATGGCTTAGGCGGGTAGAGCCGCCCTAAGCCTTTTCCGGCTCGCCCAGGAAGTCCTGCGCGAATTCGGGCGCGTCGCCATCGTCCAGGTCCAGCGGGTCCTCGTCCTCGCCGGCGCGCAGGCCCAGCGGATCGGGCACGGTGAAGCCGGGCGGCAGGTTCATTTCCAGCAGGCCTGCGGCCTTCATCTCGGCGACGCCGGGCAGATCGGCCAGGCTGGCCAGTCCATAGTGCTCCAGGAAGGCGTCGGTCGTGCCGAACGTCACCGGCCGGCCCGGCGTGCGTCGACGGCCGCGCATCCGGATCAGCCCCAGCTCCAGCAGGACGTCCAGGGTGCCCCGGCTGGCCTGTACGCCGCGCACGGCCTCGATCTCTGCGCGGGTCACCGGCTGGTGATAAGCGACGATGGCCAGGGTCTCCTGAGCGGCCTTGGAGAGACGGCGGGGCTCTTCCCGCTCCTCGGTCATCAGGAAGGACAGGTCGACCGCCGTCTGGAAACGCCAGCGGTCGGCCACCTTGACCAGCTCGATGCCTCGCCCCTCATAGCGCGCGCGCAGGGCCGCGACGCCGGCCGCGATATCGGCCCCGGCGGGCAGGCGCTTGGCCAGGTCCAGGTCGCTGAGCGGCTCGGCCGCCGCGAACAGCAGCGCCTCGATGCAGCGTTCGACGAAGAGCGGATCGATCGCGCTGGTCATTCGGCGATTTGCGCCGGCTCGGCCCGGGTCCGCAAGTAGATGTCGGCGAACGCCTCCATCTGGCGGACCTCCAGCGCCCCTTCCTTCACCAGTTCCAGCGACGCCGACAGGGTCGAGGCCAGGTACGAGGCCGGCGTGGGTCCGTCATCCTCCTCCAGCGCCTGCTCGATCGGCGCGACGGTCGACAGCGTGGTCCACTCGCTCATGCGCGGCAGCAGCGTTCGCAGGCGGTCGCGAGCGTCTTCCAGTGGATAGGCCGTCGGCGGACGGGGGGCGTAATGGCGGCCGTGCTCGCGCTTGCGCTGCTCGATATAGGCGCTCATCAGGCCGTAGAGATCGCCCTCCAGCCGGGTCGAGGAGACGATCTTCACCGCTTCGGGGTCGCCGCGCATGAAGACGTCGCGCCCCAGGATGGGACGCTCCTTCAAGGCCTCCACGGCCTTGCGCATCACGTCGAGCTTGGCCAGGCGGAAGGCCAGCTGGGCGGCCATTTCCTCGGGCGGTGGCCCCTCGGCCTTGGCGCGCTCGGCCTTGGGCAGCAGCAGGCGCGACTTCAGATAGGCCAGCCACGCGGCCATCACCAGATAGTCGGCCGCGAGGGCGAAACGCACGCGGCGCGCCTGCTGCACGAAGGCCAGATACTGTTCGGCCAGGCGGGTAATCGACAGTTGCAGCAGGTCGACCTTTTGGCCGCGCGCCAAGGTCAGCAGGACATGCAGCGGGCCTTCATAGCCGTCGATGTCGATGACCAGGGCCGCGCCATCCTCGGCCGCCTCGTGAGCGGCCTCGAAGTCCAGGGTGGGCTGGAAGCCCGCGCTCAAGCGTACCGACCGCCGAACGCCGCGTCGAAGCGGGCGCGCGCCTCGGCCGGGTCGAAGGGCTCGGGAACCTTGACCAGACGGTTCATCACCGCCTGGGCCCGCCGACGCGCCTCCTTGGACATCTTGCCGACGCCCGACATCACGGCCTTCATCTCGTCCATGTCGCCGTTGCAGTGCAGGACGACGTCGCAGCCGGCCGACAAGCTGTCCTTGGCCCGCTGCTTGAAGTCGCCCGTCAGGGCTTTCATCGACAGGTCGTCGCTCATCAGAAGGCCGTCGAAGCCCATGGACCCGCGAATGACCTGCTTGATCACCTTCTTCGAGGTCGTAGCTGGGTTCTTGCGGTCGATGGCGGCGTAGACGACGTGCGCCGTCATCGCCATCGGCATGTCGGACAGCACGCGGAACGGCGCGAAGTCGCGGATTTCCAGCTCCAGCAGCTTGGCCTTGACGACCGGCAGCTCCAGGTGGCTGTCGCTCAGGGCGCGGCCGTGGCCGGGGATGTGCTTGATGATCGGTAGGACACCGCCGGCCAGCAGGCCCTCGGCGGCCGCGCGGCCCAGGGTCGCCACCTGCTCGGGCGTGTCGCCATAGGCGCGGTCGCCGATGATCTCGTGGCCCTTGGGGTCGGGCACGTCCAGCACCGGCGCGCAGTCGACATTAATGCCCAGCACGTGCAGGTCGTGCGCCATCAGGCGCGCGCCCAGACGGGTGATCTCGCGGGCGGTCAGAGGATCATTGGCGACCAGCTCGCCATAGGCGCGACCCGGCGGATAGATCCGCCAGTGCGGCGGTTGCAGGCGGGCGACCCGGCCGCCCTCCTGATCGATGAGAATGGGGGCGTCGGGACGGCCAACCGTGTCGCGCAGCGCGGCGGTCAGCGCCCTCACCTGCTCCGGATCGGCGATATTGCGCTTGAAGAGGATGAAGCCCCAGGGCTTCACGTCCTTGAAGAACGCGACCTCCTCGGCCGTCAGGGTGGTCCCGGCGCAGCCGAGGATGGCGGCGGAGGACGTGGCGCCCATCAGCAGGCTCATTTGACGAAGCAGGACTTGCCGGAGGCCGCGATGGCCTCGCAGAAGGCCTTGGCCGCCTCGCGGGAAGCAAAGCCGGTGACCGAGGTGCGGTAGAGGGTCGTGCCGTTCTTGTCGACGGCCTCTACCTTCTTGCCCTTGCCGGCGGCCAGGCCCGGGGCCAGGCGCGTGGCTTCGATCCAGGCCTTGTCGGCCAGGGCCGGCGAGGACAGCGCACCGATCTGAACCGAGGCGGCGCCGCTGGCGGCGGCGACGGGCGCGGCGGCCGCCGGCTTCGGCGTGGCCGAAGCCACCTGCACGGGCTTGGGGGTCGGCTTCGGCGCGGGCTTGGCGGCGACGGGCGCGGAGTCGGCGTTGGCGGCGGTGGCCAGCGACTCGATGGTCGGCGCCGGCTTGGCGGCGGCCGCGGCGACGGCCGACGCGGGCTTGGCCGGCGGCAGGGCGGCGGTCTCGACCGGGGCGCTGCTGACCGGAACGGCCGGGCGAGCCGCCGGCGCCTCGGGCGGGGCGGCGAAGGTCGCCGACGGGCGCGGCTCGTCGTTGTGATAGATCTGCAAGCCGGCGGCCGGATCCTGCGGCTGGCTGCCAGCGGGCGGCGGCGTCTTCATCTGGGCGACCTGGGAGCCGACCTCGCGCGGCGGCTCGTTCGGATTGCGAATGCCGCCGCGATAGACCAGCGCCACGCCCACGACGAGCGTGACCAGGACCACCGCGCTGATGATCAGGGTCATGGGCAGCGGGCGCGCGCCCCGCACGGGCTGACGCGCGTCGAACGACAACGGCGCGTCGGTGGGGGGCGTATAGGCCCCGCGGTGCGGATCGGACATCGAGGCAGGCTCCAAACTCTCGGGCGCGGATCGAACGAAGCGAATCAGACGCGCGCGATCCTAGGTTACCCAACGCCGGCGCGTCCAAGAAGCGTCCGCCCCGCTCAGGCGGCTTACATCCCGCTGTTCGCGCCTCGCCGCCGAGCCAGGCCCCTAAGGCCTAGTTCCAGACGTCGAGATGGAACAGCTTGCGGTGCTCTTCTATCGCGAAGCGATCGGTCATCCCGGCGATGTAGTCGCACACCACGCGGGCTCGGCCGGCTTCGTCGCGGTTCTGCGACTTGGCGAACCAGACGGTCGGCAGGACCTCCGGCTCCTTGAGGAATAGCGCGAACATTTCGCCCAGAATGCGGCGAGCCTGGCTGCGCGTGCGATTGACGCGCCAATGGCGGTACATGCGCTCGTAGAGGAAGGCGCGCAGGCGGGCCAGGTCCTCGGCCATGTCCGGCGAGAAGGCGACTAAGGCGTGATCCAGGGCGCGGACATCGTCGGCCGACGACACGCCCGTGGCGGCGGCGCGCTGCAAGGTTTCGCCCATCACGTCGTCGACCATGGCCCCGATCATGCGGCGCACGGCCTCCAGATGGGTCAGGCGGGGATCGAGGTCCGGCCGCTCGCTCTTCACGGCGTAGAGGATCGGGCCGATCAGCGGCACATCCATCAGCTCGTCCAGGGTGAACAGGCCGGCGGTGACGCCGTCGTCGACGTCGTGATTGTTGTAGGCGATGTCATCGGCCAGGGCCGCGACCTGGGCCTCGGCCGAGGCCCAGGTGTCCAGACCCAGGCCATAGTCGTTGTCGTACCGCTGGATCGCCTTCCACGACGGCTTGCCCAGCTTGTTGGTCACCGGACCGTTGTGCTTGATGATCCCCTCCAGCGTTTCCCAGGTCAGGTTCAGGCCCAGGAAATCGGGATAGCGGTGCTCCAATTCGGTCACGACCCGGAAGGTCTGGACGTTGTGGTCGAAGCCGCCGTAGTCGCGCATCTGGATCTCGAGCTCGTCCTCGCCGGCGTGACCGAAGGGCGGATGGCCCAGGTCATGGCCCAGCGCGATGGTCTCGGCCAGATCGCTGTCGAGGCCGAGCGCCGTCGCCAGCGAGCGCGCCACCTGCGCCACTTCCAGCGAGTGCGTCAGGCGGGTGCGGAAATTGTCGCCCTCGTGCGCCACGAAGACCTGGGTCTTCTCCTTCAGGCGACGGAAGGCCGACGTGTGGATGATCCGGTCACGATCGCGGGCGAACGGGGTCCGGGTGCGGCTCTCATCCTCCTGGAACCGACGGCCCTTCGACTTGAAGGGATCCTCGGCGTAGGGCGCGCGGGGGACGAAGTACGGAGCCTGGGACATAGACCGCCTTTATCGCGTTTGACCATTTGCCTCTTCCGAAGAGGCCGCGTCAGCCTCATATAGGCCCGAGGTGACTTTTCCACAGCCATGACCCAAGTCGACTTAACGCTTTCCGAAAACGCCGCCCGGCGGATCAAGGCCATCGCCGAGAGCGAGGGCCGCCCCCTGATGCTGCGCGTCGCCGTCGACGGCGGCGGCTGCTCCGGCTTCCAGTACCGCTTTGATCTCGTGGACACCGTCGAGGATGATGACCTCAAGGTCGAGCGCGACGGCGCGGCCGCCCTGGTGGACGTGGTGTCCCTGGCGCTGCTGAAGGGGTCGGAAATCGACTTCGTCGACGAATTGGCCGGGGCGGAGTTCCGCGTGCGCAACCCGAACGCCAAGTCCAGCTGCGGCTGCGGCGTAAGCTTCTCGATCTAGCATCTAAAGGGCGTGGGCGGCGGCGGCCCAGCCGCTCGCTCAAGCCCGAGCCTTCGCCTTAGGCGTCCTCGTCGCAGTCCGAGCGCACCAGGGTCGCGGTGCGATAGGCGAAATAGTGCGTGCAGCGCTGGGCGCCGCGCACGGTCCTATGCGGAACGATATCGCCGGCGGCGATCAGCTCACTCAGCTGCGTGCGGCCATCGCCGTTCCAGTCCATCTCTTTCCAGTGATACCCCCGATCGAGGATCGCCGCGGCGATGTAGGCGGAATACAGGGCCGGGGCGGCCGCGACGGCCAGCGCCGTGAACACCAGGACCTTCCGCATGGAGCGTTCCTTCTTCGCGAGCGGCGGCTTCATACACCTATCCTGAATTGAGCGTGGCGCGCGTTTTGCCGCACCCGGGTCGTGGGGTTTCTTTTTGGGACAGCGACCAATGCTTGGTGGGAAGAAGACGGTCAAGACGCTGGCGCGCGGGCTGGCGAACGAGGATGGCGGGGCGGCCACGGAGACGGCCCTGCTGATCGCTCTGTCGGCGTTCTTCGCCTTCACGTTGCGTCAGGCGCTGGCCGCGCCGCTACTGAGCCTCTTCACCCGCGCGGCCCGGGTGATCGGCGACGCGCTGGCGGGCTGATCTCGCCCCGCACCACCGTTAGCGACCAGCCCGGCAGCAGAACGGGCTTCGTCCCATCCTGGCTCAGTTTCAGCGGCGGCAGGGTCTTTTCCGGCCGGCTATGCTCGCCGTCGTCCTTCCAGACGTATCGCGTCCGGTCATAGCGCCAGACTTCGACCGGACCCTTGAAGGTCATCGCCCGGCCGTCCTTGCCCTTGAAGGTCAAGGTCGCCAGATGCGCGGCGTCGGGATCGCGATTAACCAGCATCAGCGCCCACTTCCCGTCCGGACGCTTGACGGCGTAGGCCATGACCGGCGCGCGTCCCTTGGCGTCACGGACGGTCGAGGCCGCGGGCCAGACCTGATGCTGTCCGTGGTCGCCTTGGGTCCAGGCGTGGGTCAGCAGCCAGGCGCTCTGGAAGGTGGGGCTGGGCCACTTGGCCTGACCATCCTCGTCGGTCTGCCAGGTCATCATGTTGCCGTAACCGGCGCAGGCCTGGTGCTGGTTGATCGGCGTGTTGGGCGTGTAGCCGAACAGGAAGGCCTGCTTGCCGCCCCGGCTCATGAACTGGCCCACGATGTCGGCGTTGAGCAGGGCCGCCGGCACCTCCGACATCACGCGACCCGAATAGGCCGAGAAACCGTATTCGCTGATCACCAGCGGCGTCGTCTTGGGCACGCCGTCGTCGGCCAGACGGGCGAAGACCCCGTCCAGCATCGCCGTGTGGTCTTTGAGCTTCTCGTCGATCCGGCCGCAAACGTCGTCGAACGGATAGTGCTCGAACGAGACGAAGCCGAGGTCCCTCAGGCGGCCCCGCGCCTTCAGGTACGAGACGAAGCGCTGATGCCACCAGCGGCTTTCGCCCTGGTCTGGCATCCACATCTCGGTGGTCGCCGACTGCAGGCTGGGACCGCCGACCGTGATCTTCGGATCAACCGCCCTCACCGCGTCGGCGAATTGCAGATAGAGCGCGCCGTAGTCCTCGGGCGAGCCGTATTGACCGTCGGCCTCCTCGCCGATCTCGACCTGGTCGACCGGATAGCCGCGACGCTTCAGCCAACGGATCTCGGCGGCGGCGTTGTCGGGCGTGTCGAACATCGCCCCAACCGGCGTCATCATCGGCAAGCCATTGGTCAGGCCGCCGCGGAAGACCAGATCCAGGCCCGGCTGCTCCAGATCCTTGTCCAGATCGACCGCCCGGTGCCAGGGATCGGTCGAGGAGACGTGCATGACGCTCTGGGACGTGCGCGAGCGACCCTTGCGGATCACGTCGACGAACTGGCCGTCCCGCGTGGTCCCGAAACCGACCTCCGCCAGAGCATAGCCCAGACCATCGCGCGGATCGGTCGAGCCCTGGGGCGCGGTTCCCGAGCCCCGGCTCATGATCACCCGGATATAAGCCGTCTTGATCGGCGCGTCGGTCAGCTTCAGCGTCACCTCGCCGCCCTGGCCGCCATGGATGTCGCCGCGCGGGAACGTGACCCATCGGCCCTGATGGTCGTAGTCGTCGACCCCGACCCAGTACTGCACCTTGTAGTCGACGGCGTAGGGCGTGGCCCACGACAGGCGGGCGGTGTCGATCTCGGACGGCTTGCCCAGCTCGGCGATCAGCCACTGCGGCCGCGCCGGCGCGTGGGTGTAGCGGCTGTCCAGATAAGGGTTGGACTTCCAGAAGCTCGCCGTATCGCCGTCGTCCAGGCGCGAATAGCCGTTGTTGTTGGCCTGGTCGTTGGTCATGCCCCGGCGCGGCAGGTCGTAACCGTGCGACAGCAGGATCGGCGCGCCGGGCTTGTCGCTGCCCGTCCAATAGCCCTGCTGACGCGCCGGGTCGCTCCAAGTCCCTTCCGGGTTCCAGTGCCAGGCCTCGTTGCCCAGCTCGGTGCGGAGCCGATAGGTGATCTTCTTCAGCCCCGCCTGGCGCATGGCCGCGACGTTGTGCGGGGTGTAGGTCGCCTTGACCTCGTCGCGGCCCATGCCGTCCAGCCCCCCGCCGAACGCCTCGTCCGGGCGAAAGACATTGGCGGGCTTGGCGCCCGAAAGATCCACGACCACGCGATCGGGAACGGTTTGCGGGGCGGCAAGCGCGGCGGCGAGGGCGAGGAAGCTGATCACCGCCGCGTTTGAGCTCTATTTCAAGGCCGAGGCAAGGCGCCTATTGGCCGCCGCCGCCGCGCAGGGCGTCCCAGCTGCGGCCGGCGCCCGCCTGGCCCAGGGCGGCGCGCAGATAGGCCAGGTTGTTGGCCACCTGCTCGGGCGGCAGGTCGGCGCGAGCCAGCTTCTCGGCCTCGGGCAGGCGACCTTGCAGGCCGACCACCAGGGCCAGGTTCTGCCGGGTCTGGATGCCGGCCGACGGCAGGGCGGCGGCGCGACGCAGTTGGGCTTCGGCGCCGGCCAGATCGCCCCGCGCGGCCAGGTGCATGGCGTAGTTGGCCAGCGGCGTGGCCTCGCTGGGCGCCAGGGCGATAGCCTGGCGATGAGCGGCCTCGGACTCGTCGTCGCGCTCGGCCTGTTCGTAGGCCACGCCCAGCAGGGTCAGCGGACGCCAGTCCTTAGGGTTCTGAGCGGCGGCCTTGCGGGCCGGCTCGATGGCGTAGAAGCCCTGCCCTCGGGCGATGTGGGCGCGGGCCAGCTCCAGCAGCAGCGGTTCGTCGTCGGGGTGGGCCACCAGGGCCTTGGTCGCGGTTTCCGCGGCCTCGTCATTGCGGCCCAGGGCCCGCAAGGCCCGCGCCAGGCCGGCGCCCGCCTCGGCGTCGGCCGGGTCGATCTCGAACTCAGATCCCCAAAAGGCCGCTTGAGCCAGCGGGTCCAGCCGTCGCGCTTCCGCGCGCTGCTGCGGCGAAGCCTTGCGCGGCGGGGCCGGCGCGGCCGCCGGGGTCGGGGCGGCGGGCGCCGACGCCTTGACCGCGTCGGCGGCGACGGCTTGGGAGGCCAGCGACAGGGCGGCGGAACCGAGAACGGTTGCGAGGAGGGCGCGCTTGCGACACATGAGTGACATGTCTCCAGAAGGTCCCGCCATCATCCGGCGCGCTCCTCAAGGAATCGTTAAGCATAATTTTT
>NZ_APMP01000029.1 GCF_000372645.1 Caulobacter vibrioides OR37 | reverse complement strand
ACATCCGCCGGCGTAATTTGGCTGTAGGACGAGCCGATTTGGTCGATGTGCTTGGTCTCTGTGTCTATCAGAAAGTAGTCGCCCGCCGTTCGACTGCCTTCCACGTGGATGACAAGCTTCTTCAGGTCTGGAGTCCACGACACCAGAGATACGCTCTGATTGGGAAAGGCGTTACGAAAAGCAGGCCAAACGGCCTTCATCCGAGGCTCTAGAAAATCGTACTCGCGTAGCCCTCCGAGCTTATGGCTGAGGGCCAGGACGACTCCATCCGCGCCCACCAGAGCCCCCTGATCCACAGCGGGGCCCAGATATTCGCCGATCTTGCCGTCGCCGAGCGAGATTGGAGTCGGACGCCAGATTTTTTTGGCGGCGTCCCAGGTGTCGACGATCACCGACTGGCCATCGGGCGATAGCCCGCGCAGCTCCGGAAACTTGAGTGTATCTGTGGCGGTGAAGACGTCTGTCCAGGCGCCGTTGCGACGCAGAGCAAGCGTCCAGGTCGCGTTGTCGCGCGTCCTGCTTTCCTTGTAGCTAGCCTTGGCCAGGACGGCGCCGTTCGACTTGGCGAGATAGTCGTAGGTGGTGCTGTCGCCCATCACGATGCGCGAAGCGATGCCCGTGTCGAGGTCGATCTTGTAGAGATCCAGGTGGCTCCCGCCGTCCTGCATATTGTTGACGACCGTGGCCAACAGCGGCGCTATCAACACTGACTTGGCGCCGTCGTGGGCTGGCTGGATACGGCCGCCGATCGTGTTCAGAACGCTGTCCATCGCCTTGGTCGGCAGTTGGACAAACGCGCCCGTGCGGGCGTTGAGGCTGGCGGCTTGGAAGGCTTCGTGGGTGTAGGAAACGCCATCAATGCTATCGGTCCGCGAGACCTCGATGATCACGTGGTCCCGGTCCGCCCAGGTCAAGGCGCGGATCTTGGTGAATGGGACAACGGCCGAGGCCAGAACCGGTCCGTTGATCGACTTGACGACCACCATGCGCTGACCCTGGATCGTCGCCGCCAGGGCGAAAGCGGTTCCGTCGGGGGAGATCGCGACCTCGGATAGCGAGGGCAGGCGGCCATACGCCTCTAGCGGCGCGGCGGCCATCGCCGCGCCGCTCAAGCTGGTCGCCGCCAAGAGCGCCGCCAAGGTCCTGATCATCAAGCCCATTGCTCTTCAAATCCCCGCGTTTCATCAGCCAAGCTTGGGCCGATAGGTCACGGCTTGCGCCAGCCTGTTCATGTCCTGGGTTCGTGAACTTCGTTTGGCCGCGGCCCCTCGCCCCTGTCGGTCAGACTACCAAGGCGCACATCCCTGTCGAGGCACAGCTTTCGGTTTTTTTTGGAGAGTGTCGCCTAGTCGGGCGGGTTGTTCTTCTCGACGAAGGCGACGGTCTCGGTCAGCATTTTCAGGCGGGTGGCGCCGCGCGAGAGCCAGTGGTCCTCGCCGTCCAGGGTGACGAAGCTGACCGGCTTGCCGGCTTTCTTCATGGCGTCGGCCATGGTCTGGCTCTGGTCGTAGCGGACCACGGTGTCGTCCTTGCCGTGGATCAGCAGCAGCGGAATTTCGACCTTGTCGGCCAGCTTGGCGGGCGAGAGAGCCGCGAGGTCCGGATCCTTGATCCCCTCGGCGCCCATGAAGCGCAGCCAATAGCGTTGCGAGGACGAGGCCTCGCCATTGTGGGCCTCGCGCACCGACAGCAGCATCTTCTTGAGGTCGGATGGGCCGGCGACCGACACCGCGCAGCGATAGACGCCGCGATCCAGCGTGGCGCCGGCCAGGGCCGCGTAACCGCCATAGCTGGCGCCGACGATGCAGACGCGCTTGGGATCGATCGTTCCCTCCTTGGCCAGCCAGCGGACGCCGTCCGACAGGTCGGTCTGCATCTTCTTGCCCCACTCGCCGAAGCCGGCCTTGACGAAGTCCCAGCCAAACCCCTCGGACCCTCGGAAGTTGGGCTGCAGCACCGCGTAGCCGCGCGAGGCCAGGGCCTGGCTCCACCAGTCGAAGCCGGGCGCGTCGCGGCCTTCCGGCCCGCCGTGCGGCAGCACGATCAGCGGCAGGTTCTTGGGATCCCTGCCGCGCGGCAGGGTCAGGTAGCCGCTGATCTCCAGGCCGTCGGCGGCCTTGTATTTGATCGATCGGACGGGGGAGATCAGTTCGGGGGCGAGGTTCTTGTAGACCTGGACCAGGAACTCGGCCTTGCGGGCGTCAAGATCGACCAGGGCGTAGGCGGGGCCCTCGGTCGCGGAATCGGCCAGGACCACCACCTTGCGCCGGTTCTGGGACCACGACGACAGACTGATGCGCTCCGAGCCGAACGCCTTGGCCACGGCGTTCCAGGTCTTTTGAGCTTCCGGATCGAAGAAGGTGTATTTGAGATCGTCGCCCTCGAGCTTGTAGCCGCCCAGAAGCGCCAGGGTCTGAGGGTCATGGATAAGGCCCGACAGATCAATGTCGCTGGGCAGATCCGCGCGCTGGCCGTCCGCGCGATATTCGCGCAGAAGGTCGTTGTTCTTCTCGTCGGTGCGCCAGACCAGGATCGTTTGGCCGTCACGGCCGAAGCCCGAGAGACCATACGAACCCATGGGGGCCTGGGCCTCGTCGACCTTTCGCCAGTTCATCCCGGTGCGGATCTTCAATCCCCAGCGGCCGGAGTTTTGATTGTACAGCGACTGGGCGACGGCTTGTCCCGAGGCGTCGACCAGCCAGCCGTCGGTGTCATTCTCGGACCCGAAATCCAGCATCCGCGTCGTCTGCTTGTCGAGATCGATGCGATACAGCGTGTTACGGCCGTAGTTGTTGACGAAGTGAACGCCTTCCACGAAGGCGAACGGCCGTCCATCGATCATCCGCACCATCGGCCAATCGAGAATGACGTTCATCGATTCGGCTTGGTTGCGCAGCAGGCCGGTCTGCTGGCCAGTCGCGACATTGTAATCCAGCGCCATCAGGTATTCGCGCGAGCGGCCCAGCACGCCGCGGACCTCGGCGGTTCTCGAAGACACCACCAGCAGGTGATCGCGACCCGCCCACTCGACGCCGCGCAGCTTCATCGCGCCGGCATAGATGGTCTTGAGAATTGAACCGCCGATCTGCCGGATGACGACAAAACGTTCGTCGCCATTGGTCGCGACGAAGGCCAGTTTCGTTCCATCGGGCGAGATCTCGACGCTCTCGACGGACGGCAGCTGGCCGTAGATCGCCAGGTCCGGCTTGGCGGCGGCCTGGGCCGTTCCGCACAGCAACGCAAAGCAGGCCGCGCTCGCGGCGATCAAGGTCTTGAACACGCAGGAATCCCCCAGCCCCTCTAAACTCTACCAGAGAGTGCGAAGCTGTCGAGCGCTTGCGGAGCGGGATTTGGAAAACAAAACGCCCCGGTCGCGATGACCGGGGCGCTTGCTGTTCGTCCGGATTGACAGAGCCTAGCGCGGGGCCAGGATCATGATCATCTGCCGGCCTTCCATGCGCGGCTCGTACTCGACCTTGGCCACTTCGTCGAAGTCGGCCTTGACCTTGAGCAGCAGCTTCATGCCGAGTTCCGGGTGGGCCATTTCGCGGCCGCGGAAGCGCAGGGTGACCTTGACCTTGTCGCCTTCCTCGAAGAAGCGGTGCATCGACTTGGCCTTCACTTCGTAGTCGTGAATGTCGATGTTCGGGCGGAGCTTGATTTCCTTGAGCTCGACGACCTTTTGCCGCTTGCGCGCCTCGTTCTTCTTCTTCTGCTCCTGGAACTTGAACTTGCCGTAGTCCAGGATCTTGCAGACGGGAGGATTGGCGTTCGGAACGATTTCCACCAGGTCCAGGCCGGCTTCCTCGGCCGCTTCCAGGGCGGCGGACGTCGGCATCTCGCCTTGCTTTTCGCCGTTCTGGTCGATCAGCAGGACGCGGGGGACGCGGATTTCATCGTTGATACGCGGCCCATCCTTGACGGGCGGCGTTTGCATAGGACGGCGAATAGGGGCGGCTCCGAGGCAGTTGACAGGAATATAGCTGAACGCGTGCGCGCCGCGCTGGGCGCGCCGCGAGAACCCGATATATGACGCGCCGACCGCGTCGTATCAAGCGAAGGCTCTCGGAGAGACGGTCTCCGGGGCTAGTTTTTTCCATCCAGGCGCGCGAAGCGGCGCTTGGCGCGCCTCAGCGCGGCAGCAGGGCCACCGCCGCGCTGGCCACGGTGCTGACGGGCAGGGCCTTCAGGTCCGGTGAGCGGATCACCGCCACATGGCCGCGCGGACCGCACAGGTCGGGGTCCGAGGCGTCCGAGAAAAGGGCGATGGTCGGCGCGCCGGCGGCGGCCAGCAGGTGGGTCGGACCGGTGTCGTTGCCCACGGCCAGGGCCGCCTTGGCGCCCAGCACCGCCAGCTGCGCGAAGTCGGTGCGGCCGGTCAGGTCGCGCGCCCCGCCGACGGCCTTCTGGATTTGGCGGGCCATGGCGCTTTCCTGCGGCCCGCCGATAATCACGATATCCAGCCCGCGCGCCTTCAGTAGCGAACCCAGCTGCGCGTAGCATTCGACCGGCCAGCGCTTCTCGGGCCGGTGGGCCGAGCCGCCGGGCACGAACAGGACATAGGGCTTGGGCGCGGCGGCGCCGGCGACGGGGCGTGGCTCCTTGTGCTTGCGCAGGATCCACGACAGGTCCGGCGGCGGGGCGCTGCCCGGCTCGGTCGGCGCGTCCGGCCAGATCCCCGCCGCGCGCAGCTGATCGGCCTGCCGCTCCAGCGTATGCATCCGCAGCCGGGCCTGCCCCCTCTGGGGCAGGGCGCAGCCGACCGCGATGCCGTTCCACTGCGGCGGGAAGGGGCGCAGCAGCTGGAAGTACCAGTTGGTGCGGCTATTGGTCTGCAGGTCGTAGATCCGGTCGTAGCGCGCCTTGCGGATGCGGCCGATCATGGCCAGCGTCTCGCCGAAGTCGCTGGGCCGACCATCGGTCTCGACGGCGTTGAAATAGGGGCTGAGCTTGGCCAGGGCCTCGAAGGGCGGGGTGGTCAGGAGCGTGATCTTGGCCTTGGGGTGGGCCGCGCGGATCTTCTTCATCGCGGCCAGCGCCAGGACGAAGTCGCCCAGGGCGCCCAGCTTGATCACCAGGACCTTCTTGATCTCCTTGCTCAAGACGAACGCTCCGCAACTCGGGCCCGCAACACGCGCGCATAGACCTTGAGCGTCGCTTCGCACATCGCGTCCACGGAATACAACCGTCGAGCACGTGTTCTGGCCGTCAGGCCCATGGTTTGCCGGCCGGCCGCGCCGGTGTCGCCCGCCCGCGACAGGGCGTCGGCCCAGGCCTCGGCGTCGCCCGGCTTGACCAGCCAGCCCGTCTCGCCGGGCAGCACGGTCTCGCGAGCGGCCCCATGGTCGGCGGCGATCACCGGCCGGGCCATGATCTGCGGTTCCACCGCCGTGCGGCCGAAGGCCTCGGGCTCCAGCGATGGGGCGACGGCCACGTCCGCCAGCAAATAGGCAGCCGGCATGTCGTCGCAATGGCCGACCAGCTTGACCGCGTCTTCCAGGCCGGCCTCGGCGATGGCGGCGGTCAGCTCCGCCCGATAGCCCTTGCGGCCCTGGTCGTCCCCGGCCAGCAACAGCAGCACCCGGTCCTCGCCGCGCGCCTTCAGGATCTTCATGGCCTCGACCATCAGGCCCTGGCCCTTCCAGCGGGTGAGCCGGCCGGCCAACAACACCTTCAGCCGCCGCTCGCCATCGGCCACGCCCCAGGCCTTGCGCAGCGCCTCGACGCGGTCGGCCCCGACCACGCCCGGCTCGAAGCGCGACAGGTCGACGCCGCGCGGGATCGCCACTACCTTGTCGGGCGCGATGTCGTGCTCGCGAATGACGTGGTCGCGCGTGTACTCGGAATTGGCGATGACCAGATCGCCCTTGGTCATGACCGCGTTGTACCAGCGCTTGAGATTGGATCTGGCGTTGTAGACGCCGTGATAGGTCGCCACGAACGGCGTCCCCGTCGCGTGCGCCGCCCACAGGGCGCTGAAGGCCGGCGCGCGCGAGCGGGCGTGGACCAGGCTGACCTTCTCGCGCCGGATCAGGTCGATCAGCCGCGCGGCGTTGCCCAGCATGACCAGGGGGTTCTTGGACTGAGCCGGCATCTGGGCCAGGCGGCCGCCGTCGGCTTCCAGGCGCGAGGCCATGCGGCCGCCCCGGGTCGCGACCAGCGCCTTGCCGCCTTGCGCCACGACCGCGTGGGCGACATCAATCGTCGTCTGTTCCGCCCCGCCGGTTTCCAGTTCGGGGGTGACCTGAAGCAGGGTGAAATCGGCGGGCAGGTCGGGCACATCACTCTCGGCGAAATGAACGCGTTTTAGTTAGCGAAAGGAACGAGGCGACGCCATGACCGAATCCCGGGGCGCCCTGCCGCGCGAAGACGGCTCCAACCTCGCCTTCCGCCGGGTGGAGGGCGAGGGACCAACGGTCGTCTGGCTCGGGGGTTTCCACAGCGACATGACCGGGACCAAGGCCGAGGTCCTGGCCGAGCAGGCCAAGGCGACGGGCGGGGCCTATGTGCGCTTCGACTATTTCGGCCACGGCGAGTCGGATGGTCAGTTCAAGGACGGAACCATCAGCCGCTGGCGCGCGGACGCCCTGGCGGTGATCGACGCGCTCACCGACGGCCCGCTGGTGCTGGTCGGCTCGTCCATGGGGGGCTGGCTGGCGTGTCTGGCGGCGATCGCGCGGCCGGACCGGGTCAAGGCCCTGGTGCTGATCGCGCCGGCGCCGGACTTCACCGAGAAGCTGATGGCGCCCGAGTTGTCGGACGAGGCCAAGGCGGCCATCGCCCGCGACGGCTTCTGGATCCGGCCTTCGGAATACGACGACGGCGGCTATCCGATCACGCGGGCCTTGCTGGAGGACGGCGCGCGGTGGTCGATCCTGCCCGGGCCCGTGCCGATCGACGTTCCGGTCCGCGTGCTGCAGGGCGGGGCCGATCCGGACGTGCCGTGGACCCACGCGCTGGAACTGGCCAACGCGCTGACGTCCGACGACGTCGTCTTCAGCCTGATCAAGGACGGCGACCACAGGCTGTCGCGTCCCCAGGACCTGGAACGCCTGGTCGCGGCGGTGGCCGAGGCGCGAGGTTTGGCCGAGCCGGAGGAGGGCGATCTGGTGAGCCGCCGCCTGGCACGCGCCGCGCGCCTGCGCAACGCGGCCGGTCTGGACGCGGTCGGGATCACGCCAAGGCTGCCGGCGATCGACGACGAGTAGGGGCTCCTAACCCCCCGCCTCCAGCACCGCCGCCAGCCCCTCGCGATAGGTCGGATAGGTCGGCCGCCAGCCCAGCTCCGCCTTGGCCAGGGCGTTCGAGACGCGCTTGTTCTCGGCGTAGAAGCGGCGGGTGGCCGGCGACAGGCCCAGTTCGTTGAAGGGCAGGTCCGGCGGAACCGGGACGCCCAGCAGGCGGGCAGCGTATTCCATCACGTCCTGCGGCGGCGAGGGTTTGTCGTCGACCAGATTGTAGACGCCGCCGGCGCGCGGGCGGTCCAGCGAGGCCAGCAGACCCGAGACGATGTCGTCGACATGGATGCGGCTGAACACCTGGCCGGGCTTGACGATGCGCCGCCCCTCGCCGGCGCGCAGGCGGTCCAGGGCGCTGCGGCCGGGGCCGTAGATGCCGGGCAGGCGGAACACGGCGACCGTCAGGCCCATGCCGGCGCCCACCTGGCGCCAGTCGCGCTCGGCCCCGACCCGACGCGCGCCCTCGATCGACTGGGCCTTCAGCGGCGAGGTCTCGAACACCCAGCGGCCCTCGAAATCGCCATAGACCCCGGTGGTGGACAGATAGCCGATCCAGTCGGGGAAGGCCTCGGCCTGGGCCAAGGCGGGAACCAGGGCGTCGAGCGCCGGGCAACCCTCGGGACCGGGCGGGGCGGTGATCAGGACGGCGTTCACGCCGGCCAGGGCGGCGGCCATGGCCTCGCGGTCGCGCGGATCGGCCGGCGTGATTCCCTGGGCGCGCAACCGCTCGGCCTGACCCTCGTCCCGCGCCGTGGCGGCGATCTCCCAGCCGCGCGCGCGCAAGGCGCGGGCGAACGCCGCGCCGACATAGCCCAGACCGAACACGAAAAGACGCAACGCTTGGAACTCCGCCCCCAGGGAAAAAGCCGATCGAAACCCGTCCGGATCAAGCCTCCGAAAAAACCCGCTTCGCAACCCCTCAAAGGGCGCTTGCAAAGCGCGAAGCGCTCTGCCATAAGCCGCCTCCTCGTCGCGGGGCGCTCTTCGAAGCCCCTCCGATGCGGGCGTAGCTCAGTGGTAGAGCGCCACCTTGCCAAGGTGGATGTCGAGAGTTCGAATCTCTTCGCCCGCTCCATTCCTCCCGGTCTTCGGGATGCGTGGATGAGACCATATCTCGCGAATAGCGCGGGCGTAGCTCAGTGGTAGAGCGCCACCTTGCCAAGGTGGATGTCGAGAGTTCGAATCTCTTCGCCCGCTCCATTCTCGGTTTCTTCCCGAATATTGGACGCCTTACGACGACCGGTCACGCGACCGGCTGCTGTCGATTCGGCTGTCGCGAGACCGGTGACGTTCGCCTAAGCTCCTCGTCCATGACTCACCTCCGCTCCTGGCGCGCCGGTCTGGCCGGCGCTTGCATCGGCGTTTCCCTGGCCGTGCTGGCCGCTTCGGCGGCTTGGGCTTCGCCTTCCGACACCCTGACGGGCCTCGTGGCGCGCTACGAGGCGCTGGGCGATCCGGGCGAGGATCCGGATTCCGGCGGCGCGGCCGACGCCCGCTGGCGTCTGCCCGACGTCTCGCCGGCCGCCGACGCCGACCGCGCGGCGAGGCTGAAAACCATCCAGGCCGAACTCACGGCCATGGGAAGCAAGGGCCTGTCCGACGAGGAGCGGCTGACCCGCGATCTCCTGCTCTACAGCCTGAAAGACCGAATCGAGGCCGCGGCCTTCGACGAGGCGCGGATGCCGTTCAGCAGCGACGGCGGCTTCGACGTGATGATGCTGTACCGCGCCAGCGGCATGACCTTGAAGACCGAGGCCGAGGCCCGGCGTTGGATCGGCCTGCTGAACGCCATGCCCGGCTGGTACGCGGCCAATATCGACAACGCCCGGCGGGGCGTGAAGACCGGCTTCGTCCAGGCCGCGCCGACCGCCCAGGCGGTGCTCGAACGCGCCCAGCGCGCGGCCGCCACGCCGCTGGCCGACGATCCGCTGCTGGCGCCGCTGCGCGCCCTGCCGGCGGGCCTGGCCAACCGCGCCGCCCTGATCGCCGAGGGCGAGAAGGCCGTGACCGACAAGGTCGCGCCGGCCCGCGCCGGCTTCGTCACGTTCATGGCCGAGGAGTACGTCCCCCACGCCGCCAAGAGCCTGGCCGCCTCGGACCTGCCGGACGGTCGGCGCTATTACGCCTTCCTCGTGCGCCGCCACACGACCACCGAGATGACGCCCGACCAGATCCACCAGCTGGGCCTGTCGGAAGTGGCCCGCATCCGCGCCCGGATGCGCGACGCGATGAAGGCCGCCGGTTTCCAGGGCGATCTTCCGGCCTTCATCGCCATGTTGCGCAAGGATCCGCGCTTCTACGCCACCAGCCGTCAGCAGCTGCTGGAAAAGTCCAGCGAGATCGCCAAGCGCGCCGACGATCAGCTGCCGGCCCACTTTGGCGTCCTGCCGCGCCTGACCTATGGCGTGCGGCCGGTGCCGGCCAGCATCGAGAAGGGCTACACCACCGGCCGCTATTTCGGCGGCGACCCCAAGGTCGGCCGGGCCGGCGGGCTGATGATCAACACCTCCGAGCTGGACCAGCGGCCGCTGTACGAACTGCCGGCCCTGGTGCTGCACGAGGGCGCGCCCGGCCACCACATCCAGACCTCGCTGGCCCAGGAGCAGACCGGCGTGCCGGCCTTCCGCCAGACCCTCTATTTCAACGCCTATGGCGAGGGCTGGGGGCTCTATTCGGAGTGGCTGGGCGAGGAGATGGGGATCTATCGCGACCCCTACGAGCTGTTCGGCCGCCTGTCCTACGAGATGTGGCGCGCCTGCCGCCTAGTGGCCGATACCGGAATGCACTGGAAGGGCTGGACCCTGGACCAGGCCCGCGCCTGCTTCACCGACAACACCGCCCTGTCGCCGGTCAATATCGAGGTCGAGCTGAAGCGCTACGTCTCCTGGCCGGGCCAGGCCCTGGCCTACAAGGTCGGCGAGCTGAAGCTGCTGGAGCTGCGCCATCGGGCGGAAGCCAAGCTGGGCGATCGGTTCGACGAGCGGGCCTTCCACGACGCGGTGCTGCTGCACGGCTCGCTCCCGCTGTCGCTGCTGGAGACCCGCATTGACGCCTGGATCGCCGAACAGGGCGGCAAGGCCCGGTGAGCCGGGCCACGGTCTCGCGACCGTGTCGATTCGGTCCGCCGCCTCCTGGGGCGCGACGGCCTCTATGCCCGTCCCGGCTTGGGCGTAAGGCGAGCGATGCGGGGTTAAATCAAAGCCTTAGTCACCCGAGGCATGTCGAGGATAGGAATATCTTCCTCTGTCTGGGAAAATAAACCTATAGTGGCGCCAACCGGGAATACTCGCTGCCCGGAGGAGAGGACGCCATGCTGGTTCAAGCCCTTGAGGACATCTGGGCGGTCACGCCCGATCCCCGACGCGACCGCCTGACGGTCGGCTTCGTCACCCATCTCGTTTCCCTGGCCACCGGCGTGCCGGCCGGCGAGATCAACGCGCCCAAGCGGGTCTCCAACACCGCCGTCCGCGCCCGGCAACTGGCCATCTATCTGACCCACATCACGTTCCACTGGTCGCTGAACCGGGTGGCCTATGCGTTCGGCCGCGACCGCACCACCTGCGGCCACGCCTGCCGCAAGATCGAGGACCTGCGCGAGGACGCCGCCTTCGATCGCCGGCTCGCCGAGCTGGAGGCGTGCCTGCGCCAGGCGCCGATCCATGTCGAGGACCTGCCGTGAGCGCCGCCGCCTTCGAGGCCGAGCTGGAGGCGCGTCGCCAGGCCGAGCGCGCGATGCGGCTGCTGGCGCGCCCCGGGGCCGTGATCGAGGCGCGGGAGACCGGCTACGGCGTGCGCCTGGGCGCTAACCGCCGGCGCGCGGTGATGCTGAGCCTGGACGAGGCGGCCTTCCGGGTCCTGGCCCGCGAGGCGACGCTGAAGCCGCGCGCGCAGGGCGGCTGGACCTTGGTGGCGCGGCCCGAGCCGACGGTCCCGCCCCCGCCGCCCGGGCGGCCCGGCGTGATCGAGGAAACGGTGGCCGCCCCGGCGGGCGAGGGGACCGCGCGGCGCAATCTGGGAGAATCGCCGATCGCCTGGCTGGCCCGCCGACGCGACCGGGAAGGCCGTCCGTGGCTGACCCCGATCGAGGCGGCGGCCGGCGAACGCCTGCGCGAGGATTTCGAGAGCCTGGGAACCCAGGGCCGGATGACCATGGCCTGGGACGCGGGGCCGCGCGTGGAGGGCGGGCGGCCCGGCCTGGCGCCGGCCGAACGCGACACCGCGGCGCGCCAGCGGATCGCCAAGGCCCTGGACGCCGTGGGGCCTGGCCTGCGCGGCATCCTCGAAAACGTCTGCCTGCTGGGCTCGGCCCTGGAGACGGCCGAGCGGTCGCTGAAGCTGCCGCGCCGGGCCGGCAAGACGGTCCTGAAACTCGCCTTGCAGAGCCTGGCGCGGCACTACCGGATGGTTTGAGTTAGCGGGCGCCGCCCGACACGGCGATGATCTCGCCGGTGATCCAGCCGCTGTCGGGCGAGGCCAGGAAGGCGGCGACCGAGGCGATGTCGGACGGCTGGCCCATGCGGCCCAGCGGCGTCATGGCGACCAGGCCGGCCTCCATCTCGCTACCGATCATGCCCATGGCGTGGGTGCCCTCGGTCTCGACGGCGCCGGGCGAGATGGCGTTGACGCGGATCTTGCGCGGCGCCAGCTCCTTGGCCAGCACGCGGGTGATCGAGTCCACCGAGGCCTTGGTCGCCGTGTAGATCGACGACTCCGGCATATCCAGCGTGGTCACGATCGAGCTGATGTTGATGATGTTTCCGCCGTCCGGGCCAAAGCGGCGCGCGGCTTCCTGGCTCGCCAGAAGGACGCCCAGCACATTGGTGTCGAACTGGCGGCGATACTCGGCCTCGGTCACGTCGTTCAGCGCCCGGAAGGCGTAGACGCCGGCGTTGTTGACCAGGATGTCGACGCCCCCGAAGGCCTTCTGGGTCTCGTCGAACAGCCGCGCGACGTCCGCGCCCTGGGCCACGTCGCCCTGGACGGCGATGGCCTTGCCGCCGGCCGCGACGATCTCGGCGACCACCTTGTCGGCGCCCTCGCGGCTGGAGGCGTAATTGACTGCCACCGCCGCGCCCTCGGCGGCCAGCGCCTTGGCGATCGCGGCCCCGATACCCTTCGACGCGCCCGTCACCACGGCGGTCTTGCCCGTAAGCTTGCTCATTGTCTCTCTCCGTTCGGCCGACTGTGGCGAACGGTTAGATATTTAGACAATCGTCGAATTGATTGAAGGGGCGGGGGCGGAATTTCTGGGCTGGAGCTAGCGTTTTGGGATTGGGGCTCACTCGGAAGCAGGCTGGTGTTGCAGTTAGCATTCATTCGGGCGTGATATCGCCATTCGTCTTCGGGAGGCTTCCGTGCCTTGCTTCATCCGCGCCGTGAGTCCACAGAATATGGAAGAGGCTTGGTATATTGATGATGAGATTGCCTACGACATCCTAAATCGCAACGGATTGGCACGTGAGTTTCGAGCGCGTCCAGGTGAGACTGCTCTTGATCGTATGCGGGCAGAAACACCTTGGTTTGAAGACGGAGATCCATTCCATCCAACCCGTCTAGAAATGGGCCAATTCTATAGGCGCATTGCCCGCCCCCTATTTGGAGCGCGCGATGGTGATCGTTCGTGGTGTCCAAGTTTAAACCTGGAGCCTGTGGTTGTGGCTGGCTCACATGGACAAGCTTTATCTTTACTTAGGCAACTTGAGAGGATTTGCCAGACTGTTCATCCTTGTCCTAAAAATCTCTGCACTTTTGGTCACGATATAAGAAACTTGCTTATACTTGCGTGTACTGAAGTGGAGGCTCAATGGCGTGGTGTTCTGACATCTAACGGTGCCCAGAAGAAATCGTTCAGTACAAAAGAATATGTGAATTTGGCTAATATTATGCGGCTTCGTGAGTTTGCCGTCAGTTTTCCCTCCTTTCCCGAATTGGAGCCAATATACCCTTTTAAGGGTTGGGGATTGGGTTCTAACCCTACCGCCGATCTGCTGTGGTATGCTGATTATAATGCTGTTAAGCACAATCGAGAGCAGGAATTCGAACGCGCAAATCTGGATGGCGTATTTCAAGCATTGAGTGCTGTTGCGGTGATGTTAGTGGCCCAATATGGGGAATATGGTCTCGGATATAGGTCTGATCTTTCTCGATTTTTTATAATATCACAGAAGCCAACTTGGCCATCTTTCGAATCTTACATTCCGAACCAAAGTCTATCTATCAGCAATTGGAGTCATGACCTTTTCGCGCCAATTAATCATTCGGACCTTGAAGTTCTAAAGGACAAGTAGAGCTGCTTAGCCGCTTCCCCCTCAAATCTCCCCCAGCCGCGCCAGGTACGCGTTCAGCACGTCCCGCTGGAGCGTCAGATAGGCGAACTTCCCCTGGCGGTTGATCTGGATCAGGCCGGCGGTTTCCAGTTCCTTCAGGTGGTGGGACATGGTCGCCGGGGTGATCTCGTAGCTTTCCAGCAGACCGCTGCACGCGCAGGGCGCCGACTGGGCGCCGACGTCCTTGAGGATCTGGCGGCGGCGGGGCTCGGCCAGGGCCTTGGAGATCAGGTTCACCTGACGCTCGTCGAGAACCATGCGGGGCGCGTGTTCCATGGTCCTCATATGCGGTGTCGCGGCGCGCGACGCAAACGGTCGCGAAAAGGGCGGGACCTCGCGGTCCCGCCCGTCGTAGATTCCGCGCGGCGCGCTTAGTGCTTGAGGGTGTGCTTGATGTCGCGCATCTGGTCGTGGCCTTCCTTGACCGAGGCCCAGGCCTTTTCGATCACGGCGCGGGTCTGGGGCTGGACGTCGCCGTCTTGCAGGGCCTTTTCGTACTTGGCCTTGATGTGGTCCTCGCCGGCCTCGACCTCGTTGATCACGGCCTCGTCGCCCTTGGTCATGGCGTCCTTCAGATTGACGAACACGCGGTGGGCGGCGGCCAGCATCGTGCCGTCGTCCTTGGCCTCGCCGCCCAGGCGGCGGACCTCGTCCTGCAGTTCCGAGGCGATCGAGCGGCGCTCTTGGGCGCGGCGCTGGAAGAGTTCCTTGTAGCGGGCGCCGTCGGCGTCCTTGGCGGCGGTCTCATAGCCGTCGGCGCTGTCGATGGTGGTCTCGACCAGGCCGTTGACGAGCTTGATGTGGTCTTCGTTCGTGTGCATCGCGGGGCGCTCTCTCTTGGGGAGGGGAGCCGGGTCAACGCGAGGCCGCGGCGATGGGTTCAGCTTGACCGCGAAGGTAATTTCGCGCCGACGTGGTCGATGCCCAGCGCCTCGCAATGCAGGGCCTGGCGGTGGCGTTCGGCGGCGCGGGCCTTCTGGTCGTCGGTGCGCTGGTCGTGGCAGGCGGGGCAGGAGACGCCCTCGACATAGAGGCTGGAGGCCTGGCCCTCCGGCGAGACCGGCGCCCGGCAGCCCCGGCACAGCACGTGGGTCCCGGCCGACAGGCCGTGGCCGACCGCGACCCGCTCGTCGAACACGAAGCATTCGCCGCGCCACAGGCTCTCCGGCTCCGGAACCTGTTCCAGATAGTCGAGCACGCCGCCCTTCAGGTGGAAGACCTGCTCGACGCCCTCGGCCTTCAGGAAGGCGGTCGACTTCTCGCAGCGGATGCCGCCGGTGCAGAACATGGCCACCTTCAGCGGCGGGGCGTCGGGGCCGCGCTCGGCCTCGACGGTCTCGCGCCAGTCGCGGAACCAGGCGGGGAAGTCCGAGAAGCTGGCGGTCTTGGGGTCGATCGCGCCCTCGAACGTGCCGACGGCGACCTCGTAGGCGTTGCGGGTGTCGATGACCACGACGTCGGGATCGCTGATCAGGGCGTTCCAGTCGGCGGGCGCGACATAGGTCCCCGCGTCGGTCGGGTCCAGGTCGGGCTCGCCCAGGGTGACGATCTCCTTCTTCAGCCGCACCTTCATGCGGTGGAAGGGCGTCCGCTCGGCCCAGGCGGTCTTGGGCGACAGGTCGGCGCAGCCGGGCAGGGCGCGGATGTGGTCCAGCACCGCCGCGATGGCGGCGTCCTCGCCGGCGATCGTGCCGTTGATCCCCTCGCGGGCCAGCAGCAGGGTGCCCTTGACGCCCAGGCGGTCGCAGAGGGCGGCCAGCGGTCCCTGGATCGCCGCCGGGTCTTCGAACCGCGTGAAGCGGTACAGCGCCGCGACGCGATAGCTAGCCAAGGGCGGACTTCGCGTCGTGCTGGATGCGGGCGACCATCGACTTCAGGCCGTTGGAGCGCTGCGAGGACAGGGCGCCCGAGAGGCCCAGCCGGTCCATCGCGCCCTTGGCGTCGAAGGCGACGATGTCGGCCGGCGCGCGGCCCGAATAGAGGCGCAGCATGATGGCCACCAGGCCGCTGACGATGTGGGCGTCGCTGTCGCCCCGGAACTTCAGCGTTCCGTCGGCCTGGGGTTCGGTGACCAGCCACACCTGGCTGGCGCAGCCGCGCACCTTGTTCTCCTCCGAGCGCTCGGCGTCGGTCAGGGGCGCGAGGTCCTTACCCAGCTCGATCACGTAGCGATAGCGCTCTTCCCAGTCGCCCAGCAACTCGAACTCGTCGGCGAGGTCGTTCAGGGCGGTGTCGATGGCGCCAGGGGAGGAAGTGCTCATGGCGGCCAATTAGGGGGCCGCCCGCGGCTTGTCGAGGGGGAGGGCGGTCCGGCTCCCCGCCTCAGGCCGCCGTCAGGATCAGCCGCGCCAGGAAGCCCGCGCCCAGGCTGGACGACAGCTTCAGGCGTCCGCCCATCGCGCGCGACAGGAGGTCGACGATCGGCAGCCCCAGGCCGACGCCCTCGTGGCCGCGGGTCAGGATGGCGCCGCCCTGCTCGAACGGTTGCAGCAGGCGCGGCAGCTCGGCGCTGTCCACGCCGGGTCCCTGGTCGCGGATGGTGATCTCGACCTCGCCGCCGATGCGGGCGGCGGCGACGTGCACGACTCCCCCAGCGGGCGAGTGGGTGACGGCGTTCTGCAGCAGGTTCGTCAGCATGGTCCGCAGGCCCCGGCTGTCGGCCAGCACGGTGGGCAGGGTCCCCTGGGCGACCACGTGGACGATGACCTCGCGCTGGCGGATCTGGGCGTCCAGGGCGTCGATCACGTCCTCGAACGCCTCGTCCATGTTCTCGGGCGTCATCTCGATGTCGGTGACGTGGCCCTCGAGGCGGGCGATCTCGACGATCTGGTTGACCAGCTTCAGCAGCTTCAGGCCGCTGTCGTGCACGATCGTGGCGTATTCCTTGTACTGCGGGCTTCCCAGCGGTCCGTACAGCTCCTTGGACAGGATCTCGGAGAAGCCGATCACGGCGTTCAGCGGGGTGCGCAGCTCGTGGCTGACCATGCGCAGGAACGCGCGCTTGCGGTCATCGAGCGCTTGGCGTCGACGTTCGATCGCGGCCGTCCGGCGCTCCGCCGGAACGGCATCCGCCAGCGGGCGAAGCGTCGATGCGTCCAGGGACGCCGGTTCTGGCATAGCGGGCTCCCGGACGTTCTATCCGTATGGATCAGGTGCGACACAATGCCAGCTCGCGCTTACGATTCCGTTTCCGTCCACAACGCTTCCACGAGGAAAGGTCGCTTAACGATTGTGCGGCCTTGGAGGGAGCGGTCACTCCGCGTTAAGGTTTGGCGACGGTGACCCCCCGCCGCGCAGAAGTCGACCGCCCTTGGAATTCGAGACGCTTCCAGACCCGATCCGACGTCCCGCCGCCCGCGCGGCCGGGATGGATCCCGCCCAGGCCTGGCGCCTGGGCTGGCTGGCGTCCGTCTGCCTGGCCGCCGCCGCGGCCCTGTTCCTGCGCGACGCCGCTGGCTGGCCCGTCTGGGCGGCCCTGGGCGCGGGCGCGGTTCCCGCCCTGGCCAGCCTGGCCTTCACGCGCGACGACGAGCGGACCCAGTCGATCCTGCTGGTGCTGTGGGCGATGGGCGGCTCGCTGGCCGCCGTGCTGACGGGCGGGGTGTCCGGCGCGATGGCGGCCTGGTGCCTGGCGCCGGTCGCGGCGGCCTCGACCCTGGACCAGCCCAAGCGTCTGGCCGAGGGCGCGGCCCTGGCCCTGATCGGCGGCTGCGTCGCCGCCCTGACCCAGCTGTCGGGCCTGGCGCCGTCGACGCCGGCCGGACCCCTGGCCTTCGTCCTCGGCTTTCTGGCGCTGGTCACCACGGGCCTTGGCCTGGCGGCCGGCCTGCTGATCGGCCATCGCCGGCAGGGCGCGCGCGGCGACCGCTACGCCTCCGAGATCATCGCCCTGGAGACCCTGCTGGACGGCCTGCCCAGCCTGGCCATCGCCGTGCGCGGGCAGGGCGCTGTGACCGCCGTCCGAGGCGCGCCGCCGCCTGGCGTCACGACCGTCGACCTGTTCAATCGCGGCCTGACCGCCGCGGCCGCGCCCGGCGACCGCCAGCGCCTGACCGCCGCGATCGCCCAGGCGCTCCGCGACGGCGCGGCCAGCCTGACCTTCAATCCAGCCCTCGGCGTCGAGCGCGTCGTGGCGCTGGACCTGCAGCGCGTGGCCCCCAACCAGCTGGTCGGCCTGCTGCGCGACGTCACCGCCGAGCGCAACCGCGAGAGCGCCCTGGACCAGGCCCGCGCCGACGCCGAGGCCCTGGCCGCCGGCCGCGCCCGCTTCCTGGCCAATATGAGTCACGAGCTGCGCACGCCGCTGAACGCGATCATGGGCTTTTCCGACATCATGCGCGCCAAGATGTTCGGGCCGCTGACCGACCGCTACGCCGAGTACGCCGAGCTGATCCACGAAAGCGGCGGTCACCTGCTGGACCTGATCAACGACGTGCTGGACATGTCCAAGATCGAGGCCGAGCGCTTCGAGCTGCAGCGCGGCGTGTTCGACGCCCGCGAGGCGGTGCAGGCGGCGATGCGGCTGCTGCGCGTCCAGTCCGACACCGCCGGGGTCCAGCTGCGCGGCGTGCTGCCGCCCGGCGAGCTGGAGGTCGACGCCGATCGCCGCGCCTTGAAGCAGATCGTGCTGAACCTGGTCTCCAACGCCCTGAAGTTCACGCCGCGCGGCGGCCAGGTGACGGTGACCGCGCACGGATATGACGGGGTGCTGGAGATCGTCGTCGCCGACACCGGCGTCGGCATCAGTCCCGAGGATCTGGAGCGCCTGGGCCGTCCCTACGAGCAGGCCGGCGGTCCCGACCAGCGCGCCAGGGGCACGGGCCTGGGCCTGTCGCTGGTCCGCGCCTTCGCCAAGCTGCACGGCGGCGAGATGAGCATCGAAAGCCGCCTGGGCGCGGGCACCAGCGTCTCGGTGCGCCTGCCGGTGCTGCTGGCTCCGCTGAAACCCGCCGAGGCGACCGACGCCGCGAACACCGAGCCGCGCCCCGCGCCGACCGAAGCCCCGAAGCCGGCGGCCAGCCTGGGTGACAACGTCATCGCCTTCGCCGCGCTGAGGCGTGACTGACCAGCTTTCCGAAGCGCGCTGTCCTAACGCAGAAAGGCCCGACCGGCCGCGAAGTCCCCGACCTCGACATAGGCGCGGCGGGTCATTTCGTCGCCGCGTCCGGGAAAGGCGAACTCGACGGTCACGGCCTCGCGGGGGTCCAGCTCCGACATGGCGTCGGCGACAGCCGTGGGGAAGCGGAACGCCAGGCCGGTCTTGGCGCCGACCGGCAGCAGGGTGGCCGGCGCCTCCTCGCGGGTTTCGGCGGTGAAGACCAGGCTGGCGTTGCGCGGGGCGACCTTGGCGCTGAGGGCCCGGCCGCCGCGCGGGTCGATATAGGGGCCCTGGGTGCGATTGGTGTCGCGCACGATGATCCGGGCCGCGTAGGGGCGCTGACCGTTCTCGAAGGTCGCCACGGCGGTCACGGCCTTGGCGCGCCCGGCCAGGCCGAACATCAGCCGATCGGCGCCGAAGGCCGACAGCTGCGACAGACGCCAGACGGGGATGGTCGCCGACACCGCCCGCTCGGCCTTCCAGGAGGCCACGTCGCCCGGATAGGTCATGGTCTGCATCTGGGCGTAGCCCTCGAACGCCTTCTTCACGCGGGTCGCGGCCGTCGTCAGGTCCGGCGAATTGCAGGCCGCGCCGTCGGCCTTGGCTCGGGCGCGCTGCTCGAGGGCCTGGACCTGCTGCTCGCTGGCGCCCGAGCGCAGGGTCGCGCCGCGCGCCTGGGCTCGCGCCGCGTCGAGAGCGGCGGAAATGGCGGGGGCGAAGAGGCGGCAGCGACCGTCGGCGGCCGTCATCAGGGTGCGCTCGTACAGCTGGTCGCCGGCGTTGGCGGCCATCGACGCGGCCGGCGCGGCCAGGGCCGAGAGGCCCAGCGCCGCCGCGATCCAGCGGCGCGCGCGACCTTTATGATGCTGAACGGACGTCATTGGCCTATGGGTGAAGCTCTTCGAGGAAGCGGGTTCTAGACGAGCTCGGGTTGCGGTTCGGTTATCATGCTACTTTCCACGGACATCTGGGTCGGGGCGCTGATCCGCCGGGCCGAGCTGGGCGGCGCCTTCGCCATGGTCGCCCGCAAGGGCGACGCCCGCGCTGGCGCCGTGCTGGTGAAGGTTGTCGACCGACGGGCCGGAACCGCGCGCCTCTACAGCGAGGCCACGCGCGGCGATGGCGAGCGCTTCTGGATGCAGCCGGTTCGGTCGGAATTCGAGCCCGACCTCGACGCCTATGCCCAGCGGGCGGCGCGGATCGACCCCGACCTCTGGATCATCGAGATCGAGGACAAGGACGGCCGTCATTTCCTGACCGAGGCCGTCGAGGCCTGATTCACGTCTTTCAGGTGGAACGCCTGTGGACGGCGCCACCCATGCGCGGCGTTAACTCTGTTCCTACACCGGACCTAAAGCGCGCCGGGGCATTCTGGGCGGGTTCCTGAAACGCGCCCGCCGCGACGCACAGCCAGTCCAGTATCCATCATGCTTTTCCTGATGAATGACGTCGTCCTCAGCTTCGACGCCAACGAACTGACGCCGCCGATGACGCGCGATCGGTTCGCGAAGCTTTCGCTGAACTATGTCTCGGAACTGGGCCGGGAGCTGTTCGCCGCCGAGCCGCTGCTGCATCACAAGGACGTGGAAAAGGTCTCGCGGCTGGCGGCGCTGATGGTGCTGAAGGCGCCGGACATCAACGCGGCGCTGTTCGTCGCGCCCGGACGCGGCTGCCGGGTCGCGGACGTGCAAGTGCGTTACGCCCAGCTCGGCATCGAGGTCATGGGCACGCTGCTAGAGCGCCAGAAGTCCGGCGCCCTGACCAATCTCGAAGCCGATCGGCAGGTCTGGCGGCGACTGGCCGCCTGACGCCGTCGTCCGGCGCTTGCGTTCGATTCGCGCTTACGAGCCGACGAACGTCATCATCCAACTGAGCACGACCGCCAGGGCGGTCAGGCCGGCCAGCGTGAGGCCGATGCACAGGGCGCTGCCGGCTGGGTGTTGCCGGCCGTGAGCACGATGATGGTCAAGCAGGGCCATCTTTCCATTTCCTCCATCCGCTCGACGATCTGACGCCGTCGATACGCGATCCGGGAAGCATGACTCCAAACCCACTCTTCGAATAGGGGGATTTTGACGCATTCCTTGGCGTCGTTTGCCCGCGAAAGCGGCTTGGTGTTCGGAACTTCATCGAACCGTCGCCGATCCGACAAGCACGCTCGTTACCCCGCGCCGAAGTTCAATTGCTCGGGGCGTCCGATGAAACTGTTGTCTACCGTGGCTTGGGGCGTGCTCGCCCTGGCGATCTCCAGCCAAGTCCAGGCCCGCGAAGCCGCTCCGGCCGCCGCGCCCGAGACGGCGGAGACTCAGGTCGACACCATCGTGGTCACCGGCACTCGCCGGGTCGACCGCACCGCCTTCGAATCGACCGCGCCGGTCGACGTGGTCAGCCAGGAGGCGCTGAAGAGCATCGTCTCCGACGAGATCATGGACAAGCTGGCGGCGACGACCCCGTCGTTCAACGTCCAGCGCCTGCCGGCCGCCGATGGCCAGGCCTTCGTGCGTCCCGCCACCCTGCGCGGCCTCTCGCCCGACCAGACCCTGGTGCTGGTCAACGGCAAGCGCCGCCACCGCTCGGCGGTGCTGGGCGGACGCGGTCAGCAGGGCGTCGACCTGGCCGCGCTCGGGACCAGCGGCATCGACCGCATCGAGGTGCTGCGCGACGGCGCCTCGGCCCAGTACGGCTCGGACGCCATCGCCGGCGTCATCAACATCATCCTGTCGGACAAGACCGGCTTCGACGGCTACGCCCAGACCGGCCGCTACTACGCCGGCGACGGCCAGAAGACCGAGGTCGGCGCGCGCTACGGCGTCAAGCTGGGCGACAAGGGCGGCGTGCTGGTCGGCGCGATCGACTACACCAACGCCGACGCCACTTCGCGCACCCGCCAGCGTCCGGACGCCATCGCCTTCCAGGCGGCCAATCCCGGCATCAAGGTTCCCAACCCCGTGCAGCGCTGGGGCCAGCCCGACCGTGAAGTCTGGCGCGGCTCGTTGAACCTGACCCTGCCGATCACCGACGCGGTCGAGGCCTATGGCTTCGCCACCTACAGCGACCTGCACGGCGTCACCGACTTCAACTGGCGCAACCCGTCCAACGACACCTCTTACAAGACCAGCCCGGTCTTCCCCGGTTGGTCGCTGAGCCAGCTCTATCCGGCCGGCTTCTCGCCGAAGTTCGGTCAGGACGAGACCAACGCCTCGGTCAACGGCGGCGTGCGCGGCGACGCGCTGGGCTGGGCGTGGGACCTGTCGGCCGGCTGGGGTCGGGACAAGGTCGACTATTTCCTGAAGAACAGCATCAACGCCTCGTTCGGTCCGCAGTCGCCGACCCGCTTCGACGACGGCTCGCTGATCCAGCAGGAAGAGACGGCCAATTTCGACGTCTCGCGTCCGCTGGACCTGCCGACCCTGGCCAAGCCGGCCAACCTGGCCCTCGGCCTGGAGGCCCGCAAGGAGACCTACAAGATCGAAGCGGGCGACCGCTATTCGTGGGACGTCGGCCCCGGCGCGCCCGCGGGTCTGCCCAGTGGTTCGAACGGCTTCCCGGGCTACGCGCCCAGCCAGGCCGGTTCCTGGAACCAGACCAGCTACGCGGCTTATGGCGATCTCGACCTGCCGTTCAGCGACCGGTTCGACGTCGATCTGGCCGTGCGCCACGAGCACTTCTCCGAGTTTGGCGACACCACCGACGGCAAGGTGGCCGCGCGCTGGGAGTTCGCTCCGGGCTTCGCGTTCCGCGGCGCCGCCTCGACCGGCTTCCGCGCCCCGACGGCGGGTCAGATCAACAACACCCGCACCTCGCAGGGCCTGAACACCACGACCCTGCTGCTGTTCACCTCGGGCCGCCTGTCGCCGGTCAATCCGATCTCGGTCGCGCTCGGTGGCAAGCCGCTGAAGCCGGAGACCTCGCGAAACTATTCGTTCGGCTTCGTCTTCCGGCATGAAGGCGTGACCGGCTCGATCGACTATTACCACATCGACGTCGACGACCGCTTCGCCGTGTCGCCGAACTTCCCGGTGTCGAGCGACCTGCGGGCGCAACTGGTGGCGGCGGGGATCCCCGGCGCCGACAGCCTGACGACGGTCAGCTACTTCACCAACTCGTTCGACACCACCACCCAGGGCGTCGACGCCGTGGTCTCGTGGCGCGGCGCGTTCTGGGGCGGCCATGGCGGTCTGACGGCGGCCTGGAACTGGAACGACACCCAGGTGACCCGCTCCAAGGCCACCGAGGTCTCGCGCCTGGCCCGGATCAACATCCAGGACGGCCTCCCGGAACACGCCGCCAATCTCAGCTTCGACTATGCGCGCGGTCCGATCAGCGGGCTGGTCCGCGTCCGCTGGTCGGGCCGATGGACCGACGCCCAGCAAAACGGCGCGGCCGACCTCATCCAGACCTTCGGGGCCAAGACCCTGGTCGACCTGTCGGTCAGCGCCCAGCTGACCTCGGCGCTGAAGCTGACCGTGGGCGCCGAGAACCTCTTCGACACCTATCCGGACGAAGCGACGTTCCAGGCCTCGCGCGGCCTGATCTACTCGCGCAACGCCCCCTACGACACCGATGGCGGCCTCTGGTACGCGCGTCTGTCGGCCAAGTTCTAAAGGGCCGCGACGCGGCGGAAGGTGACAAAACGGGCGCGGGAAGCTAACCCCGCGCCCATGACCTCTCCCACCGCTCTTCAGGCCGCCCGTCGGCGCACCTTCGCCATCATCAGTCACCCCGACGCCGGCAAGACGACCCTGACGGAAAACATCCTGTTGGCCGGCGGGGCGATCCGGGCCGCCGGCGCGGTGCGCGCGCGGGGCGAGAACCGCCGCACCCGGTCGGACTGGATGAAGATCGAGCGCGAGCGCGGCATCTCGGTCAGCGCCTCGGTCATGACGTTCGACCATGACGGCAAGATGTTCAACCTGCTGGACACGCCGGGCCACGAGGACTTCTCGGAAGACACCTATCGCACCCTGACCGCCGCCGACGCGGCCATCATGGTGCTGGACGCCGCCAAGGGCATCGAGCCCCAGACCCTGAAGCTGTTCGAGGTCTGCCGCCTGCGCGACATCCCGATCATCACCTTCATCAACAAGATGGACCGCGAGGCCCAGGATCCGATCGAGCTTCTGGACGAGATCGCCTCGAAGCTGGCCCTGGATCCGGCGCCGCTGTACTGGCCGGCCGGTTCGGGCGGGCGCTTCAAGGGGATGCTGGACTTGCGCGAGGGCGCGTTCATCCCCTACGCCAAGCGGACCGGCGGCGCGGCCGACGACGAGGGCCATCCCGAGCCGGTCGCCTTCGACGGCAACTCGATCAGCCAGTTCCTGGAAGACGCCGAGAAGGCCGAGCTGGAAGAGCAGGCCGAGCTGGTCGGCGGCGGCTATCCGTCGTTCGACCTCCAGTCGTTCCTGGAAGGGCACATGACGCCGGTGTTCTTCGGCTCGGCCTTGCGCCACTTCGGGGTCAAGCAGCTCTTGGCCGGCATCGGCGCCTACGCCCCCGCTCCCAAGACCATGAAGGCCGAGAAGGGCGGCGAGCCGGCCGAGGTCGAACCCGGCGACAAGGAGGTCTCGGGCTTCGTGTTCAAGGTCCAGGCCAACATGGACCCCAATCACCGCGACCGCATCGCCATGCTGCGCCTGACCAGCGGCAAGTTCACGCGCGGCATGAAGCTGAAGGCCCAGAACACCGGCCGCCAGATGAGCGTCAACGCGCCGATCATGTTCTTCGCCTCCGACCGCGAGCTGGCCGAGGAGGCCTATGCCGGCGACGTCATCGGCATCCCGAACCACGGCGTGCTGCGGGTGGGCGACAGCCTGTCCGAGAGCGGCCTGCTGCGCTTCGCCGGCCTACCCAACTTCGCGCCGGAAATCCTGCGCCGCGTGCGGGTCAAGGACCCGCTGAAGGCCAAGCACCTGAAGAAGGCGCTCGAAGGCCTGGCCGAGGAGGGCGTCACCCAGCTGTTCCGGCCGATGATCGGCAGCGACTTCATCGTCGGCGCCGTGGGCCAGCTGCAGTTCGAGGTCATGGCCGACCGCCTGGCCAACGAGTACCAGCTGGAAGTGATCTTCGAGAACAGCCCTTACGCCGAGGCCCGCTGGCTGGTCGGCGACCGCGCCGACGTCGAGGACTTCGTGAGCAAGCACAAGTCGGCCATGGGCCAGGACATCGACGAGGCCCCGGTCTTCCTGGGCAAGAGCGCCTGGGAGATCGGCTATGTCGCCGAGAAGTACCCGAAGGTCCGCTTCGAGCGGACCAAGGAGCGGGCGTAGGGGGGGCGTCAGCGGCAAGGATCTGGCGCCGGAGAGCGGACGCTTTGAGGGGCGAGGCGGGGGGTCGGGGACGCCCCGAAAGTTAGGCTTGACCGATGAGCGATAAGCCTCGAGGTGCATCGAGGACGGGAGATTTCGCATGGACGCGGCGCTAAAACTACAAACGTTCGCGCGTCGCACCTGCATGGAGCGGTTCGACCATTGGGCCGACATCTATTCGCTGATGGTACGGGGCGACCGTGATCGAGACGGGCCCGACTACACGGATGAGGCCTATGCGGTCTTTCCTCGCTATAATGTCGCACAGACGGTGCTCGACCATATTGAGACGCTAGACGCCGACGCGCTTCCCGACTGCGAACAACTTCGCACGCTTCTCGTCCATCTCGCGCGCAATGCGACCTCGGATCGAACAAGACCGATGGCAAACCCAATCCAGCAACGCGCTATGGCGGACGAGCGCGAGGTCCTGGCGTCGCTCTTCATGAGCGTGACCGCGTCGGAACTGGCCCAGGTGAAGCCGCTATTCTACCGCCGCGTTCTAGATGCTAGGGCGGTCCATCAATGGCGTGAGGCGATCGCAGCGACTTGGGGAGCCCCCGACGGGTATTGGTATCCGCTTTCCGAAAAGACCCATGCTTCCCTTGTGGCCCTAGAGTTGGACCGTGTCGACGACGTTCAATTGCAGGCGCGGATCAAGAAGTTCTTTTCCGCGAACGCCGTTAGGCGGGTGATCGAGCTTCGCGAATACGACGAGAGCTACGAGCTAGACGGAGCGGCGGCAGTGCTCTCCTACACCGGCGCAGAGGGCTTCTGGACCGCTCCTGGAAATGAGTGGATCGTTTACTGTTCGCACGAAGGAACAATCACCCTTGGCGGCGCCATCGCGCGTGAGATCGGACCGGAATATCAGGTGACCCAATACGATCCGTCGCGCTCCCCACATTGGCTCGCGGACAGCCACTAGCGAGAAGTCTAAACGTGCTACCCGGGGGTCGCGAACAGTCTCTCGCCTTTCCCAAAATCCGACCTTCCCGGCGAATGCCGGGATCCAGATCGAGCCCGCCGGTCGCCGTCCGACGCGCGCCGCGCGACGTCGCCTCACCTACAGCCGCCTCAGATGAATCTGGGCCCCGGCATTCGCCGGGGAGGTCGGTCTTTGAAGTATCCGACCAGGGTCGGCTCCCTAAAGAGCCCCTTCTCCCCCTGCGGGAGAAGGTGTCAGCGAAGCTGACGGATGAGGGCTTGAAAGGCCCTTCAGCTGACGCAACGCGCCCCCTCGCGCGGCCCTCCGGGCCACGCAAGGGGAGCGGGATCGAGGCGCGTCGCCCCTACAGCGTCGCGTAATAGTTCAGCTCGGCGTGCTGGACATGGTCGCCCAGCGCCATCGGCTTGGCGGCCATCACCTCTTTGAACGCCACCTTGAACTTGGCCATCTCCTCTGGCGTGCCGACCGAGACGCGGACGGCGTTGGGCCAGATCGGCCAGGTGCGGCCGATATAGACGCCCTTGGCCTTCATGGCCGCGATGACGCCGCGCCCGTCGCGGCCGGTGTCGATCATGAAGCAGTTGGTCCGCGGGTCGCCGATCACCTTGAAGCCGTTCGCCTTTAGCCAGCCCAGGGTGTCGCGGCGGGTGTCGCCGATGATCTTCTTGCGCGTCGCGACCAGGCCGGGCTCCTCCAGCGAGGCGCGGGCGGCGGCCGAGGCGGTGACCGGCATGGCGTTCTGGCCGAACGGCGCCAGCTTGGCCAGGAGGTCGGGCCGCGCCACGGCGAAGCCGCAGCGAATGCCGGCCATGCCGTAGATCTTCGAGAAGGTGCGCAGGACGATCAGGTCCTTGCCCGCCGCCACCAGGTCCAGCGTGTCCGGCGCGTCGGTCAGGTGGATATAGGCCTCGTCGACCAGCAGGATCGCGCCCGCCGGTTTGTTGTCCAGCGCCCAGACGATGTCCTGCTTGGTCGTCAGGGTGCCGGTCGGATTGTTGGGGTTGCAGATATAGATGACGCCGGCGTTCGGATCGGCGGCGACCATCGCCTTGACGTCGTGGGCGCAGTCCGCCGTCAGGGGAACCTTGACGATCTTGGCCCGGCTGGTCATGGCGGCGTACATGCCCGCCTCGTAGGACGGATCGGCCGTGACGAAGCTCTTGCTGGGCGAGGTGAAGGCCAGGACGCTGTAGTGCAGCGGCTCGGACGAGCCGGCATAGACCGTGACGTTCTCGGGTTTGAGGCCGCTCTGGGCCGCGAAGGTCCGCGCCAGCAGGTCCGTCTCGCCGTTGAGATCATAGCGCCCGGCCAGCGGCGCCACGCGCGCGATCGCCTCGAGCGCGGCCTTGGACGGGCCCAGCGGGTTTTCATTGGCGTTGATCAGCACCGAGCCGGGCGGCGGGACGTTCGGGCTCTGGCCGTGCAGGGCCATGCCCGACGGCGGGGCCTTGGTCTCCGCCGCCAGGGCCAGATGGGTTTCGGTCAGGATCGGCGCCGCCGCGGCGACGAAGGCCGCGCCGCGCAGGAAGGATCGGCGTCCCAGCGCCGTTTCGCCAAAGGTTTGCTTGGTCATCGCCCTCTTCCCCTCGTGTTCAAGGCCGGTAGGACGAACCTTCGCCGCGCGCTATGCAAGGGGAGGGGGCGCGGAAAGTCGCGCGCCGCGTCCCGTGCTCAAGTCGCGGGCGCCGCCGGGCGCCCATTATCGCCGCGCGGGCGCGCCTTGACCGCGCGGCCGTCCTGTTTCGGAGTCGTCCATGTCCCGCCCCCTCGCCATCGGTCTCGTGGCCCACGACGACAAGAAGGCCGCCCTGGTCGCCTGGGCCGAGGCGCACGAAGGCTTTTTGAAGGACAAGGCGCTGTTCGCCACCGGCACGACCGGCGGCCGGATCCTGGAGGCGCTGCCGCACCTGAACCTGGTGCGCCTGAAGAGCGGTCCCCTGGGCGGCGATCAGCAGCTGGGCGCGATGATCGCCGAGGGGCGGCTGGACGTGCTGGTCTTCTTCGTCGATCCGCTGTCGCCCCAGCCGCACGACGTCGACATCAAGGCGCTGATCCGGCTGGCGACGCTGTACGACATCCCGTTCGCCTGCAACGCGGCGACGGCGGATCTGATCGTGCGATAGGGGGCTTCAGCCCGGGAACTTCAGCAGGTTCGGCTTGGGGATGGCGGCCTTGAAGCTGCCCCGCGACCGCGAGGTGTCCAGGCCGAACTCGGCCCAGGCGTTCAGGAAACCGCTGGCCGGTTCGCTGGGCGCGGCCGGAACCATCTCCAGCATGGGGCGGGCGGCGACGGCCTGGCGGGCGGCGCTCCAGGCGTCGGCCTCGGCGGTGGCGTAGTGGCCGTGGGCGTCGACCAGGTGGCCGGCCAGGTCCGGATCGAGAAAGCGCAGGGTCACCGAGGCGTCGGCGGGCAGATCCGACAGCGCCGCCAGCGCCTCGGTCAGGGCCGTGAGGCTCATCCGCGCGCCGTTCGTGCGGCGCTCGCCGCCGGCCGCGCCCTTGATCGCCGCCGCGCCCGTCTCGCCCTCGGTCCTGCGCACCCAGGACCAGCCGCCATAGCCCGGATCGGGACGGCAGAGGCTGGCGATCCAGACAGTGACGGCGGCCATGAACAAGCTCCGGACGTGGGCGATGCGCCCGCCTTCTAGCGTGCTTCGCCGGTCAGGGGAGAGCGCCGCGACGATTCGCCCGTGAACGAAAAGTAAACAGAATCCTAAAACTTATGGTTAACGTCATTTTTAGTTCGATGAACAAAGTTCTAACGAACGGAGTTAAAGCGGGGCTTTATCTGTATTGGTCAAAGCAAGAACCGTGCCAGTTCAGCACATCGTCGCCCAAAATGGCCGACCTTGCGGACCGAATGTAAAAATATGGGAAATATTTATGGTTAATGCCCTATAAACACCTGTTAACCACTTGTTAAAATGACTGGCTCCGGTTTTGCTCCTCGAGCGTTGAACCTTCGTCGGACGTCCCGGCGTGGGACGATCCGTGAGCGGAGTGCGCGAAGCGATGTTCGAATTCGGGCGGGACCTGAAGCGACTGTTCGGCGGCGAGGCCGAGGGCGGTTTCAAGGGCGGTTGGCGCGAGGGCCTGACCGGCGGCGACACCTCGCTGCTGGAGCTGCTGGATGTGCGGCTGCTGACCAACGAAGCGCGCTCGGCCGATATCGTCGCGGGCCGGATCGGCGCCAAGGATCGCGGAAGCCGCCTGCTGGAAGCCGCCGTCGTCTGGCGCGAGCTGGCCCGCCGGGTCGGCGACGCGGCCGCGTTGAGAAAGGGCGCCGCCCAGGCCGAGGCGGCCGCCAAGATTCTGGAAGCCGAACGCCGTCACGACCTCCTGGCCGCCGTCCGCTGCGAACAGGCGGTCCTGGCGATGCTGGGCGCGGACCTGTTCGGCGACGAGGGGCTGATCGCCGCCGCGTCGGCGACCCTGGCTCTCACGCCGGCGCAACATCGCGGTCCGCTGTGCCTGGCCCTGTCGGCCGGTCTGGAGGGCCGCGCCGCCCTGGCCGCCAACGATCTCGACCGCGCGCTGAGCGCCCTTCAAGCCTATGAGGCGCCGCTGCGCGCCCTGGCGGCGGCCAAGCGCGTCAAGGGCGGACCGGCGCGCCTGCTGCTGGCCGAGCAGCGCGCGGCCCGCGTCGACCTGATGCTGGCCTGCGCCGCGCGGCTCAAGGACCGCGCCCTGACCGAAACGGCCATCGCCGAGGCCAAGGCCGGCGCCGCGGCGCTGGATCCCGATTTCGAACCCCTGGCCTGGTCGCGGCTGGAAGGCCTGCGCGGCGCGGCCCTGGTCCAGCTGGGCGAGCTGGACGGCGAACTGTCGCGCATCGCCGACGGGATCTCGGCGCTGACCGCCGCCGCCGAATGCGTCACGCCGGACCACAGCCCGATGGACTGGGCGCGGACCCAGGCCGCGTTGGGCGCGGGGCTGCAGGCGCTGGGCGAGGCCTCGACCAATGAGCGCGCCTACGAACAGGCCGTCTCGGCCTATGACCGCGCCACTCACATTCTGAGGGTGCAGCCGGCCCTGGCCCTGCGCGCCGTGGTCGCCAACAACCGCGCCCTGTGCCTCGCGCGCTGCGCGGAACTGACGGCTGACCTCGCCGTGCTGGACGCCGCCGAACTGGCGTTCAAGGCCGAGCTGGCCAGCGCGCCGGGCGGCCGCGATCCGGCCAGCTGGGCCGTGGCCCAGATGAACCTGGCCCGCCTCTACGAGGCTCGGGTCGAGATCACCGGTCGCGACGATGGCCGCCTGGCCCGGGCCGGGGCGGCCTTGGCCGGCGCGTTCGACGTGTTCTCGGAATTGGGCCTGCGCTCGCTGACCGATCTGGCGGCACAGGGCCTGCAGCGTCTCAAGCAGGCCCACGCCGTCTGATCCGAAATGGAACACGCGGCGGGCGGGGCTCGCCGAAAAAAGACAAATAAAGGGATGAACACGTGATCGCTTCGCTCGCTCTCGCCGCCGCCGTCGCCAGCGCCGCGCCGGCAAAGGCCCCGTCGGACCTGCTGACCCCGGTCTCCGAGCCGAAGATCGCCGTCGCCCTGCTGAACTGCTACGTCAAGAATGACGGCCGCCTGACCGCCTGCACGGTCCAGGACGAGACCCCCAACGACCTGGGCGTCGGCCAAGCCGCCCTGTCGATGGCCTCGCAATTCCAGGTCGACCTGCTGGGCCCCGACGGCAAGAGCCGCGCCGGCTCGTACATCCAGGTCCCGGTGCGGATCCGGATTCGCTAGAAGGTCGGTCCCACGGGAGAGGGCGTCTTGCGGACGCCCTCGCGGCCGAGCGTCGCGCCCGGCGTTGGAAGCCGCTCGCGCGTCAAACCCCTAACGCCCTGTTAACCATATTTCGCCCATCTTCCAGCCTCGACTCCACGCGGCCCCCGCGGCTGATTCCAACGAGGCTTTTCATGACGGGCGCCGAGGTTCTTGATGTCGGCCGGGACGCGATCTGGCTGACCCTGCAGCTGTGCGCGCCGTGCCTGATCGTGGGCCTGGTGGTCGGCGTGGCCATCGGCCTGTTCCAGGCCCTGACCCAGATCCAGGAACAGACCCTGGTCTACGCGCCCAAGATCGTCGCCATCTTCGTCTCGCTGCTGATCTTTCTGCCGATGATGGGGGCGCTGATGAGCGGCTTCATGCGCCAGATCGCCGCGCGCATCGCCGGCCTCTAGGCGAAGGCGGGCAGGGGCCTAGCGGTGAACTCCTTCGCCACGGCGTTCCAGGTCTATGTCGCCGCCCTCGTGTTCTCGCGGGTGGGCGCCATGGTCATGACGATGCCGGGCATCGGCGACCAGTCGGTGCCTCCGCGCATCCGCCTGTCGTTCGCCCTGCTGATGGCCCTGATCCTGGGGCCGCTGGTCCAGAACACCGTCCCGCCGATCCCCACCACCCTGGGCGGGCTGGTGGGCGGGGTGATCCACGAGCTGCTGATCGGCCTGATGATCGGATCGGTGCTGCGCCTGTTCATGACCTCGCTGACCACGGCCGGCGAAATCATCTCGATGCAGACGACGCTGTCGTTCGCCCAGAGCGTGAACCCATCGATGACCGGGGCCAGCACCGCGGTCGCCAGCTTCCTGTCGATGCTGGGCCTGACGCTGGTGATGGCCACCGGTCTGCATCACCTGTTCATCGGCGCCATCGTCAAGTCGTATACGATCTTCCCGTTCACCCGCGCCGTGCCCGTCAACGACGCCGTCACCCTGGCGGTGCGGACGGTGGCGCAGTCGTTCTCGCTGGGCGTGCAGCTGGCCGCGCCGGTGATCGTGTTCTCGCTGGTCTTCAACCTGGCTACGGGCCTGGTCGGACGGGTCATGCCGGCCTTCCAGATCTTCTTCGTGGCCTCGCCGCTCAGCGTCATCCTGGGCCTGTCCCTGCTGGCGCTGTCGCTGGGCGGCGTCGCCATGGTCTGGACCGACCGCTACCGCGAACTCCTAGAGATCTTCAGCTAGGGGGCGCGCGTGGCGGACGATACGGATCCCGAGTCGAAAACAGAAGAACCGTCAGCCAAGAAGCTTTCGGACGCGCGCGCCAAGGGCGACGTCGTCAAGTCGGCCGACATCCCGCAGCTGGCCTCGCTGCTGGGCGTGGTGTCGGTGGTGCTGCTGGCCGGCGGCTGGATGACCCGGGACCTGGCCAACGCGCTCGTTCCGTTCATCGCTCACGCCGGCACGACCGACCTGAGCAGCGGCGGGGCGATGGTGGTGATGCGGCGAGCCGTCGACGCGGCGCTGCCGCCGCTGATCCTGGTGATGATCGTGGCGGGCGCCGCCGGCACCGCCGCCAACGTCGCCCAGACCGGCTTCATGCTGACGCCCGAGAAGCTGAAGCCAGACTTCAGCAAGCTGAACGTCTTGCAGGGCCTGGGCCGGATCTTCGGCGTCGATGGCCTGATCCAGTTCGGCAAGTCGGCGGTGAAGGTGCTGGTCACCGCCCTTATCGCCTGGATGGTGCTGAAGCCGCATGTCGGCGAGGTGCGCGATCTGGTCGGCATGGATCCGGCGGCCATGCTGCCCGAGGCCATGAAGCTGGCCAAGTCGGTGCTGCTGGCGGTGATCCTGTTCCTGGCGATCACGGCCGGCTTCGACTGGTTCCTGCAGCGCCAGCGCTTCATGAGCCGGATGCGCATGACCCTCCAGGAGGTCAAGGAAGAGTTCAAGCAGTCGGACGGCGACCCGCACATCAAGGGCAAGCGGCGGCAGATCCAGATGCAGCGATCGCGCCAGCGGATGATGCAGGCGGTGCCCAAGGCGACCGTGGTCGTCATGAACCCGACCCACTACGCCGTGGCGCTGCGCTACGAGCCGGGCGAGACGCCCGCGCCGCTGTGCGTGGCCAAGGGCGTCGACGACCTGGCCCTGAAGATCCGCGCCGTGGCCGAGGAGCACGACGTGCCGGTGCTGGAGGATCCGCCCCTGGCCCGCGCCCTCTACGCCAGCGTCGAGGTCGACGCGGAAATCCCGGTCGAGCACTTCGAGGCCGTCGCCAAGGTCATCAGCTTCATCATGAATGGGAAGAAGCCGCGGGAGCGTCAGACCGCCCGCGCCCGTCCCCTTTAGGCGACAGTCTGGTGAAAACTGACCTAGCGTCGCGAAAAGGCTATCCTTTCTCTGATCGCGGGTGAGTCGCTGACTCGCCGCAACATAGGTATCAAGCCGCCCATGGCCGATTTCCAGCTTCAGGACCGAGCTTCCACCGACGCCCCGCGTCGGCGCCTGGATCCGTGGCTGGTCGGCGCGGCGGTGTTTTTCGTGGCCGCCGCGGCGTTCTCGGCGGCGCCGGCGCTGAAGGCGGGTCCCGCCACGCTGGCCGGACTGCTGCTGCTGCTGGGCGTCGCCGGCGTGGCGATCCTGGGTCTGGTGGCGATCAAGGGCTCGGCCGCGTCCGGCGGCGACGCCGACCAGGCCGAGGGCTTCATCGAGGCGCTGGGCGAGCCGTCGGCCCTGGCCGGCGCCGACGGTCGCCTGCTTGCCGCCAACGCGGCCTGGCGCGAGCTGATGGGCGAGGCCCGCCGCCTGCCCAAGGGCGTGGCCGGCTCCAGCCTGTTCGCGGCCCTGGTCCAGGCCCGCAAGGGCGAGATGGCGCAGGGCGTGCTACGGGCCGGCGGCGTCGATCATACGGCCAAGGTCTCGCGCCTGGCCGGCGGGCGCCTGCTGATCCGCCTGGCCCCGCCCGCCGAGGCCGAGCCCGCCGCGCCCGTCGTCGCCGCCTCGGGGGCCGTCGCCGAGCCGGCCGCCCCGCCGCCCAGTTCGCTGGACGCCTTCGCCGGCGCCTCGCCGTTCGGCGCCGCCCTGCTGGAGGGCCTGGAACCGTTCACGTCGCGCGTGCTGGAGACCAATCCGGCTCTCACCGCCATGACCGGCGGCAAGGCGGGCATGGTGTTCGGCGACCTGATCGATCCGGCCTCGCGCGTCGAGGCCGAGACTCGCCTGAAGGAGGGCAAGGCCGGCCCGTTCGAGGTGCGCCTGGCCCAGGACGCCAGCCGCATCGCCCACCTCTATCTTTACCGCGCCGAAGGCCGTCTAGTGGCCTACATGATCGACGTGTCCGAGCAGAAGCAGATGGAGCTTCAGCTGGCCCAGTCGCAGAAGATGCAGGCCATCGGCCAGCTGGCCGGCGGCGTGGCGCACGATTTCAACAACCTGCTGACGGCCATCCAGCTGCGCCTGGACGAGCTGCTGCACCGCCACCCTGTCGGCGATCCGTCCTACGAGGGGCTGAACGAGATCCGCCAGACCGGGGTGCGCGCCGCCGACCTGGTCCGCAAGCTGCTGGCCTTCTCGCGCAAGCAGACCGTCCAGCGCGAGGTGCTGGACCTGGGCGAGCTGATCAGCGAGTTCGAGGTGTTGCTGCGCCGCCTGCTGCGCGAGGACGTCAAGCTGATCACCGACTATGGCCGCGACCTGCCGCGCGTCCGGGCCGACAAGAGTCAGCTGGAGACGGCGGTCATGAACCTGGCCGTCAACGCGCGCGACGCCGTGCGGGCGGCCAAGGGCGGCGGCGTCGTGCGCATCCGCACCGCGCGCCTGACCCGCGAGGAGGCCGTGCAGCTGGGCTTCCCCGGCGCCGAGGGCGACACCGCCTTCATCGAGGTCAGCGACGACGGGCCGGGCATTCCGCCGGACGTGATGGGCAAGATCTTCGACCCGTTCTTCACCACCAAGCCGGTGGGAGAGGGCACGGGGCTGGGCCTAGCCACCGTCTACGGCATCATCAAGCAGAGCGACGGCTGGATCCACGTCCACAGCCGTCCGGGCGAGGGCGCGGCGTTCCGTATCTTCCTGCCGGTCTATGACGCGCCGGCGGGCGAGCTGCTGGCCGCCGAGGCCGCCGCCGAGCCGGTCAAGCCGCGCGCCGCCCGCGACCTGTCGGGCGCCGGCCGCATCCTGTTCGTCGAGGACGAGGACGCCGTCCGCGGCGTCGCCGCCCGCCTGCTGCGCGCCCGGGGCTACGAGGTGCTGGAGGCCAGCGACGGCGAGGAGGCCTTGCAGATCGCCGAGGAGAACGCCGGCACGATCGACCTCCTGATCTCCGACGTCATCATGCCCGGCATCGACGGCCCGACCCTGCTGAAGAAGGCGCGGGGCTATCTGGGATCGGCGCCGGTGATGTTCATCTCCGGCTACGCCGAGGCCGAGTTCAGCGACCTGCTGGAAGGCGAGACCGGCGTGACCTTCCTGCCCAAGCCGATCGACATCAAGACCCTGGCCGAGCGGGTCAAGCAGCAGCTGCAGGCCGCCTGAGGTCGAGGCCCTCCTCCTCGCGGAGAAGGGCCAGACCTTAGAGCCTGTCCGCTTCAGATGGACTCATTTGAAGCGGATAAACAGGCTCCAGAATCAAATGCTTAGAGCGCGTTAGGTTTAACCGCTCACACTTAAACCTAACGCGCTCTAGCCCCGCGCCGGCAGGAACCTTGGATTACGCAGCAGCGCCGCGCTGACCAGGGTCACCAGAACGCCGACCGGGAAGATTTCCATGAAGGTCTCGGGCAGGCGGTTCAGCGGGTTGGCGTAGTCCTTCTTCATCTGGGCCATCTCGGCCGCCAGCTTGGCGTAGGCCGCGCCGCTCAAGCCCTCGGCCTTCTTCTTGGCCAGGATGTGGCCCGTATAGTCGTCCATGAAGCTGTAGTGGGTGGCCGCCAGATAGACCTCCCAGATCAGCACGTAGGCCAGCGAGGCGACCAGGGCCACGCCCAGGCCGATCAGGAACGCCGGCCAGAACTTGATGACCCCGCCCAGGGCCTTGTCGCGGTGCGACTTGATGGCCAGCAGGACCGTGGACAGGCCGATCAGCATGATCAGATAGCCGACCCACATGTTGTGGCCGGTCGGGAAGACGATGGTCAGGATGATGCCCAGGGCGATGATCAGGCCCGCGATCAGGCCATGAGTCATGATGGTGCGTTGCATGAGAGTCTCCTCCGCGCCGCCCCCTCGCGACGCGTCTCCAGGCTGCCCTGGCCGGTGGCCGCGAGGGTATCACCCGAAAGGGTGAATTCGACCGTTTCGCCCTCTTCGACGACCGTCAAGCGGGGCGTTCAGGGGATCAGCGCCAGCTCCCGCGCCTTGCCGATCGCCTGGGTGCGGCGACCGACCTCCAGCTTGCCGTAGAGGTTGGCGACATGGGTCTTGACGGTGTTGGGCGAGAGGCCGAGGTCGCGGGCGATCTCCTTGTTGGAGCGGCCGGCGGCGAGCCGTTCCAGGACCCGGATCTCCTGGCCGGTCAGGCCCAGGGCGGTCAGGGCGGCGTCGTTGCGCTGGAAGCCGTCCGGTCGAGGTCGCGCGGCGATCTTCCAGCCGACCCAGACGCCGCCGGCGGCGAAGGCGACGCCGATCAGGCCGACATAGGTGCGCCAGGCGAAGTGGCCGATCACGAACTCGTCCTCCAGCCACTGCAGCGCGAAGGCGCCGACGGCCAGAACCAGGGCCCAGACGAGGATGGTGCGGATCATGACCGCGAGGGTGCGCGATCGCCCGGTTTCGTCAACCCAGCCGCGCCTTGGCCTCGGGCGGAGCGATCTGGTCGAACAGGATCCGCAGATGCTGGTCCTTGGCGTGGTCGTTGTGCAGCTCCCACGACAGCGAGACCGGCAGGCGCAGCCGGCCGCCGTCGGGCAGCCGGGCGACCAGGACCCGCCACGAGAAGCCGTCGCCGGGATCGCCCAGCGGGTCCTTGAATTCCAGCGGCGCGGGATCGCGCAGGCGGAAGCGCCGATCGGCTTGGGCCTCGAACCAGGCGCGATCGGCCTCGGCGGCCGGATCCTTGGCGGGAACGAGCTTGGCGGAGATTTTGCGGACCATGGACGGGCTCTAGCACCGCGATACCGGACTGCCCACCGGCAAGTCGGCGTGGAAGCATGGGCGGGGCCGATCGGCGCCGTCTCCAAGCCGTCATCGAACTTCGCCATGATCCGTCCGCATGCATCTCTATCCGCCGTTTGATTTCGCCGTTTTCCTGAAGACCGGCGCCGCCCTGCTGACCGCCTTCATCCTGGGCGGGCTGATCGGTTTCGAGCGCCAGTGGCGCCAGCGCACGGCGGGCCTGCGCACCAATGTGCTGGTCGCGATCGGCTCGGCGGCCTTCGTCGATCTGGGGATGCGCGTGGCCGGGACCGACGGCTCGGTGCGGGTGATCTCCTACGTGGTGTCCGGGATCGGCTTCCTGGGCGCGGGCGTGATCATGAAGGAGGGGACGCAGGTGCGCGGCATCAACACCGCCGCCACCCTCTGGGCCTCGGCCGCCGTGGGCGCCTTCGCCGGCGCGGGTCAGTTCGCCGAGGCCGTGCTTGTCACCGCCTTCGTCCTGTCCGGCAACACCCTGCTGAGGCCGGTGGTGCAATACATCCACCGCCTGCCGATCACGCCGGAGGGCGCCGAGGCCCTGTACCGCGTCCACGTGGTCTGCAGCCCCGAGGACGTCACCGAGGCCCGCGACCTGCTGTTCGAGGAGCTGGAGCGCCACCACTACCCGATCCGCGAGATCGAGACCCTGTCGGAAGGCGACGACGTGGTCGAGCTGGCCGCCATCCTGGTGCCGACCACGGCCAAGACCCAGGACCTGGACGCCATCACCGCCCATCTGGAGCGTCACCAGAACATCGAAAGCGCGACCTGGACGGTCAGCACCGAGAGCTGATCCGGGGCGGCTTCAGCCCTTGGGCCTTTCAGCCGCCGTTGGCGGCGTCCTTCGCGATCGCCGCGACGCTGCCGGTCGGGCAGACGGTCTTCACCGCCGTCAGGGCGTGGGTCGAGTAGTACTGACTGCAGCGCGAGCCGCCGCGAACCACGGTCCAGCGGTCGATCCGCGCCGACGCAAAGAACTCCGCCAGCGTGGTGCGGCCGTCGTCGTTCCAGTCCATCTCATGCCAGCTGTAGTGACGCTGCAGCACGACCAGCGACTGGACGGCGACATAGCCGACGCACAGCGCCGCGAGCGCGCTCAGCAGGACGGGCAGTCTTCGCAACATGGCTTCGTGTGTTCCAGGAGGCCCCGAGGGGGCGAGGTCCGCGTGCTCTCACGTCGATGACGTCGCCGCGCGAGCCGTCCCCCCGTCGGGCCGCGCGCGTTCCATTAGCACGATCGGCGCGCCCTTGTAGTGCGTATGAACCCGGATCTGGAACCCGACCTTCGCGGCCAGGGCGAGGGAGGCGGCGTTCTCGGCGTCGATGATGCACGGCACCCGAGGCGGGGCCAGGGTTTGGTCGATCCAGGCCAGGCCCGCGCGGACCGCCTCGGTCCCGAAGCCCTGGCCGTGCGCCCAGGCCGCCAGCACCCAACCCATTTCGGGGAGGCCCCTCAGGCTGGGCGCGATGTCGCGATGCAGGTCGGCGAAACCGACCTCGCCGACATAGCGGCCGGTCGAGGTCTCGCGCACCGCCCAGTAGCCGAAGCCCAGCACCGCCCAGAGGCCGCGCGCCCGCAGCAGGCGCGTCCAGCTTTCCTCGTCGGTGAAGGGCCGCCCGCCCACGTGCTGGACGACGATCGGATCGGCCCACATGGCGCGGCTGTCGTCGAAGTCCGCCAGGACGGGCGGGCTCAAGGTCAGGCGGGCGGTGGTCAGGGTCGGAGCGGACATGAGACTCGCCGTTTGCGGATCGTATGTCGGGCAAGCTACATCGGCGGCGTCGCCAGAGAAGACCCATGACCACGCCGCAAGACGCCATCGCCGCCCGCCGCAAGCTGACCAACAAGCTGATCGCGGCCAAGGACGCGCCGCGCCTGCGACCGTTCTTCGATCCCCGCGTCACCCTGATCGCCGGCGACGGCTCGTTGCTGCTGGGCGCCGAGGACGTGCTGGCCGCCTTCGCCAGCCAGTTCGCCGACCGGGGCTTCGTGGCCTATGTCCGGTCGACCGAACAGATCGAGCTGAACGCCGACGCAACCCGCGCCGCCGAGCGCGGCCGCTGGGTCGGAACCTGGAAGGACGCGCCGGAGCAGTCCGGAACCTATCTGGCCACCTGGAAGAAGGTCACCGGGCAGTGGGTGATCGAGAACGAACTGTTCGTCACCCTGGGGTGAGTGGCGACACCGCCAGGCATTGTCGGGGAACGCTGGACGCGGGGCGATGACTCGGAATTAAGTCCGCCCTCGGAGTCTTGGGCCGACCGCTTTCGCCTCCGATCACGTCCTCGGAGGAAAAGCCGTGCTCAATCGTCGTCACATGCTGCTGGCCGCCGCCGCCGCGGGGGTCGCCGCCGTCGAGGGGGCGCCGTCCCTGGCCCGGGCGCGGACCGGCGAGGTTGGCCGGCTGAACGCCCTGCTCGACGCGATCATGGCCCAGCAGCTGCGCCTGTCGCCCGAGACGACGACGGGCCTTGGCCTAGACGTCGGCGAGCTGGCCTGGACCAAGAGCGAACTGGGCGACCGCTCGTCCGCCGCGATCCAGGCCGCCGAGCTTCGGAACCGCGAGCAGCTGGCCGCCCTGCGCGCCATCGACCGCGCGACGCTGAAGGGCATGGACGCGGTCAATTATGACACCGTGGCGTTCCTGCAGGCCGTCCAGGACGAGGCCAATCGCAAGTTCAGCTATGGCGGCGGCGCCGTCGGCGCGCCCTATGTGCTGAGCCAGCTGACCGGCGCCTACCAGTCGATGCCGGACTTCCTGGACACCCAGCATACGATCGAGACCAAGGCCGACGCCGACGCCTATCTGGCGCGGATGGAGGGCTTCGCCCGGCTGATGGACCAGGAGACGGCGATCGCCCGCCGGGACATGGCGCAGGGCGTGATCCCGCCCGACTTCGTCATCGACAAGGCCCTGGTCCAGATGAAGGCGTTCGCCGCGACGCCGGCCGCCGACGCGCCGATCGTTAAGTCGGTCGTCCGTCGCGCCAAGGAGAACAAGATCCCCGGCGACTGGGCGGGCGAGGCCTCGCGCATCTACGAGGGCTCGGTGCTGCCGGCCCTGAAGCGCCAGATCGCCCTGCTGGAAAGCGTCCGGGGCCAGGCCACGCACGAGGCCGGCTGCTGGCGGCTGAAGGATGGCGGCGACTACTACGCCGTGGCGCTGAAGAGCTACACGACCTCCAGCATGACGCCGGACGAGATCCACCAACTGGGCCTGGACCTGGTCAAGTCGATCTCGGCCGAGGCCGACAAGCTGTTCAAGACCATCGGCATGAGCAAGGGCACGGTCGGCGAGCGGATGCGGGCGCTGGGTCAGGACATCTATCCCAACACCGACGCGGCCAAGGAACAGCTGATCCAGGACCTGAACGCCAAGGTCGCCTTCATCCAGCAGCGGCTGCCGGCCTATTTCGGCGCGCTGCCCAAGGCGCCGCTGGAGATCCGCCGCGTGCCCAAGGCCATCGAGGCCGGGGCGCCGGCCGGCTACTACAATTCGCCGTCGCTGGATGGAAAACGCCCCGGCATCTACTGGATCAATCTGCGCGACACCAAGGAACAGCCGAAGTTCTACCTTTCGACCCTGACGGCCCACGAGGGCATTCCGGGCCACCACCTGCAAGGTTCGCTGTCGAACGAGGCGTCCCTGCCTCTGATCCGCAAGACGGTGTGGTTCTCGGGCTATGGCGAGGGCTGGGCGCTCTACGCCGAGCAGCTGGCCGTCGAGATGGGCGTCTACAAGACCGATCCGCGCGGCCATCTGGGGATGCTGCACGACGCCCTGTTCCGGGCCGTGCGCCTGGTGGTCGACACCGGGATGCACGCCAAGAAATGGAGCCGCGAGCAGGCCGTCAAATATATGGTCGACACCATGGGCGACGAGGAAAGCGGCGCGATCACCGAGATCGAGCGCTATGTCGTCTGGCCGGGCCAAGCCTGCAGCTACATGATCGGCAAGATCACCTGGCTGCGCGCCCGGGCCAAGGCCCAGAAGGCGTTGGGCAAGGCCTTCGACATCCGGGCGTTCCACGACGCGGGCCTGTTGTCGGGCGCCATGCCGTTGACCGTGCTGGAGCGGGTGATCGACGACTACATCGTCAGCAAGGGCGGCAAGGCCTAACCGGAGGGCGCCAGCTAGCCCCAGCTCTCCGCCGCGCCGGCGCGCCGCGCCGCGGCCTTGACCGGCGCGCTGGGGCGCAGGGCCGGCATCGGCTTGTCCGACGGCTTGCCGTAGAGCCAGCCCTGGGCGAAGTCGACGCCCGCCAGGCGGACGATCTCCTCGACCTCGGTCGTCTCGACCATCTCGGCGACGGTGCGGATCTTCAGGTCGCGGCACAGCTCGACCAGGCGGCGGACCATGGCCCCGTCGCGCCCGTTGTCGGCCAGTTCGCGGACATAGCGGCCGTCGATCTTGACGATGTCCAGGCGCAGCTGCTGCAGATAGGCGAACGACGAGGAGCCCGCGCCGAAGTCGTCCAGACAGACCAGCGAGCCCAGGCTGCGCAGGTTCTGAATGTTCTGGTTGGCGCGCGGCAGGTCGTCGATCGCGGCGGTCTCGGTGACCTCGAAGATCAGCCGCCCCTTGGCCTCGTCATATTTCGACAGCAGGCGGTCCACGTGGTCGACGAAGGTCTCGCTGACGATCGTGCGGCCCGAGACGTTGGCCGCCAGACGCAGCTTGCGGTCCTGGTCGTTGGCCAGCTTCTTGACCGTCTGCTCGATGATCGCGTGGTCCAGCTCCTCGATCAGGTCGAATTCCTCGGCCATGCGGATCAGGGCGAAGGGACTGCCGCCGTCCTCGAAGCGCACCAGCACCTCGTGGTGGTGGGCCAGGCCCGTGGCCAGGGCGACCACCGGTTGGAAGGCCAGGCTGAAGCGGCGCTGGCTGACCGCCACGCCCAGCGCGCCGGCGCGGGCCAGGGTGCGCTTGACCGAGCGGTTCATCGCCTCCGACAGGGTCATCGGCGGCATGTCCTTGAGGCCCTCGCGCAGGAAGTCGTCGAGCGCGTAGCGCAGCGCCCGCAGGGCGCGGGCCGAGCCGCCGCCGGCCTCCAGCGGCACCACGTGGGCGCTAGCCTCGGCGCTGACCATCCGGGTCAGGCGCTTGACCATCTTCTCGCTGCCGTCGTCGCGCGATCGCAAAAGGGCGAAGCGGTCCGACGACAGACGGGTCGCCGCCGCGCCGCCGTGCGATTCCGATCGGATGGCGCCAGCCACCCGCGCGTCCAGGGCGGCCGCTTCCTCGGGCGTCAGGCCCTCGCGCATGGCGCCCAGACCCGCGAACTCGACCATGGCCAGTTCCAGCTCGAGACCGGTGACGCGCGCGGCCTCGAACAGGCCCTTGGCGATGTCGTCGAACGATTCGCGCGGCGGCAGACCGCCGGGCTCCATATGGGCGCTGGTCGCCTGGGCGGCCGTGACGGCGCACGAGATCCGTCCGGCGTTGTCGGGCAGGGCGCGCAGGATGACCCGGACATGGCTCGGTTCGGCGCGCGCCAAGCGCAGCACCACCGGACCCCGGCGCACGCCGTCGTCGGCGCAGGCCAGCATGGCGTCCACCAGCGGCTGGTCGTCGGCGTGGAACAGGTCGCGCCAGCGCCGGCCCATCAGGCTCATCTCGCTCTCGCCCATGACCTTCTGCGCCGCGCCCAAGGCCAGGCGCACGTGGTCTCCATGCAGCTCGACCAGAAGGTCGGCGCTGGCGAAGGCCAAGCCCAGAAGACGGCGCGGATCGATCGGCAAGACGGTAAATCCCCAACGATCCCCGATCGTCGCACGCGGGACTTAAGGAGCCGTTGCCCGCCCCGCGCGCGCACCTCATTTCTGGTTTCGGGGCCTTGGCGAGGACGCCCAGCGCGAGGTGCGTCAGAAACGGTCGTTTCCGGTCAAGGGAACATCTTGCGAACATGGAACAAAGGCGGTACGCATTAAGGGTGTTCCACAGGTCGTTGCGACCAGGCGCGGGAAGCGCCGGGCCAGTGATCGGAATCATGGGATAGAGGGCGGACCAATCATGAGCAGTCAGGCGGCATTGAAACTCGTGGCTAAGGAAGAAGGCGACAAGCAACGCGCGCTGGAGGCGGCTCTCGCCCAGATCGACCGCGCGTTCGGCAAGGGCTCGGTGATGAAGCTGGGCGACAAGGGCAAGGTCGAGATCGAGTCGGTCTCCACCGGGTCGCTGGGGCTGGACATCGCCCTGGGCATCGGCGGTCTGCCCAAGGGGCGGATCATCGAGGTCTATGGCCCCGAAAGCTCGGGCAAGACGACCCTGGCGCTGCACGTCGTGGCCGAGGTCCAGAAGGCCGGCGGCACCGCCGCCTTCGTCGACGCCGAGCACGCGCTTGACCCGTCCTACGCCTACAAGCTGGGCGTCAATCTCGACAATCTGCTGGTCTCCCAGCCCGACAACGGCGAGCAGGCGCTCGAGATCACCGACACCCTGGTGCGGTCGGGCGCGGTCGACATCGTGGTCGTCGACTCGGTTGCGGCGCTGACGCCGAAGGCCGAAATCGAAGGCGAGATGGGCGACAGCCTGCCCGGCCTGCAAGCCCGCCTGATGAGCCAGGCGCTGCGCAAGCTGACCGCCTCGATCAACAAGGCCAAGACCATCGTCATCTTCATCAACCAGATCCGTCACAAGATCGGTGTGATGTACGGCAGCCCCGAAACCACGACGGGCGGCAACGCGCTGAAGTTCTACGCCTCGGTGCGCCTCGACATTCGCCGCACCGGTTCGGTCAAGGCCCGCGACGAGATCATCGGCAACAATGTCCGCGTCAAGGTCGTGAAGAACAAGGTCGCCCCGCCGTTCCGCGAGGTCGAGTTCGACATCATGTACGGCGAGGGCATCTCCAAGCTGGGCGAGATCATCGACCTGGGCGTCAAGGCCGGGATCATCGACAAGGCCGGCTCGTGGTTCTCGTATGGCAGCCAGCGCATCGGCCAGGGCCGCGACAATGTCCGCGAGTTCCTGAAGGCGAATCCCGACGTCGCCGCCGATATCGAAAAAGCCGTCCGCAAGGCGTCGCAGAAGATCGAGGAAGAGCTCCTGGTCGGCGGCCCGGAAGAGGGCGACGAGGACTAGGTTTCACCCGTTTCGCGGCCTTCGCCCGGCTCCGGGCGTCCCCGCCTTCAACACGCCCGCGGCCGGACCGCCGCGAGGGCCGCGATCTCAGGCCGCCTGGACCCCATGCCAGGCGGCCTACTCTTTTGAGGAGTCGAGGCGCGCGGAATCGAAATCCCTCTCCCGGCGAAAGCCGGGATGGGAGGGTGAGGGGCCGCGACGTCCGACGGCGAGCCGGCGCTCAGGCCACATCGAGCCTCCCTGTCCGCCCCGTTTCACCGGGTAGGGGAAGGGGGGCCTGACGACCGAGGCTGAGTGAAAACCCCCGCTGGCCGCAAACACCCTTGGCCACGCCCCTAAAAGCGCAATCAGGCGCTCTGTGGCTCTTGGCGGTGGTCGGGACACCAAAGCGTTCTTTCGCGAAACATCTCAGCTCCGCGTTTCCGAACAGGCTCCACCCATCTCGTAACGTCCTGTCCGCTTCTCGCCCTTTTCCGCGCCCTCGCGCGCCCCCATTTCCGAGTCGGTTTCCACTTCACGAAAAACCGCGCTATGAGCGCCCGACTCCCGGCCGCTCGCCGGGCGCTTAAGACTTGAGACGCTCATGCCCAGCTTGAACGAGATCCGCGGTACCTTCCTCGACTATTTCGGCAAGGCCGACCACGCTGTCGTGCCGTCCGCGCCGCTGGTGCCGCAGAACGATCCGACCCTGCTGTTCGTCAACGCCGGCATGGTGCCGTTCAAGAACATCTTCACCGGCGCCGAGACCCCGGCCCATCCGCGCGCGGCCAGCTCGCAAAAGTGCGTCCGCGCCGGCGGCAAGCACAACGACCTCGACAATGTCGGCTACACCGCCCGCCACCACACCTTCTTCGAGATGCTGGGCAACTTTTCGTTCGGCGACTACTTCAAGGAGCAGGCGATCCACCACGCCTGGACCCTGCTGACCGGCGAATTCAAGCTGCCCAAGGAAAAGCTGCTGGTCACGGTGTACCACACCGACGACGAGGCGGCGGCGCTGTGGAAGAAGATCGCCGGCCTGGGCGACGACAAGATCATCCGCATCCCGACCAACGACAACTTCTGGTCCATGGGCGACACCGGCCCGTGCGGCCCGTGCTCGGAAATCTTCTACGACCACGGCGAAGGCATCCCCGGCGGTCCTCCGGGCAGCCCGGACGAGGACGGCGACCGGTTCATCGAGATCTGGAACCTCGTCTTCATGCAGTTCGAGCAGCTGGCCGGCGGCGAGCGGGTCTCGCTGCCCAAGCCCTCGATCGACACCGGCATGGGGCTGGAGCGGATCGCCGCCGTGCTGCAGGGCCAGCACGACAACTATGACATCGACCTCTTCAAGACCCTGATCGCCGCCAGCGTCGAGCTGACTGGCGTCAAGGCCGAGGGCGCCCAGGCCCCGTCGCACCGGGTGATCGCCGACCACCTGCGCTCGTCGTCGTTCCTGCTGGCCGATGGCGTGTCGCCGTCGAACGAAGGCCGCGGCTATGTTCTGCGCCGCATCATGCGCCGGGCCATGCGCCACGCCTATCTGCTGGGCGCGCAAGAGCCGCTGATGCACCGTCTGGCGCCGACCCTGGTCCGCGAGATGGGCCAGGCCTATCCGGAGCTGCGCCGCGCCGAGGCCTCGATCGTCGAGACCCTGCGCCAGGAGGAAGAGCGTTTCCGCACGACCCTGGGCCGCGGCATGGGCCTCTTGGACGAAGCCACCGCCAAGCTGAGCGCCGGCGGCGTGCTGGATGGCGAGACGGCCTTCAAGCTCTACGACACCTATGGCTTCCCGCTGGACCTGACGCAGGACGCCGTGCGCGCCAAGGGCCTGACCGTCGACACCGACGGCTTCGACGCGGCCATGCAAAAGCAGCGCGAGATGGCCCGCGCCAACTGGGCGGGCTCCGGCCAGCAGGGCGCGGCGGCCGCCTGGTTCTCGATCAAGGAAAAGGTCGGGGCGACGGCCTTCGTCGGCTACGAGACCACCGAGACCACCGGCGTCGTCAAGGCGATCGTGGTCGACGGCCACGAGGTCGAGAGCGCCCGCGCCGGCGAGACCGTCGAGGTCCTGCTGGACCGCACCAGCTTCTATGCCGAGAGCGGCGGCCAGGCCGGCGACACCGGCGTGCTGGAGGCCAACGGCCGCGAGAACCGCGTGCTCGACACCCAGAAGCAGGCCGGCGACCTGCACGTCCATCGCGTAGAGCTGTCGGGCGACCTGAAGGTCGGCGACGCGGTCGTGGCCTCGGTCGATGCCGAGCGCCGCCACACCACGCGCTCGAACCACTCGGCCGCGCACCTGGTGCATGCGGCCCTGCACCACGTGCTGGGTCCGCACGTCGCCCAGAAGGGCCAGATGGTCGACGGCGAGCGGATGCGCTTCGACTTCAGCCACGGCGGCCCGCTGACCCCCGAGGAGCTCGACAAGATCGAGGCCGAGGTCAATGCGGTCATCCGCCAGAACGTCCCGGCCGAGACCCAGGAAATGGCGCCGCAAGAAGCCATCGAGGCCGGCGCGGTCGCCCTGTTCGGCGAGAAGTACGGCGACAGCGTCCGGGTGCTGACGCTGGGCAAGTCGCTGACCGACCAGGCCAAGGCCTATTCGGTCGAGCTGTGCGGCGGCACCCACGTGGCCCGCACCGGCGACATCGCCCTGTTCAAGATCGTCTCGGAGCAGGGCGTCGCCGCCGGCGTGCGCCGCATCGAGGCCCTGACCGGCGAGGCGGCGCGACGCTTCCTGCTGGACCAGGCGGGTGTGGCCAAATCGCTGGCCGACCAGTTCAAGACCCCGGTCGCCGAGGTCGCCTCGCGCGTCGACGCCCTGATCGCCGACCGCAAGCGCCTGGAGAAGGAACTGGCCGAGGCCAAGAAGCAGCTGGCCCTGGGTGGCGGCGGCGCGGCCTCCGGTCCGGAAGACGTCAATGGCGTGGCCCTGATCGCCCGCGTCCTCGATGGCGTCGGCGGCAAGGAGCTGCGTGGCGTGGCCGAGGAGTTCAAGAAGCAGCTGACCAGCGGCGTCGTCGCCCTGGTCGGAACGTCGGACGGCAAGGCCGCCGTCACCGTCGCGGTGACCTCTGACCTGACGACCAAGTTCAGCGCCGCCGATCTCGCCAAGGCCGCGGTGATCGCCATGGGCGGCCAGGGCGCCGGCGGCAAGGCCGACTTCGCCCAGGGCGGCGCGCCCGACGACAGCAAGGCGCAAGAGGGCCTGGCGGCGGTGAAGGCGGCGCTGGCTGGCTGATCGTCCGTAGCGATCCTCTTGGATTGGAAAAGAGGCCCGCCGCGACCCACGCGGCGGGCCTTCGTCTTAGGGCGCCTCGATCATCGCCTAGCGCTGGGTCAGGACTTCAACACCAGCGCCGCCACCGCCAACGTGATGGCCGAAAGCGCTGTCGTCAGGGCCACGATCCGCGCCGCGCCTCGGGGGAAGACGCCGTAGGCGCGGGTCTGGATGAAGGCGCTCACCGCCGTAGGCGCGGCCGCCAGCAGGGTGGCGCCGGCGCGGAAGGCGGCGGGGGCCGGGGTTAGGCCGACCGCCAGCCAGACCATCAGCGGAAAGGCCGCGAGCTTGGCCAGGGCGGCCAGAAGCACGGGCCCGGCGGCGGGAGCGGCCTCGCCGTCGCTTTCGCCCTCGCGCAGGCCCAGGGCGGCGCCCAGGGCGACGAGGCCGACGGGACTGCCGGAAACCGCGGCCATGCCGATGGCCCGGTCCAACGGCTCGGGCAGGGCGAGGTCCAGCAGGGCCAGGCCGACACCGGCCACGGCCGCGGCGACCACCGGGTTCTGGAAGGCGTGCAGGGTGGACCGACCGACCGAGCGGCCCGCCGCCCAGCCCAGTAGCCCGACGCCAGCCGCGCTCAGCACCACGAAGTCTGCGGCCAGAACACCGGCGACCAGTCGCGCGGTTTCGGCGCCCAGGACGACGGCCGCGATCGGCAGGGCCAGGAAGGCGCTATTGCCGACGCTCCCCGCCATGGCCGCTCCGGCGGCCTCGGCCCGGGTCCAGCCCATGAGGCGGCAGGCCAACACGATGAGCGCCATCAGCACGAGGCCCGCGCCGGCATAGGCGGCCAGGCCCGCCAGCAGGTCGGGCGAGGGGCGTCCCTGGCGCGACAGCGAATGGATCAGCAGGGCCGGAAAACCGATCCAGTAGACATAGGCTGAGAGGCCCTGGGCCATCCGCCCGTCCAGCAGGCGCAGGCGAGCCAGGGTCCAGCCGGCGCCGACCAGCAGGAAGAAGGGCCAGACGCGGCCGACGACGTCGAGAACCAGGGCGATCACGATGTCAGCGTCAGCCTTGGCGCTCGTCGCCCGGAAGCCGGATATGCACCAGCCGCCAGGTGAACAGCGCCCTGCGCTCGAAGGTGAAGATCGTGACCTTGCCGCTGCCGTCGGGCCGCTTGACGGCGATGCGCGCGCGGTTGGGGTCCCAATAGGCGATCTGGGGGAAGGGGCCCTTGACCATGTCCTTGATCCGGCCGCTGGCCGTGACGTCCTGGGTCGAGGCGGGCGGAGCCTTGCCGGGAGCGTAGCCGCGCGTCAGGGCCGCGACGCCGGCCACGGTCAGATAGCGATCGACCTTGGGCTCGGGCGGGGCGATCGGCTCGACGGCCTGCTTGAAGACGCTCAGCGGATCGCGCCAGATCGACGGCGGTTCGGGCTGGCTAGCCGGGGCGGCGGGAACCAGCTCGGCGGTCAAGCTGCGCCGCACGGCCGGGAAGTCGACCAGTTCGCCGATCGCCTGGACGTCCTCGTACTGGGCGGCCGCCTTCAAGGCGCGGAAGGCGAACCACGGGGCGGTGGCGAAGGCGGCGGCGAAGACGAAGATCGCCAGCACGATCAGGTCCCAGATCCGCTTCTGCAGGGTCATGCCGCCTCCGAAAGGTTAACGCGGGATAGACCAGCTATCGTCCGTCCTCGCAAGAGCGCTCGCCCGGCGCGGGCGGCGCCCCTGGAACGCGAAACGCCCCGGGGACGGATCCCCGGGGCGTCGCGAGACTTAGGTTCGTGGGACCATGGCCCCGCGAGGAAGTCTTAGGCCATGGCCTTCTTCAGGTTTTCGTCGATCTTGTCGAGGAAGCCTTCGGTGGTCAGCCAGCCTTGCTTCTCGCCGACCAGCAGGGCCAGGTCTTTGGTCATGTAGCCGCTCTCGACGGTGTCGATGCAGACCTTTTCCAGGGTGGCGGCGAACTTGGCCAGCTCGGCGTTGTCGTCCAGCTTGGCGCGGTGGGCCAGGCCGCGCGTCCAGGCGAAGATCGAGGCGATCGAGTTCGTCGAGGTGCTCTCGCCCTTCTGGTGCTGGCGATAGTGGCGGGTGACGGTGCCGTGGGCGGCTTCGGCTTCCACCGTCTTGCCATCCGGCGTCATCAGCACCGAGGTCATCAGGCCCAGCGAGCCGAAGCCCTGGGCGACGATGTCCGACTGCACGTCGCCGTCGTAGTTCTTACAGGCCCAGACATAGCCGCCCGACCACTTCAGGGCCGAGGCGACCATGTCGTCGATCAGGCGGTGCTCGTAGTGGATGCCCTTGGCCTTGAAAGCCTCGGCGTATTCGGCGTCGTAGATCTCCTGGAAGATGTCCTTGAAGCGGCCGTCATAGGCCTTGAGGATCGTGTTTTTCGTCGAGAGATAGACCGGATAGCCGCGGTTCAGGCCGTAGGCGAACGAGGCGTGGGCGAAGTCGCGGATCGACTCATCCAGGTTGTACATGCCCATGGCGACGCCCGAGGACGGGGCCTGGAACACTTCGTGCTCGATGGTCTGGCCGTCGTCGCCGACGAACTTGATCGACAGCGTGCCCTTGCCGGGGAACAGGAAGTCGGTGGCCTTGTACTGGTCGCCGAAGGCGTGGCGGCCGACGATGATCGGCTGGGTCCAGCCCGGCACCAGGCGCGGCACGTTCTGGCAGATGATCGGTTCGCGGAAGATCACGCCGCCCAGGATGTTGCGGATCGTGCCGTTCGGCGACTTCCACATCTTCTTCAGATTGAATTCCTTCACGCGGGCTTCGTCCGGCGTGATGGTGGCGCACTTGACCGCGACGCCGTGCTTCTTGGTCGCGTTGGCCGCGTCGATCGTCACCTGGTCGTCGGTGGCGTCGCGGTTCTCGACCGACAGGTCGTAGTAGTCGAGCTCCAAGTCCAGGTATGGGAAGATCAGCTTGTCCTTGATGAGCTTCCAGATGATCCGGGTCATTTCGTCCCCGTCCATGTCGACGACGGGGTTGGCGACTTTGATCTTGGCCATTGCGGAGAGGTTCCTCTGGACGGTGGCGCGCCTGTGGCGATCTGGCGCACAGGGCCAGGAAGCGGCGCGGACGTGGTGGCTATAGACTGTTGTGTCGCGAGGGAAAAGCCGATCGGTGGGACGTCGTTAACAAGTTAAGCTTCAGCATAACGTGGGGATCCGAGGAATCAGCGGGCGAGGGCCCAGAGGCCAGGCCATGGAGGGGGTTTGAACAACAGTCCGGAAGCGGTCGCGGGGGCGACGGCGCCGCTGGCGCGTCGGCTTCTGACGATGGTGGCGATTCTGTCGATCGCCGTGACCGGGGGGGCCACGGCGACGGCCTTCGTCTTCGTGCGCAGGAGCGCGGCCGACGCCCAGACCCTCCACCTCGCCCAATATGTGAGCGCACGGGTCAAGATCGAGGACCGCCTGTTTTCCGATCTCGTCAAGGTGCATAGCGCCGCCAGCGAAGCCCTGACCCGGCGCCTGTCCCTTGAGAGCAATACCCAGGGGCGCGCCCAGTTCGACAGAATGTTCCCGGAGAAGGGCGATGGCACCCGCCGCTCGGCGCCCTCGCTGTTCAATGGCGAGCGCACGGACAGCGGTTACGTCTACGGCATCGGCGCCTACCTGTCCCGGGCCGACGACATGACCGAGGCCGAGCGCGACCTGTTCGTGGGCGCCACGGACGTGGTGGCCGCCACCGGCGAGAGCGAACTGCATCGCTACGACAACTTTTATTTCTTCACGCCGCGCACCCGACTGGTGATGTTTGGCCCGCGACGGTCGGACAAGCTTTCGTACTACCGCCAGACGGCGCCGGCGGACCTCAGCATCGCCAGCGAGGAAATGACCCAGCTGAGCCTGCCGGCGAACAACCCGTCGCGCGCCATGAAATGCACCAAATTGCGGCGGCTGGTTTCGGACCCTAGCGGTCGCGCGATGAACGTGGCCTGCGTCACGCCGTTCTACTACCAGGGCCAATTCATGGGGGCCTGGGGCACCACCCTGCCGCTGAACTCCTATCTGATGCGCGCGGTCGGCGAGGGGCTGCCGGGCGGGCGCAACCTGATCGTCGGCGACGACGGCGGATTGGTGTCGGGTCAGGGCGTGACGAACGACGGCGCGGTCGACGCCGAGCAACTCCGCAAGTTCGAGACCCAGAACGACCTCAAGCGTCTGATCGCCGCCATTCGCGCCCAGAAGCGCGACGTGGGCGTCATTCTCTCGCCGAAGGGCGATCGCCTGGTGGCCTATGGCCGCCTGGTCGAGCCCGGCTGGTGGTTCCTGATGACCTTCCCGTCCAGCGACATCGTCTGGTCGTCGCTAAAGACGGCGTCTTGGGTGCTGTTGTTCGGCTTTATCGGCGTCGCGCTGCAGGTGATGCTGCTGTACCGCCTGATCAACCACATGGTGGCGCGGCCGCTGGAGGCGCTGGCCGAGGCCCAGCGCGTCGGCGATCCCGCCGCGGCGGCGCCGATCGAGGTCCGCAACGACGAGATCGGCTCGCTCGCCCGGGCGCTGCGCCGCCAGCGCGACCGCAACGAGGACCTGCGCCGGTCGCTGGAGGATCGCGTGGCCGAGCGCACCGCCGAGCTGGAGCGCGCCAACCAGGCCAAGTCCGTCTTCCTGGCCAATATGTCTCACGAACTACGCACGCCGTTGAACGGCGTGATCGCCATCGGCGATCGCCTGGCCGGCGAGGCGGATCCCGAGGTCCGGCGCGAGATGGCCGCCCTGGTGACATCGTCGGGCCGGCTGTTGGAGCAGGTGCTGAGCGACATTCTGGACGTCTCCAAGATCGAGGCCGGCCAATTCCAGCTGTCCATCGCGCCGTTCGACCTGACGCAGCTGGTGCGCGGCATGGCCGAACTGCACGCCGCCGCCGCTCAGGCCAAGCGCCTAGAGTTCCGCTGGTCGGTCTCGCCGGACGCCGCCGGAACCTATGACGGCGACGCCGGCCGGATCAGCCAGATCCTCTCCAACCTGTTGGCCAACGCGGTGAAGTTCACGTCCAAGGGCCAGGTGCGGCTGGACGTCGACCGCGTCGGCGAGGATGTGCGCCTGGTGGTCAGCGACACCGGCGTCGGCTTCGACGAGAGCGTGCGCGAGCGGCTCTTCAAGCGCTTCGTCCAGGCCGACCAGTCGATCACCCGGCAGTTCGGCGGCACCGGCCTGGGGCTGTCGATCTGCGCGGCGCTGGCCGAGATGATGGGCGGCGGCATCAGCGCCCAGGCCACGCCCGGCGAGGGGGCCCGGTTCGAGGTGCTGCTGCCGCTGAAGCGCTGCGAGCCGTCGGCCGCGCTAGACGAACCCGAGCAGGATGGAGAGGTCTCGCTGGAGGGCTTGCGGGTGCTGGTGGCCGAGGACCATCCGACCAACCGAAAGGTCGTCGAGATCGTGCTGAAGCCGTTCGGCGTCGACCTGACCATGGTCGAGGACGGCCAAGCGGCGCTGGACGCGCTGGAGGCGGCCAGCTTCGACGCGGTGCTGATGGACATGCAGATGCCGGTGATGGACGGTCTGACCGCGACCCGCGTGCTGCGGGCGCGAGAAGCCGCCGCCGGAGCCGCGCCCGTGCTGGTGATCATGCTGACCGCCAACGCCATGGAGGAGCACGTCGCCGCCGCCAAGGCCGCCGGCGCCGACCTGCACTTGGCCAAGCCGCTGCATCCGGCTCAGCTGCTGGAGGCCCTGGCGCGGGCTCATTAGGCCTTGCATCCGGCGTCGCCTCGGCGGCAAAGGGGGCGGATGACCGAAGACCTCAAGCCCCAGGCCCCCGACATCACACCGCCGTGCGTCATCCTCAACGAGCCTCAGCTGGCCGAGAATATCGGCTCGGTGGCGCGGGTGATGGCCAATTTCGGCCTGTCGGAGCTGCGCCTGGTGCGGCCGCGCGACGGGTGGCCGCAAGAGCGAGCCTGGGCCAGCGCGTCGGGCGCGCACTGGCCTCTGGACGACGCCAAGGTGTTCGACACCCTGGAAGCGGCGATCGCCGACCTGAAGCTGGTCTACGCGACCACGGCCCGGCCGCGCGAAACGCGCCTGCCGGTCTATACGCCGCGCGAAAGCGCCGGCCACCTGGCCGACGAGGTCGCCCAAGGGCGCAAGGTAGGCCTGCTGTTCGGCGGCGAGCGCGCCGGCCTCGAGACCCACGACATCGCTCTGTGCCAGGCCATCGTCTCGATCCCGATCGACGAGCGCTTCCGCTCGCTGAACCTGGCCCAGGCGGTGTCGATCAACGCCTACGAATGGAAGATGACCCAGGACGATCGACCCTGGAAGAAGTTCGAGCTGAACGTCGAGGAACCCGCCGATCAGGCGACCCTGATGGGTCTCTACGAGCACCTTGAGGACGAGCTGGACAAGGCCGGCTTTTACCATCCGCCGGAGAAGAAGCCGTCGATGGTCCGCAATCTGCGCGTCCCGCTGGCCCGCGCCCGCCTGACCGATCAGGAGGTCAGAACCTTCCGGGGCGTGATCACCGCGCTGAGCAAGGGACGCGGCCGGGTGCTGGCCAAGCTGGCCGAAAAGGCGGCCAAAAACAAGGAATAGGCTCCTTAAGGAGGCTCCGCTAAGGGCGCGCGGTCGACCTCGGTTTTGACTTCGATCATCCGCTCTCGCGCGGGGCGAGCGCACGGTGCCGGCGAGGTCAAGCAAGGAGTTCCGGATGACCCCTGATGCCACAACCCTGGTCGTTGTCGCCGATGGACACCGCGCCCGGCTGCTGGAGCAGCCGCGGATTGGCGGCCCGCTGCATGACCGCCCCGAATGGCTGGCGGGCCTGAAGGAGCATCACGACCACGACGGTCCCAGCCACATCACCCACGCGGGCGACCTGCGCGACCGGGCCGAGAAGGCGTTCCTGCGCGACTTGGCCAAGCGTCTGGATGACATCAACGCCCGCCATGGCTTCGATCAGGTGATCCTGGTGGCTCCGCCCCGGGCCCTGGGTCATCTGCGCCGGAGCCTGTCGATCACCGTGGCGCGCAAGATCGTCGGTTCCGACGCCCACGAGCGCGTCGATGCGACGATCATCACGCTTCAGAGCGTGGTCCAGGCCGCGCGCCTGGCCAGCGCCGCCTAGCCTCTCTGGCTTGAAAAACGAGGCTGGACGTCGGTCGCCCCTGTCGCGCTTCAGCCTTGTTGGGGGTGGGGAAGGCCCGGGCGCCTTCCCCATTCCGCGCCCCCATTCCACGCCTTGCATCCGACGCGGATCGCGCGTTCACTCCGTCCAAACAAATGTTCGGGGAGAGCGAGATGAACCGTCGAGATCTGTTGGCGATGGCCGGCGCGCTGGGCTTCGCGCCCGGGTTCGCGGCGAGGTCCGCCTTGGCGGCCGGAGACCCGATCGCCGCCCGCGACGCCTACCTCTACGCCCTGCCGTTGATCGAGATGGCCACCACGCGCGCCCGCCTGCTGAAGGCGCCCGGCGCGGCGGTCAACAAGCTGACCCACACCCGCGCGCTGTCGGATCACACCGCGCGCTGGGTGACGACGCCCAACAACGACACGCTGTACTCGCCGGCCTTCCTGGACCTGACCAAGGGGCCGGTCACCCTCGTCATACCGCCCATGGGCAAGCGCTACTATTCGGCGGCGGTGATGGACATGTTTACCAACAACAACGTGGTGCTGGGGACGCGCACCATCGGCGGCGAGGGCGGGACCTTCACCCTGGTGGGGCCAGGCCACGCCTCGACCGGGCCGAACCCGGTCCGCATCGCCACGCCGCACGCTTGGCTGCTGATCCGCGTGCTGACCGATGGCGGCGAGGACCTGGCGGCCGCGCACCAGGCGCAGGACGGCTTCAAGCTGAGCGGACCCGCCGGCGGGCCTGTCGCGGCCTACGCCGCGCGCGACGCCAAGCCCGAGGACTATTTCGCGACCGCGCGAGCCTTGCTGGCCAGCGATCCGGCCCCGGCGACGGACCTGCGGATCCTGCGCCGCTCGGCCGCCTTCCTGGGGGCGGGCCCCTATGACGCCGCCGCCGCGGCCGACGGCGTTCAGCAGGCCAAGATGATCACCATCTTCGCCAAGGGCCGCCAGGTGTTCACCGGCGGCTGGGCCTATCCGCGCCCGACCCTGGGCGATTACGGTCAGGACTACATCTATCGCGCCATTGTCGCTCTTCAGGGCCTGGGCGCGCTGCCGGTGGCCGAGGCGATGTACCTGAAGGCGGCGGGCGACGACGGGGCTGGAGTGTTCACCGGCGACGGTCCCTATCGGCTGACCTTGCCCGCGCAACTGCCGCTGGACGGCTTCTGGTCGCTGTCGATGTACGAGGCCACCGCCGATGGCCAGTTCTTCTTCACCGACAATCCGCTGAAGCGCTACACGATCGGCGACCGCACGGCGGGGCTGAAGCGCAACGCCGACGGCGGGCTGGACATCTGGATCGGCCGCGCCGACCCGGGCGGCGACAAGACGGCGAACTGGCTGCCGGCCCCTAAGAGCGGACCATTCGCCCTCTATCTGCGCGCCTATCTGCCGAGGCCCGAGCTGGTGGACGGCCGCTACCGGCTGCCGCCGGTGGTCAAGGTCTAGACGTCCACAGCTCCTAGCCGGCCACGGCCAGGCTGCGCTCCAGGTGCTCGACCAGCAGGCGGGCCTTGGCGGGCAGCAGGCGCAGGTGCGGATAGACGGCCCAGACGCCCTCGTCGGCGGGGCGGTGGGCTTCCAGCAGCGGGACCAGCTGGCCGCTGGCGATGGCGGCGTCGACATAGAAGTTCGGCAGTTGGCAGATCCCCAGGCCCTGCAAGGTCGCGTCCAGCACCGCCTGGCCGCTGTTGCAGCGCCAGCGCCCCCGCGGCTTGAAGGCGATCTCGCGCTCGCCGTCGGGGCCGTGCTCCCGCAGCGGCCAGGTGTCGACCGCGCCCAGGACGCAGGCGTGCCGCGACAGCTCGTCGATCGTGCGCGGCGCGCCGGCGCGGGCCAGATAGGCGGGCGCGGCGCAGAGCCGTCGGGTGCGCGAGGCTAGGCGCTTGGCGATCAGCCGGCTATCGGTCAGGCGGCCGAAGCGTATGGCCAGGTCGAAGCCCTCGCTGACGATGTCCCGCACGGCGTCGTCCAGCTCGATCAGGATCGACAGCTTGGGGTGGTTCAGCATGAAGCTGTTCACCGCCGGCGCCACGAACCGCTCGCCATAGGCCGTCGAGCAGGTCATGCGCAGAAGGCCCTTGAGTTCGCCGTCCTCCTCGCCGACGGCCGCCAGGGCCTCGTCGCGGTCGAGGATCAGCTGGCGACACCGGGCCAGGAACGCGCGGCCGGCGTCGGTCAAGCTGACACGGCGCGTGGTGCGATAGAGCAGGCGGGTCTGAAGCCGCTCCTCAAGTCCCGCCACGGCCCGGCTGACCCCCGAGGTCGACAGGCCCAGCCGCAGGGCGGCCTTGGAGAAGCTCTCGGCCTCGGCCGTGGCCACGAACTCGTCGATCCCGTCCCATCGGCTCATGCGTCCATGCGATGCGCCTATTGTCCTCTTCAAGCAACAATGTTTTGCGCTCAGCGGGATTATCGATGAGAGCGACGCGGCGTACCAAAAGCGCGTACATCTCCAGGGAGCCCCGCCATGAAGACCCGCGCCGCCGTTGCGTTTGAAGCCAAGAAGCCGCTGGAGATCGTCGAGGTCGACCTGGAAGGGCCGAAGTTCGGCGAGGTGATGATCGAGATCAAGGCGACGGGGGTCTGCCACACCGACGCCTACACGCTGGACGGCCTGGACAGCGAAGGCATCTTCCCGTCGATCCTGGGCCATGAAGGCGCGGGCGTGGTGGTCGAGGTCGGCGCGGGGGTGACCAGCGTGGCGGTCGGCGACCACGTGATCCCGCTCTACACGCCCGAATGCCGCCAGTGCAAAAGCTGCCTCAGCGGCAAGACCAACCTCTGCACGGCCATCCGCGCCACCCAGGGCAAGGGGCTGATGCCCGATGGGACCAGCCGCTTCTCGTACAAGGGCCAGCCGATCTACCACTATATGGGCTGCTCGACCTTCTCGAACTACACGGTGCTGCCCGAGATCGCGGTGGCCAAGATCCGCCGCGACGCGCCGTTCAAGACGTCGTGCTACTGCGGCTGCGGCGTGACCACGGGCGTGGGCGCGGTGACTAACACCGCCAAGGTCGAGCCGGGCTCGAACGTCATCGTGTTCGGCTTGGGCGGCATCGGCCTGAACGTCATCCAGGGCGCCAAGCTGGTCGGCGCCAACATGATCATCGGCGTGGATCTCAACCCCGCCCGCGAGGAATGGGGCCGCAAGTTCGGCATGACCCACTTCGTCAACCCGACCAAGGTCGAGGGCGATCTGGTTCAGCACCTGGTGGCCCTGACCGACGGCGGCGCCGACTACACCTTCGACGCCACCGGCAACACCGGCGTGATGCGCCAG
>NZ_APMP01000028.1 GCF_000372645.1 Caulobacter vibrioides OR37 | reverse complement strand
CCTTCGCCGCTACTCGACGAACGCCTCGACCGACTCCCGCGTCCCCAGCAGGAACGCGTCGGCCACCAGGGTCAGCGGGCGGGCGTCGACCTCGGACTCGCCGCGCGCGATCAGGGTCGCGAACCGGTCGTAGAGCCCCGGATATTCATGGTTCTCGCCGACCTCGACCGGCTGGCCGTCGAGGGTCAGTTCGGCGCCGCCCATCGACAGCTTCAGGACCCCGTCGTCGGTCTGCGCCGTCAGGTCCCAGGTCTGGGGGCCGGTCTGCAGGAAGTCCAGATCGGCCGTGATCCGCGCGCCGTCGAGATTGGTCATGTCGACATGGGCGGCGACCGGCGACTGGACGTTCTCCGGCACTTGCAGCGTCGCGCCGGTGACGAACGCCTCGGTCGGCAGGATCTCGGTCAGGATCGACAGGGCGTTGATGGCCGGGTCGAAGACGCCCAGGCCGCCGGCCTCCCAGATCCAGGTCTGGCCCGGATGCCAGCGGCGGACGTCCTCGCGCCATTCGATCGCGACCTCGCGGACGCGGCGGGTCGAGAGCCAGGCCTTGGCGGGGGCCACGCCGGCGGCGAAGCGCGAATGCCAGCTGGTGAACAGGACGACGCCCTGGGCGCGAGCGACGGCGGCCAGCTCGGCCACCTCGCCGACGCTGGCGCCGGGGGGCTTTTCCAGGAAGACGTGCTTGCCCGCGCGCAGGGCGGCCAGGGCGGTCTCGCGCCGGGCCTGCGGCGGCGTGCATAGCGCCACGGCGTCCAACGCCGGTCCCTGGGCGAGCATTTCCTCGATGTCTTGGAAGACCGGCAGGACGCCGAGGTCGGGCTTGGTCCGGCTGGCGGCGGCGACCAGCTGATAGCGCGCGTCGGCGGCCAGGGCGGGGATGTGCTGGTCACGGGCGATCTTGCCCACGCCGACGAGGCCGATCCGGATCACGCTGTTTCCTCCCGCGCGGCTGTCAGCGCCGCAGCGGCCTAATTATAGTATAAATGCGGGCGCGCAAGCCGGCGCGCAAGAAAAGGGAGCGCGGCCCGAGGGCGGCGCTCCCGAGAAGGGAAGAGATTTAAGGGTTCGGGAGCAGGGGAAAGGCGCTCCCGCCCCCTTACCGGCCCGGCGACACGGGCAGGCTCCGGGCCGCCAGGCTGACCTGGGCGGTGGAGGACAGAGCCCGGGACGAGGCGCCCAGGGCGATTTCGTACTGGCCAGCCGCGATCGACCAGCCGTGGGCCTTGCCGTCCCAGACGGCGAGCAGGCGCGGATCGATCGTCAGGACGACATGCTGGCTGGCGCCGGGGGCGAGGGCCACCTTCTGGAAGCCCGCCAGGCGCTTGGGCGCTTCCCAGGTCGCGCCATTGGCCCCGGCCTTCGGCGAGACATAGACCTGGGGCACGTCCTTGCCGGCGCGCGGGCCCACGTTCTTGACGTCGAAACTGACCGTGACCTTGTCGCCGACGGCGGCGGCCTTGAGGTTCGAATAGGCGAACCGGCTGTAGGACAGGCCGTGGCCGAACGGGAACAGCGGCTGGATCCGCTTCAGGTCGTACCACTTGTAGCCGACGGCGGCGCCTTCGATCGAATAGTCGACGTCGAACGGCTGGTCCTTGGCCTTGTCCAGGCCGTCCAGCTTGGGACGCGGCAGGTCGGCTTCGCTCCGGGGGAAGCTGACCGGCAGGCGACCCGAGGCGTCGACCTCGCCCGACAGCACGCGAGCGATCGCCTCGCCGCCGGCCGTGCCCGGGTACCAGGCCTCGACCACGGCGCCGACCTTGTCGAGCCACGGCATCAGCACCGGGCCGCCGGTGGTCAGGACAACGACCGTCTTGCGGTTCGCCGAGGCGACGGCGTCGATCGTGGCGTCCTGGTCCTTGGGCAGCGCCAGGGTGTGGACGTCCTCCGACTCGGTGGTCCACTGGTCGGCGAAGACCAGGGCGATGTCGCTGGCCGCAGCCAGCTTGGCGGCGCGCGCCGGATCGGTCCCGTCGTCATAGACCACCTTCGCCCCCGGATAGCGCTTGGCCAGGGCCTTCAGCGGCGAGGAGGGATAGTAGATCACCGGGCCCGGCCAGGTCGCGGGCGTCAGGCCCTTCACCGCGCGTCCGCCGACCGGATAGACCTGGGACGAGCCGCCGCCCGACAGCACGCCGACGTCTGCGTGGCCGCCGATCACGGCGATGGTCCTGGCGGTCTTGGCCAGGGGCAGCAGGCCTCCGTCGTTCTTCAGGAGGACGATGGCTTCCTCGGCGTCGGCCTGGGTGATCTTGGCGTGGGCCGCCAGCATCGCGGCCGGCAGGTCGTTGGTCGCGGGCTTGGTCACCGGGTGATCGACCGCGCCGCTGGCGAACAGGGCGCGCAGCACCCGGCGGGCCATGTCGTCGATCCGGGCCTGACTGACGGCGCCGGCGGCCAGGTCGGCCTTCAGCGGCGCGCCGAAGAAGGGCTGCTTGTCGAAGGCTTCGCCGGCCGATTCCTGGTCGAGACCGGCATTGGCCGCCTTGGCCGAGGAGTGGTCGGCGCCCCAGTCCGACATGACATAGCCCTTGTAACCCCAGTCCTTCTTCAGGACCGTGTTCAACAGCCAGTCGTTCTCGCAGGCGTAGTCGCCGTTGACGCGGTTGTAGGCGCACATCACCGAGTGCGGGTCCGAGCGCTCGATGGCGAACTGGAAGGCCAGCAGGTCGGAGATCCGCGCCTCGGCGTCGCCGATGTTGGAGCTGACCACGAAGCGGCCGGTCTCCTGGGCGTTGAGGGCGTAGTGCTTGATGGTCGAGACGATGTGGTTGGACTGGATGCCGCGGATCTGGGCGGCGACCATGGTTCCGGCCAGCCAGGGATCCTCGCCGCCATATTCGAAGTTCCGGCCGTTGCGCGGCTCGCGCATCAGGTTGATCCCGCCGGCCAGCTGGACGTTGAACCCGGACGCCCGCGCCTCGGCGCCGATCATCGCGCCGCCCTTGAAGGCCAGTTCGGGATTCCAGGTGGCGGCGGTGGCCAGGCCCGAGGGCAGGGCTGTGCGCGGGCGCAGGTCCTGGTGGCTGCCCTGGGTGGCCACGCCGACGCCCGCGTCGGTCTGCCACTGGCCCGGAAGCCCCAGGCGCGGCACGCCGGCGACATAGCCGGCCGAGGCGTCCAGCGAGGCGGCGGGCCGGGCGTACCTCGGCTTCATGTCCGAGCCGAAATAGCCGAAGATGACCGTGAACTTCTCGTCGTTGGTCATCGCCTTCAGGACCAGGTCGGCGCGGCGGTCCGGCGACAGTTTCGGGTTCAGCCAGGGATGAGCGGGCTGGCTCGCCTTCGGCGGGGCCTTCGGGGCGGCGGGCTTGGCGGCCTGGGCGTAGGCCGGGCTCGCGATCAGGGCCGAGGCGCCGATCAGCAGCGCCAGTCGCGGGCCGCGCCAGTTCGTCCGGGTCATGTTTCCTCCGTCGTCTTCTTCTTGCGCCCCGCGCGGCTTCGGACCGGGTCGGGGGAGGGGTTCAAGTCTTGCGTCGAGGCGGCGCGCCGCTTCGGACCGGACCGGTGGACTCGCGCACCACAAGGCTGTGTCGCGCGAGGAAGGGGGTGTTGGTCTTGCCCGCGCCCTCGTTGACGCTCCACGCGCCCAGGGTCTGCAGCGCGCGCAAGGCCATCTGCTCGAAGGGCTGGCGGATCGTGGTCAGCGACGGCCAGATCACCCCGGCGATCGGCGCGTCGTCGAAGCCCACGACCGAGAGGTCGTCGGGAATCCGCAGCCCGCGCCGCTGGGCTTCCATGCAGGTGGCGGCGGCCATGTCGTCATTGGCGGCGAAGATCGCGGTCGGCGGCTCGTCCAGCTCCAGCAGGCGCCTGGCCGCTTCGAGACCCGTCTTGAAGGTGAACTCGCCCTGCACGATCAGCTCGGGTCCGGGGCGCGGCAGGCCGGCGGCGGCGTAGGCCTCGAAGAAGCCGTTGCGGCGCAGGGTGCTGGCCACGTGATCGGGATGGCCGGCGATGTGGCCGATGCGGGTGTGTCCCAGCGAGAACAGGTGCTCGACCACCTCGCGGGCGGCGGCGCGGTCGTCCATGGCGAAGGCCGGGAACTGAGGGTCCGGCGTGGTGGGCGAGATCAGCACGCAGCGCACGTCGAGCTCGCGCATCAAGGCCTTCATCGGCCCGAAGTCGCACTCGGGCGGCAGCAGGATCATCTCGCGGATCCCGCTGTCCTCGACGAAAGCGCGGATGCGGTCGTCCCAGCCGGGGATGGGGCCTTCCGACAGGTCGACCGAAAGGTGCCGGCCGGTCTCGACGCAAGCCAGCAGCAGGGCGTGGTGAACGCGGGTGTGGTAGCCGCCCGACGGATCGCCCATCAGCACGCCCACCGACCCAGAGCCGCGCGCGCGCAGGCTGCGGGCCACGGCGTTGGGCTGGTAGTCGAGATCCTTCATGGCCGCGCGGACGCGGTCGCGCGTCCTGGCGCTGACGCTGTCGTGATCGTTGAGGACGCGAGACACGGTCTTGGGCGAAACGCCCGCCCGTTCGGCCACGTCGTTGATCGTCGTCATGGATTCTACCTGCGTCTCGCCGCTCGAGCCTGGCGCACGCCATCATTCCACGGCGACGCCCGCAAGACCGCGAACGTCCGAAGCCATAAAGGATGCTGTCCCGCTTGTCATGCGCCAAGACAATATCGGGTCAAATATGAACGGACATAGAGACAATTTGGGACATTTTCGGGAGGCCCCGACAGTCAGGGCTTGGCGTTCCAAGCGCGGATGCGGGCGCGGACAGGCATTGTGTCCATATTGAAAGTTAGCGCTATCAGTCGCGGCGCGCCGAAAAATTCGGTCAATTTATACAACAAGATAATGTTTTCAGGTCTGAGACAAATCGCCTGCCGGGAGCGCTTCTCGTGTCTCCCATGGCGTTCGCTCGCCGCGAAAAGGCTGCCTTCTCGAAAATGACAACGTTGACATTTTCGTTGACTTGGTTGGGACATATGCGAAATGTGACGGCGTTCGGGGAAGGCGTGGGGCCGGACTCGGACGTCCGGCGCTGGGTCGTCCGGAGATGGACAAGGCGGGACATCCCGCCCGTCCCGCTCCGTCGAGCCTTCGCCCTCGACATCCGCCGACAAGAGCGGCGGCGCGAGGCGCGAGCGGTCAACAAGAACGAACTATTGGGGAGCGAGGAATTGTCACAGGAAGCAAGGAAAGCCGCGTTCAAGCGTGGCCTGACGCTGGCGCTCGTCGCCGGCGCGTCGCAGCTGGCGCTGGCCAGCGGCGCCTTCGCCCAGACGAGCGGCAACGACACCCAGGTCGAAGAGATCGTCGTCACCGGCGTTCGCGGATCGCAGCTGAAGTCGGTCGACATCAAGCGCAAGGAAACCGCGCTGGTCGACGCGATCTCGGCCGAGGACATCGGCAAGCTGCCGGACGTCACCATCGCCGACTCGCTGCAGCGCATCTCGGGCGTGCAGATCCAGCGTGACGCCGGCGAAGGCAAGACGGTCAATATCCGGGGTCTGGCCCAGGTCATCACCCTGCTGAACGGCGAGCAGTACCTCAGCGCCGGCAACATGGGCTCGGCCCAGCCGAACCTGCTGGACGTGCCCTCGCAGCTGATGAACCAGGTGCTGGTCTACAAGTCGACCAATCCGCTGAACCCCCTGTCGGGTATCTCGGGCACGATCGACCTGAAGACCCGCCGTCCGTTCCAGTTCGGCGAAGGCTTCAGCCTGGCGGGCGCGGCCGAGGGCCAGCGCGGCGACCGCACCAAGGACAACGACTACCTGCTGAACGGCGTCGTCAACTGGCGCAACGACCGCGTCGGCCTGATGCTGTCGGCCGCCGGCAGCAAGGCCAATCTGGGCGACAACTCGTCGGGCGCCGTGGGCCTGTCGGGCAATAACGACTGGGGCGGCTCGGCCCCGAACAATTTCGTCTCGCCGCACGGCTACGAGAGCTTCAACCGCGTCGTCGAGCGCAAGCGCCTGGGCGTCAACGCCTCGTTCGAAGCCAAGCTGGGCGAGGGCTTCACCCTGATCGCCGAGGGCTTCTACGCCAAGCTGGACGAATACAATCGCGGCGCCGGCATCAACATCTCCAACCGCTGGGACGGCGGCGCCTTCGGGGTCTGGAACCCGCCGACCGTGTTCCAGAACGCCGGCGTGAAAAGCCCGGGCAACGGGATGCCGTGGCTGGCCGTCCAGCAGTACGACATCAATGCCTGGTGGGTGAACTCCTTCACCGTCAACCGCACGACCAAGTCGAACTCGAAGAACTACAATCTCGAGCTCAACTACGACAACGGCGGTCCCTTCACCTCGGAGGTGCGGGCCATCCGCGCCAACGGCCACCGTCTGAGCATGAACGGCCAGGTGCAGGGCGACCTGTCGAACTGGCAGTACGCCGACGGTCGCTTCAACCTGTTCCGCGATCCGAACGACCGCACGCGCGGTCCGTTCTATCCGAAGGGCATCTGCGACCAGTATCCGGCCAGCCAGCGCAGCAATTCCGTCGTCGGCAGCGCCGGCGGCTGCTATCTGAACCCCAACCCGCTGGGCTACGGCGCCAACCCGCAGCTGCACTACGACATCAGCGGCGATCATCCGGTCTGGAGCGGCTTCGACCGTCCGCTGGTCGGAGGCCTGGGGGCCGGCAAGTCCCTCAAGGACTACATGGCCAACAAGGACAGCTACGCCGTCGCGGCCTTCTCGTCGGAAGGCAATAACGAGGTCAACTCGGACATGAACGTGTTCCGGGCGGACGGCCATTATCGCTTCGACGACAAGCTGCTGGGCTTTATCACCAAGGTCGATGGCGGCGTGCGGTTCAGCGACCGCTCGGTCAGCGTCGAGCAGTTCCACCTGTTCTCGAACTTCTACGGCGGCACGCCGGGCGCGGTGCAGGCCAATGGCCAGCCGGTGCCGGCCTCGGGCTGCGAGGCCCAGTGGAAGGCCATCGACGTCGTGATGAACCAGAACCAGTGCCAGGCGGGTGAGTTCGTGCCCGATCCAGTCACGGGCAAGCCGGTGTTCCAGGGCTATACGGTCAACAAGCCGACCAAGCTCGGGACCTACAACAACCTGATCTGGGTGAATAACCTGGGTGGCGTCACCTCCGGCATTCCGGGCTTCTGGGCCGTCGATCCGCGCGATTTCGACAATGTCGAGGCCTTCCACAAGAAGGTGTTCGGCGGCGCGATCCGCGAGATCGTTCCTGGCCAGACCTACGACGTGACGCTGAAGGAGCAGAGCGCCTATGGCGCCTTCAACTTCGCGCTGGGCAATCTGCACGGCGACGTCGGCCTGCACGTCATCGAGACCAAGCTGACGGTGAAGCAGAACCTGACCGGCGACACCCGCAACTACGGCGACACCAACGCCGACGCGGGCGATCAGGTCACCTCGCGCAAGTACACCGACTGGCTGCCGTCGCTGAACGCGGTCTACGACCTGGACGACCACTGGAAGTTCCGCTTCGCCTACGCCAAGACCATGCAGCCGCTGGACCTGGGCAGCTATGGCGGCGGCCTGAAGATCAACACCGCCGACTGCGGCGCGGCCCTGCCGAACGTCCGTTGCGTGACCAGCGCCAACGCCGACGGCAACCCGAACCTGGATCCCTGGCGCTCGTCAAACTTCGACGGCGCGGTGGAATACTATTTCGGGCGCGCCTCGATGCTGAACATCTCGGCGTTCCAGCTGAAGATCGACAGCTTCGTCACCGGCGGCCAGACCACTGGCCGCTTCCCCGACCAGGACGGCGTCATCCGCCGCACGGTCAATGTCAGCCTGCCCATCCAGGGCGACGGCGGCTCGGTGAAGGGTCTGGAAGTCGGGGCCAAGGTGGCGTTCAGCGACGTCATCCCGGACGTGCGGCTGCTGTCGAACTTCGGCGTCGACACCAACTACACCTACTCGCCCAGCCACGAGAGCCGTAAGGACCTGACCGGCAGCGAGATCCCGTTCTTCGACAACTCCAAGCACCAGTTCAACCTGGTGGGCTGGTATCAGGACCAGAAGCTGCAGGCGCGGGTGGCCTACAACTACCGCACCGATCGCCTGTCCGGCACGATGGGCGGCGGCGGCGACGCGGTCATCCCGATCATGCAGAAGGCCACCGGCTATGTGGACGTGAACGTCAGCTACAACGTTCGCGACAACGTCACCGTCTACTTCAACGGGTCGAACGTGACCGGCGAAATCGAGAACTACTATCTGCGGTTCGCCCCCGGAAAGACCCAGTACGCCAACCAGAACGAGTTCGAGCCCCGCTACACGCTGGGCATCCGGGCTCGCTGGTAGGGCCTCCCCGTCACCTCCTGCTGGCCGCCGTGGAAGCCCCACGGCGGCGCTTTTTCGCGGGAGGCGGGCTGTCCGATGCTGGCGTGAGCCGTTAGCGTTGGGCAGCCGGACGACAAGAGACCGGGTGGGAGCGTTCGATGGGTGAAGGCAGGATCCAGAAGCTGGTGATCGTCGGCGGCGGGACCGCCGGCTGGATGGCCGCCGCGGCCCTGCGCCGGCACTTCCAGGGCGGACCTCTGGAGATCACCCTGGTCGAAAGCGCCGAGATCGGCGCGATCGGGGTGGGCGAGGCGACCATTCCCACCATTCGCGGCTTCTATCGGTCGCTGGGCCTGTCCGACGCCGAGGTGATGCGGGCGACGCAGGCGACCTGCAAGCTGGGCATCCGCTTCAACGGCTGGCTGCGCGAGGGCGAAAGCTTCATCCATCCGTTCGGCCATTTCGGCCAGGACCTGAACGGCGTGCCGTTCCACCACTATTGGCGAAAGCTCGCGGAGGGCGGCGAGCCGACCGACATCGCCGACTATTCGCTGGGCGCGTCGCTGGCCAGGGCCGGCAAGTTCATGCCGCCGCCGCGCGATCCGGCCTCGACGGCCTCGGTGTACGACTGGGCCTTGCATTTCGACGCCAGTCTGTTCGCCCAGCTGATGCGCCGGGTAGCCGAGGACAACGGCGTGCGCCGGATCGACGCTCGGATCGTCAAGGTAAATCTGAGATCCGACGACGGCCGCGTCGCCTCGCTGGACCTGTCAAACGGCCAGACGCTGGAGGGCGACCTCTTCATCGACTGTTCGGGCTTCCGGGGACTCCTGATCGAGGAGGCGCTGGGCGCCGGCTACGAGGACTGGAGCGACCTGCTGTTCTGCGACCGGGCCTGGGCCGTACAGAGCGAGGGCGTCGGCGAGCCCATGCCGTACACGGACGTCACGGCCCATGCGGCCGGATGGCGCTGGCGCATCCCGCTGCGCCATCGCCACGGCAACGGCTATGTCTACGCGTCCCGCTATATCAGCGACGAGGACGCCCTGGCCGAGCTGAAGGCCGCCGTGCCCGACGCCCTGCTGCACGAGCCGCGCCGGATCACCTTCACCCCGGGCCGTCGCAAGAAGGTCTGGAACAAGAACGTCATCGCGCTGGGCCTGGCGTCCGGCTTCCTCGAACCGCTGGAAAGCACCTCGATCGCCCTGATCGAGACAGGCATCGAGAAGATCAAGGCGCTGTTTCCAGACCGCGACCTCGCGCCCGAGCTGGCCGACGAGTTCAACGACTGGTCGCGCCGCGAGATGGAGCGGGTGCGCGACTTCATCATCCTGCACTATTGGGCCAATCGGCGGGGCGACACGGCGTTCTGGCGCGACTGCAACGCCGTCGCCTTGCCCGATGATCTCAAGCGCAAGGTCGAGCTGTTCGTCCAGCGCGGCCACTTCGTGCGCTATCGCTGGGAGATGTTCGCGCCGACCAGCTGGATGGCGATCTATGCCGGCTTCGAGCTGCTGCCCCAGGGGATCGACCCGGCGCTGGACGGCGTCGACGCCAAGGCGCTGGGCCCGCCGCTGGCCCGGATGCGCCAGGCCGTGCGCGAGGCCGTCGCCTCGGCCCCGACCCACGGCGCCTTCCTCGACCAATTCTCCCGCCCGGCCGCCATGACGGCGGCGCGCTAGGATAAGACGATGAGCCACGCCAACCCCAACGCCATCCGTAAGATCGTCATCGTCGGCGGCGGCTCGGCCGGCTGGATCACGGCGGCGATGCTCAGCCACTATTTCCAGAACGGCGGCTGCCAGGTCGAGCTGGTGGAGTCCGAGGAGATCGGCACGATCGGCGTGGGCGAGTCGACCATCCCGCCGTTCCTGCAACTGATCGCCAGCCTGGGCATCGACGAGCGCGCCTTCATCCAGGCCACCCAGGCCAGTTTCAAGCTGGGCATCCGCTTCGAGGACTGGAAGCTGAAGGGCCAGCACTACTACCACCCGTTCGGCGCCATCGGCGGCCCGATCGGTCCGCACGAGTTCTATCAGTGCTGGCTGCGCGCCAAGGCCAACGGCCATCCTTCGGAGCTGCAGGACTTCGCGCCGGGGACGGTCATGGCCGACCAGTGGAAATTCATGCTGCCGTTCCGCGCCCAGCGTTCGTTGATCTCGGGCGCCAGCTACGCCCTGCATGTCGACGCGCGGCTGGTCGCCAAGTTCCTGCGCGACTTCGCCGAGGCGCGCGGCGTCAAGCGCACCGAGGGCATCGTCACCGACGTCGTCACCCGTCCGGACGGCGCGGTCGCCAAGGTCGTGATGAAGGACGGCCGCGAGGTCGAGGGCGATCTCTTCATCGACTGCTCGGGCTTCCGCGCCTTGCTGATCGGCAAGACCCTGAACGCGCCGTTCGACGACTGGTCGGACATGCTGCTGTGCGACCGCGCCGTGGTGGTGCAGACCCAGAACGTTGGCGATCCGCATCCCTTCACCCTGTCGAGGGCCGAGGACGCCGGCTGGCGTTGGCGCATCCCGCTGCAGCACCGGGCCGGCAACGGCTACGTCTTCAGCAGTCGCCATCTCGGCGACGACGAGGCCCGCGCCACACTGGTGAGGAATCTCCAGGGACCGGCGCTGATGGAGCCGATGTTCATCCCGTTCAAGACCGGCGTGCGCCGCCGCCTGTGGGACAAGAACGTCGTGGCCGTGGGCCTGGCGGGAGGCTTTATCGAACCGCTGGAGTCGACGGCCCTGCACCTGATCTATCGCGGCGTGGACTTCCTGCTGCGCTTCTTCCCCGACCGCGACTTCGATCCGACCCTGGCCGCCGAATACAATCGGCGCATGGTCGCCGACTATGAAGAGATCCGCGACTTCATCGTGCTGCACTACTGCACGACCCAGCGCGACGACACGCCGTTCTGGCGCGACGTCCGCCAGGCGCCGATCCCCGAGAGCCTGAAGGAACGCATGGCGCTCTTCCAGGCCCACGGGGTGCTGCGCGAAGGGGTCGACGAGATGTTCCGCAACCCGTCCTGGCAGTCGATCATGGAGGGCATGGGCGTGCGCCCGCGCCGCTACCAGCAGCTGGTCGACACCGCGCCCTACGCGGTGATCGCCCAGACCCTGGACCAGTCGAAGCCGATGCTGGCCGCCGAGGTCGCCGGCCTGCCCAGCCACGGACAGTTCCTGGCCCAGAACTGCCCCGCGCCGCCGCCGGAGGCTGCGGCGGCGCCGTTCAAGACCGTGGCCTGAGGGGGTCTAGACACCCAGCAAGGTCGCCGCCTCGTCCAGCCCGCGCTTGCGGGCCGCGTCGGCCGCGGTGTCGCCCTTGTCGTTGCGCGCGCGCCGGTCCGCCCCGCGCGCCAGCAGGAGGCGCGCCGTCGCCACCGCGTCCTCCTCGTCGTCGGGCAGGCAGAACAGCGGCGTGGGGGCGTCGCCGGGCAAGACCGCGTTGGCCAGCTCCGGCCGGGCGTCGAGCACCGCCGCCAGCCGCTCCAGACTCCCCAGGCTGGCGAGGGCGCGGACGTCGTGGCTGATCGGCGTCAGGCGCTCGACCAGACGCGGCTTTCCCAGCACCAAGGCCCAGCTCAGCGCCGAGCCGCGCCATTTGCGCTCGCGCCGGTCGACGTCGGCCCCCGCCGCCAGCAGGCGCTCGACCGCCTCCAACGAGCCGGACTGCACGGCGCGATGCAACGGCGTGATTCCGTCGTGGTCGCTGGCGCCCGGATCGACGCCCAGGTCGAGCAGCAGGCCGACCGCGCCCGCCGCGCCGTGCTCGGCCGCCGCCAGCAGCGGTCGGGCGTCGCCGACCAGGGCCGGCTGGGCGGCGACCAGGGCGCGCGCGCCGGCTTCGTCGCCCGCCAGCGCCAGGGCCTGCAGCGCCTCGACGCCGCCCAGCGCCTCCGGCCGCGCGCCGTGGGCCTCCAGCAGCTCCGCCATGGCCGCGAAGCCCGATAACCGCGCGACCGTATGCACGGACCGCTTGGCGTAGGCGTGAAACGTCCCGGCGTTCGCGCCGCGCTCCAGCAGCCAGCGCGCGCGGTCCAGGTGGTTCTGGCCGACGGCGTTCCCCAGCAGATAGTCCAGCGTCGAGCAGCCCAGGCCATCGCCCAGGCGGCCGGGTCCCCGGACCCGCCAGTCGTCGAGCTTCCCCGCCGCGTCGGCGTGGCGCCACAGAATGTCGTACCAATGGGTGTCGGCCCCCACGATCGAGACATCGTACAGCGACTGGGAGTCGTAGGCGTCCGCCCCCGCCGCGATCAGCAGGGCGACCATCGCCTCGGCTTGCGGATGGCTGGATTTCGCGCCTTCGCCCAGGCCGATCGCCCCGGTCAACACCTTGAACGGCGTCTCCCAGTCGTCGGTGAAGCCGAAGTTCGGATCGGCCCCGGCGTCCAGCAGCAGGCGGGCCATGGCCAGGCCGTTGACGTCGTCCAGCCGGCCGTAGGCGACATGCGCCAGGGCCGTCCAGCCGCGCGAGGGATCCACGCGCCGAGCGGCGTCCGGGTCGCGGGCCAGATGCCGCTCGACCGTCGCCAGATCGCCGGCGGCGGCGGCCGTGAACAGGCTGTCGGTCGCCAGCTCGGGATGGCGCTTGAGGATGCGACGGGCGATGGCCGGTTCGCCGTCCCACCCGTGGCGAAGGATCGCCTCGATCCGCTGGGCGCGGCTCTGGCGTTCGATGGCCAGGTCGTCGACGGCGCCCTTGAGGGCGATCCAGCTCTCCTGGCCATATTCGCGGGCCAGGGCGTGCTGAATGTCGCGCAGAGACGGTTCGGCCGGCGCGTCCGGCCAGGCGGCGGCGAGGCGGGCGCGGGCGTTGGCGGCGCCGGCGCGCAGGGCCTTCAGCCACCGCTTGGCGTCCTTGCGTAGGGTCTCGATCCGAGTTTTGGGCGTGAGCGCGCGGCTCATGGCAAACCTTCCTTCCCATGGCCGATCGTCCGCTTACGAAGGCCGGAAGAAGGGTTCGTAAGACTTCAGGTCTGACTGGACGGGAGGATCTCCCTTGCCGCGGACAGGCGGCGCTCCAGGGGCGCGCTGAACTTAGAAAGCCTCATACGCCCTGGGCCGTCAACCGGCGGCCGCGCTCTACCCCAGGCGCTTCATCGCGATGATCTTCACCGGCGGGTTCAGCATCTGGCCCTTCATGGCCGGGACGGTGGCGGGGCCGTCGGTGCGGCCGGCGAGGATCTTCTTCACGACGTCCATGCCCGACACCACCTGGCCAAAGACCGCGTAGCCGGCGTCGGCGTCGCTCTTGCCCGGCTTGGCGTCGAGATAGGGCTGGGGGCTGGCGCAGATGAAGAAGTCGGCCGTGGCGGTGCCCGGCGCGTCGCGACCCATCGAGATCGCGCCCGCCTTGTGGCGCAGGCCCGTCTTCAGCGTGCTCTCGTGGGCGATGGCCGGCATCCGGCGGGAATAGGGCTTGGGCGCGCCCTGGATCGAGCCGCCGCCGGGCTCGCCCTTGGCCCTGTTGGCGCGGAAGAAGGCGCCGCCGTCGTAGCGATGGCGGTCGACATAGGCGAGGAAGTTGGCCGAGGTGATCGGCGCCTTCTTGTCTTCCAGCTCGACCACGATCGTCCCCTTGTCGGTCTCGATCGCCACGCGCGGCTTGCCGGCGGCGAGAGCGGGCGAGGCGAGGGCCAGGAGCAGGGCGCCGCCCAGCATGGCGCGGCGGGCGATCCGGGAAACGGTCATGTCGGCGGCTCTCGTTGCGAAGGTCCGCGACAGGCTTAGAGCCTTTAGCCTGAAATCGGAATCGATTTCAGGCGTCAAAAAGGCTCTAAATCAGATGTTTAGAGCGTGAGATAAGCTGAAACCGGTTCCCACTTTCAGCCTCCCGCTCTAGCGCTTCGAGGGGCTGGAAAGAAGGGGAGGACCACGCCGGCTTGGGGGGCGTCGGGGCGGGGTCCTCCCCAAGGCATGGACTCCTCGGCCTTACGCCGTGGTGTCCACCCGAAGACCCGTGCCTTGAGCCGGCGCGGCCTTGATGGCGGCGGTCTTGCCGCCGTCGTCGGCGTCGCCGTCACGGTCGGGACCTCTTTCGAGGGCTTCGGGCGCGCGCACGGCCATTTGAGGACGGACGGCGGAGAGGCTGGAGACGTTCATTTTGAACACCCTTTGTTGTGACGGTCCGAGCTTGACCGTCGGGTGCAGGGACGACACGCGGGATCAACCGCCTCAAGCGTGAGGTTGCGACAACCCGTCGCGCCCAGGGCAAGAAAGTGACCGCTATCAAATTTGCGGCTCGCGAGAGTCGCGTTCGCTGAGCTAGGGTCGTTCAAGCATGGGCGACCGCGGGGGAACGCGGCGCGATCAAGGGGGAGGAGTTGTCGATGGGGGCTAAGGTCCAGGCCGCGTCCGGCGAAGCGAAGCAGGGCGGGGGGCGCGATGTGCTGGTGATCGGGGCGTCGTCCCTGGGCACGGTGTTCGAGTGGTACGACTTCTATCTCTACGGCTCGCTGGCGCCGATCATCACCAGCCATTTCTTCTCGGGCGTCAACGAGACGACCGGCTTCATCCTGGCCTTGCTGGCCTTCGCGGCGGGCTTCGCGATCCGGCCGCTGGGGGCGGTGATCTTCGGCCGGCTGGGCGACCTTTGGGGCCGCAAGAACACCTTCCTGATCACCATGCTGCTGATGGGCCTGTCGACCTTCGTGGTCGGCCTTCTGCCTTCCTACGCCCAGATCGGCGTGGCCGCGCCGATCGCCCTGGTGGTCATGCGCCTGGTCCAGGGCCTGGCGCTGGGCGGCGAGTACGGCGGGGCGGCGACCTATGTCGCCGAGCACGCGCCGGCGGGTAAGCGGGGCTTCTACACCAGCTGGATCCAGACGACGGCGACCATCGGGCTCTTCCTGTCGCTGGCCGTGATCCTGGCCACGCGGACGCACCTGGGCGAAGACGCCTTCAAGGCCTGGGCCTGGCGCATCCCGTTCCTGGTGTCGCTGCTGCTGTTGGGCGTGTCGCTGTGGATCCGCCTGAAGCTGCACGAGAGCCCGACCTTCCAGCGGATGATCGCCGAGGGGAAGGGGACCAAGAAGCCGCTGGCCGAAGCGTTCGGTCAGTGGGCGAACCTGAAGATCGTGCTGCTGGCGCTGGTCGGTCTGACGATGGGCCAGGCGGTGGTCTGGTACACCGGCCAGTTCTACGCCCTGTTCTTCCTGGAGAAGGTGCTCAAGCTGGACGGCGCCCAGGCCAACCTGCTGGTGGCCGCGGGCCTGCTGATCGGCACGCCGTTCTTCGTGATCTTCGGCTGGCTGTCGGACAGGATCGGCCGCAAGTGGATCATCCTGGCTGGCTGCCTGCTGGCGGCGGCCACCTATTTCCCGATCTTCAAGGCGCTGACCGTCGCGGCCAACCCGATGCTGGCCCAGGCCGAGGCCGCCGCGCCCGTCACGGTCTCGACCGACCCGGCCACCTGCGCCTTCCAGTTCGACCTGATCGGCAAGGCCAAGTTCAACAGCCCTTGCGACGTGGCCAAGGCCGCGCTGGCCAAGGCCGGGGCGCCGTATCGCGTCATCGACGCCGGGACAGGCGCGCCGACCACGGTCCAGGTCGGCCGCGTCACCCTGTCGGGCTTCGATCCGGCCGGCGCGACCGGCAAGGCCTTCGCCGCCGCGCGCAAGGCTTGGGAAGGCGAGCTGGCCGATCAGTTGAAGGTCGCCGGCTATCCGGCCAAGGCCGACGCCAAGCGGGTCGACCAGCCCAAGGTCGTCGGCCTGCTGGCGCTTCTGGTCATCTACGTGACCATGGTCTACGGCCCGATCGCCGCCATGCTGGTCGAACTGTTCCCGACGAGGATCCGCTACACGGCCATGTCGCTGCCCTACCACATCGGCAACGGCTGGTTCGGCGGCTTCCTGCCGACCACGGCCTTCGCCATCGTGGCCGCGACCGGCGATATCTATTCGGGGCTCTGGTACCCGGTGATCATCGCGGCGGTGACCGCGGTCGTCGGCGGGCTTTTCCTCAAGGACACGCGGAATCGTCCGATCGAGGACTGATTGGCGACTCCGCCCGGTCAGGCGATGATCAAGCGGCGGGCATTCGGCGTCGGCGACGGCGCTGGCGGCCTCGCCGGCTTGCCAACCCGCGCGCGATGGGCTTGGCTGCGCCCCGAGGGGAGCGTTCATGGCGCAAGAAGATGAAGATCGGCGCGCCTGGTTCCGGCGGGAAATCCTGCCGCTGGAACCGGACCTGCTGGCGTATGCGCGGCAGTTCTGCCGCGACGGCCAGACCGATCCGGAAGATCTGGTCCACGAGACCTTCGCCCGCGCCATCGCCTGCAAGACCTGGCGCGAGGTGAGCAATCCGGGGGCGTTCTGCACCCGCATCCTGCGCAACAGCGCCCTCGACGCCCTGCGCCGGCGCAAGGTGCTGACCATCACCGCCGTCGCCGATTTCGATCGCATCGAACCGATCGACGAGGCTCCCGGCGCGCACAGCATTCTTGAGTCGCGCGAGGAGCTGCGCGCGCTGGCCGAGGCGATCGCCGAACTTCCGACACAGTGTCGCCGCGTCTTCACGTTGCGAAAAGTTTATAGCCTCTCACCGGAGGAGATAGCGGTTCGGATGGGGCTGTCCGTCTCTACTGTTGAGAAGCATCTGGTGAAGGGTCTGCGCTCCTGTTCCGACAAGCTCGGACGGCGTATCGGACGCAAGAGCAGGGTCGACGAAGGGCGCTCATGGGGCGGGAGACGGGATCACGACGCGAAGCGGTGAGGCTGGCGGCCGCCCAGTGGGTGGTCCGGCTTGACGCCGCGACGTGCTCGGACGCCGATCGCGCCGCTTTCGAGGCTTGGCGCGGCGAGAGCTGCGAGAACGAGGCCGCCTTCGAGCGCGAGGCCTTTGCCTGGGAGCGGATGGAGCGGCTGCGCGCGTACCGGCCCGGCCAGAGCGTCCCCGACCGCGACATCCTTGCGCCCGCGCGGCGTCCCGCCCTGCCCAGCCTGCGCCGCGCGCCCTGGGCGCGAGGGCTGGCGGCGGCGGCGGCCGTGGCCCTGGTGATCGGCGGGACGATGTCGTTCGGGACCTCGACCGCCTACGCCACCGCCATCGGCGAGCGCCGGGTCGTCGTGCTCAGCGATAACAGCCGCATCGAGCTGAACACCGACAGCAAGGTCGTGGTCCGCTACGCCCACGGCGTGCGCGAGGTGAAGCTGGTGCGGGGCGAGGCGGTGTTCGAGGCCGCCAAGGACATCCGCCCCTTCGTGGTCAAGGCCGCCGACGCGGTGCTGGAGGCCGACGGCGGCGCCGAGCTGGCCGTGCGCGTGGCCGGCGACGGCGGCGCGGTCACCGTCAAGCGGGGCCAGGTCGAGCTGGACGCCGCGCCGGCTCAAGGCCGCGAGGAGCTGAAGCTGCGCGCCGGCGTGGCGGCGACCTATGGCGGCGGCGTCAGCCGCGCCCAGCCGGTCTCCGACAGCGAGATCGACCGGACCCTGGCCTGGCGACAGGGGGCGATCGCCCTGAACGGCCAGTCGCTGGCCCAGGCCGTCGCCGAGTTCAATCGCTACAACCGCCAGCAGATCAGCATCGCCGACCCGTCGATCTCGGGCCTGCGCCTGGCGGGCTATTTCCAGACCACCGAGCCCAAGAGCTTCGTCGCCGCCGTGACCAGCGCCTTCCCGGTGCGGGCGTCCGAAAGCGCCGACGGCGCCATCCGCCTGACGCGCCGGAGCTGACGCGCAAAAACTTCCCCTGGGACTGGCGGAAGCCCGACTTGGGGACGTCGGTCTATCGAAGAGTCCTTCCCGCGCGCGCGAGGGCTGGGACCAACAGGGGGTGGCTAAGAGGCATGTCCGACCGGCGCGGCCGCAGGGTTCGCGGCTTCCTGATGACGTCCGTGGCGGCGGCGGTGCTGGCGGGGCCGGCCCTGGCCGAGGACGCGCGTCACAGCTTTAACATCCCGGCGGGCGACGCGGTGGCGGCGTTGCAGACCTTCGCCCGGCAGTCGGGCCGGCAAGTCCTGTTCCCCTTCGAGGCGGCGTCGGGCAAGCGCACCCCGGCGGTGGCCGGAACCTTGTCGGACGGCGAGGCGCTGACGCGCCTGGCGCGCGCGGCCGGTCTGGTGGTTCAGTCGGACGACGGGAAGACCGTGACCCTGCGGTCCGTTCCGGCCGAAACGGCGCCGTCTCCGCTCCCCCAGCCCTCGAGCGCGGGGGCCCGCGCGATTGAAGAAGAGGCCCAGGTTGTCGACACCCTGGTGGTCGTCGGCTCCCAGATCGAAGGCGCCAAGCGCACCGCCGCGCTGCCGGTGACCGTGATCGGCGAGAAGGAGATCCTGGCGACCGGCGCGGTGTCCGGCGACGAGCTGTTTCGTGCGATCCCCCAGGCCGGCGACGTGCAGTTCCAGGAGGCTCGCACCACCGGCAATCTGAACGACGCGCGCGGCGACGTCGCGTCGCTGAACCTGCGCAGCCTCGGGACCGGCAACACCCTGGCCCTGCTGAACGGCCGCCGCGCCGTGCTCGCGCCGGGCAGCCAGACCGAGAACCTGGTGCCGGTCCAGACCGTCAACACCAACGCCTTTCCGGTGGCGGGCATCAAGCGGGTCGAGGTGCTGCGCGACGGGGCGGCGGCCATCTATGGCGCCGACGCGGTGGCGGGCGTGGTCAATGTCGTGCTGGACACCCGGTTCCGGGGGCTGCGCATGGAGGCTCAGGCCGGCGGCTCGGAAGGGACCGGCTACCGCGAGGGGACGGTCAATGTGAAGGCCGGGACGCGATTGGCCGACGGCACGCGCCTGACCCTGTTCGGCGGCTACACCGCCCACGGCCGCCTGATGGCCAGCGAGCGCGCCTACGCGGCCAGCGAGGATCATCGCGCCGCGACGGTCGGCACGCCCTGGGAGGGCGACACCGCCTTCGACAACCGCTCGACCTCCAGCCCCTGGGGCGCGTTCACGGTGATCCCGGCCTCGACGACGGTGCGCCAAGGCGCCAGCGCCCTGACGACCTCGGGCGTGTTCCACGTCGAGCCGACCAGCAACACGGCCGCCGGCTGTTCCAGCGCCCCGCTGGCCGGCGACCTATGCCTTAAGGCCGGCGTGATAACGGGCGCCGCCGACCGCCCGCTGCGCTATGACGAGAACCCAGACCGGACGCTGAAGGGCGGGCTGGAGCGGTTCAACCTGTTCTCGACGGTCGAGCACGACTTCGGCGCGGTCACCGCCTATGGCGAGGCGGGCTATTACCACGCCCTGTTCTCCGGAAGCCGCGAGCAGTCGGCGCCGATCAGCTCGGCGCCGATCAGCATCGCCGCCAACGCCTATTGGAATCCCTTCGGTCCGGCGACCAGTCCCAATCGGCTGGCCAATCTGAGCGGCGTCCCGGCCTCCGGCCTGGCGATGACCATCACCAATTATCGCCCGGTCGACGCGGGTCCGCGCACCTACACCGTCACCGACGACAGCTACCGCTTGCTGGGCGGGCTGAAGGGCGACTGGAGCGGCTGGAAGTGGGATTCGGCGCTGCTCTATTCGACGGCCCGCACCAAGGACATGACGCACAATGCGATCAGCAACACCCTGTTCCAGCAGGCGCTGAACCGCACGGACGCCAGCGCCTACAACCCGTTCAACGGCGGCGGCCTCGACAACTATTCCCTGGGCGACGCCACGCCGAACGGCCGGGACACGATCAACTCGTTCCTGATCAACGTCTATCGCGTCAGCGAGACCTCTCTGGCCCTGGCCGACTTCAAGATCTCCCGGAAGGACCTCTTCCGGCTGCCGGGCGGCGATGTCGGGGTGGCGGCCGGCGTCGAATGGCGGCGCGAGACCTATGACGACAATCGCGACAAGCGCTTGGATGGGACGATCAAGTACACCAACACCGTCACCGGCGTGACCTACGACACCGACGTGATGGGCGCCTCGGCCGCCCCGGACGTCGCCGCGCATCGCCAAGTCGCCTCGGCCTTCTTCGAGCTCGCCGTTCCGGTGATCTCGCCGGAGATGCGCATCCCGTTCGTCGAGGAGGTCAGCCTGCAGATCGCCGCCCGCGACGAGCGCTATTCCGACTTCGGCAATGTGCTCAAGCCCAAGGGCGCGATCTATTGGAAGGTCGGCCGGGGTTTCGCCTTGCGCGGCTCGGTCTCGCAGAGCTTCCGCGCGCCGAACCTGCCGCAGTTCTATAGCGACGGCTCGACCGTCTCCAACACCCGCACCGACTGGGCGGCGTGCAAGATCAACAATCCGGCCGCGACCACCTGCGCCAGCGCCTCGACGCTGGAAGTGCGCAGCGGCAACAAGACCCTCCAGCCCGAGCAGGCCGACAACGCCACCATCGGTTTCGTCTACCAGCCGAGCTTCATCCCTGCCGCCCTGGGCAAGCTGACCCTGACGACGGACTTCTGGTCGATCCGCGAGAAGAACGTCATCGGCATTCTGGGCGGGGGCAACCAGATCTATTACGACTGGCTGCTGCGCCAGAGCGGCTCTTTCAATCCCAATGTCGTGCGCGACGCGCCGGTCGGGACCAACACCGTCGGGGCGATCGCCTATATCAACGACACCTACGCCAACCTTCAGCCGCGCGTGGTCCAGGGCGTCGACTTCTCGCTTGGCTATGACCTGGACGGGACACGCTGGGGCGACTTTAGCCTGGACGTCAATGTCGCCAAGCTGCTGAAGTTCGACCAGGCCCCCAGCCCGATCGAACGGCTGCTGATCGAGGCGGCGGCGGCTGGCAAGCTGCCGGGCGTCTCGATCGTCTCGTCCGGCAACCAGATCAAGCTGGGCGGCTTTCCCGAGTTTCGCGGCGGCGCCAGCCTGACCTGGCGTCAGGGCGGCTGGGGGGCGGGCGCCTTCGTCAATTATGTGGGCGAGGTGTTCGACACTGGCTCCACCCTGATCGATGGGCGCTATTGGAAGCTGAACGCGTGGACGACCGTGAACCTCTACGGTCAATACGCCTTCGACGACGGCCGTCTGGCCGGTTCGACGGTCCGCCTGGGCGTTCGCAATGTCGGCGACAAGGACCCGCCGCTGTCCGCCTCGAACTTTGGCTACTACGGCTCGCTGCACAACGCGACGGGCCGCTACTGGTACGTGAACTTCAGCAAGCGGTTCATCTAGATCTTCGGTCTGGGCGGTCCACCGCCCACGCCGGAGCGATCGCGCCCCTCCCGGGTCATCCCTCCCCCCGAGAAGCCCTCGGGACGCGATCATCGGCGCCGGAGCTGCCCCTCCGGCGCCGAACTTCGTTTTGGGAGGAACTCGTCCCGCCTACTTCCCGCTCACCGCCGGCCCGTACAGCAGGCCGTTGAACAGGAACTTGAACGTCCCCCACGACTGGGCGCGCTGGGTGATTTCCGGGCCGAAGACGAAGACCTTGCCCTTGCCCACGTCGATGTCGAGCATGTCGGCCGAGCCCTTCAGCCGCTCCTGCCCGACCGCCCAGCCGCTGTGCAGCGGCTTGTCGCTGTCGAACCACGAGACCTTGGCCACGCCCTTGGCCTCGGCCTTGATGGTGAAGGTCGGGCTGCGGTCGAAGAAGACGTCGATGTCGGGACCCGAGCCGTAGGCCAGGGGCTGCTTGACGTCGACCTTGGCGCGCAGAACCGAGCCTGGGATGTAGAGCTCGCGAGTCGACAGGGCCTTCAGCTGGCCGTTCTCCATCTTGGCCGTGGCGACGTCGATTGGGGCGCCCAGGGCCTGGGCCAGGCGCGTCGAAGCGCCGATGGCCACGACCGTACCGCCGCCCTTCACGAAGTCGGCGATCTGGGGAAGGGTCTTGTCGTCGCTGATCCGGCCCAGCCAGGAACGGTACTGGGCCGGAATGGCCTCGGGCTTGGGCTGCGGCCCGCCGCGTCCGGCCTTGTAGGGGCCGTCGGCCGGGGCGGGGACGACGCCGTCCGGGAACACCAGGACGTCGAAGTCCTTGCCGATGTCGCCCGCGTCGAGGCGCTGCGGGTACACGACCTGGAACGGCGCCTCGAACTTCTCGAACATCCAGCGGTTCCAGCCGGACGGCATCGAGCCGCCATACACGTCGACCAGGCCGACTCGGATCGGCTTCAGGGCGATGGTCGCGCCCGAGGGTTTGCCGCCCACGGCGTAGGCGTCGATGCCCAGGTCCTTGACGCCCTTGTCGATCACCGCCTTGGCGGCGGGCGAGGCGGGGACGAAGATCGCGCCGGGACCAAAGGCCGTCTTGCCGGCCTTGGCGCCGTCCTTGACCCAATAGACCCTGGCGCCAGCCTTCAGCAGGCGGTTGGTCAGGGTGAAGCTAGCGTTGGCCTCGTGGCTGATCAGCCAGCCCGCGCCGCCCGAGCCCTTCACCGCGCCCGGCGCGACCGAGATCAGGTCCGGCACGCGGGTCGTCGGGGCCTCGAAGCCGTCCAGGATCCGGTCGAACTTGATCCCCATCTGGTAGGCCAGAGTGTAGCCGGTCACGTCATACGGCGCCTTGGGCGGGCCGCCCGGATATTCCAGGTCGTGCGGGTGATCCTGCGGCTCGAACATGTCGAGGATGTGCGGGCGATAGGCCTGGGCCGTCCGCACGACATACGAGCCGGCGGGATAGGTCTTGCCGGCGATCGCGAAGGGCTTGGTCGCCTTGTCCACGTCGACGCCGGTCTTGATCAGGGCGTTCAGGAACGCGACGACGGTAGGCATATCGGCCTGATCGGCGGGGATCACATAGCCGCGCGGGTCGCGGCTCTCCGGCGTCTGCAACACCGTCTTGTACAGGCCGGGGTCGATCGCCGCGCCGTAGGGGCCCGGCTTGTCCTTGCCCGCGGCGGCCAGCGCCTCGACGCGGGTCGGGGTGGTCGTCCAGCTATCCTTCGAGCCGCGCTTGATGCTGTTGTCGCCCATCTTCCAGATGCCTAGAAGCAGGCGTTCCTTGTTGCGCGACGCGTAGTCGATGACCGCCCGGTTCATCGTCCACTGGTAGTCGAGCGAGTCCTGCAAATGCCATTCGCGCGGCGCGATCGGGGCGGGGCGGTCGTTGCCAGGCAGCTGCAGCTCCGGCACCAGATTGACCGTCGTCGGGGTGGGGCCTCCGATGATTTCGGTCAGAAGGCCGATCGAATTGTGGAAGTAGGCGACCGAGCGCTCCATGCCGTTGTGCCAGGTGGAGTAGGGCGCGGCGCTGCGGGCGCCCGAGCCGGGCTTGTCCTCGGCCACCAGGCGGCTGTGCATGGCCATGCCGACCTCTTGGAGCTCGGTCATGACCAGCGGGTCGTAGTTGAAGTTGAACGGATCGCGGAACGGCGGAACGAACACGACCATGCCGTTCGGGCCGGTCTGGTGCTGGTTGTAGATGATCTGCGGGTACCATTCGCGGAACAGCTGCCGGTTGACGTTGGTCGTCTCGGCCATCGACGACATGAAGCTGTCGCGGTTGTTATCGTGGCCGATGTACTTGTGGTACAGGCGCGGCAGCGAGCCGAACTCGCGCTTCTTGGGGTCCTGGTTCCGCATGTACCAGTCCGAGACCATCTCCATGCCGTCCGGATTGTCCTGGCCGAACAGGATGATGGTGTCGTCCAGCATCCGCAGGGTCTCGGGATCGGTCTGCGTCAGCATCCGATAGAGCACCTGGATCTGGCCCTGCGAGGTGATGGTCTCGCTGGCGTGCAGGCCCGCGTCGATCCAGACGATGGCCTTGCCCTCGGCCGCCAGCTTGCGGGCCTCGTCCTCCCTGACGCCGTCGGCCTTGGCCAGCTTGCGGGCGATCTCCTTGTAGCGATCCAGCTTGGCCAGATTGGCCGGCGACGAGACGATGGCCACCCACATGGTGCGGCCCTCCTCGGTCTTGCCGATATCGACCAGCTTCATCCGGTCCGACTGGCCGGCCAGCGTCTTCAGATAGGCTTCGTAGGCCGTGTAGTTGGCCAGGAAGTAGTCGCTGCCGACCGGCTGGGCGAAGGCCTTATCGGGCGGTGTGATGTCGGCGGCGATCGCGCCGCTGAGTCCGCTGAAGGCCAGCACCAAGCCCAAGGCCGCTCCGGCCATCGCTCCGCCACGCGTCATTTCCAACCCCGTAAGCTCTGGGCGGACGCATCGGCGCGCCGCTCCTCCCTAGACTGACGTAACTGGAGAGCGTTTCCGCACCCGGAGCAACGGACCGTTCAGCCCATTTTTTCGGGTCGCCAAAAGAAAAGGGGCCGCCCTCGCGGGCGGCCCCTTCCATCTCATCCGGCCCTACTCACGCGGCCGGTACGCGAGATAGCTCGGAAACTCAGTACTTCAGGCGGACGCCCAGCCGGAAGTACCGACCCACGGCGCCGGCCTGCGAGTAGGTCGGGTTCCAGTTCACCGCGGCGTAGTTGGCCGGGTTGAACATCGGGCCCGCGTCGAACAGGTTCAGCACATCGGCATAGACCGTGGTCTTGTCGTTGATGTCGTACCGGCCCGTCAGGTCGAAGTCGTAGAAGTCCTTGGTGTGGCACTTGAAGCCGTCCCCGCCGTAGAGGCACGACTGGTCGCCGGTGTAGCTCTCGTCGATCTCACGGATGCCGCTGACATAGTTCAGCGTGCCGGTGAAGCTGATCGGACCGCGGGTCAGGGTGTTGCTCCACGAGGCGCGGTACTTCGGCGTGCCGGCGCCCGACGACAGGGCGTAAGGCGCTTCCTTGCCGGTGTAGTTATAGGTCACGCCGTCCTGCGTGTACTTGAAGTCGAACATCGCGGTGGCTTCCAGATTGCTGGTCCACTTGATGTCCGCCGGCAGGTACATGGTGTTCTGGACGCTGAGGTCCATGCCGCTGGTGCGCAGCGAGTCGGCGTTGATGTAGGGCGACGACACCGACAGGATGCGCGGCAGGGCGGTCGGGTGATCCGGATCCGGCAGGTCCGGGGTCACCACATAGCCGGCCGGGATGGCTTGACCCGCGTAGTAGGCGGCGATGGCCGTCCCCGCGCTGGCCTGGGCGATCACGTTGTTCTTCTTGATGTGGTAGTAGTCCAACGCGACGCTGAAGCCGCGCGTCGGGGCCCACACCACGCCGGTGGTGAAGCTGGTCGACTTCTCGGGCTTCAGGTCGGGATTGGCCGCGGTGATGTTCGAGAGCGAGTAGGTCTTGGTGTACTCGCTGCCGCCGTGGGCCGCGACGAAGGCCGGGTAGTTCGTGAACGAGAAGTTCGTGAAGCCCTGGCTGGCCGAGTTGCCCGATTCCGAGAACGACGGCGCGCGGAAGCCCTTCGAGAAGGTGGCGCGCAGGGCCACGGTCTTGATGGGCGTGTACTTGATGCCGATCTTCGGCGAGAAGTTGCCGCCGAAGTCCGAATAGTGGTCGTAGCGGCCCGACAGGTTCAGCTCGACATTGTTCAGCACCGGCATCCCCAGTTCGGCGAAAGCCGAGGCGACCGTGCGGTTGCCTATGGTGCGGGCGTTGCCGAGGCCTTGCGCGTCGTTGACCGGGTTCAGGGCCGGATCGTTCGTGGCCTCGTAGCGGAACTCGCCGCCCACACCCAGCTGGGCGGGGCCGCCCGGCAGGTTGAAGACGTCGCGCGAGGCCACGAAGTTGATCGAGTCCAGGTCGGTGGTCGAGGTCTTGGTCAGGGCCGGGGCGAGGGCGGTGCGCACGGCCTGGCTGTTCTGCGACGGGTCGATGAAGTTGTAGGTCCCGTTCTTCACCGCGCTCAGCAGGTTGCTGTAGCTGACGAAGCCGTTGGACGTGCTTTCCAGCCAGCCGTGGGCGATGACCAGATTGGCCTTGTAATTCCAGTCGTGGGTCGTGCCTTCCACGCCGCCGACCATGCGGGCCATGCGGTTGGTGTAGCGCGAGCCGGTCGCCAGGTCGCTGAAGGCGTAGCGGATCAAGGCGTCATAGCCTTGGGCCGCGAACGGGTCGTTCGGGTTCAACTGGCCGTTCGACAGCACCGCCGGCAGGACGATGGTCGACAGGTTGTGCGGGGTCGACGACGAGATGCCGGGAGGGCCGCCGGTCACCGAGGTCTTCGACTGCATGAAGCTGGTCGACAGATAGGCCTGGAAGTCGTCGCTCGGCTTGATCGTGAAGCGGCCGTAGACGCCGGCGCGCTCCTGCTGGGGCTGAACGTCGCCGAAGGTGGCGAGGTTCTGGGCGCAATAGGTCCCGCCCGCCGAGGTGGTCAGCGGAGCGTTGGCGCCGCAGGTGCGCAGCGGTTGCCACAGCGAGCCGGGGACGGCCACGCCGGTCGAGATGTCGCCGGGCGTTCCCTGGGTGGCCGGCTTGACCTGACCATAGAAGGTGCTGCCGCCGGCGCCCGGATTGTTGTTCTGGCCGCCGGGAATGCCCGACAGGTCGTTGGTGTTGTACGGATAGCCGCGCTGGTCGATGCGGATGCGCTGGTCGCGCTGGTACTCGACATCCAGATAGACGTTGTACTTGTCGGTATCGAGGTCGCCGTGGCCGATCTCGCCGTTGAAGCGGTACTGGTTGCCGCCGCCATGCTGGGACGTGCCGACCGACAGGTCCGCGCCCATGCCCTGGTAGTTCGACTTCATGATGATGTTGACCACGCCGCCGATGGCGTCGGCGCCGTACAGCGACGAGGCGCCGTCCTTCAGCGTCTCGATGCGCTCGACCGCGTTGAACGGGATCGAGTTCAGGTCGACGAAGCCGCGCTGGCCGTCGTCGGCCAGGGGATAGTTGGCGTTACGCAGGCCGTCGATCATGACCAGGGTCGAGTTCACGGTAAGGCCGCGCAGGGCCACGCCGGTCGAGCCGGCGGCGAAGCCGTTGCCGAAGGCGGCCGGAACCGAGCCGGAATTGTCGGCCGACAGGCTGCGGATGGCGTCGGCCACCGTGGTGATGCCCTGGGCCTTCAGCTGTTCGCTGGTCTGGACGGTGACCGGCGACGGGGTGGCGGTGTCGGTGCGGCGCAGCAGCGAACCGGTGACGACGACGGCCTCGACCTCGTTGTTCTGGGCGGCCGCGGGGGCGGCGGGGGCGGTGGTCTGGGCGTTCGCGGCGAAGCCGGCCAGCGTGGCCATGCCCGCGATCATCGTGGTCGCGAGCAAACGACCCCGGGTAATCTGGTACTTCATTTTCGATCCTTCCGGGCAGCCCGCGCCGGCGGTGGCCGACGTCCTCACGCCCGATCCAAGATTGACGTTCCCGTCGAAATCGGCGGTTGAGGCGGCTTAGAAGTCGGAAGGCGAAGCGGTCAATCGCACATGACGAATATGTAAATGCTTTGTCTTGGCGCTGTCGCTTTAAGGCAACGCCTTGCGCCGATTGAGGCGACAATAAGTCAAAAACTTCGCTTCGACGAAACATTACAAAAATTTATCGGCAAAAAGTCGGAACCGAACGCATATTTTGGCACTGTGCGAACATGAACATTTTTTCATTTTATGAATATCGATACTCAATATCGAACTTTATTCAATAACGACGATCTTTCATTTGGCGGGGTCACGCGTGGTCAAGTTCGCGGTGCAAGGCTTCGCGGGCGGCGGGGCGTCGCGGCAAAGGGGAAATCGCAGCGGCTCAAACTTATTTGGCCAATTTGGTCTGACCAATCTTGCCGCCCTTTCGTGATCGGTTATGGTCTCCGTCGCGACCGCGAAAATCGGCGTTTCGGGAGGCTTCGGGATGGTGCGATCGGTGATCGGGGGCGTGGCCCTGTGCGCGAGTCTGCTGGCCAGCGTCCCCGGCCTTGCCTTGGCCGACCCTGTCGGCGGCGCGCCGGTCTGCCGCGCCAGTGACGGCTACGCCGCCGACTTCGGCGGTCGCCGCACCTTTCGCTGGAAGCCTCGAGGGCTCGCCGCCGCCAAGGCCGACCGCGACAGCCCGGCCCTGGCGCCCGCCTACAAGGCTCTGATCGCGCGCGCCGACCAGGCGTTGGCCGGACCTGTCTATAGCGTCGTCGACAAGTCCCGGGTCCCGCCCAGCGGCGACAAGCACGACTATATCTCGATGGGGCCGTATTGGTGGCCCGATCCCGCCCGGCCGAACGGCGAGCCCTATGTCCGCAGGGACGGCGAGGTGAACCCCGAACGGGACACCAACGCCTTCGACGCGAGCCGGATGGAGCGGATGTCCGCCGCGGTCGAGGCCCTGTCGCTGGCCTACTACTTCACCGACGATCCCCGGTACGCGACCAAGGCCGCCGCGCTGCTGCGCGTCTGGTTCCTGGACCCGGCCACGCGGATGAATCCGTCGATGACCTACGCGCAGGGGGTGCCGGGGCGCACGCCGGGCCGAGCAGAGGGCGTGCTCGACACCTATCGTCTGCTGCGGGTCGTCGAGTCGATCGGCGTGCTGGCGCCGTCCAAGGTGCTGACGGCCGCCGATCAGAAGGGCTTGGAGCGCTGGTTCGCCGACTACGTCCAGTGGATGCGGACCGCTCCGACCGCCCTGGAGGAGCGCGCGGCCAAGAACAACCACGGCATTTGGTACGACGCCCAGCTGGCGACCTTCGCCCTGTTCGCGCGCCAGCCTGACCTCGCCAAGGCGGTGATCGCCGTCGCGGGGCCGGGACGCATCGACCCGCAGATCCAGCCCGACGGCAAGCTGCCCGAGGAACTGGCCCGCACCAAGGCGCTGCACTACAGCTATTTCGCGCTGGAGCCCCTGGTCGGTCTGGCCGAGCTCGGCCCTTGCGTCGGCGTCGACCTCTGGCGTTACAAGGGGCCGAAGGGGCAGGGGATCCGCGTCGCCTTCGACTATCTCTCCCCGTTCGTCGGCGACGAGGCGGCCTTTCCCTACAAGGACCTCAAGCCCCAGGAGGCCACGCGCGAGGCCCTGCCGCTCTACGACGCGGCGGCCTGGGCCTATGGCGACGCGGGTTTCGCCGCCAAGGCCGACCAGATCGCCAAGACGGAGCCGGCGGCGATCAGCCGGCTGACGGCGCCGGCTTATCGGAAGTAGGGGCGTTCAGATCGCCGACCGTCGCGCCAGCTCCGTCCGGCGCGCGGCCACTTCCTTGCGGGCGCGTTCCAGGGCGTCGATCTCGGTGGCGGTCAGGAGGTTGTCGATCACGCGGCCCAGATGTTCGCGCATGGCGTTGCGGGCGGCGGTCGGATCGCGCTCCTTGAGGGCTAGCAGGATCTCCTGATGGTCGTCGATCAGCGGACGCACGCCGACCTGGCGGGCGCGTTCCAGCATCGCCCGGCACAGAGGCGACTTGTAGCGCAGGTCCCAGAGGTTCTCGACCACGGTGACTAGGGCGCTATTGCGGCTCGCGCGGGCGATCGAAACGTGGAAGCGGCGGTCGGCGCGCTCGCCGCCGCGCGGATCGCTGTCGTTCTCCACGACCATGTCGTCCATGATCGCGGCCAGCTCGGCCAGCTCCTCGTCGGTGATGGTGGCGGCGGCCAAGGCGGCGACCTCGCCCTCGATCAGGCGGCGGGCCTCGGTCAGCTCGAAGGCGCCGATGTCGAGCTCGGGCTCGGCGGCCTCGGCGCGCGGGGTTTCGGTGACATAGACGCCCGACCCGTGACGCGCCTCGACCAGCCCGCGAATTTCCAGCGCGATCATCGCCTCGCGCACGGTTGGGCGGCTGACCTTGTAGTCCTCGGCGAGGTCGCGCTCGGAGGGCAGGCGCTGGCCGGGCTTGTGCAGGCCGTCGCGAATCGACTCGGCGATCGCGTTGGCGACCTGTTGGTAGAGCTTGCGGGTTTCGGCCGTCGAAGTGGTCATATGTTTCTGGTCCAGCCGGCGCGGCGCCGGCGTTTGGCTCAACCTATTGCAAGCCTCCTCGCTTCGCTACAGCCCTTGGCGATCGGAAACTGGCAAGGCCACTAGCATCTTGCCAGATATCTCTATAGAAGTGGTCAGGCCACTTAACGCCACGTCCAACCCCTTAGGTCCATGCTGAAGATCATCGACGCCAAGGTCATCGTCACCTGCCCCGGCCGCAATTTCGTGACTCTGAAGATCACGACCGAGGACGGCATCACCGGCGTCGGCGACGCCACGCTGAACGGCCGCGAGCTGGCCGTCGTCAGCTATCTCCAGGATCACATGATCCCGTGCCTGATCGGTCGCGACGCGCACCAGATCGAGGACACCTGGCAGTTCTTCTACCGCGGCTCGTACTGGCGCGGCGGCCCCGTGGGCATGAGCGCCCTGGCCGCCGTCGACATGGCGCTTTGGGACATCAAGGCCAAGGTCGCCGGCCTGCCGCTGTACCAGCTGCTGGGCGGCGCCAGCCGCGTGGGCGTCACCGTCTATGGCCACGCCAACGGCGAGACGATCGACGAGACCATCGCCGAGGCCGTCCGGTACAAGGGCCTGGGCTATAAGGCCATCCGCCTGCAGACCGGCGTGCCGGGCCTGCCCAGCACCTACGGCGTGTCCAAGGACAAGATGTTCTACGAGCCGGCGGACAACGATCTGCCGTCCGAGAACGTCTGGTCGACCCCGGCCTATCTCAGCCACACCCCCAAGCTGTTCGCCAAGGCCCGCGAGGTTCTGGGCTGGGACGTCCACCTGCTGCACGACGTGCACCATCGTCTGACCCCGATCGAGGCCGCGCGCCTGGGCAAGGATCTGGAGCCCTACCGCCTGTTCTGGCTGGAGGACTCCGTTCCCGCCGAGAATCAGGCCGGCTTCCGTCTGATCCGCCAGCACACGACGACGCCGCTGGCCGTCGGCGAGATCTTCTCGAACGTCTGGGACTGCAAGCAGCTGATCGAGGAGCAGCTGATCGACTATCTGCGCGCGACGGTCCTGCACGCGGGCGGCATCACCAACCTGAAGAAGATCGCCGCCTTCGCCGACCTGCACCACGTCAAGACCGGTTGCCACGGCGCGACCGACCTCTCGCCGGTGACCATGGCCGCGGCCCTGCACCTGGGCATGGCGATCCCGAACTTCGGCCTGCAGGAATATATGCGCCACACGCCGGAAACGGACGCGGTCTTCCCGCACGCCTACACGTTCAACGACGGCATGTTGCATCCGGGCGACCAGCCGGGCCTGGGCGTCGACATCGACGAGGCCGAGGCCGCCAAGTACGACTACAAGCGCGCCTACCTGCCGGTGAACCGCCTGCAGGATGGCACCATGTTTAACTGGTAAGACCAAATCGACTTGACATCTATCGGTGCGCGCTGAGATTGGTCATGCCAACTCGGCGCCGCCGGCTTCGCCATGGCGTCCGAATAACCGACCCGTCTGGGAGGCGGGCGCCATGAGCGAGCGATGCGCGTGCGTGATCTTCTTTTCCTGACGGCGGCCCTCGCGATCGCCGGCGCCGTTCCCGCCATCGCCGCCGAGGATCCGCGCGGTCCGCTCTACGCCGGCGCCGTCGCGCCGATGAACCAGACGATCGAGACGCGCCTGCTGCCGCGCATGGCCGTGCTGGCCGACAAGCTGCTGGCCGAAAAGCGCGACATGACCCTGGACGGGGTCAAGGTCTTCGAGGCCGACGACAAGTTCCTGCCGGGCAAGATCGCCGTCGGCCTGGCCTATCTGATCATCGACACGCCGAGGAACGATCCCAGGTCGGCCAAGTACCTGGCCGCCTATCGCCAGATCGCCGACATGACGGTCGACGACCCCAATGAGACCTGGGGCGTCTACTACTACTGCCAGGCCATCGTCATGCTGAAGCAGGCGGGGCTGCTGGACCAGGCGATCTCGCCCGCCACGCTGGACAAGCTGAAGGCCAAGCTGGACTGGCGTCGCTTCGTGCGCGAGCGCGACATGACGCTGATCGGCCTGCCCAACAACTATTACGGCGTGGCGTTCAGCGTGGCGCGGCTGCGCTATCGGCTGGGCTGGGAGGACGCCAGCGCCAGCGAGGCCCTGCTGGCCCGCACGCTGGACCACTATCGCCAATATTCCGGCCAGTACGGCTTCGCCGACGAGACAGACGGCGACGGGCGGTTCGACCGTTACAGCGTCCTGCTGATCGGCGAGATCAGCCACCGCCTGATCGAGGCCGGGATGCCCGCCAGCCCCGAGGTCCGCGCCTGGCTGCGCCGCTCGGTCGACCTGATGTTGCCGCGCCTCAACCCGCGCGGCGAGGGCTTCGAATATGGTCGCAGCATCGGGACCTATGGCGAGACGGCGTTTCTCGAGGTGCTGACCGCCGCCGCCAAGCTGGGCGTGCTGACGCCGGAAGAGAAGGCCATGGCCTATGCGTTCAGCGCGCGGGTCGCGGCCCGCTACATGGACTTCTGGTTCGATCCAGCCACCAGCTCGGTCGACATGTGGGGCCACGGCCGGCGGACGGACGCCTATCGCGGCAAGCACCGGATCCTGGGCGAGAACCTCAGCCTGGGGCGGCAGTACATCTATACGAACGCGATCTGGAACGAGCTCGGCTTCAAGGACAAGGCGCCGGACCCGGGCTTTCAGGCCTGGCTGGACCGGCTGCCCAAACGGACCGTCACCTGGTTCGCGCGGGGCCGATATGACCGTCTGGTCGTGACCCTGCGGGACGGCGGCCACGTGATCGGTCTGCCGATCATCAATGGCGGCGAGGGGCAGCACATGAACACGCCCTACTATCCGATCCCCTTCTCGCCCGGGATGCTGCAGGGCGTCGCCGACGGGGTGTTTCCGCAACTGCTGCCGCGCCTGACCCTGGAGGACGGCGCGCGACTGGCGCCGCTGGCCTACGCCAAGGGCGTCAAGGTGGAGGGCCGGGGCGCGCGGACCACGGTTAGCTATGCTCAGGACCAGCTGGATCGCCTGGGGGGCAAGGCTCCGGTCGCCGATGACCGGGTCGGGCTCAGCACCACCTATCGGTTCGAGCCGGGCCGGATCAGTCGGACCGATGTCTTCACGCCCAAGCCAGGCGTCATGATCAAGGCCACGGACCTGGCCTTCGCCAGCTTCTCCGGCCAGGCCGAGACCCGCGGCGGGACAACCGCCTTCGGAACCGGCGACGTGACCGGTTTCAAGGTCGAGGGGCTGTCGTGCTCGACGCGCGCCCTGGCCGACGAGCCGGCCTATCGCTCACCGACGGGCGCGATGACCAGCCTGACCAGCTGCGCCGCCGCCGCCGGAACGACCGGTCCCGTCACGATCAGCTGGGAAATCACCTATCGATAGGGGGGGGGCGTCGCCGAAGGGCTTCGTCCTCTGCAAGGCCGTTCGAGGTGGGCGGCGGCTTGCCATCTTCGCCGGGCGCGCAGCGCGATCCCAAGCTGACCTGGGATCGCGCTGGGAGTTCGCGCGGGAAAATAAAAATTTCTGATCTATGGTCCAGCTGCAATGTATCCAATAAACCATGATGATTAAACAGTAATCCTATTAAGATCTCGGTCTTGTGTCGGATACTCGACTAATCGAGGTTGGTCGCGGTCAAATTTTATATTGTTCGTACTCAAATCGGGTGGTAATGTGTATAAATCATTGGCACCGATTATTGAGCGCTGATGGCTGAGAGGGAAGGCTTCCTTCACTCCCGCTCGCAGAAGCCGGAGCGCACTCCATGCCTACCTATCTCTTTTATCCTAGGCGCGCGGATGGCGTGTCGCTGACCTTCATCGCCGAAGCCGCCCCGAACGATGTCGAGGCCATGGATCTGGCCGCCGAGATCGCCGAGGCGCATGACTGTGTCGGAGTCTTCGTCTGGGAGCCCGGCGAGCAGGACGGCAAGGACCGCTTCGTCGGCCGCGCGGAGCGCCACGCGGCGACCCATGGCGATGTCGACCACGAACGTCCGGAGCGCGCGTCGGAGGCTTCCGCCGAAGCCTGAAATCCGACCGCGCCGATCAAGCCTGGACGTCGAGGCTTGTCGAGGGTAGCGGTAACATCAAGCGAAGCCGGCCCAACGGCTCGGCGGGAGGATGTTGCCGTTGTTTCCGAAAATCCGAGCCCTGCGCTGGTGGATCATCGGCCTCGTCATGCTGGGGGCGATCGTCAACTACCTGACCCGCTCGACCATGGGCGTGGCCGCCCCCACGGTGCTGAAGGACCTGGGCGTTTCGGTGAAGGAGTATTCCTGGATCACCAGCGCCTTCCAGTTGGGGATCATGCTGCAGCCGGTCTGCGGCTATGTGCTGGACACCCTGGGCTTGCGCACGGGTTTCGCGATCTTCGCCGCCGCCTGGTCGCTGATCGCCATGGCCCACGGCCTGACCCACGATTGGCGAGGCCTGGCGGTCCTGCGGGGGCTGCTGGGTTTCGCCGAGGGCTCGGCCCAGCCGGCGGGCATGAAGACGGTGGCGACGTGGTTCCCCGCCAATGAGCGCGGCTTCGCCGGCGGGGTCTTCAACATCGGCGCCTCGATCGGCTCTCTGCTGGCGCCGCCGCTGGTGGTCTGGGCCGTCCTGACCTGGAGCTGGCGAGCCGCCTTCGTGCTGACCGGCGCGCTGGGCGTCGTCTGGGTCGCGCTGTGGCTGCTGCTGTACCGCTCGCCCGAGACCCATCCGGCCTTGACGGACGACGAGAGGGTCCGCATCGCCGCCGGTCAGGAGGCGCGGCTGGCCGAAGCTGGCCCGCGACCGTCGATCGTCTCGGTCCTCAAGCAGGGCCAGTTCTGGGGCATAGCCCTGCCGCGCTTTCTGGCCGACCCGACCTGGGGCACCCTGTCGTTCTGGGTTCCGCTGTACCTGTCCCAGACGCGGGGCTTCGACCTGAAGCAGATCGCCCTGTTCGCCTGGATGCCGTTCGTGGCCGCCGACCTGGGCTGCCTGGCCGGGCCGGCCATCGCCCACGTCCTGCAAGGGCGAGGGGTGTCGCTGATCAACGCCCGCCGCGTGGCCTTCACCCTCGGCGCGATCCTGATGACCGGCATGATGTTCGTCGGCAAGGTCCATAGCCCCTATGCCGCCATCGCCCTGCTGTGCCTGGGCGGGTTCGCTCACCAGACGCTGTCGGTCACCGTGATCACCATGGCCTCGGACCTCTTCCGCAAGAACGAGGTGGCCACCGTGGCGGGCCTGGCCGGGATGATGGGCAATCTGGGGCTGCTCATCTTCTCGCTGATGATCGGCGGGCTGGTGACGAGGATCGGCTACGACCCGTTCTTCGTGGCCCTGGGCGTGCTGGACCTCGCGGGCGCCGCCATCCTGTGGACCCTGGTGCGCGACCGCGCTCCGTCCGTGACTTCCAATCCGTGAGCGTCTCCGTGATCCGCAATCCGATCCTGCGCGGCTTCAACCCCGATCCGTCGATCGTCCGGGTGGGGGAGGACTACTACATCGCCACCTCGACCTTCGAGTGGTTCCCCGGCGTTCAGATCCACCACTCGCGGGACCTGAAGAACTGGCGCCTGCTGACCCGGCCGCTGACCCGTCCCAGCCAGTTGAACATGTTGGGCGATCCGGACAGCTGCGGCGTCTGGGCGCCGTGCCTGACCCACGCCGACGGCAAGTTCTGGCTGATCTTCACCGACGTGAAGCGCTATGGCCGCACGACCGTGGGCGGGGCGTCGGGCGCGTCGCTGCGCGACTTCCACAACTACCTGGTCACGGCCGAGACGATCGACGGCCCGTGGTCGGATCCCGTCCATCTGAACAGTTCGGGCTTCGATCCGTCGCTGTTCCACGACGACGATGGCCGCAAGTGGCTGGTCAATCAGCTGTGGGATCACCGGCCGGGCAAGAGCCGGTTCGCCGGCATCGTGCTGCAGGAATATTCGGTCGGCGAGGGCCGCCTGGTCGGTCCGCGCAAGGTGATCTTCGAGGGCACGGCGATCGGCCTGACCGAGGCGCCGCACCTCTACAAGCGCGACGGCTGGTACTATCTGGTCACCGCCGAGGGGGGCACCGGCTGGGGCCACGCGATGACCATGGCCCGGTCGCGGCGCCTCGAGGGACCCTACGACCTGCATCCCGACACCTATGTGCTGACCGCGCGCGATCGGCCGCACGCGCCGCTGCAGCGGGCCGGTCACGCGGATTTGGTCGATACCGCCGATGGCGAAACCTACGCCGTCTATCTCTGCGGCCGTCCATTGCCCAACCGCGGCCGCTGCGTCCTGGGCCGCGAGACGGCGATCCAGAAGCTGATCTGGGGCGAGGATGGCTGGCCCCGCACCTTGGACGGCTCGGGCGATCCGACGCTGGAGACGCCGGCGCCGGACCTGCCCGAACGGCCCTGGCCCCACGCGCCGATCCGCGAGGACTTCGACGGCCCCGACCTGCCGATCGATTTCCAGTGGCTGCGCACGCCCTATCCCGACGAGATCTTCAGCCTGACCGCCCGGCCGGGCGCCTTGCGGCTTTATGGCCGCGAGAGCCTGGGCAGCCTTTTCCGCCAGGCGCTGGTCGCTCGCCGCCAGCAGGCCATGTGCTATTCGGCGGCGACGACGCTGGACTTCGAGCCCGAGCACTTCCAGCAGGCGGCTGGCCTGGTCTGCTACTACAACGGCGCCAAGCTGCACTATCTGCACGTCACCCACGACGAGGCGCTGGGCAAGCATCTGCGGGTGATGAGCTGCCAGCCCGACAGTCCGCAGGCCGACAGCTTCACCCGCCCGATCACGCTGGCCGCGGGGCCGGTGGAGCTGCGGGTCGAGGTCGACTTCGAGCGCCTGCGGTTCGCGTTCCGGCAGGGGCGGGGCGACTGGACCTGGCTGCCGGAGGTGTTCGACGCCTCGATCCTGTCGGACGAGGCCACGGCGCCGGGCGCGCCCAACTTCACCGGGGCGTTCGTGGGCATGGCGTGCCAGGACACCGCCGGAACGGCCGCGCCGGCGGACTTCGACTGGTTCGACTACGAGGAACGCGACTACCGCGCCTGACCCTCTCCGTGGGCCAAAAGAAAACCGGCCGGCCTTGCCCTTGGGGCCCGGCCAGCCGGTCTAAACAAAAAGGTGTCGGACGCGGTGGGGTGCGCCGAGTTCCAGACACATCCAACGAGTCAGCTTCCGAAGCAATCTCGAAGATCGAAAGGCCCTGCGGCGAAACGGCGCGGGTCTCCCCGTTCCGGGTTCTGACGTTCTGAGACGGCCTACTTCCCCGCTTCCTTCGCCTCGTAAAAGGCCCGCAGCACGAAGAAGGCCGGCTTGCGGCGACCGGTCGGCGAGACCAGACCCTTGCGGTTCCAGCCCTGTTGATAGATCGGGTGCTGGCGGCGGGGCGCGCGGAAGTCCTTCAGGATCCAGGGCGACATGCCGCGAAGGGTCGGGATCGCCCGCGCCATGGCTAGGGTCTTCTCGTAGTACGCCTTTTGGAATTCTTCGGAGAACTTGCGCTTCAGCACCGGGTCGCTGAAGCCCGACAGGGCGTCGGCCCCGAATTCGGAGAACACCATCGGCTTGTCGGTGGCCTTCCACGTCATGGACGGCAGGTCGTCCAGGGCGTCGTCGGTGTACCAGCCGTTGTAGGTGTTGGCCGCCAGCACATCCAGCTTGTCGGCCAGCGGGTCGTTCAGCCCGATCACAGGATGGCCGTCGACCGTCTTGCGGTCGGTGAGCAGGGCGGCGGTGACCAGGCGCGTGTCGTCCAGGGCCTTCACGTCGTCGACCAACTGGCCGAGGAACCGGTTGCGGAGATCGGTGATCGGGGTCTCGTTGGCCACGCTCCACAGGATGATCGAGGCGCGGTTGCGGTCGCGGCGGATATTGTCCGCCAGCATCCCGCGCGCCAGGGCCAGGGTGCGCGGATTGCCGAAGTCGACCAGCCAGTAGACCGGGATCTCGCTCCAGACCAGCAGGCCCATCTCGTCGGCCAGGCGGGTGGTGATCTCGCTGTGCGGATAGTGGGCCAGGCGCACGAAGTTGCCGTGCAGCCCGGTCTTGACCTCGCTAAGCAGCGCCCGCGCCCCGGCCTCGGTGATGGTGCGCGCGGGGTTGTCGCCGAACTCCTCCTCGTGGACCGAGATCCCGCGCAGGAAGATCGGCTTGCCGTTCAGCAGGATCTCGCTGCCCTTGGTCTCGATCGTGCGGAAGCCGACGCGGTCGCTCAGGTGGTCGTCACGGGTCTCCACGGCGATGTCGTAGAGCTTGGGCTTGTCGGGCGACCAGCGCACCAGCGCCTTGGGCGCGGCGGCCGAGGCGTTCAGCACCCCGCTCGCGTCCGTCCGGCCGGTGACGTCGAGGCCGAGCTCGGCGACGCGAACGTGCACGTCCTGACCCGCCGCCTGGGGGCCGTCCAGCTTGACGGTGGCGGCGATGCGGCCGTCGCGGGTCAGCCGAACCCACGCCTCGTCGATGAAGGTCCCGGGGGTGATGACCAGGCGCATGGGCCGGGTGATCCCGCCGTAGTTCTCCCAGTCGGTGACCGGCGGGGGCGCGCCGTCGGCCTTGGGCGTGGAGTCCACCCCGACCGTGAGCTGGTTTTGGCTGGTCCGCAGGACGTCCGTGACCTCCATCGAGAACGGCGTGAAGCCGCCCTCGTGCTCGCCGACCGGCTTGCCGTTCAGATAGACCTTGGCGGTGTAGTTGGCCGCTTCGAAACGCAGGAAGGCGGCGCTGGCCGGGCTTCAGGGCGGGCGCGTCGAAGCGGCGCTCGTACCACATCAGGCCCTGGTAGTAGCGCAGGGTCGGGTCGTGGCCGATCCAGCCCTGGGGCAGCACGGCCGTCGGACTCCGGTCCATGTCGTATTCGTAGAGCGCCGTCGGCTTGGCCTTCAGCAGGGCGTCGACGTCGACATCGTCATAGCGCCGATGCCCCGCGCCGGGCGCGCCCCGGTGGAAGCCCTCCAGGCCGTCGCGATAGGGATCGACCGAGTAATGCCAGGTTCCCGACAGGTCGCGCCCCTCGCGGGTGTCGGCGCGGGTCAGGGTCGGCGAAGAGGCGTTCGCGCCCAGCGGCGCCAAGAAGATCAAGGCGCACGCCGCGCCCAGCAAGGCCCTCAACACCATCGCTTCCTCCCACACCCTTCGGCTTGTATGGCGCTTTTGAAGCACGGGTATGGTCAGGGCGCAATGAAAATTGGCCAGGCCAATTTGGATGACAAAACGGCCCGACCGTGAGGTCGGGCCGTGAAGGTGGGATCTCTCTGGAGTTCGTTAGAAGCTCTTGCGGACCGTCACGCCGTAGGTGCGCGGCTGGGACGGATAGCCGCTGTAGCTGCCGTCCTGGGCCACGGTCGGGAAGGCCGAGATCAGGTACTTGTCCTTGGTCAGGTTGCGCGCCCAGAACATGATGTCGATCTGGTTGGCGCGGTTGGTGACGCCGATGGAGGCGTTGACCACGTTCTGGCTGTACGAGTTCAGGTTCGGCGGCACGGTCTCGGTCAGCTGGGTCTTGCTGACATAGTCGTACTCGACGCGGGCATAGCCCGAGTAGTCGTTGCCGAAGTCGTGGTTGATCGTCGCCGAGCCCGAGACGGTCCACTTCGGAATGCCGGCCGGGGTGTCGCCGGTCAGGTTGCGGAAGTTCGGACGCAGGCCGGTGGCCGGGTTCACCGGGCAGCGGGCGGTGTCGTAGTTCACGCAGGCCGCGCCGGTGAAGCTGTCATAGACCGGATCGAGATAGGTCGCCGCCGCCGTCAGGTTCAGCCAGCTGATCGGGCGCCAGGCGCTGTCGAACTCGAAGCCCTTGACCGATTCCTCGCCGGCGTTGACCAGGCTGTAGCCCAGGCCCGTATAGGCGTTGGACTGGAAGCCCTTGATCGACTGCTTGAACACCGCGACGTTCGCGTAGCCGCCGGTGAAGCTGGTCTTCACGCCCAGTTCGTAGACGTCGACGTTTTCCGGCTGGGCGGTGCGGCCCACGCCGTTGGCGTTCGGCGGACGGCTGTCCGAGGACAGGTTGTAGGCGCCGGCCTTCCAGCCCGTGGAGTAGCTGACATAGGCGTTGATGTGGTGACCGAAGTCATAGGCCGCCCGGATCGCGTAGGTGACCTTGTCGCCCTTCAGCTCGCCCGACTCGGTGGCGTTCGGGAAGTTGACCGGCGCGTGGTTGGTCGTATTGGCGTAGAAGAACTGCAGCGCGCCCAGGGCCTGATACAGGTTGCCCGGCAGGCCGATCGCCTGGAACTGCGGCACGGCGGCCAGGTTCAGCGCCGAGAACGGATCGTTCATGACCACGTTCGAGCTGGCCTTCTTGTCATCCGACAGATAGGCGAGGCCGCCGGTGATCGTCAGCTTGTCGGTGACCTTGTAGTCGGCCTGGCCGAAGATCGAATACGACCGCTGGGTCATGCTGTAGTAGTCGTTCAGGCCTTGGCCCGCCTGGAAGTAGGTCGAACCCGGCTTGACCAGGGTCGGCGTGGCCAGGCTCTGCAGGAATTCCAGCGCGTAGAGGTTCGACTTGCCGGTCAGGGCCGGGCGCAGCGTCGGGGGCAGGGCGCCCAGCAGGGTGGCCGGAACCGCGCCCGACAGGACGTCGGCGTAGGAGCGGATGTCCTTGCCGTAGGTGATGGTGCGGCCGGTATCGAGCTTTTCGTGCTCGTAGAAGCCGCCGATCAGCCAGTTGAGCGGGCCGTCGCTGTTCGACGCCAGGCGGACTTCCTGGGTGAAGGTCTTGATGTTGTTGGCGGTGCGGTTGTTGGAGATATCCGCGCCCGAGAAGTCGATGTCCTGGAACGAGGCGTTCTTCTGGTTCCGGTAGGCGGTGATCGAGGTCAGCTTGGCGAAGCCGAAGTCATGGTCGATCTGGCCCGACACGCCCTTGCCCGACAGGTCGTTCGACGGGTCGGTGTTGAACACCACGTTGTAGCTGAAGATGTCGTTCGGATTGCCGATCTGCTTGCCCAGCACCGCGCCGATCGCCTGGGTGGCCGGGCCGTTGTAGATCTGGGCGACCGCGCAGCAGGTTTCCTTGATCTTGTTGTAGTCGGCGATGATGCGCACCGAGGTCTTGTCGGTCGGCTCCCACAGCACGTCGCCGCGCACCGACCAGCGGTCGCGGGTGTTGACGTCGTTGCCGGTGATCACGTTGGTGAAGAAGCCGTCGCGCTTGTTCAGGCTGCCCGACAGGCGGATCGCCAGGGTGTCGCTGAGCGGGGTGGTGAAGGTGCCCTTGATCTGCTTCTGGTTATAGTTGCCCATCGTGGCCTCGACCTTGCCGCCGGTCTCGAACTGGGGCTTCTTGGTCACGATGCTGATGGCGCCGGCGGACACGTTCTTGCCGAACAGGGTCGATTGCGGGCCGCGCAGCACTTCGATGCGCTCGACCTCGGGAAGGTCGTCCAGGGCCGCGGCCGAACGCGAGCGGTAGACGCCGTCGATGAAGACGCCGACCGAGCTTTCGATGCCGTCGTTGCCGTTGCCGTTGCCGAAGCCGCGGATGACGAAATTTGTCTGGCCGGTGGCGTTGAACTGCGAAACCTTCAGCGAGGGCACGACCGACTGCAGGTCGATCAGGTCCTTGACCTGGGCGCGTTCGATCGTCTGCTGACCGGTGACGGCCACCGAGATCGGCACGTCCTGAAGGGTCTGTTCGCGCTTGGTGGCGGTGACGACGATCTCTTCGATGGAATTGTTATCGGCAGCCTTCTGTTGCGCGAAGGCGGGCGAAGCGATGGCGAGCGCCAGGGCCGACACCCCCAGCAGGTGGACGTTTCTCATACCTAACTCCCTGTTTATATTTATTGATCGCCGCGTTTCTTCCCGCCCCAGCTCGAGCAATCCTGGGGTCTTCCGTGGGAAGGGCGGTCGTGATGACGTAGGGGAAGGGCGATCGGGGCCGGATCGCCGCCGTGCTGGCCTGGAAAGCCGAGACGGACGGTTGGGCCAGACCTTCAGTGCAGACGCTTTGCGTCATGTTTTCGCCCCAGCACGCCCGGTCTTGCATCCCGCGCGTGGCTACGCCGATTTTAATATGACCTCGATATTTTAGCGCAAGTTAGAATTTATCGGATTGATCCAAATCGCGTTCCGGATCAGCGTCACATTTCGGCGTTCGCTCGACGACAGAATCGAGCGCGCCGCGCGGAGGAGAGAGCGCGATTGGCGAAGGGTGCCGACCCCTCGGCCCTGACGGACGACGTCAGGCCGTTGGCGCAGAGCGAGAAGTCGGTCAGGAAACGCGAGGCGATCCTGCGGGCCGCGATCGAGATCATCAACGCCAGGGGCTTCGCCGCCGCGACCATGACCGACATCGCCGCCGCCCTCGATCTGAAGGACGCCGCGCTCTACTACTACTTCCCCAACAAGCAGGCCCTGGCCTATGCCGGTCACCAGCGCTCCCTGGAGCGGTTCGAGGCGCTCCTCCTGCGCGTCGACGCCGACGGCGGCACGGGGCTCTGCAAGCTGCGCCGCTTCCTGCGGGCCTTGCTCGATGACGCGGTCGACAACGGGCCGCAGCTGTATTTCGGCGACAACTCCTATCTCGACCCCGACCAGCGCCTGGCCATCGAGACCTGGGCGGCGCGTCTCTCCAAGCGCCTGGAGCGCTTTTTGGAGGAGGGCATGGCCGACGGCTCGCTGGCGCCGTGCGAACCGGAACTGGTGGTCCAGCTGATCCTGGGCATGTTGATCTGGCTCACCAAGTGGGCCCCGGGCACGCCGGGCCTGACCAACGAGCGGCTGCTGGGCGCCATCGAATCGATGGCCCTGAACGGGCTCGCCGGCCCCCGGGCCGGGCGGGAATAGGCCCTCCCGACCGCCTGTTCGGCCGCGTTCGGCCCCCGGTATGGCCCGTATCGCGTCTTTCGTCGGGAACGCGCTTGCTACCGGCCGGCCCCTGAGTATATTGCGCGCCTTCCCGCGCCGGGGGTCTCAACCACCTCCGACCCGAGTGCGCTGGTGAGGTGGCCGAGTGGTTGAAGGCGCACGCCTGGAACGCGTGTATAGGGGAAACTCTATCGAGGGTTCGAATCCCTCTCTCACCGCCACCTCTCTCTTAAATATTTGATTATCTTATTTATTTTCTCGGAATCGGGAATATGGCCCCGCCTTGGGTCCTACTTGCGCTCTACGCTAGCTAGCGGGTCCCCGCCGCCGCCTTCAGCGCCGCCAGCTGCCCGTCGATCATGATCCGGTTCGGATCGTGCCCCGTGCGCGGCAAGAGAACCCAGGTCTTCTGCGGCGCCTCAATTGCGTCGAAGTACGGCTTGGAGACGTCGGGAGGCGTCACGAGGTCGGCCTCTCCCTGTAGAATCCAGATTGGCATGGCGAACCTTGTCCCCAGCTTTCGCAGATCGATCCGCGGCCCCATGCCATCGCCGTGCAAGCCGACAAAGTTCAGGAAGGAGTAGTCCTCGCCCGCTGTGTAGTCGGCCTCGTAAGCGGGGGTGTCGTAGCCGGGACCGAAAGCGAACCAGTCCTTGGGCGGCGCCTCGGCGCCCTGAGCCTCGTACTTTCGAGTGATGCGGCGCAGGATTCCAAAGGCGCGAGGATCCGTCCAAGGCGGCGGGCCCAACGGCTGCAGCTTAGCAAGGGATTCGGCATCGCCCGCGGCCTTCGCCAACGCCAGGGTCTTGGCGTAGCTGGCCTGCATGTCCAGTTGATAGTTTACCAGCTGGGCCGTGCCGACATAGGCGCTGAACAGCTCTGGCCGCGCCATGGCGATGTTGACGGCCAGGGCCGATCCCCACGAGCCGCCCATCAGGATCACTTGGCGCTTGCCAAAGCGCTGCGCCGCGTAGCGCGCCATCTCGACCCCGTCTTCGGTCAGCCGCGCCATCGTCAAGGGCTCATCCTCGGCGGGCTTGTTCTCGCCGTAAGTCTTTCCCGCGCCGCGTTGATCCCATTGGACGACGGTAAAGTCCTTGGCCCAGCCGCCGAATAGATTGTGGGCGAAGGGGGTGTTGGGGTTGCCGGGTCCGCCGTGAACGATCAGCACCACCGGATTGGCGCAATCCTGGCCGTCCACCGTGACCCATTGCCGGATGCCGCCGATCTGGACGAAGCCCTGTTCGCTGACGGGCCGACCTGGCGCGCGACAGGCGGGATTGAGTTCCGTCGCCCAGCTTGCCTCATTCCCGGCCATCAGAGCCATGATCGCCGTTGCGACCGCCCACAGACGTTTCATCGAGCCCCCAAGGTTCATCTCTCGCCGAGCCGTGGGGCAAGTCGGGCCGCACGGCAAGAGCGCCTTCGCCCAGCGTTAGCCTTCCCGAACAAGTGCTGGAAGTGCGGTTCCCAGAGCGGTCCCAACGGCGGCGACGGGCGCGATCGGGGCGCGGCGTCGGCAGGGGCGCGGCGGCGATCAACGAATAGTTTCAAACCGGGGCGGGGGAATTTTCGTCACGCTGCGTCTTCATACCTTGGGTGCGTCCACTTGCGGCGGGGCGCCGAGAGAGGCGACGTGACGGAGGGCGGGTTGTGAGGCGGGGAGGGCGTCTGGCCGCGGTCGATCCGGCCTCGCTGGCGAGCTTGGCGCTGTCCTATCGCCAGCCGCTTCTGCGGTTCTTCGCCCGACGTTCGCTGACGCCAGAGGCGGCCGAGGACTGTGTGCAGGACGTCTTCATGCGCCTGGCTCGCGTCGCCGATCCTGGTGTCGAGAACTCCGAGGCCTATCTGTTCAAGGTCGCGCGCCACGTTCTGATCGATCGCGCCCGGCGCGCCAGCGTCCGCTTCGAGGGCATGCACGATCCGATCGCCGACCTACAGCTGGTCAGCTCCGAGGGCTCGCCGTCGCGGATCCTGGAGGGCCGCGAGGCGCTGGAGCAGGCCGCCAAGGCGCTGCGCGAACTGCCCGAGCGAACCCGCAATATCTTTCTGCTGAACAGGCTGGACGGGCTGACCTATACCCAGCTGGCCGCGCGGTACGCCGTCAACGTTAAGGTCATCGAACGCGAGATGAGCAAGGCCTTAAGTCACCTTCGTCAACGGCTGCCCGATAATGACCGACGCTGAGCGCACAGAAGGGGAAGCGGCGGCCTGGGTCGTGCGTCTGCACTCGGATCAGCGCACGCAGAGCGACCAAGAGGCGTTCCGCGCCTGGCTCGACGCCGACGCGGCCAATGTCGAGGCCTTCTCGGCCCACGTGGCGATCTGGGACTCCGTGGCGGCCTGGGGCGATGACCGGGAGGCGCGGGAAATCCTGCAGTTCTCGCCGTTGTGGTCCGGCTTTGGTCGGCGGGTGGCGAAATGGGGCGTGTCGATCGGAGGGGTGGCCGTCGCCGCGGCGCTGGTCGTTTTCGTGTCGGGCGGTCTTCGGCTGTCGCAACACTATGCCACCGTACCGGGCGAGCTGCGCACCATCTCGCTCAGCGATGGCTCGACCCTGCTGATGAACACCGACTCCAAGGTCAGCGCCCGGTTCAGTCAGGGCGAGCGGCGGGTCTATCTTGAGCGGGGACAGGCTTATTTCCGCGTGGCCAAGGACAGTCACCGCCCGTTCCGCGTGTTCGTCGGTCACGACGAGGTTCGCGCCGTCGGCACGGCGTTCGAGGTCCGGCGGATGGGAGACCGCGCCGAAGTGGTGCTGGAGGAGGGGCGGCTGGCCATCTTCCGCGGCGTGGAGCAGGCGGCCGACAAACCACTACTGCCTACGCGCGCGGCGTCGACGCCGCCAAAGCCTTTGCTCTACATGACCGCCGGCGAGGCGCTGGATCTCGCCGATCGGACCCCGCCTGTCGTGCAGCCGGCCAATGTCGTCCAATCCAGCGCCTGGCGTTACGGCCGCGTGGTGCTGGACGAAACCCGGCTGGAGGACGCCGCCGCCGAACTGAATCGCTATGGCGGTCCGCGCATCGTCCTGTCTGATCCGCGCCTCGCCGATATCCGCATCAGCGGCGTCTTCCATACCGGGCGGCCTCGCGACGTGGTCAGCGACGTCGTCCGCGCCTTTCCCATCAAGGTGGTCAAGGACGATGGCGAGCAGATCGTCCTGGCCATGGTCCCGTCGGCGAGCCCCGCCGACGCCCCGGCTGTCGTCAAAAATTCACGGTGAGTTTCCAGGGGTAGGTTCGTCGGACTGCGTCTTCCCAGCTGCCGGCAAAGGCCGGAGACGGGGATGATCATGCAGTACAAATTCTTGTCCGCCGCCCTGGCGGGCGTCTCGGCTTTCGCCGTCGGTCTGTCGGCGCCTTCCGCCCACGCCCAGGTCCAGGCGCGCGCCTTCGAGATCGCGCAGCAGCCGCTGGGCCCGGCCCTCCGCGCCTTCGCCCTGCAGAGCGGCAAGGACATCGTGTTCGATCCCAAGCTGGTGCGCGGCAAGAGCGCGCCGCCGCTGAAGGGCCAGTACCTGAACGAGGAAGCCCTGCGCCGGCTGCTGGCCGGCTCGGGACTGACCTTCGAGGGCTCCGCGACCGGCGGCTTCATCATCCGCGCCCTGGCGACGCCGGGCGCCGACGCCCGATCGGGCGAAGATGTCGCCGACATCGGCGGTGTCGTGGTGATCGGCCGCCGCTCCGTCGAGACGCCGCGCGACCAGATCAAGCGCTTCACGTCGGGGATTTCGGATTCGGTGACCGTCGCCGACATCGAAAACACGCCCGACACCACGCTGCCCGAGGCCTTGGACCGCGTGGTCGGCGTCAGCGCCGACAAGTATTACGGCACCAGCGACGGCGGCTATGTCTCGATCCGGGCTTTCGATTCCCGCTACAACAGCATCGACATCGACGGCAATCCGATCTGGTTCAGCAGCCAGAACAACCGCGGGGCCCAGATCGGCGTCTTTCCATCCTCGATGGTCAAGGAAACCAGCGTCTACAAGACCGTGACGCCCGATCAGGACGGCAATTCGGTCGGCGGGCACATCTCGCTGCGCACCCTGCGGGCGTTCGACGGCGGCGGCCGGCCCTATCTGTCGCTGGGCGGGCGCGTCGGCCGTTTCGACCAGGAGGGCGCTGTCGCCTCGGGGCCGTCGATGCGCCTGTACGGCGCGGGCAAGGCCACCTTCGGCCCCGATCGCCAGTACGGCGTGGTTGTCGGTTTCAACGCCCAGCGAATGCGCAACGCCGACAAGTACGGCGGGGTGGACGCCTATACGCAGGTGAACGGCGCCGACCTGGTCAACAACAGCAACGTCTATGCCGACAGCGCCTACGACAAGGACGTCAAGAACCTGGTCGGCTACGCCAAGGTCGAGCTGCGCAAGAACGACGGCCTCTACGCTTTCCTGTCGGGGACGGTGATCGACGACAAGCGCCGCCAGTATCTGCAACGTGAAGGCACTTACATCTACCAGACCAACGGGCGCACGACGAACTTCAGCGACGGCGCGGCCGACTTCAACAAGGCGGTCGGCCAGACCAAGGAGTACGACTACGACGGCAACCGCAAGGCCAAGATGCTGGGCGGCGGGGTGGACTACCAGATCGGCGCCGGCGGCGTCCTGACGGTGCGGGGCAACTATACGGACTTCCGAAACGACCTGATCACCCGTTACCCGGAGACGTTTCAGTTCAGCAACCTGTCGGGCCACTACGACCTGAACGGCGACCTGCCGACGATCCGCTACGACAACCCGGCCGCCTACGCCGACCCGACCAACTGGGTCAACCGCAACACCACGGCGTCCTATGTTCGCGACCAGAACCTGAGGGACAAGGTCACGGCGCTCAGGGTCGACTACAGCCAGAACACCTTCGCCGACGCTCGTGGGTTCGGCTTCGCCGCCGGCGCCAGCTGGACGCGGCTGGATCGCCGCTACGACCAGAACCAGGACAACTATCTGTTGCCCAAGGGAACGACGCTGCGCCTGTCGGACGTGATCGATCCCGGCGCGACCATGGCCGGCAACGCCGCGATCAAGATGAACTGGGACCGGTTCTGGACCTATGTCTACGCTAACGGGATCAAGACGACCGACCTCGCCCCGGCGTCGGACTACGCCCTGGTCGAGGACGTCGCGGCCGGCCACGCCGAGGCCTATCTCAGCGGTGATCGCTATCGGGTGATCGCCGGCGTTCGCTACGAGACGACGCACGACGTGGACGACACCGGCGACACGGTAGGCGGAGTCTCCACCCCGTCGCATCGCACGAACCGCTATGGCAATTGGATGCCCAACATCCAGGGCAGCTATGACCTGACGCCGCGCCTGAAGCTGAAGCTGGCCTTCACCAAGACGATCGGCCGACCAGACTTCGCCGATATCGCGCCGGGCCGGACGGTGGGCGTGGACGCCAACGGCAATCCGGTGATCAGCGGCTCGAACGCGCAGCTGGGCCCGCGCCTGTCGACCAACTACGACGCCAGCCTCGAATACTATCTGAAGGACGGCTACGTCTCGCTGGCGGCGTTCCACAAGGATCTCGACCACGAGACCTTCAACGAGAAGACCGTAACGCTGGACGCCAGCGGCGCCGTGATCCTGACGCGGACCACGCCCCTGAACAGCGGCAGCGCCCGGGTGACGGGCGTCGAGGCGTCGTTCGCCAAGCGGCGGCTGGAGTTCCTGCCGGGCCCGCTCAAGCGCCTCGGCCTGACCGCCAACTACACCTGGCTGGACAGCCGCTGGTCGGTGGTCCTCACCGACGGGACGGTCCGCAGCATCAACTCGCTGCGCAACCAGCCCAAGTACATGGGCAATGTCGGCCTCAGCTACGACCTCGGACGGCTGGACCTGCACCTGGACTATCGCGTCCGCGGCCGGGCCTTCACCACGACGTTCGGGACCACGCCCGCCGGCGACCAGTGGATCAAGGCCAGCGACCAACTGGACCTGCAGGCCAACTGGCGGGTGCGGCGCGACCTGCAGCTGACGTTCGAGGCTCGGAACCTGACCGACAGCTACACGACCATGACCACGGGCGTCACCAACGCCATCTACAACAGCGTCGGCGGCGGCAGGAGCTATTTCGCCGGCTTCAAGTATCGCTATTGAGGCGGGCGTCATGACCGACCATCGAGACGAGGCGTCGCGGCGGGCCTTCCTGGCCGGGGCGCTGGGCCTGACGGCGACCGCCGAGCTGTGGCCCGGCGCCCTGGCGCGGGCCATGGAGACGCCGGCCGCCCATCGCACCGGCACGATCCGCGACGTCGAGCACGTGGTGATCTTCATGCAGGAGAACCGCTCGTTCGATCACTACTTCGGGACGCTGTCGGGCGTGCGCGGCTTCGCCGATCGGCGGCCCTGGACCCTGCCGAATGGCGACCCGGTCTGGCGCCAGCCCGACGGAAAGGGCGGGGTGGTCACGCCGTTCCGCTTCGACGCCGAGGGCACGAACTTCCCGGTGATGAAGAGCCTCCACCACGATTGGGCGACCGGCCACGCGGCTTGGAACGCGGGGCGCTACGACAACTGGGTTCCGGCCAAGGGCCCCCTGACCATGGGCTATCTGGCGCGCCCGGACATCCCCTATCACTTCGCCCTGGCGGACGCCTTCACCGTCTGCGACGCCTATTTCTCCTCGCTACAGGGGCCGACCTGCCCCAATCGCCTCTATCTGATGACGGGCTGTGTCGACCATCACGGCAAGGGCGGCGGTCCCGTGATCGCCAACATCGACATCACCCAGAAGCCCGACGGCGTCGTCTTCGGTCCCGAATGGCGGACCTATGCCGAGCGCCTGCAGGACGCCGGGGTGTCGTGGCGCCTGTATCGGCAGGGGGCGGACCTGGCCAGCGACGACGACAGCGACGGCGGCATGAACACGCTGATGGCGTTCGAGCGGTTCCACACCGCCCGCCCCGGCGATCCACTGTATCAGGCCGGCGTCGAGCCTCGGCGGCTGGAGCAACTGAAGGCCGACGTCGAGAACGACCGCCTGGCCCAGGTCTCGTGGATCACCCCGCCCCGGGTCTTCTGCGAGCATCCCAACTGGCCGCCGGCCTATGGCGTCGAATATCTGGCGCGGATCCTCGACGCCCTGACCTCGAACCCGGACGTCTGGAGCAAGACGGTGTTCCTGGTCATGTACGATGAGAACGACGGCTTCTTTGACCACGTGGTTCCGCCCGTTCCGCCGTTCAGCCGCGCCGAGGGGCGCAGCACCGTGGCGACCGACGACGAGCGCCATCCGGCGACCGGGCAACCCTACGGCCTGGGCATGCGGGTGCCCATGTTGGTCATCTCGCCCTGGAGCCGGGGCGGCTGGGTATGTTCGGAGGTTTTCGACCATACCTCGGTGATCCGTTTCCTGGAGGCGCGGTTCGGCGTCCACGAGCCCAACATCAGCGCCTGGCGGCGCACGGTTTGCGGTGACCTGACCAGCGCCTTCGACTTCAAGACCCCGAACGGCGAGCCGCCGCGCCGCCTCGCGACGATCAGCGCCGATCTGGCCTTGCCGAACCAGGCCGCCTTCAACGCCTACAAGGCGGTGGTGGGCAAGCGGCCCAAACCAGTCGTCCCCGCCAGTCCGCCCCAGCCGGTCGCGGAACCAGGTCAGCGTCCCTGGCGGCCTTTGCCTTACGATCTGGCGGTGGACCTGAAGTCGGAGGAGGAGGGTGTCGTCCTGACCTTCCGTAACGCCGGCAAGGCGGGGGCCAGCTTTTACGTGAATGATCGACTTGCGCCCGAGACGCCGCCTCGGCGGTTCACGGTTGGGGCCGGTCGGTCACTTTCGGATCGGTGGAAGGCGATCGACGGGCGCTATGCGCTCGTCGTGCACGGGCCGGCCAGCTTCTATCGCGCGTTTGAGGGCGGTGACGACGACGGGCTTGAGGTGCGTCTGCGGACGTCGGCGGACGGCGGGGTGAGGCTGGATTTGAGGAACCGGACGGCGCACCGTTTGGACCTGGCTGTTCACGATCACTACGCGCCCAAGTCGCGGAGCATTTCGATGGGGCCCGGCGCGAGGCTCGCTCGTCTCTTTGACCTCAGGCAGAGCGCTCGGTGGTACGACCTGACGATCAATACAGCGGGGCTTAGCTATCGCTTGGCGGGACACGTCGAGTCCGGGGAGGGCAGCCTCAGTGATCCCGCCGCGGCGCGCTGAACAGCTTCGCTGTCGGCGTTCCCGATTTCGAACCGAATGTCCAACCTTTGGAAACGCGCCAAAGACAGCGATTGGCGCATTGCTTCGGTCGAACTGTTCCGCGCTCCCGCGGGACGCTAAAGGAAGCCCCTGTTCCAGGCCACCAGCGGCCGGACGGGGGAGAGCGTGCTCTCCTTCGAAAGGTCGCCAGACTTGGCGACCTAGATGTGAGCTCTCAATGGGTTGTCCATCCGGTCCGGACCCGAGAAGCTGTGGTTGCGAAGCTACAGAACCTCAGGAGAGGATCGGATGAACGTGCATAAGAATGCCCGTCTGATAGCGCACAGTCGAGCCGAGGTGGGGCGGCGTGTGTTGGATGAAGGTCAATTGTGGAGGGCAGTCGCCACAAATGAAACGGGTTGGTCTCTTTCGGGCGGACGGCGGATTTGACTCGCGATGCGAGCGCCGTCGATCGCGGACGGCCGTCGCCCGTCCGGGTCAGGTCAGCCGGTAGCGTTCGGGCGTGATAGGCGGCGGCAGGTCTTCGCGGCCGAGGGAGAACAACAGTTCGCGCTCCACCATGCGGGCCATGGCGTCGAGCGGCAGATCATTGTCGTCATGGCCAAAAGGGTCCTCCAGCTGATCCCCAAGCGCGTCGAGACCGAAAAAGGTGTAGCTGACGATCACGACCAGCAAAGGGGTCCACCATCCCAGCGTCGGCGCGAGGCCGAACGGCAGGAGAACGCAAAACAGAAGCGCGGTGCGATGCAGGAGCAGCGAGTAGGCGAAGGGCAGCGGCGTGGTCTTGATCCGCTCGCACGCGGCCTGCACGACGCTGAGCTCGGACAGTTTGGTTTCGAGCACCGAGTAGTGAATATCCGAGATCGTCTTGCTGGCGGCTAAGCGCAGACATTCGGCGCCGACCTCGGCCAGGACGGCGTCTGTCGGATTGGGCGCCGCCCGCCACGCGCGATGTTGGACCCAGGGCGCGATGGCGGCGATTTCGTCGCTTTCCCGCAACCGCGCCGTGAGGCCGTGGGTGAACCCGCAGACCCCGGTCAGCAAGGCTTCGCGCGTCTCCTTATCCAGCGTCGCCGTCTGCCGAGCGAAGGATCGCGAGGCGATGATCAGTTGCCCCCAGAGTTTTCGGGCCTCCCACCAGCGATCGTAACAAGCGTTGTTTCGAAAGCTCATGAAGATCGAGAGCGACAGCCCGATCAGCGCGAACGGCATCGTGCTCAGATGGATCATCTGTCGCGGGAACTGGATGTGGAGCAGTATCGCCAGAAAGGAAATCGCGGTCAGGGCGACGAGGCGGGCCGCGATTTTCGGAATAATCGAACCGTGGATCGCCAGCAGAACATCTAGAGTTTCCGGCCTGTCCCTGACGATCATTACCGAATACCTCTTTTTTCGTTGTGTTCGGCTTACGGCACAAAACGCGGGCTAGCCATGCGACATACTGGAGCAGGTGATAGCCCTGATTCGAATTAAATAATTGATATTATTAAATATTTAGTGCGGGCGAGCGGCCTGGAAATGCGGTCAAGCCCAGCTCGATGGCGTCGGCGGAGGCTTTTCTCGCGCGTCGTGTTCAGGGCTTGCGACGTTTGGACGCGTCCGCCTGGCCGCGTCTTCGCTTGCGAGGTTCGAATTCCAAGCCAGAACTAAACCTAGAACAGCAGAAGCCTCGCTCGACCGGATTCACGCGATCTCTCGGCGGCGCGAGGTTTACAAAGCGGATTGGGGAGAGCTTCAAACGATGCGGCCGCGTTACCGGCTCGCGCCTCTGTGGGGCGCCGTCCTGAGCTTGCCAGCGGGTTTCGCCGCGGCGGCCGACAATGCGTCCCCCTCGGCCGTGTCGCCCGTCGTGGTGGTGGGCGTCACGCCGCTCGGCGCCGGCGTCGACGCGGACAAGGTGGCCGCGCCCGTGCAGACCGCGACGGGCGAGGATATCGACCGAAGCCATGCGCTGGATCTGTCGGCCTTCATGATCCGCAAGCTGCGCGGGGTTTACGTCAACGATATCCAGAACAATCCGCTGCAGCCGGACCTGAACTACCGGGGCTTTACCGCTTCTCCGTTGCTGGGCACGGCGCAGGGCCTGTCGGTCTTTGTCGATGGCGTTCGCTTGAACCAACCTTTCGGCGAGGTCGTCAGCTGGGACCTGATCCCCCGCCAGGCTATCGCCGATATGGCGCTCGTCCCGGGCTCCAATCCGTTGTTCGGGCTGAACGCGTTGGGCGGCGCGATCTCGATCCGCACCAAGGACGGCCGGCGCGACCCTGGCGGCATGGTGCAACTGAGCTACGGCTCCTACAACCGACGTCTGGCCGAAGCCGAGATCGGCGGCGCGTCCGGCGCTTTCGACTGGTATGCGACCGGGTCGGCGTTCAAGGACAAGGGCTGGCGCGACGCCTCGCCGTCCAACGCCACGCAAGGGTTCGCCAAGCTTGGCTGGACAGGGGATCACACCCGGCTGACGCTTTCCGGCGCCTACGCCAATACCGATCTGACCGGCAACGGCCTGCAGGAGCAGCGCTTCCTGTCGCGCGACAGGGCGAGCGTCTACACCAAGCCCGATGTCACCCATAACCTGTCGCGTCTGGTCAATCTGACCTTCGATCACGACGCGGGCGGCGGGCTGGTCCTGTCAGGCAATCTCTATTTTCGCGAGATCCACACCCGCACCCTTAACGGGGATATCAACGACGACTCGCTGACCGAGAGCGTCTATCAGCCCAACGCCGCCGAGCGCGCCGCGCTGGCGGCGGCCGGCTACGCCGGGTTTCCAGTTTCCGGCGAGAACGCGGCCAACACCCCGTTTCCCTCCTATCGCTGCATCGCCAACGCGTTGCTGAACAGCGAGCCGAACGAGAAGTGCAACGGCCTGCTGAACCGCACCGGCGCGCGTCAGCGCGAAGGGGGCGTCGCGGTTCAGGCCGCCTGGCGAGGAACCCTGGCCGGGCGTGACAACATGTTCGTGGCGGGGGGCGGCTACAGGGAAAGCCGAGCGCATTTTCTGCAGTCGTCGCAATTTGGCTATCTGACCGCGGACCGCGGGGTGATCGGCGTCACGGGCCCCGGGGCCTTCGCCGATGGAACCCAGGATTCCGAAAACGCCTTCGACGCTCGCGTCGACCTTTCGGGCAGGACACGGAGCTTCGGCGCCTATGCCGCCGACATCCTCCAACTGACCCCGGTCCTGTCGGCCACGCTGTCGGCGCGATACGATGTCGACCATGTGCGCGATCGCGACGCCATCACGCCGGGCGGCGGCCCCGGTTCGCTGGACGGCTCGCCGAGGTTTTCACGCCTCAATCCGGCCTTGGGGCTCACCTGGAAAGCCTCCGCCAGCCTTACGGCCTATGCGAACCTGAGCCAGGGCGGACGAGCGCCGTCGGTCATCGAGCTGGGCTGCGCCGATCCCGCGAACCCGTGCCGGCTGCCCAACGCCATGGCCGGCGATCCGCCGTTGAAACAGGTTCGGACACGCACGGCCGAGCTGGGCGCGCGCGGCGCGTTGTCGGGCGTCCATTGGACGATCAGCGCCTTCCGGGCGGACAATCGCGACGACATCCTGTTCGTCGCCGACGACACGGCCGGCTATGGCTATTTCAAGAACTTCGGACGCACGCGTCGGGAAGGCGTCGAGCTGGGCCTGGAGGGGCGCCATGGGCCGGTGTCCGCCAGCCTGAACTACACCTATCTGCGCGCCAACTACCGCACCGCGGAAACCGTCGGCGGGGCGGGCAACAGCACCAACGACATCGGCCCGGGTTTCGCGGGCAACATCCAGATCGCGCCGGGCGACAGGATCCCGCTGATCCCCGAGCATCTCTTCAAGGCTCAGGTGGACTGGGACGTGACCAGCGCCCTGGCGCTCAGCGCCGACATGGTCGCCCAGAGCGGCGTCTACGCCCGCGGCAACGAGAATAACGCGCACCAGCCGGATGGCGTCTACTATCTCGGCGCGGGCAAGACCAAGGGCTACGCGGTCTTCAATCTGGGCGCGGACTATCGTCCGACCAAGACGGTGAAGCTGTTCGTTCAAGTGACCAATGTCTTCGACGCGCGATACGAGACGGCGGCGCAACTGCGCGCGACGGGCTTCACCGACACGGGCGCCTTCATCGCCAGGCCCTTCAGCGGACCGATCGTCGGCGGCGAGCGTCCAGTGCGCTCGGCCACCTTCTATGCGCCTGGCGCGCCCAGAATGATCTGGGCCGGCGTGCGCTATCAGTTCGGGCGTTAGAGCGCTTTCCGACGAGACGGGACGCTCTAAGTATTTGATTTAGAGCGTCGTTATCGCGTCAAAACGATTCCGTTTCGACGCGCGCGGCTCTAGAGCCTTATCCGCTCGAATGGAATCATCCGAGCGGAAAATAAGGCTCTAAATCAAACATTTAGAGCGTGATAACCGCCGAAACCGCTCACACTTTCGGCTATCACGCTCTAGGTATGGTCGGCGGGAGGGGCGTCCGCGACGCCGCCCCTCTCGCCAATCCTTATCTCTAGAAGAACAGGATCGCGCCCAGAGCCGTGGTGTCCGACTCCGCGCTGTTGCCGTTCTGGGCCTCCGAACGGGTTTTGGTGTATTCGCCGACCAGGTTGATCCAGGGCGTCAGAGCGTATTGCGACTGGAACAGGGTCGAGCTGTTCTTCGAGACCAGCGTCGGGAACGTCTCCCCGCGCGCCGCGCGCAGCCGGCTTTCGCCATGGCTGGCGCCCAGCGAGAGCTTGCGGGTGACCTTGTAGGCGCCTTGGACGTAGTAGCCGCTGCTGTCGCGTTTGCGGCCGTCGGTCGTCGCGGCCAGGATGAAGAGCCCCGTCGTGCCGACGCCGGAGCCATTGTAGTAGTAGCCGATGACGGTCGCCTTCCCAGCCGTCAGCTTGCCGCCCAGATCATAGGCCGAGCCGGTGTAGCCGCCAAAGCCGCTGACGCCGTCGTGCTTCTGGGTCAGGGCGTTGGCCCACAGCTGGCCGCTGAAGCCTTGTCCGCCGAACGCGTAGGTGAGCTTGCCCTGGAAGCCCGGGCTGGAATTGGCCTCGCTGGCGCCGGCGGTGGTCAGGGGCTGGAACACGCCGACCGCCATCTGCAAGCCGCCGAACTTCGGCGAGGTGTAGGTGATCTGCGGTTGGAAGTCGGTGTAGATGTAGCCGACGCCGATCCGCCCGATCGAGGTGTTGCTCGGCGCGCTGTTGCCCGCCGCGGTGCCGACGCCCAACAGGCTCAGATCGTTCAAGATCGCTTCGGAGCCGAACAGGCCGATATCGCGCCCGATCTTCAACTCGCCCAGATCCTTGCGGCCGATGGTCAGATAGGTCTGGCGCGCGTCGATGCCGGAGGTGGAGAGCGCGGTGGGCGACCCCGCCGAATTGGCGCCGCCGATGTTGGAAACGCTGTTGATGCCGGGGTAGAGGCCGAAGTGGGCTCCGACATCGAAGCCGTTCTGGACGCTGGTCACATCCACCTTGAGGAAGCCTGGCAGAAGGCCGTTACGGACCGACGACGTGTTGGGCCCAAGGCTGGCCAGGCCGCCGACCACGGTTGACCCAGGGCCAGCCGTCGCGCCGCTGTCGTGGACATAGAACCCGTTGACCGAGCCGGAAAACTTCACGGTGACGGGGCCGGCCTGGAAGCCGACGCCGCTATCGGTGGTGCGCACGAAGCTGTCCGCCCGCCCGTCGGGTTTGGCGCTGGCGGATGACGCGTCGGCGTTGGGGGCTCGCGCCGACGCGGAGGCGATGGGTTCGTCGACGGCCTTTCGACGCATCAGTTCATCGTACTCGGCCTGCGTCAAAATGCCCTTGGCCAACAGCTTGCCGAGCAGAGCGTCGGTGGTGTCCGCCGCCGCCGAGGACGCCGTTCCGAGCGCGCCCGCAAGGATCGCGGAGATGAGAAGTCCATGCCTTTTCATGATTGTTTCCGTCCCCATGTTTGGAGGAAGTAATTGATTTTACTTCTCTATCGACGTGGCCTCGGCGTCGTGTTCGGCGCGGGCGGCTTGGGTCGATCCGCTAAGCGTGTGCCTTGGGGGCGATAAGCGTCGCCGTGACAGATGGCCCCACGGGAGGGGCCTTCGCCCCGTTCGAGGGCCCGGCTGGGCCCTTGACGATACGGGGCGCGGGAGTGCGATCTTGGCGCGCTCTCGCCGAGCGGAGCGTTCGACCGTTTCCGCGTCTTGGTGGCGAGCCAACGACCATTCATCGGGAGAGCTTCGGGTGTTCAGATACTGTCTCGCGGCGATCTCAAGCGTTTGCCTTCTGGGGGCGGCGGGTCTTGCCCCAGCCCAGACCCGGGCGCCGACCGCTCAGGCGAGCGTGAACCCCGCCGAGGCGCGATCCGGACACTACCGAGTCGATCCCAACCACACGCGCGTGGCTTGGAGCGTCAGCCACAACGGATTTTCGACGTTCCAGGCCATGTTGACGGACGTGTCCGGGTCGCTTGTTCTGGACGTGGCGCATCCCGAAGCCAGCAAGCTCGATATCAGCATCGACATGACCAAGGCGGCTTCGGGGCTTCCGAAATTCGACGAGACCTTGCGGGGCGCATCCATCTTCAATAGCGCCGCCTTTCCGAGCGCGACGTTCAAGTCGACGCGCGTCGAGCGGTATGGAGATCGCGACGCCAAGGTGACCGGGGACCTGACCTTCCTGGGCGTGACGCGACCCGTGACGCTGGATGTAAGGTTCAATCGCGCGGGGCCCGGCTCGGGCGCGCCCGGCTATCGCCTGGGCTTCGACGCCAAGGCCGTGATCGATCGTAACCAGTTCGGGCTTTTGGCCATGCCCTCCATAGGCAACCAGGTGACCCTGGTGGTCGAGGCCGAGTTCCTGCTTTCGGAACCCAAGCTTTAGGAGGCCCCGGTCGCCTCGACCTCTGGGTTGTCTCGAAACTGCACTGTGGGTCGAAATGTCGCGGCCCAATCAAGATTTTCGAATGCTCTAGCGATTGAGTTTTCATGAAGCCCCGATAGGGTTTCGAGCCATTCGAGGCACGCAATACTGATCTCGAACCGCCAAAATATCTGGGGAGCCCCGCCATGAAGACCCGCGCCGCCGTTGCGTTTGAAGCCAAGAAGCCGCTGGAGATCGTCGAGGTCGACCTGGAGGGGCCGAAGGCGGGCGAGGTGATGATCGAGATCAAGGCGACGGGGGTCTGCCACACCGACGCCTACACGCTGGACGGCCTGGACAGCGAAGGCATCTTCCCGTCGATCCTGGGCCACGAGGGCGCGGGCGTGGTGGTCGAGGTCGGCGCGGGGGTGACCAGCGTGGCGGTCGGCGACCACGTGATCCCGCTCTACACGCCCGAGTGCCGTCAGTGCAAAAGCTGCCTTAGCGGCAAGACCAACCTGTGTACGGCCATCCGCGCCACCCAGGGCAAGGGGCTGATGCCCGATGGGACCAGCCGCTTCTCGTACAAGGGCCAGCCGATCTACCACTACATGGGCTGCTCGACCTTCTCGAACTACACGGTGCTGCCCGAGATCGCGGTGGCCAAGATCCGCCGCGACGCGCCGTTCAAGACGTCGTGCTACTGCGGCTGCGGCGTGACCACGGGCGTGGGCGCGGTGACCAACACCGCCAAGGTCGAGCCGGGCTCGAACGTCATCGTGTTCGGCCTGGGCGGCATCGGCCTGAACGTCATCCAGGGCGCCAAGCTGGTCGGCGCCAACATGATCATCGGCGTGGATCTCAACCCCGCCCGCGAGGAATGGGGCCGCAAGTTCGGCATGACCCACTTCGTCAACCCGAAGGACGTGCAGGGCGATCTGGTTCAGCACCTGGTGGCCCTGACCGACGGCGGCGCCGACTACACCTTCGACGCCACCGGCAACACCGGCGTGATGCGCCAGGCGCTGGAAGCCTGCCACCGCGGCTGGGGCGAGAGCATCATCATCGGCGTGGCCGAGGCGGGCAAGGAGATCTCGACCCGTCCGTTCCAGCTGGTCACCGGCCGGGTGTGGCGCGGCACGGCCTTCGGCGGCGCGCGCGGCCGCACCGACACGCCCAAGATCGTCGACTGGTACATGGACGGCAAGATCCAGATCGACCCGATGATCACCCACGTCCTGCCGCTGGACCGCATCAACGAGGCCTTCGACCTGATGCACAAGGGCGAAAGCATCCGGACGGT
>NZ_APMP01000027.1 GCF_000372645.1 Caulobacter vibrioides OR37 | reverse complement strand
GCCCTCTCCCGGAGGGAGAGGGTTTCTATCAGCGACCGCTAACCCGCCTTCTTTCGGGCGGGGGCCTTTTTAGGCCGCGCCTTCCCCGCCGGTCCGCCCAGGCTCTTCTTCAAAGCTTCCATCAGGTCGACGATATTGGTGTCCTCGGGGGCCTCGACCTGGACCTTGCGGCCCTTGCCCTTGCGCTTTTCCTGGATCAGGGCGCGCAGGGCGTCCTCGTAGCGGTCGGTGAACTTTTCGGGATCGAACGGGCCTTCCTGCTGCTCGATGATCTTTCGGGCGATCTGGATCATGGCCGGATCGGCCTTGCGGTCGGGGATGGCGTCGAAATAGGCGGCCGCGTCGCGCACCTCGCGGCGGGAGCGCAGCGTCCAGGCGACCATGCCCTCGTCGCGCGGTTCGATGGCCAGCAGCCGTTCGCGCTGGTGCATGACCACGCGCCCGAGCGCCATCTGGTCGGCGCCGCTCATCGCCTCGCGGATCACCGTATAGGCCTCGGCCGCCAGCTTGCCGTCGGGAACCAGGAAATAGGGGCTGTCCCAGTACAGGCGGTCGATGTCGCGCGCGGCCACGAAGCGTTCGATGTCGATGGTGCGGGTGCTTTCCAGGCGGACGCTGTCGATCTCGTCCTGGGTGACCACGACATACTGGCCCTTCTCGATCTCGTAGCCCTTGACGATGTCGGAACGCTCGATCGGCCCAAGATCCGGGTCGGTCGGGACCATGCGGATGCGGTTGTGCGTCTCCTTGTGCAGCATGTTGAAGTGCACGTCGCCGCCCGAGTCCGTGGCGGTGTAGAGCGCGACCGGACAGGTCACGAGCGACAGGCGCAGGTGGCCCTGCCAGGTGGGACGGCCGGCGGCCATGGGCGTTTCTCCGTTCGAGACGAGTCAACGGGGCGTGGGGAGGGGCGTTCCCGGATGCGCCCCCTCCGTCACGCGACATGCGTCGCGCGCCACCTCCCCCGTTTCTCGGGGGAGGAAGAATAGCGATTGGGGGCGTTAGGGGCGCTCCGGCGCGCCGCACGACGCCCGCGCCGCCTCCAGAAAACGGATCACCGCCAGTTCGAAGGCCCGGGCCGAGCGGCCGGGCTTCAGCGGCAGGACGCCCTGCTCGTAGGCCTCCAGCACCAGCGGGTGGATGTACGAGCCCCGGCAGACGGCGGCGGTGTTGCCCAGCAGGCCCGCGACCGCCTTCACGCAGGCCGAGACGTGGTGCCGGGCCTCCGTCGCGCTAGCGGCCTTCGGACGCTGGCACAGGGCCTGGGCGGCGGCCAGGGTGCCCGCCCAGGTGCGGAAGTCCTTGGCCGAGAAGCCCTCGCCGATGGCGGCGCGGATATAGGCGTTGACGTCGGCGCTCTCGACCGCCCGGCGCTGGCCGTTCTCGTCATGGTACTGGAAGAGCCGCTGGCCGGGGATATCCTGGCAGGCCTTGACGATGCGGGCCAGTCGCCGGTCGCGGAAGCCCGTCTGGTGGACCTTGCCGCTCTTGCCCTTGAACTGAAAGGTCCCGCCGACGCTGGACAGCCGGGCGTGCCGGTCGCGCAGGGTGGTCAGGCCGAAGCTCTTGTTGGCCTGGGCGTATTCCTCGTTGCCCACCCGGATCAGGGTCAGCTCCATCAGCCGCACGACGGCGGCGATGACCTTCTCGCGCGGCAGGCCCCGGCGGGCGAGGTCGGCCTCGACGCGGGCGCGCAAGCGGGGCAGGGCGCGGCCGAAGGCGATCATCCGGCCGAACTTCAGCCCGTCGCGATCGCGTCGCCAGGCGTCGTGATAGCGGTACTGCTTGCGGCCCTTCTGGTCGCGGCCGGTGGCCTGGATGTGGCCGTCGGCCGAGGGGCAGATCCACACGTCGGTCCAGGCGGGCGGGATCGCCAGGGCGCGGATGCGGTCCAGGGCGGCCGCGTCGCGCACCGCGCGGCCGTCGGGATCGTGATAGGCGAAGCCGTCCTTGTCCAACGACCGTCGGATCCCCGGGTCGTCGTCATTGACGTAGGTCAGATGGGGCGGCGCGCCGTCCGCCATGTCCCAGGGCATCTTCGTTTCCTCCCGCCGTGGCCTGCGCGGAACGGCGTGGACGGACGAAGGTTGCGGCGAGACCCTAATGCGGCCGGGCGCGGGCCAGGGCCTGGGCCAGGGTCTCCAGCGAGAACGGCTTGCTGATGAACGGCCAGTCGCCCGCCCGGGCGCGCCCCTGGTCGCCGCCGGTATAGCCCGAACACAGCACGACCGGCAGGCCGGGGCGCGTCGCGGCCAGTTGCTCGGCCAGGTCGACGCCGCTCTTGCCGCCGGGCATGATCACGTCGCTGAGCACCAGCTGGATCTCCCGGTCCTGCTCCAGCCGCGCCAGGGCCTCGTCGACGCCGCCGGCGCGGACGACCGCATGGCCCAGGTCGCGCAGCATGGCGTCGACCAGCTCGGCCACCTGAGGATCGTCCTCGACCAGCAGCACGCGCGAGGGCGTCTGGGCCTGGATGTGATCGACCTTGGGCAGGCGCTCGCGGACCGGGTCGCCGTCGACCACGGGCAGCATCAGGGCCACGACGGCGCCCTGGCCCGGCTTGCTCTCGATCTCGACCGAGCCGCCCGACTGCCGGGCGAAGCCATAGACCTGGGACAGGCCCAGGCCCGTGCCTTGGCCGGGACCCTTGGTGGTGAAGAACGGCTCGACGGCCCGGGCGATGGTGGCCGCGTCCATGCCCGATCCGGTGTCGCGCACGGCGATGCGCAGATATTGACCGGGCTCCAGGTCGCCCTTGCGCTTGGCCAGCGTGACCGGGCCGGACTCGACCGTCACCTCGCCGCCGGGCGGAGTGGCGTCGCGGGCGTTGACGACCAGGTTCAGCAGGGCGGCCTCGAACTGGCCGGCGTCGATCCTGGCGTTTCGCACGCCGGCGCCCAGGCGCATATGGAAGGTGTAGGCGTCGCCCAGGGCGCGTTTCAGCAGGCCCTCGCTTTCGGCGATCAGGCTGTCGACGCGGCAGACCTGCGGCTTCAGCGGCTGGCGACGGGCGAAGGCCAGCAGGTGCTGGGTCAGCTTCTCGCCGCGCTTGGCCGCCGCCAGGGCCGCGCCGATCATCCGCGCGCGCCGCCGCTCGTCGTCGGGATGGCGCTCGACCACGTCCAGGGCCCCGATGATCACGGTCAGCAGGTTGTTGAAGTCGTGGGCCACCCCGCCGGTCAGCTGGCCGATCGCCTCCAGCTTCTGGGACTGCGACAGCGCCGCCTGGGCGGCGTCGCGCTCGGCCACCGCCGCGGCGACCCGCTCCTCCAGCAGTTCGTTGATCCCCGTCAGCTTGGCCTCGGCCTGCTTGGCCTCGGTGGTGTCGAAGGCGATGCCGATGAAGCCGGCGAACGCGCCGGACGGGTCGAGGCGCGGCTGCGAAAACGACTTCAGCCACCGCCATTCGCCATCGGCGCGGCGGTAGCGGCATTCAAGGCTAAACGGCGCGCGCGAGGCCTCGCCCGCGAGCTGGGCCTTGAGGATCTCCGGCAGGTCGTCGGGGAAGATCCGCGTACGCCAATCCAGGGTCAGGGCGCTGTCGTAGTCGAGGCCGGCGAACTCGACATAGGCGCGGTTGACGAATTCGCGAACGCCGCCGGGGTGGGAAATCCACATCAGGGCGGGGGCGCTGTCGGCCAGATTTCGGAAGCGGGCCTCGCTTTCGCGCACCCGCTCCTCGGCGCGACGGCGGTTGGTGACGTCGAAGTTCAGCCCGATCATCCGGACCGCTCGGCCGTCTTCGTCGCGAACGACCTCGCCGCGGCCGTGCACCCAGCGCTCGCCCTGGCTGGCGTCGGACAGGCGGTACTCGATCTCGTAGTCTTCCCGCCGCTCGATCGCGCCCATCACGGCGGCGAAGGCGGCCTCGCGATCGTCGGGATGCACATAGCGCGGCAGGTCGTCCAGGCCGATTTCCGCATCGACGGGAATGGCCATGTTCTTGCGGGCGGCGGGCGAGAGATAGAGCTCGCCGGTCTCCAGGTCGTAGTCCCAGGGGCCGACCCCGGCGGCGGTCTGGGTGACCCGCAGCCGCGCCTCGGCCTCGGCCCGTCCCTCGCGGGCCAGGGCCAGGCCGCGCATCGCGCCGCGCAGCCCCTCGGCGACCGCGGTCACCATGATCCCGCAGACCAGATAGATGACCAGGGTGCTCAGTTCGTCCTCGTCGAGCGGCAGGCCGTCACGGCCGCCCCATAGCCACCAGCCGAACAGAGCGCCGCCAAGCAGAGGGACCAGGCCCCAGCGCCAGCCGGCGTACAGCGTCACCAGCATGACGGCCGGAAAGAATGGCTGGGTGGCGCCCACGCCGCCGTGCACGCCCAGCAGCGTGATCCGCATCATCATCGCCATGACGACGCCGATCGCGGCGGCGACGGCGCGCCGCCAGAGGGGCGGCGGAACCTGCGGGATCAGCCAGGCGCTAATCAGGCCGTAAAGGCGTCCTCGTTCTTTGGGAACCAAGGAAGGGGCCTCGTTGTTCTGCATCGTCGCTCCGGCAAGGCTGACTTGCCAAGGGCAGGGGCACGCTTACCTAAGATACGCAACGCGGGAGACCATGATGGCCGACACCTTGAACACGGGACTGACCGCCCAGCAACGCGCCGAGATCGCCGCTTCCCTGAGCAAGGTCCTGGCCGACAGCTACGCGCTGTATCTCAAGACCCACGGTTATCACTGGAACGTCCGGGGACCAAATTTCCAGTCGCTGCACGTCCTGTTGGAAGGACAGTACCAGGAGGAATGGGCCGCGCTCGACGATCTGGCCGAGCGCATTCGCGCCCTCGGCGAACTGGCCCCGCAGGGCTATTCGGCGTTCGGCAACCTTTCCAGCATAAAGGACGGCGATCCCGAGAAGGGCTGGGAAGAGATGCTGAAAGACCTGCTGACCGACAACGAGACGGTCATCCGCACCGCCCGCGAGGCCTTTCCCGTGGCCGATGACGCCGGCGACGAGGCCACCGCCGACCTGCTGACCCAGCGCCTGCAGGCCCACGAGAAACACGCCTGGATGCTGCGCGCCACCCTGGGGCTGAAATAGCCTGGACCCGGGGGTGAGATCGCTGATCCGCGCCCGACGCGGAAAGGCCGCCGCGACCGTGCTGGTCGTCGGCGGCCTTTCCGCGTGCGCGACGGCGACCTACTACGTGCCGGCCGGCAGCGGCCGCGAGGGCGGGCTGGTGCGCGTCACCGGCGGCTTCAGCGAGCGGGCGCTGAAGCACTACGTGGCCGATTTCGATCCGGCCATGCTGGCCCTGGCCCGACGCCACGACCCCCGGCCGCGTAAGGACTATTGGGGCCGCGTGCGGGGCTGGGAGGTGATCCGACTGAAGGACATTCCCCGCCTGGGCGACGTCCCGCCCGACTTCGACGACGCGCGGATCATCAACGCCCTGCGACCGGCCGTCGACGAAGGCCTGGAGCCCGCCAAGCCCTTCGTGCTGACCGGCGGCGCCGAGGCGCGGGCCAAGGCGCTGAACTGCCTGACCCAGGCGGTGTATTTCGAGGCCGGGTTCGAACCGCTGGAGGGCCAGCAGGCCATCGCCCAGACGGTGATCAACCGGGTTCGCCACCCTGGCTATCCCAAGTCGATCTGCGGGGTGGTCTACGAGGGCGCGGCGCGGGCCACCGGCTGCCAGTTCAGCTTCGCCTGCGACGGTTCCCTAGCCCGCACGCCGCCGCCGGTCCCGTGGGCCAACGCCCAGGCGGTGGCGCGGCGGGCGCTGTCCGGTTTCGTCTTCAAGCCGATCGGCATGGCCACCCACTACCACGCCGACTATGTGGCGCCGTACTGGGCCCCGACCCTGGTCAAGCTGAAGCAGTTCGGCCAGCACATCTTCTATCGCTGGACCGGGCCGTCCGGGACGCGGGCTGCCTTCACCGGTCGCTATTCCGGGAACGAGACGGTCTCGGCCGACATCCTGATGGCCGCCGACCCGCGCACCCTGGAGGCCGAACCGCCCGAGGCGCTGGCCGCCGACGTCAAGGCCGCCGGCGGGCTGCCGCCGGTCAACGCGCCGGCCTCGGTGCTGGGCGCCGTGCCGAACCTGCCCGACGCCAAGCTGGTGGCCATCCCCGACGCCAACGCCCCGAACGGCGAGCGCTATCAGATGCAGGGCACGGTCGCCGGACGCCGCGTGCCGACGCCGGACGAGATCGCCAAGATCAACAAGGCGCTGGAAAGCGTCGCGGGCGAGCCCGCGCCGCCCACGATCGCGGCCCCCGCCGCCCCGGCCGAGCCGCCGCCGCCGCCCAAGCCGAAGGCGCGGCCGCCGAGCTTGCTGAATCCGTTGAACCGGTAGGCCCAAGCGTCTCCTCCCCTCTTGGGGGAGGGGGACCGGCGAACGCCGGTGGAGGGGGGGAAGCGCCGACCCCGCTGAGTCATGACAAACCCCCTCCGGCTCGCCGCGCTTCGCGGCGATCCACCTCCCCCAAGAGGGGGAGGAGAGGCGCTCAGCCGTCTACCACACCCCGATCTTGCCCGCCTCGGCGTGGCTGATCGGGTGATGCGCGGCCTTGTGGTCTTCCTCGGCCAGGAAGCGCACGGCCTCCAGGGCGGCCATGCAGCCCATGCCGGCGGCCGTCACGGCCTGGCGATAGACGTCGTCGGTGACGTCGCCGGCCGCGTAGACGCCCTCGATCGCCGTCGAGGCCGTGCCCGGCTTGACCTTCAGATAGCCGCCAGGACCGGTCTCCAGCTGTCCGGCGAACACCTCCGACGACGGCGCGTGACCGATGGCGATGAACACGCCGTCGGCCTTCACCTCGGTGGTCTCGCCGGTCTTGACGTTCTTCAGGCGCGCGCCGGTGACGCCCATGGGCTCGGTCTGGCCGAGCACCTCGTCGATGACGCTGTCCCAGATCACCTCGACCTTCGGGTGGGCCAGCAGGCGCTCCTGCAGGATCTTCTCGGCCCGCAGCTCGTCCTTGCGGTGGACCAGGGTGACCTTGCTGGCGAAGCTGGTCAGGAACAGGGCCTCTTCCACGGCGGTGTTGCCGCCGCCGACCACGATGACGTCCTTGTTGCGATAGAAGAAGCCGTCGCAGGTGGCGCAGGCCGACACGCCGAAGCCCTGGAACCGGCTCTCGCTTTCCAGGCCCAGCCACTTGGCCTGGGCGCCGGTGGCGATGATGATCGTCTCGGCGATCCAGTCCTGGCCGCTGTCGGTCTTCACCGCGAACGGGCGCTTGGAAAGGTCGACGTGGGTGACGATGTCGCTGACGAATTCCGTGCCGACATGCTCGGCCTGGGCGCGCATCTGGTCCATCAGCCACGGGCCCTGGATCACGTCCGCGAAGCCCGGATAGTTCTCGACGTCGGTCGTGATGGTCAGCTGGCCGCCCGGCTGGATGCCGGCGATCAACACGGGCTTCAGCAGCGCGCGGGCGGCGTAGATGGCGGCGGTGTAGCCGGCGGGACCCGATCCGATGATCAGGCAGCGGGTCTGGCGGGGTGAGGGCGTGGACATGGCGGATATCTAGGCTCGATTCCGCCGTCGCGCCAGATTGCGACGACGCGGCGCGCTCAAGTCGTGGCAAAGCTCGGTGGACAGGACCCGTTTTCTGGCGTCAACTTCCCTTCAGTGGCGACAAAAGCCACGGGAGGAAGAACTCATGAAGCTCGGAGTCATGCTGGGCGTGGGTCTGGTCGCCCTGTTCGCGGGACTGGCCAATTTCTGGTTCGGCGACCTCAAGCTGGGCCTCGCGCTGATCGCGCTCTTCGCCGCCCTGGCCGGGTTTTCGGCCCTGGTCGGCAAGCGGGAATACCAGGAGCGGCTCAGCCGCAGGCCGCCGCTGCGCCACTACGAACCGCATCTGGAATAGGCCCGGAAAAGTCCGGAGATTGGCGAGATGACGCGGCTGGCTGATCGGCTGACCGTTTGGGGTCCTTGCATTTGGCTGGCGACGTGCGGCGGCCTTTTGGACTATTTTCGCCACTTCTGGGGACCGGGTGTCTTGGGCGGCGCCCTGATAGGGTTCTTCGTTGGGCGCGAACGCTGGAGGGCTCAGCGACGCGATCGAGCCCTAAGAGCCCGTCTGACCGATGGCCTGAACGGCTTGCCGCAGTATGGACCGTGGGACGAGAAGGGCGCGCCGGGCGTCGATTGACGGCTCGTCCACCTTTGGCGGGTTAAGCTGGCGGCAACCACGTTTCCGGGTGATCCGCCATGTCCGCCCCCTTCATCGAGATCGCCGGCCGCAAGATCGGCGTCGATCACCCGCCCTATGTGATCTGCGAGCTGTCGGGCAATCACAACGGCAGCCTCGACCGCTGCCTGGAGATGGTCGACGCGGCGGCCGACACCGGCTGCGACGCGATCAAGATCCAGACCTACACCGCCGACACCATCACCCTCGACGTCGACCGGCCCGAGTTCAAGATCCACGGCGGCCTATGGGACGGCCGCACCCTCTATGAGCTCTATCAGGAGGCCCAGACGCCGTTCGAGTGGCACGCCGCCATCTTCGCGCGCGCCCGCCAGCGCGGCGTGACCCTCTTTTCCAGCCCGTTCGACGAGACCGCCGTCGACCTGCTGCACGACCTGGGCGCCCCGGCCTTCAAGATCGCCTCGTTCGAGGCCGTCGACCTGCCGCTGATCAGGTACGCCGCGTCGAAGGGCAAGCCGCTGATCATCTCGACCGGCATGGCCAATCTGGAGGAGATGAGGACCGCCCGCGACACGGCCCTGGCGGCCGGCGCGCCGGGCGTTCTGCTGCTGCACTGCGTCTCCAGCTATCCGGCCACGTTCGCCGACGCGAACGTTCGCACCATCCCGGACATGGCCGCCCGCTTCGGCTGCCCGATCGGCCTGTCGGACCACACGCCGGGGACGGCGGCGGCGGTGGCGGCGGTGGCGGTCGGCGCCTGCTGCATCGAGAAGCACTTCACCCTGGCCCGCGCCGACGGCGGACCGGACGCCGCCTTCAGCCTGGAACCGGCCGAGTTCAAGGCCCTGGTGGCCGACACCAAGAACGCCTGGGCGGCGCTCGGCGTCGCGCACTACGACGTGCTGGGCGCCGAGCGGGCCAACCTGCAGTTCCGCCGCTCGCTCTATGTCGCCGCCGACGTCAAGGCCGGCCAGCCCCTGACCCGCGCCAACATCCGCTCGGTCCGCCCCGGCGCCGGCCTGCCGCCGGGCGAGCTGGACAAGGTCCTGGGCAAGCCAGCCACCCGCAACCTCGCCCGCGGCGAGCCGCTGGACTGGTCGATGGTGGGGTAGGGGGCGGAGGGGCTCGCCGGCCGAGTTGGACCTTTCCCATACACCGACCTCCCCGGCGAACGCCGGGGCCCAGATTCATCCGGGGCGGCTGGGGATGATGCGACGCCACGCGGCGCGCTTCGGACGGCGACCGGCGGGCTCGATCTGGATCCCGGCATTGGCTTCGCCGCACTGACGTGTCGCCGGGAAGGTCGGATTTATGGAAGAAGGCGAGAGACTGGGGGCGAGCCTGAGCGGACATTTGGGACTTGTAGCCGCTTCGCACTTTTCGTCTCTCCCTCAGCGAGGCTTGCGGACTTCCAAGCCACCTTGTATCCCGCGCGACGCTCGTCCATGAGTAGCAACGCCGCTGGGTATGTGTGTGATCAACGTGCTGACTAAAGCGACTGCGGGACTCCTGATCAGTCTTATCGTTTCGGGCGATGGCCACGCGGCAGACGATATGAAGCCACGCAAAGGGCCAAGGTTCAGCACCTTTCCCGCCTGCGCCTCGTCCGCCGTTACGACCACGTGTGAGCGCGCTCTTACGACAGAGAGGGCCGAAGCGATTGCGCAGTCCGCGCCCGCGCAGGCCATGAACTATGAATCGCACGGCGAGACGATCGACATAACGTTTAGGACGTCCGCCAAAGCGTTCGCCTTTGGTGAGGCCCCTTACCTCTGCTGCGATCTGCAAACCTACTTGAAGCCAGTCTCGGAGGGTCTGTGGGGCGTTTCGATCGACGCGCCGAAGTTGAACGCCGCGGTCCTGCAGCTTTCGATCGCTAATCTGCTAGGCGCTCCATCGCCTCATCGCGACTTTCGCGGTCCGGACGCCACGCACCCTCGCGTAACCTCTGAAGGGCCCGCCGTCGCCCTCGAACGCCGGACGATCAACAGTCGTCATCTGCAAGCTGCTCGCGACATCCACGTGTATCGAGGGCGGTTCTGTCAGCGCGGACTGGCGCGCTGCCAGGTCCTCTACCTGGCCGACGGCGCTAGCTACGCGCCTTTCCTCAACTACGTCCCGTCGCCGACCGCCCAGAAGAGACTGGATCATCTGGTGATCGTCGGAATCGATCCCCCGACAGACGACGATCAGTTTGGGGAGAAGCGTATGGGTGAGCTGCTTTTGGCGGCAGGGGACAGCGACAAATTCAATGCATTCGAGCGCTTCGTAACGGATGAGGTAATTCCTCTCGTCGAGCCGACGCCGGTATCGCGACGAGCGCGCTTCGTGGGAGGTTGGTCAAACGGCGGGGCTTGGGCCTTGTCGATGGCGCTCGCCCACAGTGAGTTGTTCTCCACCGCTCTCGTGTTCTCCAACGGCATTTGGAAACCGCCAAGCTACCCGGTCAAGGTGAAGGATCTGAAGATCAAATTCGGCGGGGGAACGCTGGAGCAGTCCTCAAAGAAGTTCGACGCTTACGCCCATCAGATCGCGCAGCTCGGCCCGTCGGTGGACGAACAATACGTCGTAGGCGGCCACAGCATCTCGACCTGGAACGCGCTTTTCTGGTGGGCAATTGCCCCTCCCGATACCGAACGGAACACGCGAAACTGACCTCCCTGGGATATTTTGCTGCTTATCTACGCTCCCCACCCCCTCCCGGAAATCCGGAACGTCCGCTTCCGCGTCCGCCTCACCCCTCGATCAGCCCCAGCCGTTTGCCGATCGCCTTGTCGAGGACGCGCTTAGGCAAGACTTCGGTCATCAGCACCTGCAGGGGCGAGCCGGTGACGACGTAGCGGACCTTGGGCTTGGGGGCGGTCAGGGCCGTGGCGATGGCCTGGCCGACGGCCTCGGGCGGCAGGCCCGACTTGCCCAGGGCCAGCATGAAGGCGCGCAGCCGGTCCAGGGCCGGGGCGTAGACGGTGTTGGCGTAGCGGCTGGTGTCGGTCTGGTCGGCCTTGTCCCAGATGGGCGTGGCCACCGCGCCGGGGGCCACGACGATGACGTCGACGCCGAACGGCAGCAGTTCGCGGCGCATGGCCTCCGATAGGCCCTCCAGCCCGAACTTGGTCGTGCAGTAGGGGCCCATGAACGGGTTGGCGTTGCGGCCGCCGACCGAGGAGATGTTGACGATGCGGCCGGGGTCGGCGATCCGCGCGCCGCCCGCGCCCAGCAGCGGCGCGAAGGCCTGGGTGGCGATCACCACCCCGGTCAGGTTGACCTCCAGCTGCTGGCGCCATTCGTCGATCGGCAGGTAGAGGATCGGCCCGGCGACCGCGACGCCGGCGTTGTTGACCAGGCCCGCCAGCGGCGCGCCGGCCAGGGCGGCCTCGACCTCGCGCGCGCCCGCCTGGACGGCCGCGGCGTCGGTGACGTCGAACAGCAGCGGGGTGAACGCCTCGCCGAACGCGGCCTTCAGCCGATCGGCGTCGGCGGCTTTGCGGACGCTGCCGAAGACGTGAAAGCCTTGATCGGTCAACACCTTGATCGCGCCCCAGCCGATCCCCGTCGACACGCCGGTGATCACCACGGACTTTTTCCGCGCCATATCTCGCCCTCCCGCTTTGGCTAGGAAGATGAGCGATCCGAACAGTGTTCGCTAGAGCTCTCGAATGACCTGGAGAAAGGCGTCCGCGACGCGGGGCGCGCCCAGGCCGTCGCAGACGGCGGCGCTGGCGGTCGACAGGGCCGCGCGGCGGTCGGGATCGGTCAGCAGGGCCGCGATCGCCGCGTCGAACGCCGGGGCGAAGTCGGGCGCGGCGACGTCCAGGCAGGGCGTCGCGCCGGCCGCCGCCAGGGCCGCCGCGGCCGGGGCCTGGTTGGCGGCCAGGACCAGGGTCAGGGTCGGCAGGGCCAGCACGCAGCGCTCCCAGGTCGTGGAGCCGCCGGCCCCGACGGCGAGGTCGGCGTCCAGCATCAGGCGCGGCATGTCCTGGGTGTCGATGTGCAGCGAAAGGCGCGGGTCCCGCGCGGCCAGGGCGCGCAGCTCCGGCAGGCTGGGCGCGCCGCCGCCCAGCACGACGTCGAGCGCGGCCTCGCCGACGCGGGGCAGCAGCCGCTCGACGACCCGGCCGGTGATCCCGCCGACATCGGTCAGGCCCAGCGAGACCAGGATCCGCCGCACGGGGGGCCGCTCGGCGCGTCGCGCCAGGGCCGCCGCGCGCAGGGCCGCGAAGGCCGGCCGCACCGGCGCGAAGCTGGGGCCCAGCAGCAGTCGCGCGCTCTCCGGGACCAGGCCGGCATAGTCGGCGGCGGCGCGCGTCGGTCCCGAGTCCAGCACCAGATCCGCCGCCAGCGGCCGGTCGGCTAGGTCGTCGATGACCAGGCTCGGCCGGCCTCGCGCGCGGGCGCGGTGGTCGGGCGCGGCCAGGCCGTAGTGGTCGAACACCAGGGCGTCGAAGCCGTCGTCGCTCTCGGTGCGGACCGCGTCGGGGGCGAAGGCGTCCAGCACGTGGCCGACCTCGGGCGTCGCCTTGAACGCGCAGGCCGCGCCGCGCGCTTCCAGGGCCTGGGCCAGGGTCAGGGACCGCATAACGTGCCCGCCGCCCACCGTGGGCCCGGCGGCGCAGATGAAGAGGAGTCTGGGTCTGGCTTGCCGGGTCATGCGCGTGGATCGCCGCTGTCGTCCTCGGGCCCGTCGGAGGCGGCCGAGACGATCCCGACGGAGGGTCGTCCGGCGATTGCCGCTAGAAGAATATGACGTCTAGAGCGTGGGTGTCCGCTCGCGCTGTTGTTGCTTCTTTTCGCGAGCATAGCCGCGCATGAAAAACCAGTGGATGGCGAAGGCGCCGCCGACCGCGAACCAGAGGATCAAGAAAAGCCGGACGAAAGGATCCATCTAGTCCTCCACGCGATAGAGAACGTAGTGCAGCGCGCCTTGCAGGGCAAGAAAGCTCACCATCGCCCCGTAGAACAGCCACGGATTGGCGTGGCCCGCCACCAAGGGTTGAAGAAACGCTCCGCCGAGGAAGGCCACGGACGAAGCGTTGCACGTCGACGCCAGGGCCTTGCGCTGTTCGTTGCGCGCGGCCTTGCCGGGCGGCGGATAGGTCGGCAGCTCAATCATGAGGCGAACATAACGCGAACATTCGCGCGCCGCGAAGCGCAAAAATCAGGCTTTCGCCTTGGTCGCGCGGGGCTTCCGGGGCTTCGGCGCGGGCGAGGTTTCGCCCGTCGTCTTGACCTTCTTCGCTCTTGGCTTGCGCTTGGGCTTCGGGGCCTCGGCCGCCGGCGCCTCGACCGGCGGTTCGGGAACCTCGACCCCGATCCGCCGCAGCACCTCGCGGGCCGCGCGGTCGGTCTCGTTGACGGGCGCGTAGGTCCAGCCGTGGAAGGCGCCGCCATAGGGCCGGGCCGCGCCCAGGCCTTCCAGCTCCTCGTGGAACAGGCGGAACTTCAGGCTCTGGCCGTCCATCTTCAGCACGAAGACCGGCTTGCCGGTCGAGGCCGCCTCCGTGGCCATATTGGTCGAGTCCTCGGTGACGAGGATGTAGTCGGCGGCGGCCAGGAACGCGAAATAGGGGTTCTGGCCCGGGTCCGCGCCCGCGCCGTCGGGCCAGATCAGGCCCGGCAGGTGGCGCAGCCGGGCGGCCATCAGGGCGCGGGCCGGCTCGGGCGTGCGCCGCGAGAAGGTCATCAGCAGCGCGCCGCCGTCCTGCTCCAGCGGGATCTGGATCGCGTGGGCGATCTGGGCCGCGCGTTCGCTGGAGAGGTCGAAGGCCTTGGACTTGCCGCCGACCAGCACCGCCACGCGCGGGCGGGGCAGGGGATCGATGAGGGCCTTGAAGGCCTGGTATTCGGTCGCCAGCCGCGCGGGCGTCACCCGGTGCGGCGAGCCGGTGATCGGGAAGACGTTGTCGCCGCTCAGGCGGTCGTGCCGGGGCGGAATGACCAGGTCGAACATCTGCGGCGGCACGCGCGGATCCTGGATCTGGACGACATAGGTCTTGCCGCCCGACCAGCGCCTGGCGCGGATCGACAGCGGCAGGGTGGCGCGGCCGGCGGCGATCCACAGGTCGGGCCAGTCCTCGCCCTTGCCGCGTGGTATGCCGCTGTCCGGCGTCATCCAGCGACGGGGCAGCAGGTTCAGCCACCAGGGCAGGCGGCCCGTGCGGCCCTTCCAGCCCACGCGCTTGACCGTGATCTCGCAGGAGACCAGGCGCGCGATCGCGTCCGACAGGCCCACGACCTGGGCCTCGATGCCGGCGCGGCCGTCGGACACGGCCCAAATCCGCAGGGGACGGTCCGCCGAGGGAAGCTTGCCAACCTGGGTCAAAGCGTCTTTCCGCAAACGAAACAAGGCCGCCCGACAGGCGACCTCGCTCCATTGAACCCTAATTCATGGCGTAGCTAGGGCGCGTCAGGTTTGAACGTGAGCGGCTGAACCGCTCGAACGCGCCCTAAACAGGCTCTGGGGCGGACCCTACAGCCACTCCACCTTGAGGATTTCGTAGGCCTTGACGCCGCCGGGCGTATTGACCTCGACCACCTCGCCGACTTCCTTGCCGATCATCGCGCGCGACAGCGGCGACGACAGCGAGATGCGGCCCGACTTCACGTCGGCTTCGTGGTCGCCCACGATCTGGTAGCGCGCCTCTTCCTCGGTGTCCTCGTCGACCACCGACACGGTGGCGCCGAACTTCACCTGCTTGCCCGACAGCTTCGACACGTCGATGACTTGCGCGCGAGCGATCTTGTCCTCGATCTCGGCGATCTGGCCTTCGATCCAGCCCTGACGCTCCTTGGCGGCATGGTACTCGGCGTTTTCCGACAGGTCGCCGTGCGAGCGGGCCTCGGCGATCGCGGCGATCACGGCCGGTCGTTCGACGGTCTTCAAACGCTTCAGTTCTTCGTCGAGGGTTTGATACCCCACGACGGTCATCGGCACTTTTTCCATTGCGGATTTTAGCTCGGACGCCTTGGGAGGAGAGGACTTCCAGTCGCGGGCGCTCACAACCGGGGGCTGGGAGGATAGGCGCCCCGTTCAGGATACGCAAGGGGGGCGAGCTTGGCCTTGGGGAACGGGCCTGTCCGGCGAGAACCCAGGTTCCGAGCCGGACAGGCGTTTTCCAGGCGCGTTCGAGCGGGCTTGAGCTCGGCCCGACCTAGGCCTGCTTGGGCGTCGTGTTGATCATCCACGGGATGCCGAACTTGTCGGTGAGGTTGCCATAGCCGGGGGACCAGAAGGTTTCGGCGAAGGGCGTCCCGACCTTGCCGCCGTCGGACAAGGCGTCGAACACGCGGCGGGCCTCGGCCGGGTCGTCGGTGTGATAGGTGACGTCGAAGCCGTTCTTGGGCTTGTCGATATTGGGGGCGAACTCGGGCGGCAGGTCCGCGCCCATGATCGCCTGGTCGCCAACCTCGAGCCAGGCGTGCATCAGCCAATCCTTGTATTTCGGATCGACCGGCATGTCGGGCGGGCCTTCGCCGAACGGGTAGGCGGCGGTGACCTTGCCGCCCAGCACCTGGGCGTAGAAGTCGAACGCCGCGCGGCATTCGCCCTTGAAGCTGAGGCTGGTGACGATCTTCATGGCGTCTCTCCCTGGAGTTTCCGCTACGTTAGCGGGCCACGACGACGCTTTCATGCCCGGGCGCCCAGGACTGTCAGCAGGCTTTGTCTAAACCCGTCAGGCGTAGGCGTAGGGGCCGCCGCGCTCGAGCGCGCGCTGGTAGGCCGGGCGGGCGTGGATGCGGTCCAGGAAGGCCTTCACATGGGGCCGGGACGCCGCCCCGCCGCGCGCCGCGCCGGCTTCCAGCGGAAAGCTCATCATGATGTCGGCGCCGGTCAGTTCCGGCCCGGCGAACCATTCGGACTTGGAGAGCTCCGCCTCCCAGTAGTCGACGTGCAGCTTGATCTGCGGGTCGACGAAGCCGGCCTGGGCGCGGGCCGAGATCATCTTGACCAGGCCCTTCATCAGACCCGGCGAGCGGTCGGGCAGGGCGCCGAACACCAGCTTCAGCAGCAGCGGCGTCATGGCCGAGCCCTCGGCATAGTGCAGCCAATAGGTATAGCGCAGCCGCTCGGGCGAGCCCGCCGCCGGGATCAGCCGCCCCTGGCCGTGGGTTTCCAGGATGTACTCGACGATGGCGCCGGTCTCGGCGACCACCGTGTCGCCGTCGGTGATCACCGGCGACTTGCCCAGCGGATGGATCGCCTTCAGCTCGGGCGGGGCCAGCATAGTCTTGAGATCGCGCTCGTAACGCTTGATCTCGTAGGGCAGCCCCAGCTCCTCGAGGAGCCAGAGCACCCGCTGGCTGCGCGAGTTGTTCAGGTGATGGACGACGATCATCTGGCGCTTTCCCTGTGCGGAGGAGACGCCGCGAACGATGATCGCCCGCCGCGCCTTCGGCAAGGCTTGGCGCGGTCAAACCCCTCGGGCGGGCGGATGGGCCAGGGGCGCGAGGTCGGGGGCGACCCAGCCGCGACGAGCCTCGACGCTGAACAGCCGATCCCGCGACCAGTGGCTCAGGGGCCAGGCCTTGTCGCCCAGCGGCGTCGCCAGCAGGCGCGCGGCGGCCTCGCCGTCGGACACGCCCGGCGGCAGGGCGGCCGCGAAGGCGCGGATGGCGGCCAGATAGGCCTGGGTGATGGTCTCGTGATAGCCGCTGGTGTCGTCGTTCACGCCGCCGACCGCGACATTGTAGGCGCGGATGATGTCCGGCAGATCGCGCTCCAGGTCCCGATCGCGCGTCCGGACCAGGCGCAGGGTGGCGGTCAGGTGGGCGGTGTGGGTCCACTGATCCTTGGGCAGGGTGCGGTCCAGCAGGCGCTCGGCGAGCAGGGCGACCTCGTCGTCGGTGTAGGTCACGGGACGCTCCTCGAGCTTCTGCCCGTCCGGATACAGGCCTTGGCGCCGAAAGAGAAGGTCAAGCTTGACCTTAAAAGGTTTCCGCCGGCCGTCGTTCGGCGTCCAGGCGCAGGACGACGTCGGCCGCGGCGGGCAGGTCCTCGGCGATCCAGCGGGTCAGGCGTTCGTAGTGGGCGACGAAGCGGTCCAGCTGGGTCTCGTCCATGGCCAGGTCCGGATCGCGACCCTGGGCGATGAGGCGCTGGCGCAGGCGCTCTTCCTGCTGGCCTCGCCAGCGGCGCACGACCTCGAAGTCCGGGGCCAGCAGCAGCACCAGGCGATCCAGGCGCTGGAACAGGGAGCGATAGGGCCCGGCCAGGGCGGCGTTGGCGTAGCCGCGCCACAGCCCGTCGGCGTCTTCCTCGCGCTCCAGGCGGTTGATTGGGTCCGCCAGCAGGGGCGCCGGCTGCGGCCGGGCGCCGACGCACCAGCCTTCCAGGAGCACGATGTCGGCCGGGCCGTCGAACACCGGCCGCTCGGCTTCCGGCGCGGGGTCGTCGCGCGCCTTGTCGAAGCGGGGCAGGACGACGGGCCCGGGTTGGCCAAGGGCCTCCAGCACGGCGACGCCCAGGGCCGGATCGTGCGTGCCGGGAACGCCCCGCGTGGCCAGCAGCGGATGGACCTCCCGGGCCAGGGCCTGGCGCGCGGCGTGGGACAGATAGAGGTCGTCGATCGACAGCACGGCCGCGCGCAAGTCCCGGGCCTCCAGCAGCCAGGCCAGCAAGGCGGTCAGGGTCGACTTGCCCGAGCCCTGCGGGCCGCAGACGCCGACGACCAGCGGCCGGCGTTCGGCCGTCGCCGTCCAGGCCGCGATCCGGGCCGCCAGAGGCCGGTGCAGGCGGGCGGCCAGATCGGAGAAGGCGGGCGGAAGGCGCTCGTCTCGCGCGAATTCGGCGATCAGCGCGGCCTCGTCCCGCATCAGAAGCTGTTGCTCCAGCGGTCCTGCCGGGGGAGGGGCAGGGAAGCCTGGAACACCAGGCCTTCGGGACGGAAGTCGAAGCGGGCCTCGCCCTTCTGCTCGCGCCGGATCGAGCTTTCGATCAGGCGGACGCCGAAGCCGAGGGTGGTCGGCGCGTTGACGGGCGGTCCGCCGGTCTCGCGCCAGGCGAAGGTCAGGTTTCCGCTGTCCGGATCGATGGCCCAGGTCAGGCCGACCCGCCCACCAGGCGCGGACAGGGCGCCGTACTTGGCGCTGTTGGTGGCCAGTTCGTGGAACACCATCGAGAGGCTGACGGCCGTGTGCGGCGACAGCGCCGCCGACGGTCCCGCGCGGTCGATCCGGTCGCCGTGGGCCCCGATGCTGGCCTCGATCAACTGGCCCATGTCGGCCTCGCGCCAGCCCGTGCGGGTCAAGAGGTCGTGGGCGCCGGAGAGCGCGATCAGCCGTTCGGTGAAAACCTCCAGCGGCGCCTTGTCGACCTTGGCGAAGCTCTGGCGAGCCAGGGCCTGCACCGTGGCCAGGGTGTTCTTCACCCGGTGGTTCAGCTCGTTGATCATCACCGCCTGCCGCTCCTCGCGGGCCTTCAGCTCGCGCGAGGTCTCGCGCAGGGCGGCGTGGACGGCGGCGATCTCCTCCAGCCCGCCGGGCGGGGCTTCGGGCAGCAGCTCGCCGCGTCCGATCATGGCGGCGTCCGAGACCAGCCGGTCGATTTCGTCATTGATGCGTCGCGCATAGGCCAGGGACAGCGCGACCCCGAGGATCAGCAGAGCCAGGAAGATTCCCGTCACCACCGCCACCGAGCGATTGATCGTGTTGGTGAGATCCGCCTCCGGAATGCCCACCACCAGGGTCCAGCCGGTCTGGGACGAGCGGACATAGGCGTTGGTGATCGGCACATGCTCGAACGACCGCGTCTTGACCACGCCCTCGGTGGAATCGCGAAGGCGGCCCACGATCGCCCCGGTGGCCGCGACGCCGGTGAACCGCTCGTTCAGCCGAGATCGGGCGACGACCCGCAGATTGTTGTCCAGCAGGGTCGCGACCCAGCGCTCGGGCACGCGCTGCTGGCGGAACACCGAGGTGAAGGACGCCGCGTCGACGACGTAGGACAGCACATAGAAGCGTCCCTTGATCACGATCGGCGCGTCGACGGTGATCACCGGCTTTCCGGCCACGGGGCTGGTCAGCAGGTCGGAGATCCGCCCGCGACCCGGCTGATAGGCGCCGGTCTCGTTGCGCGAAATCTGGACGCGCGGCAGCGGCGCGCCATAGGGCTTCAGCGTGTTGAGCACCTCCTGGCCGTCGCCGTCGGTCAGCGCGATCCAGCCAGGCCGCGAGAGCATGGCGGCGCGGGCTCGGGCATGGAAGCCGGCCAGGTCGCCGCCCAGCAGGGCCGGGTCGGTCGCCAGGGTCTCGACCACCGAAACGCCGACGCCGGCCTGGCGGTCGACGGCGCCGGACAGCGCCCGGGCGGTGGTCGACAGCTGCTGATAGAGTTGGCCCCGGGACTCACGGTCGACGCTGGCCAGCAGAAAGCCCATCGACAGAAGGGCCGGAACCAGCAGGCTGACGGTCAGCAGGACCAGCCGGCCACGGACCGAACCGACCCGGCGTCCCGCCCGCGGATCGTTTCGTTCCACTGGTCTCATGCCCCCGCTAGACCCGCCATGACCAGAACCTGATCGCCCCGATTCCCTCTGTATATCGAAGCGAGTCGTGTCCAGCGTCTCAAAAATCCATCGTTTTCCACGAAGACCTGAAGCGGAGCGATCGCCCGATCAGCTGAACCGTATCCTTGCGGGGGTGTTGTGCGTTATGAGACGCGCATGAAGAACCTGCCCAACATCCTGACCGGCTCGCGCCTGGTGATGGCGCTGTTCATGTTCGTGGCGATGGCGGCCGCGGCCGGCGTCGTGCCCGGCCTGTCCATCGACGTTCAAAGTCAGCTGCGCCTGGAGCGCTGGGCGTTCTACGCCTTCGTCATCGCCTCGGTGACCGACTTCTTCGACGGCTGGTTGGCGCGCAAGCTGGACGCCGTCAGCGTCTGGGGCGCGATCCTGGATCCGATCGGCGACAAGATCCTGGTCTGCGGCGCCCTCCTGGGCCTGCTGGCCCTGGGCTCGAACAGTGGCGTGGTGTTGCCGGCCGGCTTGATCCTGTTCCGCGAATTCACGGTCAGCGCGCTGCGCGAGGTCGGGGCGGGCAAGGGCGTCAAGCTGCCGGTCACCCTGCTGGCCAAGTGGAAGACCACCCTGCAACTGGTGGCCATCGGGGCCGAGATGATCCTGGCCTCATGGGGCGCGTTCGGCCTGCCGCCGGACCCCGGCGTGGTGGGCGGCTTCACCGTCTTGGCGCAATTCCTTCTTTGGGCGGCCACCGGCGTGACCCTGATCACCGGCGCCCAGTACTGGGAAGCCGCGCGCAAGGCGCTGACCTGACCCTCCCCGCTGGCCGGGCGCGGGGCTCCGGGCGACGATGGAAACGCCGGCCCGCCTGGACATTCGAGCGAATTCAAGGCCGCGACCGAAGGTCGCGAACAGTAGACGTCAAATTATTCCCTTGATTTCCGGAAAATAATCCTGGCCTATGAGGCATCGAATTCGCTGCCGATCGGCCTGCTATTCCTTGCTCCCCACCGTGGAGCGCCGGACGCGCCAACCGAACTTCCAACGAAATTTGATCGTCGGTCCGACGCGTTTCGGGCGACGAACACTCACGCCTATAAGGATACTTTGAAAATGGCTACCGGCACCGTGAAGTGGTTCAACTCCACCAAGGGCTTCGGCTTCATCCAACCCGACAACGGCGGTTCGGACATCTTCGTCCACATCTCGGCCGTCGAGCGCGCGGGTCTGGGTTCGCTGAACGAAGGCCAGAAGATCTCCTACGAGCCCGAAGTCGACCGCCGCAGCGGCAAGACCTCGGCCGGCCAGCTGCAAGCGGCCTAACCGGTCCTCGCCTCCGAGCCCGAGCTCAACGGAACAGGCCAGCGCCCGCGCTGGCCTGTTTTCGTTTGGGGGCGTCCCAGGCGGGCGCGTGAATTTCACTGGACCGACCTCCCCGGCGAATGCCGGGGCCCAGATTCATTCGGATCGGCTGGAGATTACGCGACATCGCTCCGTACTGAACGGTTGGATGTCAGCGGGCTCGATCTGGATCCCGGCATTCGCCGGGAAGGTCGGATTCTGGGATAGAGGTCAAAGTCCAGATCGCCCCCTCCGGCCCTCTGGGCCACCTCCCCCGCGTCGCGGGGGAGGATCTGTCTCCGGCCCTCCCAGCCGTCGCTACTCCGCCGCCAGCGGCCAGGCCGAGGGCTCGGCGTCGTCGACCACGTCCGGGTCGGTCGGGCCGTGCAGCAGCCAGGCGAAGTCTTCAAGCCAGCCCGCGCGCCGCGCGTGTTCGGCCCGCATCATCGAGGCCAAGGCCTCGGCGCCCGTCGTCCTGACGACCATGATCGACTCCATTTCTAATATTGAGAATGACTCGCAAATTGTGGCCTTGGCAAGACGGGTCATTCCCCTAAGGGGTCAACTTGGCTAATCATCGCCGCGAACCCGGAGACGCCCCATGCGCGGCCTTCGCGCCTTCGCCGCCCTGACCCTGGCCCTCGTCCTTTCGGCGTGCGGCACCCTGCCGCGCGACGCCTTCACGGCCTCCGACCTGGGGTCGGTCGCGCCCAGCGGCCTGGCCGACGTCCGCTTCAGCGCGGTCGATCCGGAGGCCAGCCTGAAGTTCGCCCAGGGCGTCCACGACCGCACCGCGGGGCGTAAGGTCAATGTGCTGGCGATCTCGGGCGGCGGCTCGAACGGCGCCTACGGGGCGGGTCTTCTGGTCGGCTGGTCCGACGCCGGAACCCGGCCGGAATTCGACATCGTCACCGGGGTCTCGACCGGCGCCCTGACCGCGCCCTTCGCCTTCCTGGGCAAGGACTGGGACCGGCGCCTGACCCAGGCCTACACCAGCGACGCCGTCGACCGCATCCTGCAAAAGCGCGGGCTGGACCTGTTCTTCACGCCCAGCATCTTCCGCAACCACGCGCTGCGCCAGCTGGTCGACAAGTATGTCGACTACCCGATGCTGTACGCGGTGGCCCTGGAGAACGCCAAGGGGCGGCGGCTGCTGATCGCCACGACCAATCTCGACACCGAGCAGACGGTGATCTGGGACATGGGGGCCATCGCCGCGCGCGGCGACGACGCGGCCCTGCAGCTGTTTCGCGAGGTGCTGGTGGCCTCGGCCAGCATTCCGGGCGTCTTCCCGCCCAGCCTGATCGAGGTCCAGGGCGCCAATCGCAAGCTGTCGGAGATGCATGTCGACGGCAGCGTGACCACGCCGTTCTTCATCGCGCCCGAGGCCCTGCTGCTGTCGATTCTGCCGGGCCGCGACAAGTCGGGGCCGGGCGAGGTGCGGGTGATCGTCAACGGCCAGATCGACGGCGGCTTCGGCTTCACCAAGGGCGACGCCCTGTCGATCCTGGGCCGCTCGTGGATCGCCATGAACAAGGCCCAGATGCGCACCCACCTGACCGCCAACGCCGCCTTCACGCGGCGCAACGGGGGGGTCTTCGAGTACACGGCCATCCCGGACGACGCCCAGGGCGACTTCTCGGGCCTGGATTTCTCGGCGCGCAGCCTGCGCTCGCTGTTCGCCCTGGGCTACAAGCTGGGCAAGACCGGAACCGCCTGGGTCTCGCCGACGGATCCGTCGGCCGAGGTCAAGGCGACGCGCGCGGCCGCTACGCCCAGCCCGCCGCCCGCAGCACAGGCGCGTGTCGGCGGCTGACCGGCGCGACCAGATCGCCGGCCAGGCGCAGGTCTCCCGCGCCGCGCCGCCAGCTGACGCCCTCGATCGCGTCGGCCGCCACCCACCACGAGCGATGCACCTGGAAGCCGTGCGCGCCGGCCAGTTCGGCCACGGCGTCCGAGAAGCGCAGCGTCAGCAGCTCCTGTCCCGCGTCGGTGTGGACCCGCAGATAATGGTCGTGCGCCTCGACGGCGATCAGCCGGGCCGCGCGGCGCTTGGCGGACAGTCTCTGGCGAAAGACGGCCTCGGCCTCGGGCAGGGGCGGGGCGACGACGACGCGGGTCTCGATCTGCGGCTGCGGGGCGGGAGGCTTGCGCCAGGCCAGGATCCGCACGGCCATGACCAGGCCGCTGATCACCCAGACCCGCCACCACAGGATCGGCGGCGCCCTGAAGCGATGGTTGGTCTGCATGTCCAGGACGCCGACCAGCACCACGACCAGCGGCGTCATCAGGGTGACGACGACCAGCAGGCGTCGCCAGAAGCCGTCAAGCCGGCGGCCGATCAGCTCGTCGATGACGACGCCGATCAGGCCGCCGCCGACGATGCTCTCCAGCCAGTAGGCGGCGCCGTCGGACAGGGGCAGCTTCGACGTGTCGAACGGCGCCAGGACCGCCAGCACCAAGCCCAGCGCCGTCAACAGCGCCAGATCGATGGCCAGGCGGCGCAGCGGTCGACCGTCCGAGAAGTCCATGTCCCTCCGCCCAGGCGCCGTTCGCGCAGAATGGGCGCCGCTCACGGGCTTGGGGTAGCGTGCGCTCGCCGCCCTTGCAATCTCGGCCGCGAACCGGAGCCAAGCCATGCCCAAGATCCTGTCGCGTCCCGCCTGGATGGTGATGACCCTACTGAGCCTCGTCGTGGCGCTGACGGCCTATCGCTATCCGCTGAACGTGGGGCCGCTGGCGCCCAATGTCGTCGCCAATCTGTTCGCCAGGCCCTTCCTGGACCTGCATGTCGCCGGGGCGGCGACGGCCCTGCTGATCGCGCCGTTCCAGGTGCTGCCGGGCCTCCGCGCGCGGCGGCCGGGGCTTCACCGGGTGATGGGACGGATCTATGTGGCCGGCTGCCTGGCGGGGGGGATGGGTGGCCTCGTCCTGGCGTTCGGCTCGACCGCCGGGCCGATCGCCACGGCCGGCTTTGGCCTCTTGGCCCTGGCGTGGCTGGCGACCACGGTGCAGGCCTGGCGGATGGCGCTGGCGCGGCGCGTCGCCGAGCATCGCGCCTGGATGATCCGCTCGATGGCCCTGACGCTGGCGGCGGTGACCTTGCGGCTCTACCTGCCGTTCGCGGCCCTGGGACCGATCCCGTTCTTCGACGCCTACCGGGCGATCGCGTTCCTGTGTTGGGTTCCGAACCTGCTGCTGGCCGAGGTCTGGCTGAAGCGGCGAGGGCTAGCCTCGTCCGTCGCCTAGAGCCAGATAAACAGACTCTACATCAGAGACTTAGAGCCCGTTCGAGCGGTTCGACCGCTCACGCCTAAACCTAACGCGCTCTGGACGGTCTCGATCGACCTTGATTTCGCCGACTTACGGTTGCAAAGTGGGCGAGCTATCTCCCTGGAAAACCCGATGCTCGCCGCGCTGCTGCTGACCGCCGCCGTGACCGCCTGCCCCGCCGAGAAGGCCGTCTACGCGCTGAGGACCGAGCCGGCCGTCACCGCGCGGTTCGTCCCGGTCGCCAGCGACCAGAGCTGGCCCTCGGGCGTGGCGCTGCGGCTCGATTTCCACGGCAAGCAACAGTGGTTCCTGCCGGCGATCGGCGGGAGCAACGGCGAGAATTATATGGATCGGACGACCGACCCCGGGACGTCTGGCTGGAAACTGCCCGATCCCGACGGCGGTTGGGGGCGGCTGGGCGACTTCCAGTACCTGGGGTTCGACGCGGGCTACACGCTGCTGTTGGGCGTTCCCAGAGCCGGCCAGCCCGCGCCCGCGCACATGCTGTTGCCCACGCTGGACGACGCGCTGCGGCATCCGCGCGATGGCGTGGACCGCGACAGCCTTCCCCGGCAGTTCTTCGACCTCGTGGCCTGCAAGGGCCTATGAACATCGTTCGGCCAGGCTGCTGTTAACCCTTTGCCAAGATGCGGGGTTGCGCCGAGCCGACTCCGTCTCTAAACGGGCGGCTTAACCTGCAAGATGGTTCGACAGCGGGCGCGCGGTTGTGCGCGGCCGTGTCTTCGCGCGAGTTAGCCATGCCCAAAAGAACAGACCTGTCCTCGATCCTGATCATCGGCGCCGGCCCGATCGTCATCGGTCAGGCGTGTGAGTTCGACTATTCGGGCGTGCAAGCCTGTAAGGCTCTCCGCGCCGAGGGTTACCGGATCATCCTGGTCAACTCGAACCCCGCCACGATCATGACCGATCCTGACGTGGCCGACGCGACCTATATCGAGCCGATCACGCCGGAGATGGTCGCCAAGATCATCGAGAAGGAGCGCCCCGACGCGCTGCTGCCGACCATGGGCGGTCAAACCGCGCTGAACACCGCCCTGGCCCTGGAAGCCAACGGCGTGCTGGCCAAGTTCGGCGTCGAGATGATCGGCGCCAAGGCCGAGGTCATCGACAAGGCCGAGGACCGCCAGAAGTTCCGCGACGCCATGGATAAGCTGGGCCTGGAATCGCCCCGCTCGCGCGCCTGCCACACGCTGGAGGAGGCCATGGAGGGCCTGGAGTTCGTCGGCCTGCCGGCGATCATCCGCCCGTCCTTCACCCTGGCCGGCACTGGCGGCGGCATCGCCTACAATGTCGAGGAGTTCAAGGAGATCGTCGAGCGCGGCCTCGACCTCTCGCCGACCACCGAGGTGCTGGTCGAGGAGAGCGTCCTGGGCTGGAAGGAATACGAGATGGAGGTCGTCCGCGACACGGCGGACAACTGCATCATCGTCTGCTCGATCGAGAACATCGACCCGATGGGCGTCCACACCGGCGACTCGATCACCGTCGCTCCGGCCCTGACCCTGACGGACAAGGAATACCAGTGGATGCGCGCGGCCTCGATCGCCGTGCTGCGCGAGATCGGCGTCGAGACCGGCGGCTCGAACGTCCAGTTCGCCCTGAATCCGAAGGACGGCCGCATGGTCGTCATCGAGATGAACCCGCGCGTGTCGCGCAGCTCCGCCCTGGCTTCGAAGGCCACCGGCTTCCCGATCGCCAAGGTCGCCGCCCGCCTGGCGGTCGGCTACACGCTCGACGAGCTGAAGAACGACATCACCGGCGGCGCCACCCCGGCCTCGTTCGAGCCCAGCATCGACTACGTCGTCACCAAGATTCCGCGCTTCGCCTTCGAGAAGTATCCGGGTTCGGAGCCCCTGCTGACCACGGCCATGAAGTCGGTCGGCGAGGTGATGGCCATCGGCCGGACCTTCAAGGAAAGCGTCCAGAAGGCCCTGCGCGGCCTGGAGACCGGCCTGGCCGGCTTCGACGAGGTCGAGATCCACGGCGCCGATGACCCGGACACCGGCAAGGAAGCGGTGATCCGCGCCCTGGGCGCGCCGACCCCCGACCGCCTGCGCGTCATCGCCCAGGCCTTCCGCCACGGCCTGACCGTCGAAGAGGTCAACGCCGCCTGCAGCTACGAGCCCTGGTTCCTGCGCCAGATCGCCGAGATCGTCCGCCAGGAAGGCTGGGTGAAGGCCGGCGGCCTGCCGACCGACGCCGCCGCCTTCCGCGCCCTGAAGGCGCAAGGCTTCTCGGACAAGCGCCTGGCCCAGCTGACCGGCAAGACCGAGAACGCCGTCCGCGCCGCGCGTCAGGTCCTGGGCGTCCGCCCGGTGTTCAAGCGCATCGACAGCTGCGCCGGCGAGTTCCTGGCCTCGACGCCGTACATGTACTCGACCTACGAGACCGGCGCCCTGGGCCAGATCCCCGAGTGCGAGAGCGCGCCCTCCGACCGCAAGAAGGCGGTGATCCTGGGCGGTGGTCCCAACCGGATCGGCCAGGGCATCGAGTTCGACTATTGCTGCTGCCACGCGGCCTTCGCGCTGGACCAGATCGGCGTGGAGTCGATCATGGTCAACTGCAACCCCGAGACCGTCTCGACCGACTACGACACCTCCGACCGCCTGTACTTCGAGCCGCTGACGGCCGAGGACGTGCTGGAGCTGCTGCATGTCGAGATGAGCAAGGGCGAGCTGGCCGGCGTCATCGTCCAGTTCGGCGGCCAGACCCCGCTGAAGCTGGCCCACGCGCTGGAAGAGGCCGGCGTGCCGATCCTGGGCACCAGCCCCGACGCCATCGACCTGGCCGAGGACCGCGAGCGCTTCCAGCAGCTGCTGAACGGCCTCGACATCGCCCAGCCGGAAAACGCCATCGCCCGCACCTGGGAGGAGGCCCGCGCCGAAGGCGAGAAGATCGGCTTCCCGTTCGTGATGCGTCCGTCCTACGTGCTGGGCGGCCGGGGCATGGAGATCATCCGCGACCACGAGCACCTGGAACGCTACATCGCCAACGCCGGCGAGATCTCGTTCGAGCACCCGATCCTCTTGGACCACTATCTGAGCCGCGCCACCGAGGTGGACGTCGACGCCCTGTGCGACGGCCAGGACGTGTTCGTGGCCGGCGTGCTTGAGCACATCGAGGAGGCCGGGGTCCACTCGGGCGACTCGGCGTGTTCGATGCCGCCCTTCTCGCTGAAGGCCGAGACGGTCGAGGAGCTGAAGCGCCAGACCGTGAAGATGGCCCTGGCCCTGAACGTCCGTGGCCTGATGAACGTGCAGTTCGCCATCGAGGAGCCGCACGGCGAGAACCCGCGCATCTACGTGCTGGAAGTGAACCCGCGCGCCTCGCGCACGGTGCCGTTCGTGGCCAAGACCATCGGCCAGCCGGTGGCCGCCATCGCCGCCAAGGTCATGGCCGGCGAGCCCCTGAAGAGCTTCGGCCTGAAGGACGTCCCCTACGACCACATCGCGGTCAAGGAAGCGGTCTTCCCGTTCGCCCGCTTCGCCGGCGTCGACACGGTGCTGGGTCCGGAAATGCGCTCGACCGGCGAGGTCATGGGCCTGGACTGGAAGCGCGACGGGGAGACGGGCATGGCTCCGGCCTTCGCCCGGGCCTTCGCCAAGAGCCAGCTGGGCGGCGGCGTGAAGCTGCCCCGCAAGGGCACGGCCTTCGTCTCGGTCAAGGAAAGCGACAAGCCCTGGATCGTCGAGCCGGTGAAGCTGTTGCTGGCCGCCGGCTTCAAGGTGCTGTCGACCGAGGGCACCCGCGCCTATCTGGCCGAGCAGGGCGTCGAGGTCGACTACGTCAAGAAGGTGCTGGAAGGCCGTCCGCACATCGTCGACGTGATGAAGAACGGCGGCGTCCAGCTGGTGTTCAACACGACCGAGGGCAAGCAGGCCCTGGAGGACAGCTTCGAGATCCGCCGCACGGCCCTGATGATGAAGGTGCCGTACTACACGACGTCGGCGGGCGCCCTGGCCGCAGCCCAGGCCATCGCCGGCGCGCCGGACGAGGCCCTGGACGTGCGTCCGCTGCAAAGCTACGCGGCGGAGTAGGGCCAGAACGGATCGGGCCCCTCCTGGCGGAGGGGCCCTTTCTCTATCGGACTATTCGTCCCTGAAAGTAGTCGGCGCGATTGGCGCCGTCATGCCGCCCGCCGTCGAGGCAGCAGCGCTTGAAACAACCTCCGCGAACCGCAAGGGCAGAGATCGTTGCGGCCGAGTTTTTCGAGCAGTTCCTTGTCGCCGTGGACGGTCCTGTGACCGCGCTTGACGCGCGTCTCGGACGGATAGCCCTTGCGGCGCTTAGAGGTGACCTCGAAAGCAGTCGAGATCGGTGAAGTCGCGCGGGGTACGCATGGCGGCCTCCTTTGGGTTGCACGACGGCGGACATAGAGCGCCGCGTGATCCCGCGATAGCGCTGGCTGGACACACGGCGCGGGAATTCTTGCTCAGTCGATCCGCGACTTCGGGTCCTTCGGCGCGTCGTCCTGGTCGGGAACCACTCGCTCGCTGGCCGGCGGGGGCGGCGGATCGGGCGGGAAGAACGCCCCCAGCATCAGCAGCAGGCCGGCCAGCGGCGCCATCGACCGCCGCGATCGCTTGGCCGCGCGGATGATCCAGACGCCCAGCGCGATCAGGCCCAGGGCCAGCAGGGTGAGGATCAGGGGAACTTGGAGCTCATGCATCCATCCGAGATGGCGCCGCGCGGCGACGGCGCAACCTGGATTATGTGCTCTTTATTCGCGCGACCTAGCTGATAGGAGTTCAGCAGGACGATTCCCGGGGGGACGATACATGCAAGCCAAAGGCATCAGCCGGGGCCTCTGGGTCTGCGCGGCGCTTTGGTGCTTCCTGCTGGCCGCCCTGCTGTCGGCCAACCGGATCCTGTCCCTGTCGGTGGACAGCTCCTACCATCTCCAGGTCATGGAGGTGGTGCGCCATGCCTTCATCATTCCGCCGCAAGGCCACGAGTGGATGGCCGAGATGGCCTATTACCCCAAGCTCAGCCATCGCTTCGCGGGCCTGTTCGCCACCCTGGGCTGGAAGCACCTGAACGCCCTGTTGATGGCGGCCGTGCTGTCGGCGGCGGCGGCCTGGATCTGCTTGTTCGAGCAGGCGCGCCGGATTTCGCTGACCTTCCTAGTCTTGGGTCTGGCGCTCACCCTGGTCAACATCCACGTCACCCGCGCCGCGATCGGCGGCGAAGTGATCGACAACTTCTTCTTCCCGCAGATCGTCGGCGAAGGCGTCAACCTGATCGCCCTGTCCATCGCCGTGGCCCTGCTGGGCCGGTCGCGCCAAGCCTATGCGCTGTTCGCGGTCGCGGCGGTCGCCTTCTGCGGCTGCTTCCACCTGGTGCCGACCTTGCAGCTGGCCGGCGCCCTGATGGCCATGCTGGGCGTGACCTGGCTGCGCGACATGATCCGTAATCGGACCTTCGAGCCGGTGGGTCTGGCGGGCCTGATCGCCATCCCGGCCGCCGTCGTGCTGAACCCGTTCTTTTCGAAGATGCGCTTCATCGCCGGCAACAACGGCAGCCTGAATCTCAAGATGCCGCTGTCGCTGGAAGCCCTGGCCGGCTTCTCGGCCCTGCTCGTGGTCCTGTCGGCCTGGGTGTTGCTGACCCATCTGCTTCGGCCCGTCGACGACGAGGACAGCCGGGAAAGCGACGCGTCGGCTTTGATGTTCGCCGCCTTGGGCGCGGCCTGCGGCGCGGCCATGCTGGCCCAGTACGCGGTGTTCAAGATCCTGCACGACGGTTCGCCCTACGCGGTCCTCAAGCACAGCTTCGGCGTCTTCACGCTGCTGGCCTTTGTCGTCCCGCTGTGGGGGCTGACGGTGCTGGGCGTGCGCGGCTCGGCGGTCGAGGAGAGGCTGGGCAAGGCGCGCGGGCCGGTCGGCGTCGGACTGGTCGTCGCGGCTCAGGCGGCGGTGATGCTGGCGCTGTTCCTGCGTCCCAGCGTCATGGACGTGGCCAAGATCAACGAGATCATGGAGGACATCCGCCAGATCCGCGTCACCCGCGGCCTGCGCGGCGATCAGGTGATGTACACCGCCGATACGCCGACGCCGATCACCACCTACATGGGCACGATCGCCATGCTGCAGTCGCCGCACGGCGCCAATGTGCTGAGCCTGATGGACGACGGCCGTCCGGAGCGGGCAGGCGACGTGCCCTATATCGTCACCCTGGCCGGCGACGCCTACGACAAGCCGGGCTGCCGACTGGGCAAGCCCGTCGGTCTGGTCGTCGTCCTGTCGGGACCGTGTATCGAGCCGCCGGCCCTGATTTTCAAGCACGGCGGCTCGGGCGTCGGCTTCCTGCGCGAGGGCTGGTCCGTCCCCGAGGTGGGCGGCGTCTGGGCCGACGGCAAGCGTTCGACGGTCGAGATCCCGCTCGCCGACTGGCAGCGGAAGCTGAAGTCGCCGACGCTGGAAGTGGCCATGTTCGCCTTCCTGCCCACGCCGGACTCCAAGCGCACGGTCATCGTCTCGGTCCCCGGCGGCACGCCGGAGCGCTTCCAGTTCGACCGCCAGAACGCCATCAACCACAGCTATGCCTTGCCGCTGCCGGCCGAGGCGTTGAAGGGCTCGACCCTGTTGGTGACGATCGAGACTCCCGACGCGGCGACCCCCAAGTCGCTGGGGCTTGGCGCGGACACCCGTATGCTGGGCGCGGGTCTCGAGGCGATGCGGATCGTCGACGCGGGAGCCAAGTAGATCGCCCTCGCGGGCGGTCGCGGGGCCGCTCAGCCCTCGGCCGTCTCGCGGTGCGCGAACACCCAGAAGTGGCTGAGCAGGAACAGGGCGGCGGTGTAGCTGACCGCCGCCGAGCCCTGGGCGGCCACGCTCCACAGCTTGCCGGTCGGCAGGACCAGCTTGGCCAGGGTCAGCACGCCCTGGTTCAGGGCGAAGGCGATGGCCACGGCCACGATGTAGCGCAGCGGGGCCGAGCGGGTCGTCCGCCGGGCCTTGAACACGAAGACCTTGCTGAGCACGAAGCTGACACAGATCCCGACGGCGTAGCCGATGGCGTTGGCCAGGTGCGGGTCCAGATGCAGACCCAGGTCCAGGGCCAGGATGATCGAGAAGCCGACCAGGGTGTTGAAGATCCCCGCCACGCCATAGCGCAGGGCCGAGATCAGGAACGCCCGGCGCGGGGGCGTGAGCAGGCTCGCCAGGGTCACGCCGGCTCCTGGGCCTCGAACCCGTAACGGTCCATGACCACGTACAGCGGCCGGCCCTTCACCTCCTGATAGATGCGGGCCACGTATTCGCCCAGCGCGCCGATGGCCAGCATCTGCAGGCCGAAACTCATCAGGATCACCACCATCAGCGACGGATAGCCGGGCACGTCGCGGCCGAACAGCAGGGTGCGCGCCACGATGAAGACGGCCATGGCCACGGCCAGCACGCCGGCGACCGCCCCGACATAGCTCCAGATCCGGATCGGCGCGGTGCTGAACGAGGTGATGCCGTCCAGGGCGAAGTTCCAGAGCTTCCAGTAGCGCCAGGAACTGGTTCCGGCCGCGCGCTCGGGTCGGGCGTAGGGGACCGGCGTCTGCCGGAAGCCGACCCAGGCGAACAGGCCCTTCATGAACCGGTTGCGCTCGGGCAGCTGGCGCAGCACCTCGACCACGCGGCGGTCCATCAGCCGGTAGTCGCCGGCGTTGTAGGGCAGGTCGACGTCCGACAGGCGGTTGAAGGCGCGATAGAAGCCCTGGGCCGTGAAGCGCTTCAGCGGCGAGTCGGCGCTGCGGTCCACGCGCACGCCATAGGCCACGTCGGCGCCGGCCTCCCAGGCCGCGATGAACTGGCCGATCAGCTCGGGCGGGTCCTGCAGGTCGACGTCGATGGGCACCACCATGTCGCCGACCGCGGCGTCCAGCCCGGCCGACAGGGCGACCTCCTTGCCGAAGTTGCGCGCTAGGTTGATCACCTTGACGCGCGGGTCGCGCTGATGGTGCTTCAGAAGCACCGCCAGGGTGTGGTCGCGGCTGCCGTCGTTGACGCAGACGATCTCGTAGTCGACGGCCAGCTTGGCCATCTCCGCGTCGATCCGCGCGAAGAACAGGTCAAGGACCTCCTGCTCGTTGTAGCAGGGGGCGATGAGCGACAGCCGCTTGCCGACGCGAGAGCGCGTCACGAGCGAGGCGGCGAGGGGCGCGGACGACGAGGTCATGGCCCCGGTTTAACCGTGTTCGGCGTGGCCGGGGAAGCCTCGACTTCGCCGAGCATTGACGCGGAACGGCGCGCGTGGCTGGCTCGCCCGGCCCGCGCCCGGGTTCTTTCAGCGAGACACGACATGGCCACCCTGATCCTCAGCGTCGTCGGCAGCGACCGTCCCGGCCTGACCGAGGCCCTGGCCGAAGCGGTGTTCTCGGCCGGCGGCAACTGGCTGGAGAGCCATCTGTCGCGTCTGGGCGGGCTCTATGTCGGCTCGGTGCTGGTGGACCTGGACGAGGCCCGGGTCGAGGCCCTGCGCGCGGCCGTCGGCGCGGTGGACGCCCAGGGCCTGGAGGTCCGCATCGCCGCCGCCGCCGCGCCCTCGGCCGCCGAGGCGACCGGCGAGGTGGTCGGCTTCTCGGTGGTCGGCCAGGACCGCCCCGGCATCGTCCGCCAGGTCACCGGCGTGGTCAGCGGCCTGGGCGCCAATATCGAGACCTTCGAGACCCGCCTCAGCGTCGAGCCCCACTCGGGCGCGCCGCTGTTCCACCTGGAAGCCCGCCTGCGCCTGCCCCCGACCCTGAAGGCCGAGGCCGTCCAGGCGGCGCTGGAGGCGATCTCGGGCGAGATCATGGTCGATGTCGCGCTGACGGCGGGGTGAGGGCTCAGCGCCCCCTCCGTCTCGCCGCGTATCCGCGGCGCGACACCTCCCCCGCTTCGCGAGGGAGGAGGAATTCGCGTTCTCCTCCCCCGCGCGCGGGGGAGGTGGATCGATGCGAATACGCATCGAGACGGAGGGGGCGCTCAACCCTTGCCCTCACGCCCCCGCCATCACCCCGCCGCCGGCCTTGATCGCCTTCATGCACACCGTCGTCGTGAACCGCTGGACCCCGGGCAGCTGGCTCAGGTCCTTGCGCAGCAGGCGGTCGAGGTCGGCCACGTCCGCCGCCACGACGCGCAGCAGGTAGTCGCCGGCCCCGGCGGTCGAGTGGCAGTCGGTGATGGCCGGGTGGCGCAGGACGGCGGCCTCGAAGGCCTCGTGGCGGGTGAAGTCGATGGTCACCTGGGCGAACACCGTCAGGCCCTTGCCCACCGCGCCGGGGTCGATGCGGGCGTGGTAGCCGGTGATCACCCCCTGTTTCTCCAGCGCCTGCACCCGCGACCAGCAGGGCGACTTCGACAGGCCCACCCGCTCGGCCAGGGCCGCGAACGAGATGCGGGCGTCGTCCTCCAGGATCCGGAGGATGGCCAGGTCCGAGCGGGTCAGCGAGGTCATCGTTCTTTTCGATTTCAGAAATCCAGAACATCGTTCTAACGCGCCCGGCCGTCGCCGCGCAAAGCGAAACAATGTTCCGCCGAAGGCCCGCTAACGTTCCGCCATGACCCAAGCCATGACCTACGGCCGCTACCTGGACCTGGACCAGCTGCTGGCCGCCCAGAAGCCGCTCAGCGACCGGCACGACGAACTGCTGTTCATCGTCATCCACCAGACCAAGGAGCTGTGGCTCAAGGAGATCATCCACGAGATCGGCCTGGCCAAGCGGCTGATCGCGTCGGGCGACGTCGAGCCGGCCTACAAGGCCCTGGCGCGGGTCTCGCGGATCCAGACGGTGATGACCCTGTCGTGGGACATCCTGGCCACCATGACTCCCGCCGACTATCTGAGCTTCCGGGGCGAGCTGGGGTCGAGCTCGGGCTTCCAGTCGCACCAGTTCCGCACGCTGGAATACCTGCTGGGCCTGAAGGACCAGAGCTTCCTGAAGTTCCAGGCGGAGGGCTCCGAGGGGCTGGCGATGCTGAAGGCGGCCCTGGCCGCGCCCAGCCTCTATGACGTGGCCATCGCCCAGCTGCCCCGGCACGGCCTGAGCGTGCCCGACGCGGCCCTGCATCGCGACTTCACCCAGGCCTATGTCGCGTCCGAGGCGGTGGAGGCCGCCTGGCTGGCGGTCTATCGCGACCCGCCGCGCTATTGGGAGCTGTACCAGCTGGCCGAGAAGCTGGTCGACCTGGACGACGCCCTGGTCACCTGGCGCCACAAGCACGTGCTGACCGTCGAGCGGATCATCGGCGGGCGGCCGGGCACCGGCGGCACCGACGGCGTCGGCTATCTGGCCGCCACCCTGCGCCGCCGGGCCTTCCCCGAGCTGTGGTCGCTGAGGACCAAGCTGTGAGCGGCGCGCGCAAGGACCTTTTCTCGCGCGCCCTGTCCGCGCCGGGTCGGCTGCACATGGCCGCCCACAGCCACCACCTGTGGCCCGACGTCACCCTGGCGGCCCAGATCGAAGCCTGGGAGGACGCCGCCGTCCTGGCCGACCACAAGTGGGACAAGGCCCTGGGCCAGGTCTATCCGGCCGCCCAAGCCCTGGTCGCCCGCGAGCTTTCCCTGCCGTCTCCGGACACGGTGGTGTTCGCGCCCAACACCCACGTCCTGCTGACCGGGCTGCTGTCGGCGCTGGAGCGGCCGCGTCCGATCCGGGTGCTGGCCACCGACGGCGAGTTCCATTCGTTCCGCCGCCAGGCCGCCCGCTGGACCGAGGCCGGGCTGATCGCGCCGACCCTGATCGACAGCGCCGCGCCCGACTTCGCCGAGCGATTCCTGGCGACGGCGCGGGACGGCGGGTTCGACCTGATCTTCGCCAGCCACGTCTTCTTCAAGACCGGCCGGGTGTTCGCGCGCGTCTGGGACCTGGCGGACCTGGCCCGACCCGAGGGGTCGTGGGTCGTGGTCGACGGCTATCACGGCTTCCGGGCTGTTCCGACCGACCTGTCGGCGGTCGCCGACCGGATCTTCTATGTCGCCGGCGGCTACAAGTACGCCATGGCCGGGGAGGGGGCGGCGTTCCTGCACGCCCCGCCGGGCTTTGGCCCGCGCCCGGTCCAGACCGGCTGGTACGCCGAGTTCGGCGACCTGGAAGGGCCGCCCGGCGGGGTCGGCTACGCCCGCGACGCCAGCCGCTTTCTGGGCGCGACCTTCGACCCGTCGGGCCTCTACCGCTTCGTGGCGGCGGGGCGGATGCTGGAGGCCGAGGGGCTGAGCACGGCGGCGATGGCGGCCCACGCGACGCGGCTGCAGGCGCGGCTGCTGGCGGCGATTGCGGCCGGAGAGGCCGGGCCGTTGAGCGAGGCGATCGTCCTCAATCCGCCCGGCGAGGGACCCCAGGCGCGCTTCCTGGCCCTGCGACACCAAAAGGCCAGCGCCTGGAAACAGGCGCTGGCCGAAAAGGGCGTGGTGGTCGACGTCCGCGACGACGTGCTGCGCGTGGGCCTGTCGATCTATCACGACGAGGCGGACATCGCGGCGTTTCGCGCGGCGTGCGCGGGAATATCCGACTAAGCCGCCAGGCGCTCCAACGTCTTCAGCATCGAGGCCATGGCCTCGCCGACCGGCTGGCCGTCGCGGACATAGTCGCCGGTCTCGAAGATGCGGACCAGGTCGTTGCGGGCCCGGCTGACGCGGCTCTTGACCGTGCCGACGGCCACGCCGATCACCTCGGCCGCCTCCTCGTAGGAGAAGCCGCCCGCGCCGACCAGGATCAGCGCCTCGCGCTGGCTCTCGGGCAGCATCTGCATCGCCTGGCGCAAGTCGTCCAGCGCGATGGCGCCGTCGAAATTGGTGTTGGCCACCAGGGTCCGCTCGGCGGTCTCCTGGTCCAGCCCCACCGAGCGCCAGCTGCGGCGCTTTTCCGAATAGAACTGGTTGCGCAGGATCATGAAGGTCCAGGCCTTCATGTTGGTGCCCATCTGATAGCTGGCCCGGCTGGCCCAGGCCTTGGCCACGGCCTCCTGCGCCAGGTCGTCGGCGCTGGTGGCGTCGCCGCACAGCGACCGCGCGAAGGCCCGCAGATGCGGGATCAGGGCGATCAGCTCGCGCTCGAAGGTCTTGGTCTGTTGCTGGTCCATGATGGGCCTCCCACGACAATCTCTCGAGCTCTACAACGAGCCGGAACGGGGGAGGTTCCAACGGTTAAGGGCGATGGGCGGCGGCCGAGATCGCCGCGAGGCGCTCATTGCAACTTTAAGCGGCGCTCGCCCGTATTCGTCGGGCGCGAGGCGAGGCTGGATATCTTTTAGTCTTTGTCGGCCCCTAGGATGGGCGTCAGTACGCCGCGTACAGGAAAGGTTTCGACATGGCCCAGAAGGTCGCGGATCTGGTCACGGACGTTTTGGCCCAGGCCGGCGTGCGCCGCATCTATGGCGTGGTCGGCGACAGCCTGAACGGGATCACCGACTCGCTGCGCCGCCGCGGCGACATCGACTGGATCCACACCCGCCACGAGGAGGTGGCGGCGTTCGCGGCCGGGGCCGAGGCCGCGCTGACCGGCGAGTTGGCGGTCTGCGCCGGGTCGTGCGGGCCGGGCAACCTGCACCTGATCAACGGCCTGTTCGACTGCCATCGCTCGCGCGTGCCGGTCCTGGCCATCGCCGCCCACATTCCGTCCGCCGAGATCGGACGCGGCTATTTCCAGGAGACCAAGCCCGAGGCGCTGTTCGAGACGTGCAGCCACTATTGCGAGCTCGTCTCGCATCCCTCGCAACTGCCGGCCGTGCTGGAGACGGCGATCCGCGTGGCCGTGGGCCGGCGCGGCGTGGCGGTGGTGATCATTCCTGGCGACATCGCCCTGGAGACGGTGGAGGCGGGTATCGCCGCCGCCGCCAGCCTGCGCCTGACCCCGCCGGTGGTGACGCCGGCGCCGCGCGACATCGACGCCCTGGCCCAGTTCCTGAACGCCGGCGAGCGGATTACCCTGCTGTGCGGGCGCGGATGCGCCGGCGCCCACGCCGAGGTCATGGCCCTGGCCGAGCGCCTGAAGGCGCCGATCGTCCACGCCCTGGGCGGCAAGGAGCATGTCGAGGGCGACAACCCCTATGACGTCGGCATGACCGGCCTGATCGGCTTCGCATCGGGCTATCACGCGATGAAGGCCTGCGACACGCTGCTGATGCTGGGCACGGACTTCCCCTATCGCCAGTTCTATCCGACGGACGCCCGGGTGGCGCAGGTCGACCTGAACCCCGAGTCCCTGGGCCGACGGACGCGGCTGGACCTGGCGATGGTCGGCGACGTCAAGGCCACGATCGAGGCGGTGACGCCCAAGCTTACGGAAAAGACCGACCGCCAGCACCTGGACGAGGCGCTGAGCGAATACGCGAAGGCCCGGTCCGGCCTGGACGCTCTGGCGGCCCAGACGTCCGACGACCAGCCGATCCATCCCCAGTACCTGACCCGCCTGATCAGCGAGGCGGCGGCCGACGACGCGGTGTTCACCTTCGACGTCGGCACGGTCACGGTCTGGGCCGCGCGCTATCTGAAGATGAACGGCCGTCGCCGCCTGCTGGGCTCGCTGGTGCACGGCTCGATGGCCAACGCCATGCCCCAGGCGATCGGCGCCCAGGCGGCCTTCCCCGACCGGCAGGTCATCAGCCTGTCGGGCGACGGCGGCTTCGCCATGCTGATGGGCGACCTCCTGACCCTGCGCCAGCAGAACCTGCCGGTGAAGATCGTGGTCTACAACAACGGCTCGCTGGGCTTCGTCGCGCTGGAGATGAAGGGCGGCGGCTTCCTGGAGTTCGGCACCGACCTCAAGAACCCCGACTTCGCCGCCGTGGCCCGCGCGGCCGGGCTCCACGCGGTGCGGGTCGACAAGCCCAGCGCCTTGCCGGCCGCCGTGCGCGAGGTGCTGGCCCACCCGGGTCCGGCCCTGCTGGACGTCGTCACCTACCAGCAGGAACTGTCGATGCCGCCGCACATCCAGCTGGACCAGGTCAAGGGCTTCGGCCTCTGGGGCTTGAAGGCGGTGCTGAACGGCCAGGGCGACACGCTGATCGACCTCGTGGCCCACGGCAACCTGCTGAAGTCGATCTTCCGCTGAGGGGCGGCGGCGACGATGGTGTCTGTTCGGGCCGCCCCCCTCAACCCTTCCGGAAAAACCCGAAAATCCGCTCGGCCAGCGCCTGGCTGAGGCCCTCGACCTTGACCAGGTCCTCGACGCTGGCGCGGCTGACGCCCTTGGCCGAGCCGAAGGCGTGGAGCAGGGCCTTCTTGCGGCCGGGGCCGACGCCTTCGATCTCGTCCAGCGGGTTCTTCTTCAGGTCCATGGACCGCCGCGTGCTATGGGCGCCGATGGCGAAGCGGTGGGCTTCGTCGCGCAGGCGCTGCAGGTAGTAGAGCACCGGCGACTTGGGTTCGAGCATGAAGGGCGGCTGGCCGGGCAGGAAGAAGCGCTCCAGGCCCGCGTCGCGGTCGGGGCCCTTGGCGACGCCGACCACGGCGATGTCGTCGACGCCCAGGTCGGCCATAATCTCCAGGGCCGCGTCCAGCTGGCCCTGGCCGCCGTCGACCAGCACGAGGTCGGGGCGATTGGCGTCGTCGCCTTCCTCCTCTTCCTTGACCAGGCGGGCGAAGCGGCGCTTCAGCACCTCCTTCATCATGCCGTAGTCGTCGCCGGGCGTCAGGTCGGCGCCGCGGATGTTGAACTTGCGGTACTGGCCCTTCATGAAGCCTTCCGGGCCGGCCACGATCATGCCGCCCACGGCGTTCGTGCCCTGGATGTGGCTGTTGTCGTAGACCTCGATCCGCTCGGGCGGGGCGTCCAGCTTGAAGGCCTCGGCCACGCCGGCGAGGAGTTTGGTCTGGGCCGAGCCCTCGGCCATCTTGCGGCCCAGCGCTTCGCGCGCGTTGGTCAGGGCGTGGGCGACGAGGTCGGCCTTCTCGCCGCGCTTGGGCACGCTGATCTCGACCTTGCGGCCGCTCTTGACGCAGAAGGCCTCGGCCAGCAGGGCGGCCTCGGCCGGCTGGACATTGGTCAGGATCAGGCGGGGGATCGGCTTGTCGTCGTAGAACTGGCCCAGGAACGCGGTGAGGATCCGCTGCTCCTCGGTGGTGGTCTCGTCCTCGCTCTCATCGGCGTTGCCGGTCACGCGCGGGAAGTAGGCGCGGTTGCCCCAGTTCTGGCCGGCGCGGAAGAAGAACACCTGCACGCAGGCCTGGCCGCCCTCGACGTGCAGGGCCACGACGTCGGCCTCCTCGACCGTCTCGGGATTGATCTGGGTCTCCTGGGCGACGGCCGAGAGGGCGCGGATGCGGTCGCGCAGGCGGGCGGCGCGCTCGAACTCCAGGTCCTCGGCCGCGTCCTCCATCGCCTTGGCCATCTGCGCCATCACCGCGCGGGACTTGCCGCGCAGGAAGGCCTCGGCCTGGTCGACCAGGGCCTGGTAGTCGTCCTTGCCGATCAGGCCGGTGCAGGGGGCGGCGCAGCGCTTGATCTGGTGCAACATGCAGGGCCGGTCGCGCGTCTCGTAGACGCTGTCGCTGCACGAGCGCAGCAGGAAGGCCTTCTGCAGGGTGTTCAGCGTGCGGTTCACCGCCCAGGCGCTGGCGAACGGTCCGAAATAGTCGCCCTTGATCGTGTGGGCGCCGCGATGTTTCCGCAACTGCGGCGCGTCGTGGTCGCGGCGGATGACGATTTCGGGGAAGCTCTTGTCGTCGCGCAGCAGCACGTTGAAGCGCGGCTTCAGCGACTTGATCAGATTGATCTCGAGCAGCAGGGCGTCGGCTTCGGTGCGGGTGGTGACGAACTCCATGGCCCGCGTCGCGTCGACCATGTGGGCGATGCGGTTGGTGTGGAAGCGGCCCTGGGCGTACTGGACGACGCGCTTCTTCAGGCTCTTGGCCTTGCCGACGTACAGCACCTCGTCGGCCTCGCCGATCATGCGGTAGACGCCGGGCGCGTCGGGCAGGCGTGTGACCTCGTCCTTGATCAGGGCGGCGCCGGTCAGGCGAGGGGTGGGGGTGTCGGTCGTTGCGTCGGTCACGGCCGGAGATATAGGCGAGTCCGGCGGGTTCAGCGACGTTCGAGGCTGTGTCTGATGCGCGCTATGACGACGAGGTCGCCGCGCACCTGATACTGGATCACGTACTGGTTCGAATGGAACGAGATGTAGAGCTCGCGATAGCGGCCGTCGCGGCTGACGGTCGCGCGTTCTGGAAAATCCATCAGCCCTTCGATGGCGTCGACAAGCTCCAGGCCGAGGCCGCGCGCATAGGGCGCGCCCCGCTCGATAAGCCAAGCTTCAAGCCTGTTGATATCGTTATTCGCCAGTTCGGTGAAAACGATCCGGCGCACGCGTCAGCGAGGTTGGCCGAAGTTTCGCAGGCGCGCTCGCACCTGTTCCCAGGGAACGCCGCCCGAGCGCTCGGCCTCGTCGCAGATCCGCTCGATATAGTCGGAATAGGCTTTGGAATTCTGGTCGAGGTCGTCTTCGGGCGAGCGGGGCCGCAAACGGCCGTCCCATCGGGTTTCCCTCTCCGCGAGGCCTGGCGGGTCGACGTCGCGCCGCAGGATATCGTGCGCGTAAGCCTCCACGCTCAGCCCCGCCGCCTCGGCGCGAAGCCGCAGGCGCTCGGCGAGCGCCGCGTCGAGGGTCAGGATCAGTTCGCCGTCGGCCATGCGGTCATGATCCGCCCGAGCGCGGAGGGCGTCAATCACGCGGGGAAGGTGGCGGTGACGGTGTAGGTCGCCGGGTTCGATCCCGGGTCGCGAACCACGTCGACCCGCAGGGCGCCGGCGTGCCAGAGGTCCGCGACCAGGATCGGCCGCTGCTCTTCGGAGACGCCGGTATAGACGTACTGCCGCAGCGCCTGGCTGGTCGTCGGAGCCTCGGGATGGCGGGTGGTCGGAGCCGAAGCGGCGCCGGAGGTGTCGGTCATGGGCTCGATCCTCTCAGAGTTTTTCGCCGGCGGCGGTCAGGCAGGCGATCAGGGCGTTCTTCTGCGTGGCGCTGTCGCCGTGGATCAGGTTGGTCAGTTGCAGCGTCGTCGCGCCGGGGCCCAGGCAGGCCAGCATCTTGGCCTCGTGGGCGGAGTCGTAACTCCCGTCCGCCTTGCGCCAGTAGGCCGAGAGCTTGCGGCTGGGGTCGTCATAGGCGGTCGCGATGGTGGTGACCTTGGCGATGCGGTCCTCGGCGGCCTGGGCCTTGACCCCGGCGTCCTTGGCGATCTGGTTCAGCGCGCCGTTCAGCGTCCCGGCGGTGTAATAGTCCTGCAGGTCGGCCAGGGCGGCGACCAGCGGATAGTCGCCGTCCGGCTTGGCCAGGCCCTCGGCGATCTTGGCCAGCACCGCCTTGCGCGAGGCGTCCATCTGGGAGACCACGGCCGGCAGGGTCTTGCTGTAGAACAGCTCCTTGTCGACCGTCGAGCGCACGCCCAGGGCGGCGCTGGCATAGGTGGTCAGGTGGGTCTTGGTCGTGGCGCTCTTGGCCAGGGTGGCCGCGCCGGTCAGGCCGGCCGACACCAGGTCCGCGCCGATGGCGAAGGTCTTCTGTTGCCCGCTGACGGTTCGCACGAAGTCGTCGTAATTGACGTCGATCGCATAGAGGCGGGCGCGGACGATCTGGTCGCGCTTGGTCCGGCGCAGGGCGGGGTCGGTGATCCCGTCATAGGCGGTGACAGCGGCCGGCCGGGTGTCGGCCTGAACCAGGGCCAGCGCCTGTTTCGGGGTCTCGAGCGGCGCGGGATAGCCCTGCAGCGACTGACAGCCGCCCAGCCCGATCGCCGCGACGCCCAGCATGGCGAAGATGACCTGGCGCATGTCTCCCCCTCGAAAGCCGCCCCAGCGCCACATTGGCGTTTATATTGACAATAAACAACTAGAAAGTGTCTTTGACATGTTCGCCGCGCCTGGACTACGCCGCGCCTCATGACCCCGCGCAGCCTCTTCGTCACCCCGCTCTATGAAGCCAGCCTGGCCGGCGAGAAGGGCTTCGAGGATTTCATCGACGCGCTGCACGACGCCTGCGTCGCCATCGCCGAGGAGGACGAGGCCGGTCAGGCCTGGGGCTATAACAAGGGCTATCTGGGCTATACCTCCTACGCCTCGCTGAACGACCTGCCCCAGCGCGACAGCCTGTTCGCCGACCTGAAGAAGAAGCTCGACCGCCACGCCGCCGCCTTCGCGCGCGACCTGTGTTTCGACCTGGCGGGCGGCAAGCTGGTCATGGACAGCTTCTGGATCAACATCCTGGAGCCGGGCGGCCAGCACACCGGCCACATCCACCCGCACAGCGTCATTTCCGGCACGGTCTATGTGACCATCCCGCCGGGCGCCTCGGCCATCAAGTTCGAGGATCCGCGCCTGCCGATGATGATGGCCGCGCCGACGCGAAAGACCGACGCGCCCGAGACCTTGCAACCGTTCGTCTATGTCCGACCCACGCCCGGCGCGATCCTGATGTGGGAGAGCTGGCTACGCCACGAGGTGACGCCCAACCAGGCCGACGAACAGCGGATCAGCGTCAGCTTCAACTACGCCTGGCGGTAGAGCGGAGCGGCTTCGCGCAGGATATCGCGCTTGGACACTTTGTCCAGGACGCCCGCGCGGATGAATTTGCTAGAACTCCTGGCGAGACGGAAAACAAAGATCATCGTTTTCTGGCGATTTCCTGGAGCAGCGCTTTGAATTCGGTAGACTGGTTTCCGCTCGTTTTCTTCCCGCTCAAGATTCTGGTTCTGGGAGTCGGGATGTTCTTCTCCATCAAATGGCATCATGACCAGGCGAAGAAAGAGAAGCAGGACAAGGACCAGTCGAGCTGATCGCGGCGCGTTTCGCGCGATCCCCGCCCTGATCTCCGTTTCGCGTCCGCCGCGTGATGTCTCGCGGGGCGCTTCTCGGAAAAAGCTCAAGCCTCGCCTCTCCGGTAGCGCTTTACGCTAGGGGAGTGTTATCGACCGCCGAGGGATCATCGCCCATCGGTCGATCCGCGGAGGCCAAGTGAGCAAGACGGGCACATCGTTTCTGGTGAACTTCGCCGTGGCGGCGGGGCTGCTGTATGTGTTCCGCGCCGTGCTGTGGCCGTTCGCCCTGGCGCTGGTCCTGGCCATCCTGATCACGTCGCTGAGCGACCGGGTGGTGCGGGTGCTGCCCAACGCCCGACGCTGGATGGTGTTCGTCATCACCGCCGTGATCGTCGGCGGCATCATCGTCGCCAGCATCGCCCTGATGATCGAGGGCGCCTCGCGCATCGTCGACGAGATGCCGGCCATGCTGGCGCGCATCAATCAGCTGCTGGCCCTGATCCATCCGCCCGGCGGCGGGACCCTGAGCCTCGAGGCCCTGTCTCAGAAGGTCGAGCTGGGACCGCTGGCCGACCAACTCCTGACCAGCGTCCAGGACGCGTCGGCGGGTTTCGGCCTGACCCTGATCTTCCTGTTCTTCCTGCTGATCTCGCGGCCGATGATCGAAAAGCGCGTCGAGCGGATCGTCGCCGCGCGCGGCGGGCGGGGCCTGGCCACCGTGCTGGAGCGCAGCTTCGCCGGCGTCGAGAGCTACATGTACGTCCAGACGATGACCGGGCTGATGATCGCCGTGGGCTCGGCCGTGGCGATGTTCGCCGTCGGCCTGGACAACGCGCTGTTCTGGAGCCTGGTGATCTTCCTGTTCTCCTACTTCCCGGTGCTGGGGGTGATGGTCGGCAGCCTGGGGCCGACCCTGTTCGCGCTGCTGCAGTTCCCCAGCCTGACGCCGGCCATCATGGTCTTCGTCGGCATCCACATCGTCTCGTCGATCGTCGGCAACCTGGTGCTGCCCAAGATGCAGGCCGACAGCCAGAACATCGATCCAGCCGCCAGCCTGATCGCGGTGGGCATGTGGACGGTGCTGTGGGGCGTGCCCGGCGCGTTCCTGGCCATCCCGCTGACCCTGGCCCTGATGTACGGCCTGGCCCAGTACGACGACCTGCGCTGGGTGGCGGTGCTGATCTCGCACGATGGCGACCCGACGCCGATGGAGGCGGCCGAGTAGGCCTCGCCCGTCTTCTCGATCCCAAAGCTCTTGCCTCTCCTTGACGCGGGTCAAGGCGCGTCCGCGCGCTTGGGCCAAGGTCGGGGCCTCGGTCATCCGTGGTAAGGAGAGTAGGCCATGAAGCATTATTTCATCGGCGGCGGGATCGGCGCCTTGGCCGGCGCGGCGTTCCTGATCCGCGACGCGAACGTCGACGGCGCCGACATCACCCTCTTCGAGAAGCATCCGACCGTGTTCGGCGGCGCGCTGGACGGATCGCGGCTGCCCGACGGGTCATACTCGCTGCGCGGCGGGCGGATGCTGACCACCGACCACTACGAATGCACCTGGGACCTGCTGTCGACCATTCCCAGCAACGACGATCCCGACAAGACGGTGCTGGAGCAGACGGTGGCGTTCAACAAGCGCAACGTCTCCCACTCGCAAGCGCGGCTGGTCGACCGCAACCTGCACAAGGTCGATGTCAGCCACATGGGCTTTTCGGCCCATGACCGGCTGGAGCTGGTCCAGCTGATGGGCGCGTCCGAGGAGAGCCTGGGCGACAGCCCGATCACCGACTGGCTGTCGCCGCCGTTCTTCGAGACCAATTTCTGGCTGATGTGGCAGACGACCTTCGCCTTCCAGCCCTGGCACAGCGCCGTCGAGCTGAAGCGGTATCTGCACCGGTTCCTCAACGAGTTCCCGCGCATCGACACCCTGGGCGGGGTCAAGCGCACCGTCTACAACCAGTATGACGCCATCGTCGCGCCGCTGGAGCGCTGGCTGCGCGAACGGGGCGTCCGGTTCGTCGGCGACACGGTCGTGACCGACATGGACATCGTCACCGAGCATGGCGAGCACCGCGTCACCGGCCTGACCCTGCTTCAGGACGGCCGCCGCGAGGTCCTGTCGCTGGGCGAGCGCGACCAGGTCTTCTTCCAGAACGGCTCGATGACCGACGCCACGAGCCTCGGGACCATGGACGCCCCGCCGCCGCGCCTGACCAAGGCCGACAGCCAGGGCTGGGCCCTGTGGGAAAAGATCGCCGAGGGCCGCCCCGAGTTCGGCAATCCCGCGGCCTTCAACACGGCGATCCAGCGCAGCCTGTGGGAGTCGTTCACCGTCACCTGCCGCAACCCGCGCTTCTTCGACGCCATGCAGGCCTTCACCGGCAACCGGGCCGGGACGGGCGGGCTGGTGACGTTCAAGGACTCGCGCTGGCTGATGTCGGTGGTCCTGTACCACCAGCCCCACTTCGTGGATCAGCCGGAAGGCTGGTCGGTGTTCTGGGGCTACGCCCTGCATCCCGACCGCGTCGGCGACTTCGTGGCCAAGCCGATGAGCGAGTGCGGCGGGCGCGAGATCCTGGAGGAGCTGTGCGGTCATCTGGGCCTGGGCGCGGAGGTGTTCGAGGACGCCACCTGCGTGCCGTGCCGGCTGCCCTATATCACCTCGATGTTCATGCCGCGCAAGAAGGCCGATCGGCCGGTTCCCGTGCCGGTCAATTCCAAGAACCTGGCCTTCATCAGTCAGTTCGTCGAGGTCGCCGACGACGTGGTGTTCACCGTCGAATATTCGGTGCGCGCCGCCCAGACGGCGGTCTACCAACTGATGGGCGTCGATCGGCCCATTCCGGCGGTGACCCGCCACGATCACGCGCCGTCGGTGCTGCTGCACACGATCGGCAAGGCGATCGCCTGACCGGCCTGTCCCGTCAGTCGTGGTCGATCGAGACGAAGCCGTGCGCCCGCGCCAGGCTCGCCTCGCCGGCCGCGATCCGGGCCGACGGGTTGGGCCGGGGCTCGGCCACCTTGTGCAGGGTGTTGCGGTCGACGTGGCGGAACGGCGCCGCGCGGCCGCGCACCTGCAGCATCGTGGTCGAGACATAGGACCAGCCGCCGTCGGCTTCGAAGGTGACGTCCAGCTGGTAGGAGTCGGTGCGGAACGCCCATTCCAGGAAGTCGCTGGAGCAGAGGCCATAGCCCGGTCCGCCCCGGTCCGCGCGAACGGAAAGGCCCGAGCCGTCGGCCAGCGCCTCGCCCTTGGCCAGGGCCGTCTGGCCGCGCGGGATGGCCAGGGTCTGCAGGATCATCCCGGTCGCCGGCTCGTACAGCCAATAGCCGACCTGGTCGTGGAAGGTGACATCCTCGTCCGAGGCGACGATGTGGATGTGATAGCGCAGGCCGTACAGCAGCTGCGGGCCGTTGGCCTGGGGGTCGATCGGCTGGAGTTCGATGCGCTCCAGGAACTCGCGGCGCTCGGGCCCCTCGGCCTTGGGATTGAGGTCGACGCCCTTCTTGCCTTCCCAGACGCCGGCCAGGCGGCGCAGCGGCCCCAGATTGTCCAGGGTGTTGGGATCGACGTCTTCCGGCTCGGTGAAGATGTCGTCGTAGTCGAAGGTGATCATCGGACGGTCCGCCAAGGTCAAGCTCGGCCTTGCCTCTACGAGACGCCGGGCCGCGTCAAGCGGCGCCGTCAAGCGGGCCTTGTCAGGCCGTCGCCGGGGCGGGGTCGGGAGCCAGCGAGGCCCGCCAGCCCTTCTCCAGCGTCCAGGCGGCGATGGCCAGCCACAGCAGGCCCAGGAAGGCGTGCCCGCGCTGCCAGTAGCCGACATCGTGGCCGGTGCGGACGTTCCACACCCCGGTCAGCAGGGCGAAGACCAGCAGCAGGCCGAAGAACCAACCCAGCGAGAAGTTGGCCAGCCGCCGATAGCCCGGCTTGCCCCACAGGGCCCAGGCGGCGAATAGCGGCGCGAACTGGATGCCCAGGCCCACGCCGCAGGCGCGATGCATCGGGTCGGGCCAGTGGAACACCCCGGCGAAGAAGGCGCCCAGGCCCGTCAGGGCTACGAACAGGCCCGCGAAGGCAGACACCACCCGCCGCCCGCCGGCCTCTTCCAGCGCGTGGGCGAAGCCGGCGCCGGCCAGCAGTCCGGCGAGGCCCGCCAGCATCATGCCGTAGTTGAAGACCTCGGGCAGGGGCGCCTTGGGGCCGCCCAGCTCGCTGATGAACTGCGCGCCGGCGTCGAAGCCGGGGAACAGCCGCTGGGCCACCACCACGTCGGCCACCATGATGGCCGGCGCGATCACGCCGATCTTCAGGAAAGCGCCGGTGCCGCGCACAGCGTGAGACCCTGGTTGGAACGAGAGCCCGAAAATCGCTCCTCGCGGGGAAGCGGTCAATGTTCCCGCGCCCGATTTCCGCGCCGAAAAATTTAGGGCTCCGGGGCAATTTCACCATCTTCGCACGCCAGGGCTTAACCCAACATCGACGATAACCGCGTGGAAGCCGCAAGGAGGCCCCCATGCAGGCCCTTAGCATCGCCGCCGCCGGAATGTCGGCCGCCGCCAGTCGTCTCTACGCCAGCGCCCAGCGCGTCGCCGCCACGGACGCGGCGACCGAGAAGCAGAAGGACGACGACTACGTGAAGGAGCGGACCGAGCAGATCGGCGCGGTCCAGGACTTCAAGGCCAACGCGGTGGTCGCCAAGACCGCCGACCAGATGGCCGGCGCCCTGCTGGACATCAAGGCGTAGAGCCTCGTTATCGCGTCAAAACGGAATCGTTTTGACGCGATAACGAGGCTCTAAATCAAATACTTAGAGCGTGACACGCGCCGAAACCGGTTCCCACTTTCGGCGTCACGCTCTTGGCCTTCCTCCCCCCTCTTGGGCCTGCCCAACGCTTCGGTGCGTCACCCGAAGCGCGCGCGAGCCCACGCCAGACGCCGAAGACGCCCCCGAGTTGTCGGCGTCTGGCCGCCGCCTCCCGCCGCGCCCCCCGTGTCGCGGGAGGCGGCCCCCCTTTCGCGCCGCTCAGTCCGGCGTCAGCACCATCTTCAGCGCGCCCGCCTCGCGGGATTCGAACAGGCGATAGGCCTCCGCGCCCTGGCTGAGCGGCAGGCGGTGGCTGACATATTTCTCGGGCTTCAGCCGCCCCGAGCGGACCAGCGGGAACAGGGCCGGCAGCTCCTCGGGCACCGAGCAGGTCCCGACCCGGAAGGTCAGGCCCGCGGCAAAGGCGCGCTCCAGCGGGAAGGGAAAGCGCCGGGCCTGCTGCACCCCGATCACCGACACCACGCCGCGCGGCCGCGCGAGGCGCAGGGCCGCGTCGACCGTGGCCTCGCCGCCCACCGCCTCGATCACGCAGTCCAGGCCCCGGCCCTTGGTGTCCTCGCGGATCCGGTCCTTGGCCTCGTCGGGCGACAGGGCTATGGCGCCGGCCTCTCGCGCCAGGGCCCGGCGGGCGGGCAGGGGGTCTATGGCGTAGACCACGTGCGCGCCCATCACATAGGCGCTCTCGACCGCCATCAGGCCGATGGGGCCAAGGCCGATCACCGCCACGCTGGCGCCGGGCCGCACCTCGGCGTTGCGCGCCCCGAACCAGGCGGTGGCCAGGGCGTCGGTCATCATCAGCGCCTGCTCCATCGAGACGCCTTCCGGCACCGGCACGGCGTTCATGTCGGCGGCTGGCACGCGCACGGCCTCGGCCTGCGAGCCCTGCAGCCGCGCCGACAGGCCATAGCAGCCGGCCTGGCCGTACTCGCACGTATTGACCACGCCCGAGAGGCACGAGCGGCAGCGCCCGCACCCCACCGCCGCCGGCAGCATCACCTTGTCGCCGACCTTCAGCCGCTGGATGCCGCGCCCGACCTCGACCACCTCGCCCACCGCCTCGTGGCCGACGCAGAACCCTAAGTCCTCGGAGAAGCCGTGGCCGTGATAGATGTGGAGGTCCGAGCCGCAGATCGAGCAGGTGGTGACCTTGACGATCGCGTCGCGATCCGACTGGGGCGTCGGGTCGTCCATGCTCTCGTACCGGACGTCGCGGGCGCCGTGGTAGCGCAGGGCTTTCATGGCTCTTCTCCGATCACAGGGACAGGCCGCCGTCGACGACCAGGGTGTGGCCGGTGACGTAGGACGCCAGGGGCGAGGCCAGGAACAGCGCCGCCCCCGCCATGTCGGCGGGCGTTCCCATCCGGCGCTGGGGGATGGCGGCCAGCGCTCCGGCCAGGCGCTCGGGGCTCTGGGTGGTGACCTTGGTCAGCTTGGTCTCGGCCAGGCCCGGCGCCAGGCCGTTGACCCGCACCCCCTCGGGCGCCCAGGCCTGGCCCAGGGTCTTGGTCAGGCTGATCGCCCCGGCCTTGGAGGCGGCGTAGGCCGGATTGCCGATATTGGCCTTCAGGCCAGAGATCGAGCTGACGATGATCACGCTGCCCTGGCTCGCCGTCAGGGCCGGCTTGAAGCGGCGGGCGCAGGACATCAGGCTGTCGAGGTTGACGGCCATGACCCGGTCCCAGCCGGCCCGCTCGAACTCGCCGCGCTTGTAGACGACCGTCCCCTGGCAGAGGACCAGGACGTCCAGGGTTTCGAACGGCGCGGTCGCGGCCTCGACGGCGTCCGGATCGCCGACGTCGACGCGGGCGTAGGAAAGGCCCGAGAGGTCGGAGCCCTCGGCCGGGTCATAGTCGGCCGCGCTGGCCCGCGTGCCCCAGACGGCGACCTCGGCGCCCCGCGCCTTGAAGGCGTGCGCGATCCCGTTGCCGATCCCGCTGGACCCGCCCACGACCAGCACACGCCTGCCGGTGAAGTCGGTATCGTCGATCATCCTGGCGTCCTCCGTTTTCGAAGGATAGCGCCGGGTGACGTAGGGGCGGTCAAAACATCAAATCCCTCTCTCAAGAGAGAGGGATTTCAAAGGCCTACTTCGCTTGATCCATCAGCCCGGCGAAGCGCTCGAACAGGTACAGGCTGTCCGTCGGGCCGGGCGAGGCTTCGGGGTGGTGCTGGACGCTGAACACCGGCTTGTCGGCCAGGGCGATGCCGGCGTTGGTGCCGTCGAACAGCGAGACGTGGGTCTCCCGCACCGGGGCGGGCAGGGACGCGGAGTCCACGGTGAAGCCGTGGTTCATCGAGACGATCTCGACCTTGCCGGTGGTCAGGTCCTTGACCGGGTGGTTGGCGCCGTGGTGGCCCTGTTCCATCTTCACGGTCTTGGCGCCCAGGGCCAGGGCCAGCATCTGGTGGCCCAGGCAGATGCCGAACAGCGGCTTGCCGCTGGCGACCAGCTTCTGGATTTCCGGCACGGCGTACTGGCCCGTCGCGGCGGGGTCGCCGGGGCCGTTTGACAGCATCACGCCGTCGGGATCGCGCGCCAGGATCTCCTCGGCCGAGGTCGAGGCCGGCACCACCGTGGCGCGGGCGCCGACATGGGCCAGGGCGCGCAGGATGTTGCGCTTGACGCCGTAGTCGACGACCACGACCTCGTACTTGGGCTTGTCCAGCTTGGCGTAGCCTTCCGGCCACGACCACAGGCCCTCGTCCCAGGTGAAGGTCTGGGTGGTCGAGGCGTCCTTGGCCAGGTCCAGGCCTTCCAGGCCGGCCCAGGCCTTGGCCTTGGCGACCAGCGCCTCGAGGTCGAACTTTCCGTCGGGCGCGTGGGCGATGACGCCGTGCGGCATCCCCGTCTCGCGGATCTTGCGGGTCAGGGCGCGGGTGTCGACGCCGGCCAGGCCGATGACGCCGCGCGTCTTCATCCAGGCGTCGAAGTCGCCATTGGCGCGCCAGTTGGCCTGCTGGGTCGGGACGTCGCGGAACAGGGCGCCGCGGGCGGCGGTCTCGGCCACGCCCGTGATCTGTTCCAGGTCTTCGGCGTTCGTGCCGACATTGCCGATGTGCGGGAAGGTGAAGGCCACGATCTGGGCCATGTAGGACGGGTCGGTCAGGATCTCCTGATAGCCGGTCATGGCGGTGTTGAAGCACACCTCGCCGACCGCGTCGCCGACCGCGCCGCAGCCGACGCCTTGCAGGATCGTTCCGTCCGCCAGGGCCAGGACGCCGGTAACGCCGGGGAGAAGGTCTTGGGACATTCTGTTGAGCGCTCCTGAACGCGGTGGCCCGGAATTGGGCGGGGTCATTTTCGCAAAAAGGCGGGTCGGGTGTAACCCCGCCCAGCCCCGGCGCGCCGGGGCGTCTTCCTTGCAAGAAAGCGGACGGGTTTTTGGCCCGTCCGCCGCGCAAACGGCGCGGTGTGTAGGGGGTATGGGGGAGGGGGTCAACCCCGCCTGATCACGCGATTTTCGCTTGGCTCCACATTCCCGTGATCGACGAACGTCCGCCCTCGCGCCAAGGCCCCAAAAGCCCTTATGATGTAAGGCTTTCGAGGCATCGAAGCGCGACGATCACGGGAGGACGGCCCATGCTCGAATTGCGTCCCAACTGCGAATGCTGCGACGCGGACCTGCCGCCGGCCAGTCCCGCGGCCCGAATCTGCACCTTCGAACACACCTTCTGCGCCGATTGCGCCGACCTGCGCTTTGGCGAGACCTGTCCGGACTGCGGCGGCGGGCTGGTGGCGCGGCCGATCCGCCCGGACGCGCAGCTGCACCGCTATCCGGCCTCGCTGCGGCGGGTGCATAGGGGCCACCGGTACGCCCCGCCGCCGAAGCCCGCGCCGGAGCCGGCCCGCTGGGCCTAGATCCGAGCCTATCCGCTTCAAATGGACTTTATTTGAAGTGGATAAAAAGTTTATGGATTCAAATATCTAGAGCGCGTTCTGGCGGCTTGGCCGCTCACACCTAAACCTAACGCGCTCTCGGCCCGGAAAATGGCCAGGACAGTCGATCCCGCGCGCGTCCGAGCCCCGCCATGTGGCCTGACGATTCCGCTGATGTCGATCCGCAACACCTGGGAAAATCAAACGGGAACGCCGCGCCGCGATTCTCGCGCCTCAACGGGCAAGCGGCGCTGTTCGCGCGATAATCATTCGTGAAAACAACGCCTTATTGGCCATCGGGCGGATGTGTCACGCCTGAAAGATAAGGTCAGACCAATATGTCAGGCCTGTTGACGCGCGGGCCGTTTTGAGAAAAGGGTATTTGGTAGCGCTACCAAATCGATCGGCGCCAAGAAGCAAAACGGTTCGTCGCCAGGCGGACCTCCATTAGGGGATCACAATGCAAAAGCAGGCTTTGGTCTTGCGTCTGCGCGCCGCGTTGCTGGGCGCCACGATGCTGTCGGGGCTGGTCGCCGCCGAGGCTCACGCCCAAACCGCGCCCGCCGCCTCCAACGGCGACGCCGTCGAGGAAGTCATCGTCACCGGCTACCGCAAGAGCCTGGCGCAATCGACGGTCGCCAAGCGCGAGGCCACCAGCTTCGCCGACTCGATCTTCGCCGAGGACATCGGCAAGTTCCCCGACTCCAACATCGCCGAGTCCTTCAACCGCATCCCCGGCATCACCATCACCCGCGACATCACGGGCGAGGGCACGAACGTCGCCATCCGCGGCCTGGGCAGCAACTTCACCAACGTGACGCTGAACGGCGCCTCGATCGCCGTGGCCTCGTCGGGCGCGACCGACGCGCAGGGCACCGACCGCTCGGTCGATCTGTCGTTCTTCCCGACCGATCTCTTCACCAAGCTGACGGTCAACAAGAGCTACTCGGCCGACCTGCTGGAAGGCGGCGCGGCGGGCAATATCGACATGCGCTCGGCGCGTCCGTTCGACCGCCCCGGCCAGCACATCACCTACAGCCTGCAAGGGGTGAAGCCCAGCGGCGCCGACCTGGGCGGCAAGGGTTCGCTGATCCTCAGCAAGACCTGGGACACCTTCGGCGTGCTGTTCGGGGTTTCGGGCCAGCGCCTGCACACCGACACGCGCGGCTATGAGACGATCGGCTTCACCAACCCGAACCTGTCGGCCGCCCAGTGCGGGGCGACCAGCGGCTGCAATCCCACGGGCGGCGGCAACTGGACGATCCCGTCGACCGTGCCGGTCGGCGCGGGCGCCGGCCTGGTGGCTGGCACGACGATCGACCAGGCCTTCCTGCTGTCCAAGAACCCCGGCGCGACGATCCAGCAGATCGACAACGGCCTGCTGCCGCGCCTGGGCCGTCCCTCGGCCGAGTTCGGCACGCGCGATCGGATCAATCTGGTCGGCAGCGTCGAATGGCGTCCGACCGAGAACCTGAGCTTCTATCTCGACGGGATGTACGGCTACAAGAACAACGATCTTCAGCGCGAGGACATGGCCTGGATCGTCCGCAACGGCGCGGCGATCCCGCTGAACACCAAGTACGACAAGACCGACTGCTCGGCCGGCTGCACGGTCACCCAAGGTACCTACGCCAACTCGCAGTTCTTCCTGGAATACCGTCCCTATCTCGAAAAGACCGAGCTGTGGGGCGTCAATCCGGGCGGCGAATGGCGCATCAATGACAAGCTGAAGGTCGAGGGCCAGGTCAACTACGCCAAGAGCACCTTCCACCGCGAAAGCCCGACGTTCGGTCCGGTCACCGCGCTGGGGCAGGGGACGACGGTCGACTACACCTACAATCCGACCGGCATCCCGACGATCAAGAGCAGCGTCGACCTGAACAACCCCGCCAACTTCGTGTGGACCGGCGGCCGGTTGAACATGCAGGACGAGAAGCGCTGGTACGAGACCAAGGGCGCGCGCGGTTCGGTCACCTGGGGCGACGAGAAGCTGAACCTGAAGTTCGGCGGCAACTATGACGACGTCTCGCGCACCATCCGCGGCTATGACAACAGCCAGGCTTGGCAGAACGCGACCTGCGGCGACAATCCGAACATCTACCTGCCGGCCCCCAACGGCCAGCCGCCCTGCCAGGGCCTGAACCAGCCGGGCGCCGCGCCGGCCGGTTACCCGACCTATCCGGGCTATGGCACGGGCTACACGGCCGGCCAGACCACGCCGCTGACCTATGGCGGCTCGCTGATCCCGACCGCCAACCTGGCCAGCTTCCTGAAGCCCGGCCCGGCCGGCTTCGTCACGGTCGACTGGGACGCGGTCAAGAAGGCCACCAATTACGACAAGTTCCACGACAACACGCCCGAAACCGGCGGTTCCAACACCGGCGCCAGCGGCGGCTATATCAACGAGAAGAACGCCGCGGCCTATACCGAGGTGAACGGCGTCACCCAGGTGCTGGACAACGACCTGCGCTTCAATGTCGGCGTCCGCTATGTCCACACCAAGCAGACGATCGGCGGCCGGGTCTCGGTGGCCGACCCGCGCAACACGCCGGCCAGCGGTCAGCTGCCGGACGGCGCCCGCTATCCGAACCTCGTCAACTTCGTCTATGTCGAGAACACCTATTCGAAGTGGCTGCCGGCCGCGAACATCGCCTATGACGTCAGCGAGCACGCCGTGGCCCGCGCGGCGGTGTCGGAGACCATGACCCGTCCCGACCCGGCCGCCCAGCTGCCGGGCGTCAGCTTCAGCGCCCCGTCGGCCGACCAGGCCACGATCGGCAACTCGGCCCTGAAGCCGTATTTCTCGAAGAACATCGACCTGGGCTTCGAGTTCTATACCGGCCAGGAAGGCGTGATCGCGGTCAACGCGTTCCGCAAGTCGATCACCGGCTTCACGACCAACAACGTCGTGACCCAGCCGTTCTCGTATCTGGCCCAGTACGGCATCACCTACGACACCCTGAACGACACCCAGAAGACGGCGATCAATTCGCGCGGCGGTCCGAACAGCGCTCAGGTGCAGATCCAGTCGCAGATCAACGTGCCCAACAAGCTGACGATCAACGGCCTGGAATTCCAGTGGGTGCAGCCGCTGGACTTCCTGACCCGCCGCTTCGGCGTCGAGGGCCTGGGCGTCAACGCCAACGCCACGATCGTCGACCAGACCAGCGATGGTCCGGCCATCGCCTATGGCGTGGCCAAGTACACCTACAACCTGACCGGCTACTACGAGCACCACGGCGTCAGCCTGCGCCTGACCCAGACCTTCCGTCAGGGCTCGCAGTCCAGCGGCGCCAACCAGAACGGCATCGGCTCGGCGGCGCTGTTCACCGACGACTACAAGCAGGTCGACTTCTCCTCCAGCTTCGACCTGGAGAAGCTGTTCGGCCTGAGGAACCTGCCGCAGGTGACGTTCAACGCCATCAACCTGACCAACGCGGCGCAGCGCTCGTACTTCCAGTACAGCAACGCCACGTTCACCTACTACAAGCCCGGCCGCGAGTTCCTGCTGGGCGTGCGGGCGACGTTCTAAACCCTCGCCCGCCGGTCCGCGCGCCTGGACCGGCGGGCGAGCCTCCCGGTTTTTGCGCGCGGACGGTTCTCCTCCCAGCCGCGCGAATGTCTCGGCGCGCTCCTTCTCGGAGCGCGCCGTTTTTTCGTTTCGGGAGGGAGCGTGGACAATCTGTCGCAACCGTTCGCGGCGGCTTCGGCGTCCAGGGCTGGCGGGGCGTTAAGGATTTCACGCTTAAGCTCCCAGGCGTGCAAGGAGCACTCCCCATGACCTCAGCCGCCGACCCGAAGATCGCCCTTTCCCTCCCGACCCGCGACGCGTTCCGTCTGGGCGAGACCCTGCTGCACATGGCGCTGTCGGCCGCTATTCCCGTGAGCGCGATCCTGTTCGTGGTCCTGACGCTCTGAAGGCGAACAGGCCCTCCACCGGTCTAGATCTCGCCGCGACCGCGCAGGCGGGCGATCCTGGGCAGGGCGTCGTCGGCCTCGCCGACCGCCTGATCCAGATGGACCAGAAGCCGCGCCGCGCCGAACACGACGAACCACGCCACGGCCAGAAGCCGCAGCACGTCGCCGTGGGCCGGAAACCGCGAGCCCAGGCCCAGCAGCGCGACGAAACCGCCGAGGCCTAGAACCATCAGCGCGACCAGCAAACGGCTATGGCGGCGAGGTGGGCGCATGGCGGCGGCTCCGGCTTTGACGAGACGGCCCCCCATATCCCTTCCGCCCGTAAGCGCGCCGTGTGGAAGCGGTCGTTCCGTATAAAGACGGCGTAAGGGGCGCGAGGCATAAGGATGTCCTTATGTCCCATCCGGTGATAGGCTCGCGCCCATGACCACGATCACCACCGTCGGCGTCGACGCCGACGACACGCTCTGGCACTGCGAGAGCAAGTTCCGCCTCTCCCACGCCCGCTTCGTGGACCTGCTGTCCGACCACGGCGAGGCCGAGAAGATCGAGGCCCAGCTGGTCGCCGTCGAGAAGCGCAACCTGCGGGTCTATGGCTACGGGGCCAAGGGCTTCACCCTGTCGATGATCGAGACGGCGCTGGAGGTCACCGACGGGGCCGTCGACACCCGCGTGATCCGCGAGATCCTGGCCGTCGGCCGCGAGATGCTGACCGAACCGATCGAGCCGCTGCCGGGCGTCGAGACGGCCCTGGCCGCGCTGTCGGAGCGCTATCGCCTGGTCCTCGTCACCAAGGGCGACCTGCTGCACCAGGAGCAGAAACTGGCCTCGTCGGGCCTGGGCGACTATTTCGTGGCCGTCGAGATCGTGTCCGAGAAGGACGCCGACACCTATCGCCGGGTCTTCGATCGCCACGGCACGGGGGCGGGCCAGGCGGTGATGGCCGGCAACTCGATGAGGTCCGACATCCTGCCAGCCCTCGAAGCCGGCTGCTGGGGCGCCCTGATCCCATACCCGCTGGTCTGGGCCCACGAAGCGGCCGAGGCCCCGGTCGGCCACGCGCGCTATGCCGAGCTGGCGAATATCGGCGAGCTGCCGGCTTGGGTGGATCAAGTATCCCTCTCTCTTTGAGAGAGGGAGGGACCCGCCGCGCAGCGGTGGGAGGGTGAGAGGTTACGCCGGTTGACGGCGTGCCGGCGCTCCATCGAACGCCGTAATTTCTCACCCCAACCCTCTCTCCAAGAGAGAGGGAGCTCGCTCAGTGCTTCCCCCACGTCGCCAGCCGATCCCGCGCCGGGCGCTCGAACAGCACCAGCGACGCATAGGCGATCGGGAACAGCAGGATCACCCACAGCAGGCACCACAGCCGCATGGCGTCGCCGGTCAGGCCCCAGGCGCCGAGGCCCACCCAGTTCAGCGCGATCTTCAGCGCCAGCGGGTGCAGCAGATAGAGGCTGAAGGACAGCTGCGCCCAGGGCGCCAGGGCCTGGCTGACCCCTCCCTGAACGCCGCGCGCGTCGGCCGCGACCCCGGCCAGGCCCACGGCGTAGACGAGAAACAGCAGGGCCGTGCGCGGGACGTGGAACGCGCCGGCGACCGCGAAGGCCGCCAGCAGCCCCCACATCGCGACGCGGGCCAGCGGCAGTCGCGCCAGCGCGCCCCTGACCTGGAACGCCCACATGCCCAACAGGAAGCCCGGAACCGCGCGGGCGACGCCGAAGTCGTAGGTCCACTGCGAGAAGGTCTCGCCGGTCCGCGAGATCCACAGCAGCAGGACGAGGCTTCCAAACGCCGCGGCGGCGGTGATCCAGGGGCCTCTGGCGGTGATCACGAACAGCGGGGGCAGGGCGACGTACAGGCCCATTTCGGCGCTGATCGCCCAGCTGACGAAGTTCCAGGTCTGGGCCTTGCAGGTCCCCCAGGCGTGGATGAACAGGATGTTCTGGGGGATGCAGGTCACGTCATAGCGCGACGGGTCGCGCTCGTTGATCACGCCCGTCCAGCCCAGCGCCGCGATGACCACGAACGCCAGCAGGGTCGCCCAGTGCAGCGGCCCCAGCCGCGCGATCCGCTTCTGGAGAAAGTCGCGATACCGGCTCCAACTGGTCAGCCGCCCGGCATAGATCGCGGCCATCACGTAGCCCGAGATCAGGAAGAACAGGTCGACGATCAGCGAGTAGGCCTTGATCGCGTCGTCGGCGACCCGCCAGCGCCCGTCCAGGTCGATGAAGCGGTTGAAGTGAAACACCACGATCATCACCGCCCCGACGATGCGCAGGGCGTCGAGATGCAGCATCTGGTCGGAGTCGGGCTTGAGCGGCGGGAACTTCGGCATGGCGGAGTGGTGGCATGGGACGGCGCGGGCGTCACCTCTCCTCCCCCTCTTGGGGGAGGGGGACCGCCGAAGGCGGTGGAGGGGGCCTGCGCAGGCGCCACGCGACGTGGCGCTGGACCCCTCCGTCTCGCTGCGTATTCGCATCGAGCCACCTCCCCTAGCAGGGAGAAGGGGAGCCCGCGCGGCGTCGGGGCTACCTAAATCGCCACCCGCTTGGCGATCGTGTCGCGCCGCGCCTTGGTTTCCTGTTTCGCCCGTTGCACGGCCTCGGTCTCGGTCGCGTGCAGAAGGTGGTCGATGACCCGTTCGAGGTGGTCGCGCATGGCCAGGCGGGCGGCGGCGGGATCGCGGGCCTTCAGCGCCTCGACCACGCGGCGGTGCTCGGCGATGCGGGGCTCAAGGCCCAGGCCCCGCGCGCGGGCCAGGATGTTCCGCGCCAGCGGCGAGCGGTTGCGCCAGTCCCACAGGTTCTCGATCGTGGCGATGATCGCGCCGTTGCCGGTGGCGCGGGCGATGGTCAGGTGGAACTCGCGGTCGGCGTCCTCGCCCCGGATCTCCTCCTCGTCGTGCATCTTGCGGAGCAGGTCCTCCAGCGCGGCGATCTGTTCGTCGCCGATCGAGGTGGCGGCCAGGGCGGCGGCCTCGCCCTCGAACAGGCGGCGGGCCTCGATCAGCTCGAAGGCCCCTATCTCGAAGTCGATCTCGGCGCTGGGGACGACGGGGCGAGCGGTGGCGGTGACATAGATGCCCAGGCCGTGGCGCGCCTCGATCATGCCCAGCATCTCCAGCGCGATCATCGCCTCGCGCAGGGTGGGGCGGGAGACGCCGAAGTGCTCGGCCAGTTCCCGCTCGGTCGGCAGGCGGTCGCCGATCGCGTACTGTCCGGACTCGATGGACCCGGCCACGGCGTCGGCGATCTTGCGGTAGAGCTTGACGGTGTCTGACATGGTCGGCGGAGAACTGAGACGCTGGCTTGGGTGGCGGTTGGCGACCTTTACCACGAGCCCCGCGCCGGCCGGTCTGTTTTCTCGCGGGTCTTGGCCAAGAGGTCAGACCGCGTCGCCGCTGGATCCCCTGAATTTCGAGCCCGGCAACGTCGATGTACCGGTACCATAAAGGTTGTCAACGACGTGGTCAGACCTCTAAGACTAGCCGTGACGACCTTCGGGGCGACCGCGAAGCCGGCGCCGCCGAGGGTCCGCAAGTCAAGAAGCCGATCCTCCCGACCAAGGCCGGGACCCGGATCGAGGGCGGTGGTACAGCGCGCTGGATCCCGTCTTCGCCCCGGACGATCGGACATGAAGCGGGAGTGAAACGGATGCGTCTGCTGGCCCTGATCCTCGGCTTAGCGCTCGTCGTCGCCCCGGCCGCCCGGGCCGAGGACGGCTATGACCTGTGGCTGCGCTACAAGCCGGTCGAGGCCTCGGTCCGCGCGGCCTACGCCGCCCGCGCCGCCGCCATCGCGCCCACCCGCGACACCCCGACGATGAAGGTCGCCCGGGCCGAGCTGGAGCGCGGTCTCACCGGCCTGGTCGGCAAGCCCGCCAGCGCCGCCGCCGGCTCGCGCGACGGGGTGATCCTGCTGAAGGCCGATAGCGCCGACACGGCCCTGGGCGACGAAGGCTACCGGATCCGCACCCTGACCGTGAACGGCAGGACGACCACGGTGATCGCCGCCAACCGCGACGTCGGCGTGCTCTACGGCGTGTTCCGCTATCTCTCCCTGATCCAGACCCGCCAGAGCGTGGACAAGCTGGACATCGCGTCCGCGCCCAAGGTGAAGCTGCGGATGCTGAACCACTGGGACAATCTGAACCGCACGGTCGAGCGCGGCTATGCCGGCCAGTCGATCTTCGACTGGTGGCGGCTGCCCGGCCACGTCGATCCCCGGCTCGTCGACTACGCCCGCGCCAACGCCTCGATCGGGATCAACGGCGCGGTGCTGAACAACGTCAACGCCAAGGCCGACAGCCTGACCGCGCCCTATATCGCCAAGGCCGCCGCCGTGGCCGACACGCTGCGGCCCTACGGGATCAAGGTCTATCTGTCGGCCCGATGGTCGGCGCCGATCGAGATCGGCGGGCTGAAGTCCGCCGACCCGCTGGACCCCGCCGTGGCGGCGTTCTGGAAGGCCAAGGCCGACGAGCTCTACAAGGCCATTCCCGACTTCGGCGGCTTCCTGGTGAAGGCCAATTCCGAGGGCCAACCGGGACCGCAGGACTACGGCCGCACCCATGTCGACGGGGCCAACATGCTGGCCGACGCGGTCGGACCGCACGGCGGCGTCGTGATCTGGCGGGCCTTCGTCTATTCGCACCAGCAGCCCGACGACCGCGCCAAGCAGGGCTATTCGGAGTTCAAGCCGTTCGACGGCCAGTTCCGCGACAACGTGGTCATCCAGGTCAAGAACGGCGCCATCGACTTCCAGCCGCGCGAGCCGTTCCACCCGCTGTTCGGCGCCATGCCCAAGTCGAACCTCGGCATGGAGTTCCAGATCACCAAGGAATACCTCGGGTTCTCGACCCACCTCGTCTATCTGGGGCCGCTCTACGAGGAGACCCTGAAGTCGGACACCATGGCCGAAGGCAAGGGCTCGACCGTGGCCAAGGTGGTCGACGGACAGCTGGACGGGCGCAAGCTGACGGTGATGGCGGGCGTGGCCAATATCGGCAGCGACCGCAACTGGTCGGGCTCGCAGTTCGACCAGGCCAACTGGTACGTCTTCGGCCGGCTGGCCTGGGATCCGGAGGCCTCGTCGCGAGCAATCGCCGAGGACTGGACGCGGATGACCTTCGGCAACGACCCGCGCCTGGTGAAGCCGGTGGTCGCGATGATGATGGGCTCGCGCGAGGCGGCGGTCGACTACATGACCCCGTTGGGCCTGCACCACCAGATGGGCCGCGACGGCCACTACGGCCCCGGCCCCTGGGTCAGCGGCGGCCCGCGCGCGGACTGGACCAGCGTCTACTACGCCAAGGCCGGGCCGGACGGCGTCGGCTTCGACCGCACCCCGACCGGCAGCAACGCCACCGCCCAGTACGCCCCGGCCGTCGGCGCCTGCTTCGCCGACCTCAAGTGTGTCGACGAGAAGAACCTGCTGTGGTTCCACCACCTGCCCTGGGACTACCGGCTGAAGTCGGGCGACACCCTGTGGGACGGGATGGTCAGGCGCTACTCGGCCGGCGTGGCCTATGTGGACGGTATGAACCGGACCTGGGCGACGCTGGCGCCCTATGTCGACGCTCGCCGCCACGCCGAGGTCGCCGACTATCTGAAGATCCAGCGCGACGAAGCCCAGTGGTGGCGCGACGCCTCGATCGCCTGGTTCCAGACCTTCTCCAAGCGTCCGCTGCCGCCCGGCGAAAAGCCGCCGGCCAAGTCGCTGGAATACTACGAGAGTCTCGTGTTCCCGTTCGCGCCGGGCCAGGGCGGCTAGGCGATGCCAGCACGCCGCTCGCGGCCGGGCGACCGGGGAGGGCGGAGGCCTCCCCGGCGCCGGGGCCTATTTGGCCATCACGTTCATGACCGCCAGGGTCATGGCCTCGACGCCGGTGCGGATGCTGGGCTCGGGGACCGGCGCGAAATAGGGCGAGTGGTTGACCGGCAGGACCTTGCCCTCGGCCTTGGCCTTGGCGATCACCGCCGGATCGTAGCCGCCGATGCTGAAATAGACGGACGGCACGCCGGCGATGATGAATTCCGAATAGTCCTCCGAGGCCGAGCCGGGCTGGGGCGTCAGGACGGCGCGCGCCCCGAAGGCGGTCTTGAACACCGCCGCCGTGCGGTCGGTCAGGGCCTGGTCGTTGATCACCGCCTTGCCCCCGGGGGTGATGGTCAGGTCCGCCGGCGGGGCGCCGGCCATCTCGGTGACGCCTTTGACGGTGCGCTCGACCCCGGCCAGGATCTTGTCGCGGACGGCGGCGTCCTGGGTGCGGATCGTGCCGCGCACCTTGGCCTTGTCCGGAATGATGTTGCCCGCGCTGCCGGCCTGGATCGAGCCGACGGTGACGACGCCGAACGCGGCCGGGTCCTTCTCGCGGCTGATCACGCTCTGGACGTCCACGGTGAAGCGGGCCGCCATCATCACCGGGTCGATCGAGGCGGCCGGCATCGAGCCGTGCGCGCCGCGTCCGTTGAAGGTCACGTCCAGGGCGTCCGAGGTCGAGGTCAGGACGCCAGGCTTGTAATAGACCTCGCCGGCCGCGCCCGGGCCGACGTGCAGGGCGAAGCCGTAGTCGGGCTTGCCGAACCGGTCGATGAAGCCGTCCGCCAGCATGGCCTTGGCGCCGCTGACCGTCTCTTCCGAGGGCTGGGCCACGAAGACCAGCGTGCCCTTCCACTGGGCCTTGCGGGCGACCATCTGGCGGGCCGTCCCGATCCAGGCGGCCATGTGGATGTCGTGGCCGCACGAATGGTCGACGAAGACCTTCTCGCCGTTCCACATCGCCGTCGCCGTGCTGGCATAGGGCAAGCCGGTCTTTTCCTGCATCGGCAGGGCGTCCAGCTCGGTGCGGATCAGCACCTTGGGGCCGTCGCCGTTCTTCAGCACGGCCACGACGCCGGTCTTGCCGACGCCCTCGGTGACGGTGAAGCCCAGGGCCCGCATCTGGGCGGCCAGCTTCTTGGCCGTCTCCACCTCCTGGAAGCCCAGCTCCGGATGGCTGTGGATGTCCTTGTACAGCGCGTCGAGCGCCGGATAGTCGTGGTCCAGCTGGGCGTCGATCGCCGTCTTGGTCGCCAGGACGTTCAGCGGCGCGCCGAGGGCCGAGGTGGCCAGGGCCGCCAGGGCCGCGGTGACGATGAGGGTCTTCTTCATGGGCCTTCCCCGAATTGCGCTGTCTTGCAAGGCTCGTTCCCGGACGGGAACAGCGTCTCTTCTCTACGACGCGCCAGCGGCGGACTTCCGCACCCCCTGGCGCACCCCCGGGCGCGCCTTTTCGCGCGTCGCGCGCGGCGGTCAGGCCGGCTTGTTCAGCAGCCGTCGCACCACGAACTCCAGCATCTCGACGGTCACCGGACGGCCGGTGGCCTGGTTGTTCAGGGCCAGGCCGCTGATTACGTCGATGATCAGGTCGGGGTCGATGTCGGCGGCGATCTCGCCGCGCGCCATGGCTCGCTCGACGACCGAGCGGTTATAGGCCCGCCGGCGCGGGAAGTCGTGGCGGTGGCGGTCCACCAGTTCGGGCCGCACCCGGCTCTCGGCCATCAGAAAGCTCATGCACGGCCCCATGACCGGGTCGCCATAGAGCGACAGGATGGCCTGGCCCAGGATCACCAGGTCCTTCACCACGTCGCCAGTGTCGGGCAGCTCGGGAAAGTGGAACGCGTCGTCGAAGGCCTCGGCGACCGCCTCGATCGGCGTCGCCCAGCGGCGGTAGAAGGTGGCGCGCGGGGCGCCGGCCCGTTCGCAGATCCGCTCCAGGGTCAGGCCGGAAAAGCCGTGCTCGGCCAGGGTCTCCAGCGCCGCGCGCTTCATCCGCCGCTCGACCTCGGGATCGCGGGGGCGGCCGGGGCCGCGTTTGACGGGCGCTTGGGCTTCGGTGGTCAAGGGTCCTCCTGGCGTTCCTCGGGCCGGAACCATAGTCGGATCGCGCCCCCGCCGTCACCTCGCGTCTCGACCAGCGTTCACAGGAGTTCGACATGATCGGCGTCATCCTGGCCGCGGCCCTCGCCGCCGCGCCCAACACCGCCCGCTTCAGCCACTTCGTCTACAGCGGCTCGGACCCCTCGGACGTCGTCAAGGCCGCGCCGGGGCAGTACCGCAATCCGATCCTGCAGGGCTTCCACCCCGATCCGTCGATCACCCGGGCGGGCAAGGACTACTATCTGGTCAACTCGACCTTCGCCTGGTTCCCCGGCCTGCCGATCTATCACTCGACCGACCTCGTCCACTGGACGCAGATCGGCAACGCGCTGGACCGGCCGGGGATGCTGGACTTCAAGCGCCTGGGCCTGTCGCGCGCCGTGTTCGCCCCGGCGATCACCTATCACGACGGGCTGTTCTACATCCTCAACACCTGCGTCGACTGCGGCGGCAACTTCCTGATCACCGCCAAGGACCCCAAGGGGCCATGGTCGGACCCGGTATGGCTGCCCGAGGTGGGCGGCATCGACAGCTCGATCTTCTTCGACGACGACGGCAAGGCCTGGATCGTCAACAACGACGAGCCGCCGGAAAAGGCCGAGTATCCCGGCCACCGCGCCATCTGGATCCAGGAGTACGACCTCCAGGCCAGGAAGACGGTCGGCCCGCGTTCGGTGCTGCTGGACAAGGGCGTCAATCCGGCCGCCAAGCCGATCTGGCCCGAGGGGCCGCACATCCTCAAGAAGGACGGCTGGTACTATCTGATCGCCGCCGAGGGCGGCACGGCCGAGGGCCACAGCCAGGTCGTGCTGCGCGCCAAGGCGGTGACCGGGCCATACGTTCCGTATGCTGATAATCCGATCCTGACCCAGCGCGACCTGCCCAGGGACCGCCCCCTGCCGATCACCTCGGCCGGTCACGCCGACCTGGTCGACACGCCCGACGGCCAGTGGTGGGCGACCTTCCTGGCCGTGCGGCCGTATGGCGACGACCTCTACAACACCGGCCGCGAGACGTTCCTGCTGCCGGTCGACTGGAAGGACGGCTGGCCGGTGATCCTGCCGAGGGGCCAGGCCATCCCCTACGTCCACGCCGCGCCGAAGCCGCCGGCGATGAAGGCGGCGCCGAACGCGGGCCCGTTCACGGCGGCAGAGACCTTCGCCGGGCCCGAGCTGCCGAAGGGCTGGATGACCATGCGCATCCCGACCGAACGCTGGTGGTCGGTGAAGGGCGGGGCGCTGACCGTGCGGGCGCGGGCGGCCAGGATCGGCGACCACGACCAGCCGTCGGTCTGGGCGCGCCGCCAGCAGCACATGAACGCCAGCGTCTCGACCACCGTGCGCTTCACGCCCCGCGCCGACGGCGACAAGGCGGGGCTGGTGGCCGTGCAGAACGACGACTTCTACTGGTTCGTCGGTCTGGTCCGCGACGGCGGCAAGACCTGGGCGCGGGTCGAGAAGCGGGCCGGCAAGGGCGATCCTGTCGATGGCGTCGTGGTGGCTCAAAAGCCGGTTTCCCTCAAATCCGGCCAGTCTCTGGACCTGCGCATCCGCATCCGGGGCGGCAAGGCCGACTTCGCCTACGCCGCCGCGCCCGGCCGCTGGGAAACCCTGGCGGCCGACGCCGACGCCACGACCCTGTCGACCAAGGTCGCCGGCGGCTTCGTCGGGACCATGCTGGGCGTCTACGCCCACGGGGCGGAGCGGTAGAGCCTGTCTCGTTTGGGTGGCGCCATCCAAACCCCTAGACAGGCTCTATCTTCAAAGGTTCAGAGCCCCTTTAGACCAGCAACGACGCCGCGTTGCCCAGGTTGTGCATCAGCACGGGCAATAGGATGCTGCCGGTGCGCAGGCGCAGCCAGACGGCGATCAGGGACGGGCCGGCGGTCAGGGCGAAGGCGAGCGGCTCGAAGGAAACCTCGCCGCGCGAGATCCCGAAGGCGTGGGCCAGGCCGAACAGGGCGCACGACAGGGCCGCGCCCCAGCTCCAGTCGACGCCCAGGAAACGCGCGCGGCCGATGAAGGCGCGGTCCAGGGCCAGCAGCAGGATCCCGCGGTAGAAGGCCTCTTCTTCAAGGCCCGGCATGGTCAGTTGAAAGGCCAGGGTCTCGGCGGTCACCGGCGCGTTGGGGAGCGCCAAAGCCAAGCCGACGAACAGCAGGCCGTAGAGCCCGGCGACGATCAGCGGCGCCTTCAGATCGGCCTGGCGCAAGGTCAGGCCGCTGGCGCGCCAGCCGAAGGCGGGCAGGGCGGCGACCGCCAGGGTGACGAGCAAGGCGGTCAGCTTGCCTTGCCAGTTCCAATGGCCGTGGATCAGGTCGGGAACCAGGCGATAAAAGCGGGTCAGTAGGGCGTCGTTCAGCAGCACGAGGCCCGCCGCCACGAAGAGCCAGCGGAACGAGACGCCGCCCCGTCCCGTCAAAGCGGCGATCGCCCCGCCCGCCGCCAGAAGGAGCGCGATGATCGCGCCAATGGTGAAAATGCCGTCCATGAAGTCGCCTCGAAGCTGGGATGGAGGCTTGGCCATAGGCCGCGCCGCCATGGCCCGCTTCTCAGAAGACGACGGAGCGTTCCTCAGGACTCGGCGCGGCGCGGAAGGCGCTGGGCGGCTGGCCTTCCACGGCCTGGAACGCGCGGTTGAACGAGGCCAGCGAGGAAAAGCCGCTGTCCAGGGCGATGGCGATCAGCTTGTCGCCGGCCCGCGCCGGATCGGCCAGCAGGCGCTTGGCTTCAGCTACCCGGCGGGCGTTGAGGAAGGCGCGGAAATGATCGTGGCCCAGGCGGTGGTTGATCAGCTGGCGCACGGTTCGCTCGGGGGCGCCCATCCGGCGGGCGAAGTCGGCGAAGGTCAGGTCGGGCTCGAGGTGGACCTTCTCGATCTCGACCAGCGTCCGCAGGCGTTCGGTCAGGCGGGCCTCACCGCCTTGCGCCGGCGGGATGGCGGGCGCGGCGGCGGACGCCGGGACGGGAACGGGCAGCAGGCGCAGGGCCAGCCAGGCGGAGAACGCCAGCAAGACGGTGTTCTGGAGGATGGTGAAGCCGCGCGGGTTCCAGTCCATCCCCATCACCAGATCGACCAGGAAGTCGGCGCCGAGCTGGCCGGCCAGCAGCACCACCACCAGCACCCGCGCCCGCCGACGCTCGTCGACCAGGTCGCCCGAGTGGTCGCGAACCAAGAGCCAGAACAGATAGCCGATCATGGCCAGACCAAGCGCGATCAGGATCCAGGACAGACCCCGGCTCTCTAGGGCGGGGCCCAGCAGGCCGCGATCGGCGCTGGCGACCGCCAGCCACAGCAAGCCCGCCGCCAACACGGCGCCGCGCGGTCGGAATGTCGGATCGAAGCTCGCCAGGCAGAACCACCACAGAAAGACGGCGGCGTAGCCGGCGATCAGCGCGCTGGCGTGGCCCAGCACTCCGCCCAGTCGCAGCGCGGCGTCGGGCGTGTTGCCCGCCAGGAACCCGGCCAGACACAGGGCCATGGGCGCGAAATAGGCCGCCAGCCGCCGCGTGCGCGGATCCCGCGCCAGCAACGCCGCCAGAGACAACAGAAGCGTGGCCCCCGCGACTCGCGTGATCACGTCTAGCTGGCTGAGGTCCATGGAGCTCCGGTGGGCGGCCTGGGCGCTGTGCCTAGCATGAATCGCGCGCGGGTCGGAGCGTTAGGGGGGAGAAGAGATGCTCCCGCGTCGCGAGGGAGGAGCTCTCCGTGGGTTCGTCCAGGTCGGTTCCCTTCCACCTCCCCAAATTTCGCCGCGAAGTTCCGCTCAAGGATCGCTACGGTGTCGCTCACTGACGCCGCTTCGAGCTCTGGAACCTCTACATGCGCTTTGCTTCCCTGGCCTTCGCCGCCGTTCTCGCCGCCGCCGGCGCGGCTCACGCCCAGCAGGCCTCGCCGCCGCCGCAGCTGAACGCCGCGCCGTCGCCCGCCGCCGTGGCCGGCAAGGCGTTCATGGAGAAGAACGCGACGGCCCCGGGCGTCGTGCGCCTGCCGTCGGGCCTGCAGTACAAGGTCGTGGCCAGCGGTCCTAAGGACGGCGTCTCGCCCAAGGTCGGCGACATCATCAAGGTGCACTACGAGGGCAAGCTGCTGGACGGCAAGGTGTTCGACAGCAGCTTCGAGCGGGGCAAGGCGGCGATCATGCCGCTGGACGGCCTGGTGCAGGCCTGGATGGAGGCCCTGCCCAAGATGAAGGTCGGCGACGAGTGGGTGCTCTATGTCCCGCCGGAGCTGGGCTATGGCGACCAGGACAACGGCCCGATTCCCGGCGGCAGCGTGATGGTCTTCCGGCTGAAGCTGCTGGGCGTGCTGCCGGTCGACTAGACGCTCGCCCCCTTCGCCCTCAAATGGGGGAAAAGGTGTGGATGGGGGTGACACGGCGGTTCTGCCGCCGCGGCCCTGGTCACCCCCACCCAACCCTCCCCCATCGAGGGGGAGGGCTCATTTCGGGTCCTGCCCAGTTCGCGCGCATCCGGACGATCCCGGCGCCGATAAATCGGAGCTTTGCCGCCGTGTTCGCCGCCGGCTCCGCCTCGCCCTCTCGCTGTCGCCGCCCGCCCTGCTAGCCCTTTCGGGGAGATCAGCGGGGAAGGGCATTCCATGGAGTCGGGCATCGCCGCGCCGACGCGGCGTCAGCTGCTGTCGGCCATCGCCAGGGTCGGGGGCACGGCGGCGCTGTATGGCGCCATGACCAGCCTGGGCCACGCGGCCGAGACCCAGTTCCACGGCCCGCCGAACCTGCAAGGCGCGCGGCCGGGGGCCTCGGTGATCGTGCTGGGCGCCGGTCTGGCCGGGATGCTGGCGGCCTATGAGCTGACCAAGGCCGGCTACAAGGTGCGGATCCTGGAGTTCCAGAATCGGGCCGGCGGCCGCAACTGGTCGCTGCGCGGCGGCGACACCTATACGGAGCTGGGCGGGGCGACGCAGAAGGTCGGCTTCGCGGCCGGCAACTATCTCAATCCCGGCCCGTGGCGGATCCCGCATCACCACCGGACCCTGCTGCACTACTGCAAGGCCTTCGGCGTGGCGCTGGAGCCGTTCATCCAGTTCAACCACTCCGGCTGGGTCCACTCGTCCGAGGCCTTCGGCGGCAAGCCGGTGCGCTTCAACGCCGCCGCCGCCGACTTCGAGGGCAATATCGCCGAGCTGCTGGCCAAGTCGATCAACGCCAAGGCCCTGGACGAGGCGGTCACCCAGGAGGACCGCGACAAGCTGCTGGAGGCCCTGAAGGGCTGGGGCATGTTGGACAAGGACTACAAGTACGCGGCCGGCCTGAAGGCCTCGTCGCACCGGGGCTACGAGCGGCCGCCGGGCGGCGGCGTCAACGGCGCGCCGATCCCGTCCAAGGACCTCTACGCCCTGCACGACGTTCTGGACCCGCAGGTCTGGACCTCGATGGCCTTCTTCATGGGCCACGAGATGCAGACGACCATGTTCCAGCCGGTGGGCGGCATGGACATGATCGGCAAGGCCTTCGCCCGCCAGGTCGCGGACCTGATCACTTACGGCGCCAAGGTCAGCAAGATCGCCCAGGACGACAAGGGCGTCACCGTGACCTACGCCGATGTCGCCACGGGCAAGGTCGCCGACGCCAAGGCCGACTGGTGCGTCTGCACGATCCCGCTGGGCATCCTGGGGCAGCTCGATGTGCAAGTGAGCGACGAGATGATGGCCGCCATCAAGGCCGTGCCCTATTCGGGCCAGGTCAAGATCGGCCTGGAGATGAAGCGCCGCTTCTGGGAGGAGGACGACTTCATCTATGGCGGCCACAGTTTCACCGACCAGGAGATCGGCCTGATCTCCTATCCGAACAATAACTTCTTCAAGGACGGTCCGGCGGTGCTGCTGGGCGCCTTCGCCCGCGACCTGGGGGCCTATCGCCTGAGCGGCCTGACGCCCGAACAACGGATCGAGGCGGCCTTGGCGCAGGGCTCGGTGATCCACCCGGGCAGCTACCGCAAGGAATTCGTCACCGGCGCCTCGGTGGCCTGGAGCCGGGTGCCCTGGACGCTGGGCTGCTGCGCCCGCTGGAGCGACGAGGTCCGCGCCCAGCACTACCAGACCCTGGTCGGCATGGACCGCCGCATCGTCCTGGCGGGCGAGCACGCCTCCTATGTCGGCTGCTGGATGGAGGGCGCGCTGCTGTCGTCCATCGACGCGATCACCCGTCTGCACAAGCGCGCGCTGGAGGCCTGAGCATGAGGAAGAGGGTTCTTGTCGCCGTGCTGGCGCTGGCGGCCTTTCCGGCGGCGGCTCAGGACTCGGCCGGCGGCGTGGTGCGCGCGCCAAAGCCGGTCACCGGCGAGCAGGTCTACGCCCAGGTCTGCCAGGCGTGCCACATGGCCGACGCCAAGGGGGCGACGGGCGCGGGGACGATCCCCGCCCTGGCCAGTAATCCCCGGCTGGCCGGCGCGGCCTATCCGATCACCATCGTCACGGGCGGCAAGGGGGCGATGCCGGGCTTCGCCGGGATGCTCAGCAACGCCCAGATCGCCGAGGCGATCACCTATGTGCGGACCCACTTCGGCAACAGCTACGCCAAGCCGGTGACCGAGGCGGACGTGGCCAAGTTCGGCAAGGCGCCGAGCGCCGGGGGGCATTGAGAGAGGCGACTATTTTCTCCTCCCCTCTT
>NZ_APMP01000026.1 GCF_000372645.1 Caulobacter vibrioides OR37 | reverse complement strand
TGGGCCAGAGGCAGGCTGGCGATCGGCGCGCCGGTGGCGGGCGGCGCCGGCGGGGCGGCGGCCTGCTGGTTACAGCCGGCCAGCGCGCCGCTGATCGCCAGCGGCAGCAGGACGGAGGGGAAACGACGGATAAAGCGGGTCAAGGCTCTGTCTCCCGGGCCTGGTTTCAAGAGCGCTCGGCCGGGCTTTGGGGTCGCGACCGAAGGGTGGGTTCTCGATACATGTCCAGCCTTGAACCGCCTTTGAGGCCCTCGTTCATCTCACGCTCAGGCCAGCGCCCTATTCTCGCCGCATCGCCTTCATCGCCAGCGACGCGCCCAGCGCCACCAGGCAGACGAAGAACGCCGCCTTGGTCACGGCGGCGGCCACGTGGACGACGAAGCCCAGGACCCCGAACAGGATCATCAGGACCAGCAGAACGGCGGCGAGCTTGAGCATGTCGCGATAACGCCGGCGGGCGGCGGCGGTTCCGCCTTCAGCCGGCGCGCCACAGACCGATCGAGCCGCCCGGACCGCACAGCACCCCGGCCTTGCGCGAACTCAGCCGGACGGTGTTGAACGGCGCGGACGACACGCGCTGGAACGGCGCGTCGTCATAGCTGACCAGCACGCCCGAGAGACCGGCGGCCATCACCGTCTTGCCGTGGACCGCCACGCTGGAGAGATAGCCGGCCGGCGCGGGCGCGCGCCGGACCTCGAGGGAGCCCGGACCGAGGATGGCCAGGTTCGCGCCCTCGGCGTCCGGCGCCTTGTAGTCGCCGCCGCAGACCCACAGCTCGCGGCGCTTGCTCCAGGCCACCGCGAACGCGCCCCGCGACGGGGCGTCGGCCGGAATCGGGGTCTTCAACGCCACGAAGTAGCGGCCGCCCTCGCGGGAGACATAGACCCGCGCCATGCCGCCTCCGCCCGTGCAGAACGCGACCTCGCCGTGCGGACCGATGGCCAGACAGCCGTTCGACGCGGCGAAGGCGCCCTCCCCGTCGTCGGCCGGCGGCAGGGCGTCGGGCGGCAGCCGCGTCCAGGTCTGGCCGCCGTCGGCGGTGTAGAGCACCGTGAACCGCCCCTCGGTCGGGTCGCCCAGGATGAAGCCGCGCCGGTGGTCGACGAAGGCGATGGCGTCCCAGAAACCGTTGGGATCCTCGTTGACCGCGACCCGCGTCCAACGCTTGCCGCCGTCGCGCGTGCGCCACAGCTGCGAGGCCTGTCCAGGACCGGCGCTCATGGCCAGCACATGGTCGTCGTCGAAGGCGTGCAGCCCGCGAAAGTCGAGGTCCTCGGCCCCGACGATCCGCATCGGGTCCTGCCGCTCGTCGCGGCCCCGGATGATCCAGCCCTTGGAGCCCGAGGCCCACCAGGTCTTGCCGCCCGTCGCCGACAGGCCGCGCAGCTGGCTGTCGACCGCCGAGGCGGGCATCCGGACGCCGCCGAGGCCCGGCGCGGCGAAAGCGGGCGGGGCGGCCAGCGCCGCGCCCCCGGCGATGATCAGGTCTCTGCGGTTCACGGCGCCTTCGCTTCTCCTCGCGGCCTCGGCCGGCTTCGGGCGGACCAGCCACGCACGCCGCCTTCGCGCGCGTCAAGCCCAAGCCCAAACCTCGCAAAGCCCAAATCAAGGCCGCCGACAGCGTCCCCAAGCCAATAGGCCTGCGACAATCCACCTCAGGGTTCGCCGATGGTAACTAAACATTCCAAGATGAAAGACTGTCGACGCGAAGGAGATCATCCTTGGAACAGGCTCGACATCTTGATGACGACCGCCGCGTCGCGCTCCTGCAACTTCTTGGCGTATTCGGAACACGACGCGAGCCGGTTCTGGAACTGATCGCCGAGGGGGCGCGTCTGGCCCTGGAGGCGGACGCGGGGTTCGTGTCCTTCGTCGACGAGGACCTGGTCTGGTTCAAGGCCGCGCACGGCGCCCAGCCGCATACCCTGCCCCGATCGCAAGCCTTCTGTGACGGTGTCGTCAAAACCTCGGCCCCGCTGGTCATCGAGGACGTTCGCGCCAATCCAGCCACCGCCCATTTGGATGCGGGCGCCTATGCCGGCGCGCCGGTCTTCGTTCGCGGTCAGGCCGTCGGCACGGTGTGCGTCACCTGCCGCGCGTCGCGCGCCTTCACCGAGGCGCAGTTGGCTCAGCTGGCCGTCCTGGCCAAGCTCGCCAGCGAACGGCTCGAAACCCGGCGCGAGAAGCTCTTTCTCTCCAAGGTGGTCGACGGGACCTCCGACGCGGTCCTGATCGTCGACGAGAACCAGATGATCCTGCATTGGAACGCCGCCGCCGAGGCCGTGTTCGGCTACACCGCCCGCGAGGCGCTGGGCCAGTCGCTGATGATGATCATCCCGCCCCGACTGCGCGCGGGCCATGAGCGGGGCTTCACGCGCCTTTGCCTGGGCGGCCGCCCGACCCTGACCGGCGCCGTGGAGGTCCCGGCCCTGCGACGCGACGGCTCCGAGTTCCCGACCAGCCTGTCGCTGTCCATATGGCGCGACAACGACCGGATCATGATCGGGGCCATCATCCGCGATATCTCGGATCGGGAGGCCCTGCACCAGGCCAGGGTCGCCAACGAGGCCAAGACGCGGTTCCTGGCCAATATGAGCCATGAGATCCGCACGCCGCTGAACGGCATGTTGGGTCTGGCCGACGTCCTGTCGCGCACGGCGCTGTCGTCCGATCAAGCCGAGCTGCTGCGGGCCATGACCGGCGCCGCCCGGACGCTGGAAGCCCTGCTCAGCGACGTGCTCGACCTGGCGCGGCTCGAAGAGGGCGCGCTGCGCCTCGCCGCCGAGCCCTTCGACCTCGCGGGCCTGGCGCGCGAGGTCGGCGAGCTGCACCGTCCGGTCGCCGAGGCCAAGGGCCTGACCTACGCCGTCTCGGCGCCGGAGGGCGAGCGTTGGGTCGTCGGCGCGCCGGTGCGGCTGCGCCAGGTGCTGGGCAACCTGCTCAGCAACGCGGTCAAGTTCACCCACGCCGGCGCGGTCAGCCTCGAGGTCCGGACGTCGAACGAGGGGTGGCGCTTCACGGTGACCGACAGCGGGATCGGGTTCGACGAGGCGGCCAAGGCTCGGATCTTCGATCGCTTCGCCCAGGCCGACGAGTCGATCACGCGCCGTTATGGCGGCTCGGGGCTGGGCCTTTCGATTTGCGTCGACCTGGTTCGCGCCATGGGCGGGACGCTGTCGGCCTCGTCGACGCCCGGCAAGGGCGCGACCTTCAGCTTCGCCCTGCCCTTGGCCGACGCCGACGTCGCCGAGCGGATCCCCGAGGTCCCCGATCGCCAGAGCCGCGCGATACGGGTTTTGCTGGCCGAGGACCACGAGATCAACCGCAGGGTCATCGAGCTGATCATGGGCGAGGTCGGGGCCGAGCTGGTGTCGGTCTGCGACGGACGCCAGGCCGTGGAGGCCTATGCGTCCTCGCCGTTCGACCTGGTGCTGATGGACATGCAGATGCCGGTCATGGACGGTCTCAGCGCCACCCGCGAGATCCGCGCCCAGGAGCAGCGGCGCGGCCAGCGGCCCTGTCCGGTGATCATGCTGACGGCCAACGTGCTGCCAGAGCACCTGCGCGCCAGCTTCGAGGCCGGGGCGGACCGCCATCTGGGCAAGCCGATCGAGGCGGCGCGGCTGCTGTCGGCGGTCGACGACGTGCTGGCCGAGCGGCAGGAGGCCTTTCCGGCCTGATCCGAAGGCGGCCCAAAAGAAAACGGCCCCGGAGGTTTCCCTCCGAGGCCGCTTCGGCGGTTCCACAAGGAACCCGTTCCCGACGAGACGCCGGGATCGGATTACTTGATTTGGACCTTGGCGCCGGCTTCCGTGAGCTTCTTCGAAACTTCTTCGGCTTGTTGCTTCGAGACGTTTTCGACGACGTTCTGCGGAGCGCCTTCGACCAGGTCCTTGGCTTCCTTCAGGCCGAGGTCCGGACGGACGCCGCGGACTTCCTTGATCACGTTGATCTTCTTGTCGCCGCCGTCGACCAGGACGACGGTGAATTCGGTTTGCTCTTCGGCGGCTTCGGCCGGAGCGGCGGCGGCGCCGCCAACAGCGGCGACGGCGACCGGAGCGGCGGCCGAGACGCCCCACTTTTCTTCCAGCAGCTTCGACAGTTCAGCGGCTTCCAGCACCGACAGGGTGGACAGTTCTTCGACCAGCTTTTCGAGCTTCGACATGTGTCAGTTCCTAAAGAGAGATTGGGATAGATTTGCGGGGATGACCGTTACGCGGCGTCTTTGGTCGCGTAGGCGTTGAAAACGCGAGCCAGCTGGCCAGCCGGGGCCTGCAGGACGCCAGCGATCTTGGTCGCCGGAGCCTGGATGAGGCCGATGAGCTTGCCACGCAGTTCGTCCAGCGACGGCAGGGTCGCCAGAGCGCGCACGCCAGCTTCGTCCAGCACGTTGGTCTGGTCCAGAACGCCACCGACCAGCTTCAGCTTGTCGTTTTCCTTGGCGAACTGCACCGCGATCTTCGCGGCCGAAACGGCGTCCGGGCCGTAGGCGATGGCGACCGGGCCGGTGAAGAGCTTTTCGCCCTTGTCACCGAGCTTGCCGTCCAGAGCCTTGAGGGCCAGGGTGTTCTTCACAACCTTGATCGCGGCGCCTTCCTTGCGGAGGCGAAGACGAAGGTCGGTCATTTCCGCAACGGTCAGACCCATGTAGTGGGTCACGACGACAGCGCCGGCGTCGGCGAACACGCTTTTCAGCGATTCGATCGACTCCTGCTTTTGAGCGCGGTCCATTGCGGTCTCCTACTCAGTTAGCAGCGGCCGGACCATTCCGGCAGCCAGATGCGGTCCCATGCGGAATTGCTCCCGCGCGCGAGTCGCATATGCCTGTTCCAAGGAAAGTCAGCCGCGCTCCGGTCTCGGGCTATAGCCACGAGCAGGAGGACTTGGCGTCTCTATCCCTGTCTCCCGACGGCGAGGAAGGGCTCTTCCCCGGTTATGGCGTTGGTGACCCCACGCCCCGTAGTTCTCAAACAGGTTCCCCAGCGGACGAGTCCGCCGAAGAGGCGCGCCGTATAGACGGTTCGGCCGAAAAGTTCAACTCCCCCCAACCACCGTCATTCCCGCCACAAGGGCGGGAATGACGGTGTGTAATGGTGAAGGCTGTGCTTTCTTGCGCCCGCGCTCCAGAGAGATCCCAGCCCATGAAACGCACCGCCGCCGCCCTGACCGCGCTCTTCCTGGCCTTCGCCTCGCCCGCCCTGGCCGAGCTGGCCGCTCCGCCGACGCCTCGGGCCGTCATCGCCGATCCGGCGCGGGACAAGGCCCATCCGCCGGGGATGGCGGCGTTCCAGCTCGACATCGCCGGATCGAAGGTCAACGCCATCCTCTACACGGCCGCCGGCGACCAGCCGCATCCGACGATGCTGTTCCTGCACGGCTTCCCGGGCAACGAGACCAATATCGACCTCCTGCAGGCCGTGCGCCGCGCCGGCTGGAACGCCATGCGGATCAACTATCGCGGCTCGTGGGGCAGCCAGGGCAAGTTCAGCTTCGCCAACGCCCGCGCCGACGGAGAGGCGGCGGTGGCTTGGCTCTTGGATCCCGCGAATATCGCCAAGTACCATATCGATCCCAAGCGGATCATCGTGGCCGGCCACAGCATGGGCGGCTTCATGGCCGCCAGCGCGGCGGCGGCCGACCCGCGCGTGGCCGGGACGGTGATGATCGACGCCTGGAACATCGCCGGCGACGCCGCGCGGATCACCGACGACCAGAGCCGCAAGGCCGCCGTCGAAAACATGCGCCCCGACACCGCGCCCCTGGCGACCACGCCCGAGGCCCTGGTCGACGAGATCGTGCGCGACACGGCCAAGCTGAACCTCGAGACGCTGGCCGCCAAGATTTCCGACCGGCCTGTGCTGATGATCGGCGCGGAGTACGCCAACGCGCCCAAGGTCCGCAAACAGGCCGCCGCCGCCAAGGCCGCGGGGGCCAAGGCCCTGACCGAGGCCTATTACCCCACCGATCACAGCTTCTCGGATTCCCGCATCGCGCTGGAGGCCGAGGTGCTGCGGTGGCTGGCCCGCTTCGACCCGACCATCCTGCCCGCCGGCCCGACCATCCCGCTGCACGCGGCCTATGACGAGCAGAACCCCTTCGCCCGCGCCATCAGGGGCGAGATGCAGGTCTTCAAGGTCTATGAGGACGCCGACGTCCTGGCCTTCATGGACTACGCCCCCATGGAGCCCGGCCATGTGCTGGTGATCTCCAAGACCTCCAAGGCCCGCAACCTGCTGGAGATCGATCCCAAGGACCTGGCCAAGGTCATGGCCGTCGCCCAGAAGGTCGGCCAGGCCGAGGTCGACGCCCTGGGCCTGTCGGGCTTCATGATCGTGCAGAACAATGGCGTCGGCCAAAGCGTGCCGCACCTGCACGTCCACGTGATCCCGCGCATCGCCGGCAAGCCGGTCTACATGGCCGAGAACGCCAAGGCCGATCCCAAGGATCTGGAGGCGATGGCGGCCAAGATCAGGGCGGCGATGAGGTAGCGCACGGTCTCGGACCCTTACCCCGTCATCCCGCGCTTCATGCGCGGGACCCATGGTTCAGCTTCCACATGAGAACCTGAGCTTTCTCCGCACGTGCGGCCGACAGATGGGTCCCGCGCATGAAGCGCGGGATGACGGTGCTTTTTTGGAAGGCCAAGCGCCAGCCCAAACTGCACGCGACGCCCGTCCTACCCTAGCCGCCCCAGCGCCGCCCGCCCCGCCGCCGCGCCGGTGGCGAAGCAGGCCTGCAGCAGGTAGCCGCCGGTCGGCGCCTCCCAGTCCAGCATCTCGCCGGCCAGGATCACGTCTGGTCGCGCCTTCAGCGCCAGGCCATCCAGGCTTTCGAACCGCACGCCGCCGGCCGAGGAGATGGCGCGCTCCAAGGACTGGACCCCCGTCAGGGCCAGCGGCGCGGCCTTGATCGCCGCCGCCAGGGCGGCGGGCTCGGAGGGCAGGTCCAGGCCGTGCGCCTCGCGCAGCAGATTGACCTCGACGGGCGACAGCTTGACGGCCTTGCGCAGGAAATTGGCCAGGCTATGGCCGCCGCGCGGCGCGCGCAGACGGCGCTCCAGGGTCTCGACAGGGATGTCCGGCCGCAGGTCGACGGTCAGGACCGCGCCGCCGGCCAGGGCCGCGTCGCGCGCCGCGCCGCCCAGGGCGTAGACCGCCCCGCCCTCCAGGCCATAGCGGGCCACCATCGCGTCGCCCCGCGCGCGGGCCGATCCCAGGCTCAGCGACACGTTCTTCAGGGGCTCGCCGGCGAAGCGATCGCGGAAGACGGCGCTCCAGGCGACATCGAAGCCGCAGTTGGCCGGGCGGAACGGCGCGATCTCCGAGCCGCCGACCCGCAGCAGCGGCGCCCAGGCCGCGTCCGAGCCCAGCTTGGGCCAGCTGGCGCCGCCCAGGGCCAGGACCGTCGCGCGGGCCCGTATCACATGGCGGCCGTCGGGCGTCTCGATCACCAGCCGCCCCGCCGCGTCCCAGCCCTTCCAGGTCGCGCGCGGCCTCAACGCGACGCCCAGGCCCTCCAGCCGCGCCAGCCAGGCCCGCAGCAGCGGCGAGGCCTTCATCGCGGTGGGAAACACCCGGCCGCTGGCGCCCACGAAGGTCCGCTGGCCCAGCCCCTCGGCCCAGGCCGTCAGGTCCTTGGGCGCGAAGGCCTCCAGCATCGGCGCCAGCCGCGCCGCCCGGTCGCCGTAACGCGCCACGAAGCGCTCGAAATCCTCCGAATGGGTCAGGTTCAGCCCGCCGCGCCCGGCCATCAGGAACTTGCGCCCGAAGGTCGGCATCTTCTCGAACACGGCCACGGACTTGCCGGCCTTGGCGACCGTCTCGGCCGCCATCAGCCCCGCCGGTCCGCCGCCGATCACCGCGACGTCGAGGATCTCCGCCTTTTCCCCGATCGGCACTTCAGGCGGCCTCGATATCGGTCAGGGCGAAGTCCTCGCCCTTGTAGAGCAGCGGCGCGCCGTGGACCTTGGCGCAGGCATAGGAAAAGCAATCGCCCATGTTCAGCCTGGCCGGGTGGACGCCCTTGCCGTAGCGGGCGTGGGCGTCGAGGGCGACGCGCTGCTCGGCCTCGCCGATGGGTACGACGCGCGCCCCGGCGCCGAACTGGTAGCCGGCGACGATGGCCTCGACCCGGGCCTGGTCCTGGCGCGTGACCTTCATGATCGCCCGCACGGTTTCCCAGTTGGACAAGGCCGAGGTCAGCACCAAGCCCGAGGTCAGCAACCGCGCCTCGAAATCCTCGGCTTCCGGCTCGTTCAGGATGATGGCCGTCCAGGCCGAGGCGTCGACGAACATCACTCGTCGTTGAGGCTGTCGAAGAAGGCCTTGTCCGCGACCTCGCCCGTCCTGGGCCAGGCGGCCACTTCGTCGCGAATGGCCTTCAACGCGGCCCGCTTCTGGGCGAGCGCCTTCTCGTCGGCTTCCCGCGCCTTATTGACCGCCAGCTTGATCGCGTCGGTGATGCCGACGCGCTTTTCCTCGGCGTACTGACGCACCAGGGCGTCGGTCTCGGGATCGCGGACGTGAAAGGGCATGGGAGGCTCCGTCTAGACGGAAGGTAGCATCGGCTAGCCGGGGGTACAACGTAGGGGTCTTCCTTCTCCCCTTGCGGGAGAAGGTGGCCCGCGAAGCGGGTCGGATGAGGGGGTGAAATACCTATCCGGTTAGCCGAGCGCGACCCTTCACCCGGCCTTCGGCCACCCTCTCCCGCAAGGGGAGAGGGAAGACCCCCAAACGCGAAAACGGGCGCTGGATCGCTCCAGCGCCCGTTCGCTTACGCTTTACTGAAAAGCTTAGGCTCAGCCGACCGAGGCGGTGTCGACCTTGAAGCCCGGACCCATCGTCGACGACAGACCGATGCGCTTGATGAACACGCCCTTGGCGCCCGAGGGCTTGGAGCGGTTCAGGGCTTCGATCAGAGCCTTGACGTTGACGACCAGGGCTTCGTCGGTGAACGAGGCCTTGCCGATGCCGGCGTGAACGATACCGGCCTTTTCGACGCGGAACTCCACGGCGCCGCCCTTGGCGTCCTTGACGGCCTGGGCGACGTTCGGGGTCACGGTGCCGACCTTCGGGTTCGGCATCAGGCCGCGCGGGCCCAGCACCTTACCGAGGCGACCGACCAGGGCCATCATGTCCGGGGTCGCGATGACGCGATCGAAGTCCATGAAGCCGCCGGCGATCTTTTCGTACAGGTCTTCGGCGCCGACGTGCTCGGCGCCCGCGGCGGTCGCTTCGGCCGCCTTGGCGTCCTTGGCGAACACGGCGACGCGGACGTCACGGCCGGTGCCCGACGGCAGGTTGACGACGCCGCGGACCTGTTGGTCGGCGTGACGCGGGTCGACGCCCAGGTTCACCGAGATCTCGATGGTCTCGTCGAACTTGGCCTTGGCGTTTTCCTTGACCAGCTTGATGGCGGCTTCGACCGAGTGGGTCGCGTCGCGGTCGCCGGTCCAGGCCTTGATGCGCTTGGGTTGCTTAGCCATTGGATTAGGCCTCCACGATCTTCAGGCCCATGGCCTTGGCGGAGCCTTCGATGATCTTGGCGGCGGCCTCGAGATCGTTGGCGTTCAGATCCTTCATCTTCTTTTCGGCGATCTCGCGCAGCTGGGCGCGGGTGATCGAGCCGACGGTCTCGCGACCGGTCAGCTTGGCGCCCGACTTCAGACCGGTGGCCTGCTTCAGATAGAAGGTGGCCGGCGGGGTCTTGGTGACGAAGGTGAACGACTTGTCCTGATAGACCGTGATGACGGTCGGCAGGGGGGTGCCCTTTTCGACGTTCTCGGTGCGCGCGTTGAACTCCTTGCAGAAGCCCATGATGTTGACGCCGCGCTGACCCAGAGCCGGGCCGATGGGGGGTGAAGGCGTGGCCGAGCCAGCCTTCACCTGGAGCTTGATGTAGCCCAGGATCTTCTTAGCCATGATATCCTCACTGGTGAGCCGTGGTGCGGGCTTGGCGACCCTTCCACGGATTTGAACCCGCCCTCTCTCCGGAAAAGAGAAAACGACGAGCACGCCCCCGAACGGGGTCCGGGGGCGAGGCGGGGCGTGTAGCAGGCGAAGGCCAGGGAGTCAAAGCCCCCTTACCCTCTCCGCGCCGCGCGTCCGGCCTTCACCGCGGCGGCCAGGTCGTCCAGCATCCGGACCGAGGTCTCCCAGTCGACGCAGGCGTCGGTGACCGACTGGCCGTAGACCAGCGGCTGGCCGGGCACGATGTCCTGGCGGCCGGCGACGAGGTTGCTCTCGATCATCACGCCCATGATCGGCGAGGCGCCGCCGGCCAGTTGGGCGCACACGTCGGCGGTGACGGCCGGCTGGTTCTCATGGTTCTTGCCGCTGTTGGCGTGGCTGACGTCGACCATCAGGCGCGGCGCGAGGCCGGCCTTGGCCAAGGCCTGGGCGGCGGCGGCGACGCTTTCGGCGTCGTAGTTCGGAGTCTTGCCGCCGCGCAGCACCAGGTGGCAGTCGGGATTGCCGGTCGTCGTGGCGATGGCGGCGCGGCCCTCCTTGGTCACGGCCAGGAAATGGTGCGGCTGGGCGGCGGCCGTCACCGCGTCGATCGCCACCTTCACGTCGCCGTTGGTCCCGTTCTTGAAGCCGACCGGGCAAGAGAGGCCCGAGGCCATCTCGCGGTGGATCTGGCTTTCGGTGGTGCGGGCCCCGATCGCGCCCCAGGCCACCAGGTCGGCGATGTACTGCGGCGTCGTCACGTCCAGGAACTCGCAGGCCGCCGGCAGGCCCTGGGCGCTGACGTCCAGGAGCACCCGGCGCGCCCGGCGCAGGCCCTCGTCGATGCGGAAGCCGCCGTCCAGATCCGGGTCGTTGATCAGCCCCTTCCAGCCGACCGTGGTGCGGGGCTTCTCGAAATAGACCCGCATGATCACCTCCAGCTCGCCGGCGTGACGCTCGCGCTCGGCGGCCAGTCGGCGGGCGTAGTCCAGCGCCGCCTTGGGATCGTGGATCGAGCACGGGCCGATCACCACCACCAGCCGGTCGTCGCGACCGTCGAGGATGTCGTGGACGGCGCGGCGGGCGTCGCCGACCACCTCGGCGACCGACGAACTGGCCGGCGCCTCGCCGATCACCTGGGCGGGCGGGCTGAGGGTTCGCAGCTTGGAGATCCGAAGATCGTCGGTGGGGACGGGCAGCGCGGTGACGGCGGCGGCGGATGGCATGGCTTTGCTCCTGGAAGGTCGGGAGGTCCGGCGGCCATCAAAAAAGCCGCCCGGGGATCCCCTGGCGGCTGGTGAAAGGTGTTCTAGAGAGCCTGATCTTCAGGCCGAACGATCCCCTCCCGGCGCCAGAGGCGTCGGATAGCTAAAATACCAAAACAGCTGTTGGCTGGCGGCGAGGGTCATCGCCGTGACCCTAGAGCCAAGTTCGCCGCCTGTCACGTCCAAAGCGCGCGGCCCTTTCCCGCGTCTCCCAGCCGGGCGCGTCAGCCGACGAACGCCCGCTCGATGACGAAGTCGCCCGGCTCGGCGTTGGAGCCTTCCTTCAGGCCCTGGGCCTCCAGGATGGCGGCGGTGTCCTTGATCATGGCCATCGAGCCGCACAGCATGGCCCGATCGTGCTCGGGATCGAACTTCCCGCCCTCGACGCCCAGATCGCTGAACAGCTTGCCGTTCTCGATCAGGTCGGTGAAGCGGCCCTGGCGTTCGAACGGCTCGCGGGTCACGGTCGGATAATAGGTCAGCTGGGCGCGGGCCTCGTCGCCGACCAGCGGGTCGTCGAAGATGTCGCGGGTAAAGAGGTCGCGATAGGCCAGCTCCTTCACCTCGCGCACGCCGTGGCAGACGATCACCCGCTCGAAGCGGCTGTAGGCGTCCGGGTCGCGGGCCACCGACAGCCAGGGCGCCAGGCCCGTGCCGGTGCCGAACAGGAAGAGGCGCTTGCCCGGGCGCACGGCGTCCAGCACCAGCGTGCCGGTCGGCTTCTTGCCCAGGAGGATCTCGTCGCCCTCCTGGATCAGTTGCAGACGCGAGGTCAGCGGACCGTCGGGAACCTTGATCGAGAAGAATTCCAGCTCCTCGGCGAAGCTGGGCGAGCCGATCGAGTAGGCGCGCAGGATAGGCTTCTTCTCGCCCAGGTCCTCGCGCGGCGGCAGGCCGATCATCACGAACTCGCCCGAGCGGAAGCGGAAGCTGGCCGGGCGCGTGATGGCGAAGCTGAACAGCCGGTCGGTCCAGTGCTTCACCCACAGCACCGTCTCGGTGAAGTAGGGAGCTTCCTTGACGGGGGCGGGAGCGGCGGACGCGGTGGCCGTCATCTGACCTGAATCCTTCGAAAAACCAAAAGCCGCCAAGGCGGAGCGGCGCGGTCGGCTGTCTCATGGGATCACGGCCGTCTTCCTGTCAACGCCGGTTGTCTAAAGACGAGGCGGGAAAAACTCCGACCAGACCGACGCTCCATGACGGAGGGCGAAGGGGGCCGACACCGGCGTCCGAAAGATCAGCCTCAGTATTGGCGCCACAAAGAAAAACGTCGGTTCGGTTCGCGAACAGTCGTCAGGATGAGACACGACATCATCGGAATCGGTATGAGATTGCGCGTCTAGCCGACAAATGGTCGCGGCGCGTTCGAATGCCGTCCGGCCAAGGACAATCTGTTTCCCGATCCCGGGAAACGCCGAACCGATTTTTCGAAAATGGCGAAAATGTGATTGCCGGTCTTTCAAACCGGGCGCAGACTTCTTTTGCTTCGTTCGCGGAGCCAACGATACGGAGGAACGTATGCGGGTTTGGTTCGTAGGGGCCGCCGCGGCGGCCGGTATGGTAGCGTTTGGTTTGGCCGGTTGCAGCGAAGGCGGCGCGAAGACGAAGGTCGCGCAGGCCCAACAAGTCATCGTCGAAGGCACGTCCGTCACCGCCTCGGGCTGCGTCAGGCCGGTCGAGAAGACCAACTGCCTGGTCGTGAAGGGCCGCGGCGGCGGCTATTACGACATCAGCGCCGTCAGCCCGGCGCCCGACCTCTCCAAGGGGGTGGCGATCTCGCTGCAGGGCACCGACAAGGGCAAGAACACCCAGTGCGGACGCCAGCTCACCGACGTGAAGTGGTCGTATCTGGGCATCCAGTGCGGCGGCTCGACGGCGGCCAGCGCGGCGGGAACGACCGAAAAGGCCAAGACCGAGAAGGCCGGCTGATCGTCTCGGCCGCTTTATGACCCCCTAGCCCTCGCCGGAGCCCGGATCGGTCCGGGTCTTCGGCGAACGGCTGCTGTCGGCCGCGCCGGGCGGTTCGGTGGCCGGACGCGGCGGCGCGCCGTCACGCGACGGCGGACGCTGATTCTCGTGCTCGATCTCGCGATTCGACGGGCGGTCGGACGCGGTCGAAGACGGAGGCGTCTGGGCGGGCGTGTTTCGAATTTCGGGCATGTCGGGATAACGCCCGGCCGGGCGCATCGATCCCGCCCCGCTTGATATCGGCGCGGTTCCGACCGCTCGAGACCATCATTCCTCGGCGCGCGGCTTGCCCGCCGTACACGACCCTGCTAAATGGCGCGGCTCTGGCGACAGGACGTGGCGCGCCGAGGCCTTTCCAGGCCTCTCGGCGCGCTGTCCGTCTCCGGATCTCCGTCGGCCCGAAAGGGCGGTCGGTCCGCAGGAGTGTAGCTCAGCTGGTAGAGCATCGGTCTCCAAAACCGAGGGCCGGGGGTTCGAGTCCCTCCACTCCTGCCACTATATGTTTCCGACGGGTCGCTCCTGACCCGCACCTTAGGAAGTCGTGAGCCTCAAGAGCATGGCCAGGAAACCGGGATCCAGCCCGTCCGCTATGAAGAACCGCGCCGCCAAGACGGCCGCGGCGATGGCGCCCGCCGGGGCCGCCGCGACGACGGCCGCCGCTCCCGCCGCTCCGAAGAAGCGCGTCAGCCCGGTCCAGTTCTTCCGCGAGGTGCGCGCCGAGACCCGCAAGATCACCTGGACCAGCCGCAAGGAAACCTGGATCACCTCGGTGATGGTCTTCATCATGGTCGTGATGGCGTCGCTGTTCTTCGCCGCGATCGACGGCGGCCTGGGCCTGGCCACGACCCAGCTTCTGAAGCTGGCCACCGCGGGATAAGATAAGACGATGAGCACCGAAACCGCGTCCAACCCGAACCACAAGTGGTACATCGTCCACGCCTACTCGAACTTCGAGAAGAAGGTGGCCGAGAGCATCCGCGAGCAGGCCAAGAACCAGGGCCTCGAGGAGAACTTCTCCGAGATCCTGGTCCCGACCGAAGAGGTCGTCGAGATCCGCCGCGGCCGCAAGATCAACGCCGAGCGCAAGTTCTTCCCGGGCTATGTCCTGGTGAAGATGAACCTCTCGGACGAGGCCTACCACCTGATCAAGAACACCCCGAAGGTCACGGGCTTCCTGGGCAGCGGCTCCAAGCCGATGCCGGTCTCCGAAAAGGAAGTCCAGCGCATCATCGGCACGATCGAGGAAGGCGTCGCCGCCCCGAAGGCCGTGGTGCTGTACGAGGTCGGCGAGAACGTCCGCGTCATCGACGGCCCGTTCGCCAGCTTCAACGGCTCGGTCGAGCAGGTCGACGAGGAAAAGGCCCGCCTGCGGGTCACCGTCTCGATCTTCGGCCGCGCCACCCCGGTCGAGCTGGAATACGCCCAGGTCGAAAAGATCAGCTGATCGTCCTCGGATGGGTTTGAAGTTTCGAAGGCCCCGTGCTCGCAAGGCGCGGGGCCTTTGCTTTGGGGGCTCAGTCGGCGAGGTCGAGTTTCAGGATGCGGCCCTGGCGGTCCTGGACGATTCGTACGATCCGGCCCTCGCGGATGGGGCCGCCATGGGCGCGGGTCTGATGAAAGCCACCCTCGTCGACCGCTGCGCGATAGGAAAACCAGATCTCGCCGACGCGGAAGCGCTCCTCGTCATTGCTGCCGACCGGGCTAGGCTGGAAGTCTGACACCGCGCCCTCGACGACCGTAAAGTCCCGCTGAGCGAAGATGCGCGCGATCGCGACTTGGCGGTGGCGCATGCCGACCAGAGCGACGATGGCGATCACGGCCGCAAGCGCGGCAAAGCCTCGGCTGATCTGCCGCCTCTGATCCGCCGGAATTCGTTTTCCGTCACGACCGAACTCATTCACGGCCGTCCACCACACGGCGACGAAGGCGATAAGTACAAAGATCCCGACAGGCAGATAGGCGGATAGCCCCTCGGCGCTGGCGTCGAAATAGGTCCGGAACGACATGGGGACCTCGGGTTGAGGGGCGTGACCTATAAAGCCATGGCGCGTCTTGCCAGTATGTTATGAAAGTTATCCACAGGGTCGCTTCGCCCTCCTTTCCTTAGGGGGAAGGTGGCGCGGCGCGAAGCGGCGTGACGGAAGGGGCCTGGCCTGTCCGCTGCGAGCCCCCTTCACCGGTGTTTGCCGGTCCCGCTCCCCCAGTGGGGAGGAGAGGGGATGAATGCTCGTCGATTTCGCGATCGGGTTGTTTAAAAACAACGCCTTACATAAAAACACCCGTTTCTTATTCCCCGCTCTCCAAACCGGCCTCATGCTCTATCCCCATGAGCCAGACCCCAACCGCCCCCTCCCCCGCCGCCTGGTGCGCCGACCTGCAGGCCCGGATGATGGCCGCGCTCGACGCCGCCTGGGCCCTGATCGAGCAGAGCGACGATCCGGCCCTCATCGCCAAGGCCCGCGACAAGGCGCGCGTGTGCGGCCAGATGGCGGCCGCCGCGCGCAAGGTGGCGATGCTGGTCCCGGCGCGAAAGGGCGCGATCCTGCCCGCCTTGGAGGCTTTCGAGCGGCTGGAAGCGGCAACCGGTCCGATCGTGGCGGCGGCCGAGAGCAAGCCGCCCGCCGCGCAGGCCCAGGCCATGCGCGCGGCCCTGGCCAAAATGAAGCGGCGATAGCGAAGACATTACGTCGCATCATCCAGGAATGCGAAAAGCAGTCATCGCGAATACTTTTCCCACGTCTAAAGCACTCAGGTAAATATCATCGTCGAACAAATCCAATCAGGAATATGAGTTTCCAACTCCCAATAAGATATCATTTGATGACGTAAAGGATTTTTAACCCGGTCAAATCCAGGTTTGTCTCATGTCGAACGCCGCACCGACTCGCGAAATCGAGCGAGACGGCTGTTTTCCGGGAGCCGAGAGCGCTTTGAATAACCTCAAGATCAGCACGAAGATCGCGGTCCTCGTCCTTTTCCTCGGCTTGATCTGCATCGCGGTGGCCAGCTACGGCGCCCTGCGGATCATGTCGGTGGACGCGGCCTATTCCAACCTCACCGACGTGCGGGCGAAGGCCCAATCGTCGCTGCAGCGGGTCAACCGCTCCGTCAGCCAGATGAGCTATTCGGCGGCGATGGGCATCATCGCCTCGGATCCCAAGTCGGTCGCCGAGGAGACCGCCAATTACCAGGCCGCCAAGGCCAAGACCTACGGCTATATCGACAAGGCGGCGCGAGGCCTGCCGGACTACGCGTCCGAACTCGCGGTCCTGAGACGCGATCTGGACAAGGTGACGGCCGCGCTGGACAACGTGGTCCAGCTCAGCGGCCAGGGACGCGAGGCCGAGGCGAGAGAGGCCATGAAGCTGGCGCGTCCGATGGTGTCGGACTACAGCAAGGCCAACAGCGCGCTGGTCGATCGGGGCGTCACGGACATGGCGCGCGCCTCCGACGACCTCACGGCGGGCGCGGGCCGGACCGCCCGCAACCTGCTGATCCTCGCCGGCCTGGGCGTGAGCGCCGGAGTCGGCGCCGCCCTCTGGATGTCGCGCGCCGCCATCACCCGTCCGTTGACCGCCCTGGCCAACGACATGCGGCGTCTGGCCGACGGCGATCTCGACGTCCGGGTCACGGGCCAAGGGCGCCGTGACGAGGTCGGGCTGATGGCCGGCGCGGTCCAGGTGTTCAAGGACAATGGGCTTAGGGCCCGGGCGCTGGCCGCCGACGCCGAGCGCCTGAAGGCCGAGGCCGACCTCGCCAACGGCCAGGCCGAGGAACAGCGCCGCGCCAACGCGGCCGAGCAGGCCATGGTCGTCAAGGCCCTGGCCGGCAGCCTCAGCCGCCTGGCGGAAGGCGACCTGACCGCCCAGATCGACGCCGATTTCCAGGGCCAGTACGCCCAGATCAAGGCCGACTTCAACGCCGCCGTCGAGAGCCTCCGCACGGCGATGAACGCCATTTCGGAGTCGACCAGCGGCATTCGCGGCGGTTCGGACGAGATCGCCGTCGCCTCCAGCGACCTGTCGCGCCGCACCGAACAACAGGCGGCCAACCTGGAAGAGACCGCCGCGGCCCTGGACCAGATCACGGCCACGGTCCGCGCCAGCGCGGACGGCGCGCGCCAGGCCTCCGAAGCCGCCAGCCAGGCCCGCCGGGACGCCGCCAATTCCGGCAAGGTGATGCAAGACGCCGTGTCGGCCATGGTCGAGATCGAGGAGAGCTCGACCCAGATCACCAACATCATCGGGGTGATCGACGAGATCGCCTTCCAGACCAACCTGCTGGCCCTGAACGCCGGGGTCGAGGCCGCCCGCGCCGGCGACGCCGGCAAGGGCTTCGCCGTCGTCGCCCAGGAGGTCCGCGCGCTGGCCCAACGCTCGGCCGAGGCCGCCAAGGAGATCAAGGCGCTGATCGCCGGCAGCTCCGCCCATGTCTCGCGCGGCGTCCAGCTGGTCGGCGACACCGAGACGGCCCTCAGCGACATCGTCGCCAAGGTCGCCGAGATCGACGGCCTGGTCTCGCGGATCGCCCAGTCGTCGCAGGAGCAGGCCACCGGGCTCAACCAGGTCAACATCGCCGTCAACCAGATGGACCAGGTGACCCAGCAGAACGCGGCCATGGTCGAAGAAGCCACCGCCGCCGTCTCGAACCTGCGGGTCGAGACCGGCAAGCTGACCAACCTGGTGACGCGCTTCAAGATCCAGCGCCAGGGCTCCGCGAGCCGCCCAGGCGCCGGCCTGACCGTCGCCCAACGCCAGGACCGCGTCGCCGCCTTCGCCCGCGGCGCCTGACAGAGGCGTCGAGACGGCCCCGTCTAGAGCCTTTAGCCTGAAATCGGAATCGATTTCAGGCGTCAAAAAGGCTCTAAATCAAATTCTTAGAGCGTGAGACAAGCTGAAACCGGTTCCCACTTTCAGCCTCACGCTCTAAGGCGCCCCGAACCCGACGCCCGCCCGCGCCTCGACCGCGCGGGCGGTGATCGGTTCGCCGCATTCCGAGCAGACCTGCACCGGGTGGAAGTCGCATCCGCAGGCCTTGTGGCGGCGCAGGACGGGCGGGCCCGCCTCGCCCGCGTAATAGGCGTCGCCGAAGTGGGCGATGGCCATGACCACGGGGTGCAGGTCGCGGCCCTTGTCGGTCAGGCGATAGTCGTGGCGGACGGGGTTCTGCTGATAGGCGCGCCGCTCCAGCACCCCCTCGTCCACGAGCGTCCGCAGGCGGTCGGTGACGATGGTCCGCGAGATCCCCAGCCGCTGCTGGAAGGCCTCGAAGCGCCGCACGCCCAGGAAGCAGTCGCGCAGGATCATCAGCGTCCAGCGGTCGCCGATCACCGCCAGGGCGCGTGAGATCGAGCAGGGTTGGTCGGCGAGGTCTTCCCACTTCATGCCGCCATTCTGCGTTTGACTCAGTACAGATTCAATACGAACTTGCGCGCGGAACAACGAAACGGAGGAGGCGGCGATGACCCGGACGACGAAGGGCGCGTGCCTGGTGGTCGGCGTCGGCGACGGGGTGGGCGGCGCCATCGCCCGGGCCTTCGCCGCCGAGGGCTTCACGGTGTGCATGACCCGCCGCCCCCGCCATCTGGACCAGCTGGAGGCCCTGGCCGTCGCGCTGCGCGACGCGGGCCAGGACGCGCGCGCCTTCGGCGTCGACGCCCGCCAGGAGGCCGAGATGATCGCCCTGGTCGACCGCATCGAGGCCGAGGTCGGTCCGCTGGAGGTGGTGGTCTTCAACATCGGCGCGAACGTGCGCTTCGGCCTGATCGAGACCACCGCCCAGGTGTTCTCCAAGGTCTGGGAGATGGCCTGTTTCGCCGGCTTCCTGACCGCGCGAGAGGCGGCGCGGGTGATGGTTCCGCGCGGACGGGGCACGATCCTGTTCACCGGGGCCAGCGCCAGCCTGCGCGGCAAGGACGGCTTCTCGGCCTTCGCCTCGGCCAAGGCCGGCCTGCGAGCCGTGGCCCAGAGCGCGGCGCGGGAGCTGGGTCCCCTGGGGATTCACGTGGCCCACGTGGTGGTCGACGGGGCCATCGACGGGGTGTTCATCCGGTCGGTGCGCGACAATGTCGACGACCTGCTGGCCAAGGACGAGATCCTCAAGCCCGCCGAGATCGCCGCCAACTATGTCTGGCTGCACGATCAGCCGCGCTCGGCCTGGACCCACGAGATCGACCTGCGGCCCTATTCGGAAAGCTGGTAGGCGGAGACCCGGAGCGCGGGCGAAGGAGGGAACGGATGAGCAAGACGGTGGACTTCATCTTCGATTTTGGCAGTCCGAACGCCTATCTGGCGTGGAAGGCGCTGCCCGCGATCGCCGCCCGTCACGGGGCGTCGGTGAAGCTGATCCCGTGCCTGCTGGGCGGCATTTTCAAGGCCACCGGCAACCAGGCGCCGGGCGTGGCCTTCAGCGGCGTGAAGGGCAAGCTGGACTACGAGATGCTGGAGATGCGCCGCTTCATCGCCGCGCACGGCCTGACGGCCTTTCGCTTCAATCCGCACTTTCCGGTCAACACCCTGCTGCTGATGCGCGGCCAGATCGCCGCCCAGCGCGCGGGCGTGGGCGGCCCCTATCTGGAAGCCATGCTCAAGGGCATGTGGGAGGACGGCCTCAAGCTCGACGATCCCGAGGTGTTCGTGGCCGCCGCCGACGCCGCCGGCCTGGACGGCGCGGCCCTGCTGGCGGCGACGGGCGACGCGGAGGTCAAGGCCGAGCTGGTCGCCAACACCGAGGCCGCCGTGGCGCGCGGCGTGTTCGGCATCCCGACCTTCTTCGTCGGCGACGAGATGTTCTTCGGCAAGGACCGGCTGGGCCAGGTCGAGGCGGAACTGAGCCGATCCTGATCGGCGCCCGTCCACGCGCCCGAAGCCTTCGCGAACCAAAGCCCCTATACTGCGGCGCATGACCGATCACCCTCGCCTGAAGACCCTCGCCGTCGAGGACGCCCGCGCCCGGATGCTGGACGGGATCGTCCGCCCGCCGCCCCAGACCGTGTCTCTGGCCGACGCGCTGGGGCGGGTCCTGGCCCAGCGTGTCGTCGCCGACCGTCCCCAGCCGCCGTTCGCCGCCTCGGCCATGGACGGCTGGGCGATCCGCCGCGCCGACTACGCGCCCGGCAAGGCCTTCGCGGTCGTCGGCGCGAGCGCGGCGGGCCGAGCCTGGCCGCACCGGGTGGAGGCCAACCAGGCGGTGCGGATCTTCACCGGCGCGCCGGTCCCGCCCGGCGCCGATCTCGTCATCCTGCAGGAAGAGGCCGAGCGCGACGGCGACGCCGTGCGCTTCGCCGCGGGCGATGCGCCCCGCGCCAACATCCGCGCGGCCGGCGGCGACTTCCAGGCGGGAGACCCGCTGCTGGCCGAGGGCCTGGTGATCGACGCCTGGCGGCTGTCGCTGATCGCCTCGGCGGGCCTGGCCGAGGTCGCGGTCGCCCACCGGCCGCGCGTGGCGATCCTGGCCACCGGCGACGAGCTGGTCCCGCCCGGCCAGACGCCGCGCCCGGACCAGATCTTCGAGAGCGGCTCCTACGCCCTGGCCGCCCTGATCCAGGACTGGGGCGGCGAGGCCTTCCGCCTGACCGCCTCGGCCGACGACGCGGCCGCCATCGCCGCCGCCGTCTCTCACGAAGCCTCTCTCGAGGCCGACCTGATCGTCACCATCGGCGGCGCCTCGGTCGGCGACCACGACCTGGTCAAGCCGGCCTTGCGGACGCTGGGCCTGTCGCTGGCCGTCGAGACCGTCGCCATGCGTCCGGGCAAGCCGACCTGGTTCGGACGCCTGGCCAGCGGCCAGCCGGTGCTGGGCCTGCCCGGCAATCCGGCCTCGGCCATGGTCGGCGCCGAACTGTTCCTGAAGCCGCTGCTGGCGGCCCTGACCGGGGCCGACCCGACGGTCAGGCTGGTCCCCGCGCGCCTGTCGACGCCCCTGCCCGCCAACGGACCGCGCGAGCACTGGATGCGCGCGGCCCTGTCGGTCGACGCCGAGGGACGGACCCTGGCGACGCCCTTCCCCGACCAGGATTCCTCGATGGTCGGCGTCTTCGCCCGCGCCGACGCCCTGCTGCGCCGGGCGGCCGGCGCCGAGGCCGCCTTGGCCGACACGGTCGTCGAGATCCTTCCGCTGCGTCGCGGCTGAAAGGGCGACGGCGCGGGGCGAGCGTGCTAATGGCGGGACGACTCCCCCGGGTTGACCCGACCTTTTAGGCTCGAAAGGCGCGTTCATGGGCCATGCAGGCAAGATCGTCACCCATGTCCTGCTGGCCCTGCTGGCGTTCCTGGCCGGCCGCCTGCTGGTCGTCAGCGTTCCCCTGACCCCCGACGCCTTCGTGCAGATGGCCGGCTATGGCGTCTCGGCCCTGATCGTCGAGCTGGTGTTCCGCGTCGAGCGCGCGCCCTGGCGATTCGTGTCGGCCAGCGACCACCTGCGCCTGTTCCGCTCGTCGGCGCTGACGGCCGTGACCTTCATGGCCATCACGCGCTTCGTCCATCCGGGCATCGACGGCGGCCTGCGCACCCTGGCCGCCGCCGCCGTGTTCCAGACCACCCTGCTGTCGGCGCTGCGCATCATCCGCCGCAGCGGCCATGAGCGGATGCTTCTGGAGTCGGTCCTGCGCCTGGGTCCCGCCGCGATGCTGCCGGCCCTGCCGCGCCTGCTGATCATCGGTTCGACCAGCGAGGCGGAGGCCTTCCTGCGCGCCCCGGCGGGCCTGGGCGAGCGCTACGCCCCGATCGGCGTCGTCTCGCCGCTGGACCGCGAGACCGGCGACGAGCTGCGCGGCGTCTGCGTGCTGGGCGCCATCGCCGACTTCGACAGCGTGCTGGCCCGCCTGCGCGACAGCGGCCTGCCGCCCTCGGCCATCCTGTTCCTGACCGACAGCGCGATGAGCACCTTCGGCGCCGAGCGCCTGGGCCGGCTGAAGGCCGAGGGCGTGCGCCTGCTGCGCCGCCACGGCGTGGTCGAGATGGGCGCGGCCCCCGCCGCGACCACCCTGCGCGAGATCAGCCTGGAGGAGCTGCTCAGCCGCCCGCCCGTGCGCCTCGATCCCGAGCCCGTCCGCGCCCTGGTCGCGGGCCGCCGCGTGCTGGTCACCGGGGCCGGCGGCAGCATCGGCTCGGAGCTGTGCCGCCAGATCGCCGCCAGCGGCTGCGCCCAGCTGACCCTGGTCGACGCCTCGGAATACAACCTCTTCCACATCGACCGCGAGATCGCCCAGACCTACCCGGCCCTGCCCCGCCAGGAGGTGCTGTGCGACGTGCGCGACGCCGCCCGCGTGGCCCGCGTGTTCGGCGAGCAGCGGCCCGACATCGTCTTCCACGCCGCGGCGCTCAAGCACGTCACCCTGGTCGAGAACCATCCCTGCGAGGGCGTGCGCACCAATGTCCTGGGCACGCGCAACGTCGCCACGGCCGCCAAGGCCTGCGGCGCGGCGCACCTGGCCCTGATCTCCACCGACAAGGCCGTGGCCCCGACCAGCGTGATGGGCGCGGCCAAGCGCGTGGCCGAGGCGGTGGCCCGCCAGTACGGCGGCGGCGACGAGATGCGGGTCAGCATCGTGCGCTTCGGCAACGTGCTGGGCTCGGCCGGCTCGGTGGTGCCGATCTTCCAGAGCCAGATCGCCGCCGGCGGCCCGATCACCCTGACCCACGCCGAGGTCGAGCGCTACTTCATGACCATCCCCGAGGCGGTGCAGCTGGTGCTGCGCGCCGTGGCCCTGTCGCGGATCGCCTCGGAGCCCGACGCCGGCGTCCTGACGCTGGAGATGGGCGAGCCGGTCAAGATCATCGACCTGGCCCGCCGGATGATCGAGCTGCAGGGCCTGGTCCCCGAACGCGACATCGCCATCGAGATCACCGGCCTGCGCCCCGGCGAGAAGCTGACCGAGACCCTGGTCGACGTGAACGAGATCGCCCGCCCCAAGGCCCCCGGCATCATGGAAGCCCTGCGCCTGGCCCCGGCCCCGCCCATCCCCGACGCCCGCCTGGACGCCCTCGACGCCCTGGCCGAGATCGGCGACGAAACCGCCCTCCGCGCCGCCCTGTTCGACCTGGTCGAGGACCTCCGCCAGACCGGCCCGTCCAAGGTGGTGAAGATCCGGGCGTCGTAGGCGCCGAAGAACGACGAGACAAAGGAGACCCCCGATGCGCGCGTTGCGGACCCTTCGGCGGGGCGGATTCTCCGTCGTCGGACTGGCGGCCCTTCTGGTCGGCGGGGCGGCCCACGCCCAGGCGGGGCCGGACCTGACGGCATACGCCCAGACCGGGCTCATCCCCTTCCTGCCCTCGTCCCAGCAGCCGTTCGAGGCGCCGCCGAAGGTGGCCTTGCGGCTGGAGGGGCCGCTGGGGGCGTTCCAGCCGCATCCGGTGGTGATGGACACCGGCTCCACCGGAGTCGTGGTGTCCGCCGCCGACCTGCCCGGCTATTCCGCCGCCAAGGCCGCCGCCTATCCGGCCGGCTGGGAGTTCCTGAGCAGCAGCAAGCGCCTGTGGGTCGGCCATTGGGTCCCGACCACGATCGTCTACGCCGACGCGGCCGGCGGCGAGGCGGCGCGCGCCCAGGTCCCCGTGCTGATCGTCGAGACGGCGATGAAATGCCCCGGCTACGACACGAAGACCTCGCCGGGGACCTGCGCCGCCCCGACCGAGACGGTCGATCTGCCCAGGGGCATCGCCTATATGGGCGTCGGCTTTGGCCGGGAGCGCAATGGCCAGACGCAGGGCACGCCGGACAAGAACCCGCTGCTGAACCTGACCGCCCTGGCCGGCAAGCCGATCTCGGCCAAGGGCTTCCGCAAGGGGTACGTCATCACCCCCGACGGGGCCCGGGTCGGCCTGACCGCCCAGGCCGCCGCCGGCTTCCGGTTCGTCAAGCTGGACGCCCGGCCGGGCGGCGGTCCGCTGGACTGGGGGCAGGCCCCGATGACCGTGGCGGCCGGCGACCAGCCCGCCCAGGCGGGCGCGCTGCTGATCGATACCGGCATCGCCACCATGTATCTGGGCGTCGCTGATCCGGCCGCGCTGAAGACCCACACCGAGACCAACCAGAACGCCAAGACCCCGTCCAAGGTGCTGGACGACGGCCAGACCGTGACCGTCACCGTGCCGACCGCCCCGGCCACCACCTTCGCCTTCACGGTGGGCCAGGGCGATCCGATCGCGCCGAGCCAGGTGCTGGTCAACTCGCCGATGACCAAGGCCTTCGTGAACACCGGCCGCCACGCCCTGCGCCGCTACGACGTGCTGTTCGACGCCGACGGCGGCTGGTTCGGCCTGCGGGAGCGGTGAGGCGGGGCGGAACACGCCCATCGGCGTCGGACGGCGGTCCCATTGCCTCGCGCGGCCTTATCGACCACCGTCGCGGCCATCCGACATGTCTCCGCGCGCAAGACAGGCCCGCTGATGTCCTCGACCGAACTCATCTTCGAATTCCGCCGCCGGCTGGACGGCGTGACCTATCGCTTCACGCCGGCTCCAAGCGAGTCTGGCCGGCCCGCCTGGCGGCGAACCGATTCTCCGCTGAGCCTGGCCTGGACGCCGGAGCGAGGCTGGACGGTGAGCGACGAGCACGGCGTCGTCCTCAGCGCGCCGTGGGACGTCGACAGGATGGCGCAAGGCCCGCTGCCGCCCGAGACCGTCTGGGTCAGTCGCAAGGGCGACAAGGCCTATGTCTACGATCTGGTTCGGATCTGAAAGTCCGTTCCCGGAGTCGACGCGGATCGGCCGGCCATCAGCAGGAACGGCGGGCGGCGGCGGTGATCGCCCAGGGCCGGCCAGCGCTCGATCTGGTCCGAGGTCGGGGCCGGTTCGCGCATGTCGACGATCTGGAACCCGGCGCCGATCAAGGCCCGCGCGTAGCTCGAAACGGTTCGGTGGACCCGCTCGATCGTCGTTCCCAGCCATTCGACCGTTCGGCCGCCTTCCTCGAGATAGCGGTCGACCGGCCAGTGCAGCCGCTCTCCCCGCTCGTCGTGGAACCAGGCGCGGGCGGCGCAGGTCATGATCGGGTGCTCGACCGAGAAGGCCAGCAGGCCGCCCGGCGCCAACCAGCCATGGATCCGCGAGAACAGCGCCTCGATGTCCTGGATGTAGTGAAAGGCCAAACCGCTCATCACCACGTCCGCCGAGCCGGGCGCCAGCGCGATGTCCTCGATGGGCAGGACAGCGTACTCGACAACCGGACGCCCAGCGGCGGCGCGAGCCTTCTCGATCATCCGCGCCGAGGCGTCGAAGGCGCGCACCGCGCTCGCGCCCTGATCGGCCGCCCAGCTGGCCATCTGGCCGGCCCCGCACCCCAGATCGACGACGCGCAGGCCCGTCAGGGCGGGCAACAGGCTTCGCAGCGCAGGCGTCTCGATCTCGTCGTTCGGCCGACCTTCCTGACGCCTGAGATCGGCATAGGCCCGCGATAGCTCCGGCGCGTCGAACGTGGCTGGCGAGCTCATGCGGCGCTCCTCAAGGGGATAGGTCGATGCCACCCATGGGCGCCGGCGCGCCAGGGACAAAGCCGATCTCGATAACATTTGGGCCGTACATGCTATCGCGGAAAAGATGTCGGCACGGAAGGCCCGCCTCCCCCCTCAGTGAAAATCCCGGCTCCTCAGGAGCCGTCCCGAGACCTTCTGGCGGACGCGGCCCCGGGTCGACCGGAAACCGGGACTCAGCGAAACGGCGGCGCGCTGGCGAGCATTCCAGCGTTGAAGGCTTGCAGGCTGGCGCGCATGGTCGCGATCTCGTCATCCGACAGGGGCAACTGTTCCACGACGCTCCCGCGCACCGCCAGGACCTTATCGCGCAGCGACCATCCGGCGTCGGTCAAGTCGACCCAGACCCTTCGCTCATCGACCACGTCGCGAGACCGCGTGAGCAAGCCGGCGGCCTCCATCCGCTTGACCAGCGGCGTGATCGCGCCGGTGTCCATGCACAGTCCCCGCCGCAGGTCGCCCATGCTGCAACGCTCTTGGCGCTCCCACAGCGCGATGAGGACCAGATACTGAGGATGGGTGAGGCCCAGCGGCTCGAGTAGCCCGCGATAGATCCGGGTGACGAGGCTGCTGGCGATCTGCAACGCCAGACATAATTGCTGGTCCACCCGCAAGTCGGTGTAGTCGGACGTCGGCCCGACGGCATCGGATGTCTCGGGGCGAAGAACGTCCATCTGGAATGCCTCCATGATCCGTCATGGATTAGAGCCTTCACGCTCTAGAGCGTGAGGCTGAAAGTGGGAACCGGTTTCAGCTTATCTCACGCTCTAAACATTTGATTTAGAGCCTTTTTGACGCCTGAAATCGATTCCGATTTCAGGCTAAAGGCTCTAGAATGAATCCGCCAAGTCCGCGTCTAAATTTGTCACGCAAAAAATATCGAACTCGATATAATCAAGCCTTAAGTAAAGCGCTGTAGGACCAATCGTCTCACCCCTGGTTTGAAAGCGCGGGCATGTTCGGGATTGAAAACAGACAGACGGCGGCGCTGAAGAAGCAGGTCGCGGATCTGGAGGCCATCGTGGCGGCCGTTCATCGTTCGCAGGCTGTCATCGAATTCGAACTCGACGGCACGATCATCGACGCGAACGACAATTTCCTGGCGACGATGGGTTACCGGCTGGAGGACATCAAAGGCCGGCGCCACAGCATGTTTGTCCCGCCGGAGGACGCCGGCGGCGCCGAGTACGCCCGGTTCTGGGAGCGGTTGCGCGCGGGAGAAGCCTTCGCGGACGCCTTTCGCCGAGTCGGAGCGGGCGGCGCGGAAATCTGGATCCGGGGCTCCTACAACCCTGTGCTGGACGCCGAAGGCCGGCCTTACAAAATCATCAAGTTCGCCACCGACATCACCGAAATCCGCCAGCGGCAGGCGGCCAGCAACGCCGCGCGCGATGACGCCGAAGCGGCTCAGGCGCTGGTCGTCTCCGCTTTGGGGGAAGGCCTTGAGCGCGTGGCCGTTGGCGATCTCAGCGTTCGCATCCAGGCCGCGTTCCCTGGCGGCTTCGATCGCATCAGACAAGATTTCAACCGTTCGGTGGAAAGCTTGAGCAAGGCCATGGCCGCGATCAACGGCGCGGCGGACAGTCTGCGCATGGGGGCGGGCGAGATCGCGGCCGCCGCGCAGGATCTCTCGCGCCGCACCGAACAGCAGGCGGCCAGCCTCGAAGAGACCGCCGCGGCGATGGATCAGATTACCGCCACGGTGCGGCGCAGCGCCGACGACTCCCAGCAGGCCGCCTCGGCCGCGTCCGGAGCCCGCCTGGACGCGGTCCGATCGGGCGAGGTCATGCGCGACGCCGTCGTGGCGATGGCCGAGATCGAGGCCAGCTCCAGTCAGGTCGGCACGATCATCGGCGTCATCGACGAGATCGCGTTCCAGACCAATCTGCTGGCGCTGAACGCCGGGGTGGAGGCGGCGCGCGCGGGCGAGGCCGGGCGAGGCTTCGCCGTCGTCGCCCAGGAGGTGCGCTCTTTGGCTCAACGTTCCGCCGAGGCGGCCAGGGAGATTAAGGCCCTGATCTCCACCAGCGGCCAGCAGGTGGCCAGAGGCGTTCGCCTCGTCACCGAAACCGGGCAGGCGCTCGACGGAATCGTCGACAAGGTGGCCGACATCGACACCCTGCTCGTCGCGATCTCCCGTTCGACGCAAGAACAGGCGCAGGGCCTTCATCAGGTCAGCACCGCGATCAACCACATGGACCACGTGACCCAGCAGAACGCGGCCATGGTGGAAGAGACCACGGCGGCGGCGGCCAATATGGAGACCGAGACCCGCAACCTCGCGACGTTGGTCGGCCACTTCCAGATCAGCCGCGCGGACCAGGGGGATATGCCGCGCGTCCTGGCCGCGTGATCACGCGCTGGACCGCGCCTTCCTGTTCGCCTCCTCGGGACATGAGCTGACGCCCCCTCAGTGAAAATCCCGGCTCCTCAGGAGCCGTCCCGAGACCTTCTGGCGGACGCGGGGAGCGGGGGCGGCGGGTTCGTCGCGGAGGGTCGAGAGGTGGGCCGACAGGTCGGTGAAGCCCTCGGCCACGACGTGGATCACGCCCTCGGCGCGCTGCACCCGGCCGCGCACCACTAGGAACGAGGCGGTCATCACCACATTGCGGTCGGCCTCGAAGCGGTCTTTCCAGACCACGGCGTTGGCCACGCCGGTCTCGTCCTCCAGGGTGACGAACACCACGCCCTTGGCCGTGCCCGGTCGCTGGCGGATCAGGACGAGGCCCGCCACCGCGACCTTGGCCCCGTCCTTCAGGGTCCGCAGCTGTTCGGCGGTGATCACCCCGCGCCGCGCCAGCATCGGCCGATAGAAGCCGATCGGGTGGGCCTTCAGCGACAGGCTGGTGGTGCGATAGTCCTCGGCCACCTCCTGGGGGCGGCCCATTTCCGGCAGCGCCACCCGGTCCTCGAACAGCGGCAGGCCGGCCAGCAGCGGCGCCTGGACCGGCGCGCGGTGCTCGCCCTTCAGCCCCTTCACCGCCCACAGGGCCTCGCGGCGGGAGAGGCCCACCGAGGCGAAGACGTCGGCCTCGGCCAGCAGCTCCAGCGCCCGCTGCGGAACCCCGCCCTGGGCGAACTCGCCCGGCGCGCGCGCGCCCTCGGCGCGGGCGCGCAGCAGGGTCTGGACGTCGGCCTTCTTCAGCCCCTTGATCTGGCGGAAGCCGAGACGGACGGCCTTCCAGCGATGGCGGTTGGCGTAGTCGGCGATCTTGTCGGAACGGGGGGTGAAGCGGGCGGCCCCCTCCCCCAAGAGGGGGAGGAGAGCCTCCAGCGTACAGTCCCAGTCGCTGGCCAGGATGTCGGGCGGGCGCACCTCGACCCCGTGCTCGCGCGCGTCGCGGACCAGCTGGGCCGGCTGGTAGAAGCCCATCGGCTGGGAGTTGATCAGCGCCGCGCAGAACACGTCCGGCCACGCCCATTTGATCCAGGCCGAGACATAGACCAGCTTGGCGAAGCTGGCCGCGTGGCTTTCCGGAAAGCCGTAGTGGCCAAAGCCCTCGATCTGCTTGAAGCAGCGCTGGGCGAAGTCGCGTTCGTAGCCGCGCGACACCATGCCCTCGACGAAGCGGTCGCGATATTCGTCGGGCGTTCCGAGGTTGCGGAAGGTGGCCATGGCCTTGCGCAGGCCGTCGGCCTCGTCGGGCGTGAATTTGGCCGCCTCGATGGCCAGGCTCATGGCCTGTTCCTGGAATAGCGGCACCCCATAGGTGTTGCCGAGGATCTGATGCAGCTCGTCGGCCGGACCGTGCGCGGGCGACGGCGCGGGCATGTCCACGGGCTCGATCCCGTTGCGCCGCTTCAGATAGGGATGCACCATGTCGCCCTGGATCGGCCCCGGACGGACGATCGCCACCTCGATGACCAGGTCGTAGAACCTGCGCGGCTTCAGCCGGGGCAGCATCGACATCTGGGCCCGGCTCTCGACCTGGAACACGCCCACGCTGTCGGCGACGCATAGCATGTCGTAGACGCCCGGAACCTCCTTGGGGATGTCGGCCAGGTCCTTCAGCCAGGCCTGGCCGTGGTCGTCGCGCAGCAGGGTCATGGCCCGCTGGATGGCGCTCAGCATCCCCAGGGCCAGCACGTCGACCTTCATCAGCTTCAGGCTGTCGATATCGTCCTTGTCCCACTCGATGAAGGTGCGGTCGGCCATGGCGGCGTTGCCGATCGGCACGGTCTCGTCCAGCCGCCGCTTGGTCAGGACGAAGCCGCCGACGTGCTGCGACAGGTGGCGCGGAAAGCCCATCAGCTGGGTGGCCAGGGCCACGGCGCGAGCGATCTCCGGCGCCTCGGGGTCCAGGCCCGCGTTGCGCAGGTGCTCCTCGGGCAGGCCCGAACCCCAGCTGCCCCAGACCGTGCCGGCCAGCAGCGAGGTGACGTCCTCGGTCAGGCCCAGGGCCTTGCCGACGTCGCGGATGGCGCTGCGCGGGCGGTAGTGGATCACCGTGCCGCAGATGGCCGCGTATTCCCGGCCATAGCGGCGATAGACATACTGCATCACCTCCTCGCGCCGCTCGTGCTCGAAGTCGACGTCGATGTCGGGCGGCTCGCCCCGGTTCTCGGAGATGAAGCGGGTGAACAGCAGGCGATGCTCGGTCGGGTCGATCGCCGTCACGCCCAGGCAATAGCAGACCGAGGAATTGGCCGCCGAGCCGCGCCCCTGGCACAGGATTCCCATCGCCCGCGCCTCGCGGACGATGTCGTGCACGGTGATGAAGTAGTTGGGATAGTCCATCTTGCCGATCAGCCGCAGCTCCTCGGTCAGCTGGGCCCTGACCTTGTCGGGCACGCCGCCCGGATAGCGCCAGGCCGCGCCGCTCCAGGTCAGGTCGGTCAGGTGCTGCATCGCCGTCTTGCCGGGCGGCACGGGCTCGTCGGGATATTGCTCGTTCAGCTGGCCAAGGTCGAAGGCGATGCGCTGGACGATCTCGATCGTGCGCTCGATCGCCCGAGGCCAGCGCTCGAACAGCCGGGTCATCTCGCCGGGCGACTTGACGTGGCGTTCGGCGTTGACCTCCAGCCGAAGACCGGCCTCCTGGATCGTACAGTGCTCGCGCACGCAGGTCATGACGTCCTGCAGCGGCCGCCGCTCGGGACCGTGATAGAGGACGTCGTTGGTGGCGACGATCGGAGCCCCGGCCTCGCGGCCCAGGGCGTCCAGCCGGGCCAGGCGCTTCAGGTCCTGGGCGGCGTAGGCGCGGCTGGCCGCCAGCCACGCGCGTCCGCGCAGGTCGCCGGCCATGCGGGCAAGATCGCGCGCGAAGGCCTCGTCCAGGGTCTTGGGGGGGACGATCAGGCCCAGCTGGCCGTCGGAATGCTCCAGGAAGTCGCGCCAGGTCAGGTGGCACGCGCCCTTCTCGGCCCGCCGCTGCCCGACCGTCAGCAGGCGGGTCAGCCGGCCGAACGCCTCGCGGTCGGCGGGGTAGCACAGCAGGCTGGGCGTCCCGTCCATGAAGTCCAGCCGGCAACCGCTCAGCACACGGATATTCCGCGTCTTGGCCGCCGTCCAGGCGCGCACGACCCCGGCCAGGCTGTTGCGGTCGGCGACGCCGATGGCCGCCAGCCCCAGGGCCTCGGCGGCGATGGCCAGCTCCTCGGCGTGCGAGGCGCCGCGCAGAAAGGAGAAGTTGGTCGTGACCTGGAGTTCGGCGTAGGCGGGGACCTTCATGGCGCTCCCCCTCCACCGGCGTTCGCCGGTCCCCCTCTCCCAAAGGGGGAGGAGAGGCCCCCCTCCTCTCCCTCTGGAAGAGGACGACCTGCGGAGCAGGTCCGGTGAGGGCCGCGCGGCCTATCCAAACAGGCCATGGATCCACCATTTCGGCGCGTCGTCGCCGTCGAACAGGCCCTGGCGGTAGATCCAGAACCGGCCGCCCGCGTCGTCCTCGACGCGGTAGTAGTCGCGGATCTTGCCGGGACCGGTGTCGGTCTGGCCGACCCCGGCGCGCCACCATTCCTGGCCGATGCGCTCGGGTCCCTCGGCGCGGCGGACGCGGTGCGAGCGCCCCCGCCAGGTGAACTGGATCGGCGGGTCGTCGGGGACCTTGGCCAGGGCGGTGATCGCCTCGGGCCGCTTGAACAGCCGCACCGGGCGCGGGCGGTCGGGATCCCAGCCGGCCAGCGCGGACGGCGGGTCCAGCGGCGCGACGCGGGCGACCGAGCGTTCGGGCACATGGCTGGCATGGGGATCGGCGCGCCAGACCCGCGTCTCGCCCAGACGGTTCACCAGCCGGTCGACCAGCGGCGCCAGGGTCGCGTCGAGGCTGGCGTCCGCGTCGGCGTCCAGGCGGTCCTGGGCCGGGGCCATGGGCTCGACGGCGGCGGCGCGGACCGTCACCACCTCGATCCCGAAGCCGGGGTCGATGGTGTCCAGCTTGGGAACGATCAGGCGGGTCAGCCGCGCGGCGTCGCGCCCGATCCGGGCCAGGCCCGCGCGCGCCGGATAGGCCCGGCCGTCCAGGCGGTGGAAGGTCACCTCGAATCGCTTGGCCCCGCGCCCCTCGGCCTCCAGCCGCCGACAGATCAGGGCCAGGGCGTCGCCGGCCGCGCGGGCCAGGTCCTCGGGCGCGCTGATCGGCTCGAGGAAGGCCAGGCGGTCGAACCAGGGGCTGGCCGGGCGGCGGAAGGTCAGGGCCTCGGCGGCCAGGCCCAGGGCCTGGTCGAGGCGGCGCGTCGTCGCCAGCCCGAAGCGCTTGGCCAGCTGGGCGCGCGGCAGGGCCAGCAGCTGGCCGACGCGATGCAGGCCCAGGCGCGGCAACTGCGCCTCGGCGGCGTCCTCCAGCCGCAGGGCCGCCACCGGCAGGTCCTGGATCGCCGCCCGCTGCTGGCCCGGCGGCGCGATGGAAAGGTCGTCGCCGTGGCGGGCCAGGGCCCAGGCCGCGCCGGCCGTGTCGGCGATCGCCGCGCGCGCCGGCACGCCCCAGCGGGCCAGCCGCGCCGCGAGGTCGACCAGCATCGCCGCCTCCCCGCCCCACAGGTGGTCGGTCCCGGTGATGTCGAGGAACAGGCCGTCGCGCCCGTCGATGGCCACGGCCGGCGAGAAGCGGACGCACCAGTCGCACAGGGCCTCCAGCGCCGCGCGGTCGGCGGCCGGATCGTGGTCGAAGGTCGCCAGGTTCGGGACCAGGGCCAGGGCGTCGGCGGCCTTCTGGCCGGCGAAAAGACCCAGGGCTCGGGCGGCCTCGTCGACGGCGGCCAGCCGGCGCGTTCCGCCTTCGGTGGCCAAGAGGGCGAGGGGGGAGGATCTTTCAGCCGACCCGGCGTAGCCCGGGTTCCGCCGGCGCCATGTCGTGATCGGCCAGTGGGGACACCAGACGGAAAGGATGCGCGGCATCCGACGACTCCAAGATCCAGGCGCCGGGACGTCCGCCCCGGCAGCGTTCCAGTTCGACCCGCCAGCGCGGCGGGCCCAGGCCGATATCGTCCGGCGGCGGCGGCGTGGGCGACGGGGCGATCCGCCAGCGGCTGAACGAGGCCGAGCCGGACACGGCCCCGCCCTGGCCCGCCCGGCCGCCATAGGGCCGTCGATGCAGCACCACGCCGAAGCCGCCCCGCCGCTCGCAGGCCAGCTGCAGGCGGCGGCCGGCGGTCAGGTCCGGCGCCTCGGCCTCGCCGACGGCGGCGGCGACCCCCTGGGTGGACAGCGCGTCCTCCAGCACCGACAGGGTCTCGGCCTCGTCGCGGGCGCGAACCTGGATCAGCCGTCCGGCCGGGAAGCCGAGGCCCGCCAGGCCCGGCGCGAAGAGGTCGTCGCGCCGCGCCACCCAGACGATGGCCCCGGTCTTGACCCCCGTGGAGAACAGAGACCGCAGCAGCAGACTCACGAAGGCCGCCGGCGCGGCGCCGGTCTCGTCCTCCAGCCCCGCCCCCGTCACCTCGTGCCAGCCGCCCAGCGGCAGGCCGCCGCCGGGGAAGCAGCCGTCGATGGCCGGATCGCCGAACGGCAGGACCGGAGTCGGAGTCCGAGTCCCCGCTTCGATCGCGGCGATCCGGCCTCTCAGGGCCGCAAGACGCGCCTCGCGCGATCCGGCCATCCTTCACTCCATGTTCCACTTTTGTTCTGATCTTCCCCGACCGGAGAGTCAAGCCTTGGCGGGATCGGCGGGACAGGCGAAGGTGCGTCAAACGACCGTATGAAGCGCCTTCCCAGAGGAAGCCCCGATGTTGCTGTCCCGCGTCCTGATCGCCAATCGCGGCGAAATCGCCATCCGCATCGCCCGCGCGGCGGCGGAGGCCGGGATCGAAAGCGTGGCCCTGTACGCCGCCGACGACGCCGACAGCCCGCACGTCGCCGCCGCCGACCGCGCCGTCGCCCTGCCGGGCGCGGGGGCGCGGGCCTATCTGGACATCGCCGCCGTCGTCGCCATCGCCCGGGCCGAGGGCTGCGACGCCCTGCATCCCGGCTATGGCTTCCTGTCCGAGAACCCCGCCCTGGCGCGGGCCTGCGCCGAGGCCGGCGTCGTCTTCGTCGGCCCCTCGCCCGAGCACCTGGAGACCTTCGGCGACAAGGCCCGGGCCCGGGCGCTGGCGGCCGAGCGCGGCCTGCCGCTGATCCCCGGCACCGGGACGATCGGCCTGGACGAGGCCCGCGCCTTCCAGGCCGCGCACGGCGCGATCATGCTGAAGGCCCGGGCCGGCGGCGGCGGGCGCGGGATGCGGGCCGTGCTGGATCCCGGCGAGCTGGACGCCGCCTTCGCCGCCTGCGCCCGCGAGGCCGAGGCGGCGTTCGGCGACGGCGGCCTCTATGCCGAGCGGCGGATCGAGCGGGCCCGCCACGTCGAGGTGCAGATCGTCGGCGACGGCGCCGAGGTCCTGGCCCTGGGCGATCGCGACTGCTCGCTGCAACGCCGCAACCAGAAACTGGTCGAGATCGCCCCGGCCGCCCTGGAGGCCAACCAGCGCGCGGCCCTGGCCGGGTGGTCCGAGCGGCTGTGCGCCGGCTATCGGGGCCTGGCCACGGTCGAGTTCCTGATCGACGCCGATACGGACGAGGCCTTGTTCATCGAGGTCAATCCCCGGCTCCAGGTCGAGCACACGGTGACCGAGGAGGTCACGGGCCTGGACCTGGCGCGGCTGCAATTCGACCTGGCGGCCGGCGCCCGCCTGTCCGACCTGGGCCTCGCCGACGCGCCAGCCGCCTTCGGCGTGGCCATCCAGGCGCGGGTCAACGCCGAGACCCTGACCGCCGAGGGCGTGGTCAAGCCGTCCGGCGGCACGATCACCGCCTGGGCCCCGCCGGGCGGTCCGGGCGTGCGGGTCGACGCGGCCGGCGCCGCGGGCCTGAGCGTCGGGACGGCCTATGACAGCCTGCTGGCCAAGGTCATCGTCCGTGGACGGACGCTCCCCGAAGCCTCGGCCCGGCTGGACCGGGCGCTGGCCGAGTTCCGCGTCGGCGGCGTGGCGACCACCGCGCCGCTGATCCGGGCGATCCTGGCGGCGGCGCCGGACAACCCCACCACCCGCTTCATCGAGGACCACGCGGCCGAGCTGGTCGCGGGCTTGCCCGAAGACACCCCCGGCCCGGCGTTCGAGACCCTGGACGGCGCGGTCGCCGCCGCCGCCCCGCTGTCGGCCACGGTCGGGTCGATCGCCGTCTCCGAGGGCGACCTCGTCCGGCCCGGCCAGGCGCTGGCGGTGCTGGAGGCCATGAAGATGGAGCACCTGGTCAACGCCCCCTCGGGCGGCCGGGTGCTGAGGATCGCCGCCGCGCCCGGCCAGGCCGTCGCCGAGGGCCAGCCGCTGGTCTTCCTGGAGCCGATGGCGGTCGAGGGCGGCGCCGCCGTCGAGACGGTCGCCGAGGACCTGGACGCGATCCGCCCCGACCTGGCCGAGGTCGTCGCCCGCCATCGCCACACCCTCGACGAGGCCCGCCCCGACGCGGTCGCCAAGCGCCGCAAGACCGGCCATCGCACGGCGCGCGAGAACATCGACGACCTGGTCGATCCGGGCAGCTTCCTGGAATACGGCGCCCTGGCCATCGCGGCCCAGAAGCGGCGGCGCTCGACCGAGGACCTGATCGTCAACACCCCGGCCGACGGCCTGATCACCGGCATCGGGACCGTCAACGGCGCCCTGTTCCCGCCGGACAGGGCGCGGACGGCGGCGCTGGCCTACGACTTCACCGTGCTGGCCGGCACGCAGGGGGCGATGAACCACAGGAAGTCCGACCGGCTGATGAGCATCATCGCCGACCAGCGCCTGCCGGTGGTCTGGTTCGCGGAGGGCGGCGGCGGACGACCGGGCGACACCGACACCACCGCCGTGGCGGGCCTGGACGTGCCGACGTTCCGAAGCTTCGCCCAGCTGTCGGGCCTGGTCCCCAAGATCGCCATCGTCGCCGGCCGCTGCTTCGCCGGCAACGCCGCCATCGCCGGGCTTTCGGAGATCATCATCGCCACCCGGGACAGCAACCTCGGCATGGGCGGCCCGGCGATGATCGAGGGCGGCGGCCTGGGGGTGTTCAAGCCCGAGCAGATCGGCCCCTCGGACCACCAGTGGAAGAATGGGGTGATCGACATTCTGGCCGACGACGAGGCCCACGCCACGCGGCTGGCCAAGCGGGCGCTGTCCTACTTCCAGGGCGCATTGCCCAGCTGGACCGCGCCGGACCAGCGGCGGCTGCGAAGCGCGATCCCCGAGAACCGGCTGCGCGTCTATGACGTCCGCGCCCTGATCGAGATCCTGGTCGACGCGGACTCGTTCCTGGAGCTGCGCGGCGGCTTCGCGGCCGGCATGGTCACGGGCCTGATCCGGATCGAGGGCCGGCCGATGGGCCTGATCGCCAACGATCCGCGCCACCTGGGCGGCGCCATCGACTGCGAGGGGGCCGAGAAGGCCGCCCGGTTCCTGCAGCTCGCCGACGCCTTCGCCCTGCCGGTGCTGAGCCTGTGCGACACGCCCGGCTTCATGGTCGGTCCCGACAGCGAGGACGCCGCCGCCGTGCGGCGCGTCAGCCGCCAGTTCATCGCCGGCGCCAAGCTGCGCTCGCCGCTGTTCACCGTGGTGACGCGCAAGGGCTATGGCCTGGGCGCCCAGGCCATGGCGGGCGGGTCGTTCCACGCCCCGGCCTTCATCGCCGCCTGGCCGACCGGCGAGTTCGGCGGCATGGGCCTGGAGGGCGCGGTCAAGCTGGGCTATCGCAAGGAGCTGGAGGCGGAGAGCGATCCGGTCAAGCAAAAGGCGCTCTACGACCAGCTGGTGGCGCGGCTCTACGCGGCCGGCAAGGCGACCAGCATGGCCGCGGCACTGGAGATCGACGCGGTCATCGACCCGGTCGACACGCGGCGCTGGATCGTCGGCGGCCTGGACGCGGCGGCCGGCGTGAGCCGCCCCTGGGAAGCGCGGGTGGACAGCTTCTAGCGGGTGCTGCCCGCGCCCGCCGTTGCATAGGTACTTATTATACTATAAATGACGCGGTCGTAAGCAAAGGCAGGCCTTCGGGCCGCGTTAGGGACGGTCATGAGCGACGAGAACGCGGGCAAGCGCCTGCGCAGCGGCGGCACATACGGCAAGCTGGATCGGGACGGTTTCATCCACCGATCGTGGATGAAGAGCCAGGGTCTGCCCGACGACGTGTTCGACGGCCGTCCGGTGATCGGCATCTGCAACACCTGGTCCGAGATCACCCCCTGCAACGCGCACCTGCGCGAGATCGCCGAGCACGTGAAGCGCGGCGTCTGGGAAGCCGGCGGCCTGCCGCTGGAGTTCCCGGCCATGTCGCTGGGCGAGACCCAGATGCGGCCGACGGCCATGCTGTTCCGCAACCTGCTGGCCATGGAGGTCGAGGAGTCGATCCGGGGCAATCCGATCGACGGCGTCGTGCTGCTGGGCGGCTGCGACAAGACCACGCCGGGCCAGCTGATGGGCGCGGCCAGCGTCGACCTGCCCACCATCGTCGTCTCGTCGGGCCCGATGCTGAACGGCAAGTTCCGGGGCAAGGACATCGGCTCGGGCACCGACGTCTGGAAGTTCTCCGAAGCCGTCCGCGCCGGCGAGATGACCCTGGCCGACTTCATGTCGGCCGAGAGCGGCATGAGCCGCTCGCCGGGCACCTGCATGACGATGGGCACGGCCTCGACCATGGCCGCGATCATCGAGGCCATGGGCCTGTCCCTGCCCTACAACGCCAGCATCCCCGCCGTGGACGCCCGTCGCCGGGCCCTGTCGCACGAGACCGGCCGCACGATCGTGCGCATGGTCAAGGAAGGCCGGACGCTGTCCCAGGTCGCCACCCGCGCCGCGTTCGAGAACGCCCTGCGCGTCCACGCCGCGATCGGCGGCTCGACCAACGCCGTCGTCCACCTGCTGGCCCTGGCCGGACGCCTGGGCGTGACGCTGGAGCTCGAGGACTTCGACCGCCTGTCGCGCGACGTGCCGCTGCTGGTCGACCTGCAGCCGTCGGGCCGCTTCCTGATGGAGGACCTGCACTATGCCGGCGGCCTGCCGGCGGTGATGAAGCAGCTGGAAAAGCTTCTGCATCCCGAGGCCCCGACCGTCGCCGGCCACCGCATCGGCGCGCAGTACGAGAGCGCAGAGGTGTTCAACGCCGAGGTCATCCGCACGATGGACGCCCCGGTGAAGCCCGACAGCGGCATCTGGGTGCTGCGCGGCAACCTCGCCCCCGGCGGGGCGGTGATGAAGCCCAGCGCCGCCAGCCCGCACCTGCTGAGCCATCGCGGCAAGGCCGTGGTGTTCGAGAGCATCGAGGACTTCCGCGCCCGCATCGACGATCCGGACCTCGACGTCGACGAGACCTCGATCCTGGTGCTCAAGGGCTGCGGCCCCAAGGGCTATCCGGGGATGCCGGAAGTCGGCAACATGCCGCTGCCTCGAAAGCTGCTGGAAAAGGGCGTCAAGGACATGCTGCGCATCAGCGACGCGCGGATGAGCGGCACCGCCTATGGCGCGGTAATCCTGCACGTCTCGCCCGAGGCGGACGCCGGCGGCCCGCTGGCCGTGGTCCGGAGCGGCGACGAGATCGTGTTCGACGGCCCCTCGCGCGCCCTGACCCTGGCGATCGGCGCCGAGGAGCTGGAAAGCCGCCTGGCCGCCTGGCGCGCCAACCGCCCGGCCCCGACCTATACGCGCGGCTACGCAAAGCTCTATGTCGACCACGTGCTGCAGGCCGACCAGGGCGCGGACCTGGACTTCCTGGTCGGGTCGTCGGGCTCGGTCGTCACCCGCGAAAGCCACTGATGGACCAGGACGTGGTCATCGTCGGCGACTGGGGCACCTCGCGCCTGCGGCTGTGGCTGCGCCAGGGCAAGGCGGTGATCCACCGGCGCGACGGCCCCGGCGTCTCGGCCCTGACCGACACGCCGGAGAAGACATTCCTGGACCTGGTCGGCGACTGGCGCGAGGCCAACCCGGCCCGCGCGGTAATGTGCGGCATGGTCGGTTCGCGGATCGGCTGGCGCGAGGCGGCCTACGCCCCCTGCCCGGCCGGCGTCGCCGACGTCGCCGACAAGGCGCTGAGCTTCGAGGCCGACGGTCTTCCGGTGACGCTGGTCCCGGGCCTCTCGTGCGTGAACCCGCTGGGCGGCCCCGACGTCATGCGCGGCGAGGAGACCCAGGTCTTCGGCGCCCTTTCGCTGAACCTGGCCCTGAAGACCGGGCGCCATCTGCTGGTCCTGCCCGGCACCCACAACAAGTGGACCGTGGTCGAGGACGGCAAGGTCGCGGGCTTCGTCACCGCCCCGGTCGGCGAGACCTTCGCCCTGCTGAAGCAGCACTCGACCCTGGCCGCCGGCGGCGGAGCGCGGGTCGACGGCTCGGCCGAGGGTTTCGCGCGCGGCCTGGCCCGCGTCGCCGAGCACGGCGCGGCGCGCCTGACCCACCTGATGTTCGAGACCCGCGCCCGCCAGCTGCTGGACGGCATGAGCCCGGCCGACGCCATGGGCTACCTGTCGGGCCTGCTGGTCGGGGCCGACGTGGCCGCCGCCCGCGACTGGTTCGGACCGATGGACGCGGTGACCGTGATCGGCGCCGGCGGCCTCTGTGATCTCTATGTGCAAGCCCTGGCCCAGGCCGGGGTCCAGGCCGCGACCGTCGATGGCGACGCGGCCGTCCTCGCCGGGCTGGCGGCGATCTCCAAGTCGCGGGAAGCGTAACATGTCCAATCCTCCCCCCATCGTGGCCATCCTGCGCGGCGTGAAGCCGGACGAGATCCTCGACATCGCCGCCGCCCTGGTCGACGCCGGCGTCCAGGCGATCGAGGTGCCGCTGAACTCGCCCGATCCCCTGGTCAGCATCGAGAAGCTGTGCGCCGCCTTCGGCGACAAGGCCTTGTGCGGGGCCGGCACGGTGCTGTCGGCCGAGGCCGTCGACGACGTGGCCAAGGTCGGCGGCAAGCTGATCGTGACCCCGAACGTCGATCCGGACGTCATCCGCCGCGCCGTCGCGCTGGGCCTGACGGCCATGCCCGGCTTCGCCACCCCCACCGAGGCCCTCGCGGCGGTGAAGGCCGGGGCCAAGGCGCTGAAGCTGTTCCCGGCCGGCACGTTCGGCCCGGGCCACATCAAGGCGGTCAAGGACGTGCTGCCCAAGGACGTGCTGGTCTACGCCGTCGGCGGGGTCGGCGCGGCCAATCTGGAGCCCTGGCGCGCGGTCGGCGTGGCGGGCGTCGGCGTCGGCGGGGAACTCTATCGCCCCGGCTACACCGCGGCCGAGGTCGGCCAGCGCGCGGCGGCCCTGGTCGCCGCCTGGCGCCAGGGTTGATCGCGATCCAGACTCACGGTCCATGACAAGAACGCGCTCGGCGAACGGCACTTGCCGAAACGGCGCGGCGCGGCTGTAGTCGGCCGAACCGCTTCGTTGGCCAGCGGAGCAATCTCGATGCGTGGCGACGCCCGCGTCGTCGCGAGAAGGAAGAAGAGTCGCCGATGCGGACCCAGCCCGGCTTGAGCTTGACCTACGGACTGGTCGAGCAACTCGGTCAGGCCATCGTGACCGGCGAATACGCCCAGGTGGGCTTTCCGACCGAGGGGGAGCTGTCCAAGCAGTTCGGCGCCAGCCGCACCGTGACGCGCGAGGCGGTCAAGATGCTGACCGCCAAGGGCCTGCTCAGCGCCCGGCCGCGCCACGGCACGGTGGTGGAGCCCGAGGCCGAGTGGAACATGCTCGACCCCGACGTGCTGCGCTGGCTGCTGGAGCGCAAGTTCTCCCTGCGACTGCTGGCCGACTTCACCGAGATGCGCCTGGGGATCGAGCCGGCCGCCGCCGCCCTGGCCGCGCGCAACGCCGACGAGGCGGGACTGGAGGAGATCCGCAAGGGCCTGCGCCGGATGGAGGCCGCCGCCGAGGGCGAGGACGACCCGCTGTCGGCCGACATCGCCTTCCACATCGCCATCCTGAACGCGACCAAGAACCCCTTCTATCGCGAGCTGCACGAGCTGGTGAACACGGCCCTGCGCATCTCGATCCGCTTCACCAACCGCATCAAGGGCCGCACCGCCTCAATCCCGTCACACGAGGACGTGGCCGAGGCGATCATCGCCCGCGACGCCGACAGGGCCCAGACCGCCATGCGCGCGATCATCGTCGACGTGTTGGAACTGATCCGCGCGGCCTCGCCCGCCACCGAGTCCGAAGCCGCCCGACGCGGGGGTTGAGGTCGGGCTCCAAGAACGCCTTATCCGCGACAAAACGCCTCTTCGCGCGATCCTAAAGATAGCGTTATCAAAACCTTTAGATCCGCCTCCCGGAGGCCGAGGCCGACGCTCGCCTCTGGCGACGCGCCTCGCGAATCCGTAGCGCAGGTTTAATGTTTCAACGGCTTGTCGAAGCCTCGGGTTCGCATAAGGTTCCGCCGATGGGCAAGGGCGATCCTTCACTGACGGATCAGGTCGACGACCTAGACCGCCTCACCGAGCGTGAGCGCGAATGCCTCCGACTCGTCGATCGGCACATGAGCTCCAAGGAAATCGCCCGGGAATTGGGCCTGTCCAAGCACACGGTCGACTGGCACCTGGACAAGGCCCGCCGCCGCCTGGGCGCCGCCGATCGCTACGACGCCGCCCGCCGGCTGTTCGATCGGGGATCGCGCGACGCCGCGCCCGGGCCGGGCGTCCCGTCGGGGTCCCCCCTCCGATCGCGTCGGGGTCCGATCCGGCCCGGCTAGGCGATCCCCCCCTGTCACGGTCTCCTGACGGCGTTGAGCAAGGAGCTTACCGTGCAGGAACTTACTCCGTATCAGAAGGACGCGATCGGCCGGGTGACCCACATTCGTCAGGACGTGATCAACTTCCAGAACGACTGGCCCCGCCTGAACACGGCCGAGCTGTTGCCCCCGATCACCTGGGGCGAGCTGGAGCGCCAATTGACGAGCCTTTCGGTCTCCCCGACGGGCGCGGCGATGGTGCGCGATCTGGTGGAGGCCACGCGCAAGCAGGCCCCGTTCAAGCCTTCGGAACTGGTGCTGCGGGAGATCCTCTGCATCGCCAGCGCGGTGATGGACGAGACGTTCCTGTCGGACTCCGACAGCTCTTCGCCGGACTTGGATGGGGTCGACCTAATCGACTGAGCCTTCCGCTCCGGCTGGCCTTCATCGCCGCCGTGATGGTTCTGACCGCCCTGGCGTTCGGATCGATCCTGGCGGGGCTCCACGCGCTGGAAGGCCTTCTGTGACCTGATCGTCGCGCCGCTGGGGCAGGCGCGATCGCTTCTCGGAACATCAAACCCTTAGCAACGCGCCGGCGGGCTGGCCGCGCGCGAGGAGAGAACGCATGCTCAAGGAACGCCGTCTCGCCGCCGAAACCGTGGCCGAGGCCCTTTTCGCCGCGGAAAAGGCCATCGACGCCGCGATCACCCAGACCGCCGCCCTGGCCGGCCTGATGCCCGCGACCCGTCAGGACGCCAACCTCTCGGCGATCATCGGTCAGGACGCGCTGATGCGCGCCATCGAGACGATGCAGGCCCTGGGCGTGGCGCGCCAGAACATCGTGGCCACCCATCAGCAACTGTCGGTCGCCCAGCGCGACATTGGCCTGTCGCGCGTGGCCTTCGGCGGCGGCGGTGAAAAGCCTCCGCCCCCGACTCAGACGGGCTTCCTTGAAGTCGTCGCGGACGAGCGCGAAGTCGCTTAGATAGCGCGCTCTAGCGAAATGCAGCGCCTGTTCCAGCGAGGGCTGGAACAGGCTCTAGATTCAAATATTGAGAGCGCGTTCGAGCGGTTTAACCGCTCACACTTGAACCTAACGCGCTCTAGCAACCGTCTGAAGACGCGATAGGGTGAGCGCATGACGCTCCACACCTTTCACCAGTGGGCCAGCCTGATCGTCCTGCTGACGTCGTGCGGGTTCGCTTTGAGCTTCGGCGGTCGGCCGGAACGTCTTTCCGCCGTGGCCATGATCTTGGCCTGGTTCGCTTCGGCCGTGTTGATGCGCGCCGCCCGCGAGGCCGGTCTCGATATCGCCGTGATGACGGTCGACATCGTCCTCTTCCTGGTGGTCCTGGCGATCTCTCTAACCTCCGACCGCTGGTGGCCCATGTGGGCGAGCGCCTTCCTTGGACTGATCGTGCTAGTGCACCTCGCGGTCATGCTGGACCCAAAAATCTGGGGCCGAGCCTATTTCGCGGCCAGCAACCTCTTCAGCTACCTCACCATGTTCGCCCTGCTGATTGGCAGCCTGTCCCGCGCCTCCGGACAACGCCAGACCAGCGCCCCCTGACGCCGCGTCACCGCTGACATAGGCGCCACCGCCTGTTTTCCTCCCCGCCACAGGAGGAACACATGGGCGAAGCTTATATCGTGGCGGCCGCGCGGACGGCCGGCGGGCGCAAGGGCGGCAAGGTCTCTGGCTGGCATCCGGCCGACCTGGCGGGCGTGGTGCTGGATAGCCTGGTCGAGCGCGTCGGCGCCGATCCGGCCCTGATCGAGGACGTGATCCTGGGCTGCGTCGGCCAGGCGGGCGAGCAGTCCGTCAATATCGCGCGCAACGCGGTCCTGGCCTCCAAGCTGCCCGAGAGCGTGCCGGCCACGTCGGTCGACCGCCAGTGCGGCTCGTCGCAGCAGGCCATCCACTTCGCCGCCGCCACCGTGATGTCGGGGGCCATGGACATCGTCATCGCCGCCGGCGTCGAGAGCATGAGCCGCGTGCCGATGGGCCTGCCCTCGACCCTGCCCTACAAGAACGGCTTCGGGACCTATATGAGCCCGCGCATCCAGGCCCGCTATCCGGACATCCAGTTCAGCCAGTTCGCCGGCGCCGAGATGGTGGCCCGCAAGTACGGCCTGGAGCGCGACGTGCTGGACGCCTACGCCCTGACCAGCCACCAGCGCGCAGCCGCAGCGACCAAGGCCGGCAAGTTCGCCGCCGAGATCGTGCCGATCGAGGTCACCCTGCCGGACGGGACGACCGAGACCCACGCCGCCGACGAGGGCATCCGCTGGGACGCCTCGCGGGAGTCGATCGGCGCGGTGAAGCTGCTGGCCGAGGACGGCCGCCTGACCGCCGCCACCTCCAGCCAGATCTGCGACGGCGCGGCGGGCGTGATGATCGTCAACGAACGCGGCCTGAAGGCGCTGGGCGCGACGCCGCTGGCGCGGATCCACGGCATGACGGTGATCGGCCACGACCCGGTCATCATGCTGGAGGCGCCGATCCCCGCCACCCAAAGGGCCCTGGAGCGGGCCGGCATGAAGATCGGCGACATCGACCTCTACGAGGTCAACGAGGCCTTCGCCTCGGTGCCGACCGCGTGGCTTCAGGCGACGGGCGCCGATCCGGACAGGCTGAACGTCCACGGCGGCGCCATCGCGCTCGGCCACCCGCTGGGCGGCTCGGGGGCCAAGCTGATGACCACCCTGGTGCACGCCCTGAAGGATCGCGGCGCCCGCTATGGCCTGCAGACCATGTGCGAGGGCGGCGGCCTGGCGAACGTCACGATCATCGAGCGGCTCTGATCGCCCTCTTTCCGCGCGGGGGAGGCGGTGGACGAGGGCGCGCGCCGCGCCGTCTCGTTCACCCCTCCGACGCGTCGGGAGGGGATATGGGGTCGGAGGGGATATGGGGAGACAGGCATGATCACCCTCTGGCACTGCCGCGACGCCCGCTCGTTCCGGCCGCTCTGGGCGCTGGAGGAGCTGGGCCTGCCCTATGAGCTGAAGCTGCTACCGTTCCCGCCGCGCTTCCACGCCCGGGACTATCTCGACGAAAACCCGCTGGGCACCATCCCGCTGCTGGTCGACGGCGAGACGCGGATGACCGAGTCCTCGGCGATGATCGAGTACCTGTCGATGCGTCATGGGAACGGCGCCCTGTCCGTGCGCCCGGACGAGGCCGGCTATGGCGCCTATCTGAACGGCCTGCTGTACGGCGAGGCGACCCTGACCTTTCCGCAGACCCTGGTGCTGCGCTACACGCGGCTGGAGCCCGAGGATCGGCGCAATCCCCAGGTCGCCGGCGACTACGCCCGCTGGTTCCTGGCGCGGCTGCGCGGCCTGGACGCCCGGCTCGAGACCGCGCCGTTCGTGGCCGGCGAACGCTTCACCGGCGCGGACATTTCGGTGGCCTACGCCCTGCTGCTGGCCGAGACGCTGGATCTTTCCGAGCAGTTTTCCCCGGCCGTGACCGCGTACTGGGCCCGGATGCGGGACCGCCCCGCCTTCGCCCGGGCCAAGGCGGCGCAGGCCGGGACGGACCGCGACGTGAAAGCCTGACGCGCATTGAGGGCCATTTATCGTCTTACGGTAAATTAACTCAGCGCTCCGGGGTTTGTCGGCTAGAAGGCCGGCGGGCTTTTAATTGTGGCTGGGGATATCGTCGTGCTGAACCGGATCGCGGGGCGTCGCCCGTCTGTGAGCGCGCTGGTCTTGATCCTGGGCGTCAGCGCGATCGCGCTGGCCGGCTGCGGCGACAAGAAGCCCAAGAAGGTCAAGGCCGCCGAGGGCGGGACCGCCGCCCAGACCGTCAGCGTGGCCCAGGTGGTCAGCGCGCCGATCGCTCGCCAGATCAACGCCAGCGGCACGATCTCGCCGTGGGAAGAGGTGCCGGTCGGCGCCGAGACCGGCGGCCTGACCGCCCTGGCGGTCAACGCCGAAGAGGGTCAGGTGGTCAAGGCCGGCCAGGTGCTGGTCAAGCTGAACGACACCCTGATCGCCGCGCAGCTGCGCCAGCAGGAGGCCAGCGTCGCGGCCGCCAAGGCCACCCTGGCCGAGGCGCGGGCGTCGCTGAACCGTTCGCGCGAGCTGAACGCCAAGGGCTACCTGTCGCAGGCCGGCCTGGACACCGCCACGGCCAAGGAAGGCTCGGCCGCCGCCAACCTGGCCGCCGCCGAGGCCGCGCGCGGCGAGACCGCCGCCCATCTGGCCCAGGCCACGATCCGCGCGCCGGTCGGCGGGCTGATCAGCCGCCGCAGCGTCCACAAGGGCCAGATCGTCACCGCCGGAAGCGAGCTCTTCCGCATCGTCCGCGACAGCCGCCTGGAGCTGAACGCCGAAATTCCCGAGACCGACCTCTCGGCCGTCAAGGCCGGGATGCCGGCCAAGGTCTATTCCGAAAAGGTCGGCCAGATGAGCGGCCGGGTCCGCATCGTCACCTCCGAGGTCAATCCGTCCAGCCGTCTGGGCATGGCGCGGGTGGCGCTGACCGCCATGGGCGCGTTCCGGCCGGGCATGTTCGCCCGCGCCACCATCGACGCCGGCGATCAGCCCGCCCTGGTCGTGCCCTCGGCCGCGGTGCTGTACCGCGAGAACCGCCCCGGGGTGTTCGTCGTCGACGCCGGCAAGAAGGTTCACTTCCGCCGGATCGACGTGCTGGCCACGACCGGCGACCGCGTCGCCGCCGCGGGCCTGAACCCGGGCGAGACGGTGGTGGTCGACGGCGCGGGCTTCCTGGGCGAAGGCGACCCCGTGCGCGTGGGCGCGACGCCGCGCGTCCAGACCCCCGCCCAACCGGCGCGCTGAGGACCGTCCGATGCGCAACATCTCATCCTGGGCGATCAAGAACCCGATCCCCGTCGTGATCCTGTTCCTGCTGCTGACGGTTTTCGGGATCGCCGGCTTCAAGAGCATGCGGATCAACAACAATCCCGACGTCGACTTCCCGTTCGTCGTCGTCACGGCCGTGCGCCCCGGCGCCGCGCCCCAGGAGCTGGAGACCCAGGTCACACGGCTGATCGAGGACTCGGTCGCGGGCCTGGGCCAGGTGCGCCACATCAACTCCACCGTCGTCGACGGCGCCTCGACCACCTTCATCGAGTTCGAGCTGGGGGTGGACCACGAGCGCGTCACCAACGACGTGCGCAACGCCATGTCCAATCTGCGCGGCTCGCTGCCGCAGGACATGCAGGAACCGATCGTCACCCGGATCGACACCACCGGCAACGGCCTGATCACCTATGTGGTCCGGGCGCCGACCCTGACGCCGGAACAGCGCAGCTGGTTCGTCGACAACGACGTCAGCCGGGCGCTGCTGGCCATCAAGGGCGTGCGGCAGGTCAACCGGCAAGGCGGCGTCAGCCGCGAGATCGAGGTCGCGCTGGATCCCGATCGCCTGGCCGCCAGCGGCGTCACGGCCGCGGCCGTCAGCCAGGCCCTGGTCTCGTCCAACGCCGACCTGCCCGGCGGGCGGGTGACGATCTCGGGCGCCGAGCGGGCCATCCGCACCCTGGGCGCGGCCGGCTCGGTCGAGCAGCTGCGCGAGACCCGCGTGCCGATGTCCGGCGGGGGCACAGTGCGTCTGGGCGATCTCGGCACGGTCACCGACCACTGGGCCGAGCCGCGTTCGCGCGCCCGCTATGACGGCCAGGAGGTCGTGACCTTCAACATGGTCCGCTCGCGCGGCGGCTCGGAGGTCCAGACCGCCGAGAAGGTGCGCAAGGCCGTCGCCCAGCTGAACAAGGACCACCCCGAGCTGAAGATCGAGGAGGTCACCTCCAACGTCAAATATATCGAGAACAGCTACGCGGCCTCGATGGAGGCGCTGATCCTGGGCGCGGTGCTGGCCGTGCTGGTGGTGCTGCTGTTCCTGCGCGACTGGCGCGCCACCCTGCTGTCGGCCGTGGCCATCCCGCTGTCGCTGATCCCGACCTTCGCGGTGCTGGCGCCGCTGAACCAGTCGCTGAACGGCATCACCCTGCTGGCGCTGTCGCTGACCGTCGGGATCCTGGTCGACGACGCCATCGTCGAGATCGAGAACATCGTCCGCCACATGCGCGGCGGCAAAAGCCCCTACGCGGCGGCCATGGAAGCCGCCGACGAGATCGGCCTGGCCGTCGTGGCCACCACCTTCACCATCGTGGCGGTGTTCGCGCCCGTGGGCTTCATGCCCGGCATCATCGGCCAGTTCTTCAAGGCCTTCGCCCTGGCCGCCTGCATCTCGGTGCTGTTCTCGCTGGTGGTCGCCCGCCTGCTGACGCCGCTGATGGGCGCCTACATGCTGAAGGCCGACGCCAGCCATGAGGACAAGGACCCCCCGTGGATGGGGCCCTATCTGAAGGCGCTGAACTGGGGCCTGCGCAATCGCTGGAAGGTCCTGCTGATGGGCATTCCGCTGTTCGCCGGCTCGGTGTTCCTGGCCACCCGCCTGCCGTTCGAGTTCCAGCCGGCGGTCGATCGCGGCCGCGCCGAGTTCTCGGTCGAGCTGCCGCCCGGCGCGACGCTGGACGAGACCGACGCCGTGACCCAGCGCGTCACCAAGGCGCTGCTGGCCCGCAAGGAAGTGGTCAGCGTCTATGCCGCGGTCGGCGGCGACTCGATCAACACGGCCAGCGTCACCGCCGACCTGATCGACAAGCACCAGCGCATGAGCCAGCGGCAGTTCAACCGCGAGATGGTCGACCAGCTGGCGGCCATTCCCGGCGCGCGCATCGGCTCGGGCAGCAACAATGGCGGCGGCCCCTCCAGCGGCGCGTCCTACACCCTGAGCCTGCTGGGCGACAACGGCCCGGACCTGGAAGCCGCCGCCCGCAAGGTCGAGGCCGAGATGCGCGGCGTCCCGGGCCTGGCCCACGTGGTCAACACCGCCGCGATCGCCCGTCCGGAGATCGTCGTCACGCCCAAGCCCGACCAGGCGGCGCGCGCCGGCGTCTCGGCGGGCGCGATCTCGCAGGCCGTGCGCGTGGCCACCATCGGCGACGTCGACCAGAACCTGCCCAAGTACAATCTCGGCGACCGCCAGGTGCCGATCCGCCTGCGCCTGTCGCAGAACGCTCGCGAGGATCTGGCGGTGCTGCAAACCCTGCGCGTGCCGTCGGCCAACGGACCCGTGCCGCTGGAGGCCGTGGCCGACATCCGCTTCGGCGCCGGTCCCTCGCAGATCAGCCGCCAGGACCGCTCGCGCGTGGCCACCATCACCGCCGAGCTGGACGGCATCGTCGTCGGCGAGGCGGCCAAGCGCGTCCACGCCCTGCCCTCGGTCAAGCACCTGCCGCCGGGCGTCAAGGAGACCCCGGCCGGCGATTCCGAGTTCATCGCCGAGATGGTCACCGGCTTCGTCGGCGCGCTCGTGACCGGCATCCTTCTGATGTACGTCGTGCTGGTGCTGCTGTTCCGCAGCTTCGCCCACCCGATCACGATCATGGTGGCCCTGCCGCTGGCCATCGGCGGCGCCTTCGGCCTGCTGGTGCTGGTCCACTCCAGCTTCTCGATCTCGACCCTGATCGGGATCCTGATGCTGATGGGCATCGCGGCCAAGAACTCGATCCTGCTGGTCGAGTACGCGATCATGGCGATGAAGGAACAGGGCATGGACAAGCGCACGGCGATCATCGACGCCGCCCACAAGCGGGCCCGGCCGATCCTGATGACCACCGTGGCCATGGGCGCGGGCATGATCCCGGTCGCCGTGGGCTTCGGAGCGGACGTCGAGTTCCGCGCCCCGATGGCCATCGCGGTGATCGGCGGCCTGATCACCTCGACCCTGCTGTCGCTGCTCTACATCCCGGTGGTGTTCGTGCTGATGGACGGTCTGAAGACCCGCGCCGAACGGCTGATGGGCCGGCTGTTCGGCGGCCGCCATCACGCGTCCGGCGACAAGCACGGCCTGAACGCGGCGGAGTAGGCGCCCGCCGCGGAGGGCGTTTTCGCGTCAGGCGCTCAGCGCGCGCGCCACCACCGGGGCCAGCCGATCGGCGATGATCCGCGCGCCTTCCGCGTTCGGATGGATGCCGTCGCCCTGCATGTAGCGGGCGACCCCGATCACGCCGGTGAAGAAGTCGGGCTCGAGGAACACCCCCTCCTCCTGGGCCAGCTGCGGATAGATCTGGCTGAAGCGGCGGGCGTAGTCGACGCCCAGCAGGGCCGGGGCGCGCACGCCCGCCAGCACCACGCGAATGCCGCGGGCCTTCAGGCGCTGGACGATGGCGCGGAGGTTGGCGCGGGTCCAGGCGGGGTCGGCGCCCTGCAGCAGGTCGTTGCCGCCCAGGGCCACGACGCAGACGCTGGTGCCGACCGGCACGCGCTCGACCCGCGCCAGGCCGCCCAGGGTGGTGTCGCCCATCACCCCGAAGCCGAAGACGCGGGCGCGGACGCGCAGCTGATCCAGCGCCGACTGCAGCCGCGCCGGCAGGGCCAGCCCCTCGGCCACGCCCAGGCCGGCGGTGATGGAATCGCCCAGCAGCGTGACCAGCGGCGGGGACGGCGGCTTCCCGCGCGCGGCGGCGGAGGCCGCGCCCGGCGCACCGAGGCCCAGCAGGCCGCCCATCAGATATCTGCGGTTGATCGTTGTGGCTAAGAACTTCACCATGGCCAAACCCGTCTCGACGACCGTGGCCGATTAGAGCCCTCGCGCGTTGAACGCTGGATGAAGAGGGAGAGCGGCTATGCGTCGCGGTTTTTACGGGGCGCTGGTCGCCTGCGCCGCGCTCGCGGCCTTGGCGGGATGCGGTCAAAGCCCTGGCCAGACAGGGAATTCCGTCGGCTACGGCGCCAACCCCGCCCTGCCCGAACCGCGACGCGCCCTGATCCCGACCGTTAAGGTTTCCGACGTGGTCGGATGGCCGGCGGGCCAGACGCCGAAGGTCCCGGCCGGCTTCCGGATCCAGCCCTTCGCCAAGGGCCTGGACCATCCGCGCTGGTTGCTGGCCCTGCCCAATGGCGACGTGCTGGTCGCCGAGACCAACGGCCCGCGCGACGGCGAGAAGCCGAAGGGCGTTCGCGGCTTCTTCGAGGGTCTGCTGATGAAGAAAGCCGGAGCGGGCGTGCCCAGCGCCGACCGCATCACCCTGCTGCGCGACGCCGATCACGACGGCGTGGCCGAGACCAAGGTCCCGTTCCTGACCCACCTGCACTCGCCGTTCGGCATGGCCCTGGTCGGCGACACGCTCTATGTCGCCAACACCGACGCCATCGTGGCCTTCCCCTATGTCGAGGGTCAGACCCGCATCGACGCGCCGGGCCGCAAGATCGCCGACCTGCCGGGCGGGCCGATCAACCACCATTGGACCAAGAACATCATCGCCAGTCCCGACGGCAAGGCGCTTTACGCCACGGTCGGCTCGAACAGCAATGTCGGCGAGAACGGCCTGGCCGCCGAGACCGACCGCGCCGCGATCCTGCGGATCGACCTGGCCACCGGCGCCAAGCGCGTCTTCGCCTCGGGCCTGCGCAATCCGAACGGCCTGGACTGGAATCCGGCCACCGGCCAGCTGTGGACCGCCGTCAACGAGCGCGACGAGCTGGGCGACGACCTGGTGCCCGACTACATCACCTCGGTGCGCGAGGGCGGCTTCTACGGTTGGCCCTTCAGCTATTTCGGCCGGCACGCGGACAAGCGGATCCGCGACAGCGACCGCCGCCCCGACCTGGTCGAGCGCGCCATCGTCCCGGACTTCGCGGTCGGGGCCCATACCGCCTCGCTGGGCCTGGCCTTCTATCAGGGCCAGAGCTTCCCGGCCCGCTATCGCGGCGGCGTGTTCGTGGGCCAGCACGGCTCGTGGAACCGAAACCCGCAGGCCGGCTACAAGGTGATCTTCGTCCCGTTCGAGGCCGGCAAGCCCGCGGGCAAGGTCGAGGACTTCGTCACCGGCTTCCTGAACGACAAGGGCAAGGCCCAGGGCCGTCCGGTCGGCGTCATCGTCGACAAGAGCGGCGCCCTGCTGGTCGCCGACGATGTGGGCGACACGGTCTGGCGGGTCAGCCCGGCGCGGTAGTATCAAGGCAGGGTGGAATCGCGCGCCCTGATCAACTCCGCCGGAACCGAGACCCTTTCGGGCCATGCCGGCCCCGTTCCGTGGTGGAGCTTCACCAAGACGGCGCTGGCCATCGCCGCCCTGCGCCTGGTCGAGGACGGCCGTCTGGCGCTGGACAAGCCGCTGCCCGGACGGCCCTTCAGCCTGGCCCAGCTGCTGCGGCACGAGGCGGGGCTGCCCGACTATGGCGGCCTACCCGCCTATCACGACGACGTCGCCGCCGGCGCGCAGCCCTGGTCGACCGACCGCCTGTTGGCCGAGACCGACGCCGCCCGTCTCCGCTATCCGCCCGGCGAAGGCTGGGCCTATTCCAACATCGGCTATCTGGAGGTCGCCCAGGTCGTCTCGGCCGCGTCCGACCTCGCGCTGGGCGAGGCCCTGCGCGCCCTGGTCTTCGCGCCGGCCGGCCTGACCGCCGCCCGACTGGCGCTGACGCCGGAGGACCTGGCCGACGTCGCCATGGGCGGCGCGCCCGACTACCATCCCGGCTGGGTCTATCACGGCCTGGTCGTGGGTCCGGCGATCGAGGCCGCCCGGCTGCTGCGCGCGCTGATCACCGGCGCCCTGCTGTCGCCCGAGACCTTCGCGGCCATGCTGGAGCGCCGCGCCCTGCCCGAACACCGTAGCGCCCTGCACCCGGACCCGGCCTACGCGCTGGGCCTGATGCTGCGGGCCGACGATCCGCTGAACCATCCTCTGGGCCACACCGGCGGCGGCCCCGGCAGCGGCTTCGCCGCCTATGCGCGCGGCTGCCGGGTCGTGGCGATCTGGACCGATGAGGCCTCGGGACTGGACGCGACCACCGAGGCGTTCGCGGCTCTGGCGTAGGACGCCCCCTTCGCGGCGCGAAAGCGACGCATGGGAAACTTGCACAACGAGACTAAGGCGTCATACTAGGCGTCTCGATCGGGAGGAGCCGCCATGACCGTCGCCGAGATGAAGGTCGCCCAGAAAGTCGCCGAGATGAAGGTGGAACGCCTGCCGCCGGTGCGCGTGTCGCTGTCGCCGACCAACCACCCGTACATGACCGGGCCCTGGACCCCGCTGCACGAGGAGGTCAACGCCTGGGACCTGCCGGTGCTGGAGGGCGCGATCCCTACCGACCTGGACGGCGTCTATCTGCGCAACACCGAAAACCCCGTCCACGACCCGCTGGGCCGCTATCACCCGTTCGACGGCGACGGCATGATCTGCCAGATCGAGTTCAAGGGCGGCGAGGCCTCCTATCGCAACCGCTTCGTCCGCACGCGGTGCTTCGAAGCCGAGCAGGAAGCCGGCGAGGGCCTGTGGGGCGGGCTGATGGACGGTCCGGGCACGTCCAAGCGCCCCGGCTTCGGCGCCCACGGCGCCCTGAAGGACAGCGCCAGCACCGACATCGTCGTTCACAACGGCGAGGCCCTGGCCACCTTCTACCAGTGCGGCGAGGCCTATCGGCTGGATCCGCTGACCCTGGAGACCCTGGGCGTGGCCACATGGGCGCCGCTGGATGGCGTGTCGGCCCACCCCAAGGTCGACGAGGCCACCGGCGAGCTGCTGTTCTTCAACTACTCCAAGTCCGCGCCCTACATGCACTACGGCGTGGTCGACGCCAGCGGCAAGCGCACGGTCTATCAGGCGGTCCCCACGCCCGGCCCGCGCCTGCCGCACGACATGGCCTTCTCGTCGAAATACGCGATCCTCAACGACCTGCCGGTGTTCTGGGACCAGGAGCTGATGGCGCGGAACATCCACGCGGTGCGCCTGCACAAGGGCGTGCCGTCGCGCTTCGCCATCGTCCCGCGCCACGGCGGCGAGCCGCGCTGGTTCGAGGCCGAGCCGACCTATGTGCTGCACTGGCTCAACGCGTATGAGGACGGCGACGAGGTGGTGCTGGACGGCTACTTCCAGGAAAACCCGACCCCGCGCCCGCTGGAAAGCGCCCCCGACGGCCACGGCCACCTGATGGCCTATCTGGACGAGCACAGCTTCCTTCCCAAGCTGCACCGCTGGCGGTTCAATCTGAAGACCGGCCAGACGACCGAGAAGCACCTGGACGACCGGATCCTGGAATTCGGCATGTTCAATCAGAAATACGCCGGCCGGCCCTATCGCTACGCCTATTCGACCACCACGCGGCCCGGCTGGTTCCTGTTCAACGGCTTCGTCAAGCACGACCTGGAGACCGGCGAGAGCTGGTCGATCACCCTGCCCGACGGCGTTTACGCCAGCGAGGCGCCGTTCGCGCCCCGGGTCGGGGCGGCCGACGAGGACGACGGCTATCTGGTCACCTTCCTGATCGACGAGACCAAGGGCCGCTCGGAGTGCGCGATCATCGACGCCAAGCGCTTCGAGGTCGTCTGCCGCCTGGCCCTGCCCCACAAGCTCAGCAGCGGAACCCACAGCGTCTGGGCCGGACGCGAGATGCTGAAGGGGTAGCCTCGAAAAGATCCGATCTCCCTGGCCTTGGTCGGGGCGATCGGGCGCCGAACGCCAACATGGTTAATCGGGTCTTTACCGTGTCCCGCTAGCCTTTGCCCATGCGTCGCGCGCTCCTTCTCCTGCTGCTGGCCCTGGCCCCGTCGGCCGCCGCCGCGCCGGCCAAGCCCGTGATCGTGGTTCCGCCGCCCAAGGCCGCCGCGCCGCCTCCGGCGCCGGTCAACGCCCCCAGCTTCGTGCTGCCCGCCCCGATCCCGCTGGCCAGCGCCCGGCCGCCCGGCGATCAGGCCCAGTGCAAGGCGACCTGCTCCAAGACGCTGTTCTTCTGCAACGCGGGCGGCGACGACGACGGCTGCGGCGGACGCTGGGCCCAGTGCAACGCCGCCTGCGTCGCCACCTACGCGCCCCAGACGTTCGGGCGCTGAGCGAGCTTCCCTAAAGGCCGCTTGCCGGTTGGCGTAACGCCGGTACACTCACCTGAACAACGATAAGTCAGGAGGGTGGAATGTCGGCCAGGGTCCCCCACGCGAGGCTGCCCAAGGCGTGCGTCATCGGCGCGGGCTGCAGCGGCTTCACCACCCTCAAGCGGCTGAAGGACCTGGGCGTCCCCTACGACTGCTTCGAGATGTCCGACGAGATCGGCGGCAACTGGTACTACAAGAACCCCAACGGCCTGTCGGCCTGCTACGAGAGCCTGCACATCGACACCAGCAAGTGGCGGCTGGCCTTCGAGGACTTCCCCGTGCCGAAGGACTGGCCGGACTTCCCGCACCACGCGCAGCTGTTCCAGTACTTCAAGGACTATGTCGACCACTTCGGCCTGCGCCCGACCATCACCTTCAACACCAAGGTCGAGACGGCGCGACGGACCAGCGAGGGCCTGTGGTCGGTGACGCTGTCGACCGGCGAGACCCGGTTCTATGACGTGCTGTTCGTCTGCAACGGCCACCACTGGGACCCGCGCGTGCCGGACTATCCGGGCGAGTTCGACGGCCCCGCCTTCCACGCCCACGCCTATTGCGACCCGTTCGATCCGGTGGACATGCGCGGCAAGAACGTCGTGGTGGTCGGCATGGGCAATTCGGCCATGGACATCGCCAGCGAGCTCTCGCAGCGGCCGATCGCCAAGAACCTCTGGGTCTCGGCCCGGCGCGGGGTCTGGGTGTTTCCCAAGTACCTGAACGGCAAGCCGGCCGACAAATCCGCCATGCCCGCCTGGATGCCGCGCAAGCTGGGCGTGGCCCTGGCCCGGTCGGTGCTGAAGAAGACCGTCGGCCGGATGGAGGACTATGGCCTGCCCAAGCCCGACCACGAGCCGCTGGAAGCCCACCCGTCGGTCTCCGGCGAGTTCCTGACCCGCGCGGGCTGCGGCGACATCAAGTTCAAGCCGGCGATCAAGGCGCTGGAGGGCAAGCGCGTGCGCTTCGCCGACGACAGCGTCGAGGATGTCGACGCGATCATCTTCGCCACCGGCTACAAGATCAGCTTCCCGTTCTTCGACGATCCGGCGCTCTTGCCCGGCGCCGACCACCGCTTCCCGCTGTTCAAGCGGATGATGAAACCGGGGATCCCGAACCTCTTCTTCATGGGCCTGGCCCAGCCCCTGCCGACCCTGGTGAACTTCGCCGAGCAGCAGGCCAAGCTGGCGGCCGCCTATCTGGTCGGTCAATACGCCCCGCCGCCGGAGGCGGAGATGCAGCGCATCATCGTCAAGGACGAGGAGCGCCATCTGGGCCAGTTCTACCAGGCGGCCCGGCACACCATCCAAGTCGACTTCAACGTCTACTGCGCCGACCTGAAGAAGGAGATCGCCAAGGGCGAGGCGCGGGCCAGGGCGGCCGGCGGCAAGCTGCCGGTGGCGGCGATCGCGCAGAGCAAGTCGGAACCGCTGCTGGCGAGCTAAAGCCCTTCCCCTGGATGGGGAAGGGGTTGGATGGGGTGACACGGGTTCCGAAAGGGACGCGGCCTTGCCACTATCCACCGCCGCGCACCCCATCCCCGCCCCTTCCCCATCAAGGGCAAGGGAGAAAGCAGACCATGCCCAAGATCACCTTCGACAAGGACACCCGCGCCAAGCTGATCGGCGGGCTCTCCGACTACCTGCGGACCGAGCTGGATCTGGAGGTGAAGGGCTTCGACGCCGAGTTCCTGCTGGATTTCATCACCGAACGGCTGGGCCCCTATTTCTACAACCAGGGTCTCCACGACGCCCAGGCCTTGTACCGCGAGAAGCTGGAGGCGATCAGCGAGGCCGTCTACGACATCGAACAGCCGGTGAAGCCGCTGTGAGACCTCCCTCGACTCCGATTTCCCCGGCGAACGCCGGGGCCCAGATGGAAAAGCGCAAGGGGTGGGCTCTAAAAGCTCGGAGCTTTTCCGATCATGAAAGACGTTCGAGATCTGGGCCCCGGCATTCGCCGGGGAGATCGGAATATTTAAGGTCGAAGCCAAACCCTTGCGTCCGGCCGCCGACTAAGGCTGTGATCATGACGGGGCGTCACGAACGTCCCGCCTTCGAGTCGCCGCCCATGTCGAACATCGCCTATTTTCCCAAGCCCCATGTCGATCAAAGGCCGGGCAAGCGGGAGCGGACCAAGACGGCGAACCGCCAGGCGATCCTGGACGCCGCCCGCGCGGTGTTCGGCGAGCTGGGCTACGACGCCGCGACCGTGCGCGACATCATCCGCCGCACCGGCCTCGCCTCAGGCACCTTCTATAACTACTACAAGTCCAAGGAAGAGGTGTTCGACGCCCTGGCCGACGACGGCGCGCGGCGCTTTCGGCCGCTTCTGCGCGCCGAGTCCGAAAAGGCGACCGACTTCGAGAGCTTCGTGCGCGGGGCGATCCTGGCCTATTTCAACTTCGTGGCCACCGAGCAGGAGAGCTGGCGCATCAACCGTCCGCCGGGCGAGCAGATACCGCACGCCCGCCCCTCGCCCGAGATGACCGCGGTGTTCGACGAGGTGCGCGAGGGCTTCGCCCGGGTGCTGGAACGCGCCCACGCTCCGGCCGTCGACCTCGACTACCTGACCTCGGCCTGCATCGCGGTGGCCCGCGAGATCGGCGACAAGATGCTGGAGCGCCGCCCCATCGACACCGAGGGCGCGGCCGACTTCGCGGTCAAGCTGATCCTGGGCGGCCTGCCCGCCTTGCCGAGGTTGTAGGCCTTGACCTCCAAGCGCCCCTCCCCCGTTCTTCCCGGCGAAGGCCGGGATCCAGATCGAGCCCCGAACGCCAGCGGGGTCGGGACAGGCGCGTCTCGGATCATCTCAAACCGCTCGGACCGAATCTGGGCCCCGGCCTTCGCCGGGGAGACGGGTTCGGAGCGACGCTAGACAATATTAAGGGAGCAAACATGGCCTCGGACGCCGCGCAGAAGACCATCCTGAAGCTGATCCTGTCGCTGCCCAGCCCGATCCTGCGGGCCATGTCGGGCGGCGGCGTGGTCTATAAGGGCGGGCGCACGCTGGACCCGCGCTTCCAGTTCTTCGCCCACGCGGCCAAGAAGCTGCCGCCGATGAGCACGCTCTCGCCCGCCGAGGCCGTGGCCGGCAGCGCCCGGGGCCTGGCCGCCGTCCAGGGCCCGCTGGAACCCGGCGTGCGCACCGAGAGCCTGTCGGTCGAGGGGCCGAACGGACCGATCCCCTGCCGCGCCTATCGCCCCGAGAACCAGGACAGCGGCGCGCCGCTGATCGTCTACGCCCACATGGGCGGCGGGGTGATCGGCGACCTGGAGACCTGCCACGCCTTCTGCTCGATCCTGGCGCGGATCTGTCGGACGGCGGTGATCTCGGTCGACTATCGCCTGGCGCCGGACCACAAGTTCCCGGCCGGCCTGGAGGACGTGCTGGCCGCCTACCGCTGGGCGCGGGACAACACCGCCCGCTTCGGCGCCGCGCCGGTCCCGCCGGCCATCGGCGGCGACAGCATGGGCGGCAACTTCTCGGCCATCGTCGCCCAGGAGATGGCGCGCAAGGGCGAGCCTCAGCCGGCCGTGCAGATCCTGATCTATCCGGCCGTGGACGTGGCCAGCGAGACGCCGTCCATGACCACCTACGCCGACGCCTATCCGCTGACCCGCGAGACGATGGACTGGTTCATGGGCCACTATATGGGCCCCGACGCCGACCCGGCCGATCCGCGCCTGTCGCCGGACAAAACCGCCGACCTCTCGGGCCTGGCGCCGGCGGTGGTCGCCACGGCCGGCTTCGACCCGCTGAACGACCAGGGCGAGGCCTACGCCAAGCGCCTGAAGGCGGCGGGCGTGCCGGTCAGCTACCGCTGCTACGACAGCCTGGCGCATGGGTTCACCGCCTTCACCGGCGCGATCCCGGCGGCCGACGCGGCCTGTCGCGAAATCGCGGGGCTGGTGCGGGAAGCGTTCGACCAGCGGGCCACGGCATGAGCCTGTCCGGCCTCACGCTTCCCTTCCCCCTTGATGGGGGAAGGGCAGGGATGGGGGTGACGGCGGCGGGCTTGAGCACCGCCGCGCCCCATCTCGACACGCTGTCACCCCCATCCCCAACCCTTCCCCCATCAAGGGGGAAGGGAGCGTGACCATACCCACGGAGATGCGCGCCCTCGTCGTCGAGGATCTGGCGCCCGACTTCGCCGGCTGCGCGGTGCGCGAGGTCCCGACGCCGACGCCCGGTCCCGGCGAGGCGCTGGTCCGGGCGCGGGCGGCCAGCGTCAACTTTCCCGACCTCCTGATGACCCGGGGCGAGTACCAGTTCAAACCGCCCCTGCCCTTCACGCCGGGCCTCGACCTGGCCGGCGAGGTCGTCGCCCTGGGCGAGGGCGTCACCGGCCTGAAGGTCGGCGACGCGGTGGTCGGCGGGGCGCGGCTGGGCGGGTTCGCCGAATACGCCGTGTTGTCGGCCGACGCCCTGAAGCCCAAGCCCGCGCGGCTGTCCTTCGCCGAGGCCGCCGCCTATGGCGCGGCCTATCTGACGGCCTATGTCGCCCTGGTGCGCCGCGCGCGGGTCGAGCCGGGCGAGTGGGTGCTGGTCCACGGCGCGGCCGGCGGGGTGGGCCTGGCCGCCGTCGACCTGGCCAAGGCCCTGGGCGCGCGGGTCATCGCCGCCTCGGCCTCCGACGACAAGCTGGCCCAGGTCCAGGCGCTGTATGCCCCCGACGCCGTGGTCAATGTCACGAGGGGCTTCCGCGAGCGCGTGAAAGAGATCACCGGCGGCCGGGGGGCCGACGTGATCTACGATCCCGTGGGCGGCGACGTCTTCGACGAGAGCGTGCGCTGCATCGCCTTCGACGGGCGGCTGCTGATCATCGGCTTCACCTCGGGCCGCATCCCGACGGTCTCGGTCAACATGCCGCTGATCAAGGGCTTCTCGGTCATGGGCGTGCGGGCCGGCGAGTACGGCCGCCAGTTCCCGGACAAGGGCCGCGAGAACGGCGAGGCGATCTGGCGGATGGCCGACGAAGGGACCATCCGTCCCCACGTCCACGCCGAACTGCCGCTGGAGCGCTGGCGCGAGGCGTTCGATCTGCTGGCCGATCGCAAGGTGGTGGGCAAGGCGGTGATCGTTCCGTAGCGCCAATCCCTCCGACCTCCCCGGCGAATGCCGGGGTCCAGGTCGAACCCACAAGCCTCAAACAGCGACGAAGACCGGATCTCGGATCATCCCAAAACGCTCCGGATGAATCTGGGCCCCGGCATTCGCCGGGGATATCGGGAAAGAAGAGAACCGTTCTCTAACCCTCTGAACCGACTCAGGTTGACATCCCGCGCCCGTTCTTTTATCCACCGCCCCTCACTCGCGGGACCTGACGTCTCGCGTTCAACGTTTTTGCATTTCGGAGCCACGTCGTGAAGCGCACCTTCCAGCCGTCGAAGCTCGTGCGTGCCCGCCGTCACGGCTACCGCGCGCGCATGGCCACCAAGAACGGCCAAAAGGTCGTCGCGCGTCGCCGCGCCAAGGGCCGCAAGCGCCTGACCGCCTAATTTCTCTTCCTCCCTCGGGAGGCAAGACGATGATCAAAGCCGCCTTTTCCCCAGACCTGTCCTCAGGTTCTCGCCGGAAAGGCGGCTTTTTTCATGCCTGAGACGCCGTCCGCTCTGAAGTTCGAGCGCCTGCGGAAACGCCCCGACTTCCTGCTGGCCGCCAAGGCGCCGGCCCTGTCGCGCGGGGCGGTCTTCGTCCAGATGCGCAAGCGCGAGGACCAGGACCCGGTCGTCCGCGTCGGCTTCACCGCCACCAAGAAGATCGGCGGCGCCGTCGAGCGCAACCGCGCCAAGCGCCGCCTGCGCGAGGCCGCGCGGCTGGTCCTGCCCCTTCATGCGCGCCCCTCGCACGACTATGTGTTCATCGCGCGCGGCGGCACCGGCGCGCGTGAATGGGGGCGTTTGCTTGACGACGTCAAAACCGCGCTGATAAGCCTCGCCGCCGAGTACGATCGCGGGGGCGCCAAGCCTCCCCGGCCCCGCCCCGGCGCGCCGTCCACATCCGCCGCCTCCCAACAACCCGATCTCAAAGTTTCCGGTTAAGCGCTCCATGCAGCAGAACGACAACAAAAACACGATGGCGTTCATCGCCGTCGCGTTCGTGATCCTGATCGGGTACCAGTTCCTCGTCCTGGGTCCGCAGCAGAAGCGCGCCCAGGCCGAGCTTCAGGCCAAGAAGGCCGCCGAAGCCCAGACCGCCGCCAAGGCCGGCGTGACCCTGGACGCCAGCGGCAACCCCGCGCCGATGCGCCTGTCGCGCGACGCCGCCAAGGCCCAGAGCCCGCGCATCGCCGTCGACACCCCCTCGCTGTCGGGCTCGATCGCCCTGAAGGGCGCGCGGATCGACGACCTGTTGCTGCGCAAGTACGCCGAAACCACCGACAAGGGCTCGCCGCCGGTCGAGCTGTTCCGCCCCGAGGGCGCCGAGCACGCCTGGTTCGCCGATTTCGGCTGGGCCGGCGCCAACCTGCCGGGCCTGCCCGACAGCCGCACCGTCTGGACCGCCGCGCCGGGCCAGGTGCTGCGTCCCAATTCGCCGGTCACCCTGACCTATGACAACGGCCAGGGCCTGGTCTTCACCCGCGTGATCGCCGTCGACGCCGACGCGATGTTCACCGTGACCGACAGCGTCAAGAACAACGGGGCCGCCGCCTTCCAGCTGGCCCCCTACGCCAGCGTCCAGCGCCAGGGCATCACCGACAAGCTGGGCAAGACCCAGATCGTCCACGAGGGCGCCATCGGCGTGCTGGGCGCGGGCGACAAGCGCGAGCTGAAGCTGTCCAAGTACGGCGCGTGGAAGAAGGACCATCCGCTGGAGAGCTTCGACTCGACCGGCGGCTGGGCGGGCATCACCGACAAGTACTGGCTGGCGGCGCTGATCCCGGGCCAGGACCAGACGATCAAGGCGCAGTACCGCGTCACGCCCGCGCCCGGCGCCGACATCTATGACGTCAATTTCGTCGGTCCGACCCAGGCCCTGAACCCGGGCGCGACCCTGACCCAGACGACCCGCCTGTTCGCCGGCGCCAAGACCGTGCCGCTGCTGCGCCAGTACGAGTACGGCAAGACCACGCCGCCGGCCATCTGGCAGTTCTGGAACAACCCCAAGGCCGAGATCCCGCGCTTCGACGACGCGGTGGACTGGGGCATGTTCCGCTTCTTCACGCGGCCGATCTTCAACGTGCTGGAGATCTTCTACAAGCTGGTCGGCAACTTCGGCCTGGCCATCATGCTGCTGACCGTCGTGCTCAAGCTCATCCTCTATCCGATGGCGGACAAGAGCTATGAGTCCATGGCCAAGATGAAGAAGATCGCCCCCGAGGTCGAGAAGCTGAAGGCCAAGCACAAGGACGATCCGGCCAAGCAGCAGCAGGAAATGATGGTCCTGTACCAGAAGGAGAAGATCAATCCGATGGTGGGCTGCCTGCCCATCTTCATCCAGATCCCGGTCTTCTATTCGCTGTACAAGGTGCTGACGGTCACGATCGAAATGCGGCACGCGCCGTTCTTCGGCTGGATCCACGACCTGTCGGCCCGCGACCCCAGCACCATCTTCAATCTGTTCGGCCTGATCCCCTGGAATCCGGCGACGGCCCCGATGATCGGCGGCTTCCTGGACGGCAACCTGCACATCGGCGTCTGGCCGCTGCTGTACGGCTTCACCATGTGGCTGACCCAGTCGATGAACCCGCCGGCGGGCGATCCGATGCAGCAGCGCATCTTCCAGTTCTTCCCGATCATCTTCACCTTCACCCTGTCGCAGTTCTCGGTGGGCCTGGTGATCTACTGGTGCTGGAGCAACATCCTGACCATCATCCAGCAGTACGTGATCATGCGCCGCTACAAGGTGGAGACGCCGATCGACCGCATCCTGGCGCGCCTGCAGGGCAAGACCGCAAGCGCGACCTGATGAGCGACGATCCCATCTTCACCGACGAGGAAATCGAGCGGGCCCGGGTGTTCTTCGCCCAACCCGTCTCGTTCGTGATGGGCGCGGTGCGCATGGACGCCATGCCGTCCGCGGACCTGCCCGAGGTGGCCTTCGCCGGCCGCTCCAACGTCGGCAAGTCCAGCCTGATCAACGGCCTGGTGAACCAGAAGTACCTGGCCCGGGCCTCGAACGAGCCGGGCCGCACGCGGGAGATCAACTTCTTCCTGCTGGCCGAGACGGTGCGGCTGGTCGACCTGCCCGGCTATGGCTTCGCCCGCGTCTCGCGCTCGATCGCCGACAAGTTCCAGGACCTGGGCCGGGCCTATCTGCGCGGCCGCCCGAACCTGAAGCGCGTCTATGTGCTGATCGACAGCCGCCACGGCCTGAAAAAGGTCGACCTGGAGGCGCTGGACGCGCTGGACGAGGCGGCGGTGTCCTACCAGATCGTCCTGACCAAGGCCGACAAGATCAAGCCCGCCGAGGTCGACAAGGTCGTGGCCGAGACGCTGAAGGCCATCGCCAAGCGCCCGGCGGCCTTCCCCCGCGTGCTGGCCACCTCGTCCGAAAAGGGCCTGGGGATGCCGGACCTGCGCGCCGAGATCGTCCGGCTGTGCGTCGACGCGTGATCTGATCGCCCAACTCGCGCCGTCATCCCGCGCTTCATGCGCGGGACCCATGGTTCAGCCGCACCGTGAACGCTCCGTTCCGCTCCGCGTCCGCGACCGACAAATGGGTCCCGCGAACAAGTCGCGGGATGACGTGTTGGTTTGGGGATATGTTTGAGCCATTAACCGTGCGCTAGGGTTCCGCCGCCAGAACCACCGCCTTCCGTTTTCCCAGAAAAGCTTCCGACCATGAACCGCCACGACCTGAAGACCTGGCCCAAATATTTCGCCGCCGTGCGGTCGGGCCAAAAGCGCTTCGAGATCCGTCGCAACGACCGCGACTTCAAGGTCGGCGACATCCTGGTGCTGCGCGAGTTCGAGCCCGACACCCAGGACTACACCGGCCAGGTCGAGGAGCGGCAGATCACCTTCCTGCTGTCGGAAGAGGATTATGGCGGGGTGATCCACGGCTTCGTGGCCATCGGCTTTGGCGAGGTGGCGCCGCATCCCGACGCGGCCGGCGACCTGACGCCCGAGGCCCTGGCCCAGTGGCACGAGACCGCCGCCTCCAACGCCGCCCTGCGCGCCCAGGAGGCCCGCAAGGTCTCGGAGAGCTACGCCAAGAGCAACATGGGCGTCGCCCGCGACCGCCACGCGGCCGTCGCCGACTCCGCCGAGGCCGAGGCCGGCTTCCACGCCGCCGCCGCGCGGATCGTGCGCAAGGGCTGAGCTTGGCCCGACGACCACCCCGCGCCCCTGGCGCGACAGGCTCCAAATCAAACATTTAGAGCGTGATAACCGCCGAAACCGCTCACACTTTCGGCTATCACGCTCTAGCTGTGGATGCTCAACAGGTTGTCCTCGGCCTCGCGACGGAAGCGCCCCTACCCGTCCCCCGGCGTGCGCACCGTGATCCCCTTCGCCCGCAGCTTGTCCAGCACCCCGCCCTCGGCGACCAGGGCCCGCAGCGGGAAGATCGCCACGGCGTGGCCGGGCGTCTTCAGAAGGTCGGTCAGCCCTCCGACCTCGTCGTCGACCAGCTGGCGCTTCAGATCGGAGACGCCCGGCAGCAGCAACTCGCAGCGCTCGGCGCTGCGCGGAGCGGCCAGGGCCTCTTTCACGCGGCCCTGCGCCCAGGCGTCGGCCGCCGCCCGGGCTGGCGCGGAGCCGGCCTCGACCGCGTCGAGGGTCTCGGACAGACAGGTCAGCCCCGCCGCCTCGCTGTTCTCGCGCACCAGGGACTTCAGCATCGGCATGGCCTTATGGACCGCCGCCGGCCGCGCCTTGACCCGCCGCTCGCGGGCCAGCTTCTCGATGGTCCGGTCCGGCTCGGACATCTGCAGCTGGGCCTGCTTGTTGGCCTTGCCGTTCAGTTGGAGAGCGACGAACAGCGGCTTCCACTTGCGCCAGCCGTCGTCGTTCTTGTCGACGGCGGTCCAGGCGTGCTGGGTCCGCGCCGCCAGGGCCGGGGCCCGCGCGGTCCAGGCGCCGTCGTCCTTCAGACTGCCCCGCAGCCGCAGCATGGCGGGGATGTCGGTCAGCCCGGCCTGCCAGACCGGCGGCGTCAGCAGGGCGAAGGCGCCGTCGAGGCGACGCTCCAGCACCGTCTTGTCCCAGGCCTGCCCCTTCGGCAGCATGGACGGCATCCCCATCACATAGATCGTGGTGTCGCCGTCCGAGACCCGCCACCACGCCGGGCCGGGCAGCTTGGCGCTGACCACCAGGGCCTCGACCACATTGGCCTGAGGGTCATCGATCGCCTGGGCCTGGGCTTGGGCCTGGCCCCCGACGGTGATCCCCGCCAGCATCAAGCCTGTCAGAAACGCGCGCATTCAGCCTCCCGTTGTTTCGGCTCAACCGTGGCGCGCCGCCATGGCGGAAGCTTGACCTTATTCAGGCGCGGTTACGGTGAAGCCCTTGGCCCGCAGGCGGTCCAGCACGCCGTTCCTCGAACGGCGGCGGAATCGCGCTAAATATGTCGACTGTCCTTGCTTGGCCGACCGCCGTCCGGCCGGTCAAATTAAGGAGTGGCAATGGTGGCGCTCGTCCCGCCGGCGCGCTCCGCCCGAAAGTCCGCTTGATGACCATCCGCCGCCTGCCGCCCGAGACCGTCAACCGCATCGCCGCCGGCGAGGTGGTCGAGCGGCCGGCCAGCGCGATCAAGGAGCTGGTCGACAACGCCATCGACGCCGGCGCCACGCGGATCGAGGTCGAGGCCCACGGCGGCGGCCTGACCCGCATCCTGGTCGCCGACGACGGCTGCGGCCTCACGGCCGAGGAACTGCCGGTGGCCATCGAGCGCCACGCCACCTCCAAGCTGGCCCCGGACGAGGACGGGCTGTGGGACCTCCTGCGCATCCACACCATGGGCTTCCGGGGCGAGGCCCTGCCGTCGATCGGTTCGGTGGCGCGGCTGTCGATCAGCTCCCGCGCCCGAGGCCAGGCCGACGCCTTCTCGATCCTGGTCGAGGGCGGCAGCGTGGGCGACGTCGCCCCCGCCGCCTTCCCCGGCCCGCACGGCGCGCGGATCGAGGTGCGCGACCTGTTCTACGCCACGCCGGCCCGCCTGAAGTTCATGAAGTCCGAACGCGCCGAGGCCCTGGCGATCACCGAGGAGATCAAGCGCCAGGCCATGGCCCACGAGGCCATCACCTTCTCGCTGGACATCGACGGGCGGCGGATCCTGCGCCTGCCGGCCGAGCATCCGGGGCCTCAGGGACGCCTCGCCCGTCTCGCCGCCGTGCTGGGCCGCGACTTCCAGGACAACGCCATCGAGATCGACCAGACGCGCGACGGCGTGCGGCTGGCGGGCTTCGCGGGCCTGCCGACCTACAACCGGGGCAACGCCGCCCACCAGTACCTGTTCGTCAACGGCAGGCCGGTGCGCGACCGCCTGCTGCAAGGCGCCCTGCGCGCGGCCTATGCCGATTTCCTGGCCCGGGACCGCCACCCGACGGCGGCGCTCTACGTCACGCTGGACTCGACCGAGGTCGACATCAACGTCCACCCGGCCAAGGCCGAGGTGCGGTTCCGCGATCCGGCCCTGGTGCGCGGCCTGATCGTCGGCGCCCTGCGGCACGCCCTGGCCGGCGCGGGCCACCGCGCCTCGACCACCGTCGCGGCCCAGGCCCTGGACAGCATCCGCGCCCAGCAGAGTCCGTTCCCGGGCTACCCGCCGGGTCCTTCGCCAGCGGGCTTCTCGGCCTGGCGCGAAGGCGGCTGGACCCCGCCGACGCAGCGGCCCCTGAACATGCAAAGCATGGACTTGCCGGGGCTGACCGAGGTTTCGGCGCGGGTGGAGGGCGATTTCCCCCTCCCCCTCGCGGGGAGCGGGCCAGGGGGTGGGCGCGCGGGCTTTGAAGAGACCGTCGCCGCGCTGACACCCCCACACCCAACCCTCTCCCCGCAAGGGGGAGAGGGCTATATCGACTATCCCCTAGGCGCGGCGCGAGCCCAGGTGCACGAGACCTACATCGTCGCCCAGACCCGCGACGGCATGGTGATCGTCGACCAGCACGCCGCCCACGAACGCCTGGTCTACGAGCGCATGAAGCGCGAGATGGCCGACGGCGGCGTGGCGCGCCAGACCCTGCTGCTGCCCGAGGTCGTCGACCTCGACCCCGCCGAGGCCGAGCGCGTGGTCGCCCGCGCCGAGGAGCTGGCGAGTCTCGGCCTCGTCATCGAAAGCTTCGGCCCCGGCGCGGTGCTGGTGCGCGAGACCCCCGCCCTGCTGGGCAAGACCGACGCCGCCGCCCTGGTCCGCGACATCGCCGACGACCTGGCCGAGAACGGCGCGGCCCTGGCCCTGAAGGAGCGGCTGGAGGAGGTCTGCTCGACCATGGCCTGCCACGGCAGCGTCCGCGCCGGTCGCCGGCTGAACGGCGCCGAGATGAACGCCCTGCTCCGCGAAATGGAGGCCACCCCCCACTCCGGCCAATGCAACCACGGCCGCCCGACCTATGTGGAGCTGAAGCTGGCCGATATCGAGAAGCTGTTCGGGCGGCGCTAGTGCGATAGCGCCCCCTCCGTCTCGTCGCCTGCCGGCGCCGAGCCACCTCCCCCGTTACACGGGTGAGGAGATCGCAGCCTTCTCCTCCCTTGCGAAGCGGGGGAGGTGGCGCGATGCGGATACGCGTCGCGACGGAGGGGGCGCTAAGCCGCCCGCCGCTCCGCGAACGCGCGCATCGCCTCGGCCAGATATTCCGTCAGCCCCGGCGCGATCGCTTCGTAGCGGGCCGTGAACTCCGGGTTGTCCTGATAGAGATGCGCCAAGCCCGCAAAGGCGTCCGGCGTCGGCTCTCGGTTCCAGGACTTGGCGATCCACGCCCAGTGGCGGCGCATGATGGCCGTCACCGGATCGCTGTCGACCGGCAGGCCCTGGCTCAGAGCCCTGGCCATGTCGTGCTCGATCGCGGCGGCCTCTTGCTGGAAGCCGGCCCAGTCGCCCTTGCCCCAGCTCTTCATGCCGGCCGTGGACTGCGCGATCCGCTCGGCCATCGGCTCGCCGTAGCGCTCGACCAGTTCGGCCTCGTGCCTTGCCTGCTTGGCCGGGTCGAATCCCTTGAACATCTCTTTGTCTTCCATCGTCTCGTCTCCTTTGAGGTCGGCGAGGGTGCGGTCCACGATGTCCACCAACCGGGCGTAGCGCTCGGCCTCCGACGCCAGGCGAACCCGGTGGGCGCGCAGGGCGGCGGCGAGGTCGAACCCCGGATCGTCCAAGGCGGCCTGGATGTCCTTCAACGGCGTTTCCAGGGCGCGGTGGAACAGGATCTGCTGCAGACGCAGCAGGTCCTCGCGGTCGTAGTAGCGATAGCCGTTGGCCCCCACGGCGCGGGGGCGCAGCAGGCCGATGGCGTCGTAATGGTGCAGCGCGCGCACCGAGACGCCGGACAGCCTCGCCATCTGTTTGACCGTGTAGACGCTCAAGTGACCTTCCCTCTCGATGGGGCGATCACTCAGGGCTCACGCGGGGTGAGGGTCAAGCGCCCGCGAAACGGCGCCCCGTCAAGCCGCGTTCTTGGCCTGCTCGGCCGCCTCGGGGCCGTCCACGGGCTTGTCCAGCAGGTCGGTGACGATCGGACCCTGGACGCGGGCGACGCCGGCGACCTTGCAGGCCTCCAACTCGACGGCCGAGGTCACATTGGCCACCGCCTGGCGGACGCCCTTGGCGACGTAGCCGGCCTTGCGCTCGACGAACTTGAGGATCTGCTTCAGCCGCGCCTGCTCGGTCTCGCCCGACAGCACCAGGGTGATGCTGTCGACGAGATCGGGGGACAGGCTCTGGATCGGGAAGGTCGGGTCGGTGATCCGGACGTCCATCAGGGCGAAGCCGCCCTTCAGGAAGGCGCGGGCCTGCTGCAGCATACCGATCGAGGCCTCGCGCGGCGTGCCGTAGACCGTGGCGCACAGGCGCGGGCGCTGGTCCAGCGGGTAGCGCGACAGGCGGCCGCGATAGGCGTCCTGCGAGGACGGCGTGGTCAGGTTCCAGAAGCTGAACGGCACATGGATCTCGCCGAACGCGGCGGTCTTCAACGCGGCCTGGGCGTCGGTCAGGCAGATCAGGTCGCGCTTGAGCAGCTTGGCGTCGTCCTCGGGGACCGGGCCGATCAGGTCGGCGCGCAGGCCGATGGCCGAGCCGACGAAAACGCCCTGGGCCAGGTCCTGGACGCCCCACCAGCCGGTCTCGGCGGCCGGCGGCGGGCTCTCGATCCGCGCCGCCGTCTTCGGCGGAGCGGGCTTGGCGGCGGGGGGCGGATCGGCGACGGGGGGCTGGGCGGCGGCGGCCTTCTCGGCGGCCTGGGCCTTGGCTTCCTCGCGCGTGCAGGGCAGCGGGTGAACGGAGTCGGCGCGGACGACGTGGACGCGGCCGGCGTCGCCGCCATAGCCCTCGCCCGCCATCAGGCCCATCAGCTCCTTCTCCGACAGGCTGGCGAATTTCAGGACCGCCTGCTCGTCGCCCTCGAAGCTCATCAGGGCGATCGTGCCGATCGGGCGGCCGGGGAACAGCACCTTTTCGAGCTCGGCGGCCAGGGCCTGCAGCTCGGTGGGATCCAGCTGGTCGACGCGCGTGTCGGCGATGACGAAGGCCAGGGGCGCCACGGCCCCGCACTTGCGCGGCTTGCGCCAGCGGGCTTTCAGGAACGCGTCCGCGACGCCCTGCGCCTTGTGCTTGGGCACTTCTCCGGGACGGCTTTCTCCGTCCGTGAACAGGATACGCAGGCATGCGATGGCCGTCATGGGGACCGACGCTAGCGCCTGATGCTTTTGGAAGTCTTACGACCGTCGAGAGAACGGCGTTTTATTTCGCCAGGTCGTCAGACGAAGGTTTCGGCGAGGCGGAACTCCAGCCGTTCACGGATCGCCGGCCAGTCGTAGTCGGTGATCGAGAAGACGGCGGTGTCGCGCACGTGGCCGGTCCAGGTGATCTTGTGGTTGCGCAGCACGCCTTCCTTGCTGGCGCCCAGCTTCTCGATGGCGGCCTGGCTGCGCGCGTTGCGCACGTCGGTCACCAGCTCGACGCGGATGGCCCCGGCCTTGTCGAAGGCGTGGGACAGCATCAGGCGCTTGCTCTCGGGGTTCACCGGACCCGAGCGCGCGTCGGGGTTCAGGAAGGTGGAGCCGATCTCCAAACCCCCGTGCAGCCTGCGGATATTGAGGTAGCTGGAGGTGCCGACCACCTTGCCGTCCGACAGTCGGCGGATGGCGTAGCCGATGCGTTCGCCCCGCTGGGTCTCGCCTTGCAGCGCGCCCCAGAAGTCCTCGAAGCCCTCGCCGCAGCCGTTGACCGACATGATCTCCCAGCTGTCGGGATCGCAGTCGATGGCCCCCTTCAGTTCGTCGCGATGGTCGACGGTGACGGGTTCGAGCCGGACGTAGCGGCCCTCGAGCGTATCGGCGGTCAGGTTCAGCATGGGGGTCTTTTCGGCCAGGCGCGCCGACATGACAACCCGGTTCGGCGCGTTCGGCGCGACGATCGGGCGCATGGCGCTTGCCGCGCCGGTCAGGGCGGTCTACAAAAGCTTCAAACAACTGTTTGACACGAGAGAGCGGGAAGAGGGAACGGCCATGGATTTCGACATCTCCCCCAAGCAACGCGCCTTCCTGGATCGCGTGACGGCGTTCATGGACGAGCACGTCTATCCGGCCGTCCCGGCCTACGAGGCCGAGATGAACGTGCTGGGCGCCGAACGCTGGAAGGTGGTCCAGGTCGTCGAGGAGCTGAAGAAGAAGGCCAAGGCCGCCGGCCTGTGGAACTTCTTCATGCCGCCGCACAGCGGCCAGCATCACGTCGACGACACCTTCGAGTTCGAAGGCGAGCAGCTGACCAACCTGGAATACAGCCTGATCGCCGAACAGATGGGCAAGGTCGGCTTCGCCTCGGAAGTCTTCAACTGCTCGGCGCCCGACACCGGCAACATGGAAGTGCTGATGCGCTACGGCACCCTGGCGCAGAAGGAAAAGTGGCTGCGTCCGCTGATGAACGGCGAGATCCGCTCGGCCTTCCTGATGACCGAGCCGGCGGTGGCCAGCTCCGACGCCACCAACATCGAGACCCGCATCGAGCGCGACGGCGACCACTATGTGATCAACGGCCGCAAGTGGTGGAGCTCGGGCGTGGGCGACCCGCGCTGCAAGGTGGCGATCGTGATGGGCAAGACCGATCCGACCGCCTCGACCCACAGCCAGCAGAGCCAGGTCCTGGTGCCGCTGGACGCGCCGGGCATCGAGATCGTCCGGATGCTGCCGGTGTTCGGCTATGACGACGCCCCGCACGGCCACGCCGAGGTTATCCTGAAGGACGTGCGCGTGCCGATCGAGGACGCCCTGCTGCTGGGCGAGGGCCGCGGCTTCGAGATCGCCCAGGGGCGCCTCGGTCCGGGCCGCATCCACCACTGCATGCGCACCATCGGCACGGCGGAAGTCGCGCTGGAAAAGATGGTCCAGCGCCTGATGACCCGTAAGGCGTTCGGCAAGTACATCTCCGACCACTCGGTCTGGGAGCAGCGCATCGCCGAGGCCCGCATCGACATCGAGATGTGCCGCCTGCTGTGCCTGAAGGCCGCCGACATGATGGACAAGGCCGGCAACAAGTCGGCCCGCCTGGAAATCGCGATGATCAAGGTCGCCGCGCCGCGCCTGGCCCTGAAGATCATCGACGACGCCATCCAGGCCCACGGCGGCGGCGGCGTGACCACCGACTACGGCCTGGCCAAGGCCTATGCCGGCATCCGCACCCTGCGCCTGGCCGACGGTCCGGACGAGGTGCACTGCCGCACCATCGCCCGCATGGAAATGTCCAAGTACGGCGACCTGGCCTACAAGCAGAAGGCCGAACGCGACGCGGCCCTGCACGTGCCGGGGATCCGGTAGCCAGCGCCCTTCCCCCTTGATGGGGGAAGGGTTTGGGATGGGGGTGATCGCTGAGTCGGCGGCGTCGCGCGGCATCAACCCCCGTAGTCACCCCCCACCCCAAACCC
>NZ_APMP01000025.1 GCF_000372645.1 Caulobacter vibrioides OR37 | reverse complement strand
AGAGTGTGAGCGGTTTTCGGCGGTTATCACGCTCTAAATGTTTGATTTAGAGCCTTATTTTTCCGCTCGAATGATTCCATTCGAGCGGAAAAGGCTCTAGGCGGCCTTAGGCGGCCTTCTCGCCTTCGATCAGGCTGGCGGCCGAGGCCGACTTGATCTCGACCGTGCGGGGCTTCAGCGCTTCCGGCAGCTCGCGCTTCAGCGCGATGGACAACAGGCCGTTCGACAGCTCGGCGTCGACCACCACCAGGTAGTCGGTCAGCTGGAACTTGCGCTCGAAATTGCGCTCGGCCAGGCCGCGATGCAGATATTGCTTGGCTTCGTCGTTGGCGGCCTTGCGACCGGTGACGGTCAGCAGGTTTTCCTTCACCTCGACGTTCAGCTCTTCCGGCTTAAATCCGGCCACCGCGATCTCGATGCGGTAGTCGTTCTCGCCGGTGCGTTCGATGTTGTACGGGGGATAGCCCGAGGCCGCTTCATTGCGCGCGGCGGCGTCCAGCTGATCGGCGAGGCGGTCGAAGCCGACGAGCGAACGGTACAGGGGCGAAAGGTCGATAGTGCGCATGGTGCAGATCCTTCTCATCAAGCAAGGTCTTTGAATGTGCGGCCCGTCGGCGACCCGAATTCGGCGTCGCCCGTGGTCCGGAAGGCCCGGGTTTCCAGCGCCTTCGAGAGGTTAGTTGGGGAGCCGTTTTGAAGGTTCAAGAGGCGGATCGTCACGACCTGAATCGTTTGACGCCCGGGGCGCCCTGATTAAGGTCGCGGCCTTCGCGGCGCGGCCCGACTTTGGCCAAGGTCGGCTTGGATGCTGGCCTCGCGCGACACGGGGGAATGATGGCTTCAGCACTGGACTGGTCACGGCGAGGCGTCTTGGCGAGCGTGGGCGCGCTGGGCCTTTCGGGGTGCGGCAAGACTTCCTCCGCCAAGCGCGAGGCCGAGGCGGCGCGGAAGGCCGGCCCCGATACGATCGAGGCGGCCGTGGCCGGCGATTGGCGGTCGCCCGCCGACCGCGCCCGGGACGTCTATCGGCATCCCGTCGAGTCGCTGAAGTTCTGGGGGCTGCGGCCGGGGCAGACCGTCGTCGAGTTCTGGCCTGGCGCGGGGTGGTACGCCGACATCCTGGCTCCATTCCTGGCCGACACCCATGGCAAGCTCTACGAGGCGGTGCTGGAGACCAGCGATCCGTCCGACCCGGCGGCCGCGGAAATCGTCGCGGGCTTCGAGCGCAAGCTGAGCCAGAACAAGAAGATCTATGGCGACGTGACCTTCACCACGTTCGGTCCGACCAGCGGTGCGGTGGCGCCGGCCGGCTCCGCCGACCTGGTGCTGTTCCTGCGCAATCTGCACAACTGGATGGCCGGCGGCATCGCCGAGAAGGCGTTCAAGGACGCCCTGGCCGCGTTGAAGCCCGGCGGCGTGCTGGGGATCGAGGAGCATCGCGGCGAGCCAGGCCGGGTGCAGGACGTCCTGGCCGAGGATGGCTACGTCCAGCAGGCCTATGTGATCCAGATGGCGAAGGAGGCGGGCTTCGTGCTGGCCGAGACCAGCGAAATCAACGCCAATCCCAAGGACACCAAGACCTATCCCTTCGGGGTTTGGACCTTGCCGCCCACGCGCCTGTCGGCGCCGCGCGGCGAGCCGGCGGAGCCGGGCTTCGATCACGCCAAGTACGACGCCATCGGCGAGAGCGATCGGATGACCTTGAAGTTCGTGAAGCCGCGATAAGGGCGCCGCGTGGGTAAAGTTGACAAAAACCCCAACTAGGGTCGCCCTCCGCCGAGGGAAATACACCCCCGGATCGTCTGAACGGTGTTTACTTGGCCGGATGGTCCGTTCAAGTATCGCAACCCACACTACGCGCAGAGGGAGATCGCGCTCATGGCCACGCTTCAGGAAATCACCGATCGCATCAAGGGCGCCGTGGGCGACGACAGCGGACTTGGCAAGAGCCTCAAGTTCGACCTGAAGGACGCCGGCGTCATCCACATCGATGGCGGCTCGGTCACCAACGAAGACAAGCCCGCCGACCTGACCATGACGCTCAGCCTGGACGACCTGCTGGCCATCGGCGCCGGCTCTCTGGACCCGACCATGGCCGTCATGACCGGCAAGCTGAAGCTGTCGGACATGGGCGCCGCCATGGCCCTGCAGCCCAAGATGGGCGCGCTATTCGCCAAGATGCGCTAAGCCCGATGGCGACGGAACCGGCGCGTCTGGTCTCGATTCCCGAGGCTCCGGTTCCCGACCACGGCGCGCCGGAATGGTTTCGCGGCGCGGATGGGGCGACCCTCCGCGCCGCGACGTTCTTTCCGAAGGCGGCGGCGCGCGGTTCGGTGGTGCTCAGCCCCGGACGCAGCGAACCGCTCGAGAAATATTTCGAGGTCGTCGAGGACCTCCTGGCGCGCGGCTTCGCCGTGCTGCTGCACGACTGGCGAGGGCAGGGGCTCTCGGTCCGCGAGCTGCCCGACCGCCTCAGGGGCCACGCCCGAGGCTTCAAGACTTTCCTATCCGACCATGACGCGCTGCTCACGGCGTTCGAGCCCAGGATGCCCAAGCCCTGGATCGCGGTCAGCCATTCGATGGGCGGCTGCCTGACGACCTTGGTCCTGGCCCATGGCGAGACGCGCTTCGCGGCCGCCGTGCTGTCGGCGCCGATGTTGGGCCTGAACACGGCCGGCGTGCCGCCCTGGCTGGCCAAGCCGCTGGCCTGGACCCTGTCGCGGGTCGGCCTGGCGGGAGAGTATGTCCAAACCCCCTACGATCCGCTCGTTCAGACCTTCCAGGGCGACGGACTGACCCATGATGAGGTTCGCTACGATCGTTACCAGGCCCAGCTGAGGGCGGATCCCGCGATCGCGCTGGGCGGCATGACCTGGGGCTGGGCGGACTTCGCGATCTCGGCCTGCGATTGGCTGAGGGCCAGCAAGGGCGTCGAGAAGATCGCTATTCCGGTCACCATCGTCGGCGCCGAGCTCGACAACCGCGTGCTGAACGCCGACGCGCGCGCGATCGCCAGCCGCATTCCCCAGGGGCGGTATGTCGAGGTTCCCGGCGCCTTCCACGAGATCCTGATCGAGACCGACGCCCGCCGCGCCGTGTTCTGGAAGGCCTTCGACGAGACCGCCGACCAGATCGCTCCGCGCGAACCGCTTATTTCGCCGAACGTCTCAGACTGACCAGGGCCTCGTCCAGCGGGCGGCGGTCGCCGGAAATCACCATCTGCCCGCCCTTCGGCCCGATCGGCTCGCCGCGCCAGTTGGTGACCAGGCCGCCCGCGCCCTCGACGACGGGGATGGCCGCCTCGATGTCCCAGGCCTTGAGGCCGGCCTCGATCACCATGTCTATCTTGCCCATGGCGACCATGGCGTAGGCATAGGCGTCGCAGCCCAGGCGAGCCAGCTTGGCGGCGGCGCGCACCTGCAGCCAGGCCCCGCGCTCGGCGCCGTCGAAACAGGCGTCGGGATCGGTGGTGGCGATGACGGCGTCGTTGATATTGGCGCATTCGCGCACGCGGATCGGCGTTTCCTCGCCGCGGGCCAGCAGGCGCGAGCCGCCGGCGTGGCCGACGAAGATCTCGTCGACATAGGGCTGGCCGATCGAGCCCAGCACTGGGCGGCCTTGCCAGCGCAGACCGATCAGCGTGGTCCAGAGCGGCAGGCCGGAGATGAAGGCGCGGGTGCCGTCGATCGGGTCCAGCACCCAGACGAACTCGGCGTCCGGACGATCCTCGCCATATTCCTCGCCGATCACCCCATGCTCGGGATAGCGTTCGGCGATCAGCTGGCGGATCGCCGCCTCGGCGCCGCGATCGGCCTCGGTCACCGGATCGAAGGCCGCGTGCGACTCGCGGGGCAGGTTCTTGCCGGCTCCCTTGTCTTCGAGACCATGGTCGGCGCGGAACAGCGGCAGGATCGCGCGCGCCGAGGCTCGGTTCAGGTCGATGATGAAGGCGTCGAGCGTGGCGAGCCGGTCAGCGGAAAGCGTCATGGGCGGGGTTTAGCGCCCCCGCCTCGGCTACGCTACCAAAGACCTTAGAGCGTGAGGCTGAAAGTGAGAACCGGTTTCAGCTTATCTCACGCTCTAAACATCTGATTTAGAGTCCTTTTTGATGCCTGAAATCGATTCGGATTTCAGGCTAAAGGCTCTAGAGCGTGATAGCCGAAAGTGTAAGCGGTTTCGGCGGTTATCACGCTCTAAATGTTTGATTTAGAGCCTTATTTTTCCGCTCGAATGATTCCATTCGAGCGGATAAGGCTCTAGGCGTCAGCGTGTTCAGCCGCGCCGCCGTTGAGCGACTTGGCCAGATCCAGCAGGCGACGACGGGGACGCTCGCCCAGCAGATAGTAGGCGCGGATCAGGTCCAGCGTTTCCTTGCGGGCGAACATCTCGCCGCCCTCGGCCGACTCGCCGGCGGCTTCGCGGCGGACATCCGACAGGCCGTCGTAGAAGTAGCCGACCGGCACTTCCAGCGCCTCGGCCAGTTGCCACAGGCGGGCGGCGGAAATCCGATTGGCGCCGCACTCGTACTTCTGGATCTGCTGGAAACGAACGCCGACCGTCCCGGCCAGCTGCTGCTGGGTCAGGCCCAGCAAGCGGCGGCGGCGACGGAGACGCTTGCCCAGGTGAACGTCGATGTCGTTACCCATGATGGAAGCCTCGCCCCCTCGATTGCTCCGACCCGTCCCGAAACGGAACGGCCTGAACCGATGGTCGCAAGTCGCGTGCCGCGCGAGACGGCGTCGCGCCATACGGATCGCGCCCCGGCCCCCCGCGAGCCACGAAGGTCGTCGAAACCGCTCCCGGTTTTGGCCGCCACACTCTAAGAAGAGGTCATGTCGAATAAGCGTCAGCCTTGGGTTCAGGACCTGTTTTGGCGGTTGGAGGCCTTGGGCTTCGACCTGTTCATCGGCGCGGTGCGTCTGATGGGCGTGGATCGCGCTTCGGACTTCGGCGGCTGGCTGGGCCGGACGTTCGGGCCGATGAGCGGCGCGCACAAGGTGGCCGAGCGCAATCTCAAGCTGGCCTTTCCGGATAAGGACGCGGCCTGGCGCGAGGCCATGCTGGCCGAGCAGTGGGAGGGGCTGGGGCGCTCGTTCGCCGAATTCCCGCTGATGGACAAGATCCTGCCGTCCACCGGGCGGGTCGAGGTGGTCAACAAGGAGCGGCTGGCTCGGATCGCGGCGGACAAGATCCCCGTCGTGTTCGTTTCGGGACACCTATCCAACTGGGAAGTGATGCCGGCGGCCATCGTCGACAGCGGGGTCGTCTGCGAGATGACCTATCGCGCGGCCAACAATCCCTATGTCGACAAGCGCATCAAGGACAGCCGTTTCCGATACGGCGTGCGCCTGTTCGCGCCCAAGGGCGGCGACGGCGCGCGCGAGCTGCTGGAGGGCATGAAGGAGGGCAAGTCCGTCGCCTTGATGAACGACCAGAAGTTCAACACCGGCGTCGCTGCTCCATTCTTCGGCCACGAGGCGCATACGGCGCCCGGGCCCACGCGCCTGGCGATCCGGTTCGGCACGGTCTTGCAGCCCATGTCCGTTCAGCGGCTGAAGGGCGCGCGGTTTCGGGCGGTGGTGCACGAGCCGATCGTGCCGCCTAGGACCGGCGACCGGACGGCCGACATCGAAGCGGGCGTTCGGATGATCAACGCCTTCATGGAAGAGCGCATCCGCGAGCGGCCGGCCGAGTGGTTCTGGGTGCACCGGCGCTGGCCGAACGCGGTCTACGCCGAACTGGCCGAACGCGAACGGGCGGCGATGGAGAAGGCCGGCGAAGGTTAGAGCGTGATAGCCGAAAGTGTGAGCGGTTTCGGCGGTTATCACGCTCTAAATGTTTGATTTAGAGCCTTATTTTTCCGCTCGAATGATTCCATTCGAGCGGATAAGGCTCTAGGCGAAGGCTCCAAATCAAATGTTTAGAGCGTGAGATAAGTTGAAACCGGTTCCCACTTTCAGCCTCACGCTCTGGCGCATCGCGCGGAAAGGTGGATGCGCGGCTTTCCGCTCAGCCTGTTCTAGATTTCGATCATCTCCGGCGGGCCGTCCTTTTCGCCAGCTCGGCGGAAAGGACCCGTGTAATTGGGGTCCGTTCGGCGACGGCGCGAAGGGCCGAAATAGTCCGGCGAGCGTATGAACGGTCGCGGGTGATAGATCACGGTATTGATGCGGTCGAGCAGCGAGCGGGCCGTCACCGGCTTGACCACCACCTCGGTGACGCCGGCGTCGCGGGCCTCGAACACTCGGTGGCGCTCGGCGAAACCGGTTAGCATGATGATTGGCAGGAACGCATCGACGCTGTCCGGCGATTTGCGAACCAGCTGTGTGAACTGCACGCCGTCCAGCGGGCTCATCTTGAAGTCGACGATGGCGATGTCTGGCTGCCACTCACGCAGGATGTGCAGGCCCTGGGCGCCGTCAATGGCTTCGCGGATATGTTTGACGCCAACGCTCTTGAGGATCGTTGAGACGATGACGCGCATGTGATGGTTATCGTCCACCAGCAAGAAGCGCAGTTTTTCCAGGGCCGCCGACATGCGGGCGCCGCCTCCTGAACAGTCTCATGGAAGGGACCGGAGCATGGCCGCTCCCCCGCGACTCCGCTTCCGATAATTTGCGGCATTGCTACAGAAGGTTTTAAATTCGCGCCAGGGGCGAATTGCTACAATTTCATGCCCGGAAAGGGCCTTCGCCGACCAGCAGCGAAGGGTCCAGATTGCGTCCGCGCCACTTCATGCGCCAGCAAACATGAGGTCCGGTGGCGCGGCCCTCCTTGCCGCTTTCGGCCATCAGCTGGCCTTGGCGGACGTAAGTTCCGGGAGAAACGAGGATTTTAGACAGGTGCAGATAGGCTGTGACCAGCCCCTGGCCATGGTCGATCAGCACCAGTCCGCCCTCGTAGTGCAGTCCCGTCTCGGCGAAGCAAATTAGCCCCGACGCGGGGGCGCGCACGGGCGTGCCGACGGGAACCGCCAGGTCGACCCCATAATGAGGACGCTTGGGCTCGCCGTTGAGAATGCGCTGGCCGCCGAAGCGGGCCGAGCGGCGGGCGCCGAGCACGGGCGGCACGAAGCCCTCGCGGAAGCCTTCGAGATCGGCCTGGCTGGCGAAGCCGGCCTGCTTGCGCAGGCCCTCGGCCTCCAATCTCGCCAGCAGAGCGGGGTCGGTGGGCGTCACCTGCTCGGGGGGCAGGCCGTCGATGCGTTGAATGTCGAAGTCGCCGGGCGCGATGGTTCGACGGTCTTCCGCCGAACCATCGGGCGTGGTCACGGTCAGCGTGCTGGTCGGCGGCGCGTCGCGATCGAAGCCGATGACGAACCAGCCGTTGGCCGAGGCGGTGGTCCGCGCCGGTCCATCCACATCGATGACGGCGCGCGGCGCCGTGTGGCCGATCGCATAGCCGCCTTGAACGAACTTCCCCGAGAGGCTCAGCCCCGGCGCGGCGGCCCGGGCCGCGCCCGGAGGGCTAAACGCGACGGCGGTCAGCGGCAGCGCGGCGACGACCGCGCGTCGGCTCAGGCCTCTTGCCAACGCTGAAGGGCCTCGGCGGGACCCGCATAGGCCTCCTGATGCTCGGGGCTCCAGTAGCGCAGCGCTTCCAGAGGGATCGGCTTGTTGCTCACCGCGCACAGCACGAAGCGGCCGGGGCTGAGCACGGCGAACTCGCCGTCGCCATAGTGCAGGACGGCGGGGCCGTCGGACTTGCCGAGATCACGATCGAAAGCGTTCATGCGGCTTACCTTACGCCAAGGCGCGGCTTTAGAACAGGTCGCCCTGCTCGGTGGGCGGCGCGTGCGGCCTGGGGCGAGGCTTGGGCGCCGGGGCCGGCGCGGGCGTCGGCGGGGGTATCGCGCCCTGGCCGTCGATCACCGCGTCCCGATCGCCAAGCTTGAACTTCAGATTCACGCGCTCGCCCGCGACGAGGTCGGCGGCCGACCGGGCCAGCGTCCCGTCGCTCTTGCGGACCAAGGCGAAGCCCAGTTCCAGCGGCCTTTCCGGGTTCAGCGACTGTCGCAACTTGTCGAGGCTGGTCAGTTGGTCTTCGGCGCGGCTCAGGCGGCGCTGGCCGGCGGCTCGCAGGCGCTCCCAAAGGGCGGGCAAGCGGGCATGGGCGGCGGCGCGCTCGGGCGCCCGGATTCCGCAGGCCTGGAGACGTCGGCCAAGATCGGCCAGGCGCTCCCCCTTGATGGTCCGCTGCCGCGCCAGAACGTCCGGCGTCAGGCGCGCCGTGACCTTCAGCAGGTCCTGGGCATGGACGGCGGTATTGCGTTGCAGGGCCGCGTCCAGGCGTCCCGAAGCGATGTCGAACCGCTGCTGGGCCAGCGCAAGAATGTCATCGGGGCGAGGCAGGCCGCGCGCGGCGCTGGTCAGGCGCGTGCGGCGATCCTCGATCAGGCGCGCGCCCGATCGGTTCAGGCGGCGGTCGAAGTCCGAGATCAGGGCGCGCAGCTCGGCCAGCACCGGCGTGGCCATCTCGGCGGCGGCGGTGGGCGTGGGCGCGCGGCGGTCCGAGACGAAGTCGATCAGCGTGGTGTCGGTCTCGTGGCCGACGGCGGAGATCAGCGGGATGGTCCCCTCGGCGACCGTCCGGGCCAGGGCCTCGTCGTTGAAGGCCCAAAGGTCCTCGACCGAACCGCCGCCGCGCGCGACGATCAGGATGTCCGGACGCGGCACGGGGCCGCCGGGGGCGATGGCGTTGAAGCCGCGAATGGCCCCGCTGACCTGAGCGGCGGCGGCGTCGCCCTGCACCACGCAGGGCCAGACCAGAACCTGGCAAGGCCAGCGGTCGCGGATGCGGTGCAGGATGTCGCGGATCACCGCGCCGGTCGGGCTGGTGATGACCCCCACGACGGCCGGCATCGAAGGCAGGGGGCGCTTGCGCTCGGGCGCGAACAGACCTTCGGCGGCCAGCTTGGCCTTCAGCCGCTCCAGCTGGGCCAGCAGCGCGCCGACGCCGGCGGCCTCCATGCTGTCGATGACGATCTGGTAGCGCGAGCCGGCCGGATAGGTGGTGATCTTGCCGGTGACGATGACCTCGAGACCATGCTCGGGCCGCACGCCGAGGGACCGGACATTGCCCTTCCAGACGACGCCGTCGATGGCGGCCTTGTCGTCCTTGATGGTCAGATAGACGTGGCCGTTGGAGTGGTGCGTGACCTTGGAAAGCTCGCCGCGCAGCCGCACGAAGCCGTAGCGGTCCTCCAGCGTGCGCTTCAAGGCGAAGGCCAGCTCGGAGACCGAATAGGGCGGGGCGTTGGAATCGGTTGGCGGCAGATCGCTCATGGGCTTCTAGATAGGATAAAGCCGGGGCGGGGTTAAATGGCCGAACGCGTACTGAGCGAAGATGAGGTCGCCGCCAGGATGCCCTTGTGGTGTGCGCTGTCGGATCTGTTTCTCGACACCCAACCGCGGCGACAAGACTATGAAGCGATCGCTCGGACGGCGCGCGAGGGCGGGTTTTCGGAGGAGCAGGTTCGCGACATTCTCGAGCGCGAGGTCTTTCCGGCCTTCGCCTTCAATCTGATGAGCATCGCCGGCGAGTGGACCGGATTTGATCCAGATTTTGTCCGTGAACGGATTCTGCGAACCTTGAAGAGGCCGCGGGTGACATGGTTCCTGAGCGGAGGCGCGAGGAAGCAGTTTCTGGCTCGGGAGTGGCCTAGGGTGCGGGCGGCGATGGATGGGCAAGAGCCCGATCTCTTGGAGGTCACCGTTGAGCCCGACCCGCCGATTCTGGTTGTCGGGATCGGCGTCTTGGTGATCGTGGGCGTGCTGGCCCTCGTCCTCGGCCGTTTTTAACGCTGGTTCTCAAAATGGAAAATCCCGGGCAGCCGTCGAGCTGCCCGGGATCCGCCGCCTGAGAGACTTTTGTTCTTCTTAGATGTAGCGGCGAAGCGAGCGGGCGAGCTCGGTGGCGCCGCCCTTCTTCTTGGTCTGCTGCGGCTGGTAGGCCACGCGGGCGTGTTCGACGCAGTAGGGGCCTTCCGACGAGCGGCGGCCGCAGAAGGTGAAGCCTTCCGACGAGGGATCGCCGATCGGCCACTTGCACATGTGCGCGCCCAGGGTCAGCACGGTGGCCGAGCCCGGCTCTTCATGCCGGAAGGCCGGCAGCGGCGCGGGCGCGGCGGCCACGGGGACCGAAGCCGGCGCCTCGACCGGCGTCACGCGGCGCGGCGCCGAGGGCATGGCCTGGGCGACGGGACGCGCCGGACGCGGCGCCTTGAAGGCCGGGCGCGCCGGTTGCGAGGGGGCCGCGCGGCCCGAAAGACCCAGGCGGTGCACCTTGCCGATCACGGCGTTGCGCGTGACGCCGCCCAGCTGCTTCGCGATCTGACTGGCTGAAAGGCCGTCCAGCCAGAGCTTCTTCAAGGTCGAGACCCGTTCGTCCGTCCAGCTCATACCCGTCTCCGCCATCTGACAGGGCGCCGGACGTCCCCACGTCCTTCACCCTATATATGGTGATCGAACCGCCCCGCCGGCGGTCGTCGTACTAGATATCGTAAAGAATGCGTTAAAACACACAATGGGCGCCATCGACTCTGTCCACAGAAACAAGATGTTGATTCCCGCAAGCCCGCGCTTGCGAAACCGCGCGGCAAGGCGCACATGCCCGTAAAATCAAGGGATTGAGCGATGAGAGACATGGCCAACAGCGTCGTTCCGCCGCAGCCGCGCGACTATCACGGCTGGAATTGGTCCGGGTTCGTCACGCTTTACCAACGTGAAATCCGCCGGTTCTGGAAGGTCGGAACCCAGACCGTGGCCGCGCCGGTCGTCACCACGCTGCTCTACATGCTGGTCTTCGTCGTCGCCGTGGGCGCCAGCCGGCCGGCGGTGGGCGGGGTGACCTTCGGCCATTTCGTGGCCCCGGGGCTGATCATGATGGCGATCCTGAACAACGCTTTCGCCAATTCGTCGTCATCGCTGATCCAGGCCAAGATGATGGGCCTGACGCCGGACTTTCTGACGCCGCCGCTGTCGGCGCTGGAGCAGGTGCTGGGCTTCGCCCTCGGCGCGGCGACGCGGGGCGTGGTCGTGGGCGCGGTGACGGCCCTGGTCATCGGCGTGTTGCCCGGCGCGGGTCTGTCGATCGCCCATCCCTGGGCCATCCTCTATTTTGGACTGACCGCCTCGATGATCCTGGGCCTGGCCGGCATTCTGGCGGGCCTGTGGTCGGAGAAGTTCGACCAGCTGGCCGCCGTGACCAACTTCCTGATCATGCCCATGACCTTCCTGTCGGGCACCTTCTATCTGGTCGACAAGCTGCCCGAGCCGTTCCGCTCCGCCAGCCATTTCAACCCGTTCTTCTACCTGATCGACGGCTTTCGCTATGGCTTCATCGGCCATGCCGACGGATCCATCGCGATCGGGGTCGTGAGCATGGGCGTCCTGACCACGGGTCTGTTCCTATGGTGCTGGCGCCTGTTCGTCACCGGTTACCGTCTGAAGAGCTGATCCCCAGCCTGTGGCCGTTAGGACAGAGCCGTGAATTCTTCGGCTTTTTCAGAGCCCTTTTCACGGTCCCTTGATTGACACGACGTCGTTCCACGGCGACAACCTGCGGCCTTCCAGTCCCCCGTGCGCGCAGCACGGGGGCTTCTTTCCTTCTAGGAGGGCCGGTCTTGAGCACCGCGACGTCGTCCAACGCCTCTCAACACCACATCATGGGCGTCTATAACCGCGCCCCGCTGGCGTTCGAGCGAGGCCGAGGCGCGCGCCTGTTCTCGACGGAGGGCGGCGAATACCTGGACTGCGTGGCCGGCATCGCCACCAACGGCCTGGGCCACGCCCATCCCGTTCTGGTCGACGTTCTGAAGGCCCAGGCCGAGAAGCTCTGGCACGTCTCGAACATTTATCGCATCCCCGAGCAGGAAGCCCTGGCCGACGCCATCTGCGCGGCCACCTTCGGCGACGTGGTGTTCTTCACCAACTCGGGCACCGAAGCCGTCGAGTGCGCGCTGAAGACGGCCCGCAAGTATCACTCGGCCAACGGCCAGCCCGAGCGGATCGATATCTACGGCTTCGACGGCTCGTTCCACGGCCGGACCTACGCCGCCGTCAACGCCTCGGGCAATCCCAGCTATGTCGACGGCTTTGGCCCGCGCCTGCCGGGCTACAGCCAACTGACCTTCGGCGATCACGAGGCCATCAAGGCCGCCATCGCCAGCCCGACCACGGCGGCGATCATCGTCGAGCCGGTGCAGGGCGAGGGCGGCGCGCGCGCCATCCCGACCCAGTGCCTGAAGGGCTTGCGCGAGCTGTGCGACGAGCATGGCGTGCTGCTGATCTATGACGAAGTCCAATGCGGCATGGGCCGCACCGGCAAGCTCTTCGCCCACGAGTGGGCGGAAGGCGGCGCGCCGCACATCATGGCGGTGGCCAAGGCCCTGGGCGGCGGCTTCCCGATCGGCGCCTGCCTGGCCACGACCGAGGCGGCCAAGGGCATGACCGTGGCCGCGCACGGCTCGACCTTCGGCGGCAACCCGTTGGCCATGGCCGTGGGCAAGGCGGCGTTCGACCTGATCAACTCGCCCGAGACGCTGGACAACGTGAACACGGTCGCCGGCTTCTTCACCCAGCAGCTGAACGGTCTAAAGGACCGCTTCCCGGACGTGATCGTCGACATCCGCGGCAAGGGCCTTCTGATCGGGATCAAGCTGATCCCGAACAACCGCGAGTTCATGGTCCTGGCCCGTGATCAGCATCTGCTGGTCGCCGGCGGCGGCGACAACTGCGTGCGCCTGCTGCCGCCGCTGAACCTGACCATCGAAGAGGCCAGCGAGGCCGTCGCCAAGCTGGAAAAGGCTTGCGAGGTCGCGCGCGCGAAGGCCTCGGCCGCCTAATCCCGCTTTTCACCGTTCTTCCCGGCGACAGCCGGGACCCAGATCAAGCCCGCTGACCACCCGGATGTATCTGGGCCCCGGCTTTCGCCGGGGAGGCGGGAAATAGGGATAGTCCGATGACTCACCCCCGTCACTTCATCGACCTGTGGAAGCTGGACGGCGCGACCCTGCGCCTGCTGCTGGACGACGCCCATGCGCGCAAGGCCGCCCGCAAGGGCTGGCCCCAGGGCAAGGTCGACGCCGACGCGCCGGCGAAGGACCGCGTGCTGTCGATGATCTTCCAGAAGAACTCGACCCGCACCCGCTTCTCGTTCGACGCGGCCATCCGCCAGCTGGGCGGCGCGTCGATCATCTCGACCGCGTCCGACATGCAGCTGGGGCGCGGCGAGACCATCGAGGACACCGCCAAGGTGCTGTCGCGCATGGTCGACGCGGTGATGATCCGCGCCAACAGCCACGCGGACGTCGAGCGCTTCGCCCAGGTCGCCAGCGTGCCGGTCATCAACGGCCTGACCGACAAGAGCCATCCCTGCCAGATCATGGCCGACATCCTCACCATCGAGGAGCATCGCGGTCCGATCGCCGGCAAGACGATCGCCTGGGTCGGCGATGGCAACAATGTCTGCTCCAGCTTCATCCACGCCGCGCCGCTGTTGGGCTTCGAGCTGAAGATCGCCTGTCCGGCGGTCTATCACGCCGACCTGCACGACCTGGCGCGGGCCGAGAGCCTGCGGGGCAAGGTCAGCATGACGACCGACCCCCAGGCGGCCGTGCGCGGCGCCGACGTCGTCGTCGCCGACACCTGGGTGTCGATGGGCGACACCGACCATGACGAGCGTCTGGCGGCGCTGGAGCCCTATCAGGTCGACGACGCCCTGATGGATCTGGCCGCCGCCAACGGCGTCTTCCTGCACTGCCTGCCGGCCCACCGGGGCGAGGAAGTCACCGACGCCGTGCTGGACGGTCCGCGCTCGCTGGTCTGGGACGAGGCGGAAAACCGCATCCACGCCCAGAAGTCGGTGCTGGCTTGGTGCTTCGGGGCGATCGGGTAGCTGTCCAAGATCCTCCCCCGCATTGCGGGGGAGGTGTCGGCGAAGCCGACGGAGGGGGCGAGCTGGAGGTCGGCCGTACTAGCCCCCTCCGGCCCGCTGGGCCACCTCCCCCGCGACGCGGGGGAGGAGCGTCCCCTCGCAATTCTCTCCCCGCTCACCTATCTAGCCTCCCCATGACCGAAATCGCTCCCAACACCAGCGTCCTCGACGACGTCGTTTCCGCGTTTCAGATCGAAGGCCTGCCCGTGCGTGGTCGCGTCGTCCGCCTCGGCGCGGCCGTCGACGAGGTGCTGACGCGGCACGCCTATCCCGATCCCGTGGCCAACCTGCTGGGCGAGGCCTGCGCCCTGGCCGCCCTGGTCGGCTCCAGCCTGAAGTTCGACGGCCGCCTGATCATCCAGGCCCAGGGTGACGGGCCTGTGCGCTACGTCGTGGTCGATTACGACACCAGCGGCGGCCTGCGCGGCTATTGCCGCTTCGATCCGGACGAGGTCGCCAAGGCCTCGGAGGGTTTCGCGCGGCCTGGCGCCAAGACCCTGCTGGGCGGCGGCGTGTTCATCATGACCCTGGACCAGGGGCCGGACATGGACCGCTATCAGGGCGTCACCCCGATCGAGGGCGAGACCCTGGCCCTGTGCGCGGAGCAATACTTCCAGCAGTCGGAACAGACCCCGACCCGCATTCGCCTAGCCGTCGGTCAGGTCGATACCGGCGAGGGCTCCCAGTGGCGCGCCGGCGGCATTCTCATTCAGGTTATCGCCGGGGACGCCGCGCGCGGCGACACCCAGGACGCCTGGACTCACGTTCAGGCGCTGTTCGAGACGACGGGCGAGGACGAGCTGATCGACCCGACCGTCTCCACCCCGACGCTTCTGTGGCGGCTGTTCAACGAGGACGGCGTGCGTCTGCTGGACGAAAAGCCGCTGCGGGCCTTCTGCCGCTGCTCCGAAGACCGCATCGGCGTGGTCATGGACTCTTTCTCGGCCCAGGAGGTCGAGGAAATGATCGAACCCGACGGCAAGATCCACGTGACCTGCGAGTACTGCTCGCGCGTCTACAAGCTGGATCCGCCGAAGGACCAAGCGCCGGCGGCGTGATTCGACCGCCCGCGAGGATCAAGGCCGGCGCTTGAGAAGGCGCCGGCTTTTCTTTGTCGGAAGGTCGCGTCAGTTCAGCTTCAGCGCCGCGCCCGGCATGTGCAGCGAGAACTCGGGGATCGCCACGTCGAAGACCTCGCCCACGTCGTTGATCATCTGATAGCTGCCCTTCATCGCGCCGGAGGGCGTGGGCAGGGGACAGTTGGAGACGTAGCGGAAGGCCTCCCGGGGCTTCAATTCCGGCTGCTCGCCGACCACGCCGGGGCCTTCCACGTCGTTCACGCGATTGAAGCCGTCGGTGATGGTCCAGCGGCGCGACACCAGTGTGACGGTCTCGTCGCCATGGTTCTCGATCTCGACCGTGTAGGACCAGAGATAGAGACCCTCCTCGGGAGAGGACTCCTCATGGGCGTAGGTCGGGAAAACGCGCACGACGATGTCGCGCGTTCGGGCCTCATAGATCGAGGCGTCGCCGCCGCGACGCCGGCGCATCCGCTGCATCGGCGGGGAGGTCTCACGCCTGATCGAGCGCACGGATCACATCCCGCTTGAGGTCTTCGACGCCTTCCAGGCCCACCGACAGGCGCACGCCGCCCTCGGTCACGCCCAGCAGCGGACGCTGCTCCTCGGGCACCGAGCGGTGGGTGGTGGTCGGCGGATGGGTCGCCATGGACTTCGCGTCGCCCAGATTGTTGGAGATGTCGACGATCTCCAGGGCGTTTAGGAACTTGAAAGCCGCCTCGCGCGAGCCCAGGTCCAGCGCGATGACGGTGCCGCCGCCGCTCATCTGCTTCTTGGCGACCTCATAGCCCGGATGATCCTCGCGGAACGGGTAAAGGACGGTCTGGACCTTCTTATGCTCGGCCATGACGTCGGCCAGGGCCGCGGCGGTGTCGCTCTGGCGACGCACGCGCAGGTCGAGGGTCTCGAGGCCCTTCAGCATCACCCAGGCGTTGAACGGCGACAGGGAAGGGCCGGTGTGGCGCAGGCTGTCGCGATAGAACTCTTCGTTGATCGCCTCGCTGGTCAGGATCGCCCCGCCCAGCACGCGGCCCTGGCCGTCGATGTGCTTGGTGGCCGAATAGACCACCACATCCGCGCCCAGCTTCAGCGGCTGCTGGAAGATCGGCGTGGCGAAGACGTTATCGACGATGACCTTGGCGCCGACGGCGTGGGCCATTTCGGACACGGCGGCGATGTCGGTGATCTCCAGCACGGGGTTGGAGGGCGTCTCGATCAGCACGGCCTTGGTGTTCGGGCGGATCGCCGCTTCCCAGGCCGCAAGGTCGGTGGCGTCGGCGAAGGTGGTCTCGACGCCGAAGCGCGGCAGCCACTCGCTGACGATCCAGCGGCACGAGCCGAACAGGGCGCGGCCCGCCACGACGTGATCCCCGGCCTTGACCAGACCCATCAGCGAGGCATGGATCGAGGCCATGCCCGTGGCCTGGGCGCGGCACACCTCGGCGCCTTCCAGCAGCGCCAGGCGATCCTCGAACATCTTCACGGTCGGATTGTTGAACCGCGAATAGACGAAGCCGGGATCTTCACCGGCGAACCGACGGTCCGCGCCCTCGGCGCTGTCGTAGGTAAAGCCTTGCGTCAGATAGAGCGCCTCGGCGGTTTCCATGAACTGCGAGCGCGCGATGCCGCCTCGAATAAGCTTCGTCGCGACGTCCCAGTCTTTGGGGTCCTCGGCCACCGGCGGTCTCCTACGCTTGAAACGCGGGCATAGAGAGCGGCGAGGGCGCCCGGGTCAAGGGCGAACACCTCTTCCGCGACCGGAGAATTGTCACAGGCGAAAAGACGATTGTCACAGGCGAGTGGTTTCAAGGGTTGAGGTCTCGCCTTGCCTTTATGGTCCGGTTTGGCGAGTGTCCCGCCGATGACCGACGCCCACGCCGCAGGGATTCTGCCCTGCCAAACCATCGAAGAGTTGATCGCCGAGGAGGCCATCACCTCGGCCACGCCCTTCGACGTCGACCAGGTGCAGCCCGCCAGCCTCGACCTGCGCCTGGGCGCGCGCGCCTGGCGCATCCGCGCCTCGTTCCTGCCCGGCCTGTCGCGCAAGGTGCCCGAGCGGCTCAAGGACGTGGCCATGCACGAGCTGGACCTGACTCGGGGCGCGGTGCTGGAAAAGGGCTGCGTCTATATCGCCGAGATCCAGGAGCGCCTGACCCTGCCGATGACGGTGTCGGCGCGCGGCAACCCCAAGAGCTCGACCGGGCGGGTGGACGTGTTCGTGCGCCTGCTGACCGACCACTCGCGCGCCTTCGACGACGTCGACGCCGGCTATACGGGGCCGCTCTATATCGAGATCGCGCCGCAGACCTTCTCGGTGCTGGTCAGGGCGGGCACGCGGCTGAACCAGCTGCGCCTCAAGCGCGGCGAGCCGGCCAAGCTGGCGACGCGCAGCGTCGGGGTGGATCTGCTGTCGGACACCGGCGTCGTCGGCTTCCGCGGCCGACGCCACGCGGGCGTCGTCGACCTGGACCACGAGGACGGTCACGATCCGCGCGACTTCTGGGAGCCCTTGGAGGCGCGCCACGGCGAGCTGCTGCTGGATCCGGGCGAATTTTACATCCTGGCCTCCAAGGACAATATCGAGATCCCGGTGCTGGAGGCGGCCGAGATGACGCCGATCGACCCGTCGGTGGGCGAGTTCCGCGTGCACTATGCGGGGTTCTTCGACCCGGGCTTCGGCACGGAGGAAGCCCTGGCCACGGGCTCCAAGGGGGTGCTGGAGGTCCGCAGCCACGAGACGCCGTTCCTGCTGGAGGACGGCCAGACGGTGGCGCGGCTGGTCTATGAGCCGCTGACAGCGCGGCCTAAGCGCCTGTACGGCGAGGGCGGCTCGCACTACCAGCGCCAGGGTCTGAAACTGTCCAAGCATTTCAAGGCCTGGAAATAGTCCTGGGACGAAAGTCCGCCGGCTGCGGTCCGCGCCGCGCGGCAACCCGCCGCACCAGATGTGGTGGACAGTCTGTGCGGTTACACAAATTCTAGGTCTCGTCCTTCCGGGGCGCGACTCAGCTCCGTCGCCGCGAAAGGACAGCGGCAGCCCCTGGAGCCCCCTTGTATGGCCCTTATCGCCCATGACCCGTTCGTCATCCTGCAAGGCCGGGTCGAGGCCTGGGAGCGGTGCGGGCGCATTCCGGGCTGCGATAAGGCTGTCTGGCGGCAGGACGCCGAGGGACGAGTGATCCGCTGGTCCGACTTCGGCGACCGCTTCTCGCGGTATGGCTGGGAGCTGGTCCCGCGCCAGCGTTCCGGCGTTCTGCGCTTGGCCTTTCCGGCCAGGCGCTTCGAGGCGGTTCATTGGCGCGGCCTGACCGCCGACGCTCTGACGATCGATCCTTTTCTGGGCCGGGAAGCCGCTTGAAGCGCGCCTAAAGGTCAAGGGTCTCCGTCGTTTAGTCGGCAACGCCTGACAATATGACAATGATGCTTGACATGGCCTCGCCCATGGATGACAAGTGTGCTTGTCAAATAGAGAGGGGTGCTTGTCATGGAAAATGAGAAACCGACCTGGCCCAGGACGGCGCTGTTCATGGTCGGCGTGGTCGTGCTGACCGGTCTGATCGTCGCCCTGGGGCTTTCGCACGTGCTCAGCGGCGCGGCGATGGTGATCGCCGTCTTCGTCTGGAGCATGGTGTTCGTGGCCTACGTCTATTTCGGCAGCGCCAGGATCAAGCAATGCCGGCCCGGCCCCGCGATGCAGCGCTATCGTCGCCGCCTGTCCATCACGATGATCATCTATACCGTCACGCTGCTGGGCTCGGTCATGCTGCTGAAGCACGGCGGCCTGACCGGACCGCTGCTGTGGCTGGTCGCCGTGGCGCCGGCCATTCCGATCCTGGGCGTGCTAGGCATCATCGGCCTCTACCTCAAGGAAGAGCCGGACGAGTTCGAGCGCGCGGTCAGCGTCGAGGCGATGCTCTGGGGCCTGGCCACGGTGCTGGCGGTGTCGACGGTCTGGGGCTTCCTCAGCAACGCCGAGGTGGTCCCCGCGCCGCCGGCTTTCCTGGTCTTCCCGCTGTTCTGCGCGGCCTGGGGCGCGAGCCAGCCGCTCATTCGGAGGCGGTACCAATGAAGAACCGCCTCAAGGTGCTCCGCGCCGAGCGCGACTGGAGCCAGGCGGATCTGGCCGAACGGCTGGAGGTTTCCCGCCAGACCATCAACGCCCTGGAGACGGGCAAGTACGACCCCAGCCTGCCGCTGGCCTTCAAGATCGCCCGGCTGTTCGAGCAGCCGATCGAAGCGATCTTCCAGGACGAAGCCTGAGAACCCGGCGTCCCGCCGATAGGGACGCCGACATTCCCACCAACCTCCCATCCGTCCGCTCGGCGCGTCGCGCCGGAGCCTTCCGCACGCCTGAATTTCAAGGAGAAGCGCGATGTACGATACGCCGTTTAGCAACCGCTTTCTGGTTATCTTCCTGGCCATATTGGCCGCGATCGGCGTGTTTGGCGGCCGCGCCCACGCCGCCCCGTCTTCCGACCGCATCACCGTCAGCGTCTCGGGCAAGGGTCCCGACGTGGTGCTGATCCCGGGTCTGGCCTCGTCCGGCGCGGTGTGGGACGCCACGGTGAAGCAGCTTTCAGCCACGCACCGCGTCCACGTCGTCCAGGTCGCGGGCTTCGCCGGCGCGCCGGTGGCTGGCAACGCCCAGGGCCCGGTCGTCGAGCCCGTGGTCGAGGCCGTCGACGCCTATATCAAGGCCAACCATCTGAAGGCCCCGGCCGTGATCGGCCACTCCATGGGCGGCTTCACAGGCCTGGAGTTGGCCGAGCAACACCCCGAGGATGTCGGTCGCCTGCTGATCGTCGACAGCCTGCCGTTCTTCTCGGCGGCCATGTCGTCCAGCGTCACGGCCGAAAGCGCCAAGCCCCGCGCCGCCGCCCTGCGCGACGCCGTGCTGGCCATGGACGAGGCCGCCTTCCAGGATCAGCAGGCCAGCGCGGTGCTGCCCGGCATGGTCAAGTCGCCCGAGGGCCTGAAGGCCGTCATCGCATGGTCCAAGACCTCGGATCGCGGCGCGGTGGCCCGGGCGATGTACGACCTGATGACCACCGACGCCCGCGCCGGCCTGGCCGGTATCAAGACGCCGACCACGCTGCTCTATCCGTTCGACCCGTCGATCGGCGCGCCCGTGGCCATGGTCGACGGCATCTACGCCAAGGCCTATGCCGACCTGCCCGGCGTCAAGCTGAAGCGGATCGACGACAGCCGTCACTTCATCATGTTCGACCAGCCCAAGGCCTTCGCCGAGGCGGTGGACGCCTTCCTGAAGGACTGATTTTCGAACGCCGGCGGTCCTTGCGCCCGCCGGCGACGCGCTCCAAGGATAGGGCTCGGTCGGAAGGAAAATCCATGCTGGACAAGCTTCGTTGGTCGGCGCGCCGGTTCGCCCTGAGCCTGGTCGCCATCCTGGCCCTCGGGCTCGTCTGGTCGGGCGTCGCCCAGGCCGAACCGGCGCTGTGGGCGATCAAGGACAAGGACTCGACGATCTATCTGTTCGGCACGATCCACGTGCTGCGGCCCGAGACCCAGTGGCGTTCGGCCAAGATCGACAAGGCCCTGGCCGACAGCGGCGATCTGACGCTGGAGATCATCGGCGCCGACGATCCCGCCGTGATGCAGCCCCTGGTCATGACCTACGGCCTGGATCGCGAGCATCCGCTGTCTGGCAAGATCACTCCCGACCAGTTCAAGCACGCCAGCGAACTGGCCCAGCTGGGCGGCGTGCCGCCTCAGGTGCTGAACATGATGCGGCCTTGGATGGCGGCGGTGTCGCTGTCCCTGGCCCCGGTGATCAAGGCCGGCTACGACCCCAAGAGCGGCGTCGAGCAGGTGCTGGTCAAGGACGCCGTCGCGGCCGGGAAGGCCGAGAACGCCTTGGAGACCCCCGAGCAGCAGATCCGCTTCTTCGCCGACCTGCCGCCCAAGACCGAGGCCGACTTCCTGGCCCAGAGCCTGAAGGACGCCGACGAGGGCGTGGGCAAGATCGACCAGATGGTGGCCGCCTGGGCCGCCGGCGACACCAAGACCCTGGAGTCGATCTTCGTCTCGGAGATGAAGGGCGATTATCCGGCGCTCTATGACCTGCTGATCGTCCAGCGCAATCGGAACTGGGCCCAGCAGCTGAAGACCAAGCTGGCCGGCAAGGGCGTCAGCTTCGTCGCCGTCGGCTCGGGTCATCTGGTGGGGCCCGACAGCGTGCAGGCTCAGCTGGCCAAGCTGGGCGTCACCGCCGAGCGCGTGGAGTAGGCGGCTATTCCGCTGCGCGCGTGTTCATGTAGAGCGAGCGCTTGGGCGTGCTCATCACCCGATGCAGCATCGGCTCGAAGGCCTCCAGCGGCATCGACTTGAAGTTCGGGTCGAACGCCGCCTGATCATACAGGTGACAGAACTTCGCCGTGTGTTCGAAGTCCGGGTGGCCGCGATACTGCTCGCGCAGGTCGCGGTCCAGACCCAGGTGGTGGAAGAAGTAATAGCCCTGGAAGATGGCGTGCTTGGCCACCATCCAGTGGTTCCGCTCCGACACGAAAGGCTGGACGATCGCCGCGCCGATGTCGGCGTGATTGCGCGGGCCCAGGATGTCGCCGATGTCGTGCAGCAGGGCGCAGACGACATACTCCTCGTCCTCGCCGGCCTGGTGGGCGCGGGTGGCGGTCTGCAGGCTGTGCTCCAGACGGTCCACCGGGAAGCCGCCGCAGTCGCCCTTCAACAGATTCAGATGCGCGACCAAGCGGGTGGGCAGCTCGCGGCCGAACTGCATCGACGCCCCGGCGATGATGCTCCAGTCCTCGGCCGTGCCCTCGGTCATGGCATGGAACTGGGCGCGCGGATGGTCTTCCCCGTCGGCCATGGCGTTTCTCTCCCAAACGTCTGTTTGAGGTGATCGTGCGCTCGAAGCCGCCGAAGGTCAATGAAGCGGGTGGGGCGGCTAAGTCTTGGGCTCGGCCTTGGCCGATCGCTTCGGAGTGAGATAGACGCGGCGGCCGGCTGGGTCGGCCCGCATGTCCAGCAGGGCGGCCAGCATGGTCAGCGACTCCGCCGGGCGATCCAGCTTGAAGCGACCGGTGACCTTCAGGTCGCCCAGCGACGGGTCGTGCAACGACACGCTTTGCGCCGTGTAGCGGTTCAGGCGGGCGATCACGTACTTCAGCGGCATGGCGTCGGCGTCCAGCCAGTCCGAGCGCCAGGCCTGGTAGCTTTCGGCGTCCAGGCGGCCCTGGACCGGCGCGCGATCGGCGACCAGCATCAGCCACTCGCCTTTGCTGACGCTGCGCTCGGCGCCGTCGCGATTGACGCGCACCACGCCGTCGAAGACCCGCACCTGGACGGCGTCGCTGACCCGCTCGACCTCGAAGGTGGTGCCGACGGCGGTGACCGTTGTGTCGCCGGCCTGGACGTTGAAGGGGCGGGTTTTGTCCTTCGCCACCTGGAACATCGCGTCGCCCTTCTTGAGGTCGATGTCGCGGGCGCCGTGGCTGTAGCGGACGAAGACGCCGGTGTCGGCCGCCAGGCTGACCACGGACTTGTCGCTCAGCCGATGCTCGGCGCGTTGGCCCAAGGGCGTCGTCAGTTCCAGCGGCGTTTCGGTCGCCGTCAGATAGGGGCGAACCAGGAAAGCCCCCGACAGGCCCGCGGCCAAGGCGACGCCGGCCGCGATCAGGCCCAGGCGCGGCAAGCGCTTGGCGCGAGGCGCGGCGCGCACGCGTTCGGCGGCCTCGACCAGGGCAGTGTCGCGCCGGGTGTCGCGCATCAGCGCGAAGGCGGCGGCGCGGCCGGGACCGCCAGCGAGCCAGGATTCGAGCTCCCTACGCTCGGCGGCGGTCAACTCGGGCAGGCGATCGGCCCAGTCGGCGGCGATCTCGAGTTCCTCTTCGGACGGCAGCCGCCAGTTGTCGTTAGCGCGCATCGCGGCCGCTCCCTTCTCGCGCGGCGTTGACCGCCGCGTCCTGCATCGCGCCGGCCAGTTCGGTCATGGCCCGCACGAGGTGTTTCTTGACCGACTCCAGACTGATCCTCAGATCGTCGGCGATGGCCTGTCGTGACTGACCGTCGAGATGACGGCGGATGAAAATATCGCGGCGCAGGGGCGACAGCCGCTTCAGCGCCGCCTCGAACACTGCGGCGCGCTGCTTGTGCTCCAGCACCGCGTCGGGCAGAGGCATCTCGCAGCCGAAGTCCTCGTCGCCGATCGGCTCTTCGCGCCGGTCGCGGCGGGCCTGGGCGTAGATCAGCGAGTCCGCCACGCGATAGGCATAGGCCAGGGGCTGGGTGATCTCCTGCTTTCCGGCCTGACGCATGACGGTGAGAAAGGTCTCCTGCAAGATGTCCTCGGCGCGCGCGGGGTCCTTGGAGCGCCGCGCGATGTAGGCCGCGAGCTTGCGCTCGTGGGGCCGAAGCGCCTCGAGGACGTCCTTCATGGCGTTTCCGATCGGCAGGGTGGCGCGCGCGTCCATGGACGGTAGAGGCGCGGATCGCGCGAACGGGGACAGCGAGAACAGCTTTTTCGTCACGGTGTCGGCGCTCGCTCCTAGAGCCTTATCCGCTCGAATGGAATCATTCGAGCGGAAAAATAAGGCTCTAAATCAAACATTTAGAGCGTGATAACCGCCGAAACCGCTCACACTTTCGGCTATCACGCTCTAGAACTCGTAGGTCACGCCAAGGGTGAAGGTGCGGCCGCTGACCGTTCGGGCGGTCAGGCGCTTTTCGGTGATGTCGGAATACTGGGTGATCGGCTCGTCGGTCAGGTTGACGCCCTCCAGCACGATCCGCAGACCGCCGGTCGTGTTGTAGTGGGCCGCCAAGTCTATGTTGTTGCTGGCCAGATAACCGGCGCCGATCGAACCGTTGCCGCCCGCGCTGTCCAGATAGCCCGAGCGATAGGCCGACGAGATCCGCGCGCCCCAGCCGGAGGTCTCGTAGTAGAGCGTGGCGTTCGAGGTCCAGCGCGACAGCTGGAAGAGGTCGAGCATCACCGACTGGCCGTCGACGATGGCGTTCGAGCGGCCGGCGGCGCGAGTGACATTGCCCACGAAGCCCAGCTTGTCGAACGGCGCGGGCAGGAAGGTGAAATCGCGCTGCCAAGCCAGTTCGAGGCCCTTGATCGAAGCCCCGTCGCCGTTCACCGGTCGCACGAACGTGTAGATGGTGTCTGGCCCGTTGCCTGGGGCGAGGAACTGCAACGGATAGCCGGTCGAGCCATAGGTTACGGCGCTGGTGGCCGTGGTGATGAACGAGGCCATACGCTTGTAGAAGACGCTGACGGCGAAGTAGCCCGCGCGGCCCTGATAGGTCTCGATCGTCCCCTCGATGGCGTCGGCCAGGAACGGGCGCAGGTTCGGATTGCCGGACGTGATCGTGCCGCCGAACGGCGCGGAGTTGACATTGCCCGCCACCCGCAGGTCCGCCAGGCTGGGGCGGCTGATGTTGCGATTGATCGACAGCCGGCCCACCACCGAGGGGCCGAGATCCACCGCCAGGTTCAGGGCGGGCAGCACGCCGTCGTATCGGCCGTGGATCACCGCCGGCCGCGTCTGGACACCCGTATTGACCAGTCCGTCCGAGGTTAGGTCGGTGTCATAGTAGCGAAGGCCGAGGTCGCCGCGCCAGGTCTTACCCAGGGTCTCGCCGTGTGCGCGCATCATCAGATAGGCCGACCAGGTCTTTTCGGTGATCGAGAAATCGGAGCCGGGGAGATCGTCGGCGGTCGAAAGATCGCGATTGACCCCCAGGCGCGCGAAGGTCGCGTCGACGTCGCCGACGATGTAGAGCCTCGGGGATTTCTGGAAGACCAGTTCCTTGACCGCCTGGGCCGCCGACGTCCCGGTCGGATAGTCCGAGCGGCCGCGACGCGTGTAGCCGTCATTGCGGAACGACTTGTACTGCGCGCCGCCTTCGATCGAGAGTGTCGGCGCGGCCTGGTAGTCGACGTCGAAGCGCCCCGTGGTGAACTGGTTGATCACCTGATCCTCGCGGGTGTCGGCCCGCATCAGGCTCCATTGCGCCGGGTCGACCGGGTCGAACCCGTAGGTGTTGACCGCCTTGCCGCCGCGCAGGTCATACGAAAAGGCCTTGTCGCTGGCCTGCAGGAAGATCTTGTCGAAGACCGGCCCCTCGAAGTCCGACTTCGAATAGCCGGCCATGCCGCGCAGCCTCAGCTTGTCGGCGGCCTGGATCTCGCCGTTGATCGCCGCCTGGAGGAAGACCGTCGTGTCCTCCGAGCGCTTATGTTCGGTGCGCAGATCGACGCCGCCGGAATAGTCGGCCTGGACGAGACTGTTTCCTTGGATCACGGCGCCGCGCAGGCGCTGGGTTCCCTTGACGTCGCCGGTCAGCGGATTGTCGCCGGCGGCGGCCAGCGAGAATTCGTCGCGATCGTTGGAAAGGCGACCATACAACAGATCGGCGCCCAGTTTCACGCGGGTTCCGGGTTCGTATTGCAGCGACGCCGTGACGCCCAGCCGCGTGCGATGGTCGAACCAGGTCGAGTAGCTCTCGGCCATCGGGGCGACGACGCGGCCCGCGCCCGTGGCATTGATCAGTCGATTGGCGACGACGGGATCGACCGTGGCGGCGACATTGGCCGCGCCGAACGTCACCGGCGTCCAGCCCCAGTTGCGATAGCCGTATTCGTTGGCGTCGTTCTCGCTATAGGCCACCGAGACCAGCGCCCCCAGGTCGCCCCATCGCCGCGAGACCAAGGCGGCCACGCGAGGGCTGACCGTCCTGGTGGCGCTGTTGGTCAGGCCCTTGGCCGAGAAGGCCAGCTTGTCCCCCGGATAATCGAACGGCTTGGCCGTGCGCAGCGCGACCGTGCCGCCGATGCCGCCCTCGTCCTGGTCGACCGCGTAGGACTTCCAGACCGTGACCTTGTTGAAGAGCTCGCTGGCGAAGATCGAATAGTCGAAGGCCCGCGTGCGGCTGACCGAGCCCCGGTTGTCCATGCCCGAAGCGGTCGAGGCCGAGACCTCCATGCCGTTGAGCTGAGCGCGCGTGAAGTCGGGGCCCAGGCCCCGCAACGCGATCTGGCGACCCTCGCCGGTGTCGCGCGAGATGGTCATGCCCGGCACCCGTTGCAGGGATTCCGCCAGGTTCAGGTCGGGGAAGGCGGCGATGTCCTCGGCCAGGATCACCTCGGTGTCGCCCGTGGCGCGGCGCTTCAGGTCGCGCGCGTGCAGCAGGGTCTCGCGAAAGCCGGTGACGACGACCGTATCGAGCTCGATCGCCGGTTCGGGCGGTGTCGCCCGACGGACGACCGCGGGGGGCGAGGAAGGCGGGGGCGCCTCGCGCAGGACGAAGCCGCCGCCGGCCGCCACGGCGCGCAGATTCTGGCCGGCGATCAGCCGGTTCAGCGCCTGCTCCGGCGTCAGAACGCCGCTGACGCCCTGGCTGGTGCGGTTGTGGATGTCGGCCAGGGTCATGACCGGCACGTCGGCCTGGCGGGAGAAGGCGTTGAGAGCCTGGGCGAGATCGCCTCGGGCGATGGCGAAGTGTTGGGCCGGCGCGGCGAAGGCGGGGGCCGCCACGACGCCGCAGGTCAGACCCGCCAGAAGGCTCGCCCCCGATCGCGACAGCCAGGCGCGCCGTGCGGCCATCAAGGTCCCCGAAAGTCGGACGCCAGCAAAGCTTCCTGGCGGCCTGGGGAACCCTCTACAAAAGGCGCATGTCACTAATTTGAAGGTTCCGTGGATGGCGTCGCCGGGACCGCCCGGCGTCGCTCCACGGCCACCTAAAGAAAGGCCGCCGCCCCGGCTGGGACGACGGCCCGCGAGTTCAGGGGATCTTCGAAGGCGTTAGAACTCGTAGGTGGCGCCCACCAGGATGGTGCGGCCGCTGCTGACATTGACCGTCGTGCGCTTGGCGTTGACGTCGGTGTACTGGATGCTGTGCTCATTGGAGAGGTTCAGGCCCTCCAGAGTCAGCTTCAGCTTCGGCAGCACGTTGTAGTGCGCGGCGAAGTCGATGTTGTTCGTCGCCTTGTAGCCGCTGCCGATGTTGCCGTTGCCGCCAGCGCCGTCCAGGTACTTGTCCCGATAGGCGCTCGACAGGCGCATCCCCCACCTGTCGGTCTCGTAGTAGATCGTGGCGTTGGCCGTGTATTTCGACAGCTGGAACAGCGGCAGGTTCACCGAATTGCCGCTGATGATCACGGGCGAGGAGCCGTCGGCATAGGTTCCGTTGGCCACCACGCCCAGGTGGTCGAACGGCGCCGGCAGGAACGTGAAGTCACGCTGGAACGCGATTTCCAGACCCTGGATGTCGGCGCCCGGGCCATTCACCGGGTGGCTGACGTTATAGGGGATCGTGCCGTCCTGGCCCGGCAGCAGGAACGACAGCGGGAAGCCCGTCTGCGAGTAGGGCATGATGCTGGTCTGCGCGGTGATGAACGACTTCAGCTTCTTGTAGAAGACGCCGATCGTGAACGAACCGACCTTGCCGTCGTAGAACTCCAGCGAGCCTTCGACCGAGTCCGAGGTGAACGGCGTCAGGTTCGGGTTGCCGGTGCTGATCGTGCCCCCGAACGGCGCGGTCGTTAGGGAGCCGGCGGCGGCGAGGTCGCCCAGGGCGGGGCGGCTGATGTCGCGGTTGGCGCTGAAGCGGGCGACCATGCCCTCGTTGACGTCGACCGCGACATTGAAGGCCGGCAGCCAGCCGCTGTACTTATGCTGGATCGACACCGGCTGGAGGCTGGTCCCGGTGTTCAGCGTGCCGTCCGAGGTCAGCTCGGTCGAATAGTAGCGCACGCCGGCGTTTGCGCGGACGCCCTTGCCCAGGATCTCGGTGTTCAGCTCGTACTGAAGATAGGCGGCCTTGGTCTCTTCGGTGACGGTGTAGTTGGTCCCGGGGGTGGCGAACTTGGCGCCTTGGGCTTCCAGATCGCGGACCTGGCCGATCGCCGCGTAGACCGGATCCACATTGCCCACGATGTACGCGCCCAGCGACTTGTAGGGCACGACAAGCTTCAGGTCGTTCGAGATGATCGTGTTGGCCGGGACGTTCTTGAACTCCTTGTCCGACCACTGCGCGCCGCTGTTGACGAACTTCTTGTACGAGACGCCGCCCTTGACGCTGGAGATGGCGTTCAGGGCGTAGTCCAGGTCGAACTTGGCGTTCTTGTACTCCGAGGAGATGCGGTTCTCCTGGGTGTCCATCCGCATCAGGTCCCACTTGCTGGGATCGGTCAGGCCCGCGTCATAGGTGTTGACCGGCATTTCCGGACGGTCGTCGAAGCTGAAGGCGTGGTTCTTCGACTCCAGGAACACCTTGTCGAGGACCGGCAGGTGGTAGTCCGACTTCGAATAGCCGACGAGGCCCGACAACAGCAGCTTTTCGGTCGCCTGGTACGAGCCGCTCAGGCCCAGCTGATAGAATTTGGTCTTGTCCTCTTCGCGGTTGAACTCGCTGCGCAGATCAACGCCGGTATAGCTGGAGGCGATCAGGGTGTTGCCCTGGATCACGGCGCTCTGCATCACCTGCGTGCCGGTGATGTTCCCGGTCAGGCTGTTGACCCCCGAGGTGGCCAGGGCGAAGTTCTGGCGGCTGTTCTCGAGCTGGCTGTACAGCCCGTCGAAAGCCAGTTTCAGCTTGTCGCCGGGCTCGTACTGCAAGGACACGGTCGCGCCCAGGCGCTTACGGTGATCGTACCAGGTCGAATAGGTGTCGGCCTGCGGGGCGTAGATGGTCGCGGTGGCGGCCGTCAGCCGGGCGGCGTCGGCGGCGCTGACGCCCGAGCCGATATTCCCGGGATTGGCGCGGATCGGGCCCCAGTTGAAGCTGCGATAGCCGAATTCGTTGGAGTCGCTCTCACTGTAGGCGATCGAGGCCAGCGCGCCGAAGTCGCCCCAGCGGTTGGAGATCAGCCCCACGACGCGGGGCGAGGTCTTGCCGCTGACATTGCTGTTCTGCTGGGCCTTGGCCGACAGAACCGCCTTGAAGCCTTTGTAATCGAAGGGTTTCGCGGTCGACAGCTGCACCGTGCCGCCGATACCGCCCTCGTCCTGTTCGGCGGCGTAGGACTTCTGCACCGTGACGCGGTCGAACAGTTCCGAGGCGAACAGGCTGAAGTCGAAGGCGCGCGAACGGCTGACCCCGCCGCGGTTGTCCATGCCCGAGGCCGTGTTCCCCAGCACTTCCATGCCGTTAAGCTGGGTGCGGGTGAAGTCCGGGCCGAGGCCCCGCAGGGTGATTTGGCGACCTTCGCCGCTGTCGCGCGAGATGGTCACGCCCGGAATGCGCTGCAGCGATTCCGCCAGGTTCAGGTCGGGGAAGGCGGCGATGTCTTCGGAGACGATGACATCGACAGCGCCGACGGCCTTTCGCTTGATGTCGCGCGCATGCATCAGGCTGTCGCGGAAGCCGGTGACGACTATGGCCTCCAGCTGGTTGTCGTCGCCGGCGGTCGCGACCGGCGCGGCGTCGGCGGCCGTGTCGGCGGCCAGCGCCATCGGCGCGTTCAGCAGGCAGACGGCCGCGGCCGTCGTGGTCAGCAGATAAAACTTGTGCGTCTTGCGCATGGCCGATCCCTTGCAGGCTTTCCCCAGGTCCGACGGCGCGATCGGCCGTCACGCGGGGGAGCCGCCGGAGCGGCGATCGGGGACAGTTCGAGCCCCGGGAATTTTGCGAATTATTTGCGACGGTTACGGCTGCGCGCTGGGATCTGGCCGTCGCGGGGCTCGCGCTGGGTTGCTGCTCAGGCGTCGCTCTCGCGGAAAGCCGGCGTCCGCTTTTCCACGCGACGCCCTGGCCGGCGCGCGGGGTCGCGAATTCCGCGTTTCAAGAAGGGAGGGGAAAAGCCTTGGAGCGGGCGGGGGGAATCGAACCCCCGACATTCAGCTTGGGAAGCTGACGTTCTACCTCTGAACTACGCCCGCCGAAGGGATGCTTCGTTTAGCCCGCCTTGCCCGCCGGCTCAAGCGGACGTTTCGGCGACTTGATTTTCCCGGTCGGCTTGACCTCTAGTGGCGATCCGTTCGGGGATTCATCAAAAGTAGTATCCTATGTCGAAGTTCGCTCGGGGCGTCGTGTTCGGTCTGGTCTGTCTGGCGTCGGCCGGCGTCGCGGTGGCGGCGGAGGATCCGGCCGCGAAGGCTTTCGGCGCGCGGCCGGCGGTGCTGGACGCCAGCCTTTCGCCCGATGGTCAGTCGATCGCGCTGATCCAGCCGCTCGCCGATGGCCAGGCCAATGCTCTGTTCGTCGCGCGCCTGGATGGGAAGAGCCAGCCCAAGCCGATCCTCACGTCATCGGGCCGGCCGGACAGGCTGACCGACTGCGGCTGGGCCTCGAACACGCGTCTGGTGTGCCAGATCTACATGGTGACCAAGCAGGACGCCGTCCGCATGGTCTTCACGCGGATGGTGGCCGTGAACGCCGACGGGACCAAGGTCCAGGAGCTGAGCGCGACGTCCAACAACTACACGCTGGAATATCGCCAGTTCGGCGGCGGCGTCATCGACTGGCTCGCGGATGACCCGAACGGCGGCTCGGTGCTGATGAGCCGGGCGTTCCATGAGGAGGACTCGACCGGCACGCTGCTGGCCAACCAGAAGCGCGGCTTGGCCGTCGAGAAGGTCGACACCAACACGCTGCAACGCACGATCGTCGAGCAGCCTCGCGAGGCGGTCGAGGTCTATATCTCGGACCAGCACGGCGCGGTGCGGATCTACGGGCATCGCCCCAGGGCGACCAGCGGCTACATGACCAACAAGGTCAACTACTTCTATCGCCCGGCCGGCGGCGGACCCTGGACGCCGCTGTCCAGCTATGACGGGGACGCGCGCACCGGCTTCGAGCCCACCGACGTCGACCGCGCGCTGAACGCGGCCTATGGCTTCGAATGGGTCAACGGCCATCTGGCGGTCGTTCGCGTCGCCCTGGACGGCTCGGGCAAGCGCGAGGTGCTGGTCTCTCGGAGCGATGTCGATGTGGATCGCCTGATCCGGGTGGGCCGCGATCACCGGGTCGTGGGCGCCAGCTACGCCACCGATCGCCGGCAGGTCGAGTTCTTCGATCCGAAGCTGAAGGCGACGGCGGTGGCGTTGTCCAAGGCCCTGGGTCAGCCGGACATCCGCTTCGTGGACGCCAGCCAGGACGGGACGAAGCTGCTGCTCTGGGCTGGCACGGACGTGGACCCGGGGCGCTATTACCTGTTCGACAGCGCCGCCAAGCGCCTGGCCGAGGTGATGCCCGGACGGCCTGAACTGGCGGGTTACAAGCTCTCGCCGGTCAAGGCGATCACCTACAAGGCCGCCGACGGAACCGATATCCCGGCCTACCTGACCCTGCCGCCGGGCTCGGACGGCAAGAACATCCCCGCCATCGTCATGCCGCACGGCGGTCCCGAAAGCCGGGATGAATGGGGCTTCGACTGGTTGGCCCAGTACTTCGCCAATCGCGGCTTCGCGGTGCTGCAGCCGAACTTTCGCGGATCGGCCGGCTATGGCGAGGCCTGGTTCGAGAACAATGGCTTCCAGTCCTGGCGCACCGCCATCGGCGACGTGAACGACGCCGGTCGTTGGTTGAGCGCCCAGGGGATCGCCGCGCCGGGCAAGCTGGCGATCGTCGGCTGGTCCTACGGGGGCTACGCGGCGCTGCAGTCGTCGGTGCTGGACCCGGACCTGTTCAAGGCGGTGGTGGCCATCGCGCCGGTCACCGACCTCGACGCCTTCCGCGAGGAGGCCCGGGACTTCACCAACTTCAAGGTCGAGGACGCCCGCATCGGCCACGGCCCGCACGTGAAGGAAGGCTCGCCCGCGCAGAACGCGGAAAAGATCAAGGCGCCGGTGCTGATGTTCCATGGCGACCAGGACGTGAACGTCGGCGTCGGCGAGTCCCGCCTGATGGCCTCGCGCCTGAAGAGCGCCGGCGGCAAGGTCGAACTGGTCGTCTATCCAGGCCTGGATCACCAGCTCGACGACAGCTCGGCCCGCGCCCGGATGCTGGACAAGGCCGACGGCTTCCTGCGCGCCTCGCTCGGCCTTTGAGGCGTCGGTCAGATCCCTCTCTGATGTCTAGACACCGGTGTCAGGTTCCCTAGAACTGTCGACCGACACGATCCCCGGGAGGACGCCATGCTTAACCGCCGCCAGGCTCTTGGGGGCGCCGTCGGCGCGGCGGCGATGGCGGGCGGCGCGGGGCCGGCGCTGGCCCAGTCCGCGGACGGGGCGCTGAGGCGGCTGCTGGACGGCATGGTCCAACGCGGCGCGTCGGGCGCGGAGCGGGCGGCGGCGTTGGCGGCCTTTCCGGATCTCCATCGCTTGTCGGCCAACGCGCGCCTGGATTACGACGCCGTGCTCCAGGCTTCCAAAATCGAGGCCGCGTTCGCCCGCCGCTTCCCGTTTGGCGCCGGCCCCGGCGCGCCCTACGCGGTCACGACCCGCGCCGGGAGCTGGCTGAAGGCGGCCGACGCGATCAAGGCCAGCGGCAACGCGCCCCTGACCCTGGCCAGAAAGCTGGACGCCGAAACGGATCGGGTGCGCGCCGACGCCGCCGACCATGGCGTGGTCCCGCCGGCCTTCGTGATCGACAAGGTTTTGGCTGGCCTGACCGCCGCCGCTGGCGCCGCGCCGGCCGATCTGGCCGGGGCGCTGGCGCGGCAGGGCGAGGCGCTGGCGAGCCTCAGGGCCAAGGCTGGGTCAGGGGCGGGCCTTGGCCGCTTTTCGTGGGGACGCGAATACTACGCCCTGGTTCTGAAGCAGAACCTGGGCACGGCCATCGACCCGGAGGAGGCGCACCGGCGAGGCCTCGCGGCGGTCCAGACCTTTGGCGCCCGCGCCGCGCGGCTGCTTGACCAGCGGGGGATCGCCGCCGGCCCTCTGGGCGACCGCTTCGCCGCCCTGGCGCGCGATCCGCGCTGGCTATACGCCGACGACGAGACCGGGCGCGACAGGCTGGTCGCCGACATGAACGTCTGGCTGGACAAGGCCAAGGCGCGCTTGCCCAAGTCCTTCGCCGCCACGCCGTCCGGAACCCTGACGGCGAGGATCTCGCGGATGTCTCGCGCCGACGAGGCCGCCGCCCGGCAGGGCTATCGTGACGCGCCCAGCTTCGATGGCCGACGCACGGGGATCTATTATGTCGACCTGGCCGACATTCGGCGTCGGCCTAGCTGGACCCTGCCCAGCGTCGTCCATCACGAGGCGGTTCCGGGCCATATGCTGCAGATCCCGCTGGAAGAGGGCGCCGGCGCGCATCCGCTGCGCGCGCGCCTGGCCTGTCCCGGATTCCTCGAGGGCTGGGCGATCTATGCCGAGCAGCTCGCCGACGAGGAGGGCGCCTTCCAAGACGATCCGCTGGCCGAGCTGGGCTATCTGCAATGGATGCTGTTTCGGGCCGGGCGGCTGGTGGTCGACACCGGCCTGCACGTCAAGGGCTGGACCCGACAGAGGGCCGAGGCCTGGTTCGCGCGCGTCCAGGGACCGCCTCCGGTCTTCGCGCCGATCGCCCAGGACGTCGAGCGGGCCGCCATCGGGCCGGGGGGCGTGGCGGGTCAGGGTCTGGCCTGGCTGGAGATCGTCCGCATCCGCGAGGCGGCGCGCCGTCGCCCGGACTTCGATCCGAGGAGCTTCCACGCCGACCTGCTGCTGCCCGGAACCCTACCGTTCGCGACACAATGGCGGCGGCTGCTGGCCTAAATGGAAAACGCCGCCCGGGACAAGCCGGGCGGCGCTCGCAGCGTCGGTAGGAGCGCGCTTCTTTTAGTTCTGGGGTGGCATTCCACCTGGCGGCGGGCCGGGAGGCGGACCGCCTTCGCCGCCGCCTTGCTGCATCCGGCGCTGGCGCATCTTTTCGAACGCGGCCTTCAGTTCGTCGAGGGTGATCTTGCCGTCCTTGTTGGCGTCGATCATGGCGAAGCGTTCTTCCGGACGGCCGGCGGCCTTCCATTCGGCCAGGTCCACGACGCCGTCATTGTTGGTGTCCCAGCGCTTGAAGATGTCTTCCGGAGCCGGCATTCCGCGCGGCGGACCGTCCTGGGCCAGGGCGACGCCGCCGGCCAGGGTAGTAAGCGTTGCAAGCGCGACGAGGAGCGTGCGGCGCATAGAGGGTGTTTCCTTCCAGGGTGAGATGTCCCTGTTCCCAGTCTTCGGCGCGAATGTTGCGGGCTTATTTCGCGGACGGACGGAAAAACGGCTGCGGCTTGGCGCCGATCAGGCCAGCGCCGCGACCTGATCCAGCGCCCCGGCGTCGTCATGCTGGTCGGGCCAGGTCGACCGGCGGCGCAGGCGCGGGGCCAGGAACAGCACCGGCAGCTTGAACACCAGGAGCTCGCCGTGGACGAAGCTGTCGATCGCCCGCTCCCAGGCATTGGCCTCGCGCCGTCCGTGATCGCGCAGCCATCCGTCGTAGGGCGCCCAGTGGCTGGGCTCGTCCTGCTCGATGACGCGGAAGATCTTGGTCAGCTGGGCGTCGTCCCGCACCTTGGGGTCGCGCAGCAGGATCTCGACCTGGCGGTGGCCGCGTTTCTCGGTCAGCGAAACCACCCGGCACAGCCGCTCGAACACGTCCTCGCGGCCGATCAGGCGATAGTCGAGGGCGTCTATCGGCGAGCCGAACACGATCTCGACGAAGCGATCGATATGGCCGCACGTCCGGTCGATATCGAAGGGCATCACCCCGCGTCGTTCGAACCAGCGACGGAACATCAGATAGTGCTTGCGCTCGTCGGCGCGGTGGCTCTCGACCTTGCGGATCAGCGCCTCGTCATCGGGCCAACTGGCGCGGATCGCCGCCAGCATCCGGTCGATGGCGGTATAGCCGCGATGCTCGTTGTAGATGTAGATCGAGCACAGCAGCTCGAGGAACCGGCGTCGTACCGCGTCGCGCATCGGTATCTTCCGTTCGCAAGGGTCGGGGTCGCACTACGCGCCGGGATCACCTCGCGGATAACGGCTTCCACTGGATGCTCGTTCCCGTTGGCGTTCGCCCGGCCCCTAGCTCTTCCCCCGGTCCCGCCCGAAGTTCGGCAGGGCGCTCTCTTGCCCCGCCGCCACGATGCCCCGGCGGATCGCGCGCGTCCGGGTGAAGTGGGCGTGGAGGGTGTCGGCGTCGCCCCAGCGGATGGCGCGGCTCATGGCCTGGAGGTCCTCGGTGAAGCGGCCCAGCATCTCCAGCACCGCGTCCTTGTTGGCCAAGAAGATGTCGCGCCACATGGTCGGGTCGCTGGCGGCGATGCGGGTGAAGTCGCGGAAGCCCGAGGCCGAGTACTTGATGACCTCGTTCTCGGTGACGTTCTCCAGGTCGGCCGCGCTGCCGACGATCGTGTAGGCGATCAGGTGGGGCAGGTGCGAGACGACGGCCAAAACGAGGTCGTGGTGCTTTTCGTCCATCAGCTCGACCTGGGCCCCAAAGGCGCGCCAGAAGGCCGACAGGCGGGCGACGGCGGCGGCGTAGTGCTCGTCGTCGCTGTCGAGGGGCGTCAGGATCGTCCAGCGGCCCTCGAACAGTTCCGGAAAGCCGGAGTCCGGACCCGACTGCTCGGTGCCGGCGATCGGGTGGCCTGGGATGGCGAAGATCTTCCCGCCGTCCTGGGCGCGGAAGGCCTCGGCGACGTTGGCCTTGGTCGAGCCGACATCGGTCAGGGTCGCGCCCGGCTTCATGGCCGGGATCACCTGAGCGGCGATCTCGGGGATCGACAGCACCGGGGTGGCGATCACCACCAGGTCGGCGTCCTTGACCGCCTCGGCGATGTCGCCGGTGACGTGCTCGGCGATGCCCAGCTCGACGACGCGGGCGCGATGGGCCTCGCTGGCGTCGGCCACGGTGACCTCGCCGACGACGCCATGCTGGCGCGCGGCGCGGATCACCGAGCCGCCGATCAGGCCGCAGCCGATGACGGTGAGCTTGGGATAGAGGATGCCGGGGTTAGACATGGATAAGGCTCACTTCAAACCGATTTCCCCGGCGAATGCCGGGGCCCAGATGCAGGCTGAGCGGTTTGGGATGATGCGCCTCTTGTCCCCATTCAAACAAAAGGCGGCTGTGGGTTCGATCTGGGCCCCGGCATTCGCCGGGGAGGTCGGGAGACGCGCCGACATCTAGCGCCCCATGAACTGGGCCAGCAGCTCCACCACGGCCCGGTTATGCTCTTCGAGCCCGATGGTGACGCGGATCGAGTTCGGCAGGTTGTAGTTGGCCACGGCGCGGACCAGGTAGCCTTTCGAGGCCAGGAACGCCTCGGCCTCCTGGGCGGTCTTGCCCGGCGTGGTCGGGAAGGTCGCCAGGACGAAATTGGCCGCCGACGGGGTGACGTCGAGGCCCAGGCCGCCCAACTGCTGGGCCAGCCACGGACGCCATTGCTCGACCAGAGCCAGTGAACGGGCCTGGAACTCGTCGTCGAACAGGGCCGCCACGGCGGCCTCCTGGCCGGGGATCGAGGTGTTGAACGGCGGGCGGATGCGCTCGATCGGGGCGATGATGTGCTCGGGCGCGTAGCCCCAGCCCACCCGCAACGCGGCCAGTCCGTGCAGCTTGGAGAAGGTGCGCGTGACGATCACGTTCTCGGCGGTGCGGGCCAGGTCGAGGCCGTCCTCGAAGCGCGGATCGCTGCAAAATTCCGAGTAGGCGCCGTCGAGCACGAGGACGACCGACGGCGGCAGGGCCGCGTGCAGGGCGCGGATCTCCTCGCCGGTCAGCCAGGTGCCGGTCGGGTTGGCCGGGTTGGCGATGAAGACGAGGCGCGTGCGTTCGTCGACGCACTTGATCACTTCATCGACGTCGACGCGGTGGTTGATCTCCTTGGCCATCCGCACCTCGCCTTGGCAGGCGCGGGCCCCGATGGCGTAGGCGGCGAAGCCGTGCTCGCCCTGGACGATGTTGTCGCCCGGCTCCAGATAGACCTGGCACAGCAGGGCGAAGATCTCGTCGCTGCCGTCGCCGAAGGTCAGGCGCTCGGGCTCCAGCTTGAAGCGCTCGGCCACGGCCTCGCGCAGGATATTGGCCTTGCCGTCGGGATAGATGTGCAGACGGTCTACGGCGTCGCGATAGGCCGCCTTGGCCTTGTCGCTGCTGCCCAGGATGTTTTCGTTGCTCGACAGCTTGATCGGATGCGCGATGCCTTCGATCTTCGACTTGCCGCCGACATAGGCGTGGATGTCCATGATTCCGGGCTTGGGAACGGGACGGGGCGCGGCGAAGCGATCGGCGGTCATCGGAGTACTCTGAATTATGACCCCCCTTGGGGACGAGGCGTCTCTTACACGTCGAACTGTTCGGGCGCAGCCCCGATGACGCCCGTCAGGGCGCCGGGCGCGCGGGCCAGACGCGGGTCATCGGGCTGGAAGAAGCCGGACAGCGAGAACAGTCTGAGGCCGCCGGCCTCGGCGATCAGCTCGGCGGCGACGTCGGTCTGGCTCAGCGTTTCGACGATGGCCGAGACGCTCTTGGTCGAGTCGGTGACCCAGAAGGTCTGATCGTGGCCGGTCGGCTCGACCTCGACCTCGGCGACGGCCAGGGCGGCTTGGGGACCCCAGCTGGCCAGGCAGGGCAGGGCGGCGAAGACCTTCAGCTTCGGCTCGGCCAGCAGGCGTCCCCACCACGGCGTGTCCGACGCCAGCGGCAGGACGCCGACGCCCCAGGGCGAGCGCGCGATGGCCAAGGCGTCCTGGGCGGTGGCGGCGATCGACAGGCGCGGGGCCGTTCCGAAGCGCAGGCGGGTCAGCTCGACCGCGCGGGCCGGATCGCGACCGCCGAAGACGCCCAGGTGGTATGGCCCCTGGCGCGCCAGATTGTCGGCCATGATCTCGCGCCAGATGCGGATGACCAGGGCGTCCGAGGCGCCCCTGCGCGGCGTTTCCAGCAGCTTTCGGACGATGTGGGCTTCGCGGCCGGGGCGCAGGCCAAAGCCCGTGTCGCCCGAAGCCCGCTTGGCGGCCGCGACGGCGCCGGCCAGGCTGGCGCGTTCGTCCAGCAGCTTCAGCAGTTCCGTGTCGATCGCGTCGAGCCGCCATCGGACCTCTTCGAGAGACGGCGTGGCGGCCGTCGTGTCGCTGCCCATGTTCTTCCCCGAAATTGGAGGCGGGACCATAGTCCTTGCCGCCGAACACGCAATAGTCCGCCTCCTCGGGGAAGAAAATTGCGCGCTCGAACGATCGCCGATCGATCAGAAGATGCGCGGCGAGGGTCCCGTATCGATCTCGCCCAGCCGGGTGCGGCCGTCGCCGAACTTCAGGCTGGCCTGGATCACCGGCTCCTGGCCCATGGCCTCGGCGGCGGCCGCCAGCATCTGTTCGCGGGTCTTGAGCGGCTTGGAAAGGTCGGGGCGCTCCTTGATCGACACGTCCAGCGCGCCTTGCAGGCGACCGTCAGCATCGACCGTCAGGGCGCCGGTCTTGCCCTTCATCTCGGCGTCGCCGGCCAGCACCTGGCTGTCCTGCAGGGTCATGGCGCCGCCGGCGGTCGTCCAGGCCCGGACGGCGTCGGCCCAGCTGTGGCCGCGCAGCGCCGAAACCTTGGTCAGTCGGGCGTCCAGAACCATCGAGGCCTGCTTATCCTGGACGATCCGGCCCAGCAGGCCAACGAAATCGGCGCGCGCGCCGTCGGCCTTGAACAGGATCGCGCCCTGGTCGTCGGGGCCGGCGCGCAGGTGCAGCTGCATGTTGGCCGCCGAGAGCAGCGGGAAGGGCTTGGCGTTCGGCGCCGGAGCGAAGGTCAGGTTCGCGCCCTCGACCGAGATGCGCGGCGGGCGCTCCCCGGGGTGCGAGACGCTGGCGCGCAAGGCCTGGCCGGTGATCGTGACGTCGCCCGCCTCGGGCCGTGTCAGCACGATGCCTTGCGGCGCGACCATCACCCAGTGGCTGAGATCGTAGATCTCGGCCTCGCCCTTCAGTTCCGGCGCGCGCAGGGCCCAGCCCGACGGCTCGGCGACGCGGGCGTCGGCCAGGCTCACATCCATGCGGAACGGAAAGCCCGTGAAGGTTCGCTCGCGCCAAGACAGGTCATAACCGCGAGCCTTGAACGACGCCGAGGCCGCGTCCATCCGCTGCTCGGCCTGGCCACGCAGCCAGAACCAGCCATAGCTCCAGCCGCCCGCGACGAGGGCGGCGAGGATGAACGGGGCGAACAGGCGGCCGCGATGGGCCTTCTGGGGGGCTTTGCGGGACGGGGCGGCGTCGTTATGGGTCATCTATGGGCGCGTCCGGTCGGGATCGATGATGGATTTGGAAGGCGGCGGCGAGGATCGCTGGGTGTTCGGATACGGATCGCTGATGTGGCGGCCCGGGTTCCCGTTCATAGACCGAAGAACGGCCGTGCTCCACGGTCGGCGACGGGCCTTCTGCATCTATTCGGTCCATCATCGCGGCACCTATGAGCGGCCGGGCCTGGTGCTGGGCCTGGCGCCGGGCGGCGCGGTGCGCGGCATGGCCTATCGCGTCGCGGCGTCCGAGTGGCCGGGCGTCTACGCCTATCTGCGCGAACGCGAGCAACCGACCGAGACCTATTTCGAGACCTCCCGCGAGGTGAAGCTGGACGCGGACGGCTCGGACGGCCAGCGAAAGGTTCCGGCGCTCGTCTTCCTGTCGGACATGAAGCACAGCCAGTGGGCCGGCGCGCTGACCCTGGAGCAGCAGGCGGCGCTGATCGCCGGGGCCAAGGGGCTGTCGGGGCCGAACATCGACTATCTGCGCGACCTCGTCCTGCACCTGCGCGAGGGCGGCGTGCGCGACGTGGCGATGGAGAAGCTGCTGAAGATGGTCGAGGCGATCGAGAGCACCGCGCCTCAATCGTGAAACGGGGAGGAGAAAATCAGATCCCCTCGTCCTCCAGGGCCTTGGTCGCCGCGTCGATGCGGGTCTGCAGCTCGCGCATGAACTCGCCGCGCTTCAGGCCGGCGGGGATCGGCTCCAGATATTCGAAGACGATCGTGCCCGGCTTGCGCAGGAAGCCCTTGTCCCAGTGGCTGCCGCAGTTCAGGGCCACGGGCGTCACGGGCATGTTGAGCTCGCGATAGAGCGCCGCGATGCCGGGCTTATAGTCGCCGGGCTGGCCGACCTCGCCGCGGGTGCCTTCGGGGAAGATCACCACCTGGCGGGTTTCCTTCATCCGGTCGACGGCGTCGCGGACCAGCTTCTTCAGGGCCGCCGAGTGGCCGTCGCGATCGACGACGATCATGCCGGCCTTCAGCCCATGCCAGCCGAACAGCGGCACCATCAACAGTTCCTTCTTCATCACGAAGCAGGCGTCGGGCAGCAGGTAGAACTGGCTGAAGACGTCGAACATCGACTGGTGCTTGGGCGCGACCAGGGCCGGCCCGGTCGGCCGATATTGCTCGCCCCGCACCTCGACCTTGACGTCGGCCAGCCAGCGCAGGCCCCAGAAGATGCCGCCCGACCAGGTTCGCAGGCACCAGGTGTTGGCGCGACGCGGCAGCGGGAACGTCAGGATCATCCCGACCGCCCAAACGACCGACCAGAGCCAGAAGAACAGCTGGAACACGAACGAGCGAAAATAGATCAATGGTCGTCCTTCGCCGACGAAGCGGCCTTGTCTTTGGGACCCAGCCCCAGGAACGCCTCGCGGCCCAGGATCGCCAGATACTTGCAATATTCGACGATCATGCGGCGGGCGCTGATGCTGGTCTTCCACCAGCGATGGGCGTTGAGGTCGGTCCTCACCGGATAGGGGTAGAGCTTGACCCCCGGCATGGCGGCGCGCAGCTCCAGCATCGAGCGCGGCATGTGATAGTCGGCCGTGACGATGATCAGGCTGTCATAGTCCTTGGACGCCGCCCACTCGGCCGTCTCGCGCGCGTTGCCGACCGTGTTGGCGGCCGAGAACCCCAGGTCGACGCAGCAGTCGTAGATCGGCTTCACGGCCTTGGTCACGGTCTGAACGTCGGCCCGGGTGGCCTCTCGGTTGACGCCCGAGATCAGCAGCCGCTTGCCCTTGCCGTCCTCAAGCAGCTTGGTGGCGGCTTCCAGCCGGATGTTCGACGCCCCGGTCAGCACGACCACGCCGTCGGCGACCGGCGGCGCGGGCGCGGGCGTGGAATGGTCGACCCGGGTGGTGAACGCCAGCAGGCCCAGCCCCCAGATCATCAGGCCGATCAGCAAGGCGGCGAGTGTCTTCACGGCATGTCCCCCACGATCCGCGACGCCGCCAGACGCGCCGACAGGCCGGCGATCAGGGCGGCCGCCAGCGGGCAGGGCAGGGCGGCGGCCAGATCGATCCAGGCCAGGGGCAGAACCGGGGCCAGTCCCGCGCCGCCGCCAAGCCAGCGCGCCAACGCGCCGATGATGGCCGCGCCAGCCCCGCCCAGCAAGCCCGCCAGCGCGCCCATGGCCGCGAACCGGTTCTGGAACAGGCTGGAAATGAAACTCTGTTCGGCCCCCGAGAAGTGCAGGACCTCGATCACGTCGCGGCGGGCGGCCAAGCCCGCGCGCGTGGCGAAGGCGATCACGGCGGCGGTCGTCGCGGCGATCAGAACGAAGACGCCCAGGGCGGCCAGTCGCGCCAGATTGGCGGCGCGCTCGATATCGGCGATCCAGCGGCTGTGATCGTCGACCGTGGCGTCGACGCCGGCGGTCTTCAGCGCCTTGTCCAGGACCTCGGCGGTCGGCGGATTGTCCGGGGCCAGGTCCAGGGTGACCAAGCGCGGCGTCGGCAGGTCGTCGACCAGGGCCGCCTTGCCGATCCAGGGCTCCAGCAGGGCTTCGGCCTTTTCGCGGGGCAGGGCCTGGGCCTCGGTCACGCCCTTGACCCCGGCCAGGGTCTCGGCGGCGCGCGCGGCCGCGCTGTCGGGCGTCTCGCCGGCCCGGGCGCGGACCACGACGGTGGCCGAGCCGGTCAGCTGGGCGGTCCAGCCGTGGGCGGCGCGGTTCGAGGCCAGGGCGGCGAATCCGGTCAGGCAGGCCAGGAAGCACAGCACGGCCACCACGAAGATCAGCGCGCCGTCGCGGGAGTCGCGCGGCGGCAGCAGCGGGCCCGGTCTCCAGCGATCCACCCTGAAGAGCGCGCTCATCGGCGCGCGCCCGAGGCGATCAGAGAACCGTGCTCGAGGTGCAGGACGGGCTGGGCGGCGCGGGCCACCAACTCGTCGTCGTGCGTGGCGATCAGCACCGTGGCGCCCAGCCGGTTCAGCTCGACGAACAGGCGCAGCAGGCGCAGCGACATCGCCGGGTCGACATTGCCGGTCGGCTCGTCGGCCAGCAGCACGTCGGGACGGTCCACGACGGCGCGGGCGATGGCCAGGCGCTGCTTCTCGCCCCCGGACAGGGTGGCGGGCAGGGCGTGCATCCGCTCGCCCAGGCCGACCCAGGTCAGCAGCTCGGCGACATCGTCGCGATAGGTGGCGGGCTTTCGTCCCAGAATGCGCAGCGGCAGGGCGGCGTTGTCGAACACCGACAGGTGCTCCAGCAGCCGAAACTCCTGAAACACCACCCCGATGCGGCGGCGCAGGAAGGGCAGGTCTCGGGCATGGGTCAGGCTGACGTCGCGTCCGAACAGCTCGACGCGACCCCGTGACGCACGGTGGGCCAGGTAGATCAGCTTGAGCAGCGAGCTCTTGCCCGCGCCCGAGGCGCCGGTCAGGAAATGGAACGAGCCTGGATCCAGGGAGAAGCTGATATCCCTGAGGGTTTCCGGCGCCCGGCCGTAGCGCATTGAGACGCCTTCGAAGCGGACAACCGGAACGGCGTCATCGCCCTGTTCTGTGTCGATCCGCAAGGCGCGTCACTGGGCTTTCTGGACATCAGGGTTAAAATCGGCGACCCCGGAGAGAGTTGTGGGGATCGTTCGATTCGCGGCCATGATACTGACCTGTCCGGAGTGCGCCAGCCGCTATTTCGTCGACGACTCCAAGGTCGGGCCGACGGGTCGTGTCGTGCGCTGCGCCTCGTGCGGTCATCGCTGGACGGCCCGTAACGAAGAGCCGCTGGACCTGTTCGACGAGCCCGAAACGCCCACCCTGGCCGATCTCGCCGAGGGGGCCGGATCGCTGGAAGAGCCCGTCGCCGAGGCCGAAGCCGAGGTCGAGCCGCCGGTCAGCGCCCTGCCGGGCGAGGAGCTGCCCAAGGTCTTCCGCGCCCGCGCCGACGCCGAGCGGCGACTACGCGCCGCGACCACCACCGGCATCGTCTGGGCCGGCATGGCCGCCACGATGGCGGTGATCGTGGTCGCCGCCCTGATCTTCCGTCTCGACGTGGTCAAGATCCTGCCTGGCTCCGCCGGCGCCTACGCCGCCGTCGGTCTGCCGGTGAACACCGTGGGCCTGGTGATCAATCGCGACAGCCTGAAGGCCAAGCCGTCCATGCAGGACGGTCGCGCCGCCGTGACCATCACGGGCGAGATCCGCAATATCACCGAGCACGCCGTCGTCTCGCCGCCGCTGCGGGTGGAGCTGCTGAACGCCAAGGCCAAGCGCGTGGCGGGCCAGTTGGCGGCCGCCGACGATCCGAAGATCCCGCCCGGCGAGGTCCGCCATTTCGCCATCACGTTCCTGGATCCGCCGCGCACGGCCAAGGACCTGCAGATCGGCTTCGCCACCGAGGCCGGAGCCGCTCAGGCCGTGAAGGCCGCGTTGAAGGTCCCCGAAAAGGGGGGCGAGCACCCCGAACTGGCCCTCAGAGGGGCCCAGGACGCCGCCGCGCCGCAGGAAGCGGCTGGACAGGACACCCCGGGACATGAGAGCGGGGAGGCTGCTCCTCCTTCCGACTCTCAAGAACCCGCCCACCATGAATGATCGCCAGAAGCCTGAAGTCCTGATCTCGGACACCGAGATCGCCGAGCGGGTCCAAAAGCTGGCCGAGGCCATCGCGCCCCGCATCGACGACGACACTGTCGTGGTTTGCCTGCTGACCGGTGGCCTGTGGTTCGCCGCCGACCTGACCCGCGCCCTCTACCGGGCGGGACGCGACGTGCGGTTCGACGCCCTGTGGCTGGCCTCGTATCACGACGAGCGCAAGAGCACCGGCCGCTGCGAGGTCCGCGCCGATCTGCAACGTCCGCTGATCGGTCGTCGCGCGCTGGTCGTCGACGACGTTTTCGACACCGGCCTGTCGCTGTCGGAAGCGGCGCGCCTGGTCAAGGACGCCGGCGCCAGCGAGGTGCTGACCGCCGTGTTCGCGCGCAAGCCCTGGCCGACCTCGCGCGGCATGGAGCCCGATTTCGTGGCCTGGGAAGCGCCGGCGCGCTATCTGGTCGGCTATGGCCTCGACGACGAGGGCAAGAGCCGAGGCCTGCCCTACATCGGCGCCCTGGACTAGGGTGCGTTAGGTTTAGGTGTGAGCGACTGAACCGCTCGAACGCGCTCTAAAGATTTGAATTTAAAGCCTTTTTATCCGCTTCAAATGGTTCCATTTGAAGCGGGCAGGCTCTAGGTCTAGGCGGCTCGCTTCTGGCGGGCGGTCGCCGCCTGGCCGATCTCGAACAGGTCGACGCGGTCGGCCAGTTCCTGGGATTCGCTGCGCAGGGCGTGGGCGGCGGCGGTGGTCTCCTCGACCATGGCCGCGTTCTGCTGCACCACGCGGTCCATCTCGCCCATGGTCGTATTGACCTCGCCCAGGCCCTGGGCCTGGTCGCGCGCCGAGGCGGCGATGGCGTTGACCTGGGCGTCGATCTCGGCGACGCGGGCGATGATCCGCTGCAAGGCCTCGCGGGTGCGGCCGACGCGCTCGACCCCGGCGCTGACCTGCTGACCCGACACGTTGATCAGGTCCTTGATTTCCTTGGCGGCGTTGGCCGAGCGCTGGGCCAGGGCCCGCACTTCCTGGGCGACGACCGCGAAACCCCTGCCGGCCTCGCCCGCGCGGGCGGCCTCGACGCCGGCGTTCAGCGCCAGCAGATTGGTCTGGAACGCGATCTCGTCGATCACGCCGATGATCTTGCCGATCTGGCCCGAGGAGGTCTCGATCAGGGTCATGGCCTCGACGGCCTCGCTGACCACCGGGTCCGACCGCTCGGCCTCCAGGCGGGCGGAGGCCGCGGCGGCGTTGGCTTGGCTGGCGCTGTCGGCGGTGTTGCGGACGGCGACGGTGATTTCGCCGAGGGCGGCGGTGGTTTGCACCAGGCTGGCGGCTTGATGCTCGGTGCGGCGGGCCAGCTCGTCCGAGGCGCGGGACATGTCGGCGACCCCGGCGGTCATGCTGGCGGCGTTGCCGGCGATCTCGCGCATGGCGGCCTGCAGCTTGGCCAGGGCGTCGTTGAAGTCGGCGCGCAGCGATTCGTAGCGGGCGGCGAAGGACTGCTCCAGTCGCCAGGTCAGGTTGCCGCGCGAAAGATGGCCAAGAGCGGTGGCCAGCGCCTCGACGACCTGGGTCTGCTCGGCCTCCAGCACGGCCTTGGCGCGAGCCTGCTCGGCATTGGCCGCGTCGCGGGCGGCGCGCTGGCTCTCGGCCTCGGCGTTGGCGGCGTCCGCGCGGGCGGCGGCGTCCAGCGCCCTGTCGGTTCGGGCGGTCACGGTGACGAACAGACGCGACACGCCGGCGGTCAGCCAGATCAGCGACCAGGCGGTGGCCATGGTGACGCCGGCGTCGAGGGCCAGGCGAAGGACCGTGACCTCGCCGCCCATCAGGACGTGTGGGGCCAGGGCGGCCATGGCCAGCTCGATCCCGACGATGGCCGCCGCGCCCGCGGCGACGGCGCGCCAGTCGCCATAGGCGACGAGCAGGGCCAGGGCGGCCAGATAGGCCATGCGGGCGTCGGCCTGCAGCGGATTGCCCTGGAAGGCGGCGATGAACAGGCTGACCTGACCTATCAAGGTCAGAGCCGTCGAGATCCGTTGAGCGGCGTTGTCGCGCCAGATCGCGAAGCCGCCCCAAGCCAGGCCCGCCAGCAGCAGCGACCCGCCGAACAGCGGCAGGGGCGCGCGTCCGGCCAACAGCGCCGCGCCCGGCGTGATCAGCGCCAAGGCCGCGATGCAAGCCAGCACCAGATTGCCGCCAAGCTTACGCTGAGCCTCGATGCTGTCGAATTCGATCAGGTTCGCCAACGCCAACTTCGCCCTCCCGAGGTCGGCGCGCACTCTGCGGCGGCGGTGGTTAATCGCGCGTGTCGCGGAACGCGCTCTCGCGTCCGTATAATTACCTATATCCAGTGGGGCATAAGGTCGCGGGCAAGGATCTCGTCATAGGTCGGCCGCTTGCGAATGACCGCGTAACGGTCGCCGTCGACCAGAACCTCGGGGACCAGCGGGCGGGTGTTGTACTCGCTGGCCATGGCCGCGCCGTAGGCGCCAGCCGACATGAAGGCCAGCAGGTCCCCGGCGCCGAAGGTCGGTAGGGGGCGGTCGCGGGTGAAGGTGTCGCCCGTCTCGCAGACCGGACCGACGACGTCGTAGACCGTCTCTCCAGGGCGCTTCACCACCGGGCGGATATCGTGGAAGGCGTCGTACATGGCCGGGCGGACCAGGTCGTTCATGGCCGCGTCGATGACCAGGAACTTGCGGCCTTCCGGACGTTCATGGACGTGAATGACCTCGGCGACCAACACCCCGGCGTTGGCGGCGATCACGCGGCCAGGCTCAAAGGCCAGGCGCACGGGCAGGCCCTTGGTGACCTCGCCGACCATCGCGGCGAATTCGGCGGGCGAGGGCGGTTCGGGATGGTTGAAGTACGGCACGCCCAGGCCGCCGCCCAGGTCCAGCCGCTCGACCGAGAGCCCTTCGCCCAGTAATTGCTCGACCAAGCCCCGCATCTTCGTGAAGGCGGCGCGCATGGGGGCCAAGTCGGTGATCTGGCTGCCGATGTGGCAGGCCACGCCGACAGGCTGGAGGTTGGCGTTGTTGCTGGCGTTGGCGTAGAGACGCGCGGCCTCGGCGAACGAGACCCCGAACTTGTTCTCGGACTTGCCGGTGGCGATCTTGGCGTGGCCGCCGGCCGCGACGTCGGGATTGACCCGGAAGGCGACCTTGGCGCGGACGCCCAGTTCGGCGGCGACGGCGGCGATCAGGTTCAGCTCTGGCTCGGACTCGACGTTGATCTCGGCCACGCCCGCCTTCAGCGCGAATTCGATCTCGCGTCGGGCCTTGCCGACGCCGGAGAAGACGATGCGCTCGCCCGGGATGCCGGCCGCCAGGGCGCGGCGGACCTCGCCTTCCGAGACCGTGTCGGCGCCGGCGCCGAGGTCGCCCAGCACCTTCAGCACCGCGACGTTGGAATTGGCCTTCACGGCATAGGCGACCAGCGGATCGACGACGCCGGCCGCGATCAGGGCGTCGCGGAACACGGTGAAGTGCCGCTCCAGCGTGGCGCGGGAATAGACATAGACCGGCGTGCCGACCTCGGCCGCGATCTTGGCCAGGGGCGCGCCCTCGCAGGCCAGGCCCTCGGGGCCGTATTCGAAGTGGTTCAACGGAAGGCCTTAGTTGGGCGTGGCGCCGGGGAAGCCCTTGGCGGTCTGGCCGCCGAACGGATCGTTCTGGCCGGGCAGCGGGGCTTGGCGGACCGTGCGGTTGCTGGAGGCCGGGTCACGGATCTCCTGGTCGCCGCCCGGACGGGCGGGCTGGTTGGCCTGGGCCGAGGCGGCGCGGCGCTCGGCCTGCCAGGCGGCCTTCTTCTGGGCGTCCCACAGCGGCGCGGGGCGTTCCAGCTCGCCCTGCCTGCCGCAAGCGGCGGCGGTCGCGGCGAGGGCGACCAGGACCAGGGCGGTCAGGGGGCGGCCCATGTTCTTGTTAGAGCGCGTCATGCCAGCAGTTCCTTCCAACGCGCGATCTGGGCGCGGACCTGGGCGGGAGCGGTCCCGCCATAGCTCATGCGGCTGGCCGCCGATGCGGCCGGGGTCAGGACGGCGTAGACGTCCTGGGTGATCCGGGGCTCGATCGCCTGGAATTGCTCCAAGGTAAGATCGGCCAGATCAACGCCAAGGCCTTCGGCCGTCTTCACCGCCGAGCCTGTCACGTGGTGGGCGTCGCGGAAAGGCATGTTCAGCGTCCGCACCAGCCAGTCGGCCAGATCGGTCGCGGTCGAGAAGCCCGCGCCGGCCGCCTTGGCCATGTTTTCGGTGTTCGGGGTCAGGTCGGCGACCATGCCGGCCATGGCCAGCAGCGAAAGCTCCAGGGCGTCGAAGGCCTCGAAGGTCGGGACCTTGTCCTCCTGCATGTCCTTGGAATAGGCCAGCGGCAGGCCCTTCATGACCACGGTCAGGGTTGTCAGGGAGCCCAGGATCCGGCCGACCTTGGCGCGGATCAGCTCGGCCGCGTCGGGATTCTTCTTCTGCGGCATGATCGAGCTGCCGGTCGTGAAGGCGTCGGTCAGCTTGATGAAGCCGAACATCGGCGTCGTCCACAGCACGATCTCCTCGGCCAGGCGCGACAGGTGCGTGGCGGTGATCGAGGCGGCCGACAGGGCCTCCAGGGCGAAGTCGCGCGCCGAGACGCTGTCCAGCGAGTTGGCGGTCGGGCGGTCGAAGCCCAGCGCCGCGGCGGTCGCGTGGCGGTCGATCGGGAATGGCGAGCCGGCCAGGGCCGCCGCGCCCAGAGGGCACTCGTTCATCCGGGCGCGGGCGTCGCGGAAGCGGCTGGCGTCGCGGCCGAACATCTCGACATAGGCCATCAGATGGTGGCCGAAGGTCACCGGCTGGGCCGGCTGCAGATGGGTGAAGCCCGGCATCAGGGCGTCGGCGTGAGCCTCGGCCTGGGCCAGCAGGGCCTTTTGCAGCGCTTCCAACTGACCCACCGTGCGGTCGGCGGCGTCGCGCACCCACAGGCGGAAGTCGACGGCCACCTGGTCGTTGCGCGAGCGGGCCGTGTGCAGCCGGCCGGCCGTCGGGCCGATCAGCTCGCGCAGCCGCGCCTCGATGTTCATGTGGATGTCTTCGTACTCGTCACGGAACGGGAAGGTCCCCGTGGCGATCTCGTCCTCGATTTTGGCCAGGCCTTCGAGGATTTCCTCGCCATCGCTGCTTGCAATCACACCTTGGCTGATCAACATCCGCGCATGGGCGCGGGAGCCCGCCAGGTCTTGCGCCCACAGGCGCTTGTCGAAGCCGATGGAGACGTTGATCGCCTGCATCAACTCGGCGGGCTTGGCCGAGAAGCGACCGCCCCACATGGCTTGACCCTGGCCCTTCCCGGCCTTGGGCGTATCGGAGGCGTTGTCGGTCATATGAGCGAAGTCCAATCGGAGGCGGCGGCCAAGAAGCGCAATCCCATGAGGATGGCGCTGGGGGGCGTCATCCTCGTCGGCGTGGCGGCGGTTCTATACGTCATCGCCGCCGCTTCGTTCAAACCCCATGGTCCCGCCGACCTCAGAGAATTCAAGAAGGCGTCGCTGGAAAAGCTGGACGTGCCCGCCGGGCCGCGCGCCGCGCCCGCCACGCCTTTCACCGGCCTCGACGGCAAGACCGCCACCCTGGCCGATTTCAAGGGGCGCGTGGTGGTCATGAACCTGTGGGCGACCTGGTGCGCGCCGTGCAAGGCCGAGATGCCGACCCTGGCCAAGCTGCAAGCCGCCTACGCCACTCAGCCGCTGACCGTGCTGCCGATCAGCGTCGACCGCGACAGCGACCTCAACCTGGTCACCGCGGAAATGGCCGCCAACCCGCCGCTGAAGACCTATCGCGATCCGTCCTATCGGATGTCGTTCGCGTTGGACCCCAAGGCTGGCGGCTTTCCGACCACGGTGATCTACGACAAGCAGGGCCGCGAGCGCGCGCGGATGACCGGTCCGGCCGACTGGGCCAGCCCCGAGGCCAAGGGCCTGGTCGAAAAGCTGCTGGCCGAGTGATCGACGCCGCCGCCCTTGAACCGCTGGCCGACGACGCCTGGCCGGCGCGCGAGCGAGCCAGGCTGGGCGGTTGGCGGCTCAACGCCTCGTCCGGCCGCTCGATGCGGATCAACGCCTGCTGGCCTCTGGCCGCGCCGGATCGCGATCCCGAGGCGGCGCTGGACGCGGCGGAGGCCTGGTTCGCCGCGCGAGGCCTGCCGCCGCGCTTCAAGCTGACCGATGGCCTCGTCGCGCCGGCCGATCTGGCCCAGCGTCTGGCGGCGCGGGGCTACGCGGCGACCAAGGAGACCCAGGTGATGCTGGGGCCGACGAGCGGGGCCGGCGATCCCGACGTTCAGGTGACCGCCGCGCCGGACGCGGCCTTCGAGACGGTGTTCACGGCCACGGCCGGCGATCCGGAGGATGGCCGCGAGCGCATCGAGGCGCTGAACCGCATCCCCGCGCCGGCCCGCTTCGCCCGGCTGGACATCGCCGGCGCGCCCGCCGCGATCGGCTGCGCGGCGATCAGCGCTGGCGTGGTCGGCGTCTTCGGAATGCGCACCGCGCCCGATCACCGTCGCAAGGGCCTGGCGCGGCGGGTTCTTCGCGCCTTGCTGTCCGAGGCCATGGCGCTGGGCGCCGATCAGGCCTGGCTTCAGGTCGAGGCCGACAACGCCCCGGCCATCGCCCTCTACGCCGCCGAAGGCTTCGCGCCGGCTTATCGATATCGTTACTGGACGCGCTGACGGCGTCAGGGCGCTACGCCCAGTGCGATCCAAAGGTCCGCCGGGCTCATCCCCATCGCGCGCAGTTCGCGCAGCGTCTGGGCCTTGTCGCGCTTGGCGTACCGCTTGCCGTCCGGGCCGACCAGCAGGCCGTGGTGGCGATAGATCGGCGTCGGCAGGTCCAGCAGGGCCTGTAGAAGGCGCTGGATATGGGCGGCCTCGAACAGGTCATGGCCCCGGATCACGTGGCTGACGCCTTGGGCCGCGTCGTCATGGACCACGGCCAGGTGATAGGCGACGCCGACGTCCTTGCGGGCCAGGACGATGTCGCCGGCGGTCTCGGGGCGGGCCTGGATCAGGCCGGTCTCGCCTCCGGGGCCAGCGCCTTGCTCAAGAAAGCTCAGCCCCTCGAAGCCGCCCAGCGCCGAGCGCGCCGCGGCCAGCGACAGCCGCCAGGCGAAGGCCTCGCCGCGTTCCAGGCGTTCGGCCTCCTCGTCGGCGGGGAGGGCGGATCCGATATAGGGAACAGCCGGTTCGTGGGGGGCGCGGCCGATGTCGATTTCCCGGCGGGTCTTGAAGCAGCGATAGACCAGGCCGCGTTCGCGCAGGGCCTCGATGTCGGCGTGGTAGCGGGCCAGGCGTTCGGATTGTCGGCGGACGGGCTGTTCCCATTCAAGGCCCAGCCAGGCCAGGTCCTCGAGGATCGCCGCCTCGTATTCGGGGCGGCAGCGCGTGGCGTCGATGTCCTCGATGCGCAGCAGGAAGCGCCCGCCAGCCTCCCGCGCCGCGCGATGGGCGGTCAGGGCCGAGAAGGCGTGGCCGCGATGCAGCAGACCCGTCGGCGAGGGCGCGAACCGGGTGACGAAGGCCACGGCGACCTCAGGCCCGATCGATGACCTTGGCGAACATGCCCAGATGCTCGAACACCGCGCGCAGGAAGGCCTCCTCGCCGCCCAGCTGGGCCTTCAGGCCGGCGAAGTGCTTGAAGCCGATCATCTCGGCCAGGCCGTGGCCCGCGCACCAGGCCGCGATGGTGGCCAGCTCCAGATCGATATCGCTGACATGGCCGCCGCCGATTTCGTTGATCGTCTCCCGGACCTGGCAATAGGCGCCATCCTCCTTCGCCTTTTCCGGCAGAGCGTCCTTGTCGCGCGAGCGGTCGTACATCACCCGATAGAGGGCGGGATTGTCGCGCGCGAAGCAGACATAGGCCACGCCAATGTTGCTCATCCGCGCCCGCTTGTCGTCGGTCGAGACGCGGGCCTTGGCCAGGGCTTCATCCAAAGCCTCCCAGCCCTCGTGAGCCACGGCCTCCAGCAGCTCGTTCTTGTCTTTGAAGTGGTGATAAGGCGCGGCGGGGCTGACCCCGGCCTCGCGCGCCACGGCCCTCAAGGACAGGGCGGCCGGGCCTTCGCTCTCCAGGATCTTGCGCGCGGCGTCGACCAGGGCGCGGCTGAGGTCGCCATGGTGATAGGGGCGGGATTCGGCGGCTGCGTTGCTCATCGGCCTCACTCTAACCCCGCCTTTCTAAAATTTCATCCAAACGCTGTAAAGATTATCTTGACGCCGTTCAGATCGATGATATCTAAACGCCGTCCAGATTGATCCGGCGAGCGCCGGTCAGAGCCCATCGGGGGTTCGGGACACACAAGATGGAGGGACACCTCATGCAACGCACGCTGAACGCCTTTGAAACCGCCTTTGACCGTCTGGCCGCCGGCTACTTCCTCGTGATCGCCCTGGGCGTCGCCGCCGCCGTCGCCGGCGTGGTGCTGTAAGAGAGATTGTTCGCGGTCGGCGGAGCGACTTCCGATCCCCCGGAAGCGCCCGCCGCGGCGTTCGGTCGACTTGAAGCTTGGCCTTGGCGGAGCTAACCAGACCCGGACGCGTTAGGCCTTCCGACGCCGTTTCATCCGTAGGCGTCGCAGGCTTTTTCTATGATCCAAGACATTTTCCGATGAGCGTCGCCTTCACCAAGGAAGGCGACAGCGAGGCTTTCGCGGCCGACCTGCCCGATCGCCCGATCTCGACCCATCCCAATCTCGTGACGCCGGAGGGCCTCGACCAAATCGAGACCGAGCTGGCCGCCGCGCGCGCCGCCTATGCCTCGGCCCAGAGCGCGGGCGGAGCGGCTGATGGCGATCGCACGGCCATGGCCCGCGCCACTCGCGACCTGCGCTACTGGTCGGCGCGCCGCGCCACCGCCCAGCTGATGACACGCGATCCGGCCAAGACCGTCGTGCAGTTCGGCGACCGCGTGACCTTCGAGCGCGAGGACGGCCGCGTGCAGACTTTCCGCATCGTCGGCGAGGACGAGGCCGACCCCGCCAAGGGCTCGGTCTCCTATGTCGCGCCGATCGCGCGGGCCTTGCTGGGCAAGGCGGTGGGCGATGTCTCGCCCGCGCCGGGCGGCGAGATCGAGATCACCGCGATCGATTAGAGCGCTCAGGTTCAGCAAGAACCGGATTGCCATCGGCGGCGGGGCGGGCTCCCTTGCGGGCGATGTTCGTTCCGCCGACCGCCGAGGTCCTGCTCGAAGCCCGCCAGCGCCTGGCCGCCGCCGATCCGGCCCTGGCCGCCATCGAGGCCGTGACCCCGCCGTTCGCCTGGCGCGTCGGCCTGGGCGGTTTTCCGGGTCTTCTGAAGATGGTCGTCCAGCAGCAGGTCTCGCTGGCTTCGGCGGCCGCGATCTGGGCGAGGGTCGAGGCGGGGTTGCCGGAGATGACCCCCGAGCGGGTGATGGCGCACGATCAGGACTATCTGCTTTCGCTGGGCCTCTCGCGCCCCAAGGCTCGCTATGCCCACGCCATTGCCCAGGCGCATCTAACGGGAAGTTGCGACTTCGACGCGCTGCCGGGCTTGTCGGACGAGGCGGCGATCGGCGCCTTGACGGCGATCACCGGGATCGGCCGCTGGACCGCCGAGGTCTATCTGATGTTCACCCAGGGCCGGATGGACATGTTCCCGGGCGGCGACGTGGCGCTTCAGGAGGCCATGCGCTGGGTCGATCGGTCGGAGGTGCGGCCGACCGAGAAGCAGGCCTATGCTCGCGCCGAGCTCTGGCGTCCCTATCGCGGCGTCGCCGCGCATCTGCTGTGGGCGTGCTATGGCGCGGTGAAGCGCCGGGAGATCGCGCCTTTCTGAGGGAATGCGACGGGATGTCTTGGTTCTGTCGCTGACTTGGCCCATCCTTTCCTCGCGTTCGGGAATGAATGCCGATTCCCAGAATTGCGTAGGAAGGAGGCCCGTCTTCAGTCCTGTCGCGTACTTTTTCAGCCGAGGTGCTGAACGCTTCGCCGTTCGCCTCGCAAGGGGGATCTGATGCAGGTCCTCACCCGCCCGCCATCCGGCATGCCGGCTCTGGTTCTCAACGCCGATTTTCGGCCGCTCAGCTACTATCCGTTGTCCATCTGGCCTTGGCAGGAAGTGATCAAGGCCGTCTTCCTGGACCGCGTCGACATCGTGGCCAGCTACGATCAGGTCGTGCGCTCGCCATCGTTCGAGATGAAGCTGCCCAGCGTCGTGGCGCTGAAGCAGTACGTCCCGCAAGAGCGCCCGCCGGCCTTCACCCGCTTCAACCTGTTCCTGCGCGACAGCTTCAGCTGCCAGTACTGCGGCTCGACCGAGGAGCTGACCTTCGACCACGTGATCCCCCGCTCGCGCGGCGGCCGGACCACCTGGGAGAACATCCTCACCGCCTGCGCGCCCTGCAATCTCAGCAAGGGCGGGCGCACGCCGCGCGAAGCCGGGATGCTGCCGTTCCACAACGCCCGCCGCCCGTCGATGCACGAACTGCAGGAGCGGGGGCGCAAGTTCCCGCCAGGCCGTTTGCACGTCAGCTGGCTAGACTATCTGTACTGGGACATCGAGCTGGAGGCTTGAAGCGCGAAAACGGCCCGGGCTGGCGTCGAGGAATGGCTGTCCCGGGCCGTGCGCGCGAGACGGAAGGGGAGGACCGCCGCGCTGAACGGTAAATGCGTCGTGATGGTCAAGGTTCCGGCGTCGCGCGCGGGAGGTTCCGAGGCCGTATCACGGCGCGGCGCCGGCGCGTCCCATGCAACCCGGATGTCGGCGGGAGGGTTTTTCAGGACACAGACTCCTGGAGAGACCCGTCATGAACCGCCCACAAGACAAGAGCGAGGATCGCCACTTCACCCACGGCACGGCCTCGTCCACGGCCGACATGGCCGCGGAGAGCGAAATCCGCCCCGAGGACAAGCATTTCGACGCCCCGCACGCACGGCGCGCCGATCAGCCGCTGAAGGACGACGAAAAGCACGACCAACTGGCCGACAAGGTCGAGGCGTCCGAGAGCCGTCAGGAAGCCCTGCTGGACGAGGGCCTGGAGGAAAGCTTCCCGGGCAGCGACCCGGTCAGCGTCAAGCGCATTACCTGATCAGCGCGCCCGACTGACGCGCCGGGAACCGGCGCGAGGCGCGTTCGGCGAAGCTGAGCGCGCCGGTCAGTTGGGGTTCGAGGGCCGTCACGTCGCGACGTTGCTGGCGGCGGCGATCCAGCTTGACGATCTGGCCGAAGGTGAGTTGGCCCTTATCACGGGCCAGCTTTCGAGCGCCTTCGATCAGGCTGGCGCCATGGACCACGACGATCCCAAAGGCGTCGGCCAGCCAGTCGGCGACGTTTCCGTCGCGACCCGTGAAGGACTGCGCGACCTCGATCGCCGCGCCCAGCACGAGGGCGGCGATCGCCAGGTCGTTGCGGCGCATCCGGGGGAAGGCGAGAAACGACACCGCCAGAAGGCCGCCGAACGCCAGGGCGTGGGCTTCCTTGTCGGTCAGCCCAAAATGCGACTCCGCGCCCTGAAACGGACCCAGCGTCAGCACCGCCACGGTCACGGACCCCAGCAGAAGCGCCAGGCGCGCGGCGTAGACGATATGGACGGGCTTGAACATGGACGCGGCCTCCGCAAGGACGCCGACGTCTAACGGTCAAGGTCGCGATATTTGGTGAAACAACAGGGTTAGTGGGAGATGACCGCGACGGCCGCCTCCCACCCGACCTATTTCTTCGAGGTCTCGGCCTGCTTCTGGGCGGCGGCCGCCTTGTCGGCCTCGTCCTTGGCGGCCTTCCAGGCGTGGTACTGCTCCAGATACGGCGCGCGGCGCAGGATCTTGGAGGCCGGATCGACGATGACCGGGACCGTGTCGCCGACGTTCACGCGGCCGGTACCGTCGGTCATGGGCGCGGTGACGATCTTGTCGCCGACCTTGACCTCGACCGGCATGGGGAAGGGCTTGTCCTTCGGTGTCTTCCACTTCAGCACCAGATCGCCGCCCTCGCGGGTCTGGATCAGGTCGGGGAGCTGCGGCTCGTAGAAATAGACGTCGAAGAACCAGCCGTAGTCCTTGCCGGTCACGTCGTTGACGATCTTGATGTAGTCCTTGGTGCCCAGATAGCGGGTCGTGAAGTTGCCAGGCTTCGGATCGGGACGGCCATAGACGGCGATGCGGGTGATCTTGAAGAAGTCCTCGTCGCCGATCAGCGCTCGCAGCGTGTGCAGGACATTGGCGGCCTTGTAGTAGATGTCGTTCCCCGGCCCGTGGTCGCCGTTATAGACGTCGTCCTCGCGCAGTTGCTTTCCCGAGACGATCGGCGACTTGTTGCGGGTGTCGACCCGCATCTGGTTCAGGCGCGCCATGTACTCCATGTCGCCATGCAGCCACTGGGAATACAGTGGCTGCATATAGCTGCCGTAGCCCTCGTGAATCCACATGTCGTCGTTGTCGAGGTCGGTGACCTGATTGCCGAACCACTCGTGGGCGAACTCGTGCTGCAGCAGCCAGTCGAAGCCGTAGACGTCCTTGCGGTAGCCGTTGCCGTAGGCGTTGATCGTCTGGTGCTCCATGCCCAGGTGCGGAGTCTCGACCACGCCCATCTTCTCGTCGCGGAACGGGTAGGGGCCGATCATCTGCTCGTAGAAGTCCAGCATCGGCGTAAACTCGGCGAACAGCGCCTTGGCCTTCTCGCCGTCGCCCTTCAAGTGCCAGAACGACATCGGGAAGCTGTCGCCGAACCGGCTCTTGTAGGTGGCGGTCAGTTCCTCGAACGGGCCGACATCCAGGGCGATGGCGTAGGTGTTGGGGTTCTTGGTCTCCCAGTTGTAGGTCCGCCAGCCGTCCTTCTCGGTCATGCCCTTGAAGACGCCATTGGCGGGCGCGACCAGCGGAGCCGGGACGGTGATGTGCAGGTCGACCAGCTTGGGCTCGCCGGTCGGATAGTCGATGCAGGGCCAGAAGAGGTCGCAGCCCTCGCCCTGGACGGCGGTGGCGATCCAGGGCTGGCCGTCGGGCGTCTTGGCCCAGACGAAGCCGCCGTCCCAAGGCGCCTTCTTGGCCTCCAGCGGCACGCCGTCATAGGCGATCACCACCGTGACCTGGCGACCCTTGGCCACCTTGCGCGGCAGGGTGATGGTCATCCGCCCCTCGGGATTGGTCCAGGCCGAGGGCTTCAGCGTCTTGCCGTCGATCGTTAGCTTGCGGATCGTAAAGACGCGGTCGAAGTCCAGGACCAGCTTGTCCAGCGGGCTCTTGGCCGTGAAGGTCAGGGTCGCCTCGCCCTCGATGGCCTTCTTGTCGGGGAAGATCTTGAACTTCAGGTCGGCGCGCTCGAAGCCCAGGGCCTGCTGCTCGACGGGCATCGGGCCGCCGGTGTCGAGCGAGAGGGCGCTGGTCTTCAGCGGCTCTGCGGCCTGGGCCGTCGACAGGGCCAGGAACGAGGCCGCGCAGGCGGCCAGGACGCGGGTGCGAAACGACAAGTGGACGACTCCCCAACGCGAAAATCTTGCTGGGGCGTATCGGTAGGCCCGCGCACGCCGGGCGCCAAGGCCAAGCGTGACCGCGACGGGTCTAGATCTTCTCGCTGATCTTGATCGCGGCGCGGCAGCCCGCCTGGATGACGGCGGTCAGCAGGGGATAGGCCGTCGCCTCGTGGGCGCCTTCCTCGACGGCGAGGTCGCGGTGGGCAAGCTCGTCGTCGCGGAACTGGGAAAGCTCGGCGGCCAAGGCCGGGTCGCGGTCCTTCAGTTCCTCGATCTGTCCGGCATAGTGCTTCTCGATCACCGTCTCGACGGCCTCGGTGCAGGCGTGGGCGGCCTTGTCGCCCAGCAGGGCGGTGCCGGCGCCCAAGGCGAAGGCGGCGGCGCGCCAGACCGGCGACATCAGGGTCGGGCGAACCCCGCGCTCGCTCAGGAGATCGTTGAAACGGCTGAGGTGGACCTGTTCGTGGCCCTCCATTTCCTTCAACTGGCTGGCGATGCGCTCGCGACCGGGCGCTTGGCGCATGACGGCCGCCTGGCCGCGATAGATGTGGACCGCGGCCAGCTCGCCGGCCTGATCGACGCGGAGCATTTCGGCCAGGCGCGCGCGTTGGGCGCCTTGGCCTGGGCGGGGAGGGATGGGGCGGCTCATTCGACGACCTCCGGCTTGCGCAGACCGGCCATCACCGACCAGACCGCCAGCTTCAGCGAAATCAGCGCGTTCCAGCCCGCCATGGACAGGCCCAGGAACACCCAGGCGGCCTTGTCGCAGGCCGGAGCCTTGATCGTCGCCGTTCCCTTCAGCATCGCCTCGAGGTTCGACGCGGCCGCGGCGCTGCCGCCCGAGCAGGTCGCGGGGCCCGGCCACCACTTCCACTCGGCGCCGGCGTGATAGATCGCCAGGCCCATGCCGTAGAGGAAGATCGCGGCCAGAGCGAAGTCCGCGACGCGGCGCGCGCGCGGCCATAGCGGCGTGCGCTGCAGGATGACGGCGACCAGGCCGACGGTTCCGGCCACCCAATAGACCTCGCGCTGCTTCAGGCAGAGGTGGCAGGGCGCCAGGCCGCCGAAGCGCTCGAACGCATGGGCGATGGCCAGCATCAGCGCGCTGCTCAGCAAGGCCGTCAAAGGCCAGTGGCGGGTGAAGAAATCGATCAGCCGCGTGATGGGAGAGGGGGCGTCGCCGCTCGTGGTTTCGGAATCGGTGCTCGTCATCGTCATGCCCCGCAGGCGCCGCCGTGGCCGCCGCCTCCCAGGAAGTGGCTGGCGCCGAGGCCGATGACAAGGAGACCGATCAAAATCGCCGCGAACAGCGCTAGCCGGCGCTCGATCACCGGCATCATGGCCGGGCCGAACCGCTTGACGACGAAGGCCACCAAGAAGAAACGCGCGGCGCGCGTCACGGCCGACGCCGCGACGAAGATCGGGAAGCTGAAGGCGGCCAGGCCCGAGGCGATCGTCACCAGCTTGTAGGGGATGGGGGTTAGGCCCTTGGCCAGGATCACCCAGACGCCATACTTCCCGTACCAGCACTGGAATTGTTCCAGCCCGCCCGCGTGGCCGGTGATCGACATCATCCATAGGCCGAAGTCGCGCAGGAAATAGCCGATGGCCCAGCCCAACATGCCGCCCAGGACCGACGCGATCGTGCAGAGCAGGGCGTAGCGCCAGGCCTTTTCCGGCTTGGCCAGCACCATCGGAGCCAGCATCACGTCGGGGGGAATCGGAAAGAACGAGCTTTCGGCGAACGAGACGGCGAACAGGCTGAGCGGGGCGTGGCGCGAGGCGGCCAGGCCCATCACCCAGTCGTAGAGGCGACGCAGCATGCGGACTCCGATGACGTGACGCGTCTAGCTAGCAGGGCCAGCGGGGCTTGTCCGCAAGGATGTCGGCGCGCGCGGCTTCCCGGCCCGCGCGCGCCGCCTCCGGCCCGAGTCCGCGAACGGGTTCGGACAGGAATCCGCGTTCCTGGTCAGAACTTCAGCGCCAGCGAAACCCCGTAGTTGCGGCCGGGCTGGGTATAGGCGTCCTTGACGACCGAGCTGTCGGAGAGGCCGCGCGCGTCGCTCCACCACCAGTACTTCCGGTCGGTCAGGTTGAAGACGCCGCCGCGCAGCGTGACCGCGTCGGTCACCGCCCACCAGGCGGTCAGGTCGGCGACTGTGAAGGACGGGGGCATGAAGCAGCCGCCCGTACAGGCGACCCCGGCCCGGCTGGCCGATTTGCGTTCGGCGTGGATGACCGAGAGATCACCGCCGAAACGACCGCTCGAGTCGCGGTAGGCCAGGCCGCCGGTCAGTTTGACCGGATCGATCGTGGCCAGCGGCGCGCGCGCGCCTTTCGTCTTCGACGACCCCTTGGCGTATGAGACCGCCGCCCGCGCGGAGAACCCGCCGCCCAGGTCCACGGAGCCCTTGGCCTCGACGCCGCTGATCTTCACGCCCGACAGGTTGACGTATTGATAGACGGCCGGGTCGCTGGGCGAGAAGGTTCCGCCGACCTGAACCTGGTCGATGAAGTCGTGGTACTTGCCGGTGAAGCCGGTCACGGCGGCGCGCCAACGTCCCTGATGCAGGCGCGCGCCGCCTTCCAGGGTCTCGCTGGTTTCGGGCTTCAGGTCGGGGTTCGAGATCGACTTGTAGTTCGCGACCAGGTTGGCGAAACCCGTATTGACCTGGATCGGCGAGGGGGCCTTGAAGCCGGCCGCCACATTGGCGAACACGGTGACGACATCGTTGGCGTCCCAGACCACGCCCAGTTTCGGCGACACGTGCGACTTGCTTTGACCCGACGCGGCAGCCGGGAACAGCGGATCGGCCTTGGGGTCCAGCTTATAGTAGTCGAAGCGAACGGCCGGATAGATGGTCACCGCGCCGGACTTGATCTCGTCCTGCGCGTAGAGGCCCGCCAAGGTGAAGTCGGTGGTCGGGAAGGCCTTGGTCGGGAAGGTCTCGCCGACCGGCGGGACCGTGCCGTTCCGCGTCCCGTCCTGGCGGGTGATCGAGGCGTCGCCGCCCCAGACGACCTCGTGGGTCCACGCGCCGGTCCCGAAGCGGCTGTGCAGCTCGACGCCGGCCCCGAACACGCGGTTGTTGAAGGTGGCGTCGCGGGTGCGGTCGGCGGCGGTGTTGCGGTCCTCGGCCGAGAATTGACGGGTCGTGCTCTTTTGCCAGTAGAGCGTGGTGCGGGCGGCCTTGATCAGGCCGTCGCCGCCGTCGAAGCGGTGGTCCAGGCCGACCCGGTTACGCCTCAGGCGGTCGAAGGCGGTCAGGCCCAAGACGCTGGTCGCGGCCAGGGGCGGCTTGGCGATGGCCGACAGCACGGTCCAGTCGACGTCGCGGTCCAGGTGGTCGACGGTCAGGCGGAAGCGGTTCTGGTCATTGGGGCTGTAGATCAGCTTTCCCAGCACGGCGTTGGACGTGTCGTCCTCGGGATTGGCGGTGGTGCGGTCGGTGTTGGCCGAGTCGTTGGAGCCGGCGGTCTTCTGGCCGTGACCGTCGCGGCGGGTGTAGGCCAGCATGGCCTGCCATCGGTCGGACAGCGCACCGGCCAGAACAGCGCTTTCGGCCCAGCTCCGGTCGGCCGAGGCGTAGCCCACGCGGGCCCGGCCAGCGACCGTCTGCCCGGCCTTGAGGATTTCGGACGGATCCTTGGTGATGAAGCTGACCGAGCCGGCCAGGCCGTCGGCGCCGTAGAGGGCCGAGGCCGGGCCGCGCACGATCTCGACCGACTTCAGCACGTCCAGATCGACATAGTCGCCGCGCCCGGTCGCCTGGGCGCCGAACGCGAAGCCGTCGGGCACGCGGACGCCGTCGACGATGATCAGTACGCGGTTGCCTTCCAGGCCTCGGATGTTGAAGCCGGTGTCGCCGTCGCGACCCGTCGAGGCGCCGGCGGCGGTGAAGCGGGCGGGTGCGGCGCGCACCGAGACGCCGGGCTCGTCGCGCACCAGGTCCTTGATGTCCTTGACCAGGCCGTCCTCGATCTCGTCGGCGGAAAAGACCGTGACCGTCGCCGGAACCTGGGAGACCGGCTTCTCCGATCGCGTCGCCGTGACGGTTACCTTGTCGACCTCGGTCGCGTCGGCCGGGGCGGCGATGTCGGCGGCGTGGGCGTTGGCGGAGAGCAGGGCGGCGGTCGAGGCGGCCGCCAGGGCGGCCAGCTTCAGGCGAGACATCGATATCCCCTTCGATAGCGTCTAGATGCGAATTATTCGCAATTGATGGCGAGGGCCTAAGGCGACGCGATTCGCTGGTCAAGTTATTTGCAATTGATTCTCAGAACTAATCGCAATATCTCGAAGCCGCCGCGGTTTGGCGCGGCGCCCTGGGGTGTTCCCGATGATCCGTTCTCTTCGCGTCGGCCTGCTGGGCGGCGCGCTCCTGCTGGGCCTGGCCGCCGCCGCCGAGGCCCACTCGCCCTATCTGCTGCCCACCGTGTTCGACGCCTCGGACCGCAAGGTCGTGATGGTGCAGGGGTCCTTCACCGAGAGCTTCTTCACGCCCGAGGTGGCGATGAAATCGGACGCCTACGCCGTGATCGGCCCGGACGGCGCGCGCGTTCCGCTCAAGCCGATCTATCTGAACGAGGTCGCCCTGGTCGAAGCGCCGGTCGAAAGGCCTGGGACCTATCGGATCACCAGCGGACAGCGCGCCGGACGCGTCGCCAAGGCCGCCAAGGTCGCGGGCGAGTGGCGGTTCTTCGAGGACGGCAAGGCTCCGCCGGACGCGATCGACATGCAAAGCATGACCCTGGCCGAGGTCTATGTCTCGCGCGGCGCGCCGAACGACGCCGCCCTGGCGCCGATCGGCAAGGGGCTGGAATTTCATCCGATCACCCATCCCAGCAAGATCGCCACCGGCCAGGACGCGGTGTTCGAGGTGCTGTTCGACGGCCATCCGTTAGCCGGCCAGCCGATCACGCTGAGCGCCGCCGACGACCGCTACGCCGACGCCAAGGTCGCGCCGAGGACCGTGACCAGCGACGCCAAGGGCCGCTTCGCGGTCAAGGTCGGTCGGTCCGGGATCTACCAGATCCAAACCCGCTACCGCGTCGCGCCGGCCGGCCAGCCCGCCCAGAGCTTCACCTACGCCCTGACCTTCGAATCCCTCCGCTAGGACATAGCCCCATGACCAAGATTCTGGTCGCCGCCGCGCTGGCCGCATCGCTGTTCGCCGGCGTCGCCCACGCCGCCTCGCACGACCGCGACACCTTCATCAAGGAGCAGGACCAGAACGGCGACGGCGTCGTCACCAAGGACGAGTTCGCCGCCACCCGCGCCGCCGAGTTCGCCCGCATCGACGCCAACAAGGACGGGGTTCTGTCGCGCGAAGAATATATCGGCGAATTCAAGGGCCGGCTCGAAGCGCGCCTGGCCGCCTCCAAGGACTCGGCCGCCGACAAGGCCGAGGAGCGCGCGCGCCAGATGCGCCAGGCCGATGTCCGGTTCGGCGTGCTCGACAGCGACAAGAGCGGCGGGATCACCAAGGCCGAGTTCGACTATTCCGGCTGGCGCATGTTCATGCATCACGACACCAACAACGACGGCGTGGTGTCGAAAGCCGACCCGATCAAGGAAGACGACAAGGACTGAGACTCCTCGCGGCCGCCGGTCTTGTCCCTATAAGGGGCTTAAAGACCGGCTTTCGTCGCGGGATTTGGATTTTCGGCGTTTCGTGGCTATCACCGCCGGCCAGGACATCAGGGCCGACGCGCCCAGACGAAAGCCGAAAGACCATGAGCGACACGCCGCCCGACCGCCTCTCCGTCAATCCCGACAGCCCGTACTACGACGCCGCCCTGCTGGAGCGCGGCATCGGCATCCGCTTCAAGGGCGTCGAGAAGACCAATGTCGAGGAATATTGCGTCAGCGAGAAATGGGTGCGGGTCGCGGCCGGCAAGACCCTGGACCGCAAGGGCAATCCGATGACCATCAAGCTGCAGGGCGAGGTCGAGCCCTATTTCCGCGACGACGCGGAAGCCTGAAATCCGCGCGGTGAGCGGCTCGACCAGCGATCCCGATCTCGAAGCGATGGCGCGCGACGAACTGGCGCGCGCCATGACCTTGAGCTGGCGGGACCTGAAAGGGATCGTGCCGTGGGGCGATACCTTCGAGGGGGTCTCGCCCGCCGGTCGCTATGTCGAGGTCGAGCGCAGCTACATCTGGGCCTCCGAGCCGGGCGGCGACATCCTCTGCGAGGTGACCGTCTATGGCGGGCCGTCGCGCTACGACCACGGCGCCCGCGTTTCGAAGGTCATTTCTCGCCACGCCTGAGCACCTTGGCCGTGCATCCGTAACGCTGTTGCGTTAACCATGTTCGCGTCGTGACGCCGAGCGTGGAGGGTTCCGGTGTACCAGTCTGAATTTCCGGTGGATCAGCCGGTGCCGGTCTTCGACCCGACCCTGCTGTTCCTGTTGATTCTGGCTGGCCTGGCCATCGCGGGCCTGGCCTTCTTCGCCGGCCGCCTGACCGGGCGGGGCGACAAGGGCGAGAAGCGGGGCGATGTTCCCAGGATCATCCACGAGGCCGTGAAGGCCAAATGCGTCGCCGCCAGCAGCGCCCATTCCGGCGAACTGGTGGTCAAGACCCAGGAACTGATCGACGAGGTGAACCTTCGCGTCGGTCCGCTGCTGGCCTTTGGCGGCCCCTGCGCCAAGGCTTTCAAGTTGCTGGGCGACGCCCTCAAGGGCGATCCGCCCGAGGCGAAGAAGACGGACGACAGCAAGTCCGGCCATGGCGCCGACCATGGCAAGGGCCAAGACAGGGACCATGGCGCGCCGGCGGGAGGTGGCCACGATTCGCATGAGGCCGAGGAAGCCAAGAAGGATGGCGCGGCGAACATCGGCCTCTTGACGCGCAAGGTGACCATCCTGGCGCCCCAGACCGTGGTGATCGCCAACGCGCCGTCGCCCGAAAAGCCGCGCGTGGAGCATCCCAAGCGCGGCGAGGAGGCGCCCAAGGGACTTGAGCACAAGGAATACATGCAGCTGCTGCGCCTGGCCGTGGCCGAGTTCTCGGATTTCTGGAACCGCCCCAACTGCTTGGCCGAGCTGGAGGCCTGCCAGAAGGTCCTGACCGAGACCAAGCCCGCGTCGAAGCCCAAGCCGGGCGGCTCCGAAGACCATCACTGAGGTCCCGAGGCACAGGAACGCCGTTCACGTGGGCGAGACGGCTATTCTCTGCCCAAGCGGCGTGCGAAACTGTGACTTCGTTCGAGAGGGTTCGCCGCGACGTTGAGGCGTCGCGGGTCCGGGCTCAGATCAGGTTGTGCGTCGGTTCCGGCTGGATTCGACGCGAATGGATTGGCGAAGGCCGCTCCTCCGAAGGCGGCCGCGCCGCCGGAGGAACGAAAGGAAGGGACATGACCGCTACGGTCTCTCCGATCACGTCTGGCGCGCTGGAAGCGCCCGAGGCCAATGTCAGCCTGTCGAACTATGTTCCCTATCGCCTGGCCACGGCCTCGGCGGCGGTCAGCCGCCTGATCGCCCGCGCCTACGAGGACCGCTTTGGCCTGACGATCCCCCAGTGGCGGCTGATGTCGGTGTTGGCCGAGGGAGGGCTGACCCAGCACACGGCCGTCACGCGCACGGCCATGGACAAGGTCCGGGTCAGCCGCGCGGCGCAGGAACTGGTCGTTCGTCGGCTGGTGGCTCGCACCACGGTCCGGTCCGATCGCCGCTCTCACATCCTGGAACTGACCGCCGCGGGCCGGCGTCTGTTCGCCGAGATCGCGCCGCTGGCCTTGGCCTACGAGGCGACCCTGCTGGCGGGCCTGGCGCCCAGCGAGGTCGCGATGTTCAAGCGCCTGCTGGACCACCTGGAAACCGCGGCGATCCAACTGACCGGCGGCGAGACGATCAGCCCGCCGTAAGCCTTCAGCCACCGCCTTGGCGCTGTCAGCGGGCCGCTTCGAAGACCGCTCGGGCGATCGCCCGCGCCAGGCAGTCGGCGGCCGCCGAGCCGATCTTGGCCAGCAGCAGGCGGCGCATGGGATCGGCGCCCAGCGCGACCGCGCCCGAGGCCAGGGCGAAGACCACGTCGCCGTCGAACGGCGTGTGGGCGGGGCGCACCGCGCGGGCCATGCCGTCGTGGGCCATCATCGCCACGCGCTGGGCTTCGGCGGTGCTGAGATCGGCGTTGGTCGCCACCAGGGCCAGGGTGGTGTTTGCGCCGGCCTTCAGGCGCGCGGCCAGCTTCGAATCGTCGGGAATGGGCTCGATCGCCGCCGCCAGGTCGCCCGGCCGCTGGCCGCCGAACTCGCCGTCGATCTCGAACGGCCAGGCCCAGAAGGTCTCGCCGTCGGCCATGTAGGGCGAGCCGATCGGATTGGCCGCCACCAGCGCGCCGACGATCAGGCCATCGCCCAGGTCGATCGACGCCGAGCCCAGCCCGCCCTTGCGCGTCCCCGCCATCGCGCCGCGCCCGGCCCCGACCGAGCCCAGCGGAAAGTCCGCCGAGGCCGCCGCCACGGCCTTCATGCCCAGCTCGCGATAGGGCGGGGTTAGGCCCCAGGCCTTGTCGCCGCCATTGGCCAGGTCGTGCAGACAGGCGGACGGCACGATCGGGATGGCTGGGGTTCCGGGCGACAGTCTCAGCCCATGCCCTCGCGCCGACAGCGCCGCCGTCGCGCCATCGGCCGCGCCTAGCCCGAACACCGAACCGCCGGACAGGCAGATGGCGTGGGCCTTGGAGAAGCTGTTCTCGGGCCGCAGCGTATCGGTCTCGCGCACCGCCGGCCCGCCGCCGCGCACATCCACCGCCGCCGTCCAGGCTTCGGGACAGAGAACGATCGTCGTCCCCGTGCGCGCGGCCTCGTCCTCGACGCATCCGACCAGAAGGCCAGGCACGTCGGTGATCAGGTTGCGGGGGCCGGGTTTAAGCATGGGGAATCTCCGATCGCGGCAAATGGTAGACCGCGCATCGCGACACTGGAAATCGCCGTCGACGCCTGCTAGGAAGGCCACCCTTCGCCGATGCGAAGCCTGCGGGCGTGGTGAAACTGGTAGACGCGCCGGACTCAAAATCCGGTTCCGAAAGGAGTGTCGGTTCGACCCCGACCGCCCGCACCAACTGTCTTTCGATATCTGGCCGGCCGCGCCCTCAGGGGCGCCTTGGCGCGCGCGTTTCGCTTTCCTGGACGGCGACCTTGCGGATCAGGCCGTTCAGAAGGCTCCGCCCGCGCGACCAGGCGCCGTGGCCCGACTCGACATTGATGTGCCCCGCGCGGCCCAGATCGACGAACTCCGAGCCCCAGCCGCGCGCGAAGGCCTCGGCGCGTTCGATCTCGACATAGGGGTCGTTGCGGCTGGCCACGACCAGGCTGGGGAAGGGCAGGCGCTGGCGGGGGATCGGCGAGAAGCCGACCAAGAGGCGGCCGGCCGGGCCCTCGCGATTGACGTCGGCCGGCGCGACCAGCATGGCCCCGCCGACGCCACGTCCGCCGGTCACCTGGGCGAAGTGGGCGACCAGGGCGCAGCCCAGGCTGTGCGCCACCAGGATCGCGCCGGGCCGCCGACGCACGGCCTCGGCCAGGCTGATCGTCCAGTCGCCCAGCAGCGGGCGCTCCCAGTGCTGCTGCTCGACGCGCTCGGCGTTCGGCAGCGTCCGTTCCCAATGGCTCTGCCAGTGGTCCGGACCGGAGTTGTAAAGCCCCGGCACGATCAGGATCGGCGGATCCTCGCGATAGCCGCGAAAGGCCTCGGCGGGCTCGAAGGTTGAGGGCGGAGGCATCATCATGCGCAACTCGATAGGCTTGGGCCGTCGAAACGCTGATGCCCGCTCCCGCCGTTCGTCTCAATTCATATCAATTCGATGGGGATTGAGAAAAGCTGGGGCGGGGCGCGCCCGCCTCAGCCGATCTTGTCGCCCCGATGCAGCGGATCGGGCAGGGGATCGCCGGCCTTCACGAATTGCAGCGACACCGAGTTGATGCAGTAGCGCAGCCGCGTCGGGGCCGGGCCGTCCGGGAAGACGTGGCCCTGGTGGCTGTCGCAGCGGGCGCAGCGGGTCTCGATGCGGACCATGCCGTAGGACGTGTCGCGCACGCCGACCACGTGGTCCTCGGCGAACGGCGCGTAGAAGCTGGGCCAGCCCGTGCCGCTCTCGAACTTGGTCTCGTGCTTGAACAGCGGCAAGCCGCAGAGGCGGCAGGCGTAGACGCCGGGGTTCTTCTCGCCCAGCAGGCCGCCGCAAAACGGGGCCTCGGTGCCGTGGTGCAGGAGAACGCGAGCCTCCTCGGCGGTCAGGTCGGCCTCCAGGCGTTCGCGTTCGGGTTCCGTCGGCGGCGTCAAGTCGAAACCGGCGGTTGAAAGGATGGCTGCATCTGTCATGACAGCCAATGTAAGCGTTCAAGCGCTCGTCCGGTAGAGAGCCTAGAGCCTTTAGCCTGAAATCGGAATCGATTTCAGGCGTCAAAAAGGCTCTAAATCAAATGTTTAGAGCGTGAGATAAGCTGAAACCGGTTCCCACTTTCAGCCTCACGCTCTAGGAGATCCCATGACCGTCGCCGTCGCACTTTTGCAACCGGGCTGGGCCGATTGGGAGGCCGGGCCGGTGCTGGCCCTGCTGCGCCGCGAACTGAAGGTCCAGATCGAGATCGCCACGCCGGACGGTGAGCCCGAGACCTCGATCGGCGGGATCCTGGCCGCGTCCGACTACCGCTTTGACGATCCGGTGCTGAGCGACGCCGACCTCTTCATCGCGATCGGCAGCGACGCCTGGACCGAGGGCGAGAACAAGGCCGTGACCGCGCTGCTGCGCCAAGCCTTCGCGGACGGCAAGCCGGTGGCGGGCATCTGCGCCGGCACGACCGCCCTGGCCCACGCCGGCCTGTTCGACGGGCGAAAGCACACCTCGAACGGCCAGGAGTGGCTGGCCAAGGCCGTGGCCGACTATCCCGGCGCGGAGCACTATGTGGACACGCCGCGCGCGGTGACCGACGGCAAGGTGGTCAGCGCCTCGGGCCTGGCGCCGGTGAGCTTCGCCGCCGCCGTGGCGCGGCTGGTCGCGCCGGAGGCTGAAGAGATGCTCGCGGGCTTCGAGGCGATGTTCGCCCGGGAGTTCTCGAGTCGGTGATCCCGACTTCCGTGTGAAGCCGGGATCCTGTCCTCACGGCAGCACGACCTCGTCGTTCAGGCGGGTGTTCTGGGGTTGGCTGGTGACGATCCGCACCCGCAGGCCCTGGGCCTTTACGCCGGCCGGGATCTTCAGCTTCACCGAGGCGGTCTTGGGCAGCAGGTCCTTGGGGGCTTTGAGGGCCGGGGTCGGGGCGGAGTCCAGCACCTTGCCCGAGGCGTCGACCAGCTCCAGCCGGGCCGCCGTCGCGTCCTGGGCCCCCAGGCTGTGGACCGTGGCGGTGACGGTGGCGCCGTTCACCGCGATGTCGCCCCGTCCGACGCCGAGATCGGCGCGCTGGGCGGGATCGTCGCCGGCTGTCACCTGCTTCATGTCGATGATCGTCGTCTGGCGAGGGGGCAGCACCACCTGCGTTCCGAGGCTGCGCTCGAAGGGCAGGGCGCGAGTCTGACCGGCGCCGTCGATCGCGTCGTCGCCGTTGGCGTCGATCCCTTGCGTCAGGCTCCACTGGCCGGGCGCGACGTTCCAGCCGGTCATGGTCGCCGTCACCGGCTTGTCGGCCGAGTTGTAGGCGATGACCTTGAAGCCGGTCTTCGTGGCGTCCTTGATCAGCACCGCCACGTCCGTCCCGTCGGCGCCGTCGAACCGCCAGGAGACGGTGTGGCCCGGCGTCATCTGGCCGCGCTTGTTGGCGATGCCGCCCAGGCGCGAGCGTTGCAGGATGTCAGAGGGCAGCTCCACGCGGTCCGACCACCAGTGGCCTTCGGTGTGCATGTAGAGATGCTGGCTGTTCCACTGGATCTCGTCGGCATACAGCGCCTCGAGATAGGTCTTGTCGCCGGTCAGGTTCCAGGCCGCGTAGCGCTCCGCGCCGGCGCCCTTGCCCGAGGCCTTGAGGATCGCGTCCTTGTTGGCCTCGCCGAGACCCAGCTCCATCAGAGCGTTCTCGTTGATGCTCTGCAGCGATTTGACGCCTGCCTTGCCGATCCGCCAACGGATCGGGGCCAGGTACTTTTGGTCGCCGGTCAGGCGCCAGGCCTGCCAGAACAGCTGGAACGGACCGTCGGCCCCCGAGCCTTGCAGCACCGTGCCGCCGCGCTCGGCGTCGCTGCGCCAGTTGATCTCGTTGGGGATCGCGCCGTCCTTCTTGGCGTGGGCCAGATAGCCATCGGCCAGGCCCAGGACCAGAGCGCGGGAGGTCGGGTCGTTGTTGAAGTCGCTGATCAGGATCGGCGGATGGGTGACGCCGAACGAATAGGGCTTCTGCCACTCCCACGGACCTTCCCGGTACGACATCGCGCCATTGTACCAGTTGGTGTTGAAGTGGATGTGGCCGGCCGGGTTCTTGTCGATGATCCGAGGCAGGGCCTTGACGGTCGTGAACAGCCGCTCGACGGCCTTGGGCTCGCCGTAGTGAATGTACATCGCCTCCGAGTTCGAATTGATGCCGTCCTCGTAAGCGTGCAGTTCGTCGGTCACGATGGTCGACAGGCCGTTCGTGAACATGCCGTTCTTGTAGGCGGCGTCGGCCAGCCGATCGTGCGAGGCCGTCAGCTTGTCGGGCTGGACGCCCATCAGGATCAGGCCGGGCCATTGCTGCAGGAGGTCGGTGTCGTCCGAGATGCCGCCGCCGAAGTCGCCGAAGTCGGACTGGCGCTCGTCGACCCACCAGTTGACGAACTTGCTGACCAGCTTCAGGTCCTCGAGCTGCCGGAAGGCCCACAGGGGCTCGCCCGCCGGGGGCTTCGGCTGCTCGAACGCCGGCCAGCCCTGGCTGCCATAGGTGATGTCGCCCCAGTACTCGCGGCCGATCTTGTTGTCGGGATCGACGCGCAGCAGGTCGGTGATGTCGGCGTAGAGGCGGCGATAGAGGCCCTGGCGCTTGGAGGTCGTGTGCTCCTCGACCAGGAAGCCCCAGTTGTCCTTCACCTGGTTCAGGCGATCCTGGATATGCTCGACCTTGGCCTGGTCGCGGTCCTTCAAGACGAGGCGGATCTTTGCGCCGTCCAGGGCCTTGGGACCGAACTCGGCGCTGTCGGCGGCCAGGGTCAGGTACAGGCTGTCGGGCGTCAGGATGCGGTCGCGCAGGTCGAGCCAGACGGTGCGCGGCTCGCCGGCCTTCACCGAGACGCTGACGTCGATCATGTTCCGCCCGGGCCAGATCGGATCCTTCACCTGGATGTTCAGCGGGATCAGCGTCCCCGCCGCGCCGGGCAGGGCGGGGATGTCGATGGCGACGCCGTCCAGGCCGTCGCGGGCGTTCTCCCAGCCATAGGCCCAGTTGCGGGCCAGGGCCTGAGCCGGAGGCGCGTCGCCGAAGCCCGACGGGATCAGCACGTGGACGATCGGCAGGCCCCGAACGGCTGGCGAGCCGGAGAGATCGCTGTCGCGCCGTTTGCGGCTGGGCGCGCCCTCGGGCAGGGCCACGACCGTGGCGCGCTCGCCCGCCGGGTGGCGGCCGGCGATATAGGCGTTGAGCGCGGCCAGGTTCAGATAGTCCGGCGCCACGTCGGCGCGGACCGTGTAGCTCATCTTGAACGCGTCCTTCGGCTCGGCGCCGGCGAAGACGTCATAGGCCCAGATCTCCTGGATCGGGGTCTCCTGAGCCACGTTGGTGAAGGTCAGCACGCCGCCGGTCAGCGGCTTGGCCAGGGTATTGACCGTGCGCTCCTGGTCCTTGGCGCGGGTCCCCACCGAGGCGCCTTTCTCACCCGCCTTGGCCGCCCAGGAGAGGTCGCCATAGGCGGTTCCCTGGATTTCCAGTCGGTTGATCGGCTCGTCGGGCAGCTTGAGCGTCAGGGCCTTGCCGCCGTCGACATAGACGTTCCAGTCGGGCAACTGGAAATAGTCGTTACGACCGGGCAGGCGCGAGCGGTTGTAGACGCCGGGCCAGGTGGTCTCGGAAATGCCGTCGGTGGCCTTCCACATCCATTCCTTGATGTCCTTGGCGTCGGCGAACTCGACCTTGCGGATGGTGGTCTTCTCGTCGGCCAGGTAGGGCGGCGGGCTCTTGTTCCAGCCGTAGCGCTGACGCCAGGCGGCGTGGATGGCCGGATCGGCCAGGGTCGGGACCTCGGCCGAGGCGGTCGGGGCCTCGCCGTGGGACAGGGCGGCGATGGCGGCTGCCTCCAGCGGGCGGTCGTAGACCCGGATCTCGTCCAGGTCGCCGCCTCGGGTGAAGTTGTAGCGGCTCTGCACCTGGTGCGGGGCGATCACGCGGCCGGCGACGCCGAACTGGTCCAGGCCCGCGTCATAGACCGCCTGGGCTTGCTTTTTGGCGGCCAGCTTGCCGTCGACGAACAGCTGAACGCCGGTCGTCTCGTCCCAGGTGAAGGCCAGGTGCGTCCAGGCGTCGGGGGCGGGGGCCTTGTCCAGCTTGAACGAGACGCGGGTGCGCGCCAGGCCGTTGTCGGTGACGAAGGCGTCGAAGCCGTGGCCGTTCCAGTCGATGCGCAGGAACGCCATGTCCCAACTGGTGTGATCGGCGTAGCCGACGCGGAAGATCACGAACGGAGCGACGCCGACCGGGTAGCCCGAGCGCCAGAAGAAGGCCAGGGTCCCGCGCTGGGCCTGGATATTGCCCGGCGCGTTCCAGGCGACGATCCCCTCGTCCTCGGCGTGGAAGCCCTTGCCGATCTTGCCGTTCGGGATGGACGTGACCTTGTCGGCGAAGTTGGGAACCGGGTCGCCGCCAGCCACGTCCGCGACGAGGCCCTTGTCGCCCGAGGCCTTGAACAGCAGCGCCGGCTCGTCGGTCGTCCGCGCCGCGTTGGCCGCTTGGGCCAGGATCAGCGCGCAAGCCGAGCCCAGGAAAATCGCCTTCATCGGAACCGTCTCCTCCCGTGGGCGGACATCGCGGAACCCTACTCTCGGTAACCGGTGTCATGCCTCGAGGAGAGGTGTAGCGCTCCGGGGGCGAGGTTGCAAACCCGTCCGGGCCTGATAACCGGTGTCCAACAAGACGATAACCCTGCGGGAAACACCGGATGTTCAGCAAGATCCTGATCGCGAACCGAGGGGAGATCGCGGTGCGCGTGATCAAGACGTGCCGCCGGCTGGGGATCGCGACGGTGGTGGTCTATTCGGACGCGGACGCGGGGTCGCTGGCGGTGGAGATGGCCGACGAGGCGGTGCATATCGGCGCCTCGCCGGCCAATCAGAGCTATCTGGTGGCCGACAAGATCATCGCCGCGTGCAAGGCGACGGGGGCGCAAGCCGTGCATCCGGGCTTTGGCTTCCTGTCGGAGAACGCCGGCTTCGCCCAGCGCTGCGCCGACGAGGGCGTCGTGTTCATCGGTCCCAACCCCGGCGCCATCCAGGCCATGGGCGACAAGATCGAGAGCAAGAAGTTCGCCCAGAAGGCGGGCGTGTCCTGCGTGCCCGGCCACATCGGCGAGATCGCCGACACCGCCGAGGCGGTGAAGATCGCCGAGGAGATCGGCTATCCGGTGATGATCAAGGCCTCGGCCGGTGGCGGCGGCAAGGGCATCCGCGTGGCCTGGACCCGCCAGGACGTCGAGGAAGGCTTCCCGGCCGTGCGGGCCGAGGCCAAGGCGAGCTTCGGCGACGACCGGATCTTCATCGAGAAGTTCATCCAAAGCCCGCGCCACATCGAGATCCAGGTGCTGGGCGACAAGCATGGCAACGTCGTCCACCTGTTCGAGCGCGAATGCTCGATCCAGCGCCGCAACCAGAAGGTCATCGAGGAGGCCCCGTCGCCGCTG
>NZ_APMP01000024.1 GCF_000372645.1 Caulobacter vibrioides OR37 | reverse complement strand
GGCGGCGGGGGCGGGGCGACCGGCGCCGCAGGCTCGGCGGCCGCGGCCGGAGCGGCTTCGGGGGCCTCGGCGACTTCGGCGGACGGCTGGACTCGCGCGACCGCGACGGGCGAGGCCGGGGCCGGAGCGACGGCCGGGGGCGCGACGGGCGGGGAGGCTTGGCGGCTCAGGCCGAAGGCGGCCAGCGGGGTGGCGACCACGGCCAGGGCGGCGATGGTCACGGCCACGGTCAGGGGGCGGCGGCGATCGGGCGCTTGCGTCATCAGGCAGGCGATCCTTGTCTTGAGGGTGCGGGCGTTGGCGGCCATCGGCAGCGCGGCCACGAAGGGCGCGGGCGAGGCCGCCAGGCGCACCAGGGTTTGGGCGTAGAGGGCGCGGTCGACGCTGCCGACGGCGATGGCGTCGGCGGCCTCTTCCGAGCGTTCGGCCAGGGCGGCGTGCAGGCGCCAGACCAGCGGGTTGAACCAGAAGATCGCCAGCACCACCCGCGACAGGATCAGGAAGATCCAGTCGTGGCGGCGCAGGTGGGCCAGTTCGTGGGCCATGATGGCCGGCGCGCCCTGGGGCTCGGACAGGGTGGCGGGGTCCAGCAGGATCGCGCCGGGCGCGACGCCCCAGCTGATCGGGCCGGCCACGTGGTCGCTGGCGACCAGGCCCGGCCGGTCGACGGACGGCAGGCGCGCGAACGGGGCCAGCCATTCGGGCGCCGTCACCGGGCGTCCCTTTCGCGTCCAGCGCCGCAGGATGTCGAGGCCCACGACCAGATGGCCGCTGACCAGCGCCGCGCCCAGCAGCCACAGCCCGCCCAGGATCGCGCCCGGCGAGGTCCACCACGGCGGCGGGGGCGGCGGGGGCGCGGGCGACGAGGAGGCCGCCAGGACCGCCGGGGCGGCCGGGATATCCAGCGGCGGCAGCAGGGCCAGCTCCAGCGGCGGCAGCACGTTCATGATCACGGGCAGGGCCAGCAGCAGGCAGACCGCGCCGCGCAGGATGTCGACCCGCTCGACCGGGTCGCGGGTCAGGCGGCGGGCGCAGACGAGGCCCGCGCCGGCCACGAGGCTGGACTTGGCCAGCAGGGAGACGAGCAGGGCCCAGGTCATGGCTTCTTCTCCACCGCCTTGTCGATCATCGCTTCCAGCTCGGCCGCTTCCTCGGGGGTCAGCCGCTGGCCCAGGCCCAGAAGGGCGCTGGCGGCGCTGGCGGCCGAGCCGGCGAAGAAGGTGTCGATGACGCGCCGCAAGGCGCTGGCGGCCACCGTCTGGGGCGCCTGGGCGGGCCGGAAGCGCACGCCGTCGGCCCCGCCGACGCGCTCGACCAGGCCCTTGGCCTCCAGTCGCGAGAGCATGGTGCGGACGGCGGAGTCGCTGAGCGGATCCGACAGGGCGGCGCGGACCTCGGCCGTGGCGCCGGCTTCCAGCCGGCACAGCGTCTCGAAGACCTCGCGTTCGCGGCGGGGCAGGGCGTCGATCAAGGCGGGCCTCCGGATGATCAGGCTCGCCACATGTGTAGCGCTACATGTGTAGCGACAAAAGTGAACTCGACGTAATGCGCCGCGGAATTATCCGCGATGCACCGGAAGCGGCCCGAAGCTCTGGGAGACGGGCATCAGTTCCAGCGCGTTGACATTGACCCGCGCGGGCAGGTTGGCGACCCAGAACACGCTTTCGGCGACGTCGTCGGGCGTCAGGGCGTCGGCGCCTTCGTAGAGCTTGGCGGCGCGGTCGTCGTCGCCCCGGAAGCGGACGTTCGAGAACTCGGTGCCGCCGACCAGGCCCGGCTCGATGTCGGTGACGCGCACCCGCGTGCCGGCCAGGTCCGCGCGCAGGTTCAGCGAGAACTGGCGCACGAAGGCCTTGGTCGCGCCGTACACATTGCCGCCCGGATAGGGATAGGTGGCCGCGACCGAACCCAGATTGATCACGTGGCCGCGACCGCGCGCCGTCATGCCCGGCAGCACCGCGCGAGTGACGTACATCAGCCCCTTCACATTGGTGTCGACCATCTGGTCCCAGGCGTCGAGGTCGGCGCTCTGGGCGGGCTCCAGGCCGAGCGCGAGGCCCGCGTTGTTCACCAGGAGGTCGATCTCGTCGAAGTCGGCCGGCAGGCCGGCGATGGCGGCGGCGACGGCGTCGCGGTCGCGCACATCCAGCACCAATGGATGGACGGTCTCGCGGCCCAGCTCGGCGGCCAGGGCCTCCAGGCGGTCGGCGCGGCGGCCGGCGGCGATGATCTTGTGGCCGGCGGCGTGGAAACGGCGGGCGATGGCGGCGCCGAAGCCGGCGGTGGCGCCGGTCACGAGAACGATCATGGGCGAGGTCCTTCACCGGACAGCGGGAGCAAGCGCCGTCCTATCGCGTGTCGCGCGCCAGGTCACCTATTGGGCGGAGCGTTCCGCGATCTCGGCCGGCGGACGACCGTCCAGGGCGCGGGCCACCGCCGCGATCAGCGCCTCGCGGCGGATCGGCTTGGCGACGTGGTCGTCCATGCCGGCGGCGCGGCAGCGGGCCACCTGCTCGGGCAGGACGTCGGCGCTGAGCGCGATGATCGGAACGTTCGCGGGCCGACCCGAAAGGGCGCGGATGGCGCGGGCGGCGGCCAGGCCGTCCATGACCGGCATGTGCACGTCCATCAGAACCAGGTCGAAGTCGCCGGCGCGGACGGCCTCCACCGCCTCGGCGCCGTCCTCGGCCGTGTCGACCTCGCAGCCGACCAGGGTCAGCAGCGCCTTGCCCAGTTCGCGGTTCATCGGATGGTCGTCGACCAGTAGCACCCGGGCCGCGCGGTCGGGCGTCGCGACGGCCTCGCGCGGAGCCGGCGCGCAGCCGTTGGCCGCCACGCAGGCGGCGTCGCAGCGCTGGGCGGTCAGGCGAACCCAGAACCGCGCGCCTTGACCCAGCTGGCTCTCGACCCCGATCTCGCCGCCCATGCGGCTGACCAGCGCCTTGCTGATCGCCAGGCCCAGGCCCGTGCCGCCATAGCCGCGCCGGATCGAGCTGTCGCCCTGGCTGAAACGCTGGAACAGGCGGGCCTGGACCTCGGGCGCGATGCCGATGCCGGTGTCGATGACCTCGAAGCCCAGGTCCTCCGCGCCCGGCCCCAGGGTCAGGCGGGCGGTGACGCTGCCCTGCGCGGTGAACTTCAGGGCGTTGGCCAGCAGGTTCAGCAGCACCTGGCGCAGACGGGTGTCGTCGAGCGCGTGCAAGGCGTCGGCGTCGCCCTCGCCGACCGTCTCGATCTCCGTGTTCAGGGTCAGGCCCTTGGCGATCGCCTCCGGGGCGATGATGGCCACGGAGTCGCGCAGCAGGGCGGCCGGCGAGCAGGGGGTCGGATCCAGTTCCAGGCGTCCGGCCTCGACCTTGGCGAAGTCCAGCAGGTCGCCGACGATCTGGGTCAGCGAGCGGCCGGCGCTATCGACCAGGTCGAGGCGACGGCGGTTCTCGGGCGACAGGCTGGGGTCCTCGGCCACCAGGGCGGCGAAGCCGAGGATGCTGTTCAGCGGCGTGCGGATCTCGTGGCTGATGGTGGCCAGGAAGTCGGACTTGGCCTGGTTGGCGGCCTGGGCGCGCTTCTCGGCGGCGCGGGCGGCGGCCTGCCGGCGGACCAGCAGGGCCTGCAGCCGCGCCTGACGCGCCAGGGCCAGGGCGGCCACCAGGCTGACCGTGTACAGCACGACGTGGAAAACCAGGGCTCGGCGCAGCGGCGCCAGCGCCACATCGATGTCGACGCCGGTGCGCCACAGCAGGGCCGGCACGGCGATCGCCATCGAGGCGATGACCACCCAGGCCACCGCGCGCGGTCCGCCCCGGAAGGCCGCCAGCAGCGCCGGCGCGAACAGCAGCACCTGGAAGGTGTCGTCGGTGGCGAAGATGAAGGCGGACGCCGCCATCACCAGCGCCTGATTGATCATGGTCTCGCCGGGGCGCGGGTCGAAGCCCTCGCGATGGCGGCGGTCCAGCAGGATCAAGGTGACTGGCAGGCCGAAAGCCATGCCCAGGGTGTTCGAGGCGGTCCACTCGCTCCAGCCGCGCCAGAAATGTCCGCCGTGGCTCATCGTCACGCCGCCATGGACCAGGATCGACAGCGCCGCCGTCAGCAGGACCGACGCGACGAGGACGAGGGCCAAGCCTCGAATGTCCCGAACGCGGGCGGGGGCCCGCAAGCGGCGAAGCAGATGGACGGTGACGACGATCTGGACGCAGTCCAGCAGGGCGGCGGTGCTGGCGACACGCGCAGCTTCGCCCATCGCCGTCTCCACCACCACATGCATGACGGTGGTGGCGATGAGCAGCGCCCGGCCCTGGCGTACGCTCAGGGCCATCATGCCGCCGACCACGACGGCGTTGAACGTCCAGATCGTGGGCAGATTGCGGGTCGCGCCGGCCAGAGACAGGCTGTAGACCATGGCGGTCATGGCGGCGGCCGTCAGCGCGACCGGCTTGACCCAAATCCTCCGTCGATCCAGTACGTCTCTAAGCCTGATCATCCCGCGCTCCCGTTCAGTCGCGGATCGCGATCAAGGACTTGGTCAGAAACAGCAGCCGCTCGTCGATGTGACGGGCGTCGGGGTACAGGAATTTGAACTGGGCCTTGTCCAGCAGCCGGGCGTGCTGGACGTCGCGCATCGCCGCGCCGATGTCGGGCGCCTTCTCGGAGAAGCCATGCGGCCGCTTCATCAGCAGGCGCGCCCGGGTCTGCTCCGAGCGCCAATGGAAGAACGGGCTGGAAAAGTGCGGCTCGATCGGGAACCAGAAATACGGCGTCTGGACATAGTAGCGCGGCGCCAGGCGGCGGCACTCGCGGGCGAAGGCCTCCATTCGCGTCCAGTCGCCCACGTGCTCGATCACCGAATTGGAGTGGACCAGGTCGAAGCTCTGGTCGGCGTGCTCGCGCAGGTCGCAGGCGTCGCCGACGGCGGCCGTGAACAGCGGATCGTCCACCGTGAACGGCTGCGGATTGAACAGGCTGATATGGACCTTGTTCGCCTCGAGAAAGGCCCGGTCGAACAGGATGTTCCAGTAGGTCGGCTCGCCCCCCAGGTCGGCGATGCGGACTTGGCCGCGCTCGGCGAAGGTCTTCTGGATCAGGGCGACGACGTGCGCGGCCCGCGCGCGACGGAAGCGCGCCGACAGCGAGTTCTCGCTGTCCATGTCCTGAAGGGCGTGGATCAGTTTCATGCCGCCATGCTGACGCGCGCGGTTTGAGATTTGGTGAAGCCGGCGGCGTTTCAGGCCGACAGGGTTTCCGCCAGCGCCTGGAACATGGGCTTGGGCCGCCCGGCCGCGTCAAAAGGTAGCGGCTGGTCGCTGGGGCGCTGCCCCGATGGACCATGCAGCCACGTGTCGCTGTCGCGCAGGCCCCAGACCGTGAAGGCGAAGCGCTGGCGGGCCGGCAGATCCATATAGGCCCCGGCCAGTTCGCGGGTCAGGTCGGCCTGGCGTTTCAGGAGCTCGGGCAGGCGGGCGAAGTCCGGCTTGTCGCCCAGCGAGATGTCCAGCTCGGAGACATGGATCGGCAGGCCGAAACCGGCCAGCTCGCGGATCGCCGCGCGGCACAGGCCCGGTCGGGTGACGTCGAGATCCAGGTGGCTCTGCGTGCCGATGCCGCCGATCGGGGCGCCGGCCTTCAGCAGGCGCTCGACCGTGCGCAGAAAGGTGGCGCGCTTGGTCGGATTGTTCTCGAGATGGTAGTCGTTGATGAACAGCGTCGCCTCGGGATCGGCTTCGCGGGCGTGATGGAAGGCCAGGATCATGTGCGCGTCGACGCCCAGATTGCGGGTCCAGATCGACGCGCGAAGATCCACCCCGTTGTCGGCCACCGTCTCGTTGACCACGTCCCAGCCCACGGCCTGACCGCGATAGCGGCCGGCGACCGCCAGGATGTAGTTGCGATAGGCGTTGGCGAAGGCCTTGCCCTGGCCGTCCAGCCTCAGGAAGGCCGGCATGGCCTGATCATACCAGACCAGCGTCGTGCCATAGAGCCGGATCCCGTGTCGCCGCGCGAAGTCGGCGATGGCGTCGGGCCGATCGAAGCGGAAGCTTCCGTCGTCCTGGAGGATGTACTCCATCTTCATTTCCCACTCGGGGGTGAGCTGGGAATAGTGACGGGCGAAGAGCTCGGCATAGGCCGGGTCTTGCAGGAAGGCGTGCTGGACGCAGGCCCCGACCGGCGTCGAGGCGATCGACTTCAGCGGGGTGTCGGTGATCGGCGGATAGGCGGGTTGACTGGCCGCCTCGCGCCCGCAGGCGGATAGGGCGAGCGCCGTGGCGATGGCCGAGCGGCGCGTCAGCCGTCGCATGTCACCGCCCGGCCATGGCGGCGCGGCGGATGCTCAGCTCGTCCATCTGGGCGGCCTCGAAGGCGCCCTGCTTCTTGGCCGCCAGGACCTTGGCCTGCTCGGCGACGTGCTCGTACTTCTTCAGGTTCTCGAAGGCCTCGGACAGGGCGTCGCGGGCGCCGGCCTCTTCCTGCTGGCACTGCTCGATCTGGACCAGCATGTCGGCGCGGCGGCGCTTATAGCCCTCGCGATAGCCGATCATGTACCAGCCGGCGCTGGCGTCGCCCTCGGCGTGCTTGCTCTCGGCCTCGGCCTCGGCGTCCAGCATGGCGATGCGCAGCTCGGCGGCGGCGCGGCGCTCGACGATCTCGGCGAGGCGCTTTTGCAGGGTCTCGACCTCGTGGTTCGAGATGCGGATCAGCGAGGCGGCCCACTTGGTCATCAGTACTCACTCGCCAGGATCTGCCCCAACATGTCGAAAGACTCGTCCAGAGAGGTTGCTTCTTCCTTATCCTGGCCGAGGAAGGCCTCGATCGCCGGGTTCAGGCGGATCGCGCGGTCGACCGTCGGGTCGGCTCCGGCGCGATAGGCGCCGATGCGGATCAGTTCTTCCATGTTGGCGTAGGCGGCCATCACCTGGCGCGCGCCCTTGACGATGTCGCGCTCGTGCGGGTGCTGGCAGCCCGGCATGGTCCGGCTGATCGACTTCAGGACGTTGATCGCCGGGAAGCGGCCGCGCTCGGCGATGGCCCGTTCCATGACGATGTGGCCGTCGAGGATACCGCGCGTGGCGTCGGCGATCGGCTCGTTGTGGTCGTCGCCGTCGACCAGCACCGTGAACAGGGCGGTGATTGGCGCGGCGGTGGTGCCGTCGGCGCGGACGGGGCCGGGACCGGCGCGCTCCAAGAGCTTGGGCAGCTCGGTGAAGACGGTCGGGGTGTAGCCCTTGGTGGTCGGCGGCTCGCCGGCGGCCAGGCCGATCTCGCGCTGGGCCATGGCGAAGCGGGTCACCGAGTCCATCAGGCACAGGACTTCCTGGTCCTGGTCGCGCAGATACTCGCTGATCGCCAGGGTCATGTAGGCGGCCTGGCGGCGGGTCAGGGCCGGCTCGTCCGAGGTGGCGACCACGACGACGGCGCGGCGCAGGCCTTCCTCGCCCAGGGTCTCCTCGACGAATTCGCGGACCTCGCGGCCCCGCTCGCCGATCAGGCCGACGACGACGGCGTCGCAGGTCGCCTCCTTGGCCAGCATCGACAGCAGCACCGACTTGCCGACGCCCGAGCCGGCGAAGATGCCCAGGCGCTGGCCCCGGCAGGTGGTGGTGAAGACGTTCATCGAGCGCACGCCCAGATCCAGGCGCTCGCCCACCCGGCCGCGCGCGTGGGCCGGCGGCGGGGCGGTCTTCAGCGGATAGGGGACCTCGCCCTGCGGGAGCGGCCCCAGGCCGTCGATCGGCTCGCCGAAAGCGTTGATGATCCGGCCCAGCCACGCCTTGGTCGGACGGACGACCGCGCCTTCCGGCACGATGCGGATCTCCGCGCCGGGGGCGACGCCCTCGACGGGGCCGAACGGCATCAGAAGGGCGCGGGTCTCGCGGAAGCCGACGACCTCGGCGGGCAGCGGCTTCTGGCCGAAACGGTCGATCTCGACCCGAGCGCCGACCGCCAGGCGGGTCAGGCCGCCCCGGGCCTCGATCAGCAGGCCGTTGACGGCGGCCACCCGGCCCGAGACGACCAGCGGATCGATACGTTCGACGGCGGCGATGAGGCTACGCAAGACGGCTCCGGAAAACAGCCCGCGCAGACTCGGCCATCGTGGTTAATCGGGTGTGAACTCAGCGCTTCGGCGCGGCCAATTGCTCGGTGAAGAACCGGGTCACCTGGGCGTTGAAATCCTGGTGAAACGCCCGGCGGTCGAAGCCCGGGGCGCTCTGGCAGATGGGCTGCGTCGCGCCGGGCGGCGTGGTGTCGCAGGGCGTCAGGAAGTCGAAATGCCCCGCGCCCGGGACGACGTGATACTCGTGCGGACGCGAGAGGTCGCGGTGCACGGCCTCGGCGTATTCGTCGCCGGGCAGGATCTGGTCGTCGGCGGCCTTCCACAGTTGAAGCGGCGCGGTGATCCCTTTCAGACCGTCCTTGCCGAAGGCGAAGCCCAGGGCGGGCGCGGCCGAGACCACGGCCTTGATGCGCGGATCGTGAACCCACGCGGCGTCAAAGATGTTCGTCGGCGGCGCGTGGTCGGCGGTCAGCTTGCAGTCGTAATTGTCCGGGTGCGCCTTGCAGTGCGCCCTCATGCGCTCGAGGCGCGGCTCGCCGCCGGCCGCCGCCAGCACCGTGAAGCCGCCCGAAGAGAAGCCGAACGCGCCGACCTTGTCCGGATCGATGCGGGCCTTCAGCGGCGAGGCGTCCAGCATCCAGCCGATCAGGGCCGACAGCGCCGCGGGACGGTCGGCCATGGCGGTGGCGCGGCTCTGGTCCTTGTAGTTGTCGCCGGGATGGGTGAGGGCGGCGACGATGAAGCCGTGCTCGGCCAGGGCCTGGGCGGTGTCGGCATGGCCGCCGAAGAAGCCGCCATTGCCATGCGACATGACGATCAGCGGCAGATGCTCGCCGACCGCCGGCGCGCCGGCGGCGACGGTCTGGCTCCAGCTGCCCAGAACCATGCGGGCGGGCGCGGCGTCGGTGGGATACCAGACCCCGACCTCGACCGGCGGCCCGTCGGGGCGGGGCTCGCGCAGCAGCATGAATCCGGCGTTGGAGGCCCGGGCGGGCGAGGCGAGGAACATCGTGGACGCGGCGGCGGTCGAAACGACGACGGCGAGTAGAGCTTGGAGCGACATGGCTTTCGAGCGGTCCCTAGGTGGAGGCGATGACCTCGTCTGACGCCGCGAATCCCGCGCCGCCAGCGCTCCTGCGCGAATGGGCGAACGGGTTCGCGGACGGGCGAATGGGACTGGGCGACCGGCGGACCGTCGCTTGCTACGCGAATATGTTCCTATATTGTTCTAATTTCCAGCGGACGACTGGTTGCTCCTTTGTATCTAATTGGATACGATAATGATCGAGGTTCTGGAGACGGAGGTGTTCAAGACGTGGTTCGCCGCGCTACGAGACAGGTCGGCCAAGCTGGCGATCGGCGCGCGTCTGACGCGTTTGACGCGAGGCTTGCTGGGTGACTTGAGGCCGCTGGGCGAGGGTGTCAGCGAACTCAGAATCCATGTTGGTCCGGGCTATCGGGTCTATCTGGTCCGGCGAGGAGATGTTCTCATCGTGTTGCTGTGCGGCGGTGACAAGAGTTCCCAGAACCGGGACATCGAAAAGGCCAAGGTGATCGCGAGGAGTCTCGAATGGTAAAGCTGACGCGTTTCGATCCCGTCGAGATGATCGACGACGCCGAGGCCGTCGCCGCCTTCCTCGCCGACGCCTTCGACACGGGCGACGCGGACTATATCCAGCACGTGCTCGGCCTTGTCGCGCGATCCAAGGGCATGGCCGAGATCGCCGAGAAGGCCGGACTGGGACGAGAGAGCCTCTATAAGGCCCTGAAGGACGGCGCCTCGCCTCGGTTCGATACGATTTTGCGGGTGATCCACGCGCTGGGCCTGAAGCTGGCCTTGGTCGACGCGACCCCCACGCGGCGCGAAGAGAACGCCGCCTGACGACTGGCGACTCCGTTCGGCGTCGCTCTATACCTGACCGCATGGCCGCCACCGCTCCCAAAGCGCCGATCCTGGGAACCGTTCGCGAATGGGCGATCGATCTGGCCGTGGGCGTGGCGATCGGGGTGTTGCTGGGCCTGATGGGGCCGTTCGGCAACTTCTTCAACGGCGGCGCGCACGTGCGGATCCCCTACTGGGTCGGCAGCATCACCTGCGGGATGATCCTGTTCGGCTGCCTGGCCCGCGTGGGCGGGGCGGCGGCGCGCCGGCTGGGCGTTCCGGAGTGGGCGGCGCTGCCGCCGATCATCCTGGTCGGCAGCGTCATCCAGGGCGCGCCGCTGCGCGTGGTGGCCATCGCCTTGTGGCCGGGAATCGCCCGCGCCGTGCCGCCGCTGGAATGGTACGGCCAGTGCGTGGCGATCTCGACGCCGATCGTGCTGGCCTATTACTTCATCCGCGTGCGCCACGCCGCCCGACCGTCCGCGCCCGAGGGCCTAGCCCCGGTCGCGGCGCCGCTTCCCGCCGCCGACCCCGGCGCGGTGCTCTATCTGAGGATGGAGGACCACTATGTCCGGATCCGCACCGAGCACGGCTCCCGCCTGGAGATGGGACCCCTGGCGCGGGTGACGGCGGGGCTGGGCGGCGTTGAGGGCTTGCGAACCCATCGCTCGTGGTGGGTGGCCCGGCGGGCGATCGTCGGGGTCGAGCGCGACGGCCGCAACCTGCGCCTGCGGCTGGTCGACGGCGAGACCGCGCCGGTCAGCCGGGCCTCCGTGGCCAAGCTTCGCGCCGCCGGCTGGCTGGCCGAGGAGACCGCCGCCTGAGCGGCGGCCCATCCATTCGAACGCCTAGAGCCTTTAGCCTGAAATCGGAATCGATTTCAGGCTAAAGGCTCTAAATCAAATGTTTAGAGCGTGAGATAAGCTGAAACCGGTTCCCACTTTCAGCCTCACGCTCTCGCGACGGAACGTCGCGATCTCGCCGCGCGGACGAAAGGCGCCCGCCCCCGACCTTAACGTCGTAACGCCGTTCGAGGCGTTGCGGGGCCTCGGATCTTAGGGATTCCGGGGCTTGAATTAGGGCCTTGGAAAGGTCGCCCGCGACGCCTGCGACCAATGTGTCCGGGCCTCCGGAGGTGGCTTGCACCCGATTCGCAAATCAGATTAACCATCTCGGCAACGGGAAACATTCACCATTAACCAGTCTTAAATTAACTCTCCGGCACAATGGTCGAAGGGTTTCACCGGCGGCGTTCCGCCTAAGACGTTCGAATGCGCCAGTTTTGGCGTGGAGGGGCTCATGCGCGTACTGTTGATCGAGGATGACAGCGCGACAGCGCAGACCATCGAACTGATGCTGAAGTCTGAAGGCTTCAACGTCTATACGACGGATCTTGGTGAGGAAGGCGTCGATCTGGGCAAGATCTACGACTACGACCTCATCCTGCTCGACCTCAATCTGCCCGACATGAGCGGCATCGATGTTCTGCGCACCCTGCGGGTCGCGAAGATCAACACGCCGATCATGATCCTGTCGGGTTCGTCGGAAATCGATACGAAGGTCAAGACCTTCGCCGGCGGCGCCGACGACTACATGACCAAGCCCTTCCACAAGGACGAAATGATCGCCCGCATCCACGCGGTGGTCCGTCGCTCGAAGGGTCACGCCCAGTCGGTGATCAAGACCGGCGACATCGTGGTCAATCTGGACGCCAAGACGGTGGAAGTGAACGGCAACCGCGTTCACCTGACCGGCAAGGAATATCAGATGCTGGAGCTGCTCTCGCTGCGCAAGGGCACCACCCTGACCAAGGAAATGTTCCTGAACCACCTGTACGGCGGCATGGACGAACCGGAACTGAAGATCATCGACGTTTTCATCTGCAAGCTGCGCAAGAAGCTGGCCGCCTCGGCGCACGGCAAGCACCACATCGAGACGGTCTGGGGCCGCGGCTATGTGCTGCGCGACCCGAACGAGGCGATCAACGCCGCCTGACCTCCGCGGATTTCAGTAAGCGTAATCGTCAGCGTACCCAGAAACGCCCACCCCTGCGGTGGGCGTTTTCTTTTTGTCGGCCAGATGGTTCCGCTTGATCCCCTGAAAGGCGTTAACCATGCCGTGACAAAACGGCCGAAGCGCCGAATAGTCCTTGCCGCCGGGAAGGCGACTGACGCATGGTCCGGCCCGACGATTGCTGGGGGGCTCTCAGCCGTATCGTTTTGACGTGAACGGCATCGACACCGACGGGGACCCGATGCAGGAATTCGATCCACGACGCGGCGCGACGCGCTGGGCGCCGCGGGTTTTCACCGCCGTCGCCGGCCTGATGGCCCTGGGCCTCGGCTGGAAACTGACCGCCGACGACGCCAAGCCGTCGGCCGTCCAGACGGCGCCGCTGGATCCGGCCGCTTTGACCGCCCTGCAGCACGTCGCCTTCGCGGGCGCGGAGGCCCAGCCCGGTTTCCAGCGTCCGGAGAATGTCGAGGTCAAGGTCCGTCCGGGCGAGACCCTGCAAGGCGCGATGCTGCGCACCGGCGTCGCGCCCGACGAGGCCCGGCAGGTGGTCGCCGCGCTGCAGGGCGTCATCGACACCGTCAACATCAAGGCCGGCATGGCCTTCGAGGCCGCCATCGCCCAGCGGCGCAGCCAGCGCGGGCCGGCCCGGCTGATCGGCCTGTCGATGCGGACCAGCCCCAGCTCCACCCTGACCGTCTCGCGCACCTTCGACGGCGCCCTGCGCCTTCGCGCGCTGGAGGAAAAGGTCAAGGACGAGACGAAGGTCGCTTGCGGCGAGATGGCCGGCTCGTTCTACGAGAGCGTCGCCAATGTCGGCGGCACGCCGGCGGTGATCAGCGAGGCGGCCAAGCTGTTCTCGCACAAGATCGACTTCTCGCGCGACATCCACGAGGGCGACAAGTTCTGCCTGGTCTTCGACCGCAAGGTCACCGAGAGCGGCCGCACCATCGAGGCGGGCGATCTGGAATACGCCGAGGTCAAGGGTCAGAAGTTCTACGCCTTCGACCGGAAGGGGGAGGACGGCAAGCCGCAGTTCTTCGACGAGCTGGGTAAGAACATCAAGGGCTTCCTGCTGCGCACCCCGGTGGACGGCGCGCGGATCACCTCGACCTTCGGCCCGCGCAAGCACCCGGTGCTGGGCTACACGCGGGCTCACCAGGGCGTCGATTTCGGCGCCGGAACCGGCACGCCGATCCTGGCGGCCGGCGATGGGGTGGTGCTGGAGGCGCGTCGGTGGGCGGGCTATGGCAACTGGCTGCGCATCCGCCATTCGGGCCAGTGGGACACCGGCTACGGCCATATCTCGCGCTACGCTCCGGGCATCCGGCCGGGCGTCCATGTCCGCCAGGGCCAGGTGGTGGCCTATGTCGGAGCCACGGGCTTGGCCACGGGGCCGCACCTGCACTACGAGATCTGGCGAAACGGCGAGCGGGTCAATCCGATCGGCGCCAAGGTCCCGCAGGGCACGGTGCTGGGCGGTTCGGAGCTCGCCGCCTTCAAGAGCCAGAAGGCCCGGATCGATCGCCTGCTCGCCGAGGGCGGCTCGCCCGTCAGCGGCGATGAGACGCCCAAACTGGCCATGGCTGACCTCCAAAAGGCCAAGAGCAAGCTGCGCTGAGCGGGATCGGCGGAACCGACAAAAAAGGGCGCCGGGAATCCCCGCCCAAGGTTAAGCTTGCGTTCGAGATCGCAGCAGTCGGACGTCTAAACAGTGTGGTGTTCTAAGCATTTGATTTAGAACATGGTTTTCCGTTTCGATCGCGGTCATTTGAAACGGACAGGCTCCAAGCCGACAAGATCGAAGGCCCCGCGATGAACAAGCCCGCTCGAATGCATCCCGCCCTTCGCCTGGCGCTGATCCGGCGCATCCACACCTGGCTGGGGGTCTTCGCCGCGCCCAGCATCCTGTTCTTCGCCCTGACCGGCGCGGTTCAGCTTTACGGCCTGCACGAGTCGCGCGGCGACTACAGGCCGCCGGCCGTGATCGAGCGGCTGGGCATGTTGCACAAGGATCAGGTCTTCACGCTGAAGCCCAAGCGCGCCAAGCCGGCCAAAACCCAGAACGCCGACGCCGGCCAGCGGGAGCATAAGAAGGCCGAGCCGAAGATCGGCGTTCCGCTGCTGAAGGCGCTGTTCCTGGTCGTGGCCCTGTCGCTGGCCGTCACGACGGTGCTGGGCGTCTGGATGGCCCTGGCCCATGGGCGCGACCGCAAGCTCGCCTGGGGTCTGTTGATCGCCGGCGCCGTGCTGCCGGTGCTGCTGACGCTTCTGACCTAGAGCCTTATCCGCTCGAATGGAATCATTCGAGCGGAAAATAAAGGCTCTAAGTCAAACATTTAGAGCGTGAGGCTGAAACCGGTTCCCACTTTCAGCCTCACGCTCTCGCCCCCTCCGGCCCTCTGGGCCACCTCCCCCGCGATGCGGGGGAGGATCTTTACAGCGTCAGCCGCGCCGCGCCGCCCATCCGCGGATCGCTGATCGAGTCCTTGCCGGTCTCGATCCGGCCGGCCAGGCGGCGCGACCAGGCCGCGTCGCCTTCGCTCCGAAGGGTCAGGTCGTACCAGCCCCGTTGCGTCGGCAGGGTGAGCCGCCGGGTCTGGCCGGGCTTGAGGACGATCGCCTTGCCGTCCAGCGTCACCGTCCGGGCGGCCGACGCCGCATTGCTCAAAGTCAGGACGATCTGGCCGCGCGCCCGGTCGGCCTTGGCGCTGGCCTCGACGCCGGCCTCGGCCCCGCCGGCGAAGTGGCGGTGGAAGCCGTTCGGGCCCAGCACCCACAGGTCATAGGCGCCGGCGGGCCAGGCGTCCTCCAGGCCGTGGCCGGGACCGACCGTGTAGCGGCGCGGCGGGGCGTCCAGGCGCAGGCGGTCATAGACGTGCAGCACCGCCGCCTGCGCGCCCTCGTTCGAGAAGGTCAGGCGCGCGGCGCCGTCGCGCACGGTCGCGGCGACCTCCAGCGCATAGGGCAGGGCCCGCGACAGGCGCGGCGCGGTGTCCTGGACCGGCGCGCTGAGCGTCTCGGGCGTCGGCGGCTTGGTCCGGCCGGGCAGGGCGTGCGCCCGCTCGGCGGCGTCCCGGGTGGCGGGCAGGGCCGGGAAGGGGTTCTTGTTCGGCGTCTTGAAGTCGAAGCAGCCCAGCAGGTCGCCGCAGACCGCCCGACGCCAGGGCGCGATGTTCGGCTCCATGACCCCGAACCGCTGCTCCAGGAAGCGGATCACCGAGGTGTGGTCGAAGACCTGGCTGTTGACCCAGCCGCCCCGGCTCCAGGGCGAGATCACGTACAGCGGCACGCGCGGCCCCAGGCCGTAGGGACGGCCCATCAGGTCGTCGCGCTCGGCCTTAGCCTCGGTCGGATTGCGCACCAGGTGCCGCATCCCGGCCAGGTCGACGGTCGAGCCGCCCAGCGGCTTGCCGTCCGGCCCCAGCGACGGCGGCGACGGCGGCGGCATATGATCGAAGAAGCCGTCGTTCTCGTCGAACATCACCAGCAGCGCCGTCCGCGCCCAGACCTTGGGATCGGCGGTCAGCGCCTCGATCACCCGGGCGGTGTAGTCGGCCCCCTGGGCCGGGCTGGACGGGCCCGGATGCTCGGAATCGATCGACGGCGCGACGATCCACGACACCTGCGGCAGGCGTCCGGCGATCACGTCCTCGCGCAGCTTGTCCAGATGCCAGGTGGTGAAGGCCAGGTCCTTCAGGCGCTTGTCCGAGCCGGGGGCGTCCTTGACCGCGTCGCGATAGGCCTTGAAGCCCGCCAGCGGGTTGTCGGTGAAGTTGTCGGCCATGTCCTGGTAGATCCGCCAGGACACGCCGGCCTTCAGCAGCCGCTCGGGATAGGTGGTCCAGGTGTAGGACTCGGCCGCGCCGCCCTTGTCCGGGAAATCGTCGTGCGAGTTCGAGATCGACGGGCCGCCGTGCTGGCCGGCCGGATCGTTGGTCCCGGTCCACAGGAACAGGCGGTTGGTGTTGGTCCCGGTCTGGGTGGCGCAGTGATAGGCGTCGCAGAGGGTGAAGGTCTCGGCCAGGGCGAACTGGAACGGAATGTCGGCCCGCTGGAAATAGCCCATCGACCACGGATGCTTGGCGTCGGGCCAGCGGTCCATGCGGCCTTCGTTCCAGGCGTCCTGGGCGTCGGTCCAGCTGTGCGGCGTGCCCTCGACCCGCATGTGGGCGAAGGTCTTGGCGCTGTTCAGCGGGAAGGGCGCCAGGGTCTTGCCGTCGCCATACGCCTGAACGAACACCGTGCCGTCCTTGCGGCCCGGCGCGTCGCGCACCGGAATCGGGAAGCGGTCGCCAAAGCCCCGCACCCCGTTCAGCGTCCCGAAATAGTGGTCGAAGCCGCGGTTCTCCTGCATCAGGATCACCACGTGTTCGACGTCGTTCAGCGTGCCGGCGCGGACGTCGGCGTCGATCGCCGCCGCGCGGGCCAGGGCCGGCGGCAAGGTCATCGCGCCGATCGCGGCGAGCAGGCTGCGGCGGTCAAGCTGGGACATGGCGGGACTCCGGTGAACGCCGCCGGAAATAGCACGGCTTGCTTTTCAGTCCCGTGACAACTGGACTAGACCAATGAGCGCCGCGCGCGATGACGGCGGCGCGGTCGAGGCGAAAGCAAGGCCTTCCCTCAGTCGAACACGATCACCGAGCGGGCCAGCTCGCCGCGCTTCAACTCGTCGAACGCGCTGTTGACGTCCTCCAGCTTGATCCGGCGCGAGATCAGTTCGTCCAGCTTCAGCTTGCCGGACATGTAGAAGTCGACCAGGCGCGGCATATCGACCGGGAAGCGGTTGGAGCCCATGTAGCTGCCCTGAATGCGGCGCTCGCCCAGGAAGTCGACGCCGTGCAGCTCGATCTTGGTCCCGACCGGGATCATGCCGATGACATTGGCCGTGCCGCCCCGGCGCAGCATCTTAAACGCCGCTTCGGCGGTCGCCTTGAGGCCGATGGCCTCGAAGCTGTGGTGCACGCCGCCGGCGGTCAGCTCGACCACGGCCTTGGCCACGTCGTCGACGGCCGAGGCGTCGATGACGTCGGTCGCGCCAAAGGTCTTGGCCAGGGCCAGCTTGGAGGGCACGCGGTCGATGGCGATGATCCGGCCCGCCCCGGCGATCGCCGCGCCGTTGATCGTGGCCAAGCCCACGCCGCCGCAGCCGATCACGGCCACGGTCTCGCCCGGACGGACGTTGGAGGTGTGCATGACCGAGCCGACGCCGGTCATCACCGAGCAGCCGATCAGGGCGGCGCGGTCGAACGGCATGTCCTTGCGGATGGCCACGCAGGCGTGCTCGTGCACCAGCATCATTTCGGCGAAGGACGACAGGTTCAGGAACTGGGCCATCGGGCCGGTTCCGCCGTTCAGGTCTTCCTTGAACAGGCGCGGCGCGTCGCCCTTGGCGCGGCGCGTCTCGGGGCTGATGCAGAGGTTCATGTGCCCGGTCAGGCAGACCTCGCAGTGGCCGCAATAGGGGTTGAGGCAGGTGATGACGTGGTCGCCGACCTTGACCGTGCGGACCTCGCTGCCCACCGCCTCGACGATCCCGGCGCTCTCGTGGCCCAGCACGGCGGGCAGGGCGTGGGTGTAGGAGCCTTCGACGAAGTGCAGGTCGGAGTGGCAGACGCCGGCGGCCTTGGTGCGGATCAGCACCTCGCGCGGGCCGGGGGTTCCGATGGCCACGGTCTCGATCTCGAGCGGCTTGCCCACCTCGCGCAGAACAGCGGCCTTCATCGTCGTCTCCCATCTGGTTTGGCGGGACACTAGCGTTCGGCCGGGGGGCAGCGGAAGGGTGGTTCGAACATTTGTTTGGGCCTTTCGCGCGGCGCCTCTTTCAATTAGGAAGATTCCTAATTAGGATCTTTCCTATGAACGGCGTCTTCAAAGCCCTGTCCCATCCGGCGCGCCGCCAGATCGTGGCGATGCTGCGCGAGCGCCCGATGCAGTCGGGCGAGATCGCGGCGGCCTTCGACATGAGCTGGCCGACGATCACCGGACACCTGACCACGCTGAAGGACGCGGGCCTGGTCGACGCCGAGCGGGACGGAACCTCGATCCGCTACCGGCTGCGCATCTCGGCGTTGGAAGAGGCGCTGGCCCTGCTTTTGGACCTTGTGGACTCGACCCCGAAGGGCGAGTCGATCGGAGACCTTGGCCATGAACGGTCAAAACCGCCGCGTTGACGCGGTGTCGTGGATCTTGATCCTGGGGCAGTTCGGACTGGCCGGGGCCATCGCCTGGCTGGGGCCGACCCATCCTCTGCCGATGCATTTCGGCTTCGACGGTCAGGTCAATCGCTGGGGCTCTCGCACCGAGATGGCCGGCGTCGTCCTGCTTCTGGCGGCGATCTCGGCCGTGGCGGCCCTGTTCGGACGTCGGCCGGACGAGGACGCCCACCTGCTGCGCGGCCGGCGCTTCAGCCAGGCGGCGGTGGTCTGGGTGACGTCCCTCGTGGCCTTGCTGGCCGCCGGCCTGACCTGGGGCTGGGACGACCAGCCGGGGCCGCGCCTGGGGATGTTGTCGATCAGCGCCGTGCTGGCCTTCATCGGCGCGCTGCTGGGCAAGACCAGCCCCAACGCCCTGGTCGGGGTCAGGACGCCCTGGACCTTCTCCAGTCCCCTGGCCTGGGAAAAGGCCAACCGCTTGGCGGGACGGCTGTTCTTCTGGGGCGGGGTGGCCGGCGGCCTGGCCATGCCGTTCGCCCCGCAGCCGGCGGGCTTCAAGGCGGTGACCCTGGGCGCGCTGGCGGTCGCCGCGGTCGCGGTCTTCGAAAGCTGGCGCGTCTGGCGCGGCGATCCGGACCGGATTCGTTGAGGCGTCCGGTTAGGCCGCCATCGCTTCCGGCGGGCGCTCGGGCAGGATGCGGCTGACGGCCAGCAGGACCGTCATCGCGCCCTCGCCCGAGGTGATCACGGCCGCGACCAGCGGCGAGTCCTCGCCATCGCCCAGGCTGGGCGGGGCGTTGATCTGATCGGCCTCGACGGTGAAGCTGTCGCAGACCGCGTCGACCAGCAGGCCGGCGACGTCGCTTTGGTTCTCGACCACGATGATCACCTGACGCGGGCCGTCCTGGGCCGCGCCCTTGCCCAGTCGCCACGACAGGTCGATGACCGGCATGACCTGGCCGCGCAGATTGATGACGCCGCGCACATAGGCGGGCGCGTCGGGCAGCGGGGTGGGCGGGGTGACGCCCCGGATCTCGCGCACCGCGCTCACCGGCACGCAATAGGTCTGGGCGCCGACCTCGAACGACAGGACCTGGAGGGCCTGACCCTGGGCGTAGGACGTGCTGGACATGGCGATCTCCATGGCGCGAAGGCGCGTGCTGTCTTCGTTGGCGGTCATCATTCCGAGAAAAGATGAACAAACCCGTTCCCGCGCGTGGTGAACGATTTCGTTCAGGCGCCGTTCAGGCAGGGAGGCTCATCGTTGTTCTCACGCTTGAGACGACGCGCCGCGCCGCCAGGAAGCGAGGACCCAAGGAGGCTGTCATGGCCAACAGGATGATGAACAAGATCGGCCGGGTCGCCGCCGGCCTCGCCGCCGTTTCGCTGGTCGCCGCGGCGACCACGGCTTCGGCCGACCCGCGCTATTACTATGGTCACCGTGGGCACGGCGACACCGCCGCGGCGGCGGTCGCCGCCGGCATCGTCGGCCTCGCGGTCGGCGCGGCCATCGCCGACAGCGGTCACCACGATCGCTATTATGAGCGCGTCTACGTGCCCGCGCCGCCCCCGCCCCCGCCGCCCCCTCCGCCGCGCTACTACGGGTACGGCTATTATGGCTACGGCTACGCGCCGCGTCCGTACTACGACCGCGACTGCTGGACGACCCGCGAATACGACCGCTGGAATGGGTCGTATTACGAGCGGACCGTCTGCCGCTAAGTCTTTGAAATCTGGCCGCCGTTGTGAGCCGGCGGCCTGATGCCCGGCGCACCGCCCCCGAGATCGCCGGGCCCCAGCCCCCAGGATCAGCCCCGATCCTGGGGGCTCTTTCTTGGCCTGAACGCCATGTGGCAACTAGGACTCGACTCCGGCGTCGAATGAGAACAAAAAAGCAACATTTCCGTCGCCCATAGGAGGGGAGTCATGGCGCCCGACGCGCGAGCCTGCATCTTCGAAAGCCCGTTCGGCGCGGGCCTGGCCTTGACCGACGATCGGCTGGACATCGCCGAGGCGGTGCTGGCCGGCGCCTGGCGCACCCTGCGCGCGGCCGGCTTCGGCGAGGCCGAGGTGCAGGCCCTGTTCGACCAGATCGCCGACCGGCCGCAAGACCTGGCGCGGCGTCTGCGCAGGATGGCCAATAGCGGGCTCTGATTTTTCGCGGGCGCCGCATCCGCGCCGGCCGACAGGGCGTAGTCGAGACGAGCCATCCGGCCTTCGTCCCGCGCCGCGCGTCATTTTGACACGGGCGACAAAGGACCGGACACGCCGCGCCGCCCGTCGGCCGTCCCCAGATCGGACGGGCGCGCCGCGGAGCCTCTCCGCCAGACTCCCGGCGGGGAGGCTCCGATGACGCGTGAGGCCGCCTTTGGACCTTATGAAGACTGGCCGGTCGGGCTCGCCTTAGAGCCTTTAGCCTGAAATCGGAATCGATTTCAGGCGTCAAAAAGGCTCTAAATCAAATGTTTAGAGCGTGAGATAAGCTGAAACCGGTTCCCACTTTCAGCCTCACGCTCTAGTGCGGCATGTGATTGTAGGGCGTCTGAGAGGCCGATGGCGTCATCGGCGCGGGCTGAGCGGCCTGGGTCTGGGTCTGAGACTGGGGCGGCGCGGTCGGCGCCGGGGCCGTCTGCGGCGCGCGCCGGAATTTCAGGCTGCGGCCCTGGAACTCCGCGCCCGGCTCCATGGCCAGTTGCTCGTGGGTGATGTCGCCATCGACGCGGGCCGTGCCGTAAAGGCGCACGGCCGGGGCCGTGATCGAGCCGATAATCAGGCCGTGGATCTCGACGGCTTGGGCGACGATCGAGCCCTCGATGCGCGCGTTGGGGCCGACGATAAGTTTGCCGACCTTCACGTCGCCCATCACCACGCAGTCGATATGGGCCTCGACGTCGCCGAGGATGTCGCCGCGAACGGTCAGGCCTTGGGTGAACAGCGACGCCGCCTTGGCGCGCGCGGACGCGGCGCTGGGCGCGGCGGCCTGGACCGGCGGCCGCGCCGCCTGCGGCGCGACCGAACGCGGCTGTTCCAGGGGAGCCAGGGCCAGCGGCGCGGGGGCTTCTTTCTTCTTGACGAACATGGGCGGCGACCTTGTCTCGAATTGGCTCTTGGACGGCCGACGCAGCAAGATCGAGGCCGTTCCGGGTTACTGGGCGTCCTCGACGCGGGTGGTCGGGCGGTCGTCGCCGTCCGACAATTCCTGGCGCCAGACCGCGTTCTTGTCCTCGTAGGTGATGCCGACGTCCTCGCCGGGCAGGGTCTGCTCGCCGGCCGCGCGCTTGGCGGCGGCCAGCGCCGCGTCGTGGGTCGGGAAGGTCTCGGAGAAGGTCTCGCCCACCTTGTAGGCCCAGCCGCCGTCGTGCTCGACGAGGGTGTAGGTGACTTGGGTCATGATGCGTCTCCGATGGATGAAGCAGGTCGAACGAACCGCCACCATGGGCGGTTCCGACGGCGCTGTCTTGTCGGAAAGCGTTGAGCGGCGATAAGCTTATTGGGGAGTTCTCTTGATAATATCAACTTGAGGTATATATTGGCGCGAGCGGAGCAGAGACGATGTCGAGATCGCCGGCCATCATCGACAGCGATCCGGCGGGCGGGCCAATTAACCCAACGCCCGGCGACATCCTGCTGGAAGACTTCCTAAAGCCGATCGGCATGAGCCAGACGGCTCTGGCCAAGGCCATTGGCGTTCCGCCGCGCCGCATCAACGAGATCGTGCTGGGCAAGCGCGCCGTAACGGCTGATACCGACCTTCGGCTGGCGCGCTACTGGGGACTGTCGGCGGGGTTCTGGCTCGGCCTGCAGATGGACTACGACCTGATGGAGCAGCGCCGGAAGATGGGCGCGGAGCTGGAGAAGATCACGCCTCGGGCGGCTTGAGACGGGCCAAGATCCGTTCGAGATATTTCAAATGAACCGACCTCCCCGGCGAACGTCGGGGCCCAGAGTCATCCTGGAGCGGCTGGGGATGACGCGACATCGGTCTGGACCGAAAGCCTGGACGCCAGTGGCCTCGATCTGGATCCCGGCGTTCGCCGGGAGGGTCGGGTTTGTGGAGAGATGTTCGAGGCCGCTTACGGCCCGTAGCGGACCATCAATACGTCCGTTAAGATCGTGGAGAAACGGGGGCATTTCGTGACGCTGACCGGCGACGACTCTTCTGTGCGGCTGACTATCGTTGGCTACCAATTCCCTGAGATCATTGGCGATGAGTGGGATTCCAATTGGCTTATTGTCGATGGATCGGCCAGCCTTGCAGGCCGTGATTGGCAGTTCAGAGATCCGTGCCTGACAACTTTCGAAGCCATTGAGCTAGCGAATTGGCTTGAAGCGTGCGCTCGCGGGAATACGGGAAAAACATACTGCGGCTTCACAGAGCCAAACCTTGAGTTCGAACTGCTCAATCCGCAGACCTTGCGTGTGAGCTTCGCGCTAGAGGCTGCCCCGCCCTGGTCCAAAGCAGGGGACGAATTGGTCCAGCACAGCTTCAATGTCCCGGTTGGCCCCTCGCTTTTCGAGGCCGCAGCCGATTTGCGCCATCAGCTCCAGAACTTTCCCATGCGGGGTCCTATCGAAGGCTGACTGTCCGTCTTCCCCCCTACACGCACCGCAAAGACGTCCGCTTTCCGGATGCACACCCCGCGGCGAAAGCGTTCGCGATCCCGGCTGTAGCCTAGCCCCGCGCCTGGACCCACGTCCCGACAACACCCACCCAGCCCCGCCCAAAGCAAAACACCCGCCTCCTGGGAGACGGGTGTTTCGAACCATCAGCTCAACGGGCTCGGCGATGACGCCGCCGCGCCCTACGCCACCTTCACCCGCGCCGCGCTTTCCGGCAGGTCCGTGCCGAACGCGCGCTGGAAGAACTCGGCCACCGTGGGGCGCTCCAGTTCGTCGCACTTGTTCAGGAAGGTCAGGCGGAAGGCCAGGGCCACGTCGTGGTCAAAGATTTCGGCGTTCTGGGCCCAGGTGATCACCGTGCGCGGGCTCATGACGGTCGAGATGTCGCCGTTCATGAAGGCGTTGCGGGTCATGTCGGCGACGCGGACCATGGCGGCCAGGGTGCGCTTGCCCTCGGCGGTGTCGTAGGACGGGTTCTTGGCCAGCACGATCGCCGCCTCGACGTCGTGCTCGAGGTAGTTCAGCGTCGTGACGATCGACCAGCGGTCCATCTGGCCTTGGTTGATCTGCTGGGTGCCGTGATAGAGGCCCGTCGTGTCGCCCAGACCGATGGTGTTGGTCGTGGCGAACAGGCGGAAGTACGGATTGGCGCGGATGACGCGGTTCTGGTCCAGCAGGGTCAGCTTGCCGCCGGCTTCCAGCACGCGCTGGATCACGAACATCACGTCCGGGCGCCCGGCGTCGTATTCGTCGAACACCAGGGCGATCGGGCGCTGCAGCGACCACGGCAGAATGCCTTCGCGGAACTCGGTGACCTGCTTGCCGTCCTTCAGGACGATGGCGTCCTTGCCGACCAGGTCGATGCGCGAGACGTGGCTGTCGAGGTTGACCCGAACCAGCGGCCAGTTCAGGCGCGCGGCCACCTGCTCGATGTGGGTCGACTTGCCGGTGCCGTGATAGCCCTGGACCATCACGCGGCGGTCCTTGGCGAAGCCGGCGCAGATCGCCTTGGTCGTCTGCGGATCGAAGCGGTAGGCGCTGTCGATCTCCGGCACGTGCGGGTCGCGATGGCTGAAGGCCGGGACCTTCATGTCGCTGTCGACGCCGAACGCATCGCGCAGCGTCACCCACTTGTCGGGGACCAGGGTGATCAGCGGATCTTGGGCGGAGCTGGTTTCGGCGAACTCGGGCATGGCTACCCGATATAGCCTTGACGCGGGGGTAGGGAAGAGGGCGCCGCGCGGCGACGCCCTTTCCTGGGCCACTTTTTTAGCGGTCGGCCAGAATGACCGAGGCGATCACGCCCGTGGCGACGGCGGCCAGGACGTATTGGTCATTGACGCGATGCCAGCGATAGCCGCGGGGCGGCGGGCGCAGATGGTGGGCGCGCCAATCGCTGACATAATAGGCGTTGCCGCGCCAGCGCGGATCCAGGCGCTCGCCCCGGTTCCAGCGACGATGGTCGTGGCGCCAGTCATCCCGTCGATCGTCGCGGCGCGCCTGGTCGAAACGGCCTTGCTGATAGGCGCGGTCTCGGCCGTCATAGCGTCCGTCGTGACGATAGTCCTGGGCCGAGGCGGCATTGGCTGCGCCGCCCAGCATCAGCAGGGCGACGGAAGTGGTCAGTATGCGTTTCATGTCGGGTCTCCTTTCGAGAGGTCGCGAGCCTAGGCGGCTCGACATGGTCCCGACTTGAACGGCTAGCCTCGGCTTAAGTTCATGTTTCGAATGGGAAATCATATTTCAGGTTGTGGTCTGGAGCCGTCATCGTCTTGATCCGTATCGACTTTCGGGAGCTGCTCGGCGCCGCGCGGCGCGAGTTGGGCGTCACCTCCGCCCTGCTGGTCATGGCGCTGGGCGCGACCGGTTTTCTGGCCATCGCCGAGGAGGTCTCCGAAGGCGGGACCCACCGTTTCGACCGCTCGGTCCTCACGGCCTTGCGGGTCGACGGCCAGCCCCATCAGCTGGTCGGACCGCCCTGGCTGCACGTCGCGGCGGTCGACATCACCGCCCTGGGCTCGATCACGGTGCTGAGCCTGGTGATCCTGCTGGCCTTCGCGCTGCTGGCCTCGCTGCGGCGCTGGGCGGAGGCGCTTCTGCTCGCGGTCGGGGCCGGCGGAGGGCTGCTGATCAGCCAGGGCCTGAAGCGGCTGTTCGAGCGCGAGCGGCCCGACCTGGCCTATCGCGCGGTCGAGGCGGTCAACGCCAGCTTTCCGTCGGGCCACGCGATGCTGTCGGCCGTGGTGTTCCTGACCCTGGGCGTCCTGGCCGCCCGTTATGCCGACCGGCGGCGGGTCAAGGTGCTGGCCGTGGTCTCCGCCGTCCTGGTCAGCCTGCTGGTCGGCCTGAGCCGGGTCTATCTGGGCGTCCACTGGGCCAGCGACGTGCTGGCCGGCTGGAGCGCCGGCGCGGCCTGGGCCATGGCCTGCTGGCTGGCGGCATTCCTTTTGCGGCGAAGGTTTTTCGCCGAGCAGGTGTTTTAACTCGCCCAAGGGTATTCAGATAAGTATGGCGCTCTCATGCGGCGATCTGCCCGCGACGGGGACCGGTCATGCTGTTTCTGTGGGGTTCCAACCGAGTCAGAAAACCCATCCGGAATATTGGCTATTCTTTCTGCGACCAGTGCGGTGCTCAGCAGCCGTGCTCGGCGCGTCTGGACTACACCGTCCGCCACTTCCAGGTGGTTTTCCGGTTCGTAACGGGCAAGGAATACACGGGCTTCTGCGATATCTGCCGCGCTCGTCTCGGCCTGCTCGATCCCAGGGTGGTCGAGCGGAAGCTTAAGCGTAACCCGATCCCGCTTCTAAACCGCTGGGGCTGGGCATTCGCAATGGCGGCGTTAGCGGGCGTGATCGCTTGGGTGATTGATGAAGAAAGGCAGGCCGCTGACAACACAACAGCTTATCTCGCCGCGCCGCGCGTCGGCGATATCTACGCGATATCCGACGATCGTCTCGTAGCCATGGCTTGCATGAGTTGCCGCTACGGCGCCGCGAAGGTGGTGTCCGTGGAAGCCAACGGCGTCTATGTCCGCGAAACCAAGTTCTCTTGGAACGATTTTGCCGCGCCGAGCGACGAAAAATACTATTCGGACCAGCGTGAATTCGTCTCCTTAGGCCAACTGCGAGATATGAAGGCGCGGGGAACGATTATCCGAGCGGTCCGTGAAGTTCCCTAAGCGGCCTTCGGCTTCGGACGCCACCTGAGCTCCAGCGTGGTCCAGACCGCGCCGGCGAAGTCGCCCAGCCCCACCGCCAGCCAGGCCTTGGGCAGCCAGTCGGCCAGGACGAAGGCCCCGATGATCACCAGCGACAGCACCCGCAGCACCACGGACGCGCGCATGTAGGTGCGCTGGCCGGTCCAGCCGGCGACGTGATAGCCCATCCCATAGGCCAGCAGCACCAGCCCCGTGAACCGGACCCAAGGCAGGCTGGCGGCCTCGACCGGCGATTTCAGCAGATGCAACACCGGGTGCGGCGCGATCGCCAGCGCCAGGCCGGCCGTCGACACCAAAACGCCCCAAGTCCAGATGCTCCACGGCTTGCCGAACGGCACCGGTGTCACCGGCGTCGGCGCCTCGGTCGGCGCGCGCCACTCCGGATCGCTGTCGGTCATCGAAAAGGGCCCCTGCTCGCCGCGCGCCGGCGCGCGACAATGCCCATTCGTCGGTTGCGTCGCAAGGCGTCGACTTTGTCGCTAGAGGATCCGGGGATCGCTCAGCAGGCGGCGGGCGGCCTGGAAGGCGGCGTCGACCAGGCTAGCGTCCACGCAGCGCGCGTCGTCGCCGGCCGCGTGGTGGAAGCGATGCGCGCCGAAGACGCCCGCCACCCGCGTATAGCCGGCGGCCGCGATGTGGGTCAGCTCTCCGGCCGCGCCGGCGCCCAGCGGGTAGGGGGCCTCGAGACCCGCCAGACCCTTGAACGCCGCGCGGCACGGGGCGATGAGGTCGGGGCTGGCCAGCAGGAAGCGCTGGGGATCGGCGCTGGGCAACGGCGCCAGTCGGCCGCCCAGCTCGTGCCAGTCGCGCGCGGCCAGGTTGGCGCCGAGGTGAAGCCAGAAGCGGGTCTGGTCCGGCGGCGGCGCGGCCTTGTCCAGCAGGTGCTCGGCGCCGAGGTTTTCGTACTCGTGGCCGCTGTTGCAGACGAAGGCGAGATCGACGGGCAGGTTGGCGCGACTGGCCCAGTCGGCCAGCATCATCCACGCCGCCACCCCCGGCCCCCGTTCGCCCGCGCAGCCAAACCAGCCCGAGCGCGGGGTCGACACCACCAGCCAGCGGCCTCGGCCGCCGTCCTTACGTCCGATCAGGTTGAAGGTTTCCCGACGACCGGCCTGGCCGGTGATCCGCAGCACGCCCCTCGCACCCGACCGGGCCGCCTTGATCAGGGCCGGCGCGTCCTTCGGCGCCAGCACGGCCACTGGGGCGGCGAACATCGGCGCGCGGCCGTCGGCGTTCAGCGCCAGAGCCTCGCCGCTGGGACCGCTGGTGATCAGGACCACGGCGCGCGCCCCGGCTTTCAGCGCCGCCTCGACCGGCCCGAACACGGCCGGGGCCGCCGCGGTGCTCCAGCGTCCGTAGGGGAGGCGGATGACGACGATGGCGTCGGTCGCCGGGCTGGCCGCGTCCTCGGGATCGCGCACCAGCACCGGCCCCTCGATCCCGTCCGGTCCAGTGGGCCGGACGATGGCCTGCGGAATGACGGGGGCGCGGGCCTCGCCGATCTGGAACGACGTCTCGGTCGCCTCGAAAAAGGGCGCGTCGAAGGCCTGGCGTTCGACCGAAAAGCCGCGCGCCGTCAGCCACTGGGCCATCCATTCGCCGCAGGCCAGGTCGCCGGGACCGCCGCTGGCCTTGCCGCCGAGGGCGACATAGCGTTCGAGCAGCGCGCCGGCCGACGGCGGCTCGGTCGGTCCCGCCGCGTCAGCGCCAGCCGCCCGTCCGCCCGCCAGTCCGCCCGTCAGCGCGCCGGCCACGGGCGCGGCGAGCAGGGAACGTCGGGTCTGCGCCATCCTGGCCTCCTTCGGGTCCGCCCGGTCGTCGCGATCGGCCGAGCAACCGAACCCTATGACGGTTCATCCCGGATCGGAACCAAGCTGGACCTTCGCGGCCCGGTCCAACGGCGGCCTAAACCAGACCCGACTTCTGCAGCTGCTTATAGGCCTTGATGACCCGCTGCAGCTTGTGCTCGGCGCTGCGGTCGCCGCCGTTGGAGTCCGGGTGGCAGCGCTTGAGCAGCTCCTTGTAGCGGACCTTGATGGCCGCCTTGTCGGCGCCGGCCTCGAGGTCCAGGTCCGCGAGGGCCTGGCGCTCCAGCTTGCCCAGGCCGCGCTCGGCGGCCGCGCGCTGGGATTCGGCCCGGCGCTGCTGGGCGCGGAAGAGGCCGAACGGGTCGGCGAAGGCGCGGGCGTCGCGAGCGGCCTGGGCGGCCGCCTCGCGCGAATTGGCGTCGGCCTTGAAGCTCCAGGTCGGCCGCCCGCCGGTCATCCGCTCGGACTCCTGCTCGGCGCGGATCTGGGCTTCGGTCATGCCCGCGTAGAAGTTCCAGTTCTTGTTGTACTCGGCCGCGTGCTGCTGGCAGAACCAGTAGTGCTGGCCCGGCAGGTCGCGCGACTTCGGCGCCTTGGCCGAGCCGGGCAGGCGACAGTCGGGGTGGTCGCAACGCTTTTCGCCGGGCTTGAGGCCCAGGACGTCGTGAACCGGGTCGTCTTCGCCCTGCTTGGGCGGCCGGACCCGGATGTCGGTGAATTTGGGGCGGTACTCGAACGGCCGGCTCATGGCGTCTAGAGTAGTCGCGCGCTATTTCCGTTCAAGGATTGACAAGCAAGAGTCGCATCATGGGCGCCGTCGCCGACACCCTTCGCCGCAAGCTGGAAGAGGCTTTTTCGCCGACGCGTCTGGAGCTGGTCGACGACAGCGACCGCCACCACGGCCACGCGGGGCACAGCGGCGCGGGCGAGAGCCACTTCACGCTGAGAATCGAGTCGGCGGCCTTCGCCGGCCAGCCCCGCGTGGCCCGCCAGCGCCTGGTGATGAAGGCGCTGGCCGACGAACTGGCCGGTCCGGTCCACGCCCTGTCGATCGTCGCGACGGCGCCGGGCGAAAAGTAAGGCGATCCTTACTTTTGTTCCGAGCTCTCCTTTTTGCCGCTTGATTTGACGGCCCGCGACTGATTGCCTCTCTCCCCGGCGCGATCCCGCCGGAAGGCAGGGAACCGCATGAGCGCCGACGTCACCGCATCGACCGAACTCGAAACCCAGGCCGCCGCGACCCTGCCGGGGCTGCTGTCGCGGTCCTACGCGCGCTATTCGACCTTCACGGTCGCCGCGGCGGTGATCGACGACGAGGGACGCGTCCACTACGGCGTCAATGTCGAGAACGCGGCCTATCCGGTCGGAACCTGCGCCGAGCAGACGGCGATCGGGGCGATGATCACGGCGGGCGGCTCGCGGGTCATCGACAAGGTGCTGATCGCCGCCGGCTCCGACGCCGTGGTCCAGCCCTGCGGCGCCTGCCGCCAGCGCATCGCCGAGTTCGCGGGAAAGACCTGCGAGATCGTCTCGGTGCAAGCCGGGCGCCCCACCCAACGCACCGACTTCTGGACCCTGCTGCCCCAATCGTTCGGGCCGCGCGATCTGCGGTGAGGCACTAGCCGAGCGGGGCGCGGATTGAGGCGGAAAGTTGGTGAGATTAAGGCGTTAAACGGTTGGGGGCAGTATGCGCTGTTCTTGGCGAAGAAAAATATTAACACCCATTCAATCGTTAGAAGAATCTCTCTGTGATGTCAGCGAAATATATTCGCGGGCGGTATCGAGCTGCAATTGATGCATAAAATTTGAAATAAGCCGAAATATATAAAATATCTTCTTTGTGAGCGCCGTAAATAAATTCCAAATTTTTGGGCTATTTAAGCTTTATATCGCGATATCGAAGAACGGCGTTCCCTCCCAGAGCGCGCGATTGTGGCCAACGTGCCACGTTTCCTTCAAAATGGAAAAAATATGGCGCAAAAAGGGTTGGGGACTGTCATGGACCTGTTACGGTCGGTTGAGTGGCATTTGGGGATATTTTTTCCCGCCCCGCCTCGAAGACATTTTCTGTTGCTCTGGGGGATTTTCTGTTGAGCTTGAATAAGAACCTTCTGCTGGGCACCTCGGTGATCTCCGGCGTTCTGTCGTTGATGGTCGCTGGCGCTCCCGCGTTCGCTCAAACCGCTCCGACGGCGGCTCCAGCCTCGGAGCCTCAGGAAGTCGAAGCGATCACGGTCACCGGTTCGCGCATCCGCCGCACCGAGTTCACGGCCGCCGCTCCGATCCAGATTCTGACTGCCGAGCGCGCCGAACTCGAAGGGTCGGCCACCCTGTCGGCCATTCTGCAGAATTCGACCCTCGCGGCCGGCACTGGCCAGATCAACAATCAGTACACCGGCTATAACGTCACGGGCGGGCCGGGCGTCAGCACCATCTCGCTGCGCGGCCTCGGCGCGAACCGCACCTTGGTTCTGCTGAACGGTCGTCGCGCGGGGCCGGCCGGTGTTCGTGGTCAGGTTGGTCCGTTCGATCTCGGCGTCGTTCCGGAATCGATCGTGGATCACGTCGAAATCCTGAAAGACGGCGCGTCGTCGATCTACGGCTCGGACGCCGTGGCCGGCGTTGTCAATATCATCACCCGCAAGAAGTTCGACGGCGGCGAGCTGAAGATCTATGGCAGCGACCCCATGGAACACGGCGGTAAATCCTACCGCTTCACGGGCGCTTATGGTAAGACCTTCGAGAAGGGTTACTTCAACGTATCCGGCGAATATTTCCGTCAGGAGATCCTGCGTCGTAGCGACCGCGCCGATACGTCGTGCCAGTCCGACTACCTGTTCGATCCGAAGACCGGCGCCCGGAAGGATTACTTGGATTCGGTCACGGGCCAGTACAAGTGCCTGAACCTCACCAACGGCTATATGCAGCTGGTTAGCGGTTCGGTGAACCTTGTGCCGATCGTCCCTGGCCAGACCTATCCGACCGCTGCTCAGGGCAACAACTCGACTGTGCCCGGCTTCGCCCGCTTCAGCCGGATCGGCTATCCGCTGACCTATCCCTACGCTCCGACCACCTCGCCACTGTGGGATCGCTCGAGTGTCCTGAGCCCGGAAATTCGTTCGACGATCACCTTCAACGGCGGCTACCAGATCACGCCGAAGATCGAGGCCTACACCGAGCTGATGGTCAGCGAGCGCAAGTCGGCGCAGATCGGCGCCGCGCAGGTGTTCCAATCCTTCGCCCAGCGCAACACTGTGAATGGCGCGCCGAACTATCTGCCGGCCTCTAACCCGAATAACACGACCGGCCAAAACGTCGTGACGGTTTCGGCCTACGAGTCGAACGGCCACCAAGACGTTAAGTACTATCGCGCTGTCGCGGGCCTGCGCGGCTCGATCGACTGGAAGGGCGGCTGGGACTGGGATATCTTCGGTCAATACTCCAAGTCGGACGCGAGCTATGATTTTGGTCCGCGCATCTACCTGGACCGCTTCCTGGCCCTGAACAGCCCGAACGTGGCTTGCACCAACACGCCGCTGGGCGGAAACTTCTCGAACTTCGACTGCGCCAAGCTGCCCAACGGCATTCCGTGGACGTCCACCCGGATCCTACAAGGGCAATACACCCAGGCCGAGCGCGACTTCCTGTTCTTCAATGAAACGGGCACCACGAAGTACGATCACGCCTACATTGAAGGCTCGCTGTCGGGGGATCTCTTCTCGCTGCCGGCCGGCCCGATCGGCGCCGCTGTCGGCTTCCAGGTTCGTCACGAGAAGATCAACGATCAGCCCGGCTATCAGGCCGCCAACCGCAACATGGCGCTCTACAGCTCGGCTGGCCCGACGAAGGGTAGCGACAACTCCCGCGACGTGTTTGGTGAGTTGGATATCCCGCTGGTTCGTGACGTTCGTTTCATCGACCGCCTGAACCTGAACGTGTCGGGCCGCTACTCGGACTACGACAGCTATGGTTCGGACAACACCTACAAGGTCGGTCTGAACTGGAAGATCATTCCGTCGATCACGTTGCGGGCCACCCAGGGCACTTCGTTCCGCGCGCCGTCGTTGTATGAACTATACTTGGGCAATCAGGTCGGCTACTCGGGCCAGAGCGCAATCGACCCTTGCTATGATCTTGCCAATTCTAGTACGGCGAGCCAGCAGATTCGGACGAACTGCGCCTCGCAGGGCATTCCGACCTCTTACAACGCTTTGGGCGGCAGCAGCGCGACGGTCTTCTCGACCGGCGGCCAGGGCAACCTGAAGGCCGAAACCGCCAAGGCCCGCACCTTCGGCTTCGTTTGGTCGCCGGCCTTCGCCGACCTGAACGTCGCGGTCGATTACTTCACGATCAACGTGGACAACGAAGTCCGGCAGTTCGGCGCCGCCAATATCCTGAAGCAGTGCTACAACTCGGCTGACTTCCCGAAGAACCCCTTCTGCTCGCTGTTCACGCGTGACCCGACGAAGTTCTACATCCTAACGGTCCAGAACAGCTACGTGAACGTCGCCAATCAGGTGAACCACGGCATCGACCTGACCACCCAGTACAGCAAGGAGCTGTTCAACGGCCGTCTAAACGTGAACTCGCAATTCACCTGGATGACCAAGAACGTCACGACGCTGATGGGCGGCGCCGCTCCGCTGAACTACCTTGGCACGACCTATAACTACGACGGCCCTGGCTTCTCTGGTAATATCTCGGCCACCTTCAAGAAGGACGACTGGACCTTCTTCTGGGGCGTCCAGATGTTCGGCAAGGGCTCCGACGCCGACCAACCTGGGAACATGGGCGACGTGTTCGGCGTCAGCAAGTACACAGACGTGGCGGCCGGCATCACCACCGACTGCACCGCGGCGGTGAACGCCTGCGCCTACTACAACCTGCATGCCGAGTTCACGGCCTATCATACCTTCTCGGTCAAGAAGGACTTCGATGGCCTGTCGGCTCAGGTCGGTATCAACAACGCCTTCGACGAGCGTCCGCCGGCGGCTTCGTCCGGCCAGTTCCGAGTGGGCACCGCCCAACTCGGCAACTACGACATGATTGGCCGCCGTTTGTTCGTGGCGATCAGCAAGAAGTGGTAATCAGCCTCAACAGCTGAGACACCAAGGCGGCGAGGGTGACCTCGCCGCCTTTTTGTTTGTCTTCCGATGACAAATAAAAAACGCGAGCCTGGAACGGGCATCGCGCTTTTCAGATCTATCGGCAGGCGCCCTTCGCGCCCTAGGCCGTCTCGCCGACCAGGCCTTCGAGCACCCGGCGCAGGTCGGCTTCGCGGAAGGGCTTTTGCAGCACGGCGGCGCCGCGATGGTCGTCGGACAGGCCCGCTTCGCCGTAGCCGCTGGCGAAGGCGAACGGCACGCCGCGGGCCTTCAGGGCGTCGGCCACCGGGAAGATCGGCCGGCCGCCCAGATTGACGTCCAGCAGGGCCGCGTCGATGTCGGCCGAACCGGCCAGGCGCAGGGCTTCCTCGATTTCCGCCGCCGGCCCCACGATCGCGCAGCCCAGGTCGGTCAGCATGTCCTCGACCAGCATCGAGACCAGGGCTTCGTCCTCGACGACCAGGACCTTCAGGGACGACAGTGTCTTCATGTGTCAGGGCTCCAGCGCGCGCAGGGGCAACGCCATTTGGCAGACGAGGCCTTCGGCATCATAGTTCAGCTCGACGCCGCCGGATAGTTCCGCCGCGAGGCCGCGTTCCAGCAGTCGGGCGCCGAAGCCGCGCCGGGCGGGCGGGGTGACGGGCGGACCGCCGCGCTCGGCCCAGACCATGCGCAGAATGTCTTCCTCCACCATCCAGGTCACGTCCACGCCGCCGCCCGGAACCGACAGGGCGCCGTACTTGACCGCGTTGGTGGCCAGCTCGTGAATGCCCATGCCCAGGGCCACGGCGGCCTTGGGATTCAGGCGGACATCGGCCTCGTAGGCGAAGGTGACCCGGTCCTCGCCGGCCATGGCGCGCAGCTCGACGTCGAACACCTCGCGCAGGCTGGCGCCGGCCCAGCTCTCGCGGGTCAGGAGGTCGTGGGTCTGGGAGAGGGCGATCAGGCGGGTCTCGAAGGCCTCGCGGAAGAATTCGGGCGAGGCGCTGGAGCGCAGGGTCTGGGCGGCGATCGACTGGACGGTCGCCAGGCTGTTCTTCACGCGGTGGTTCAGCTCGTTGACCAGCAGCTTCTGCCGCTCGTCGGCGCGCTTGCGGTCGGTGATGTCCAGCGACACCCCGGCCAGGCGCCGCGCGCCGCCGTCGTCGGCCGTCTGGGCGGCCCGGCCGCGCGCGTGCAGCCAGCGCAGTTCGCCGCTGGGGAGGACCACGCGATACTCGACGTCGTAGTCGGCGCCGTCGCGGATGGCGCTGTCGATCGCCGCCAGGACGCGGGGGCGGTCGTCGGGATGCAGGGTCGCGATCAGGTCGGCGAAGGTGAACGGCTCTTCGGGCGCGCGACCGTAGTTGCGCTTGCAGAGGTCGGACGCTTCGTAGGCGTGGGTGGCGACGTCCAGGTCCCAGGAGCCCATGCCGCCGGCGTCCAGGGCGAACTTCAGCCGTTCCTCGGCGCGGCGGCGCTCGGTCAGCTCGGCCATGGCCCCGGCCGTCAGCCGGATCGACTCGATCGTCGCGGCGACCTGTCCGCCCAGGCCGACCAGCAGGGTCTCGTCCCGCGCGGTGAAGCGCCCTGGCAGCGGATGGCCGAAGAACAGCCCGCCCAGGACCTCGCCCCGGCGCGTGGCGACGGGGAGGGCGAGGTAGCTGCGCACCGGCAGATGGCCCTCGGGCATCCCCTGGCGCGGCGCGTTGAGCCCGTAGCGCGGATCCTGGGTGATGTCGTCGGAGCGCACGACGCCGGTGTTCTCGAAGGTCGGGGCGAAGAGCGCGGTCTTGCGCACCCGCGGGAAGTCCGCGAACGCCTCCGGCGCGGCGCCCGACAGCCGGTAGAGGGCGTAGGACTCCCCGTCCGGCTCTAGCTGATTGTAGAAGAAGGCCCCGAAGGCCGCGCCGCTGATCTCGCGGGCGCCGTCGATGACCACCTGCACGCAGGTGTCGATGTTGGTGCTTGAGGCGACCGCCTCGGTCACGCGGGCCAGGGTGTCGGACCTGCGGATTTCCTCGGCGAGCGCGCGTTCCAGCGCGGCCGGCGAAAGGCCAGCGTCCGGCGCGTCGCTGTCGCGCGCCTCGCTATCAGCCAAGACACCGGCCAAAACGCCCTCTTTGTCCAACGGACCGCCCCCGGTCCCGAGAGACCGCAAACGTTTGGCCGAGCGATCGGTTCCCGGCGACGGTTCGAAATCAGATGTCCGCGTCCTCGGCGAGCGGCGCGCTGATCCGCAGCGCCGTGATCTGGTTTCTCTGGCGACGGAGCACCTGGAAGCGGTGGCGGTGGAAGATGAAGGTCTGGCCGGGTTCTGGGATGGTCTGGGCCTCGTGGATCACCAGGCCGGCGATGGTCACCGCCTCGCCCTCGGGCAGCCGCCAGTCCAGGGCGCGGTTGAGGTCGCGGACGGTGACGTCGCCATCGACATTGACCGAACCGTCCTGCTGGCGGCGCACGCCGTCGAGGGCGGTGTCGTGCTCGTCCTCGATCTCGCCGACGATCTCTTCCAGGATGTCTTCCAGCGTCACCAGCCCCTGCAGCGCGCCATATTCGTCGACCACGAGGGCGAAGTGGCTCTTGCGCTTGAGGAAGGCGTTCAGCTGGTCCTTGAGGTTGGTGGTGTCGGGAATGAACCACGGCTCGCGCAGGATGGCGGCGATGTCCAGGCCCTCGACCCCGTCCTTGGCCTCGGCCAGGGCCTTCAGCAGGTCGCGGGCGTGCAGCACCCCGACGATGTTCTCGGGCTCGTCGCGATAGACGGGGATGCGGGTGTGCTGGGCCTCCAGCACCGTCTCGACCAACTGGCGCGCGGGCAGGTCGGCGTCCAGCAGGACCATCGACTTGCGATGGACCATGATCTCCGAGACGTCCATGTCCGACAGGTCCAGCACCCCGCCCAGCATCCGCCGGTCGTCGGTCTCCACCAGGCCTTCGGAGTGGTGATAGTCGACCGCGCCGCGAATTTCCTCGTGCGCCGCCAGCACGTCGACGGCCATGTCCAGCTTGACGCCGAACACCCGCAGGGCGCGGCGGACGATCCATTGGATCACATAGATGATCGGGCCGAACGCCCGCACGATGAACAGGGTCGGGCCCGACAGCGCCCGGGCGACGTCGTCGGAGCGCACGATGGCCACGGTCTTGGGCAGCACCTCGGCGAAGACCAGCACCAGCACGGTCATGGTCGCCGTGGCCGCCGCCACGCCCCAGGGACCGGGGATCACCGCCGTCAGCACCTGGGTCGCCAGGGCCGAGGCCAGGATGTTGATCAGGTTGTTGCCCAAGAGCACCGCCCCGATCATCGTCTCCTGGTCGGACAGCAGCTTGTTGACCCGCCGCGCCGGCCGGTCGCCCTCGCGCTCCAGCTGGTGCATCCGCGCGCGGCTGGCCCCCGTCATCGACGTCTCCGCCGCCGAGAACAGCGCCGACAGGGTCAGCAGGGCGATGACGATAGGCGCGAGGCCGAGCAGGGCGGTGAGCATGGGGTTTCTACGTGAGCATTGACGTGGATTTTCGCGAAATAGCTGTATTGCTATCTAAGCGCCGCTTTAGTTGAGATCGCTTGGGGCATGTGATGAATTCGGAACTCAAGACGCGTTTGCAGAGGCATACGAGCGAATTTCTCGAAAAGGCTCGGAAGCTTCGGCTGGGGCTTCAACTCACGACGGTGATCGCGCCGGTCGTGGTCGGGTTTTCAAAGGCCTTACCGCAAGGTGTTCCCGGCAGCGCTTGGGCGGCGGTTCTTGTTACCCTCCAGATTGTCTTCCTGGTCCTGGGCGCGCTCGCCGGCGCGCTTGTGCTGATGACGGATAAGTCTGCGTTGGCTGTCATGGCCGACGCCCAGTCAGCTGTCGAGGCCGCGGAAGTCAACAAAAACGCCCTGGCCGTTAGCCAACGTGAAATTCAGCAGCTCGAGGCGGAACTGACGAAGGCTTCCGTGCTCAGCTTGACCATCGATAGCATGAGGGTGGCGGTCGACGTGGCGCTCCTGCCGTCGGCCAAAGCGCCGATCGAGGACCAGATTCGTGACATGCTCGACCTGCTGGCCGCGTCGAAGGCGACGCTGTTCGGGATGGGCGACGAACTTTGGAACTTCTCGGTCTATCTCTGGCGCGAAGAAAGGCAGCAGCTAGAATGCGTCGCGTGCCGAAGACCAACCCGGTCGGACGAGGACGCACCCCATAGGACCTGGAGGCGGGGCGAGGGGCATATCGGCCAAGCCTTTCAAATGAGGCGCGCGCTGATCTGCGCTGACAGCACGGACCTCAATGTTCGCGGCTTTTTTGACGCGCCAGAGCACAAGCGCACCGCCTACGATGATACGTTGCGCTATCGCTCTCTCGCGGCGATCCCATTTTCCCTGCCAGGCCAGGACGTGCCTCTGGGGGTCGTGGTTGCGACAAGCGACATCGCCGGGCGTTTCAAGCCCGAAGAAGGCGGGGACCATGAAGCTGTTCGCCCTATAAGAGCGTTGGGTAAGACCCTTGCAACTCTTCTCGCCGTATCTACACTCAGACGCGACATGGAGCGCGACAATGGTGAAGGCTGACAGTCCCGAGGCGCTGTATGTACAGGATGCGCCTGAGGCCAAGTTGATCGAATTGGCTCTAGGACTCTACCAAGGTCGCGGCGGCGCCGGAGAACTGGCTCGGGCGATCGCCGAGCAAGCGAACGCGACGGCAAAACGGAGAGCCAACGCGGCCAAACATCGAGCGTTCGCCGCCTAAACCGCCCCTTCCTCCACCAAGAACGCTCGCAGCGCGTCGCGGTCCACGTCCTTGGCCACGAAGGCGTCGCCAATGCCGCGCGCCAGGACGAAGGTCAGCTTGCCGCCCTCGGCCTTCTTGTCCTGGCCGCAGTGGGCGATCAGGGCGTCGGCGTTGAAAGGCACCTGCCGCACGTCGGCCAGGGTCGTCGGCAGGCCGGCGGCCTTGATCGCCGCCTCGGCGCGGACGGCGTCCTGGCTGGGGCACAGGCCCTGGCTCGCCGAGAAGCGGAAGGCCTGGGCCATGCCCACGCCCACGGCCTCGCCGTGCTTGAGCAGGTCGCCGAACCCGACCTCGGTCTCGATCGCGTGGCCGAAGGTGTGGCCAAGGTTCAGGAGCGCGCGGCGGCCGGCCTCCTTCTCGTCCTCGGCGACGATCTGCGCCTTCATCTCCACCGAGCGGCCGACCGCGCGGACCAGGGCGTCGACCTCGCCGGCCAGCACCTTGGCGACGTTGGTCTCCAGCCACTCGAAGAAGGAAAAGTCGCCCAAGAGGCCGTACTTGATGATCTCGGCGTAGCCGCAGGCCAGTTCGCGGGCGGGCAGGGTGGCCAGCACGTCGAGGTCGGCCAGGACGAGGCGCGGTTGGTGGAAGGCGCCGATCAGGTTCTTGCCGCGCGGGGTGTCGATGGCGGTCTTGCCGCCGACCGAGCTGTCGACCTGGGCCAGCAGGGTGGTCGGGACCTGCACGAAGTCGATGCCGCGCTTGTAGATCGCCGCCGCGAAGCCGGCCAGGTCGCCGACGACCCCGCCGCCGAAGGCCACGATCTGGTCGCCGCGCTCCAGCCCCAGGGCCAGCAGGCGGTCGGAAAGCTCGGCCAGGTGCTCGAAGCTCTTGGTCTCCTCGCCCGGCGGCAGGGTGATGACGTCGACCAAGATTCCGGCCTTCTCCAGCGAGACGGCCAGCCGCTCGCCGTGATGCTCGCCGACATGGGCGTCTGTGACGACGGCGACCCGCTTGCGCTTGCTCAGCACCGGCGCGATCCGCGCGCCGGCCTGGTCGATCAGGCCAGGACCGATGACGACGTCGTAGGCGCGATCGCCCAGGCCCACGGAAACGGTGCGGATCATGGCGAGACTCCTAGGAGGGCGCGACAGGCGGCCGGGCGCGCAGGGCGGCCAGGATGGCCTCGACGGCCACCATGTGCGGCGTGTCGCCGGTCTGGACGTGCACCTGGGCCTCGGCATAGGCGGGGTTGCGGGCCTTGGCCAGCTCGGTCAGCACCTGGACGGGATCCTTGCCCTTGACCAGCGGCCGGTTGTCCTTGCGCGAAACGCGGCGGGCCAGAAGGTCGATATCGGCCTTCAGCCAGACCGAGACGGCCTTCTGGTTGATCAGGGCCCGGGTCTCGGGATTGACGAAGGCGCCGCCGCCGGTGGCCAGCACGTGCGGCGGCTCGTCCAGCAGGCGGCTGATCACCCGGCGCTCACCGTCGCGGAACGCGCTCTCGCCCAGCTCGGCGAAGATGGCCGGGATCGAGCGGCCGGCGGCGGCCTCGACCTCGTTGTCGGCGTCGCGGAACGGCAGGTCCAGCACCCCGGCCAGGCGGCGTCCGACGCTGGACTTGCCCACCCCCATCAGCCCGACCAGGACGATGGTCTTCTCGCGCAGCGGCGCGAGGTCTCCGTGAAGGTCGGGGGCGGGTTCGGGATGTTCGGTCATGATGCGGTCGCGGGTTTACACGAGGCTTGGGCAAACCGCCAAGTTTGCGAGATCCGCGTCATGCGTCATAACCGGTCCATGATCCTTTCCAAGCGTTCCTCCAGCGCCGCGGCGCTGCTCGCCCTGGTTCTGACTCCGGCCGTCTCGGCGGCGCAGGAGGAGGTCAAGGTCAAGACCCTGGCGCCGCCGGACTATTTCTCCAGCCCCGCGGCGCGGACCGGGATCGGCGGCGATCTGTGGAAGGATACGGCGCCGGACATCATGCGCGACGTCGTCCCCAAGCTGGCCGGGTCCAAGCCGCTGTCGCCCGCCTTCGCCAGCCTGGCGCGGCGCCTGCTGTCGACCGGCGCCAACGGACCGGCCGGCGTCGGCGACAACGCCGACATGGGCGCGCAGCGAGCCCTGGCCCTGATCGCCCTGGGCGAGGCCAAGGGCGCCAACGCCATTCTAGACCGTACTACGGGCGCGGCCGGCAGCGGCGCGCTGTCGATGGCCATCGCCGAGGCGGCGCTGATCGCCGGCGACGACGACAAGGCTTGCCAAGCTGAACAGGCCCTCACGGTGGATCGCGGCGCCGCCTACTGGCTGCGCCTGCGGACCTTCTGCCAGCTGAAGGCCGGCCAGAACGACGCCGCCCAGCTGACCTTCCAGCTGGCCCAGGCCCAGACCAAGGACGCCGACTATGCGCGCCTGATGAACGCGGCGATGAACGGCGCCGCGCCGGGGACGGCGTCGCTGAAGAACGGCGTCGACTACGCCCTGTCGCGTCGGCTGAATCTCGACATCCAGTCGGCCAGCGCCATCGCCTCGGCCTCGCCGGCGCTGAAGCCGCTGATCAAGCCGATGGGCGGCGACCTGGCCGGGGTCTCGCCGGGCGCGGACCTGACCGCCACGGAGGCCGCCGACATCGCCTTCCTGCGCCAGGCCAAGACCCTGGACGGCTTCGTCGAGGCGGCCCAGGCCTCGGCCGGTTCGATCGCCGCCCTGGCCCAGGCCGGCGGGCCGCTGCGGGAACCGGTGCTGCTGGCCCGCGCGGCCATCGCGTCCGGGGACGTCGCCACGGCCCAGACCATTCGCGGCCGTTTGACGGCGGACAAGACGCCGGGGGCGACGACGACCGACCTGGCCATTCTCGACGCCCTGATCGCCGCCGCCTCGGGCAAGGTCGACAACCAGGTGCTGGGCAATCTGATCGCGCGCGGCGCGACCGGCGGCGCCAAGTCGCCGGCCCAGCCCGCCGCGGTGCTGCTGGCCAGCCTGGGCGGCGCGATGGACCCGGACGCCCGCGCCCAGTTCGCCAATTTCGAGCTCCCCAAGCCCGTCGCCTCGCCGGCGCGCGCGGTGTTGCTGGACGCCGCCGGGGCCGCCAAGCGCAAGGGCGAGGCGGGCCTGCTGGCCCTGTCGATCGCGCTGGAGACCGGTCCCACGGGGCCGCAGCCGGTCGACCGCGCCCGCATCGCCCAGGGCCTGGTTCACGCCGGCCTGGTCGTCGACGCCCGCGCCATCGTCGTCGAGGGTCTTCTGGGCTTGGCCTACGCCAAATGAGCGGGAAGGGGGCCGGCTGGGTCGACGCCTTCCTGGAAATGATGGCCGTCGAGCGGGCGGCCGCGCGCAACACCCTGACCGCCTATGGCAAGGACCTGGACGACGCCCGCGCCTTCCTGGCCGGCCGGGGCCGCGATCTGGACGACGCCGACGCGCAAGCCGTCGAGGCCTATTTCCAGGACCTGGGCGCGCGGGGCCTGTCGCCGGCCACCGCCGCCCGCCGCCGCTCGGCCGTCCGGCAGTTCTATCGCTTCGTGCTGGGCGAGGGCTGGCGGGCCGACGATCCCTCGCGCCGCGTCGCCGCGCCCAAGGCGGGACGCCCGCTGCCCAAGGTGCTGGAGCGCGACGAGATCGAGCGCCTGCTGGCGGCCGCGACGAAGAAGGACGGCGCGCAGGGCCTGCGCCTGTCGTGCATGATCGAGCTGATCTACGCCTCGGGCCTGCGAATCTCCGAGCTCCTGGCCCTGCCGCTGTCGGCCCTGGCGCGGGACCCGGCCTATCTGATCGTCAAGGGCAAGGGCGGCAAGGAGCGGCTGGCGCCCCTGAACGACGCCGCCCGCGCGGCGGTGAAGGCCTATCTGGCCCAGCGTCCGGCCTTCCTGCCCAAGGGCGCGAAGGACAGCCCCTGGCTCTTCCCGTCGCGCGGCGCCACCGGCCGCCTGACCGCCCGCCGCGTCGGGCAACTGCTGGAGGACGCCGCCATCGCCGCCGGGATCGACCGTGAAAAGGTCAGCCCGCACGTGCTGCGCCACGCCTTCGCCACCCACCTGCTGGAGGGCGGCGCGGACCTGCGCGTGATCCAGACCCTGCTCGGCCACGCCGACATCGCCACGACCCAGATCTACACCCATGTGGCCGGCGAGCACCTGGCGCACGTTGTGCAGACCAAGCACCCGTTGGGACGGAAGAAGACGTAGATTGGGATTGCTACTTGCGTGGCAGGGTCAACGAGCCGGAGCCCGCCGCCGCACCAACGACCAGCGCCGGAAGGACGCGTGATGTGAACACGAAAGCGCCCAGAAGGGCCTTCGCTATCGGGCTGATCGCGAACGGGGTCCAAGCGTCCGTGAGAAGTTGGCCGCCGAGGCTGAGCAAAATGCTCGCCGCGAAGAACGTGAGCCACTGGCGGCCGGTCAGGGCGCGAAGCCGCTGTTTCAGGCTCATGAGAGGCTCCATAGGACGAGCAAAACCTATCGCTATGCGTTCGGCATGTAAATCAGCGCGGATCGCCGAGCATTGACGTGGCCCGGGAAATCCGTAGGAAAGCCCGCACAAAATATACGGGTTTGCTTCGCGCCGCCCGACCTAGCAGGGACCCCCCTATGTCCGAAGAAACCCGCGACTCCAACGGAACCCTCCTGGCCGACGGCGACACCGTCACCCTGATCAAGGATCTCAAGGTCAAGGGCTCGGGCGGCGTGACGCTCAAGCGCGGCACGGTGGTCAAGAAGATCCGCCTGACTGGCGATCCCGACGAGATCGAGGCCAATGTCGACAAGGTGCGGGGCCTCGTCCTGCGCACCGAGTTCGTCAAGAAGGCCTAGCTTAACCTTCCTCGCATAACGTCGGCCGCCGAGAGGGCCAGAACGGCCGACGGAGCGCGAAGCGCATGGTTTCGACAAGTCTGGTCGCCGGACTGATCACGCTGGCCCAGGGGCGCGTGAGCGCCGGCGCGACGGCGAAGGTCGCCAAGGGCGCGGAAAAGGCCAAGGCCGACAGCGCCCTCGACCAGGTCAAAGCGCAGGCCAGGGCCGACCGCAAGACCCGGATCGGCGACGCCAAGGACCAGGCCCGCGCGCGCGTTCAGCGGCTGATCGAGCAGATGAAGCTGCTCAAGAAGCTCTACGCCGACGACCCCAAGAAGATGGCCAAGGCCCTGGCCGAGGCCGCCAAGGAGTTGCAGGGCGCGGTCAAGGACTATGCCGCCGCGGCCAAGGACAGCGGCGAAATGTTCGCCGACGACTTCAAGTCCCTGCCCGACGCGGCCGCCAACCCCGACGCCGCCGCGTCGGCCCGCAAGACTCTTGAGGACGAGGCCAAGGCCGAGGCCGCCGGCGACATGGACTTCATCAAGCTGGTCCGGGGTCTCGGCGCCGATCTGAAGGATCTTCTCCTGACGGCGCGCACCAAGGCGGCGCTGACCATGAAGGAAAAGTTCGAGGAGACCGATGACTACAAGGACGCCGAAAAGGGCCTGAAGGACCTGGGCAAGAGCGTCGACGACCTTGATCAGCAGGTGCGCTCGGACATGCCGCCCGGCAGCCTGATGACGCTGGCCGCGTAAAGCTATCCGGCGTCGTGGGCTTGCTGAAGCTTGGCGACGTCGATCTTCACCATGCCCATCATCGCCTGGAACACGCGGGCGGCGGCGGCCTTGTCGGGGCCGGTGGTCATCTCGATCAGCTGCCGGGGCGTGACCTGCCAGCAAAGGCCATAGCGGTCCTTCAGCCAGCCGCAGGCGATCTCCTGACCGCCGTCCGCCGTGAGCGCGTTCCAGTAGCGATCGACCTCGTCCTGGCCGTCGCAATCGACCGTCAGCGAGATGGCGTCGGTGAAGGGATGGCCCGGCCCGCCGTTCATGGCGACATAGGGCAGGCCGTCCAGTTCGAACGTCACGGTCATCACGTCGCCGGCCTTGGCGCCGGTGTGGGGCAGGTCGGTCGGCAGGCCATTGACGCTGACGATCCGCGAATTGGGGAAGATCGCGACGTAGAACCGCGCGGCCTCCTCGGCTTCCTTGTCGAACCAAAGGAACGGGCTGATCTTGGACATGGGTTTCCTCCGTTGTCGTGATCCTAGAACGATCGGGGGCCGTCGGTTCCGACAGGGCGTCGAAGAAAAACGTCTGCGCCGCGATTGACGGCCACGACGGGAAGATTGCCTGATCCTCTAGATCGGCGAATGAAGCCCTGGGGCCGGGGACGACTCGATCCTATCTCGCGACCGCCGGCGAAGGAGCCGCCGGTCCAGCCTGACGAAGGAGCATCCCATGAAGACGCGTAAACTCGGCGACGGTCTCGAGGTCTCGGCCATCGGCCTCGGCTGCATGGGCATGGGCCAGGTCTATGGCACGGCGCTGGAGACGGCCGACGCCCACAAGCTGCTGGCCCGCGCCGTCGAGCTGGGCGTGACCTTCTTCGACACCGCCGAGGTCTATGGACCCTTCACCAACGAGGTGCTGGTCGGCGAAGGCCTGAAGCCCTTCCGCGACAAGGTGGTGATCGCCACCAAGTTCGGCTTCGACATCGCGCCGGAAGGGACGGGCGAGGGCTTCACGCGGATGCGCGGCGTCAACAGCCGGCCCGAGCATATCCGCGCCGTGGCCGAGGCGTCGCTGAAGCGCCTGGGCGTCGAGGTGATCGACCTCTTCTACCAGCACCGCGTCGATCCGAACGTGCCGATCGAGGACGTGGCGGGAGCCGTCAAGGACCTGATCGCCGAGGGCAAGGTCAAGCACTTCGGCCTCTCCGAGGCCGGCGCCGCGACGATCCGCAAGGCGCACGCCGTCCAGCCGGTCGCCGCCCTGCAGAGCGAATATTCGCTGTGGTTCCGCGAGCTGGAGGCCGAGATCCTGCCGACCCTGCGCGAGCTGGGGATCGGCCTCGTGCCCTACAGCCCGCTGGGCCGCGGCTTCCTGACCGGCGCCGTCAAGGCCGAGACCCTGGGCGAGGGCGACTTCCGCAAGGGCCTGCCGCGCTTCCAGGGCGAGGCCCTGACCAAGAACCTCTCGCTCGTGGACGCGCTGACGGCGATCGCCGGCGAAAAGGGCATTACCCCGGCCCAGCTGGCGCTGGCCTGGATCTTGCGCCAGGGCGAGGACATCGCCCCGATCCCCGGCACGACCAAGATCGGCCGGCTGGAGGAGAACCTCGGCGCGGTCGACGTGACCCTCACCGCCGAGGACCTGTCCCGCATCGCCGCCGCCGTGCCGGAAACGGCGGTCGAGGGCGAGCGCTACACCAAGGCCGGCCTGGCGATGGTCGGGCGATAGAAGACGAGTTCCTCCCCCGCATCGCGGGGGAGGTGGCCCGGAGGGCCGGAGGGGGCAGCTGGGCTTGGGCGGCGCTGGCTTGACGCCCTTGCCGCGCCGCCGCATGGTCTTTCGCAATTGCGAAATGATCCCTCGAAGGGACAGCGGGGAGTGACCGGCATGAAGACGCCGCGCGGCTTTTTCAAACCTCTGGCGATCGGCGCCCCGACGCCGTACCGCGAGCTGCCCGCCCGCGTGGAACGGATGATCCATTTCGTGCCGCCGCACCTGGACAAGGTGCGCGCCAAGCTTCCCGAGATCGCCCCGACCGTCGATGTCATCCTCGCCAATCTGGAAGACGCCATTCCGGCCGACGCCAAGGGCGCGGCCCTGGCGGGCCTGGTGGCCATGTCGCGTGAGATCGACTTCAAGGCCCTGGGCGTGGGCTTCTGGTCGCGGATCAACTGCCTCAATTCGCCCTGGCACCTGGATGAGATCAGCACGATCGTCGAGAAGGCCGGCGATAAGATCGACGTGATCATGGTCCCCAAGGTCGAGGGGCCGTGGGACATCTTCTACATGGACCAGCTCCTGGCCTCGCTGGAGGCCAAGCACGGCGTCACCCGGCCAATTCTGCTGCACGCGATCCTGGAGACCGCCGAGGGCGTGATGAACGTCGAGGCGATCGCCGCCGCCAGTCCCCGGATGCAGGGGATCAGCCTCGGGCCGGCGGACCTGGCCGCCAGTCGGGCGATGAAGACGACCCGCGTCGGCGGCGGTCATCCGGGCTATCGGGTGATCGAGGATCCCCACGCGGACGGCGCGCCCCGCGTCAGCGTCCAGCAGGACTTGTGGCACTACACCTTCGCCAAGATGGTCGACGCCTGCGCCGCGCACGGCATCAAGCCGTTCTACGGTCCGTTCGGGGCGATCGACGATCCCGTCGCCTGCGAGCAGCAGTTCCGCAACGCCTTCCTGATGGGCTGCGCCGGCGCCTGGAGCCTGCACCCCAGCCAAATCGAGATCGCCAAAAAGGTCTTCAGTCCCGACCCCGCCGAGGTCGCCTTCGCCAAGAAGATCCTCGAGGCCATGCCCGACGGCACGGGCGTGGCCATGATCGACGGCAAGATGCAGGACGACGCCACCTGGAAACAGGCCAAGGTCATGGTCGACTGCGCGCGCCAGATCGCCGCGAAGGACGCCGAGTATAGGGCGCTGTACGGGTTTTAGCGCGGCGCTGGCCCCCTCCACCGGCTTCGCCGGTCCCCCTCCCCCAAGAGGGGGAGGAGAGAGCGCTGATCTCCTCCGCCCCCTCTTGGGGGCGGACAGACCTCGCGACGCGAGGTCAGGTGGGGGTTAGCGCCGAGCTTCAGTTCCCCGCCACCGTCGTCACCACGCGCGCGCCGTTGGTCAGCAGCTGGTGGATCGGGCACTTCTCGGCGATCTCGAACAGGCGCTCCAGCTGTTCGTCGGTCAGGTCGCCCTCGATGCTGATCACGCGCTCGAAGCGCTCGTGCGGCGTCTGGTCCTTGTCGAAGTGCGAGAAGACCTCGACGTGCATATGGCTGACCGTCCAGCCCTTGCGGTTGGCGTAGAGGCGCAGGGTCATGGTCGTGCAGGCGGCCAGGCCGGCGGCGACCAGTTCGTGAGGATCGGGGCCGAGGTCGAGCCCGCCTTGCGCCACCGAGATGTCGGCGACGATGGTCGAGGGGCCGGCCGTGACGAAGGTCTGCAGGCCGCCGCTGCCCGTGTCGGTGGCGGTGGCGAACGGGCGGGTGGGGACGGCGTCGGTCATGGCGTTTCCTCGAAAAGGGAGCGCCCTTCCTACCACCCCGTTCAGGGCCGCGCTTGCACGATCGGCGTCAGGATAAAGTCCGGTTCGTGGTCTGGGCCGAGCGTGATCGAGGCGACCGGGATCACGGGCCGCTCGCTGGCCAGCCCGATCTCGACCCTTGCCAGCAGGTTCGCCAGGATGATCTGCGCCTCGGCCAGGGCGAAGCCCGCGCCGATGCAGACGCGCGGCCCGGCGCCGAACGGCAGGAAGGCCTCGACGGCCCACGGATGCGGCTGGTCCAGGAAGCGCTCGGGGTGGAACGCGGTCGGCGCGTCCCACAGCTTGCGATGCCGGTGGATCAGCCACGGGCTGATGGTGACCATGCAGCCGGGAACGACCGCGAAGCCGCCGATCTCGTCGGCCTCCAGGGCCGTCCGCGCGATCAGAGGGACCGACGGATAGAGTCTCAGCGTCTCGAACAGAACCGAGCGCATCAGCGGCCAGGCCTTCAGGTCGTCGAGGCTGGCGACCCGCTCTGGCGGGAACGCCCGGACCTCGGCGCGCAGGCGGTTCTGCGTCGCCGGGTCTTGGGCCAGCAGCAGCGCGGTCCAGAACAGCAGGCGCGAGGTGGTCTCGAAACCGGCCGCCAGCATCGAGCCGCACTGGTCGCGAATTTCTCGATCGGATGGCGGCGCGTCGTCCTCGTCCCGCGTCGCCAGCAGCCGGTCCAGCAGGTCGCGGACCTCGGGATGGGGCGCCGCGCGCCGCGCCGCGATCAGGGCGTCCACGGCGTCCAGCCACTGGCCGCCGATCCGCCGACGCTCGCCGTCCAGGAAGGTCAGGTCGTCGGCGCCCTTGCTGACGTAGTCCATCAGGTTGAAGTGGGCCGGCCCCTCCATGTAGCGGCGGGCCAGTTTGGCCAGCACCGCGCCCTCGGCGTCGGCGCGGCGGGAGAAAAGGGCGCGCAACACCGCGTCCAGCGCGGCCTGATGGAACGCTTCGGCCAGATTGACCCGGGAGCGGCCATCGAGCGCTTCCGCCAGACCCGCGCCGGCGTCCTGGAAATGGGGCAGCAGGCCGCCGATCGCGGCGGGCGTGAAGACCGGGGCCAGGCTCTTGCGCTGCCGTTTCCAAGTCGCGCCCTCGGCCAGCAGCAGGCCTTCGCCGACCAGGGGGCGCAGCGGGCGGTTGGCTTTGACGGGGCGGACATAGTTGGGCGAGGTCAGCACCCGGCGCGCGCTGGCCGGGTCGCTGACGACCAGGCCCGGCTGGCCCAGGAAGGTGTAAGGGGTGAACAGGTCTTCGAAATCCGCCTCGCAATAGGCGCCGACCAGGTTCCGGCTCATTTCACGCGCGATGCGCAGCTCACCGAGCAGGGAGCCGCCAAAGGGGCGGGGATGAACCTTCGGCGCGGGCGGGATCAGCGGGGCGGGAGGGCTAGGGGCGTCTAGGATCGACACGTCCATGGCGCGGCCTTCCGGAAGCGGGGCGCGGAAGGAGGCCCCATCCGGAAGCGCAACCTAGCCTTGCTCGCCGACCGACGCAATAATTCATCGCATGTTGAATTAAGCCGCCGCCTGGTGCTGGCCGAAGACGTCGAACACGCGCTTGGCCCCGCGCCAGACTTCCACGAAGTCACAGCGGTGGTGCATGTCGAGAAGTTCGAAAGCTCTCGCGCGGGCGGCCGAGTCATCGGCGCAGGGCGTGACGTCGAAACGAGGAACCGAGCCGTCGGACTCGACACAGAAAAAGGTAAACACCTGCATGGGAACTGTGCGCTCTCATCAGGCGGGGCCGCGCACGTTCGATGGCGGGGGCCGCAGGGCGCGGATCGTCTTCCGCGATCCGCTACAAAACACCGTAGGACTCTTTGTCGCGATTCACCAGCGGAGAGAGTCTCGATTCGAGACTCACCTGTGAACCACATCGGAGAGCCTGTGGATAAAACCCGGCGGATCGATGGCGGTTCCTCGCCGGAATCTCGCCTCTTTCCCTCGGCGGATTCCGCCACTAGGTTCGCACCCTTTCCTTCAAGGCGACGTTTAAGAGTCCATGGCCGCCCATTATCTCGATTTCGAACGCCCGATCGCTGATCTGGAAAGCAAGATCGAAGAGTTGAGCAAGCTCTCCGAGACGGCTGGACCGGGCGCGTTTGACCTCGAGATCCAGGCGCTGCGCGACCGCGCCCAGGCCCTTCGCAAGGAGGCCTACGCCAACCTCGACGCCTGGCAGAAGACCATGGTCGCCCGCCATCCCGAGCGGCCGCACCTGCGCGATTATGTCGCGGGCCTGATCGACGAGTTCGTCGAGCTGCGCGGCGACCGCAAGTTCGCCGACGACCAGGCCATCGTCGGCGGCCTCGGCCGCTTCCGCGGTCAGCCGGTCGTGGTCATGGGCCACGAGAAGGGCCACGACACCACCACGCGCCTGAAGCACAATTTCGGCATGGCCCGCCCGGAAGGCTACCGCAAGGCCGTCCGCCTGATGGACATGGCCGAGCGCTTCTCCCTTCCCGTCATCACCTTCGTCGACACCGCCGGCGCCTATCCGGGCCTGGGCGCCGAGGAGCGCGGCCAGGCCGAGGCCATCGCCCGCTCGACCGAGCGCTGCCTGACCTTGGGCACGCCGATGGTCGCCACGATCGTGGGCGAGGGCGGCTCGGGCGGGGCCATCGCCCTGGCCGGCGCCAACCGCGTGCTGATCCTGGAACACTCGATCTATTCGGTGATCTCGCCGGAGGGCGCGGCCTCGATCCTGTGGCGCGACGGCGCCCGGGCCAAGGACGCGGCGACCCAGATGCGCATCACCGCCCAGGACCTGATCAAGCTGGGCATCGTCGACCGCATCGTCGACGAGCCGGCCGGCGGCGCCCACTCCAACACCGAGGTCGCCATCCGGGCGGTGGGCGACGCGGTGGAAGAAGAGCTGAAGGCCATGGCCCACATGAGCGCCGAGCAGCTGCGCAAGCAACGCGCGGACCGCTTCTACGCGATCGGCCGCGCGGGGCTGCAGTAGTCGTCTTTCGGTCGGGGGACCTTTAGAGGAGCCTTCGATGCGTCTTGTTCTGCTTATCCTGCCGGTTGCCCTGCTGGCGGGGTCCGTCCACGCGGCGGAGACAAAGCCCTCGCCGGCCTATGAGCACTGTATGGCCTCGCCCGGCGGGACCAGCACGGTGGGCATGGTCGCCTGCATCAACATGGAGCTGAAAGCGCAGGACGCCCGGTTGAACCGCGCCTACCAAGGAGCCCTGAAGCGGCTGAGCCTGCCGCGCCAGAAGGCGGCCCTGCAAAAGGCTCAACGGGCCTGGATCGCCTTCCGCGACGCCGACTGCGCCAGCCAGGAAGACTCCGAATGGAGCACGCTGAGGCAGATTTCGGCTAACAACTGTGTGCTGGACCACACGATCCAGCGCGCCGATGACCTGGAGAAGTTTCGTCAGGCCCAATGAGGCTCTTGCCTGACCTAAGGGTCGCTTCCTCATAGTCCCTGGACAAGAAGAGGGAGATCCGTCGCCATGGCCATCAAGACCCGTTTCACCGAGCTGTTCGGCGTCGAGCACCCGATCGCCCAGGGCGGCATGCAGTGGGTCGGCAAGGCCGAGCTGGTCAGCGCCGTGGCCAACGCCGGCGCGCTAGGCTTCCTGACCGCCCTGACCCAGCCGACGCCCGAGGCGCTCTCGAAGGAGATCGCCCGCTGCCGCGAGATGACCGACAAGCCGTTCGGCGTGAACCTGACCATCCTGCCGGCCATGACCCCGCCGCCCTATGCCGAGTACCGCGCGGCGATCATCGAGAGCGGGATCAAGATCGTCGAGACCGCCGGCTACAAGCCGCAGGAGCATGTCGACCACTTCAAGGCCAACGGCGTGAAGGTGATCCACAAGTGCACCGCCGTCCGTCACGCCCTGTCGGCCGAGCGGATGGGCGTCGACGCCATCTCGATCGACGGCTTCGAGTGCGCCGGCCATCCGGGCGAGGACGACATTCCCGGCCTGATCCTGATCCCGGCCGCCGCCGACAAGGTGAAGATCCCGATGATCGCCTCGGGCGGCTTTGGCGACGCGCGCGGCCTGGTCGCGGCCCTGGCCCTGGGCGCCGACGGCGTCAACATGGGCACCCGCTTCTGCGCCACCAAGGAAGCGCCGATCCACGAGAACTTCAAGCAGGCCATGGTCGCCAATGACGAGCGCGCCACCGACCTGATCTTCCGCACCCTGCACAACACCGCCCGCGTGGCTCGCAACGCCATCAGCCAGCAGGTGGTGGCCATCGAGCGGGCCGGCGGCGCCAAGTTCGAGGACGTCGCCGACCTGGTGAAGGGCGCGCGCGGCCGCGAGGGCCTGGAAAGCGGCGACGTCGATCACGGCGTCTGGACCGCCGGCATGGTCCAGGGCCTGATCCACGACGTGCCCAGCGTCCAGGAGCTGGTCGACCGCATCGTCGCCGAGGCCGAGACCCTGATCCGCGGCCGCCTGGCGGGGATGGTCGGATAGGGGCGCGTCGACGAAGATCCTCATCCCAGCGCGCCGATCGCGCGCGCCAGGGCGGTCAGGCGGGCGCGGACCGGGCCCGGCGGCAGGTCGAGGAAGGCCTCGGCCAGGGCCGGCCCCTCGGGCGCGGCGATCATCTCGGCCACCAGGTCGCGCCCATGGGCGCGGTCGTTGTCGGCCGGCGCGGGCAGGCCGTCGAAGAACCGCGCCACCGGCAGGTCCAGCGCCAGCGACAGGCCGTGCAGCACCGAGGCGCTGACGCGGTTGGTCCCGCGCTCGTACTTCTGCAGCTGCTGGAAGCTGATCCCCAGCTGCTCGGCCACCGCCGTCTGGCTGAGCCCCAGGGCTCGCCGTCGTCCGCGCAGCACCTGGCCGACATGGCGGTCGACCGGATGCGCGGCGATCTTCGGCTTAGGCTTCGGCGGCGTTCGTTGACGACCCATGCGTGCGAACCTCGACTTGAGCGCGAAAAATACACACCATGAGTGTGTAGATGCCGGAGCCGTCCAAGGCAAGGGTCGCGCGTGCCCGCCGACTCCGACCTGATCGCCCTGGGGCGAGAAATCCGCACCCGCCGCAAGGCGCGCAACCTCAGCCAGGAAGCCCTGGCCGAGCTGGCCGGTCTGCACCGCAACTATGTCGGCCTGCTGGAGCGCGGCGAGCGCAACCCCAGCGCCACCACCCTGTTCCAGCTGGCCCGGGCCCTGGATATCCGTCTGGCCGAGCTGGTCGGCGGTCTCTGAATCTCGTCCGCCTTGTCCGTGGCGCCTCACCCGTCGCTTCCGTCCTCCTCCGCTCGCGCCTCGTCCATCGCCGCCAGGAGCTCCGCGACCGGCCGGCCCAGCGCCCCGGCGATCCGCCGCAGCGCCAGGTAGTCGATCTCCGCCGCCCCGGCCTCGACCGCCGCCAGCGCTGCCGCCGTCATCCCCGCCCGCGCGGCCAAGGCCTCCAGCCCCAGCCCGGCGCCCTCCCGCAGCGCCCGGACCCGGCGACCCAGCTTCGACAATGGCGACGCCGTGTTCATGGAATGTTCTAGTCTTGCGCGAGTAGTGGCGTCAACTCGCGTTTCGCGGTGGGGCGACGGGAGGTGAGCGGCGCTGGCCCCCTCCACCGGCGTTCGCCGGTCCCCCTCCCCCAAGAGGGGGAGGAGAGGGGAGGGAGCGAGGCGCGGGCGGTGGCTCTGCGCTACCGCCCCGCCCACCGCAACGCCGCCTCGGCGCTGTCGTCGGGGCGGGTGTTGAAGGCGATGCGGGCGGTCGGGGCGGCGCGGTGGATGGCGTTGATGACCGCCTCGAACAGGAAGAGCCGGATCGGTGGGACGCGGACGCCGGCGCCGACCACCACCACGTCATAGGGCGCGCCGGCCAGGGCCTCGGCGACCTCGCGCTCGGCCGTCGCCGGATCGGGCTGGATGTAGAGGTTCTTGGCCGCGTAGCCCTGGGCCGCCAGGTCGGCCAGGGCGGCCTCGACCCCGGCGCGCACCTTGTCGGCGGTCATGCCGGGAGCGATCCCCGGGGCGTTGAAGTCGACGGTGTCGGGGTCCTGCCCGACGATCAGGATTTTGGCCATGGCGGCGCTCCCTCTTGGCGGCGGGGAGCTTGGCCGGTGGAACGGTGTTCCGCAAGCGGAGGGTGCGGCGCTGGCCCCCTCCACCGGCGTTCGCCGGTCCCCCTCCCCCAAGAGGGGGAGGAGAGGGGAATCTGGAGCGAGGCCGAGCTGGCCCCCTCCGGCCCTCTGGGCCACCTCCCCCGCGACGCGGGGGAGGATCTTGTCGGCCGCGCTACTTCCGCTTCTTGCGGAACTCCGCCGCCTTTTCCTCGCGGATCTCCGCGCGAATTCGCTTGGGGGCGGCCTTGTCGACCGCGTCGCCGGTCGCGGCCAGGGCCTCGTTGGCGAATTCCAGGTCCATCAGCTTCATGCGCTTGATCTCGTCGCGCAGGCGGGCGGCGGTCTCGAATTCCAGGTTGGCGGCGGCCTCGCGCATCTTGGCCTCCAGGTCCTTCAGCGCGGCCTTGAAGTTGTCGCCGCTGAACGGGCGGTCGTCGGTCTCGGACATGCCCATCGGCACCAGCACGCGGTCGCCGCGTTCGTAGGGGCTGTTGAGGATGTCCTTGATATCGCGCTTGACGCTCTCGGGCGTGATGCCGTTGGCGACGTTGTAGGCGTGCTGCTTCTCGCGGCGGCGGGCGGTCTCGGCCATGGCCCGCTCCATGCTGCCGGTGATCCGGTCGGCGTAGAGGATGACCTTGCCGTCGACGTTGCGGGCGGCGCGGCCGATCGTCTGGATCAGCGAGGTCTCCGAGCGCAGGAAGCCTTCCTTGTCGGCGTCGAGAATGGCGACCAGGCCGCACTCGGGGATGTCCAGGCCCTCGCGCAGCAGGTTGATGCCGACCAGCACGTCGAAGTGGCCGAGACGCAGGTCGCGGATGATCTCGATGCGCTCGATCGTGTCGACGTCGCTGTGCATGTAGCGGACGCGAATACCCTGTTCGTTCAGGTACTCGGTCAGGTCCTCGGCCATCTTCTTGGTCAGGACGGTGACCAGGGTGCGGTAACCCTTGCTGATGGTCTGGCGGATCTCGTCGACCACGTCGTCGACCTGGCTGGCGCCGTCCTTGGAGACCGGGCGCACCTCGACCGGCGGGTCGATCAGGCCGGTAGGGCGGATCACCTGCTCGGCGAAGACGCCGCCGGCCCGCTCCAGCTCCCAGGCGGCCGGGGTGGCGCTGACATGCACCGACTGCGGCCGCATCGCGTCCCATTCCTCGAACTTGAGGGGGCGGTTGTCGAGGGCGGAGGGCAGGCGGAAGCCGTACTCGGCGAGCGTCCATTTGCGGTTGCGGTCGCCCTTGTACATGGCGCCGATCTGCGGAACCGTCTGGTGGCTCTCGTCGGTGAAGAGGAGGGCGTTGTCGGGGATGTATTCGAAAAAGGTCGGCGGCGGCTCGCCGGGTTTGCGGCCCGACAGGTAGCGGCTGTAGTTCTCGATGCCGGCGCACGAGCCGGTGGTCTCGATCATCTCCAGATCGAAGGTCGTGCGCTGCTCCAAACGCTGAGCCTCCAGCAGCTTGCCGTTGGCGACCAGCCAGTCGAGGCGCGCCTTCAGCTCCTTCTTGATCTCGACGATCGCCTGGCGGAGCGTCGGGCGCGGGGTGACGTGGTGGCTGTTGGCGTAGACCTTGATCATCTCGAGGTCGGACGTCTTCTTGCCGGTCAGGGTGTCGAACTCGGCGATCGCCTCGACCTCGTCGCCGAACATCGTCACGCGCCAGGCGCGGTCCTCGTAGTGGGCGGGGAAGATCTCGATGGTGTCGCCGCGCCGCCGGAACGTGCCGCGCTCGAAGGCCTGGTCGTTGCGCTTGTACTGCTGGGCCACGAGGTCGGCGATCAGCTGCTTCTCGTCGACCCGCTGCCCGACCTCCAGGGTGAAGGTCATGGCGGTGTAGGTCTCGACCGAGCCGATGCCGTAGATGCAGCTGACCGAGGCCACGACGATGACGTCGTCGCGCTCCAGGATCGCCCGGGTGGCCGAGTGGCGCATCCGGTCGATCTGCTCGTTAATCGACGAGTCCTTCTCGATATAGGTGTCGGTCCGGGGCACGTAGGCCTCGGGCTGGTAGTAGTCGTAGTAGCTGACGAAGTACTCGACCGCGTTCTCCGGGAAGAACGACTTCATCTCGCTGTAGAGCTGGGCCGCCAGCGTCTTGTTCGGCGCCAGGATCAGGGCCGGGCGCTGGGTGCGCTCGATCACCTGGGCCATGGTGAAGGTCTTGCCCGAGCCGGTGACGCCCAGCAGCACCTGGTCCTGATCGCCGCGCTCGACGCCTTCCACCAGTTCGGCGATGGCGGTCGGCTGGTCGCCGGCGGGCTGGTAGTCGGAGACGAGCTTGAACTTCTTGCCGCCCTCGGACTTGTCCGGCCGCGCGGGGCGGTGCGGGGTCCAGAGCATGGGCATGACGCCGGCCGAAACGTCAGCGACGACATCGCCGGTCGCGTCGAAGACGAAGGGCGCGGAGACGTCGGAAACGCCATCGGACGGGGTGCGGGCCATGGCTCCAAATTAGGGGGGGTGTCGGGCGAACGCTAGGGGGCCTGCTGACGGAGGATGGCAGCAGAGTGGCGGTAGGGATTCTTCGCGCCCTTGGGTCGCGCAACGTCTCCGGGTCGTTCGTCTGGCGATCAACGAGGGGGCGGGCATATTTCGGCGGCCTCGACGAAGGCCCCCGCTCCGATACTGGACGCGTTCCGAACGTGATGCGCCTGGCCGAGGCGTGACGCGCCTGGCGGTGTTCCCTGGGCTAGGCGCGTCGGCCTCGCCTATTTAGGCTTGGCCGCCGTGTCGACCACGGCGCCGGCGGTGGCGCCCACCGCCGCGCCGACCGGTCCGCCGACGACGGCCCCGGCCACGGCGCCGCTGGCCGCGCGCTGCTCCATGCCGTGTCCGCAGGCGGCGAGGGTGAGGGCGCAGACCGCCGTCAGAAGGGCGGTGCTCAGAGTCGATCGGAGGTTCATTTCGGCGCTCTTGCGTTAAGGGTCGTGACCTCGTCCAGTAACGGCAGGTGGACGCCGAGGTTCCGCCACGCTCGGTTGAACAGAGGCTTGGCGAGGCCTTGGCGACCACAAAAAAACGACGATTTCGATCTTGCGGCTTTTCGCCAGGATTCAAGGCGTTACCCGGTTCGACCGTGCGACGCTTTCCCGCACGAGCCGCCTCGCGTCGCCCTGGGTGCTTGCGAGTCGGTCATGGATACGTCATAAGCCGCGATACGCAGGATCCTGGCCACAGCGTGATACGGCCGATCCTCCGCTTCGAAGGGCTTCCCGCCAGTGTTTTCCGGGGGCTTTCGGAGCGATTTTGTCGGGGGGCCGGTGCGCCCTCGCCGCGCAGGACACGAGTTTTGTATATCAAGTCGCAGACGCGCGCGGACGCGCGCGGGCTGGTCGGCGCCGTATTGGTCGGATCCGCGACGGGTCTGGCCCTGGGCGGCGTTTACCTTCTCGGTGGCCTGGCCCACACGGCCTCCACCCACGCCCGCGTCGCCCGATTGGCGGAAGGCGCTTCGGGGGACTTCTCCGACGCGGCCATGCTGAGCGCTTCTACGCGTATGGACCCCGGCGCGCTCGCCGTGGCCAAGCGTCACGATCCCTATCTGTTCGCCGCCGTCGATCAACGCGACCGCCAGACCCAGATGCTGGCCGCGCGTCTCGAAGGCGCCGGCGCCAACCTGCTGCCCGGCCAGAGCGGCCGTTCGGGCCCCCTGATGCTGCGGGCCAGCTTCGGGTCCGCCGGCTTCGCCCAGGCCGCCGCCTCGCCGTTCCAGCTGGGCAACGCCCTGGAAAGCTCGCGCGAGCTGGAGTGCCTGGCCGACGCCGTCTATTACGAAGCGCGGGGCGAGACCCCCAGCGGCCAGGCCGCCGTGGCCCAGGTGGTCATGAACCGCGTCCGCCACCCGGCCTTCCCGAAGTCGATCTGCGGCGTGGTGTTCCAGGGCGCCTATAACCGCACCGGCTGCCAGTTCAGCTTCGCCTGCGACGGCTCGATGCGCCATACCCGCGACCTCGGCGCGTGGAACCGGGCGCGCAAGATCGCCGCCCGCGCCCTTTCGGGCGACATCGCCAACCAGATCGGTTCGGCCACCCACTTCCATACCCTGGCCGTGTCGCCGGGCTGGGGTCCGCGCCTGCTGCGCGTGGCCCAGGTGGGGATGCACATCTTCTATCGCTTCGGGCGTCACGGCGCGGCGACCGGCGGCCACGCGCCGACCGCCGACGACATCGCGCCGTCGGACATCGCCAGCCTGACGGCCGACGGCAAGCCGCCGGTGATCTACGCGGCCAGCGCGATCGGTCGCGCGGATCCGGCGACGGCCGTCGGCGGACAGGGCGGGCCCATCGGTCCCGTGTCCGAGCCGGCCTCGGCCCCCGCCGCGCCGGCGCCGAAGGCCGCCCCCGCCGCGCTCACCCCGGTCAAGACCACGATCCCGGCCGCCGAAAAGCCGGCTTCCAAGGCCATCTCGGTTTCGTCGGAGCGCGCGCCGCTGGAAGGCCTCAAGACGACAGTAGGGGCTGGGAGCGGAGCTGCTTCCTGACGGCGCCCGGCATGTGGCTGGTGGCGAAGCGCATCTGCTTGGCCCGCTTGCCCACGAAGTAATGCAGCGCCTTGCCGTGGGCGGCGTCCCAAACCACCTGGGCGGCGTCCTCGACCGGATAGACCTCCAGCCCGCCCTTGCGTAGCGCGTCGGCCATCTGCTCGTTCGTGCCTGACGCTCCGGCGTTCAGGATCGGCGTCTCGACGAACCACGGCATGACGCAGGCGACGCTGACGCCATGGGCGGCGTACTCGATGTCCAGCGCCTCGGACAGGCCGCGCACCGCGAACTTGGTGGCCGAATAGACCGCCAGCTTCGGCGAGCCGTACAGACCGGCGCACGAGGCGACGTTGATCAGCCGCCCGCCCGCCGCCTTCAGCAGCGGCAGGCCCGCCCGCGCGCCGTTGACCACGCCCTTGATGTTGACGTCGATCTGGATGTCGCAGTCGGCGTCGGACAGGTCCTCCAGCACCCCGAAGCGGGCGACGCCGGCGTTGTTCAGCAGCACGTCGGCCTTGCCGCCCGTTTCGCGGCCGAATTCGCCGAGCGCGTTTTCCCAGCCCTCGCGGTCGCGGACGTCCAGCACGTGGACCGAGGCGTTCTGGGCGCCCAGGCTGTCCTGCGTCGCCTTCAGACCGGCCTTGTCGATGTCGGACAGGCCCACGAACCAGCCGGCGCGCGCGAAGCGCTGGGCGCTGGCGCGGCCGATGCCGCTGGCCGCGCCGGTGATGAAGATGCTCTTGCGGCCCTCGGCGGCCATGGGTCGTCCCTCCGGATAGTCTTGTTATCAGCGATCAGACGCCGGGAGGGCAGGGCGGTCAAGGCCGAGATCCGTCTTGCCACGCGGGGCCGCCCGCCCCGATGATCGCGGCGTCCTGGCCGCGCGAGTACCAATGTCCCACGACCGTCTCGACCCGCTATCCAAGCCGCGTCCCGCGCGTCGGACGGAGCGGGGGACGTGAAGCTTCGCGTCGCCACGGCCCAGTTCGCCGTCTCGTCGGATATCGACGCCAATCTGGCGGCCGTCGAACGGCTGTTGCGCCAGGCGCGCGCGGTGGGCGCGGATGTCGTCCACTTCCCGGAAGCGGCGCTTTCCGGCTACGCCGGCGTCGATTTCGCGGGTTTCGACGGTTTCGATTGGCCCAGGCTCCAGGCGGCGGCGCGGCGGGTGATGGCGCTCGCGGGAGAGCTGCGGCTTTGGACGGTGGTCGGCTCGGCCCATCGGCTGTCCGGCGATCACAAGCCCCACAACTGCGCCTATGTGATCGACGCCTCGGGCGCGCTGGTCGACCGCTACGACAAGCGCTTCTGCGCCGGCGACGCCGCCGGCCTGACCGGCGATCTCGCGCACTATTCCTCCGGAGACCATTTCGCCGTCTTCGACATCAAGGGCGTGCGATGCGGCGTCCTGATCTGCCACGACTACCGCTATCCCGAGCTCTATCGGGCTTATCATCGACGGGGCGCGCGGCTGATGTTTCACGGCTTCCACGCCGGCGGGCTGTCGGAAGAGCGGTTCGCGGCCATGGAGGCCGGGGTCGGCGCCCATCACCTGACCGGTGGGACCACCCTGCCGGCCATCACCATGCCGGCCGGCATGATCGCGGCCGCTTCGAACAACAACATGTGGATCAGCTGTCCCAACTCATCGGCGCCGAGAAGCTGCTGGCCGTCATTCTTCGTGCGGCCTGACGGGGTGATCACCGGCGCGCTGGCGCCCGAGACGGAAGGCCTGCTGATCTCCGAAATCGATCTGGCGGCCGACATCTACGACAGCACCGTCGCCTGGCGGGACCGCGCGATCGACGGGGAGCTTCACTCCGGCGTTCTGGTCGAAGACCGGAGGTCGCGGGATCGGGCGGGGCTGTAAGCCTCAGGGTTGTGTTTGCCTGAACAAGCCTTATCTCAACTCTGGGGGGAGTTTCTGGCGAGATCTCCTTGATCTCGCCCCCTATCGGAGTTAGATAGATCTGTGGTTGAGAGGTATGCCTTAGCATACCGCTGGAGCTTTGTGCTCCGCTCGGCCGCCTACCACTTCTGCCCATTACAGACGATCGTTCCCGTGGCGACGATACGATTCTGCTTGAGCCGCGCGACGCGTTCGGGGGTCAGTTGGCTGTTTAGCCAGGCCTCATAGGCGGTGACGTCCAGGCCTGGCAGGCAAGAGCGCAGCATGGGCGCCTCCACGAGATAGAGCTCGGCGTCGGGCGTGGAGCGCCAGCGATAGGCCCCGTCCAGACCGTCCACCCGCGTGGGTGCCGCCGCCGTGCGATAGAGAAGCCAGCCGGGTGGGATCCTATGGCGAAGCGCGAAGGCCCGCTGCTTGTCGGCCAGGGCCTGAATCGAGGCCCTTTCACTCGGCGCGACCTTGGAGACCTGCGCGGGGTCCATGCCGCCATGGACCATGATGATCGCCTGACGTCCGACCAGCAGGCGACGGCCCAGTGGCAGGAAATAGTTCGCGCACGACGAGGCGCATTGGCCGTCGACCCGGATCGTCAGGTCGCCCAGCCGGGCAAGGCGATCGGCGATGTCCATGGCCACGCCGCTAGGCCCACCGGGGCTGTCGACCACCAGTTCGGTCGTGGTCGGCCGCAGCTTGGCGGTCACGCAGGCGGCCATGGCTAGGTTGGTCTCGCCGTTGAGGGCGAAAACGGTCGGCGAGCGCTGCTCGCAGGGCGCGGCGCGCGCAACCCCGCCCAGCGACAGCAGGACCAGCGCCACGAGCGCTGGCAGGACTAGGACCCGGCTACGCATCAACCCTCCGCGAACCCCGAGGAAGGCTAAAGGCGCGCACCAAATGTGTCCATGGGTTGAGTTAAAGCTTTAGCCCCACCTTCGGCCCCGCCCAGACCATGACGGCATAGAGCGCCATGGTCAGGACGCAGCCGGCTGTCAGCGCGGCCCAGAAGGGCGCGCCGCGCTTCAGCAGGGCGGGGATCAGCAGGAACATCGGCAGCGAGGGCAGCACGAACCAGAAGGTCCCGGTCGCGTGGTCGGCCAGGCGGACCGGGTCGTGGGTGTCGCGCCACAGCCAGATCATGCCCAGCACCGAAACCAGCGGCAGGGACGCGACCAGGCCGCCCAGTCCGGGATAGCGCTTGGAGATCTCCGCGACGGCGGCGACGATGACCCCCGAGACGGCGGCCTTGATCGCGAGATAGAGCATGGCCTCGGACTGGACCGTTCGGCGCCCTAGCGGCGCTCCCAGTGGCAGACGCGGACGCGATGGTGACCGCGACGCTCGACCTTGCAGATCCGGACCTTGTGCGGACGATGGTGATCGGGGCCCGGACGGTGGTGCGGATTGGCGCTGGCCAGGCTCGGTACGGTCAGGGCCAGGGCGGCCGCGGCCACGGCGGAGACGCCCAGCAGTTTCTTCGTCGTCATGCTCTTCTCCGGGGAAAGGTTGAGTCCTTAGCGTCCACCCAACGTTTCCAAGCATTGTTTCGCGCGTGTGTCAGCCGAAACCAAGCGATCAGCCGGCGCGGGCGGCGCGGCGCAGGGCCTGGGGCGGCTGGCCGAAGGCGCGGATGAAGGCGCGGCGCATCCGTTCGCCGTCGCCAAAGCCGGTTTCCAGCGCCACGTCCTCGATCTGCAGCGGGCCGCTGTCCAGCAGGGCGCGGGCGGCCTCGACGCGCAGGCGCTCGACGGCCTTGGCCGGGGTGACGCCGGTCTCCTGGGCGAACTGGCGGGCGAAGTTGCGCGGGCTCATCCCGGCGCGCTCGGCCAACTGCTCGACCGACAGGGGCTCCGAGAGGTTCTGGCGGGCCCAGGACAGCAGGGCGTCGAAGCGTCCGGGGCGCAGGTCGATCAGGGCCGAATGCTGCGACTGGCCGCCCGGGCGGTGATGGTAGACGACCAGTTGCTGGGCCGTGCGGCGGGCGATCGTCTCGCCCTCGTCGGCGCCGATCATGGCCAGGGCCAGGTCGATGCCCGCGGTGATGCCCGCCGAGCTCCACACCGAACCGTCCTGGATCCAGATGCGGTCGGGCTCCAGCCGGATGTCGGGATAGCGGCGCTGGAAGTCCTTGGTCCGGCTCCAGTGGGTGGTGGCGCGCTTGCCGTTCAAGAGGCCCGCCTCGGCCAGGACATAGGTTCCCGAGCACACCGAGGCGACGCGGCGCGCCTGGCGGCCGGCCTCGCGGACGAAGGCCAGGGTCTCGGGGCAGGTGGCCGGAACCTTCACCCCGTCCCCGCCCGAGATCAGCAGGGTGTCCAGGCGCGGCGCGTCGGCCAGGGCGGTCGTGTGGATCGTCACGCCGGACGAGCTGGGGGTCGGCTCGCCCCGCAGCGACAGGAAATGCAGCGAATAGGCGCCCGGCGAGAACCGCCCGGCGATCTCGAACGCCGCGATGGGGCCGGTGGCGTCCAGCAGCTGGAAGCCCGGATAGACGAGAAAGCCGATCGCGCGGGGCATGGAACCTCCGGTGGCGGTTTCCGTGGGAACTATGTCATTTCAGCCAGACGCTAACTGAACCATGTTCTGCCCGTCAATCGTGACGGAGGTTTTCGATGCGCCAGACTCTTCAAATCGTGATCGCCCTGTTTCCGGGCGTCACCCATCTGGACTTCACCGGACCGCACCAGATCCTGTGCCGTCTGCCCGGCGCGACGGTGACCGTGGCCAGCCTGGCGGGCGGCGAGATCGAGGCCGACGGCCTGGTCTTCGCCCGCCTGCCCAAGCTGTCGGACATCGAGGCCTGCGACGTGCTGATCGTGCCGGGCGGCTTCGGGACCACGGCGGCCATGGGCGACCCCGACTTCATCGCCGAAATCCGCCGCCTGGCCGACGGGGCCAAATATGTCTGCTCGGTGTGCACAGGCTCGCTGGTGCTGGGCGCGGCGGGCCTCTTGAAGGGCAAGCGGGCGGCCTGCCACTGGGCGTGGCGCGATCAGCTGGCGCTGTTCGGCGCGATCCCCGACGCGGCGCGCGTGGCGCGCGACGGCCGCTACATCACCGGCGGCGGCGTCACGGCGGGCATCGACTTCGCCCTGACCATGGTCGCCGAGCTGGCCGGCGATGACGTGGCCCAGGGCATCCAGCTGGCCGTGGAATACGCCCCGGCCCCGCCGTTCAATTCGGGGCGGCCGGAACTGGCGCCGCCGAAGGTCCTGGAGCGGATCAGCACGCTTTACGGCAAGGCGATGGATGAGCGGGTCGAGGCGGCGAAGCGGGCGGCGGCGGTCATGTGAGGCTATTTCGAGCCCTCCCCCTTGATGGGGGAGGGTTGGGTGGGGGTGAGCAGGGCCGCGAGGGCTGAACCGCCGGGTCACCCCCATCCCCGACCCTTCCCCCATCAAGGGGGAAGGGGGAAATTACCCCACCTTCACCCCCGTCATCGAGATCGCCGCGAACACATCGTCGTTGAAGAAGCCGACCGCCTCGCCCTGGTCGGCCGCGCCCAGGACGTAGAGCAGCGGCAGATAGTGCTCGGCGCTGTTGATCGCGATCTCGGCGTCGGGGCCAAGCTCGCGCCAGTCGATCAGGGCGTCATGGTTTCCCGAGATGATCAGCGCCTTGGCCTCTTCGTTGAAGCGGTCGGCCCAGGCCGGCGCCTCGGGCCGGCGGAAGTCGGCGGCGCGCAGGTTGTGGACGATGTCGCCGCTGCCGACGATCAGCACGCCCTCGTCGCGCAGGGGCGAGAGGCGCCGGCCGGCCTCGTAATGCCAGCGCTCGGGCCGGCCGCGATCCAGCGACAGCTGGACCACCGGAATGTCGGCGTCCGGATACATCGGGGCCAGGACACCCCAGGCGCCGTGGTCGAGACCGCGCGTCGGATGCTGGACCACCGGATCGGGCGCGAGCAGCGCCGCCACGCGCGCCGCCAGGGCCGGATCGCCGGGCGCGGCGTAGCGGACGTCGAACAGCGCCCGCGGAAAGCCATAAAAGTCGTGGATGGTCTCGGGCGTCGCCGAAGCGCCGACCGCCGAGGCTCCGCGCGTTTCCCAATGGGCGCTGACCATCAGGATCGCGCGCGGGCGCGGCAGGTCCCGGCCCAAGCGGCGCCAATCGCGGCTCCATGCGTTGTCCTCGATGGCGTTCATCGGCGAACCGTGGCCGACGAACAGGACGGGCATTCGGGGCATTGAACCACCTATTGATAACAGAACCTGTTGCAGATAGGTCTCGCGACCTCTTACCGCAAGACGATCGTCCGGTGACGTCTTTTCGGTCGGCGCGCGCTTTGTTATGGCCAACCGCGTGACCGTTCCGCTTCCCCAGATCCCGGGCCAGATCCCGGTGTCGGAGCTGCTTGTTCCGACCGAGCCGCCGGCGCCCGCCGTCGAGCGCGGACCGGCGGCGCCGGAGGCGGCCGTCCCGGCGCGGCCGGAGCGGGAGATCGTGCGCGGCGGCGCGCTGGACTTCCTGCGGTTCCTGGCCTCGCTGCTGATCGTTCTCTACCATTATGGGGCCGAGAGCCCGATCCGGCTGGAGCTGTTCGCCCAGGTGTTCTCGCGCGGCTTTCTGGCCACCGATTTCTTCCTGATGCTGTCGGGCTATGTGCTGGGGCGCGCCTATGGCCCCTCGACCCTGTCGGGACGGCTGAGTCCGGCCCGCTTCTGGGCGCGGCGCGCCGCGCGGGTCTGGCCGGGGCATCTGGTGGTGCTGGCCATGCTGGCGCTGCTGGTGCTGACGCTGAACCTGATCGGCACAGACGCCCACAAGCCCAGCCGCTTCATCTGGAGCGAGCTTCCGGCCCAGGCCCTGCTGATCCATGCCTGGGGCTTCCCCAGCGACGGTTGGAACCTACCCAGCTGGTCGCTGTCGGCCCTGATCGTCTGCTACGCCCTGTTCCCGTTCTTCTGGCGCGCCGTCGACAAGGTGCGCCGCCCCTGGATCCTGCCGCTGATCGGCGCCGTGATCATGGGCGGGTTCGAGATCCTTGCCCGCGCCGTCTTCCACCATCCGCTGCCGGACCTGCAGTTTCAGTACGGCGTGGTGCGGGCCCTGCCGCTGTTCGCCCTGGGCGTCTGCCTGGCGCGCGCCGTCGACATGCGCTGGCCCTCGGAGGCGATGGCCAGGATCCTGCTGTGGGGCGGGGTCGCCGTGCTGGTCGTCACCCAGCCGCTGGACCGCTACGCCCTGCCCGACGAGTGGATCTTCGACGTCCCCTCCCTGGCCGCCATCGCCGCCATCGTGCTGGGCGCCGGCCGCCTGCCGGTCAAGCGTCCGCGCAAGTGGATCGAAGAGGGCGCCAAGCTGTCGTTCGCCCTGTTCATCACCCACATCTTCGTCGGCGTGGCCTATTGGAGCGTCGTGCACCGCCTGATCGAGACCCGCCCGATCGACATCCGGCTGCAGTGGGTGATGTGGGGCGCCGGCTTCCCGCTGGCCTATGGCGCGGCCTGGCTGTTCCACACCTTCATCGACCAGCCGCTGCAGAACCGTCTTCAGCCCCTGCTGCGGAAGTAGGCGCGCGCCTTGTCCATTGACGGAGGGAGACGTTGAAGCTGTCGCCTTCAACCGTTAAGGCCTTCGGCATGACCCGTCATATCCCCCTGCAAGGCGTCGAGAACTTCCGCGATTTCGGCGACTACGCCGCCGGCGCGGGGCGCGTCAGGAAGGGCGTGCTGTTCCGCGCCGCCCACCAGGCCGAGGCCACCGACGCGGATCTCGAGATCCTGGCCTCCCTGGGCATCGTCACCCTGGTCGACCTGCGCCGCCCCAACGAGCGCGAGCGCTCGCCCTCGCGGCGCTGGGCGGGTTTCTCGGCCCAGGTGATCGACAACGAGATGGGCGCCACGGGGCCGGACCCCTGGCTGGAGTTCCTGAAGAGCTCGGACCTCTCGGAGGCCTCGATCCACGGCTACATGGACGAATACTATCGCCGCCTGCCGTTCAAGGAGCGGCACATCGACCTCTTCCGCCGCTTCTTCCTGGCCCTGGCCGAGGGCAGGGGGCCGGCGCTGATCCACTGCGCGGCGGGCAAGGATCGCACCGGCGTCCTGGCGGCGCTGACCCACCACATCGCCGGGGTCGCCGACGACGACGTCATCGACGACTATCTGCTGACCAACGACCCCACCCGCTTCGACCGGCGCGGGGCGATCTTCATGGACCATATCGAGCAGGCCACCGGCCGACGCCCGACCGAGGCGGCCATGCGCGCGGCCATGGGCGTGGAGGCCCGCTACCTGGCGGCCGCCTTCGCGGTGATCAAGCAAGAGCACGGCTCGCTGGACGGCTATCTGGAACAGGCGATCGGGCTGGACGCTTCGACTCGCGACAAGGTGCGGGCGCATATTTTGGCTTAGGACGCTTTTCTCGCGCCCGCCGTTTCCATCAAATCCTTAAGGTGACAAACGAGCGTTTAAGGTCCAGCCTCGTCCGATGACCCCGCCAGAGGGTCGCGTTCATTAGGATGTGGCATGAGCGAGTTGGCGGGCGCGCCTCCGGGCCTGAGTGATGTCGTCGCCGATGACGTGCTGGTTCCCGCGCCGCGAAAGCGGCTCTCCAAGAGCGCGCTCAGCTGGATCCTTCACCAGGGGACGCGCGACCCCTACGTCATCCTGGTCACCATCTACGTCTTCGCGCCGTATTTCTCGCGAGTCCTGGTCGGCGATCCGGTCAAGGGCCAGGCGGCGGTCGCCGACATCTCCACCGTCTATGGCGTGCTGACCGCCCTGACCGCGCCGCTGCTGGGCGCCTCGATCGAGCGTTATGGCCCGCGCAAGCCGCTGATGGCCCTGGTGCTGGCGGTGATGGTCCCGATCCTGTTCGCCCTGTGGCTGGCCAAGCCGGGCGGCCCGCCGGTCGGATTGATCGGCCAGGCCCTGATCGTGCTGGGCGTGGCCTATAACTGGGGCGACGTCACCAACAACTCGCTGCTGTCGCGCGCCGCCGAGAAGGGGCAGGAGCCGGTGCTGTCGGGCCTGGGCTACGCCCTGGCCAATGGCCTGTCGGTCTCGCTGCTGGTCTTCGTGATGTGGGCTTTCGTGCTGCCCGGCGTCGTCCCCTGGTCGTTCGTGCCGTCCGCGCCGCTGTTCGGCCTCAGCCAGGCCGAGCATGAGCCCAGCCGTCTGGTCGGGCCGCTGTCCGGGGCGGTGATGCTGCTGGGCGCGATCCCGTTCTTCCTGTGGACCCGCGACGCCCCGCGCACCGGCGAGTCCATCCTGGGCAGCCTGAAGGGCGGGGCGAGGCTGATCGTCGACACCTTCGGCAACCTGAAGGGCCACGCCGAGCCGGCCAAGTTCCTGGCGGCGCGGATGCTGTACTGCGACGGCATGACCGCGCTGCTGATCTTCGGCGGCCTGTTCGCCGCGGGCCTGATGAAGTGGGGCGAGCTGGAGATGCTGGCCTATGGGATCTCGCTGTCGATCTTCGGCGTGCTGGGCGGGCTGATCGCGCCCTGGCTGGACAAGACCCTGGGGCCGCGTCGGGCGGTGCAGGTCGAGATCGCCGCCTGCATCCTGGTGCTGATGGGCACCCTGGGCATGGGGCGCGAGAAGATCCTCTACCTCTGGACCTGGGACGCGGCGACCCATCCGGCCGTCTGGAACGGCCCGCTGTTTCGCACCCTGCCGGAGCTGATCTATCTGGGTCTCGGGATGCTGATCGCCGTCTTCGTCACGGCCCAGTACGCCTCGAGCCGGACGCTGCTGGTGCGCCTGGCTCCGCCGGACCGCATGGCGGCGTTCTTCGGCCTGTTTTCGCTGTCGGGCACGGCGACCATGTGGCTGGGCTCGCTGCTGGTGGCGCTGGCGACCAAGGTCTTCCACAGTCAGGTGGCCGGCTTCATCCCGATCGCCGGGCTGTTGGCCCTGGGGCTGCTGGGACTGTTCACGGTCAAGGGCGGCGGACGCGCGGAGGCCTGAGGCGCGGGCCAGCGATCAGTTGGTCTGCGACCAGAGCACCGAGTCCGACTTGCGCGGGCGCAGGTAGTAGGTGCGGTAGAAGTTCAGGGTGCGCGGCATCACCAGCTTGATCGGCGAGGCGTAGGCGTAGCTGACCTTGGCCATGATCACGCTCTGGCTGACGGGCAGCACGCCTGTCGGCACATTGCTCAGCACCGTGTTCTGAGCCGGGCAATTGATCATCGTCGTGTTTGACTGGCTCCAGGCCACCGTGTCCTTGCCCGTCGCGTCGGACACGACGCTGGCGACGCACATTTTCAGCCCGGCGGTCGGAAACGGCGCCATGATCGTGTTGCCGATGTTGAAGATGTCGCCGATCATCGTCGGACCGGTCTGGGTGCTTTGCGCCACCAGGTCGCCGATGGTCGAGGCGACGTTCGAGGCGCGGCGCTGGGCCATCATCGCCTGGGAAAGCTCGGCCAGGCCGCAGTACATGATGATCAGCACCGGCGCGATGAAGGCGAACTCGACGGCCGCGGCGCCGCGGCGATCGCGCCAGAAGGCGAGCGGCTTCTTCCTCGCCCCCGCCTGGGTTTTCTTGGGCGCGCTCATTGGCTGTAGGGTTCGTTGCTGAAGGCGGTGGCGGCGTAGATGATCCGCTTGCCGTTCGCGTTTTGCAGGCCGGTCGGCAAAAGCGGCGTGATCAGCGGCCAGCTATAATAGGCGCGGATCAGCACGATCGAGCCCGCCGTGCCGGGATTCCAGCTCATGGTGGTCGGCACGGTCGTGTTCGAATTGGACGCGTTGCTGGAGGCGTAGTCCGCATAGGTGCGCACGTCGATCGACAGCGCCGAATTGCAGTTCGAGCCCAGCCAGCTCATCTTGGCGCAGACGGCGGTCTTAAAGCTGGCGGCGGTGCCGCTGGCGGACTGGACCTGGCCGGTGCGGATGGTGCGGCCGACGTCGATGATGGCGTTTTCCAGAGTCAGCGAGACCAGCAGCACCAGGCCCAGCTCGATGATCCCGAAGACCAGAAGCAGGAAGGGGCCGGCCACGAGGGCGAACTCGACGGCGGTGGCGCCCCGCTCGCCGCGCGCGAAACGGCCGGCCAGGCGAGCCAGCCGTTCTTGGGCGCGGACGATGAAGAAGCGCGGACTCATGCGGTGCCTCTAATGATCGCGCGCACGCTAGCGCGAGATCCTCACCAAGAGGTTAGAGGCGCCGTGATCAGGGCGTGGGCGCGCCGGGCGCGGCCGGCGTGGCCGAGGCGGCGGCGGCCGGGGTCACGCGCGTGCACTGGCTGGCGCAGGCGTAGCTGGAGGCCGTGGAGCCTCGGTAGACGGTGACGCCCGTGGGGCCGACCTCGGAGACGACGATCAGGCGCTCGGCCAACGGACGGCCCTCGGGGCTGAACACCATCAGGCTGGTGACGCCCGGACGCTTGCCCAGAACGACCAGGGTGCGCTGGTTGACGAGGCTGACGTCGGCGACGGTCGGATCGCCGAGCACGATGTCGCGCGCCGCGCCGCCGAGATTCAGGTGCGTGGCCTGACCGGCGACGACCGGCAGCTCCGTCGAGGCGCCCGCCAAGGGGACGATTTCGGCCGCGGCGGCGGAGCCCGAGAGGGCCAGGACGAACACGAAAGTGGGCAAGAAGCGGCGCATGAAGGGTTTCCGATCCCGAGTGCGAACCGGTCCAGCATCGTTTTTTTTGGTCAACAAAAGACTAATAACCGCGCGAAGGCGTCAAAGCGACGCGGCGGAAAATCCTTGAATCAGAAGGCCTTGCGCCTCGCTGTTGGGCTCGTGGTTAAGAATAGATAACGGTAAATACAAATAAACCAAAAGAAAATCGGCAGAAACTATTCGCTGTTTACTGGCCATTAAGTGGGGTCGGCGAAATTGATCGTGTTTTCGGGGGTGAGCAAGTCGAACGGCTTGAGAGCCTCAATCAACTCAATCTGGTTTAGGAGACCAAGTCATGACCAAGTTCGTTACTCGCTTCCTGAAGGATGAATCGGGCGCCACGGCTATCGAATACGGCCTGATCGTCGCTCTGATCGCCGTGATCATCGTCACCGCCGTCCAAACCCTGGGTCAGAACGTCCGCACCGCGTTCAGCAAGGCCGGCAGCGCCGTGTCGACGGCCAACTCGGCCACCTAAGCCGAACCGTCGCACGCTCGAAAAGAGAAGGGTCGGGGCCCATGCCTCGGCCCTTTTCTTCTTTTTGGGCTTCCCGTCCGCCCGCCGTTTCGGCGGGTTTTTTCATGGCCGCGCGAGACCGGCGCGGGAAACCATTGCTTCACCGGTCCGCGCCACAATGCCCCAGTCGAAAGGGAGGCGTTTCGCCATGCAGGCTGTCCAGATCCCGCTGCTGCTGGTTTTTCCAGCCCTGGCCATCGTCGGGGCGCTGAAGGACCTGACCAGCTATACGATCCCCAACTGGATCTCGCTGGCGCTGTTGGTCGCCTTTGTCCCGGCCGCCCTGGTCTGTGGCGCGTCGCTGGCCACCATCGGCCTTTGCCTGGCCGTCGGCCTGGGCGGGCTGGTGATGGGCATGGGCATGTTCGCCGCGGGCTGGATCGGCGGCGGCGACGGAAAGCTGTTCGCGGTCTGCGCGCTTTGGCTGGGCTGGCCGGCGGCGCTGCCCTTCATGCTCTATACGGGCCTGGCGGGCGGAGCCGTGACCTTCGCGATCCTGGCCCTGCGCTCGGGCTGGCTGGCGCCGGCCGTGGCCGGCGCGCCGGGCTGGGTCCGCAAATTGGGGACGACCAACGGCGACCTGCCCTATGGCGTCGCCATCGCCATCGGCGCCCTGGCGGCCTTCCCCGAGGGCGTGCTGGCCCACGGAATCCTGGGTTGAGCCGACTTCGGTCCTGAATCGCCGCGCGACAGGCTGTCGCGCGTTTCCCGAGCGATTGGCGAAAAACTTTTAGCGGACGTTAACCATACGCGGGCCAGCATGAAGCGTGGCCAGAACGGCTGATTGACGAATCCCGCGCGCTTGCCGGACGGCGACCGTGGGCTCTCCGAAGAGTTTTTCGCCCGCGCCATGAGTCCCGTTCGCCTCTTGATCATCCTGATCGCCGCCGTCTCGGCCATCGGCCTGGCCGTGGTCCTGCAGCGCGCCCTCGGCGGCAAGCCGGTGGCGCCGGTGCTGACCCGCGCCGCGCCCGCCGCGTCGAACAAGCCGATGACCCAGGTGCTGGTGGCCAAGCGCGACCTGCCGGTCGGCACGCGCCTGGTGGCCGCCGACGTGGCCTGGCAGCCCTGGCCCTCGGACACCGTCAATGGCGCCTTCATCACCAACGGCGCGGCGCCGGCCAAGCCGGATGGCAAGGTCGCGGAGGTCAAGGCGCTGGCCTCGGTCGCCGCCGACCAGATGATCGGCGCCGATCCCGCCAAGGTGATCGAGGGCGCGATCGTGCGCGACCCGATCCTGAGCGGCGAGCCGATCACCCCCCGCAAGATCGTCCGCGGCGGCCAAGGCGGCTATCTGTCCGTCGTGCTCTCGCCCGGCAAGCGCGCCATGTCGGTGCCGGTCAGCTCCGATACGGCCGTCGGCGGCTTCATCCTGCCCGGCGATCGGGTGGATGTGTTGTCGACCCACGACATGACCGCCATGGACGCCTCGGGCGGCGGAGGCGGCGGCGGCAAGATGACCGTCTCCGAGACCGTGCTGCGCAATATCCGTGTCCTGGCGCTGGATCAGTCGACCGCCGCCGAGAAGGACGCCAAGTCGATCGTCGCCACCACCGCCACGCTCGAGGTCGGGCCGGAGGAGGCCGAGGTCCTGGCGCACGCCAAGGCCAGCGGTCCCATCGCCCTGGCCCTGCGCGCCTACACGGACCTGGCGGGCCCCTCGGGCATCTCCGAGCGCCAGGCGGAGCGCGGCGACTCGAGCGCCGTTCGGATCAACCGTGGCGGTCAGACCACCAGCGTTTCGGTGACCCCATGAGCCGTCTTCCGTCCCTCAAGTCCGTCTGGCTGACGGTCGCGGCCTCCACGCTGCTGGCCCTGAGCGGCGTCGCGCCGGCCCAGGCCGACGGTCCCGTCGAGGGTTCGCATGTCTATCGGCGCCCGGCCAGGATCGCGACCCGTCCGGCGCCGACGCCGGCGCCCGCCCCGGTGACCTACGCGCCGCCGGCCGCCGAGCAGGTGACGCGGATCTTCATCACCGCCGACCAGACCGCCGTGACGGTGGAGCTGGCCAAGGGCAAGTCGGCGATCATCGAGCTGCCGACCGACGTCCGCGACCTGCTGGTGACCAATCCGACCGTCGCCGACGCCGTGCTGCGCGACAAGCGCCGCGTCTATGTGATGGGCGTCAGCGAGGGGTCGACCGACGCGGCCTTCTTCGACCCGGCCGGCCGCCGCATCCTGTCGCTGAACATCAAGGTCACGCCGCCGGTCGACCAGTTGGCCGATACCCTGGCCCGGGTCCTGCCCCAGGCGCGGATCAAGGTGGACCCGATCAAGGACAGCGTGGTGCTGAGCGGCCTGGTCCGCAGCGCCGCCGAGTCCGACGCGGCCTCGCGCATCGCCGCGCGCTATGTCGGCAGCGAGGACAAGGTGCTGAACATGCTGGCCGTCGCCGGCAAGGACCAGGTGACGCTTCAGGTTCGCATCGTCGAGGTGCAGCGCAACGTCATCAAGCAGCTGGGCGTCAACCTGAACGCGGTGCTGGGCCAGTTGGGCCAGAACCAGTTCTCGCTGGGCTTCTCGCCGACCTATGGCGTCAACGGCAGCCTGCTGGGCGGGATCACCGGCGGCTACAAGCTGGACACCACCAAGCAGCCGGAAATGATCGTGCCCTGTATGGCGGGGCTGTCGGGCACCTGTAATCAGGTCGTGCACGACAAGGTCTTCACGACCTATGACGCCAAGGGCAATCCGATTACCGGCGTGAACGGGGACACGGCCACGGTCCAGACCACCGCCGGCAGCAAGGCGGTGAACCAGGCCACCGGCATGTTGCAGGCCTTCGAGCGGGTGGGCCTGGTGCGCACCCTGGCCGAGCCGAACCTGACCGCCGTCTCGGGCGAGGCGGGCCATTTCCTGGTCGGCGGCGAGTTCCCCGTGCCGACCGGCACCGACGCCACCGGCAAGGTCTCGATCGAGTTCAAGCCCTACGGCGTGGGTCTGGGCTACACGCCCGTGGTCATGTCGGGCGGCCGCATCTCGCTGAAGATCTCCACCGAGGTCTCCGAGCTGACCAGCCTGGGCGCCTATTCGGTCAGCGGGGGCAGCGGCAGCTCGTCGTCCCTGACGGTGCCGGGCCTGAACGTCCGCCGCGCCGAGACCACGGTCGAGCTGCCGTCGGGCGGCTCGTTCATGATCGCCGGCCTCTTGCAGCAGACCACCAAGCAGACGATCGACTCGCTGCCCGGCATGACCTCGATGCCGATCCTGGGCTCGCTGTTCCGATCGCGCGACTTCCTGAACGGCGAGACCGAGCTGGTGATCATCGTCACCCCGTACATCGTCGATCCCACCAAGCCGCAGAATCTCCAGACCCCGGCCGACGGGCTGAGGATCGCCGACGACATGAGCACGGTCCTGCTGGGGCGGCTCAACAAGGTGGTCAAGGCGCCGGCCGGCGCGAACGCCGGGCGCGCCTATCAAGGCCCCGTGGGCTATGTGATCGAGTAGGGCGCAACCATGACGCAGATGTCCCCCGTCAAGACCGTCCTGAAGACCGCGCTGCTGGCCGCCGCCGTCGCCAGCCTGGCCGCCTGCGCCTCGACGTCGCCCGACCAGGGGCCCTCGAAGACGGCGCGCACCGAGACCGAGCAGTGGATGGACCGCGTCAAGGTCAGCTCCGCGCCCGACGAAATCATCCTGGCGCCGCACGCCGCCGGCCTGTCGGCCAATCAGGGCGCGGCCCTGGAGGCCTTGGTCGATCGTTGGCTGGACGCGGAGGGCCGCGAACTGGTCGTCACCGCTCCCAACGCCTCGGGCGCCATGGCCAGCCAGATCCGCGACCGCCTGGTCAGCCTGGGCGCGCCGTCCGCGCGCGTGCGGATCGTCGGCTTCAACCCGACCGGTCCGGATGACAACACCATCCGCGTCGGCTTCCTGCGCTATGCCGCCGAGCCGATCAAATGCGGTCAGGCCTGGGAAAACCTGACCAGGACCCGCAAGAACGAGGCCTACGCGAATTTCGGTTGCGCCATCGCCGCCAACCTGGCCGCCCAGGTCGCCAATCCCGAGGATCTGGTCCATCCGCGCGGCATGGATCCGGCGGACGCCGGACGCCGAGACACGGTGTTCAAGAAGTACCGCAAGGGGGAAACCACCAGCTCGGCCAAGGATGATCAGGGCAGCGGCGCGATTTCGAAGGCGATCCAGTAATGCGGCCGACCGACAGCGACCCCTTCGATCTGGGCTTCGACGCCGCCGACGAGTTCACGACCGAGGCCTCGGACCCCTGGCGCGCGTCGGCTCCGCCGTCGCTGAGCCCGGCCGCCGGCGGCTTCGACGATCCGTTCGCCGACTTCCCGCCGGCCAATCCGCGCGCCGAGGCGGCCCCGCCGACCCGCCCG
>NZ_APMP01000023.1 GCF_000372645.1 Caulobacter vibrioides OR37 | reverse complement strand
CGATCCTCGCCGCCACGCGGCGCTATTGCGCCTAATCCAGCAATCGGCTCGCCGAGGCAAGTCGGGCCAAACCGAAGCTTGGTGTTTCCGGAATGAGGAGGGCTCGATGCGTCCCGTCGGCGTCGTCCGATCAGAAACGGTTTATTCGCAACTTAAGCTGTAGCCATAAGGTCTTATGACCCTAGTGGGGGCGTGCGTGCTTAAGTTTCTGACCTGCCTGACGACGCAGCATGATCTGCGCCTGCTGGTTGTCGCAGTTCTGGTTTGCATGGCGGGATGTTTCACGACCTTCCGCCTCTACTCGCGGATGCGCGGGGCGCGGGGCGTCGTTCGCGCCGCCTGGCTGCTGCTCACCGGTCTCGTCGCGGGGTCGAGCGTCTGGGCCACGCACTTCATCGCCATGGTCGCCTTCACGCCGGGCCTGAAGACGGGCTACAGCCCGACGGGCACCCTGCTGTCGCTGATGATCGCGGCCCTGTTCATGGCTAGCGGTTTCGCCGTCGCCTCGGCCCAACGCAGCACCACCAACGACTTCACCGGCGGCCTTCTGCTCGGGCTTGGCGTCGCGGCCATGCACTATACCGGCATGTCGGCGTTCGTGACCCAAGGACGTCTGGTCTGGGAGCACGCGACGGTCGGCCTTTCCGCCATTCTGGGCGTGAGCGGCGCCGTCGCGGCCCTTGTCGCGGCCGGTAACGCCCGCACGACCAAGCGACAGGCCCTGGGCGGCGGCCTGCTGTCCCTGGGCATCATCGCGCTCCACTTCACCGGCATGTCGGCCATCACCATCATTCCGGACACCTCGATCCAGGTGCCCGACCAGTTGCTGTCGGGCGCGATGCTGACCCTGGCGGTCGGCTCGATCACCGCGATGATCATCCTGGGCGGGCTGGGCGCCGTCGCCATCGAATCCCAGACCTCGCGCTCGGCCCTGGAGCGCATCCGCCGCCTGGCCAACGCCGCCTACGAGGGTCTGGTCGTCGTCCAGTCCGGCAAGATCAACGACGCCAACGCCGCCTTCTGCGAACTGGCCGGCGCGCCGCTGTCGGAGCTGATCGGGCGTCCGCTGATCGGGGCCATGCTGACCATCGAGGACAGCGGTTCCGGCCATGAAGGCGTGCGCCGCGAGGGGCGGCTGCAGCCGGTCGGCGGCGGTCGCGAGATTCCGGTCGAGGTGTTCTCGCGTCTGATGGACGATGGCGCGCGCATCGAGACCTCGGGTCTGACGGTCCTGGCCATCCGTGACCTGCGCGAACGTCGCGCGGCCGAGGAGAAGATCCGCTATCTCGCCGAGCATGACGGCCTGACCGGCTTGCCCAATCGCAATTCGCTGCAAGCCCGCCTGGCGGCCGCCATCGAGCGTGTCGAGGCCTCGGGCGAGAGCCTTTCGGTGTTCTGCATCGACCTCGATCATTTCAAGGACGCCAACGATCAGCACGGACACCAGGCCGGCGACGCCATCCTGGTGGAGACGGCACGCCGACTGCAGGCGGCGGTGCAGTCTCCGTCCTTCGTCGCGCGCCTGGGCGGCGACGAGTTCATCGTCGCGCAGGTCGCCGGCGGCGATCAGCCGGCGGCGGCCGCCGAACTGTCGGGCCGCCTGCTCGAGATGCTGTCGGCGCCCATGGCGTTCGAGGGGCAGGACCTGAGCCTCGCCGCCAGCCTGGGCGTCAGCCTCTATCCGGAAGACGGCCGCGCGGCCGAGACCCTGATGGCTAATGCCGACATGGCGCTCAACCGCGCCAAGGAAAGCGGCCGCGGCGTCTATCGCTTCTTCAAGCGCGAGATGGATGACAGCATCCGCGAGCGCCGCAATCTGGCCCGCGACCTGCGGCAGGGCATCGCCGATGGCGAGCTCGTGGTCCACTACCAGCCCCTGGCCCGGGCGGCCGACGGCGAGGTCTGCGGCTTCGAGGCCCTGGTCCGCTGGAAGCACCCGACGCGGGGCATGATCCCACCGCTGGATTTTATCACCGTGGCCGAGGAGAACGGCCTGATCGGCGCGCTGGGCGACTGGGTCTTGCGCCGCGCCTGCGCCGACGCCGCCGCGTGGGAGAAGCCGCTGCGCATCGCGGTGAATCTCTCGCCGATCCAGCTGCACGATCCGGACCTGCCCAGCCTGGTGCACGAGGTTCTCATCACCTCGGGCCTCTCGCCGTCTCGCCTGGAACTGGAGATCACCGAGAGCGCCCTGTTCAAGGACTACCAGCGGGCGCTGGACAATCTGCGTCGCCTGAAGGCGCTCGGGGTGCGGATCGCCATGGACGATTTCGGCACCGGCTTCTCCTCGCTTTCGACGCTGCAATCGTTCCCGTTCGACAAGATCAAGATCGACAAGAGCTTCGTCGAGAATATCCACCGGCACGACCGGGCCACCGTGATCGTGCGCGCCGTTCTCGGCTTGGGCCGCAGCCTTGAAATTCCGGTCGTCGCCGAGGGCGTCGAGACGGAAGAGCAGATCCTCTTTCTCCGCGGAGAGCAATGCGCCGAGCTGCAGGGCTACGCCATCGGCCGTCCGGCGCCGGTGGACGCCCTGACGGCCTGGACCGTGGCTGGGGCGTCGACGATCGCCGAGCCGGACGTCGGGTCGGCGCGCAAGGTCAAGCGCTCGGCCTGAGCCGGCGTTCCGACCTCGCTCTTCGCTCTTCGCTCTTCCGCGGCGCCATTGTCAAAACCCCGCGTTAGGATTCGGCCGCCCCCGAACGGGGCCTTGCGCGTGGCCGATCGGCGCGGGCAATGTCGTCGCGCCGCCGGAGAGTTCGTTCATGCCCGCCCCCGCCACGCCCCCCGTGACCACCCGCAACGCGGTGGTGTTCCTGGCCGTCCTGGCCGGCGGGGCGACGCTCTACTGGATGCAGGGCATCCTGACCCCGCTGGCCCTGGCGCTCTTCCTGGCCGTGATGATCGACAGCTTCGCCCGGGTGCTGACGACCCGTGTTCCTGGCTTTCCCACTCGCGCCGCCATGCCAACCGCCATGGTGCTGTCGGTCCTGCTCTTCGGAGTGGCCTTCTGGGTGGTGATCGCCAACGGCCGAGGCTTCTTCGACCAACTCAAGGACTACACGCCGCGCCTGAACGAGATCATCGCCCGGGTCGCGCACATCGCCGGGATCAAGGTGGCCCCGACGATCGGCGGCCTGGTGAACGAGCTGAATCCGCAGCGCTTCATAGGCCAGGCGGCGGCCTCGTTCGGCAATTTCGCGTCCAGCGCGGTTTTGGTCCTGATCTATCTCGGATTCATCATCGCCTCGCGCAAAGGCTTCGGCCGCAAGATCGTCGCCCTGTTTCCCCAGCACGCCGAGCGCGAGCGGAACTTGAAGATGTTCCAGCGCATCCGCGACGGGGTCGAGCAGTATCTCTGGATACAGACGGTGACCGGCCTGATGATCGCCGCCTCGGCCTTCGTGGTGATGATGCTGCTGCGGCTGGACAACGCCTTCTTCTGGGCCTTCCTGATCTTCCTGGCGGCCTATATCCCGATCCTGGGGGGCGCGATCGGCTGCTTCCTGCCGCCGCTGTTCGCGCTGGTGCAGTTTCCGCAGAGCTTCTGGCCCGCGATCATCCTGTTCGCCGCCCTGCAGACCATCTTCTTCGTGGTCGGCAACGTCATCTATCCGCGTATGCAGGGCGAAAGCCTGAACATGGACCCGACGGTGGTGCTGCTGTCCTTGGCGCTGTGGGGCGCGCTGTGGGGCGTGCCGGGCATGTTCCTGTCCACGCCTCTGACCGTGGCGGCCATGGTGATCCTGGCCCAGTTCGACGGCTCGCGCTGGATCGCTATCCTTCTTTCCGAAGACGGCGATCCGCAGGGCGAGCGGGCGGCGACGGCGGCCACGCGTTCGACGCCGCGAAAGAAATGAGGGCGGCCCTTAAAATGCCCTCCCACGTCCCTATCTATGTCCTGTCCGGCTCCCCCCACCCGGACACACCGCGGACCACGGCAGGCAAGGCCGCCGTCGCTCCCCGGAAGACGCCCGCCTTCCCCCAAGCGGGCCCGCGCCGTCGGCCTCCCCCAGCCGACGGCGCTTCCGTTTTCGCCTATTAACGACATGCCTTTCCGCCGAGGCTAAGCTGTTGGCGATCCGCGCCGCGTGTTCCGGCGGAAGACGGCGCAAAGATCGCTCTTTCTGGCGCGAAACGTTGAGTTTTTATCGTTCTCCGCTAGGTAAGTCGGTAAAATTTTCGAGGAAGCGAGATGAGCGGCGCCAAGATCAACCCCACCGACAGTCTGGCGGCCGCCTATGCGTTGAAGCGGCAGAAGACTGTCCAGGCCCTGTCGCTCGAGGAGCGGGATTTTCTGGCGCAGGTCGACGCTGATTGGGCGGTCGAGGACGCGCCAGTGCTGTCGGCCACCGCCGCCGCCGCGTCGCTCGCGGAGTTCTGGGACTACGCCGTCGGCGTGAAGGGCGACCAGCCCGTTGTCCGCCTTCGCTCGGCTGGCGAAGCCGGCGCGGGCCGCGACCTGCTGGAGATCGTGCAGCCGGACCGCCCCTTCCTGGTCGATAGCGTGATGGGCGAGATCACCGAGGGCGGCTTTCGCGTTCGGGCCATGTTCCATCCCGTCGTCGAGATCGACGGCCTGCCCCGCTCGCTGATCCAGGTGCACCTCGATCCCGTTGGCGAGGATCGCGTCGAGTTCCTGCTGGAACAGGTGCGCGAGACTCTGTTCGACGTCCGCCGCGCCGTCGGCGACTTCAAGGCGATGCGTGAGCTGATGCATCGCGCTATCTCTGAACTGGCGGCGACGCCCGGGGTCACCAGCGAGGAGGGGCAGCAGGAAGATATCGCGTTCCTGCGTTGGCTCGAGGACGACAACTTCGTGTTCCTGGGTGCGCGGGTCTATGAATATCCGCGCGCGGCGGATGGCGACTACGCGGCCGAGGAACCGCTTTACGAGCCCGAGGCGAGCCTTGGGGTCTTGCGCGACTCCTCGCGCGCGGTGCTGCGCCGCGCCCACGAGCCGGCGGTGCTGTCGGCCCAGCTGCGTCGCCAGCTCGAGACAGGCGCTCCGGTCGCGGTGGCCAAGTCCAATCTGCGGTCGCGGGTCCATCGGCGCGGCTTCATGGACTATGTCGGCATCCGTCGTTACGGCTCCGACGGTCGTCCATGCGGCGAGTTCCGCTTCGTGGGCCTGTTCACCGCCGAGGCCTACGAGACCCCAGCCAACGAGGTGCCGCTGATCCGTCACCGGGTCACCCGCATTATGCGCCGCGCCGCCAAGGCGCCCGGCAGCCACAACGAAAAACGCCTGCGCAACATCCTCGAGACCTGGCCGCGCGACGAGCTGTTCCAGACCAGCGAGGAGACCCTTCTGTCGATGGCGCTGGGGGTGTTGCATCTGATCGACCGGCCTCGGGTTCGGCTGTTCTCGCGGATGGACCCGTTCGACCGCTTCGCCTCGGTGCTGGTCTATATCCCGCGCGAACGCTTCGACACCGAGGTGTGCGAGCGCGCCGGCGCGATCCTGGCCGACGCCTATGACGGCAGGGTGCTCGAATACTATCCCGAGATTTCCGACGCGCCCCTGGCGCGGGCGCACTTCATCGTGGAGGTCACGCCGGGCGACCACCCCGATCCCGACCTCGGTCTGGTCGAGGCGCGCATCGCCGACACCGCGCTGACCTGGGAGGACCGCTTCGAGGCCGTCGTCCGGGCGGGCGGCGCCCCGGCCGGCGGGGTTCGCGCCCTGCTGGCCAAATATGGCCGCGCCTTCCCGCCAGGCTATCGCGATCAGTACGACGCGATCGAGGCGCTGGCCGATATCGACATGGTCGAAGGCCTACGCGCCGACGCGCCGCCGCGCGTCAGGGCCTTCCGCCGCTCCGAGGACGGCCCGCGCACCTTCCGTTTCAAGCTGTATCTGCGCGGCGCGGCCGCCCCTCTGGCCGATGTCCTGCCCATCTTGGAGCGTATGGGCCTAAAGGCGCTGATCGAGGACGGCTTTCGGCTGAGCGTGCAGGAGGCCGACGGGCCGCATCCGATCTGGGTCCACGAGTTCGTGCTCGACGATCCCGCCGGCCAGCATCTGGTGTTCGACGACATCCGCGAGGTTTTTGAAGAAGCCTTCGTCGCCATCTGGACTCGCCGAACCGAAAACGACGGCTTTAATCGGATCGTGCTGGAGCTGGCGGTGACGTGGCGCGAGGCCGCCCTGGTGCGCGCTCTGGCCCGCTATCGCCAGCAATCCGGGCTCGACCCCAGCCAACTGGTGCAGGAAGCCGCCCTCCGGGATCATCCGGCGGTCACCCGTCTGATCCTGGATCTCTTCCAGGTGCGCTTCGATCCGGCCATCCGCGCCGATCTCGCCACGCGCGAGCAGCAGGCCAAGGCCGTCCAGGAAAAGATCGTCGAGGCGCTGCAGGCCGTTGAGAGCCTCGACGCCGACCGCGTCCTGCGTCGCCTGGCCGCCCTGGTCGGCGCGATTCAGCGCACGAACTTCTATCAGCCGGCCGCCGACGGCGGACCCAAGCCCTATATCAGCTTCAAGATCGCCTCGCGCGAACTGGAAGACCTGCCGGCCCCCAAGCCGTTCCGCGAGATCTATGTCTCGGCGCCGCATGTCGAGGGCGTGCATCTGCGTTTCGGTCCGGTCGCGCGGGGTGGCCTGCGCTGGTCCGATCGCCGCGACGATTTCCGCACCGAGGTGCTGGGCCTGGTGAAGGCTCAGCAGGTCAAGAACGCCGTCATCGTGCCGGTCGGCTCCAAGGGCGGCTTCTATCCGAAGCAACTGCCGCGCGGCGGCGATCGCGACGCCATCCAGGCCGAGGCGATCCGCGCCTACAAGACGTTCCTGTCGGGCCTACTGGACCTGACGGACAATATCGACGCCGACAACCAGGTCGTGCCGCCGACCTCGGTCGTCGTTTATGACGGCCACGACCCCTATCTGGTCGTCGCCGCCGACAAGGGCACGGCCACCTTCTCCGACATCGCCAACGGCGTCGCGGAGGACTACGGCTTCTGGCTCGGCGACGCCTTCGCGTCGGGCGGCTCGGTCGGCTACGACCACAAGGTCATGGGCATCACGGCCCGCGGCGCCTGGGAGGCCGTCAAGCGCCACTTCCGCGAACTGGGCAAGGACATCCAGACCCAGACCTTCACCGCCGTGGGCGTCGGCGACATGTCGGGCGACGTGTTCGGCAACGGGATGCTGCTGTCGAAGCAGACCAAACTGCTGGCCGCCTTCGATCACCGCCACATCTTCCTCGATCCGAACCCGGATCCGGCGGTCTCGTGGGCCGAGCGCGACCGGATGTTCAAGCTGCCGCGCTCGTCGTGGGACGATTACGACAAGTCGAAGATCTCTCCCGGCGGCGGCGTCTTCGCCCGTAGCCTCAAGAGCATTCCGCTGTCGAAGGAGGTCCGCGATCTCTTCGAGATCAAGGCCGAGGCCGTGTCGCCGGCCGAGCTGATGACCGCGATCCTGAAGTCCAAGGCCGAACTGCTCTATCTCGGCGGCATCGGCACCTATGTGAAGGCCAAGGGCGAGAGCCACGCCGACGCAGGCGACAAGGCCAACGACGCCATCCGGGTCAACGGGTCGGACCTGCGGGTCAAGGTGGTGGGCGAAGGCGCGAACCTCGGCCTGACCCAGGCCGGCCGGATCGAGTTCGCCCAGGCTGGCGGCCATATCAACACCGACGCGATCGACAACTCGGCCGGCGTCGACAGCTCCGACCACGAGGTCAACATCAAGATCCTGACCGGCATTCTGGAGCGTTCGGGCGAGCTCTCGCGACCCGACCGCAACACCTTGCTGGCCTCGATGACCAATGATGTCGGACACCATGTCCTGGAGCACAACTACGATCAGACCCTGGCCCTGACGCTTCTGGAAAGCGACGCGGTCAGCGAGATCGACGCCCAGATCCGCTACATGGTCGATCTGGAGCAGCGCGGCCGCCTGGATCGCAAGGTGGAGGGCCTGCCGACCAACACCGTGCTGCTGGAGCGCAAGGCGGCGAGCAAGGGCCTGACGCGGCCCGAACTGGCCGTGCTGCTGGCCTATGGCAAGCTGGACCTGTTCGACGAGATCGTCGCCAGCTCGGCGCCGGATGATGCGTGGTTCGAAGCCACGCTGGAGGGCTACTTCCCCAAGGCGCTCGGCAAGTACGCCGACGCGATGCAGAAGCACCGCCTGAAGCGCGAGATCATCGCCACGGTGGTCGGCAACCAGATGGTCAACATGTGCGGACCGACCTTCGCCAGCCGTCTGAAGGCGGCGGCCGGGGCGGACGTCAGGGCGGTGGTCGTCGGCTTTACCGCCGCGCGTGAGATCCTCGGCGTCGACGCCCTCTGGGATCAGGTCAACACGCTGGACAATCAAGCCTCGGCGGCCGGTCAGACCGCGCTCTACAAGGCCCTGGCCTACGCCTTGCGCAGCCTCGCCTTCTGGCTCGCCCGTCGCGCCGTTCGGGACAGCTCCAGCGTCCAGCAACTGGTCGAGGCCTATGGCCCGTCGGTCGCGGCGCTGAAGGCCCATACGCCGGCCAACCTGTCGCCCTTCGAGCAGAAGGCGGTGTCGAAGCGCGCGAAGGCCTATGTGGCCGATGGCGCGCCCGAAGCCCTGGCCCAGGCCGTCGCGGCCTTGCAGCCGCTGACCACGGCGGCCGATCTGGTCGATCTGGCCAATGCGTCCAGCTGGAGCGTCGAGAACGTCGCCCGCCTCTATCACCAGGTTGGGGCGGCGTTCGGCTTCGACCGGTTGCGGGGCGCGGCCGGTTCGTTCGTCGGCGGCGACAGCTTCGAGCGCCTGGCGGTCCGCCGCCTGATCGAGGACATGCTGACCGAGCAGACCTCGATCACCCAGCAGGTGCTAAAGTTCGCCGCCAACGCCCAGGCCGGCGAGGACGAAGGCTCGGCCAAGGCGGCGATCGCGTCCTGGTCGGCCCTGCGCGGCGACCGCCCCAAGGCGGTCAAGCGCACGATCGAGGATATCGAACAGGCGGGCGGCGGCTGGACCTTCGCCAAGCTGACCATCGCCAACGCGGCCCTGCGCGAGCTGTCGGCCGCCGCTTAAGGCTAGCTCCTTCGCCGCCTCTCCCTTACGAGGGGAGGGGCGGCAGGGAGCGTCAGCATGGACCGGGGTGATCGCCAGCGTTTGGCTTGGGCGCTCTATGAGTGGGCCCAACAGCCCTATTGGGCGCTGATCGCGACCTTTATCTTCGTGCCCTATTTCGCGGCGGGTTTCGTCGGCGACGCGACGCGCGGCCAGAGCCTGCTGGGCTATGCCGGCGCGGTCTCGGGTCTGCTGATCGCGATCCTGTCGCCGTTGGTCGGAGCGGACGTCGACACGCGGCGCAATCCCCGTGTCTGGCTGGTGGGTCTGGCGTTTCCCTTCGTCGTCGCCAGCGTCGGACTGTGGTGGGCGGTTCCAGGCGAGACCGCGCGGATTCCGCTGATCCTGGGCTTTCTGGTCGTCGCCGGCGTCGTGACGGAGCTGGGCGGGTCGGTGATGAACGCCCTGCTGCCGGTCGTCGCCAAGCCCGGGCAGATCGGGCGGCTGTCGGGCACGGCCTGGGCCTTGGCCTATGTCGGGTCGCTGGTCTCGCTGTTCATCGTGCTCTTCTGCTTCTCGCTGCCCAAGATTCCCCTGCTGGGGCTGTCCAAGGCGCTGCACGAGCCCGATCGCGTCGTCGGACCGCTGGTGGCGGTCTGGTTCCTGCTGTTCTCCTGGCCGCTGATGCTGGCCGCGCCCAAGCCGCCGGCCGCCAGCGGAACCCGGCCCCTGGCCGAGCTCTGGGAGACGATCCGGAGCCTGCCCCGTCGCCCGCACATGTTGCGCTTTCTCGTCGGCCGGATGCTGCTGGGCGACGGCATTTCCAGCTTCATCGCGTTCGGCGGCGTGCTGGCGGCGGGGCTGTTCGGCTGGACGACCTCGCAGCTCGGGATCTACGCGATCGCCCTGTCGACCATGGCGGGCCTTGGCACGTTCGTCGGCGGGCGCGTCGACCAGAAGATCGGCTCCAAGCGGACGGTGCTGCTGGCCACGGCCATCGTGCTGTTCGGCGCCGTCGGGGTCGGCATGGTCGGCAAGGATACGGTGTTCTTTATGATCCACGTCGCTCCGGCCAAGAGCGGGGCCCTGTTCGCCAGCACGCCCGAGCGGGTGTTCCTGTTCTTCAGCCTGTTCGTCGGCCTGACGTTCGGCCCGGCCCAGGCGTCCTTGCGCGCCTGGATGGCCCAGTTGGCGCCGGCCGGCGAGACCGGACGCTGGTTCGGGCTCTACGCCCTTTCGGGCAAGGCCACGGCGTTCATGGCGCCGCTGATCATCGCCATCGGCACCCGCATCTTCGCCGAGCAGCGGATCGCCGTCGTCGTCTCCGCCGGGTTCCTGGCCGCCGGCGCCCTGGTCCTGGCCACCGCGCCTCGCATAGCGCCGGTTGCCGAACGAGACTGAAAGGGGCAGGGTCTCCGCCCGGGGAGGGACGGACGCCATGACCAAGGATCGCATCGTTCTGCTGGACGCCCTGCGCGGTCTGGGGGTTCTGGGGATTTTGTTGTGCAACGCCCCCGACTTCGCCGTCGCCCCGAACGTCGCCGAGTCGGTCAAGCATTGGCCGTTCGGGACCAGCCCCGCCACGCTCGCGGTCTGGGTCGTCACCCAATGGCTGTTTCAGCGCAAGTTCGTGACCCTGTTCTCCATGCTGTTCGGCGTGTCGATCTTCCTGGTCGGCGGCGAGCGGTCCGACCTGGAGCGGGGCGCGATCCTGCGGCGGCGTCTGGGCTGGATGGTCGTCTTCGGCCTGCTGCACGGCTTCGCCATCTGGTACGGCGACGTGCTGCTGAGCTACGCCCTGGCGGGGTTTGCCGTGATGCTGGCCCGATCCTGGGCACCCCGACGTCTGCTGCGGGTCGGAATCACGATCTGGTCGGCCTTCTCCCTGATGCTGATCACCGGGACCGTCGCCGCCTTGATTTTCGGCCATGACGCCGCGCGGGAAGGGTTGGAGGTCGCCAAGGAACTGGCCAAGGCCAAGGCGGCCGAGACGCAGTACGGCGGCGGCTTCGCGCAGTCCTTGATTCAGAACGCCAGGGATCGCGCGGCCATTCTTCCGAACGAGCCCTTCATCTTCGCCATGACCGCCAGCCTGATGCTGATCGGCCTGGGCTGCTTCAAGGCTGGTCTGTTCACCGGGGAGGCCAGCGCGCGGACCTATCGGATCCTGATCGCGGTCGGCCTGCTGGCCTTGGCGGTGGTCGGCGCGATGTTCATCGCCCTGCCGTTGCTGGGCCTGCCGCGTCCGCTGGCCGCGATGGCGGGGGCGGTTCAGATGGTCACGGCTCCGCTGACCACCCTGGCCTATGTCAGCCTGATGGTCCTGGCGTCGCGGTCGCGAGGCGTCTGGGCGGCGATCCCGAAGGCCTTGGCGCCGGTGGGACAGATGGCCTTCTCCAACTATCTGACCCAGTCGTTGATCATGACCGCCGTCTTCTACGGCGGGCGCGGCCTGGATCTGCACGGCAAGGTCGACCGGCCCGGACTGGCGGCGATCACCGTGGCGATCTGGGTCCTGCAGATCCTGTGGTCGCGCTGGTGGATGGACCGCTTCGAGATGGGACCGCTGGAGTGGGTCTGGCGGCGCCTCTATCGCGGCCCGACCCGCCTGCGTCGCCCGCGCCTGTCGCCTGTTCCAGCCTAAAAGCAGGCCTCTAGCGCCCGGGTGAAATAGGCCTGAACCTCTTGGAAGAGGTCGGGCCTGTAACGCGCCCGGGGATCGTTGGCGTGGTCGTCGTCGAAGGCGTGGGTGGCGTCGGGCAGGAAGAGCTCGTCGACCGTCAGGCCGTCGCGCGACAGGCGGTCTAGGGCGGCCTTGGGCAGCTTCCAGCCGACCACCTGATCCTTGCCGGCGATCACCGACCAGACCGGCGGCGGTTCGGCGCCCCAGCCTCGCCGCGTCGTCAGGGCCGGATAGCCGGCATAGGGATAGACCAGCAGGGCCCCTCTCACCGAACGCCGCAGCCGCGCCGGCTCGGCGTCCGTGATGCCCGTCAAGGTCGCCGTGCGCTCGCCCAGGGCGTAGGCGTCCATAATCGTCCAGCCGCCATGGCTCCAGCCGGCCAGGAAGACGCGGTCGGCGTCCGCCCAATCCTGCCCCTCCAGCCAGGCCAGCATCGCGAAGACGTCGCCGGCTCGCTTGTGGCCACGCACAGCGAGACCGGTGCAGACCGTCAGCTTGGCTTGCAGCGGCGTGACGCCGCGCGGCTTGAACGAGTCGACCACCACGGCCGCCCATCCCGCCTTGACCGCGACCCGGGCGTAGTCCTCGAGGAACGGGGTCTTGCCGCCGCAGCCGTGAAGGATCAGCGCCACCGGGAAAGGGCCCGGCCCGACCGGCTTGAACACCCGGGAATGTTGGGCGAGCTGGTCGCCCCAGGCGGCGCTGTCCATGAAGGCTCGAGACTCCTAGTGCCTGAACACCCTAACGCCGGTGAAGGCCATGGCCAGACCCAGCTTGTCGGCCGCCTCGATCACCTCGGCGTCGCGCATCGAGCCGCCCGGCTGGATGATCGCCGTCGCCCCGGCCTCGGCGGCCTGGATCAGGCCGTCCGCGAACGGGAAGAAGGCTTCCGAGGCGCAGGCGCAGCCCTTCAGGTCGAGGCCGAAGTCGGCGGCGCGCAGGGCCGCGATCCGCGCCGAGTCCTTGCGGTTCATCTGGCCGGCGCCGACCCCCAGGGTCTGGCCGGCGCGGGCATAGACGATGGCGTTCGACTTCACGTGCTTGCCGACGGTAAAGGCGAACAGCATGTCGCGCACCTCTTCGTCGGTCGGCTGGCGCTTGGTGACGATCTTCAGATCGGTCGCCTTGATCCGCGCGTCGTCGCGGGACTGGACCAGGAAGCCGCCGGCCACGCTCTTGAACGTGTCGCCGGTCGACAGCGGATCCGGCAGACCGCCGGTCACCAGCAGGCGCAGGTTCTTCTTGGCCGCGAACACGGCCACGGCGTCCTCGTCGGCCTCGGGGGCGATCACCACCTCGGTGAAGATCTCGACCATGGCTTCGGCCGCCTCGCGGGTCAGGCGCGAGTTCACCGCCACGATGCCGCCGAAGGCCGAGGTCGGGTCGCAGGCGAGCGCCCGCTCATAGGCCTCGCGCTGGGTCGCGCCCACGGCCACGCCGCACGGGTTGGCGTGCTTGATGATCGCCACGGCCGGGCCGGCCGCCGGATCGAACTCGGCGATCAGCTCGAAGGCCGCGTCGGTGTCGTTGATGTTGTTGTAGCTGAGCTCCTTGCCCTGCAGCTGCTTGGCCGTGGCCACGCCCGGGCGCGGGTTCGGGAAGGTGTAGAAGGCCGCCTTCTGGTGCGGATTCTCGCCATAGCGCATGGTCTGGCGCAACTCGCCGGCGATCGACTTGCGGGCCGGAAAGTCCTGGCCGAGCGCCTCCGCGAACCAGGCCGAGATCGCCGCGTCATAGGCCGCCGTGCGGGCATAGGCGCGGGCCGCCAGGGTCTGGCGCAGGGCCAGGGTCGTTCCGCCGGCCTTCAGGGCTTCCAGCACCTCGGCGAGATCGGCCGGATCGGTGCAGACGGCGACATAGCCGTGGTTCTTGGCCGCCGAGCGGATCATGGCTGGGCCGCCGATGTCGATGTTCTCGACACATTCGGCGTAGGATCCCCCCTTCGCGACTGTCGCCTCGAACGGATAGAGGTTCACATAGAGGATATCGATGCCGCCGATGCCGTGGTCGGCCATTGCCTTGGCGTGATCGGCCGCGTCGCGCACGCCTAGAAGCCCGCCGTGCACCACCGGGTGCAGGGTCTTGACCCTGCCGTCCATCATTTCGGGGAAGCCCGTCAGGTCCGAAACGTCCTTGACCGGGATGCCGGCGGCGGCGATCGCGGCCTTGGTGCCGCCGGTCGAGACCAGCTCGACCCCGGCCTCGTGCAGCGTCTTGGCGGCCTCCACCAGGCCGGTCTTGTCGGAGACTGACAGCAGGGCGCGCTTGGGGGCGACGAGATCGGGGGCGGACGGATAGTCGGGGGCGGCGGGCACGGCGGACTCCTGGTTTCGTGGTCGAAAAAGCGGAGCCCAGGCGCGCGGCGGCTTGCGAGCCGTGAAAGTGGACGCCGGTTTTGCGTCTGCTCGCAAGCTCTCAAGCAACGCGCCTTTCCGGGCGGCGGAACGACGTCCCGCCTGAAAGGCGCGCGGTCCACGCTCCCCGGTGGTTTCCCACCTTCAACGCCAGTCACGCGAACGCGGCGGAAAATACGGCGGCGGGCGGGGGAGTCAATGCGGCCGCCAAGAAGCTCCCCCGCGTTGCGGGGAGCATCTTGGCGGCGTTGCGCCCTTCCAGGATCCCAACGCCCTCACGGCCAAGCCGCCGAGCAGCACGTCATGGTCCATCTTCACGCGCTACCTTCAACAGCCCGGCGGCGCCCGGACGCGATGTGGGCGGCGACCCTATTCCGCGTCCCAGCGGTAGGCCTTGTCCAGCCAGTCGCCCAGCCGACCATCCGGTCGGGCCAGACCATGGATGCGGGTCATCTCGTCCTCGGTCAGCTCGAAGTCCAGCACGTCGAAGTTCTCCTCGACGCGCTTGGGGTTGCTGGTGCGCGGGATGGCGATGACGCCTTGCTGGATGATCCAGCGCAGGGTGATCTGGCCCGGCGTCTTGCCGTGGGCGCGGCCGATCTCGATCAGCACCGGGTCCTGGGCGACCTTGCCCTGGGCCAGCGGCGACCAGGCGGTGATCGAGGTTCCCAGTTCGTCGGCCTTGGCCTTAAGGGTCTTCAGCGACAGATAGGGGTGATACTCGACCTGGTCGGTGGCGATCGGGGCCTCCGACAGGCTGGCGGCTTCCGCCAGCAGCGCCGAGGGGAAGTTGGACAGGCCGATGGCGCGGGTCCAGCCGCGCGAACGGACCTCGTTCAGGGCCTTCAGGGTTTCGGCCAGCGGGACCTCGGGCTTGGGCCAGTGCAGCAGTAGCAGGTCGACATGGTCGACGCCTAGCCGCTCCAGGCTTTTCTCGGCCGAACGCTGCAGGTCGCCGTCGGCGAACTTGTCGATCCAGACCTTGGTGGTCAGGAAGATTTCGTCGCGCTTGACGCCGCTGGCCTTGATGGCCGCGCCGACGTCGCGTTCGTTGCCATAGATCTGGGCGGTGTCGATGTGGCGATAGCCGACCTCCAGGGCCTTCTCGACCAGCGGAACGGCGGTTCCGTTCTCGAGCTGCCAAGTGCCGAAGCCGAGGGCGGGCATCAGGACGTCGCCCGAGCGGATGGCGGGAACAAGCTTGGACATCGGAAACTCCAGAAGAACGGTCAGGCCGATATAGGCGCGGGACGGACCAGCGCCAGCCTGGCCCGAACGCGCGAGAGGGCGGTAAGGATCAGGGCGACGCCGGCGAAGGCCGCGCTCATCGCCAGGATGTTCAGCATCACCGCCGGGTAGCCGTGCTTGGCGGCGTTCATGAACGGGTACGGATACCAGCCCGATAGCGCGCCGTGCAGCTCGGTCCAGGCGGCGAATAGCGCCGGGAAGGGGAGCGCCTTGGCCGCCGCGATCCAGCGCGCCTCGCCCTCGCCCCCGCGCGCGGCCAGGTCGATCAGATAGGCCAGGGGCGTGACGGTGTGCAGGATGGTGTCGGCGACAAGGTCCAGGCCCTTGGGACTCCACTCGCTGGCCAGTATCAGGTGGTAGACCAGGGCCGTGATCGTCAGATAGGTGGCGATCGCGACGCGCGGGCCGGCGCGCTCGGCCCAGGCGGCGAAGCGTCCCAAGGATGTGTCGCCCGAAGCGATCAGAGGCGCGACCAGAGCGGCGGCGGCCAGCAGGTTCGACAGGTTCGTGAAGTAGCTGAAATAGCGCACGGTCTTGATCGCGCCCGTGGCCAGGGTCTGATCATGCGTCATCAGCCAGTACTGCAGCGCCGGCCCCAGACAGGCGACAGCGGCGATCGCGATACGCCAAACCTTCATGCTTGCTCCCCGTGCGCCTCGTCCCAGGCCTTAAGCACCTTTTTGGGCGCGGTGGCGCGCCATTGGCGCAGGACCAGACGCCGTACCGTGCCCGGATGGGCCGCCGCAAGCCGAACCAGCACGATCGGATAGTTCCGATAGTGGTCGGTGAAATGGAAGATGTCGGGCTCGGCCTCGACCAGCATGTCGCGCTCGTCGAACGGCACGCCGAGGCAGACCAGGCTTTCGCCGTCCTCGTGAGGCCGGACCAGGATCTTGCCGTGCGCCTTCAGGCACGGACGACCATACGCCGTTGCGTCCTCGACCCCGGGCAGGCGCGAGGCGAAGGCGCGGACGTCTTCATAGGTCATGGGCAAGCTCCGGATAGCCTGACTATATGAGGGGAATGGATTTCGAGAACACCCTGAAGACGCCGGTGCTGGTGCTGGGCGCGACCAGTCTGATCGGCGGCCATCTGCTGGCGCGGCTGAAGAGCGAGGGGCTGGACCCGGTCGCGATCAGCCGCCGGCCGCCGTCGAACGACGCCTGCTGGCTGGATGGCGACCTCAAGGATCCCGACCTGGCCGATCGTCTGCCGGCGGCGGCCACGGTGTTCTCATTGTCGCCGATCTGGCTTCTGCCGTCGGCCCTGCCGGCCTTGAAGGCGCGAGGCCTGAGCCGGCTGATCGCCTTTTCCTCGACCAGCCGTTTCACCAAGACCGACTCGCCCGACGCCGGCGAGCGGGCGGTGGCGGCGGACCTGGCGCGGGCCGAAGCCGCCGTGGAGGCCTGGTGCGCGGCCCATGACGTGGCCTGGACCATCCTGCGGCCGACCCTGATCTATGACGAGGGACGCGACGGGAACGTCAGTCGCATCGCCCGCCTGGCGCGGCGCTTTCACGTGATGCCGTTGTCGGGGGCGGGCGAGGGTCTGCGCCAGCCGGTCCACGCCGAGGATCTGGCCGCCGGCGCCCTGGCCGCGGCCCACGCGCCGGCGACGCGAAACCGGGCCTACGACTTGGTCGGCGGGGAAACGGTGACCTATCGCGTGATGGTCGACCGGATCTTCGAGGGCCTCGGCCAGCGACCGCGCAGCCTGCCCATGCCGACCTGGCTTTTCGCCCTGGTGATGCGGCTGGCCAGGCCCTTCTATCCAGGCGCGACCACGGCCATGGGGACGCGGATGGGCCAGGACCTGACGTTCGATTCGTCGGCGGCCGCGCGGGATTTCGGCTGGGCGCCGAGGGCGTTCCACCCCCGCTTTTGAGCGTATACGAAAACGCCCCCGATCCGGGAGGATCGAGGGCGCTTCGAAATCGTGCGGAGGGCCCTGGGATCAGGCCGCTTCGACGGCGTGCTCGGCCAGGATGGTCAGGCCGTCGGGGCCGACGTCCGCGAAGCCGCCCTGGATGTCGAACACCTTGGTCGTCGCGCCGTCCTTCACGGTCACCTTGCCTTCGCGCAGGGTGGTCATGAACGGGGCGTGGCCGGCCAGGACGCCGAAATCGCCTTCCGAGCCGGGGGCCTGGACCAGGTCCACGTCGCCGGAGAACAGTTCCCGTTCGGGCGCGACCAGGGAGAAGTGCAGCTTGGCCATCAGTTGAAAGTCTCCTCGACGCCGCCCAGGGCGGCCTCGATATCCTCGTCGGTCTGGATCTCGGTCCCGCAGAAGGGGCAGAATCGGATGGTGGCCAGCACCACGCCCGTTTCGCCCTCTTCCTCGCGTTCGCCGAGGTTCAGCAGGATCAGGCCGCTATCGTGCTCGATGAGGCCGGCGTTGGCGTCCGGAGACACCGCTTCCGCCAGCTCTTCGCAGCAGAAATTGGCCAGGTCCGTGTCTTCGGTCATCAGGCTTCGGCCGCCATCTTTTCGGCCTTGGCCACGGCTTCCTCGATGGCGCCGACCATGTAGAAGGCGCCTTCCGGCAGGTGGTCGTATTCGCCGTCGACGATGCCCTTGAACGAGCGGATGGTGTCCTTCAGCTGGACGAAGGCGCCCGGGGTGTTGGTGAACTGCTCGGCGACGTGGAACGGCTGGCTCAGGAAGCGCGAGATCTTACGCGCGCGGGCCACGATCAGCTTGTCCTCTTCCGAGAGCTCGTCCATGCCCAGGATGGCGATGATGTCCTTCAGAGCCTTGTACTGCTGCAGGACTTCCTGGACGCGGCGGGCGACCGTGTAGTGCTCTTCGCCGATGACCAGCGGGTCCATGATCCGCGAGGTCGAGTCCAGCGGGTCCACGGCCGGGAAGATGGCCTGGGCCGCGATGTCGCGCGACAGAACGGTGGTGGCGTCCAAGTGGGCGAACGAGGTGGCCGGGGCCGGGTCGGTCAAGTCGTCTGCGGGCACGTAGATGGCCTGCACCGAGGTGATCGAACCCTTGTTCGTCGAGGTGATGCGCTCCTGCAGGTTGCCCATCTCGGTGGCCAGGGTGGGCTGATAGCCCACGGCCGAGGGGATGCGGCCCAGCAGAGCCGACACTTCGGCGCCGGCTTGGGTGAAGCGGAAGATGTTGTCGACGAACAGCAGCACGTCCTTGCCTTCTTCGTCGCGGAAGTATTCCGCGATCGATAGGCCGGTCAGGGCGACGCGGGCGCGGGCGCCCGGCGGTTCGTTCATCTGGCCGTAGACCAGGGCGCAGCGCGAGCCTTCGGTCGAGCCGTTGTTGGCCTTCGGGTCGACGTTGACGTTCGACTCGATCATCTCGTGATAGAGGTCGTTGCCTTCGCGGGTGCGCTCACCCACGCCGGCCAGAACCGAGTAACCGCCGTAGGCCTTGGCGATGTTGTTGATCAGTTCCTGCATCGTCACGGTCTTGCCGACGCCGGCGCCGCCGAACAGGCCGATCTTGCCGCCCTTGGTGTAGGGGCACATCAGGTCGATGACCTTGATGCCCGTGACCAGCACTTCGGCCGTGTTGGTCTGCTCGGCGAAGGTCGGGGCGTCGCGGTGGATCGGGCGCGACAGGGTCGACTGGATCGGGCCCTGCTCGTCGATCGGCTCGCCGATGACGTTCATGATGCGGCCCAGGGTGCCCGGACCGACCGGAACGCGGATCGGCTCGCCGGTGTCGCGCACGGCCTGGCCGCGGACGAGGCCTTCGGTGGCGTCCATAGCGATGGCGCGGACGGTGTTCTGACCCAGGTGCTGGGCGACTTCGAACACCAGGCGCTGGCCGGTGGCGGTGTTGATGGTCTCGACGGCGTTCAGGATCGCCGGCAGAGCGCCGTCGAACTCGATGTCGACGACAGCGCCGATGATCTGGACGAGGCGGCCGGTGGCGCCGTCCAGGTTCACGGCGCTATTGGCCGGAGCCGAAGCGGCGGCGGCGGCCTTCGGGGCGGCCGGCTTCCGGGCGGCGGGCGCCTTGGTCGCGGCGGCCTTGGGGGCGGCGGCGGCCTTCGGAGCGGCCGGCTTCTTGGCGGCGGCGGTCGCCGGCTTCTCAGCGGGGGTCTTGGCCATGGGGTTGCGGTCTTTCGGTCTCTGCGTGCTTGTGTCGTTAGGCTAGATCAGACGGCTTCGGCGCCGGAGATGATCTCGATCAGCTCCTTGGTGATCTGGGCCTGGCGGGAACGATTGTACTCAAGGGTGTAGCGCTTGATCATGTCGCCGGCGTTGCGCGTGGCGTTGTCCATGGCGGTCATCTGGCTGGCGTAGAAGCCGGCCATGTTGTCCAGCAGGGCCGACAGGATCTGAACTGTCAGGTTGCGCGGCAGCAGGGTCTCGAGAATGGCCTCTTCCGAGGGCTCGTACTCATAGACCGCCGTCGGGCCCGAAGCGGCTTCGACGCCATCCACGGTCGCCGGGATCAGCTGCAAGGCCGTGGGGACCTGCGAGACCACCGATTTGAAGCGGCTGTAGAACAGGGTGACGATGTCGGCTTCGCCCGCCTCGTAAATGCGGGTGACGACGTCGGCGATCGGCTGGGCCACCGACAGCGTCAGCTGGCGGTTGGCCGACAGGTCGAAGGTCTCGACGATCTTGCCGGCGTAGGGACGGGCGAGCTGCGCCGTCACCTTCTTGCCGACGCAGATCACCTGCACCTGCTTGCCCTGGGCGATCAGCCCGTCGATGTGCTGGCGCGCGGCGCGGACGATCGACGAGGTGAAGCCGCCCGCCAGGCCGCGATCGGCGGCGGCGACCACCACCAGGTGGCGGTCGTCGCGGCCGGTGCCCGCCAGAAGCTTCGGGGCGCCGTCGCCGGACACGCCGGCGGCGAGGTTGGCGATGACGCTGGCCAGACGCCGAGCGTAGGGACGAGCGGCTTCCGCCGCGTCCTGGCTCCGGCGCAGCTTGGCCGCCGCCACCATCTGCATCGCTTTCGTGATCTTTTGCGTCGCTTTGACGCTCGAGATCCGATTGCGCATTTCCTTCAAGCTGGCCATTCGGCGCTACTCTCTCCGAGCGGTTCCGAGGGCTTAGGCGAAGGTCGACGAGAAGCTGTCGAGCGCGCTCTTCAGCGTGTTCTCCAGGTCCTTGTCGAGGGCCTTCTTGGTGCGGATGCCTTCCAGCAGGTCGGCGTGCTGGCTGTGCAGGCGGGCCAGGAACTCGCTCTCGAAGCGGCGCACCGCCGAGGTCGGGATCTTGTCCAGATAGCCGCGGGTGCCGGCGTAGATCACGCAGACCTGCTCTTCGACCGACTGCGGCGCGTATTGCGGCTGCTTCAGCAGCTCGGTCAGGCGTTCGCCGCGGGCCAGCATCTTCTGGGTCGAGGCGTCCAGGTCCGAGCCGAACTTCGCGAAGGCGGCCATTTCACGATACTGGGCCAGCTCGCCCTTAATCGGGCCGGCGACTTGCTTCATCGCCTTGATCTGGGCCGACGAGCCGACGCGCGACACCGAGATGCCGACGTTCACGGCCGGACGGATGCCTTGGTAGAACAGGTCGGTTTCCAGGAAGATCTGGCCGTCGGTAATCGAGATCACGTTGGTCGGGATGTAGGCCGACACGTCGTTGGCCTGGGTTTCGATGATCGGCAAGGCCGTCAGCGAGCCCGAACCGTTGTCTTCGTTCAGCTTCGCGGCGCGCTCCAGCAGGCGGGAGTGCAGGTAGAACACGTCGCCCGGATAGGCTTCGCGGCCCGGCGGGCGGCGCAGCAGCAGCGACATCTGACGGTAGGCGACGGCCTGCTTGGACAGATCGTCATAGATGATCAGGCCGTGCAGGCCGTTGTCGCGGAACCACTCGCCCATGGCGCAGCCCGAGAACGGGGCCAGGTATTGCAGCGGGGCCGGCTCAGAGGCCGAGGCGACAACGACGGTCGTGTATTCCAGGGCGCCGTGCTCTTCCAGGGTCTTGACGATCTGGGCGACGGTCGAGCGCTTCTGGCCGATGGCGACATAGACGCAGTAGAGCTTGGCGCTCTCGTCCTTGCCGGCGTTCACGGCCTTCTGGTTCAGGATGGTGTCGATGGCGACGGCGGTCTTGCCGGTCTGACGGTCGCCGATGATCAGCTCGCGCTGGCCGCGGCCGACGGGGATCAGGGTGTCGATCGACTTCAGGCCCGTCTGGACCGGCTCGTGCACCGACTTCCGCGGAATGATGCCCGGCGCCTTGACGTCGACGCGGCGACGCTCGGTGTATTGGATCGGGCCCTTGCCGTCGATCGGCTCGCCCAGCGGGTTGACGACGCGGCCCAGCAGGCCCTTGCCGACCGGCACGTCCACGATCTCGCCCAGGCGGCGGACTTCGTCGCCTTCCTTGATCTCGGCGTCGGCGCCGAAGATCACGGCGCCGACATTGTCGCGCTCTAGGTTCAGGGCCATGCCCTTCACGCCGGCCTTCGGGAATTCCAGCATTTCGCCGGCTTGGACGTTGTCCAGGCCGTAGATGCGGGCGATGCCGTCACCGACGGACAGCACCTGGCCGACGTCCGAGACGGCGGCCTCTTCGCCGAAGTTGGCGATCTGCGACTTGAGGATGGCCGAAATTTCGGCGGCGCGGATGTCCATGGTTGTCTGGGCTCTCTGCGATCTAATTTTTTAAGGCGCGCTTATACGCTCAGGCGCGCTTCAGGGCGAATTTCAGGGAATCGAGCTTCGAACGGAGCGAAGCGTCGAAGAGACGCGAACCGACGCGCACCTTCAGGCCGCCCAGAAGGGACGGATCGACGCGCGTGGAAACTTCCGGGGTCTTGCCCAGGGCCTGGGCCAGGGCGGTTTGCACGCCCTTCAGCTGGACGGACGACAGCGGGGCGGCCGAGACGACCTCGGCCGTCACCACGCCGCGGTGCTTGGCCGAGAGCTCGACGAAGGCCGAGATCGCGCCCAGCAGGTCGGCCGTGCGGCCGTTGGCGGCGACGAGGCCCAGGAACTTGGTGGTCAGCATGTCGAAGCCGGCCTTCACTGCCACCGCGACCAGGCCCTTGCCCTTGTCCTCGGCGGAGAAAGCCGGCGAGTCGATCAGGCGGCGCAGGTCGGCGCTGTCGGCGATCATCGCCTTCAGGCTCTTAAGGTCGGCCTCGACCTTGGCCAGATTGCCGTTCTCGATCGTCAGTTCGAAGAGGGACTGCGCATAGCGCTGACCCGCATCCGTCGCCTTGGTTTCGTCCGCCACTTGGTATCCGCCCGGTGCGTTGCAAATCGCCGCGAACAAGAAGTTTAACCCTCATCGCGGCTTAAAGGCTTGAGCGCGCTTGGAAAAAGCACATGGACGGCGGGCGCGACAGCGCCGCCCCGTCCGAAGCCGCGCGCCTGATAACACGGGCCTTTCGCGGTCGCAACCAAGCGGACCGCGTTCAGTCTCCGGACCGACGGAACACCGCGGAGGCCGAAGCGGCCAGCGCGCCGTCCGCGCGGCGCAGCTCGCCCTGGGCGAAGACGAGACTTCGGGTGGCCCGCTCGACCCACGCCTTGGACGAAAGCGTCTGGCTTTCGGCCTCGCCGGCATAGTCGATCGTCATCGACGCCAGGGCCGTTCCGTCGCCCGCGGCCTTGCGCAGCACGGATTCCAATTGGGCGGAAAGGCTTGAGTCCATGGCCATGACCTAGTCCCTGACGCGGAAAAGAAAAGGGGCGACGGACGAATCCGCCGCCCCTTGAGGCGAATGCTCGAGGAAACAGCCAGACGGGACCCCGAAAGCGGCGATCCCAAACGCGTCTGGTAACTCAGGTAAAGCGATACGTGTTCCTACTTAGCCGAGGCCACGGCGGAGGCGCCCTTGGCCGAGGCGTTGCAGCGGGTCAGATCGTCGGCGTCCAGCGACTTGGTTTCGCCGCCGAAGGCCGAGATGTGGCCCACTTCCTTGGCGAGCGCCTTGCAGGCGACCGCGGTGAGAGCCCGCGAGGGGGCTTGGGTCGAGACGCACTCGGCGCCCTCGCAGACGAAAACGGCGCCGCCGGCGACGACCTTGGTCTTGGCGGCGAGGGGTTGGTCCAGGGCGGCGGCGATACGGCCATCGGCCAGGGCGGCGCCGGCGAACAGCGCGGTGGACAGGGCGGCGACGGCCGCCAGGGAACGGAGCTTCATCTTAAAGCCCTCCAGCGTTGGGTTGGGGAAGTTGCGGTCAGATCGTTGATCGGTGAAACGCGGTACTGGCCGCCCGGACCTCGACAACCCATCGGGAGCATCCCATCTGGAGAGTCGGCCCCGGTATCCCCACCGGTGCTTCGGATCCGAACTAAGCATCGCTTAGATATCAGTGATCAGAAATTGCGCAAGCTCAATTTCGCATGCGCATCGTTTTTTCGGGAAACGGAGTTCGCGCGCCAGGCGCGACGAGGTTCGCGCGGAAATGGCGAGCGTTTCGGCTGGCGAGCGCGACGGGCGCTCCGTCTAAAGCCCCAGGATCTGGTCGATCCGGCTCTCGGCCTTGGCGTGGATGGCGCGTTCCTCGACCATGCCCTCGGCTCGGACATAGCGCCCATTCTTGCCGACGCGGCGCTGGATGCCATCGGCCGTCAGCATCATCTCGGCCTTCTTGGGGTCGGTGAGCGCGCCCAGCACGGCCGCGACCACGGCGCCGATCGTCGCGGCGGCGACGGGGCCGATCATGCCGATGATATCGTCGCCGAAGATCTGGCGCAGGCGCAGCACCAGCACCTCACGGTTGGGCTGGTGGGTCATGACGCCGATAGCCCACTGGACCGCGCCTTCCACGGCGATGGCCAGCAGGACGGGCCAGAGCACGCCCATGGCGCGCGGCCGGACGAGCAATCCGAGCGCGGCGCCAATGATCGCGAAGGCCGCCATGGTGATCATGACGGGAACCATAGGCTCCGGGGCGTCAAGGAGGGGTTAAGGTCCGCGCCGTGTTCCCAAGGGGCATGATTGGCCGCGCCCTTTCCCGGCGTTTTACTGCCCCCAGAGACATAAAGATGAGCGTTAGGGAGGCTTGACCATGGACTTCCATCTGCCGCCGGAGCTTTCGGCCTATCTGGCCGAGCTCGACGCCTTCATCGAGAAGGAGATCGCGCCCCTGCAGGCGCGCGACGACAACGACCGCTTCTTCGACCACCGCCGCGAATGGGCCAGGACCGACTGGGACATGGGCGGCCTGCCTCGCCATGAATGGGAGGAATTGCTGGGCAAGGCCCGCAAGCTGGCCGATCAGGCGGGCCATTATCGTTACGCCCTGCCTAAGGACTATGGCGGCCAGGGCGGCACGAACCTCGGCATGGCGGTGATCCGCGAGCATTTGGCCAGCAAGGGCCTGGGCCTGTTCAACGATCTGCAGAACGAGCACTCGATCGTCGGCAACAACCCGTTCGTGCTGATGATCCGCGACTTCGGCCGGCCCGACCAGCAGCATCTGATCGGCGACATGCTGGACCGAGGCGCCTTTCGACCGACCTTCGGCCTGACCGAGCCCGATCACGGCTCGGACGCCACTCACATGGAGACCCGCGCCGTCCGCGAGGAACACCACGGCGAGGCCGGCTGGCGGATCAACGGCGAGAAGATGTGGACCACGGGGATGCACGCGGCCACGCACTGTTGCCTGTTCGCCCGGACCTCCGGCGAGGACGGCGACGCCCGAGGGATCACCGCCTTCCTGGTTCCGGCCCACGCGCCCGGCGTCAAGATCGAGGAGTATCTCTGGACCTTCAACATGCCGACCGACCACCCCCGGGTCAGCTTCACCGACGTCTGGGTTCCGGAGTCGGCGATGTTCGGCCCAGAAGGCGGCGGCCTGGCCCTGGCCCAGCATTTCGTGCACGAAAACCGCATCCGCCAGGCGGCCTCCAGCCTGGGCGCGGCGGTCTACTGCATCGAGGAGTCCATCAAGTACGCCCGCGCGCGCAAGCCGTTCGGCAAGGCCCTGGCCGAGAACCAGGCCATCCAGTTCCCGATCGTCGAGCTGTCGACCCAGGCCGAGATGCTGCGCCTGCTGATCCGCAAGACCGCCTGGGAGATGGACCAGATGACCAAGCCGGAGGTCGAGAAGCGGCTCTCCGACAAGGTCTCGATGTGTAACTACTGGGCCAACCGCCTGTGTTGCGAGGCCGCCGACCGGGCCATGCAGATCCACGGCGGCATCGGCTATTCCCGCCACAAGCCGTTCGAGCACATCTACCGCCATCACCGCCGTTACCGGATCACCGAGGGATCGGAGGAGATCCAGATGCGCAAGGTGGCCGCCTGGCTGTTCGGCTATATGGGGCCGCGAAAAAAGGCCTTCGCCGAGATGGACAAGGTTTAATCCGCCCCCCTCTGACGTGTATCAAGGGACGCGCTATCTAACGGCGATACGCGAGCATACATGTTCGCGATCTAGGTTGACGAGCCCGCTGGTCCGTTCCGTCCGGAGCGGGGCGGGCTCCTTGGAGGGCTCATGAACCGTCTCGTCCGTAACGCCGCGCGTGTCGCCCTGATCGTCGCCGTCCCGGCGACGCTGGCCGGTTGCGGGATCAACACCATTCCGACCCAGGACGAGGCGACCAAGACCGCCTGGGCCGAGGTGCAGAACCAGTACCAGCGCCGTAACGACCTGATCCCCAACCTGGTGGCGACCGTGAAGGGCTACGCGGCCCAGGAAAAAGAGGTGCTGACCGCCGTCACCGAGGCGCGCGCCAGCGCCACCTCCATCAAGGTCGACGCCTCGACGATCACCGACCCCGCCCAGTTCCAGAAGTTCGCGGCCGCGCAGGACAAGCTCGGCGGCACGCTGAGCCGGCTGATGGTCGCGCAGGAGCGCTATCCGGAACTGAAGTCGAACCAGAACTTCCTGGCCCTGCAGAGCCAGCTGGAAGGCACCGAGAACCGCATCGCCATTGCGCGCCGCGACTACAACCTGACCGCCCAGACCTACAACACCACCCTGCGTACCTTCCCCAGCGTGCTGTGGGCCAAGACGCTCTATAGCGGCCAGAAGCCCGCCCAGCTGTTCCAGGCCACCGCCGCGGCGCAGAGCGCGCCGACCGTGGACTTCTCCAGCCCGCCGACGGCGACCCCGCCGAAGGTTCAGTAGCGTGACGTTCAGTCGTGCTCTCCTCCCCCTCACGGGGGAGGGGGACCGCCGAACGGCGGTGGAGGGGCGCCCCTTCGCATCGCGGGCGCGAGCCTCGCTGCTGGCGCTCGTCGCCCTCTTCTTTGCCTTGCCGGCCCTGGCCGCCCCGACCTTCCCGCCGCTGACGGGCCGGGTGGTCGATGACGCCCACGTGCTGTCGCCCCAGGTCCAGCGGCAGCTGACCGACAAGCTGGAGACGCTGGAAGCCTCGACCGGCCGCCAGCTGGTGGTGGCCACCGTGCCCAGCCTGCAGGGCTATCCGATCGAGGACTACGGCTATCAGCTGGGCCGGAGCTGGGGCATCGGCCAGAAGGGCAAGAACGACGGCGTCATCCTGCTGGTGGCGCCGACCGAGCGGAAGGTGCGGATCGAGGTCGGCTACGGCCTGGAGCCGATCCTGACCGACGCGCTGTCCAGCGTGATCATCCAGAGTCAGATCCTGCCGAAGTTCCGCGAGGGGGACCTCTCGGGCGGCGTCGTCGACGGGACCAATGCGCTGGTCGAGCAGTTGAGCCTGCCCGAGGACCAGGCCAAGGTCCGCGTCCAGCAGGCCGCCCAGCCCGAGCAACACAAGGCGCGCGGCTCGCCGATCGCCGGCTTCCTGGTTTTCCTGGTCATCGTCTTCGTGCTGTCCAGCCTGTTCCGGGGCGGGCGCGGCGGCGGCTTCGGCTCGGCCTTGCCGTGGATCATCCTGAGCGCGCTGAGCAGCGGCGGCCGGGGCGGACGCGACGACGGCTGGGGCGGCGGCGGTGGCGGGGGCTTCTCCGGCGGCGGCGGATCGTTCGGCGGCGGTGGCAGTTCGGGGAGCTGGTAGGATGAAGACCATGACGCCGTCCGACCTCGACCGCATCGCGGAGGCCGTGGCCTCGGCCGAGAAAACCACCGCCGGCGAGATCGTCTGCGTGCTGGCGCCGGAGGTCTCGGACTATCGCGAGACCCCGCTGGCCTGGGCGGCGATCGCGGCCCTGGTGCTGCCGGCCGGCGCGCTGTTCGCCGGCTTGCGGCCCGAACTGCCGGCCCGCCTGTTCGGCGGATGGACCATCGGCCACCACGCGGCCCTCGACGCGGCGATCCTGTCGGCGCTGTCGACCTATATAGCGGTCCAGGCCGTGGTCTTCGTGCTGGCGGCCCTGGTCGTGTCGATCCCGCCCGTCCGCCGCGCCCTGACGCCCGGCGCGCTGAAGGCCGCCCGCGTGCGCCGCGCGGCCATGGAGCAGTTCCTGGCGCGCGGCCTGCACCTGACCCGAGGCCGCACCGGGGTCCTGATCTTCGCGGCCCTGGCCGAGCGTCGGGTCGAGGTGATCGCCGACGAGGGCGTCTATCAGGCCGCGCCGAACACCGTCTGGGACGAGGTCGTCGCCGATCTGGTCGCCGGCCTGAAGCGCGACGCCATCGCCGACGGCTTCATCGCCGCCGTCGCCCGCGCCGGCCAGATCCTGTCCACCCACGTCCCGCCGCGCCCCGACGACCGCAACGAACTATCCGACGGGCTGACCATCCTTCCGGGGCGGTGATGCAAGGCTAAGGCGTGACGGCAAAGGACCGGCGCCAAGAGGAGGAACCCCATGACCAGTATCGACCCGAGTCGCGCGCAGTTCGACGCGTTCAAGGCCTTGCCGCGCGATACGCCGATCCAGATGCTGAACCTCGTTCGGCTGAAGGCGCTGGCGGACTATCCCGAGGGGCATCCGAACCACGGCAAGGGCATGAGCGGACTGGAGGCCTATCGCGAATACGGCCGGACCACGGCGGCGCTGTTCCAGAGCCTGGGCGGTCGCCAAGTGTGGGCCGGACGGCCCGAGGGCGTGGTCACCGGGCCGGCGGACGAGCGCTGGGACCTGGCCTTCATCGCCGAATATCCGAACGCCGGCGCGTTCCTGGCCATGGTCACCAACCCGGACTATCGCGGCTTCGTCCAGCATCGCACGGCGGCGGTCGAGGATTCGCGGCTGATCCGTCTGGCGCCGCTGACGCCGGGCGAGGGCTTCGGCGAGTAGCGGCTACGCCGCCGCCAGGGCGAGAGGGGCCGAGCGCGCCCCGCGCACCAGGCGTCCGGGCAGGGCGCCGGTCGGTTCGCCGTCGCGCTGCGTGACCACGCCGGCGACGAGGGTCGCGGCATAGCCATGGGCTTTCTGCGTCAGCCGCCGTCCGCCCGCCGGCAGGTCGTAGGCGACGCGGGGCGCCTCCAGGCGCAGGCCCTCGTAGTCGATGACATTGAGGTCCGCGCGATAGCCCGGCGCGATCAGGCCGCGATCCAGCAGGCCGACCGCGGCGGCGGTGTCGCGGGTCTGGCGGGCGATCATCGTCTCCAGCGGGATGCGCGGCCCCCGCGCGCGGTCGCGGGTCCAGTGGGTCAGGTTGCTGGTCGGAAAGCTGCCGTCGCAGATCATGCCGACATGCGCGCCGCCGTCCGACAGGCCCGGTACGGTGTCGCGGTGGGTCAGCATCCGGAAACTGGGGTCCAGCGAGCCATCGGCATAGTTCAGGAACGGGTGATACAGCATCCCGCGCCCGCCGTTTTCGAGCATGGCGTCGAGCGCTACCTCGGCCGGCGGGCGCCCGGTCGCGGCGGCGATGGCCGCGACGGTAGCGTCGGCCGTCGGCTCGTAGTCGGGGTCGGCGCCCATAGGGAAAAGGTTGTCCCAGGCCCGCAAGGCGCTGCCCGCGAAAGGCCCTGTGGCGTCCAGGTCATGCGCGAGAAGGCGGGCGCGGAAGTCGGGGTCCGACAGGGCCGCGACCTTGTCCCGCAAGGCCTTATCCTTGATCTCCGCGAAGACCGGGTTCTGGCTGAACGGATTGAGCGTCAGCTCCAGCCCGAACAATACGCCCACCGGCCGGCCGCAGACCTGGGCCTTCATCGGCAGGCCGGCGTCGACGGCGGCCGACAGTCCGGCCAGCATCGCCTTCCAGCCGCCCGGCGACTTGGGACTCTGCACCAGGGAGAACGACAGCGGCCGGCCGGAGCGCTCGACGATGCGGCGGACCATGGCCAGCTCGGCCGCGCCGTCCGGGAAGAAGTCCGAGACCAGTTGCAGCACGCCCTTGCCGGCGGCGGCCAGGCCCAGGGCGATGCCCGTCAGCTCGTCCTCGCCGGCGGTCAGGGTCGGGGTGGGGTGGCCGTCGCTGGTGCGGTGGTTGAGGGTACGCGAGGTCGAAAAGCCCAGGGCTCCGGCCTCGACCGCCTGCCGGGCGATGTCTGCCATGGCGGCGATGTCGGCCGGCGTCGCCGGCTCCCGATTGGCCCCGCGCTCGCCCATCACATAGACCCGCAGCGCCGCGTGCGGCAGCTGGGCGGCGACATCGACGTCGAACGACCGGCCGGCCAGGAAGTCGAGATAGTCGGGAAAGCTCTCCCAGGCCCATGGAAGGCCCTCGGTCAGCACCGGGAAAGGGATGTCCTCGACGCCCTCCATCAGCCGGATCAGTCGATCGTGGTCCTGGGGTCGGCACGGGGCGAAGCCGACGCCGCAATTGCCCATCACCACCGTGGTCACGCCATGGCCGGAGCTGGGGCTCATCTGGCTGCCCCAGGTCGCCTGGCCGTCATAGTGGGTGTGGATGTCGACGAAGCCGGGGGTGACGATCCGGCCGCGCGCGTCGATCTCGTCGCCGCCGGCGGCCAGGCGCGGTCCGATCGCGGCGATTAGGCCGTCCTTGATCCCGACATCGGCGAGGACGCCCGGCGCGCCGGTCCCGTCGAACACCGTCCCGCCGCGCAGCACGAGATCGTAGGCGTGGTCAGCCATGGCCGTCCTCCCTCATCTTATCGTTGATCATGAGCGTGTGCCCGCGCCCGAGGGGCGTCAAGCGGCGGGCGAGAATCGAGGCCAGGATGTCGACTTGAGTTTACGTTGACGTGCGCGTGATCTTTACGGGGCGCGGAGGGCCGGTCTAGGGTAGCCGCCAATTCAAACTAACGTTTAATAGGGAGTGCGCCCTTATGCGCGAAGCGGTCATCGTCTCTTACGCCCGCACGGGCCTGGCCAAGTCCAACCGGGGCGGCTTCAACAACACCCATGGCGCGGCCATGGCTGGCCACGCCATCCAGCACGCCGTCGCGCGCGCCAAGCTGGAAGGCCCCGAGGTCGAGGACGTCGTCCTGGGCTGCGGCGGTCCCGAAGGCGCCACCGGCATGAACGTGGCCCGCAACGCCGCCATCTGGGCTGGCCTGCCGGTCACCACCTCGGGCCAGACCGTCAACCGGTTCTGCTCGTCGGGTCTGCAAGCCATCGCCACGGCCGCCAACTATGTCCGCAACGACGGCGCCGACGTCGCCATCGGCGGCGGCGTGGAGTCGATCTCGCTGGTCCAGGGCGGCGGCCACATGAACCGCTTCCACATCACCGAAGACAAGCTGATGAAGGAAAAGCCGGCGCTGTGGATGGCGATGATCGACACCGCCGACATCGTGGCTAAGCGCTACAACATCAGCCGCGAGTACCAGGACGAATACTCGCTGCGCAGCCAGCAGCGCATCGCCGCCGCCCAGGCCGCCGGCCTGTTCGACGACGAGATCGTCCCGATGGCCACCAAGATGAAGGTGGTCAACAAGGAGACCAAGGAAGAGAGCCTGGTCGACTACGTGGTCACCAAGGACGAGTGCAACCGTCCGGACACCACGCTGGAAGGCCTGGCCAAGCTGGAGCCGGTCAAGGGGCCGGGCAACTTCGTCACCGCCGGCAACGCGTCGCAGCTGTCGGACGGCGCCGCCGCCGTCGTGGTGATGGAAGCCAAGGAAGCGGCCAAGCGCGGCCTGGAGCCGCTCGGCATGTTCAAGGGCTTCGCCATCGCCGGCTGCGAGCCCGACGAGATGGGCATCGGCCCGGTCTTCGCCGTGCCGCGCCTCTTGGAACGTCACGGTCTGAAGGTCGACGACATCGACATCTGGGAGTTGAATGAAGCCTTCGCGTCGCAGTGCCTCTACAGCCGCGACCGCCTGGGCATCGATCCGGAGAAGTACAACGTCAATGGCGGCTCGATCGCCATCGGCCACCCGTTCGGCATGACCGGCGCGCGCTGCGCCGGCCACCTCTTGCTGGAAGGCAAGCGCCGCAAGGCCAAGCTGGGCGTGGTGACCATGTGCATCGGCGGCGGCATGGGCGCCGCCGGCCTGTTCGAAATCTTCTGATTTCGACCAGGCCGGATAACGCGGGGACAAAAAAGGCCGGGAACCGTCGAGGCGGTTTCCGGCCTTTTCTATCGGATCAGGACGCCTGCAAGCCGTTTCAGAAGCTCTGGCGCGGCGCTGTCTTGAACCCGGCGCGGGCGGGGCCATCTAGGCCTGCGTCGGCGTCGCGATCATCGCTTTAGACACGCCAGACCCGAGAGACACCCATGGCCACCAAGGCCTTCTTCGCCGCCGCCCTGATCTTGGCCGCCGCCATCGGCCTGGTCCTGCCTACCCCGGGCGCCAGCCACGCGACGCATCCGGCCAAGTCGTCGTTCGAGACGATCGCCCTCAACAAGGGTTGATGGGGAACGCGCGGTCTTCGCCGCGTCCTTAGAGCCTTTAGCCTGAAATCGGAATCGATTTCAGGCGTCAAAAAGGCTCTAAATCAAATGTTTAGAGCGTGAGATAAGCTGAAACCGGTTCCCACTTTCAGCCTCACGCTCTAGAACTCTTCCCAGCTATCTTCCTTGACGGCCACGGCGGCGCCGCCGCGCGATGGGCGGACGATGGCCGCTGGGCGCGAAGCCGGCCGGGAGACCGGACGCGCGCTGGTTGGCGCGGGCGCGGACTGAACCGCCGACCGCGCCGTGCGGAACCTTGAAACCATCTCGGCCAGGGCCTTGGCCTCGTTTTTCAGCGAATGGCTGGCGGCGGTGGCTTCCTCGACCATGGCCGCGTTCTGCTGGACGACCTGATCCATCTGATTGACGGCGGTGTTGACCTCGTTCAGCCCGGTGGACTGCTCGCTGGCCGAGGCCGAGATCTCGGTGACCAGGGTGTCGATGGCGGCGACCTGTTCGACGATGCGGTTCAGGGCCGCCCCGGTCTGCCCGACGAGGTCCACGCCCGCCTCGACCTGCGCCGTCGAGGTCGAGATCAGGGTCTTGATCTCCTTGGCCGCGTCGGCCGAGCGCTGGGCCAGGGCGCGGACTTCCTGGGCCACGACCGCGAACCCGCGACCGGCCTCGCCGGCGCGAGCGGCTTCGACGCCCGCGTTCAGGGCCAGAAGATTGGTCTGGAAGGCGATCTCGTCGATGACGCCGATGATCTGGCTGACCTGGTCGGAAGAGGTCTCGATCTCGGTCATGGCCGAGACCGCCTGACCGACGATCTGACCCGAACGCTGGGCGTCGGCGCGGGCCGCGGCCACCACGCGTGAGACCTCCTGCGCGCCGGAGGCGGTCTTTCGCACCGTGGCGGTGATCTGATCCAGCGCCGCGGCCGTCTGTTCCAGGCTGGCGGCCTGCTGTTCGGTGCGGCGCGAGAGGTTGTCCGAGGCCTGTGCGATCTCGTCGGAGCCGCTATTGACCCCGTCGGTGGCCGCGCCGATCGCCTGGATGGCGTCCTGCATCCGCTCGGCGGCCGCGTTGAAATTGGTCCGCAGGCTCTCGGTCTTGGGCGCGAACGGAACGGTGATCCGATGGGTCAAATCGCCGCTCGCCAGATGGTCGAGGGCTTCGTTCAGCGCGGCGACGGCGATGGCGTCGTCGCGGGCGATGGCGGCCTTCTCGGCCTCGTTGGCGGCGCGTTCGCTGTCCGCGGCCGCGCGATGCTCGGCGGCGGCGCGCTCGACACGGATCTTCTCGACGGCGGCGTCCTTGAAATGGGCCACGGCGGCGGCCATGTCGCCGATCTCGTCCTTGCGGCCCTGGGCGGGCACGGCGACGCCATTGTCGCCCGAGGCCAGACGACGCATGGCGCCCGTCATGGCGGCGACGGGACGGGCGATGGCGTTCCACAGCCACCAGCCCATCAGGCCGGCGATGATTAGGGCCACGCCGCCGCCGATCAGGAGCGACAGCACCGCGGTGGTCATGGCCGCCTTGGCTTCGGCCGTCCGGATCGCCACCCGCTCGTTGGCCGCGGTCAGCAACTCCTTCTGGATCGCTCGCAGCGCGGTCAGGCTTTTCTTCCCGGTCAGCTGGATGGCCTGGTCGCGGCCCGCGGCCGGATCGTTCATCAGGCTCATGACCGGGGCGCCGATGTCATGGCGCCAGGTCGCCATGGCCTCGCGCAGGCGCTGGATGCGCGCCTTCTGCTCGGGGATCGTGGTCTTGGTCGCGAAGCCGTCCAGCGTCTGGTCGAACTTGGCCGAGCTTTCCTCGTAGGTCTTGGCGAACTTCTTGTCACCCATCAACACGTAGCCGCGCAGCGCGTTCTGCTGTTCCAGGATCAGAGTCAGGGCCTCTTCGGCCGTCGCGGCCAGGGCCAGACTGCGCTCGCTGGCCACGGTGGCCTCGTCGATGCGCTGGAGGCTGACGAACACGATCGACGAGGCGATGGCCGAGGTCAGGATCAGCGCGCAGAACGCCAAGCCGAGCTTCGCCGAGATTTTCAGGTCGCTAAAAGACACCGAGCGGGCTCCTCATCTGAACGATGGCGGCCGCGAAAATTTCAGAGAACACAGCTACTTGAGGCCGGGCCACGGATCGCGATCGTCAACCGGCAGGAGTCGTCCAGAACGATTGCCGAGCGATTAACCGTGATGTGGCGGAATGTCGCGGCGCGAGCGATGGGGCTCTGCCAATCAGTGGGCTTCGTCCCAGTTCGGCGCGGCCCGAGCCTCCACCGTCAGCGGCACGGTCAGCGCCACGGCCGGTTCGGCCGCCGTCTCCATCACGCCCCGGATCACCGCGCAAGCCCGCTCGGCCTCGGCCTCCGGCGCCTCGAAGACCAGTTCGTCGTGCACCTGCAGCAACATGCGCGCTTCCAGGCCGGCGGCCTCCAGGGCGGCCGGCATCCGGATCATGGCCCGGCGCATCACATCGGCGGCCGCGCCCTGGATCGGGGCGTTGATCGCCGCCCGTTCGGCGAATTGTCGCTGGCCGACGGACTTCGACTGAATTTCGGGAATGTTGATCTTGCGGCCGAAGATGGTGGTGACATGGCCGTGCTCGCGCACGAAGGCCTTGGTCGCGTCCATATAGGCCTGGATGCCCGGGAAGCGCTCGAAATAGGTCTTGATATAGGCTCCCGCCTCGCCCTGGCCGATGCCCAGCTGGTTGGCGAGACCGAACGCGCTGATGCCGTAGACGATGCCGAAGTTGATCGCCTTGGCTCGCCGCCGGATCATCGGGTCCATGCCCTCGATCGGCGTGTCGAACATCTCCGAGGCCGTCATGGCGTGGATGTCGAGGCCTTCCTGGAAGGCCCGCTTCAGCTGGGGGATGTCGCCGATGTGAGCCAGGAGGCGCAGCTCGATCTGGCTGTAGTCGGCGCTGATCAGCACCTTGCCGGGCGGCGCGATAAAGGCCTTGCGGATCTTCCGGCCTTCCTCGGTGCGGACCGGGATATTCTGCAGGTTCGGATCGGACGAGGACAGGCGTCCCGTCGTCGTCGCGGCCAAGGCGTAGGAGGTGTGCACCCGGCCCGTGCGCTCGGCGATCGCCGCGATCAGGTTCTCGGTATAGGTGCCCTTCAGTTTCGAGAGCTGACGCCAGTCCAGCAGCACGCGCGGCAGCTCGTGCTCGAGGGCCAGGCTTTCGAGGACGTCGCTGTCGGTGGACCACTGGCCGGTGGCGGTCTTCTTGCCGCCCTTCATGTTCATCTCGCCAAACAGCACGTCGCCGATCTGCTTGGGGCTGCCCAGGTTGAACGGCCGGCCGACGATCTCCTGGGCGCGCGCCTCGTACTGGGCCATGCGTAGGGAGAACTCGTTCGACAGCAGGCGCAGCGCCTCGGGATCGACCTTGACGCCGTCGTTCTCCATCATCGCCAGCACGGCGGGTAGGGGGCGTTCCAGGGTCTCGTAGACGGTCGACAGGCCCTCGCGCGCCAGGCGCGGCTTCAGCCGCTCCCATAGGCGAAGGGTGACGTCGGCGTCCTCGGCGGCGTAGGCGGTCGCCTCGGCCAGGGCCACGTGCTTGAAGCTGATCTGGGCCTTGCCGGTCCCGGCCACCTGCTTGAACGGGATCGGCTTGTGGCCCAGCCACAGCTCCGACAGCTCGTCCATGCCGTGGCCGTGCAAGCCCGCCTCCAGCACGTAGGAGATCAGCATGGTGTCGTCGATCGGCGAGACCTGGATCCCGTGGCGCGACAGCACCGCGATGTCGTACTTGGCGTTCTGCGCCACCTTCAGCACCGCCGGATCCTCCAGCAGCGGCTTCAGCGTCGCGATCACGTCGGCCAGCGGGATCTGCACGAGGTCGGCGGCGGCTTCCAGCGCCAGGCCTTCCTTCTCGCAATGGCCGACGGGAATGTAGCAGGCCTCGCCGGCCGCCACGGCCAGGGAGATTCCGCACAGGCCGGCCGTCGCCGAACCCAGGGCGTCGGTCTCGGTGTCGAAGGCCACGACGCCCTTGGCCGTCGCCTTGGCGACCCAGGCCTTCAGCGTCTCCAGATCGCGGACGCAGACATAGGTCGCGTGGTCGATGGTGACCGGCTCGGCGACGGGCTGGGCGGCCGCGCGGGCGGCGGCGCCCATGTAGGAGACCGAGGTGACCGGCGCCTTCGGCGGGGCCGACGGGCGGTCCAGCGTGCCGGGCGCGGCGGCGGCCGAGCCGTCGCCGACCCGCCGGGCCAGGGTGCGAAACTCCATCTGGTCCAGGAACGCGGCCAGCGCCACCTTGTCGGGCTCGCGCACCTTCAGATCGTCCAGCGGCTCGGGCAGGGGGGTGTCGCAATCCAGCGTCACCAGCGCTCGCGACAGGCGGATCTGGTCGGCGAAATTGATCAGAGTCTCGCGGCGCTTGGGCTGCTTGATCTCGCCGGCCCGTTCCAGCAGCGTGTCGAGGTCGCCGTATTCGGTGATCAGCTGCGCGGCGGTCTTGATCCCGATCCCCGGCGCGCCCGGCACATTGTCGACGCTGTCGCCGCACAGGGCCTGAACGTCGACCACCTTCTCTGGATAGACGCCGAATTTCTCGAACACCTGCTCGCGGTCGATGCGGACGCCCTTCATCGGGTCGTACATCGACACGCCGTCGCCGACGAGCTGCATCAGGTCCTTGTCGGACGACACGATGATCGCCTCGCCGCCGACCTCGCGGGCCTTGCAGGCATAGGCGGCGATGAGGTCGTCGGCCTCGTAGCCGGGCAGCTCGATGGCCGGCACGCCGAACGCCCGCGTCGCCTCGCGCACCAGCGGGAACTGCGGGATCAGGTCTTCCGGCGGCGGCGGGCGGTGGGCCTTGTACTGGTCGTACAGGGTGTTGCGGAAGGTCTTCTCCGAGTGGTCCCAGATCACCGCCAGGTGGGTCGGCGTATCGCCCTGCATGTCGCGCAGCAGCTTCCACAACATGTTGCAGAAACCTTGGACCGCGCCGACGGGCAGGCCGTCGCTCTTGCGGGTCAGCGGCGGCAGGGCGTGATAGGCCCGGAATAGATAGGCCGAGCCGTCGACCAGGAAGAGCCGAACGGCGGGACCGTCCTGGGTGAGGTGAGCGGCGGGCGGGGCTTCGGAGACGACGTCGGTCATGGCGGCGAACATAGGCGGGCGGACGTGCGTCGGAAACCCTCTGAACGGGCGGGTTCACCTGCCCTCATCGCCGCGCCAGAAACCCTCGCCTTGCGCCCGCGGGGCATGAGGCGTAACGGAACGCCGCTCCGCGCGGTACGCGGACGGACAGTCTTCAGGAGAGCGCGATGGGTTACCGGGTCGCCGTGGTCGGCGCCACGGGCAATGTGGGCCGCGAGATGTTCAACATCCTCGAGGAAGTCAAATTCCCCGTGGACAAGATGCACGCCATCGCCAGCCGCAAATCCATCGGGGTCGAGGTCTCGTTCGGCAACGAGATCCTGCGCTGCGAGGACCTGGAGCAGTTCGACTTCTCGAAGGTCGACATCGTGCTGATGAGCGCTGGTGGGTCGATCTCCAAGGCCTGGGGCGAGAAGATCGGCGCGGCCGGTCCGATCGTCATCGACAATTCCAGCCACTTCCGGATGGACCCGGACGTGCCGCTGGTCGTGCCGGAAGTGAACCCGGACGCGGTCAACAGCATCCCGAAGAACATCATCGCCAACCCCAACTGCTCGACGGCGCAGCTGGTCGTGGCGCTGAAGCCGCTGCACGACGAGGCCAAGATCAAGCGGGTGGTCGTCTCGACCTACCAGTCGGTCTCGGGCGCGGGCAAGGAAGGCATGGACGAGCTCTGGGACCAGACCAAGGGCATCTATGTCCTGGGCGCGCCGCCGCCGAAGAAGTTCACCAAGCAGATCGCCTTCAACGTCATCCCCCACATCGACGTCTTCATGGACGACGGCTTCACCAAGGAAGAGTGGAAGATGACTGCCGAGACCCAGAAGATCCTCGATCCGAACATCCAGCTGGTCGCCACCTGCGTGCGCGTGCCGGTGATGGTCGGCCACTCCGAAGCCGTGAACGTCGAGTTCGAAAGCCCGCTGGACGAGGACGAGGCCCGCGAGATCCTGCGCGACGCCGAAGGGATCGTCGTGGTCGATAAGCGCGAGGACGGCGGCTACATCACGCCGAAGGAAGCCCAGGGCGAGTTCCCGGTCTATGTCTCGCGCATCCGCAAGGATCCGACGGTCGAGAACGGCCTCGCCTTCTGGTGCGTCGCCGACAACCTGCGAAAGGGCGCGGCCCTGAACGCCGTGCAGATCGCCCAGCTGCTGCACGACAAGGGCCTGATCAAGTCGAAGACGCCGGCTTAAGGTTTAGAGACAACCGATATCCCCGGCGAATGCCGGGGCCCAGATGGAAAGGCGCTGAATCGCTTCTAAGGATTCAGCGCCTTTCCCACGCCCCATCGTCCTGAGATCTGGATCCCGGCATTCGCCGGGAAGGTCGGTGGATCAGGATTTCCTGAGCCGGTTCGAGAATTTCCGACGGAGCCGCAAGATGCGGGCGGACGGCGGGCTTCCCATGTGCGAGGCGCTTTACGAGGGGTGCGCAACATGTCGCCGAGCGCCAACGCCGTTTCCGAACCCGACAATCGCTCCGCCTATGCCGCCGGCATCGGCTGCTATGTCCTTTGGGGCTTCCTGCCGCTCTATTTCCACCTGCTGTCCAGCCTGGGCGTCGGCTCGTGGGAGATGATCGCCCACCGGACGCTGTGGTCGGTGCTGTGGGCGGGCGGGCTGGTGCTGATCGCCAGGCAGGGCGGCCAGGTGGTCCAGGTGCTGCGCCAGCCGCGCACGTTGGGAATGCTGGCCCTGTCCACCCTGGCGATCTTCGGCAACTGGACGATCTATGTCTTCGCGGTGAACGCCGGCCACGTGATCGAGGCCAGCCTCGGCTATTACATCAACCCGCTGATGAACATGGCCGCCGGCGCGCTGCTGTTCCGCGAGCGGATGAGCGGCGAGGGCAAGGTCGCCATCGGTTTCGCGGCCGTCGGCGTGGCGATCCAGACGATCGCGCTGGGCCATCTGCCGATCGTGTCGCTGGGCCTGGCCCTGACCTTTTGCGCCTACGCCATCCTGCGCAAGCAGGTGAAGGCCGAGGCCCAGACCGGGCTGTTCATCGAATGCGCCTATCTGGCCCTGCCTGGCTTGGCCTACGTGCTGCATCTCGCGGCCAGCGGTCACGGGCATTTTGGCCAGGGCGGCCCGGTGACCGCGCTTCTGGCTCTGGCCGGTCCGGCGACGGTCGCGCCGCTGGCCCTGTTCGCCTGGTCGGCGCGCCGCCTGCCGCTGAGCGCCGTCGGCTTCCTGCAGTTCATCGCGCCGACGATCCAGTTCCTGCTGGGGGTGGCGTTCGGCGAGCCGTTCACGGCGTTGCGCGCCCTGTCCTTCCTGTTCATCTGGCTGGGCGTGGCCGTGTTCGCCTACGGGGCCTGGAAGAGGGCGCGGGTCCTGGCGCCGGCTTAGAACGTGTCAGGCTTGGGTGTGGGCGGTTGAGCCGCTCGACCACGCTCGAAGCTAGAGTCGGTTCGGCTGCGGCGGCGGAAAATCGCAGATCGCCACCAGGCCGGGGCGCGGGCGACGGGCGCGGAGCGTCAATCTTATGTTCAGGCGGCCGGTGATCGAGCGCACGATGGCCAGGCCCAGGCCCGCGCCGGCGTGCGCCTGCCCGGCGGCGCCGCGCGCGAAGGGCTTGAGGAGGCGGTCCAGCTCGGCCGGGTCGGCGCCTGGACCGTGGTCCCAGATCACGACCGTCGTCGCGCCGGCCTCCTCGCCCGCCAGGATGCGGACCTTGCCGCCTCCATAGGCGCAGGCGTTGAAAACGAGGTTGCGCAGCGCCTCGCCGATCAGAAGGGGATTGCCCCGGACGGGAGGCAGGTCGCGGCGAATGCGCGACAGCACCTCGACCTCCGGAAAGCCGCGCGCGGCCTCGACTTGGATCGTGGTCAGCAGGGCGGCGAGGTCGGCCTCGCCCTCGGCCGCGGCGGCCTCCGAGCGGGCCAGGGCCAGGAATTGCGACAGCAGCTGGCGCAGGTTGGCGGCGGCGTCGCGCGAGTCCCGCAACAGCGCCTGGTCGCGCGGCGCCGTCGCCGAGCGCTCCAGCAGCGCCAGATTGGCGACGATCACCGAGAGGGGGGTCCGCAACTGATGCGAGGCGTCGGCCGAGAAGCGTTCCAGGGCGCGCGTGAAGCGGTCCAGGCTGTCCATCATGCGGTTGAAGGCGCCGACCACCGGGGCCAGTTCGGCGGGCGCGTCGGCGGCGCTGACCGGCGTCAGATCCGGACGCGAGGCCTGGGCGCGGGTCGTCAGGTCGGCCGTCAGCCGGCGTAGCGGCGCCAGGCCCCACCCGAGGGCTGGGATGACCAGGGCGGCGGCGACAGCGACCAGCAGCACCGGCAGGCCGATCAGGTTGAACAGCAGTTCGCGCACGCTGGCCTGGCGGGAGTCCAGGCTCTGGGCCACGGCGACCACGACCGGTTCGGCCATCCCCGGCGCCATCACGGTCGATTGCGCGATGCGCACCGGATAGCCGCGCATGGTGGCGTAGGCGAAGTTGGTCTCGTTGGGCGCCGGCGCGGGGGGGCGCGGCAGGTCCTCGTAGCCGGTGATCAGGCGAGGGCCCTGACGCACCGCGTAGAACACCGCGTCGCGTTCGGGGCTGTCCAGCAGGCCCAGGGACCAGGGCGGCAGAGCGACCTTGGCCTCGCCGTTCCTCACCCCGATCTGGGCGACGATCGAGGCGACGGACCCGGCCAGCAGGCGGTCGGAGTCCTTCTCGACCACCGCCTGGGCGGCCAGGGCTCCGGCCAGGGCCAGGGCGGCGGCCAGCAGGGCCAGCGGCACGATCTGGGCCAGCAGCAGGCGGCCGACCAGGCTGGAGCGTCCCCGCCCGAACGCTTCACGCCTCACGGGTCCAGCCGATAGCCGAGGCCGCGCAGCGTGCTCAGGCGCGGCCCGTCCGGCGCCAGCTTGCGCCGCAACCGGCCGACATGGACATCCAGGGCGTTGGGCGAGGGCGTTTCCTCGTCGGGAAATACCTCGGCGGCCAGGTGATCGCGCTCGACGACGCGGCCAGCGCGCCCGGCCAGGGCCTTTAGCGCCGCCCACTCCCGGGGGCGCAGGTCGAGGCGCCGGTCGCCGACCCAGGCGCAGCCCGCGTCCCAATCGCAGGCCAAGGCGCCGACATGGACGGTCCGCGCGGCGTAGCCCGCTTTGCGCCGCGCCACGGCCCGCACGCGGGCCACCAGCTCGAACGGATCGAAGGGCTTTGGCACATAGTCGTCGGCGCCCATGTCCAGGCCCGCGATGCGGTCTCGGACGGCGTCGCGAGCGGTCAGGATGACGATCGGCGTGGAGACGCCCTCGCGCCGAAGCCGGCCCAGAATCTCGAACCCGTCAATGTCGGGCAGGCCGATATCCAGCACGATGGCGTCGAAGCCGGCGCCATGCGCCGAGGCCATGGCCAGGGCGGCCGCCCCGGTCTCGGCGCAGACGGCCACGTTGCCCTCGCTCTCCAGCGTCGCGATCAGGGAGCGACGCAGAGGCGGATCATCCTCGACAACCAGTATCTTCATCGGGGATGTAGGACCGAAGACGAAAGGGGGACGGGCCATCATCCGACGCCGATTGCCAGATAAGGTCAAGGGACGCGGGACGCATCGAGTCATGGCCGCGCTGGTCCTGGCGGTGATGCTGGTGGGCTGCGCGCCCAAGCCCGCCGGACAGGCGACCAGCGCCTGGGACGTGAGCGCCGCCCAGCGGGAGGGCGAACTGGTCGTCTATATGAACAGCGACGGCCACGAGGACGTCACCGACGGGTTCCAGCGGCGTTTTCCGAAGATCAAGGTGCGCCTGGTGACGCTGACCTCCGTCAAGATCCGCGAGCGACTGATCGCCGAAACCCAGGCGGGCAAGCCGGTCGCCGACGTCGCCTGGAGTTCGACGATGGACATCCAGGTCAAGCTTATCAACGACGGCTACGCCCAGACCTATCGCAGCCCGGAGGCCAAGGGCCTGCCGACCTGGGCGGTCTGGCGCGACCAGGGCTTCGGCGTCACCGCCGAGCCGATCGTCTTCGCCTATAACAAGAAGCTGTTGAACGAGGCGGAGGTCCCGCGCAGCCACGCGGCGTTGCTGGCGGCCCTGCGCGCCGACCCCGATCGCTGGCGCGGCAAGATCGCGATGTACGATCCGGAAAGGAGCGGACTGGGTTTCATGTACATGTCCGGCGACCTGCAGGTCTATCCGGACGCCCAGGCGATGTACGACGCGCTGGCGGGATCGGAGCCTGGTCTGTTCGTGGTGGGCTCCTCGATGCTGAACAGTCTGACGGATCAGCACGTGATGGTCTTCGGCCTGACCCAAACCTTTGCCGAATGGTGGGCGCGCAGACGCAATCCCGATCTCGGTTATGTCGTGCCCAGCGACTATCAGCTTCTGATCTCGCGGGTGGCTTTCATCACCCGCTCGGCGCCGCATCCGAAGGCCGCGCGGCTGTTCCTGGACTATCTGATGTCCGACGAGGGGCAGCGGCGGTTGGCCCAAAGTGGACTTCCGCCCATCCGGTCCGTCGGCGGGGCGACCGCCCTTGGCCTAGGGGCAAGGCCGATCCGGATCGGCCCCGCATTGCTGGCCAATTTCGACCAGGGCCGTCGGACCGAGCTGCTCGACACCTGGAGGGCGGCGCTCAAGCAATAGGATTGCCTAATATTAGAGCGAATCCGATTAAAATATAGGCAATATTGGCGAATATCAGAAACTCGGCGGCATTTCGGCGGTCGGCGTGGAGCGCCGCGAAGCTGTCACCGACCTGTCATCGTGACGCCTCTCGCGAAAGCGGAAGAACAGGCGCGACCATCGTTGGTTGATCGCGGGGTGGTCTTTTCCTTTCGGGCGGCGATCCTTGATATTTCATGCCTCGTTTCCGCGCTTTGACGCCGGATGGCGAAACGTTCGTATTGGCTCTGCTCTCGCGGAAGAGATCGGGTTCGACCCGACGCCGAAGGCGCAACCGCCCCGGAAACGCTCAGGCAACAGGGACCGCGGAGCAAGAGGACGCTGGAAAGCAGGATCGCCCCGATAGCGGGCGGCCTCGCCGAAGGAGCAAGGGCGCGACCGCGCCTGAATCTCTCAGGCCAAGGGACAGCGGGGGCAGAGGAACCGCCTGGCGAAAACGCGGGATGAGGCCCGCGCGACGCGACCGAACGCGACCGAATGGACGGTCGCGCGGGGAGGCGGCTGTCGATCGTTGAAACAGAGGGGATCTTGCTTTGACTCTTTCACGCCAAACCCGCCGGGGCCTGCTGCTGGGCTGCAGCCTGGTTCCCGCCATCCTGGCCCTCCAAGGCGCCGCTCTGGCCCAGGAGGCCGCCAAGCCCGAAGACAACAGCGTCGGCGAGATCGTCGTCACCGCCTCGCGCATCGACCGCGCCGACTTCCAGGCGCCGACCCCGACCGTGCGCGTCACGGCTCAGGACCTGAGCGTCGGCGCGCGGCCGAACATCGCCGCGGCCCTGAACGACCTGCCGCAGTTCCGCGCCACGACCTCGGCTCAGACCACCGGCACCAACACCGGCGCCGGTAACGCGCCCGTCGACCTGCGCGGCCTGGGCATCAGCCGCACCCTGGTGCTGCTGGACGGCCGCCGCTTCTCCGGCGACAACGACCTGAACCTGATCCCCAGCGTCCTGACCAAGGGCGTCGACGTGGTGACCGGCGGGGCCTCGGCGGCCTGGGGCTCCGGCGCCGTGGCCGGCGTGGTCAATATCAGCATCGACCGCGCTTTCACCGGCCTGAAGATGGGCGTCGAGCGCGGCGAGTCCTCGTACAACGACGCCAAGCAGATCCGCCTGGAGGCGGCGGCGGGCAAGAGCTTCGCCGACGGCCGCGGCCAGTTCGTGATCGGCGGCGAATATATCGACAACGACGGCGTGATCCCGAAGGACAGCCGCCCCAATGTCGGTCGCTGGGCCACGGTCTCGAATGGCGCTGGCCGCTTCATCCTGGCGCCGAATGTCGGCTTCGCCAACGCCGCCCCCGGCGGCCTGATTCTTTCCGGCGTTCTGAAGGGCAAGACCTTCAATCCTGACGGCACCTTGCGCGACTTCAACTACGGCACGGTGGTCGGGACCAACACGGTCGGCGGCGAAGGGCCCTCGAACGACGACCTGTCGCCGCTGGTCACGCCGCAGAAGCACTACGCGGCCATGGCCAGCCTGACCTATGACCTGACCGACAAGGTCAAGATGACCGCCGAGCTGCGTCGCTCGCGGATGTGGAACGACTACATCTGGTTCGGCGACCACAATCGCGGCAACCTGACGATCAAGTCGGACAACGCCTTCCTGCCGGCGGCGGTGAAGTCGGCGATGGCGGCGGCCGGCCAGACAAGCTTCACGATGGGTCGCTTTAATACCGAGGCCTATCCGACCATCGACTTCGAGCGTGTCTCGACCCAGGGCACGATCGCCTTCGACGGCTCGTTCGGCGACAGCTGGCGCTGGAGCGCCTACTACAGCCATGGCGAGAACGAGAACAATATCGACACGCCCGGGTTCTTCCTGACCCAGAACTACGCCAACGCGGTCGACTCGGTGATCAGCCCGACGACCGGTCAGCCGATCTGCCGCGTCGCCCTGACCAACGCCTCGACCAACTGCGTGCCGATCAACCTGTTCGGCCAGGGCGCGCCCTCGAAAGCGGCGCTGGCCTATGTGACCGGCACGCCCAGCCAGCGCGAGACCAGCAAGCTGGACGTCGGCGGCTTCAGCCTGCGCGGCGAACCCTTCAGCCTGCCCGCCGGTCCGGTCTCGATCGCCGTCGGCGCCGAGGCCCGCAAGGAGTCGATCAACCGCACGGTCGGCGCGCTCGACGCGGCCAAGGCGTTCACCACCTTCAGCTTCTCGGCCATGACCGGCAGCTACAATGTCAAGGAAGCCTTCGCCGAGGTGCTGGTCCCGGTCATCCGCGACGTACCGGTCTTCAACAAGCTGGAAGTCAACGCCGCCGCCCGCGTCTCCGACTACAACACCACCGGCTCGATCTGGTCGTGGAAGCTGGGCGCCACCAACGAGTTCTTCCCCGGCTTCCGCGGCCGGATCACCGAGTCGCGCGACATCCGCTCGGCTAACCTGACCGAGCTCTTCACGACCAGCACGACCGGCTACAACACGATCGTCGATCCGAAGACCAACTCCAGTGTCTATGTGCTGACCAACGGCGGCGGCAATCCTGGTCTGACGCCCGAGACGGCCAAGACCTTCACGACCGGCTTCGTCTATTCGCCGCCGGCCCTGCCGGGCCTCAATGTCTCGGTCGATTACTTCAATATCAACATCGACAACGTGATCACCACGGTCGCCGCGCAGGACATCGTCACCCGCTGCGCCAACGGCAACGCCGACATGTGCTCTCGGGTGACCCGCGACGCCAGCGGCACGATCACGCGCATCGTGTCGACCTATGTGAACCTGGCCAACTACAAGACCGACGGCGTCGACGCCGAGATCTCCTACGCGACCGATCTCGACCGTCTGATCGCCAACGCGCCGGGTCGCATCCGCGCCCGCTGGCTGATGACCTGGGTCAACAGCCTGACGACCAACGACGGGGTCAGCAAGATCGAGTACGTGAAGTCGCAGGGCTATTCGTTCGGCCTGGGCACGCCCAAGAGCCGCATGACCGGCAGCCTGGACTGGTCGGGCAAGGTGTTCAGCGCCAATCTGCGGGCGCGCTACATCTCGCCGGGCAACTACAACAACACCGTCGATCTCGTGAACGGCCACATCAAGGCCTACACCTATGTCGACCTGGGCGTTCAGGCCAAGCTGCCGCCCCTGGCGGGACACCAGATCGAGCTCTACGCCAACGCGACCAACCTGTTCGACAAGGACCCGCCGGTGAGCTCGCTGTACTCGCCCTACTACGACGTGATTGGCCGCTATGTGACCGTCGGCGCGCGGATGCGTTTCTAATCCCGCCCGACATCGCGCCGCCGGCCTGCTTCCCCTCGCTGTCCCGGCCGGCGGCGCCTCCCCCTTTCCCGAGGCATTCCCAGATGATTTACCGTCATGCCCTGGCGCTGGCCCTGTTGGCCGGCGCCGTCGCGACCCCCTTGGCGGCCCAGACCGTCGCGCCGCCCGTCGCCATCGTCGTCGACGGCGCGCCCGCCATTCCCCGCGACCTGGTCGAGGCCACCGCGCCCTATCTGCAGGCGCGCCACGCCGACTTCCTGGGCTGGAACGCGGCCGACCATTCGATGCTGATCAAGACCCGGTTCGGCGGCTCGAACCAGGTTCACGTCGTGGCCAAGCCCGACGGCGATCGTCGCCAGATCAGCTTCGAGAGCGAACCGATCCTGACCGCCGCCCTGTCGCCCAAGGGCGATACGCTGGTGATCCAGAAGGACAAGGGCGGCGACGAGTTCTATCAGCTCTACGTCCTGGAGGCTGGTCGCCCGCGCCTGATCACCGACGGCAAGAGCCGCAACTGGTTCGGCGCCTGGTCACGCGACGGCAAGCTGGTCGGCTACGCCTCGTCGCGCCGGAACGGCGCCGACATGGACCTCTATGTCGTCGATCCCAAGGATCCCAAGACCGACCGCCTGGTCGCCCAGGTGACCGGCGGCGGCTGGAACATCGTCGATTTCTCGGCCGACGGCGCCAAGGCCCTGGTCTTGAATCGCATGTCGGTCAACGAGGCCATGGTCTATGAGCTGGACCTGGCCAGCGGCAAGATGAAGGCGCTGACCAACCCGAAGGCCAAGGCCTCCTATGTCGATCCGAAATACGCCCAGGACGGTTCGGTCTGGCTGACATCCGACAAGGGTTCGGACTTCCAGCGCCTGGGCAAGCTGGACGGCAAGGGCGGCTTCGTCCCGGTGTCGAAGGAGCCGCGCTGGGACGTCAGCGACTTCGCGGTCTCGCCGGACGGGACCTTCGCGGTCTATGCGATCAACGAGGCGGGCGTGTCGCGCGTGCGGATCCTGGATTTGGCCAGCGGCGCGGTTCGACCCGTTGACGGTCTGCCTGCGGGCGTCATTCCCTACGCCATCGGTCCGGCCATCAGCATCGCGCCGTGGGGCGAGATCGGCCTCAGCATGGCTTCGGCGAAGGTGCCGGGCGACGCCTTCTCGATCGACCCCAAGACCCTGGCCGTCACCCAGTGGACCCGCAGCGAGACCGGCGGTCTGGATCCCAGCCGCAATGTCGAGCCGAAATTGGTCGAGGTCGCCAGCTTCGACGGCGAGAAGATATCGGGCTTCCTCTACCAGCCCGACCCGGCCAAGTTCCCGGGCAAGCGTCCGCTGATCGTCGACATCCACGGCGGTCCGGAAGGGCAGACGCGGCCGGACTTCCTAGGCGGAAACAACTATCTGCTGAACGAGCTGGGCGTCGCGCTGTTCTTCCCGAACGTGCGCGGCTCGACCGGCTATGGGACGCGGTTCGTCAACCTCGACAACGGTCCGTTCAAGCGCGAGGACTCGGTCAAGGACATCGGGGTCTTCCTCGATACGCTGGAAAAGAACCCGGCCCTGGACGCCAGCCGCTTCGCGGTCAACGGCGTCTCGTATGGCGGCTACATGTGCTACGCCTCGGCCACGCACTACAGCCCGCGCCTCAAGGGCGCCAACTGCTACGTCGCGATCTCGAACTTCGTCACCTTCCTGGAGAACACCCAGGCCTACCGCCGCGACCTGCGCCGGGTGGAGTACGGCGACGAGCGCGATCCCAAGCAGCGCGAACAGCTGATGAAGATCTCGCCGCTGACCAGCGTCGACAAGATCACCACGCCGCTGCTGGTGGCCACCGGCGGAACCGATCCCCGCGTGCCGCCGTCGGAAGCCGAGCAGATGATCAAGGCCGTCCGCGCCCGCGGCGGCTCGGTCTGGCACGTGCTGGCCAAGAACGAGGGCCACGTCTTCCGCAAGAAGGAGAACGAGGACTACTATTTCTGGACCAGCATCATGTTCTGGCGAAAGACGCTATTGGGCCAATAGGCCGGGCGAGGCGCGGACCGGCGGGTCCGCGCCCTTCGCGTTAAAGGGTCTCGCGCCGCCGGACATAAGGATATCTTTATGCGTTAATTGCTCGGAAGGGGTCGGCGCTGTATAAGCGCGCCAAGATCCCATCCGACCGCAGGAGCCCCAAGTGGCCGACTACATCGTCAAGGACATCTCGCTCGCCGATTTCGGCCGCAAGGAAATCGCCATCGCCGAGACCGAGATGCCGGGCCTGATGGCCACGCGCGCCGAATACGGCCCCAAGCAGGTTCTGAAGGGCGCCCGCATCGCCGGCAGCCTGCACATGACCATCCAGACCGCCGTGCTTATCGAGACCCTGGTCGCCCTGGGCGCCGAGGTTCGCTGGGCCTCGTGCAACATCTTCTCGACCCAGGACCACGCCGCGGCCGCCATCGCCGCCGCCGGCATCCCGGTCTTCGCCTTCAAGGGCGAGAACCTGGTCGAGTACTGGGAATACGCCCACAAGATCTTCGAGTGGGGCGACGGCGGTTATCCGAACCTGATCCTCGACGACGGCGGCGACGCCACCCTGCTCTGCGTGCTGGGCCCGAAGGCCGAGAAGGATCCGTCGATCCTCGACAACCCGCAGAACGAAGAGGAAGAGGCCCTCTACGCCGTGATGAAGAAGTACCTGGCCGAAAAGCCGGGCTTCTATTCGGCGATCCGCGCGGCCATCGGCGGCGTCTCTGAGGAGACCACCACGGGCGTGCACCGTCTGTACCAGATGGCCCAGAAGGGCGAACTTCCGTTCCCGGCCATCAACGTCAACGACAGCGTCACCAAGAGCAAGTTCGACAACCTGTATGGTTGCCGCGAAAGCCTGGTCGACGCCATCCGTCGCGGCACCGACGTCATGCTGTCGGGCAAGGTCGCGGTGGTCTGCGGCTATGGCGACGTGGGCAAGGGCTCGGCCGCCTCGCTACGCCAAGGCGGCGCCCGCGTGATCGTCACCGAGGTCGACCCGATCTGCGCGCTGCAGGCGGCGATGGAAGGCTACGAGGTCCAGACCCTTAATGACGTCGCCGACAAGGCGGACATCTTCGTGACGGCGACCGGCAACAAGGACGTCATCACGCTGGACGACATGCGGAAGATGAAAAACAACGCCATCGTCTGCAACATCGGCCACTTCGACTCGGAAATTCAGATCGCCGCCCTGCGCAACTACAAGTGGGACGAGATCAAGCCGCAGGTCCACCACGTGGAATTCCCGGACGGCAAGAAGCTGATCGTGCTGTCGGAAGGTCGCCTGGTGAACCTGGGCAACGCCACGGGTCACCCGAGCTTCGTGATGTCGGCCTCGTTCACCAACCAGACCCTGGCCCAGATCGAACTGTGGACCAATAAGGCCGCTTACAAGAACGACGTCTACACCCTGCCCAAGCACCTGGACGAGAAGGTCGCCTTCCTGCACCTGGAAAAGCTGGGCGCCAAGCTGACCACCCTGCGCAAGGATCAGGCCGACTACATCGGCGTTCCTGAAAAGGGTCCGTTCAAGCCGGATCACTATCGCTACTAGTCTTCGGACGATTTTCGATTTCTCGGAAAGGCTCGCTGGCGACGGCGGGCCTTTTCTTTGCGCGGGGCCTTGAACACGCCCTGTTCAAGTCCCGCTTGCTCGGCTAATCGCTTTTTCCATGCCGTTAGCCCTGATCATCTCCAGCCATGTCGCCGGCAGCCAGGTCGGCGCGTCCGCCCAGGCCGCGGCGCTGGCGCAGTTTCGCATCGAGTCGATGGTCACCCCGACGGTCCTTTACGGCCGTCATCCCGGCTGGGGCATCCCCGGCGGGGCGCCGGTGCCGATCGAGGTGTTCGAGGGCATGTTGGACGGCATCGAGGCCAATGGCCTGTTCGGTCAGGTCGACCTGGTCATCACCGGCTATTTCGCCTCCGCCGCACAGGTGCGCGCGGCGGCCCGGGTCATCGACGCCGTGCGGGAAACGCCTCGTCAGGGCGCGGCGACCCGCAAGCCCGTGATCGTCGTCGATCCCACCATGGGCGACGCGGGCAAGGGCCTGTACATCCCGTCCGAGACCGCCGACGAGATCATCGCCGACCTAGTCCCCCGCGCCGACGTGGTGGCCTGCAACGCCTGGGAGCTGCAGAAGCTGACCGGCGCGGATTCTCGCGACCCGATCGCGGCGATGAAGGCGGCCCGCCTGCTGGGCAAGACCACGCTGGTCTCGTCGGTGCATCGCGGCGCCGAGATCGGCGCGGTCCTGGCCGACCGCAAGGAGGCCTGGCTGGCCGCCCACGCCAAGTCCGACCATTCGCCCAACGGCACGGGGGATCTGCTGACCGCGCTCTACGCGGCCTCGATCCTGGAGGGGCAGACCTTCTCCTACGGTCTGGCCCGCGCCGTCGGCGGCGTGGCCGAGACGGTCACCGCCGCCAATATCTACAACTCGCCCGAGCTGCCGATCGTGATGATGGGCGCGCGGATCAAGCAGACCTCGCCGACGGTCCGCATCGAGCGACTGGCCTGAGGACCTGGGCATGACCGTCGAGATCACGGGCTTCTGCCCCGACCGCTTCACCCGCGTCCGCGAGACGTTCGAGGCCAACTTCGCCGACACGACGGCCGGCGGGACCGGAGAACTGGGCGCGCGCTTCTCGCTGGCGATCGATGGCGAGATCGTGGTCGACCTGATGGGGGGCTTCGCCGACCGCAAGCGCGAGGTTCCGTTCGGTCCCGACACGCTAACGGCCCTGTTCTCGACGACCAAGGCCGTGGCGGCCCTGATGGTGGCGCGCCTGGTCGACGAGGGGCGCCTGGCCTACGACCAGCGCGTCGCCGACGTCTGGCCCGAGTTCGCCCAGAACGGCAAGCAGGACGTCACCGTCGAGCAGGCCCTGTCGCACCAGGCGGGCCTGTCTGGCTTCCCGGACGAGACCGATCCGGCGCTGTGGTTCGACTGGGACGCCACGTGCGCCAAGCTGGCGGCCATGGCGCCGCTGTTCCCGATCGGCTCGGCCAGTGGCTACCATCCGGTGACCTTCGGCTACATCGCCGGCGAAATCTTCCGTCGCGTCGACGGCCGGACGATGGGGACGGCGCTGCGCGAGGACATCGCGGTTCCCTGCGGCCTGGACCTGTGGATCGGCCTGCCCGACAGCGAGCACGGCCGCGTCGCCGACCTGATGCGTCCGACGGCCCTGCCGCGATTTGGCGAGATCAATCCCGCCCTGACCGCCGCCTTCCTGAAACCCTGGTCCTCGCCGGGCGGAAAGGGGGCGGCCGAATGGCGGCGGGTCGAGATTCCGTCGGCCAACGGTCACGCCACGGCCGCCGCCCTGGCCCGCCTGATGGGCGCCTTGGCCAGCGGCGGGACCCTGGACGGGCGTTCGATCCTGACCCCAGCGGGCATCCGGGCCGCGACGGCCGAGCGCATCCGCGGCCAGGATCTCGTGCTGCCCTTCGAGATCAGCTGGGGCGCGGGCTTCATGCGCAACGCGCCGAACCTGTTCTACGGCCCGACGGACGAGGCGTTCGGCCACTCCGGTTGGGGCGGCTCCTGCGCCTTCGCCGATCCGACGCGCGGTGTCGCCGGCGCCTATGTGATGAACAAGCAAGGCAACGCCCTGATCGGTGACCCGCGCCCGGTGCGCCTGATCCAGGCCGCCTACGCCTCGCTCTAGATTTTTGTCTTCGTTCAGCTTACGGACGATCGGGTGGGGCCGGCGCGTCGGCCACGACGAGATAGCGCACCTGAGGCTCGCCAGAGGCGTTCAGGTCCTCGGCGCTGGCCTGCGCGGCTTGGTAATCGCCATAAGGTCCGAGCACGCGAGGCCAGGGCAGATGGCGGGCGTCGTCGACCCAGCGGCCTCCGATCACCCAGTAGCGTTCGGCGAAGTTGCTCGTCATTCGGTCCATCAGAGGGCCTCCCAACGCAGGTCGCCGGCGTACCGGTGCGCGACCCGCCCCGTGTCATCGATCGCGAAGGCCAGCAGCCAGCCATTGTCGAGCAGCGCCCGGACCTGGGGCTGACGCGCCAGCACCGCCGAGATGTCTTCGGGCGCCGCCGCCAGAAAGACGCTGAGCCGCAGCGGCTCGTGCACGAAGCCGCCGCCGTCGTGGATCGATTGCAGCGGCAGGCCGATCCGAAGGTCGCCGCCGTTGCCCTCGAGCACGCCGACGCGGCCGCACACATTGTGCAAAGTCTTGTCGCCGGCGCCGAAGACCGCGTTCGCCACGGTCGAGCCGTAGTACTGCAGGCTGATCCAGCTGGCGACCACCATGGGGGCGGTCATGATCAGCTCCAGCACCTTGAGGTCGGGATCGGCGGCCCGGTCGTAGCTGTGCAGAAAGGCCCGGCCCTCGAGATCGCGGCCCGCCGTCAGGGCGCGGGGCGCGGCGATGAAGGCCGCGGCGCGGGCCAGGCCCCATTCCGGCCGGATCTGCGACCAGTCCTGGCTCCGCGCGAAGACTTTTTCGCCGTCCAGGGGCGAGAGGCCCAGCAGCGGCGCCCGCTCGGCCCGCGCCAGTTCCGACGCCCGCTGGAGCTTGCGGCGGGCCTCGGCCAGGTCGGCGGCGTGGGTGGCCGGCGCGGCCGCCTCGTCCAGGATCGTCACGACGTCGGTGGTGGTGTCGTGCAGCGCGGCGACGAACACGGTGTCGTCCGGGATCCGCAGGCCCTTTTCGGCCAGGCCGAGGCGGACGTCCGGATCGTTGAGCAGCACGGCCGCGAACCGCGCGTTGGGCGCGCCGCTATGACCGCCGCAGGCCCCGCAATCCAGCCCCGCCGCGTGCGGATTGTTGACGCTCGTCGCGCCGTGTCCGACCAGCAGGACGACACGCGCCAGACCGTCGAGCAGCGACATCCCGCGCAGGGCGGACTCGGCCAGCCGGACGCGCTCCCGTTGCTCCAGTCCGTCCAGCCTGAGGGGCGGACCGGCGGGCGCGGCCTTCGGCGCGCCGCCGCCTAAGGCGGAGGCGGCCAGCTTGACGCCATAGGCCAGGCCAAACGCCTCGACAAAGCCAAAGCACGACACCGCCGATTGCTTCAGGGCCGTCCAGATCGGCTTCAACGACTTGGCCAGGGCGAGGGGGCCGCCGCGCGCCTTTTCGGCCCGCACCTCGAAGCTCGGAGTCAGCAACACGGGGCAGTGCGCGTGCCCCGCCCCGCCGTGCTCGTGATAGACGAACGGCATCCCGAAGAAGCCGGCGAAACCCAGGGTCTCGGCCCGCGGCCAAACGCTCTCCAGCGCGCGCCGATAGACCTCGGAGCGAACATCGATGCAGAACACCGCCTGAAGATCGGGCCGCTGGACCTCGGGTCGGCCTTGTCCCCGCGCCAGGCGCGCGATCACGCCGTGCTGGAAATGGCGCTCATAGGCGCGCTGCAGCACCAGATCGACCGCGAAGTCGTCATCCTTGGCGGGAGGTCCGGTCCGCGCGCTCGACAGGGCCTGGCGCCACGCCGCGAGGAACGGCGCGTCCCGCCGCTGGCGGAACAGCGCGTAGCCCCACACAAGCCTGATGGCGAGGAACTCGGTCAGGCGGCCTTCCGGCTGGCCGGTCAGCCCGGCTTCCCAGTCGAGCCGCCGCGTGTAGGCGGCCCAGCCGCGCACGTCGAACAGCGCTCGGTAGAGATAATCCGCCCACTGATCTTGAGGGATTTCGAGCCCGTCCAGAACCGCCGCGATGGCGTCCATGGGATCGGCGGGCAGGGCGGAGACCGTCGCCGCCAGCCCCTTGACCCCCATGACCCGGGCGTTGTGATCGAAGCGGACCGACCAGCGCCAAGCCTCGAACAGGCCCATGCCCCGCCATGGCGCGGGCCAGGCGGCCTGGCCCTCGTCGAAATAGGCGGCGCACCACTTGGAGATCTCGTCGACCATGAAGGCGGTGCGAGAGACCTGGCGGTCGCCGTCGGACAGGGCGTCCAGAACGTCCGCGACGGTGGCCACGCGCCCGCCCCGTTGGGGGGCTGAGTCCACGGTCAGGGCCTTCAGGCAATCCTCGCGAGTCAGGGCCGGGGCCGGCGAAGCCGCCAGCACCGCGTCCAGATCGGCCTCGGAGATCCGGCCCTCGCGGAAGGCCGCGCGATAGAAGGCCCGGGGCATGACCAGCGGCGCGCCTGTCAGCCGATGCAGCTCGCGCGCCGCCCGCTCGAAGGGCGTCGTGGCGAAACCCAGGAAAGGATTGACGGCCACGAAGCTGGACAGCGGCCAGAGCGGGGCCACGCGGTCGCGGGCGGTCTGGATCGCCGCCCGCAGCAGGGCGTCCCTGGGCGTGGGCGGCGTCGATGGCGGCCGCGCGGCGAGGACGGGTTCGGCGAGGGCGAGGCTCATGCGGTCGCTCCGGTGGTCTTGGATTGAGAGGGCGGGGCGGGCCAGAGCCGCAGCACCCAGCGATTGGCCAGCGTGTTCAGGTAGAAGCCGTGGGCGACCACGACATAGGCCCGGGCCCAGGCCGGCGAGCGGCTGGCGGCGGGCAGGCGCAGTTGCAGGCAGACCAGCGCGGTCATCGCCGCCACGACCCCGATCGCGAGGGCCACGAAGCCGCCGCCCGGGGGAGGGGCCTGTCCGGCGAGATCGCCCATCAGCCGCGCGAACAGGGCCTGGGCTCCCAGATGGGCGCCGAACATCACGGCGCTGGCCGCGACAAGGCCCGCCAGGGCGGGGCTGGGCCGCCGCTGTCCGAGGACGACCCGCGACAGGCCCAGCAGCAGCACCGAGGCCAGCAGGAAGGCGCCGGGACGCTGGCCGGGGCCGGCGCCCGCCGCCGTCATGCCCGCGGCCAGGATCAGGACCAGGGCCGGGGCGGCCAGGACCGCGAGGCGGGAGGCGGGGCGCGGCGGGGCGGGCGCCTCTCCCGAGGCGGCGTCGCCCGCCGAGAGGAAGGCGTGGGCCTTGTAGAGCGCGTGGGCGACGATGTGCAGCAGCGCCACCGAATAGGCGCCCAGCCCGCACTCCAGCAGCATGAAGCCCATCTGGGCGATCGTCGAATAGGCCAGGGTGACCTTGACCGAGGTCTGAGTCAGCATGATCAGCGATCCCAGCACCGCGCTGACCGCGCCGACGGCCGCCAGCAGGCCCAGCGCGGCCGGATGCTCCAGGATGAGCCCGCCGAACCGCAGCACCAGGAACCCGCCCGCATTGACCACGCCGGCGTGCAGCAGGGCCGAGACCGGCGTGGGCGTCTCCATCACCTCGAGGATCCAGCCGTGGAACGGGATCTGCGCCGCGCTCAGGATCGCCGCGGTCGCCAGCAGCACGGCGCTCGCGCCCCACGCCGCCCCGGCCGCGCTCCGGCCCGCGTCCAGGATCACGGCGATGTCGCCGTCGCCCGCCGCGCGCCACAGGCCGGCGGCGGCGATGATCAGGGCGGCGTCGGCGAAGCGGCTGAAGAGGAACCGCTTGCGGGCGGCCAGCACGGCGGCCTGGCGGTCGGCCCGGAACAGCAGCAGCCGATTGACGCACAGGCTGGCGGCGATCCAGCACAGGACCAACTGGCCCAGATTGCCGGACAGAACCAGGCCCTGCAGCAGGCCCAGGGTCAGGCAGAGCTGGCGAATGAACACTGGCTGGCGCGGATCCCCGGCCAGGTAATTGCGGCTGTAGACCACGACCACCAGGCCGATGAAGGCCACCAGGCAGGCCAGGGTCGCGCTCAAGGCGTCGATCCGGATCGCCAGGCCCAGCCCCGCCGCGCCGAGCGTCGGCGTCGAGGCCGCGCCCCATGACAGCGCGGCGGCCAGGCAGAGACCGGCGACGCCGCACGAGAGCCAGGCGGCGGCGGGCGAGGTGGCCCGGATGGCCAGAACGCGTTCGGGAACGAGGGCGGCGGCGAGATAGGCGAGCGGCGCGACGGCGGCGAGCCAGGCGATCGAGGTCAAGGGTCGTCTCCAGGGCGAAGGCGACCGTCCACATATGCGGGAACGGACGTTATTTGAAATTCATTGTTTGAACGAAATCGTTCGCTTTTATAGAAAAGCAGGATGAGCCAGCTGAACTACAACCACCTGCGCTACTTCTGGGCGGTCGCGCACGAGGGCGGGCTGGCGCGGGCCGCCGAGCGGCTGAACGTCGCTCCGTCGGCCTTGTCGGTTCAGCTGCAGAAGCTGGAGCGGCAGGTCGGGCATCCGCTCTTCGATCGCGTCGGCAAGAGGCTGCGTCTAACCGAGGCCGGACGCGTGGCTCTCGACTACGCCGACACGGTGTTTCGCACCGGCGACGAGCTGTTGAACACGCTGCGGGGCCGTCCCGACCTGGACCGCAAGGTGCTGCGGGTCGGCGCGATCCCGACCCTGTCGCGCAACTTCCAGCTGGAGTTTCTTCGCCCCCTGGTCGGGCGCGACGATGTCGAACTGGTCGTCCGCTCGGGCTCGACGCGCGACCTGCTTCAGGATCTCCAGGCCCAGGTTATCGACGTGGTGCTGGCCAACAGCCCGGCGCCTCGGGACGCGCGCTCGGCCCTCCGCAGCCGCTTGCTCGACGAGGAGCCCGTCGCGATCGTCGGCCGTCCATCCCACGCGCCGTTCCGGTTCCCCGACGACCTCGATGGCGCGCCGATGCTGCTGCCCAGCCTGGACAGCGAGCTTCGCGTCGCCTTCGACCGCCTCACCGACCTGGCGGGCGTGCGGCCGGTGATCATGGCGGAGGTCGACGACATGGCCATGCTCCGGCTGTTGGCGCGCGAACGCCAGGCCTTCGCCCTCGTCCCGCCGATCGTCGTCCGGGATGAGCTGCGGGCCGGCGTGCTGGCGGAGCTGCACCGGGTCGAGGGCCTGGCCGAGCGCTTCTACGCCATCCTGCAGGAAAGGCGGTTCCCCAACCCGCTGGTGGAGCTTCTCCTGCCGTCGGCCCAGGTCGGCTGATCGGGAACCGAAACCTATTTCGCTCCGTCCCGCCTTGCGAGGCGGCCCGGCGCGCATAATCTTGCCGGGCATGGTTGCGCGCGCCTCCCTCCGTTTTTCCGATGGCGACCGGCTGGAGGTCGGCGGTTGGCCGGTCCGCCTGAAGGTCGATGGGCGCGCCCGGCGGATTTCGCTACGCGTCGATCGCAGCCGGTCCGAGATCGTCGCCCTGGCGCCGAATCCCAAACGGTTGAACGAGGCCGTCGCCTTCGCCCAGCAGAAATCCGGTTGGATCGCCCAGCAACTGGCGGCCCTGCCCGAGCGGATGAGCCTGGCGCCCGGCGGGATCCTGCGGCTGAACGACCGGCCTTATCGGCTGGAGGTCGGGCCCGGCCGCGCCCGCATCGACGGCGACAGGATCATCGCCCCCGACGACGCCAATTGGGGCCTGAAGGTTATCCGCCTGGCCAAGCGCGAGGCCCTGACCGTGCTGACCGAGCGCACCGCGGTCCACGCCGCCGCCCTGGGTCGGCCGATGCCGTCGGTGGCGGTGGCCGATCCCAAGGCCCGCTGGGGCTCGTGCCGGCCGGCGACGTTCCGCGCCCCGGCGGCCATCCGCTATAGCTGGCGGCTGATCCTGGCCCCCGCGGCGGTGGCCGACTACGTCGCCGCGCATGAATGCGCCCACCTGGTCGAGGCCAATCACGGGCCCAGGTTCTGGGCTCTGTGCGAGCGGCTGGCCGGCGATCCCGCGCCGCACCGGGCCTGGCTGCGCGCCCACGCGGCCGAGCTGCACGCGATCGGCGCTTAGCCACGCGCGCGCGCCGATTTAGGTCCCGAGCTTCGGCGACTTCATCCGTCGCTTGTTGACGTGGTGGCTGGGCGCCTCGGCCTGGATTTCCTCGGGATATTCGCCCTTGAAGTAGAAGCGCTGCCAGGCCTCCTTGGTGGCCTCGGGGTCGCGCTTGAAGATCAGGTTGTTGAACTCGGTCCGCTTCTCGGCCCAGACGTCGTATTGACGGCGCAGCTCGGGGTTGGAGTTCATCGACTTGATCACCGGCTGGAAGGCCTCCATCGGCTTGTCCTGGATCAGCATGATGAAGCAGAAGGTTTCGCCCTTCTCGAACCGGACCGTGCCCGGGCGGGTGAAGATCCAGTTCATCGTGAAGGGGAAGGGCAGCCAGTCGGTCTCGACCACGCCCGCCAGCGGCTGGATGCCGTCCTTGATGTGGTTGGGCGGACCCATGGTCATCAGCGACCAGCCCGGCGGCGTGCGGAACAGATAGCCGGTGTGGAAGGTCACGACCCCCCGGGTGAAGTGCGACTTCACGAAGTCGTTGAAGCCCGGATAGGGGTGATCAGGTTGGAACTTGATGCACTCCTGGTGCGCCCCGCCGTCCCAGGTCATCGAGAAGCCGACCGGGCAGAGGATGTCCCAGCCGGTGGTGTTGGCCATGGTGAGCGGCAGGCAGCGATAGGGATGGCGCTCGGCGAAGCGGTCCATCCAGGCGCGCTGCGGCCGTCCAGGCACGATCTCGGGCGGACGGTTCTCGGTGGGATAGCACTCCAGTTCCATGCCGGTCCTTTGCTGGGTTCCTGCCCTGATTGCGCTCAGGTCTAGCGCTCGCGGCCTCGCCGCGTCTAGTAGAGCCTCATGAAGACCAGAGCCGACCTCTTCGCCTTTTTCGAGGCCCACGGAATTCAGGCCAGCACCCTCGACCACCCGCCGGTGTTCCGGGTCGAGGAGGGGCTGGAGATCAAGAAGGCCCTGCCCGGCGGCCACACCAAGAACCTGTTCCTCAAGGACGCCAAGGGCCAGCTGTGGCTGATCTCGGCCCTGGGCGAGACCGCGATCGACCTGAAGCGGCTGCACCATGTGATCGGCTCGGGCCGGCTGTCGTTTGGTCCCCAGGACATGATGGTCGAGACTTTGGGGGTGACGCCGGGGTCGGTGACGGCCTTCGGACTGATCAACGATACCGAACGACGGGTGCGCTTCGTGCTGGACAAGGCCTTGGCCGACAGCGATCCGGTGAACTTCCACCCGCTGGGCAACGACGCCACCACAGCGATCTCCCAGGCGGACTTCCGACGGTTCCTGGCCGCGCTCGGGGTCGAGCCGCTCATCGTCGACTTCGCCGCCATGAGCGTCGTCTAACGCTCGCGCGTCAAGCGAACCGATCATTGCGCCCGGCCGCGCGAAGGACCATCTTGGCGGCTGAAGCGTTCCTCCTGTCCCGAGTATGAGAGACCCGATGTCCCTGATCGGCGAAAAGCCCGCGAGTCCCGCCAAGAGCGAGCACGTCAAGGACGGCACGGACGCCAGCTTCATGGCCGACGTCATCGAGGCCTCGAAGACCCAGCCCGTCATCGTCGACTTCTGGGCGACTTGGTGCGGCCCCTGCCGTCAGCTGACCCCCACGCTGGAAAAGGTGGTCGGCGCGGCCAAGGGCGCGGTCAAGCTGGTCAAGATCGATGTCGACGCCAATCCGGGCTTCGCGGGCCAGCTGCGCGTGCAGTCGATCCCCACGGTCTACGCCTTCGTGGACGGCCGTCCGGTCGACGCGTTCCAGGGCGCCTTGCCCGAAAGCCAGGTCAAGGCTTTCGTCGAACGCCTGACCGGACCCGCCGGCCCCAGCGCCCTGGACGACCTGATCGCCCTGGGCAAGGAGTCGCTGGAGATCGGCGACATCGGCGGCGCGGCCCAGGCCTTCGCCCAGGCGCTGCAGACCGATCCGACCAATCTCAAGGCCCTGGGCGGCATGGCGCGCGCCTATCTGGCCGGCGGCGATCTGGAAGGCGCGGCCGAGGTGGTGGCCATGGCCCCCGCCGACGCTAAGGACCCCGATCTCGACGCCGTCCGCGCCGCCCTGACCCTGGCGGAGGAGGCCCCGTCCGAGACGGCCGCCTTCGAAAAGCGTCTGGCCGCCGATCCCGACGACCACGAGGCCCGGCTGGAGCTGGCCAAGGCGCTGGCCGGCGCGGGCCGGCTTGGCGAGGCGGCCGACCACCTCTTGACCATTATCGCGCGCGACCGCGCCTGGAACGACGACGCGGCGCGCAAGCAGTTGCTGACGGTCTTCGAGGCGGCGGGTCCGACCTCGGACGTCGCCAAGCAAGGCCGGCGCAAGCTGTCGGCGATCCTGTTCAGCTAGGGAGTTGCCGATGTCGGCGGCCTACCGAAAGATCGGCGACCTGCCGCTGGTGATCCCGGTCTTTCCTCTGGACGGCGCGTTGCTGCTGCCGGGCGGGCAGCTGCCGCTCAACATCTTCGAGCCGCGTTATCTGAACATGCTGGACGACGCCATGTCGGGCGAGCGGATCATCGGCATGATCCAGACCCGCCCCGGCGGCGACCATCAGCGGCCCAGCCTGGCGCCGGTCGGCTGCGCCGGCCGCGTGACCAGCTTCGCCGAAACCAGCGACGGCCGCTACCTGATCACCCTGACCGGAGTTTGCCGTTTTAAGGCCGGCGACGAATTGCCCACGCGCACGCCCTATCGCCAGATGCGCGTCGACTTCACGCCCTACGAGGCGGATCTGCGCGAGGAGCCGAGCGGCGCGCGCACGGCCGCCGATATCGACCGGCTGCTCATCGCCCTGCGCCGCTATCTGGACCACCGGGGCCTGGCGATCGACTGGGGCGACGCCGAGAGCGCGCCTTCGGACGCCCTGATCAACAGCCTGGCCATGGCCCTGCCGTTCGATCCCCTGGAAAAGCAGGCTCTGCTGGAGGCCGAGACGATCTTCGAGCGCAAGGCGACCCTGACCGCCCTGCTGGAGATCGACGCGGCCGGCGGCGACGATGACGAACCCACTTCGATCCAGTAGTAAGGCGCGATGACTCAAGCCGCTCCCCCTCCCGTCGACGTCGATCCGCGCCTGCTGGAAGTCCTGGTCTGTCCGGTGACGCGCGGTCCGCTGGACTATGACCGCGCCGCCGGCGAACTGATCAGCCGCGCCGCCAAGCTGGCCTATCCGATCCGCGACGGCGTGCCGATCATGCTGCCGGAAGAGGCGCGGGCGTTGGCTGAATAGCCATTGAAGATGCTCCCCCGCGATGCGGGGAGCCAACCTTACAGAGCTTGGCCGCGCAGCAGCTTGGGCAGGTCGCCGACCCCGCCGCCGGCTTCATGCATGAAGAACCGCCGGGCTGGCGCGATACGGTTGACCACCGCCAGTCCGGCGGAGCGCGCCGCCCGCAGCAGCGGGTTGTCGTTCGAGAAGATCCGCACGAAGGCGTCGAAAGCGAGGGCGTTGCTGACCGTGTCGAAGCGCCGCCAGCGCGCGTAGCGCTCCAGCACCGCCTCGCCGCCGATGTCCTCGCCGCAGCGGACGGCCTCGACCAGCACCTCGGCCAGCGCCGCGGCGTCCTTGAGGCCCAGGTTCAGGCCCTGGCCGGCGATCGGATGCACGCCGTGGGCGGCGTCGCCGATCAAGGCCAGGCGCGGGGCGACCATGCGCTCGGCCAGCAGCAGCGACAGCGGATAGACGAAGGTCGGCCCCACCACCTCGACCTTGCCCAGGAAGTCGCCGAAGCGGCGCATCAGGTGGGCGTGGAAAACCTCGGGCGCGGCGTGACGCAGAGCCTCGCCCCGCGCGGTGCTCTCGGTCCAGACCAGGCTGGCGCGCTGCTCGGTCAGGGGCAGGATGGCGAAGGGGCCGCTGGGCAGGAAATATTCGTGGGCGACGCCCTCGTGCGGGCGCTCCAGCTTGACCGTGCAGACCACGCCGCTCTGGCCATAGCCCCAGCCGATATGGCCGATGCCGGCCGCTTGGCGCAGGACCGAGCCGCGCCCTTCGGCGCTGACGGCCAGCGGCGCGGTCAGGGCGCGACCGTCGGACAGGATCAGCCGCGCCGCGCCGGGCGTGATCTCCAGGTTCTTGGCGGCCATCGGGGCGATGACCGGTATGTCCTTTTCGATCACCGCCTTGGAGAGGGCGGCGCGGATCTGGCGGTTCTCGATCAGATAGCCCAGGGGCTCGCCATCGATGCGGCCCGAGATTTCGCTGGAGTCGAACCGCAGGAAGGCCGGCGAGGCCAGCCCCGCCGCCGCGCCGGGCGTGCGGCCGTCGGTGACCAGGATCTGCTCGATGCGCTGGGCGTGGGGCGCCAGGGCCTCGCCGGCCCCAATCGCGCGCCACTGGCGGAACGAGGAATAGGCGATGGCCGAGCTGCGTCCGTCGAAGCTTGGCGCCAACTGGGCGTCGAATGGCTGTGGATCGACCAGCAGCGGCTTCAGACCGCCGGAGGCGAGAGCCAGGGCCAGGGTCGCGCCGGCCATGCCGGCGCCGGCGATGATCACATCCGCATCATGGTCGCGCATGGCCGCGATATGGGCCTCGCTTCCCCGCCCTGTCCAGAGCCCGAGGCTACTTATGGCTTTCGGCGTAGGGGGCCTTGGCCTCGCTCTTGATCAGGCCGCGCGTGGCGTCGCCCACGCCGACCAGCACGAACTGCACCGCCAGGGCGCAGAGGATCAGGCCCAGCACGCGGACCACGATGCTCATGCCGATACGGCCCAGCACCTTGCTGATCAGCGGCGCGGCCCAGAAGGCGGCGACGACCACCGCCGAGCAGGCGGCGATCACCGCCACGCCGATCCCGGCGCCCGTCAGGCCCAGGCTCTTGGCCTCGGCGGCATAGATGATCACGGTCGAGATCGCGCCGGGGCCGATTAGCAGCGGCATGGCGAACGGCACGATCAGGCGTTCGAAGCGCTTGCGGGCATAGGCGCGCGGCGACTGGTTCTCCGCGCTCTCGGCGGCGTCGGCGAACATGGTGGTGAAGTCGTCGCGCACCATGTCCAGGCCCAGGATGAACAGGATGATGCCCCCGGCGATCCGGAACGCCTGCATCGAGATGCCGAAGAAGGCCAGCAGCCCCACGCCGGTGAAATAGAAGAAGATCAGGAAGGCCGTCATGAACAGGCCGATATACAGCGCCACCATCCGCCGTCCGGCGGGCGCCGCGCCCAGGGTGGCGGCGGCGAACAGCGGCACGTTGCCGATCGGATCAATCAGCGCGAACAGCGCGACGAAGAAGTTGACGGCGAGTTTGGCCTCGGTCATTCGACGTCCCTACCTTTCAGATCGCGCCCAAGCTTGTCCTTCCTAGGGCGACTGATGGCGCGCGCCAACCCCTGGGGACCAGACCATGACCGCCGACCCGCGCCTGATCGTGCCGCTCGACCTGCCGACCGTCGACGAAGCCCGCGACATGGTCGAGCGTCTGGGCGACGCGGTGTCGTTCTACAAGATCGGCCTGGAACTGCTGGCCAGCGACGGCATGACCCTGGCGCGCGAACTAAAGACCAGTGGTAAGTCGATCTTCCTGGACTGGAAGCTGCACGACATCGGCGCCACGGTCGAGCGCTCCGCCCGGGTGCTGGCCCAGAGCGGCTGCGACCTGCTGACCGTCCACGCCGAGCCCCAGGTGATGAAGGCCGCGGTTCAGGCGCGCGGCGCGTCGTCCCTGAAGATCCTGGCGGTGACCGTGCTGACCAGCCTGACCGACGCCGACCTGATCGAGATGGGCTACGCCTTCGGGGCCCGGGACCTCGTGGAGCGCCGCGTGCGCCAGGCGCTGGAGTGCGGCGTCGACGGCATCGTCTCGTCCCCCCACGAGGCCGCCCTGGCCCGCGAGATCGCCACGGCGGCTGGCCGTCCGGACTTCCTGATCGTCACCCCGGGCGTGCGTCCCTTCTGGGCGGCCAAGAACGACCAGGCCCGCGCCGCCACGCCCGAGGCCGCCCTCCGCGCCGGCGCCAGCCATCTGGTCTGCGGCCGCCCGATCACGGCGGCCAACGACCCCCGCGAGGCGGCGCTGAAGGTCGCGGCGGAGATGGCGGGGGTTTGAGGCTTGAACGTCCTCTTCGTCTGCAGCCAGAACAAGCTCCGCAGCCCGACCGCGGAGCAGGTGTTCGCCAACTGGCCGGGCGTCGAGGTTAGCTCGGCGGGCCTCGACGATGGCTGCGGCAATCCGGTGACGCCAGAGGCTCTAGTGCGGATACTGGAGGCGAAGGTCCCGCCGTTCCTGCGTCGGTAGTCCAACGCCTCGCGCGGCGTGGGCCTACTTAACCACCATCGCCACGCCGCGCGCCCGAGGATCGGCCTCGGGAACCGGCTTGCCGTCGATCACCTGGATCGCCTCGATGTCGCCGATGCCGGGGTACTCGACGAGGCGATAGCCCGAACGCTCCAGGGCGCTCTTCGTCTCGGGCGCCGGCGGGGCGAAGCGTTCGGTGAAGATCGTGTTCTCGGGCAGCAGTTGATGGTGGAAGCGCATCTGCTTTTGCGCGGCCTTCAGGGACAGGTTGAAGTCGTAGACATCGGCCAGGACCTGGAACACCGAGGTGAAGATGGTCGAGCCGCCGGGGGTGCCGATCACCATGGCCGCCCGGCCGTTCTTGGTCAGGATGGTCGGGGTCATCGAGGACAGCGGCCGCTTGCCTGGGCCGATGGCGTTGGCGCTGCCGCCCACCACCCCGAACATGTTGGGCGCGCCGGGCTTGGCCGAGAAATCGTCCATCTCGTCGTTGAGCAGGAAGCCGGCGCCCTCGACCACCACGCCCGAGCCGAACCAGCCGTTCAGGGTGTAGGTGTTGGAGACCGCGTTGCCCCACTTGTCGACGATCGAGAAGTGGGTGGTCTGCGGCTTCTCCAGGCCCGGCTGAACCGCCTTGGTCGGCGAAGGCTTGTCCGGGTCGATCTCCTTGGCGCGCCTGGCGACATAGGCCGGGTCGATCAGGTTCGAGACCGGGACCTTCACGAAGTCGGGGTCGCCCAGATATTCGGCGCGGTCGGCGAAGACGCGCTTTTCGATCTCCGAGACCAGATGGACATAGGGCGCGCCGTTCAGGGCCTTGCCCTTGAAGAGCGGCGCGGCGTCCTGCTTCATCAGGAGCATCTGCATCAGCGCGATCCCGCCCGAGCTGGGCGGCGGGGCGGTGATCACCCGATATCCGCGCCAGTCGGCGGTCACCGGCGCGCGCCAGACGGCCTTGTAGTTCGCCAGGTCGCTCTTGGTGATCAGGCCCTTCTGGGCGCCGCGCCCCATCTGGGCGACGATCAGGTCCGCGGTCTCGCCTTCGTAGAACGCCTTGTCGCCGCCCTTGGCGATGCGCTCCAGGACCGCCGCCAGCGCCGGCTGCCGGAAGATCGTCCCGGCCTTCATCGGACCAAAGTGGGCGCGGAAGTTGGTGGCCGAGAAACGCGCGGGAACCTCGTTGTCCAGCATCCCCGCGAACTGCGCGTTGACCTCGAATCCGTCGCGCGCGTAGCGGATGGCCGGGGCCAGGACCCGCGCCCAGGGCAGCTTGCCGAACCGCTTGTGGGCCATGGCCATGCCGCGCACCGTGCCGGGCGTGGCGACCGCCAGATTGCCGAACAGCGACAGGCCCGGGACCGGCTCGCCGTCCTTGCCCAGGTACATGTCGGCCGAGGCCGCCGCCGGCGCGGTCTCGCGATAGTCCAGGAAGTAGGGCTTGCCTCCGACATACAGGGTCATGAACCCGCCGCCGCCCAGATTGCCGGCCTCGGGATAGGTGACCGCCAGGGCGAAGGCCGTGGCCACCGCCGCGTCCACCGCGTTGCCGCCCGCCTTCAGGATCTCCCGCGCCGCCAGGGCTCCGAACCGGTCGGGCGCGGCCACGGCGCCGGCGGAAAGGGCGCGGGTCGAGGCCGCCTCGGCCTTGGGCGCCGCCTCGGCGGCCGGCGTGGTCAGCAGCAGGGCGACCGCGGCGGTCGCGACAACACGGGTAAGCAGGCGCAAGATGGAGCCTCCAAGGCGGGCGGTCACGTTATCCGCGAAAGACCGCCGACTCCAAGGCCTTGAGCATCTCACGCTCTAAACATTTGATTTAGAGCCTTTTTGACGCCTGAGATCGATTCCGATTTCAGGCTAAAGGCTCTAGACGGCGTCCTCCAGCGAGAACCGATCCGCGCCCTCGTCATAGGAGAAGGCCTCGGCGTAGCGGCTCCAGTTGGTCACCGCCCGCAGGGTCTGGTCGGCGTAGTCGGAGGACATGAAGTCCTCCAGCTCGTCCCGGAAGCGGCTGGCCGGCGCCATGTGGCTGGGGCGATCGTCCAGCACGCGGCGCACGTGGGCCGCCAGCGGAACGTGGGCCAGCAGTTGCTGGGCGAAGATCGACTTGCGCGCGTCGACGTCGGCCTCGGCGTAGCGGCGGGCCGTCGGGGTCAGCACCAGGTCGCCCTCGCGCATCTCGGCCAGGCGCAGCAGCTGCAGGGTCTCGGCGATCGGGAACAGCTCGTCGGCCTCGTACTGCAGGTCCTGCGCCAGATCCGACATCGGCGCGCGGCCGTCGAACGGGTCGGCGTGCACCGTCTCGATCAGGCCGGCCATGACGTTGGTCGAGACGCGCGGCAGCACCATGCCCAGGCCCATGCCGGGGAACACGCCGTCGCGGGCGGCCGGCGCCTGGTCGGGCCGGGTCATCTGGGCGTAGATCCGCTCGACGAGATCGCGGAAGGCCGGGTCCTGGCGGTTGCGCGGCTGGGGCAGGTCGACCTTGATCGTCGACACCACGCGGCCCGGATTGGACGAGAACACCAGGATGCGGTCGCACATCAGCACCGCCTCCTCGATGTTGTGAGTGACCATCAGGATCGACTTGATCGGCATCCGGCCTTCGCTCCAGAGGTCGAGAAGGTCGGTGCGCAGGGTCTCGGCGGTCAGCACGTCCAGGGCCGAGAACGGCTCGTCCATCAGCAGGATCGACGGATCGACCACCAGGGCGCGGGCGAGGCCCACGCGCTGGCGCATCCCGCCCGACAGCTCCTTGGGATAGGCGTTCTCGAAGCCGTCGAGACCGATCAGGTCGATGGCGGCCAGAGCGCGCTTGCGGCGCTGGTCCGGCCGAACGCCCTTGGCCTCCAACCCGACCTCGACGTTCTGCAGCACGGTCAGCCACGGAAACAGCGCGAAGCTCTGGAACACCATGCTGACGGTGGTCGGACCCTCGGGGCGGGGCGGGAAGACGATCTGGCCGGCGGTCGGCTTGATCAGGCCGGCGATCGAGCGCAGCAGGGTCGACTTGCCCGAGCCCGAGCGGCCCAGCAGGCCTACGATCTCGTTCTCGTTCAGGGTCAGGTCGACATTGTCGAGCACCAGCAGGTTCGCGCCCTCGGCCTTGCCGTAGAGGTGGCGGACGGCCTTGGCTTCGACGAGCGGGGCTTGGACGGGGGTCATGCAGGTCATGGGAAAGCTCTCCCTTAAGCCAGGCGGAGACGGCGTTCAGCGTAGCGGTACATCGGCCGCCACAGCGTGCGATTGAAGGCGATGACGAAGACGGACATGACCGCCACGCCCAGGGCGACGCGGGCGCTGTCGCCGGCGGCCGTGGCCTTGGCGATGTAGCTGCCCAGGCCGGCGGCCTCGAGGTGCTCGTGACCCCAGCTCACGGCTTCGGCCACGATGCTGGCGTTCCACGATCCGCCCGAGGCGGTCAGGGCGCCGGTCACGTAGTACGGGAAGATCCCCGGGATCGCGACCTGCCGCCACCACTGCCAGCCCTTGAGGCCGAACATGCCGGCGGCTTCCTTGAGGTCGCTGGGAATGGCGCTGGCCCCGGCGATGACGTTGAACAGGATGTACCACTGGGTGCCGAACACCATCAGCGGCGAGAGCCAGATGTTGGGGTTCAGGCGCAGGGCGACGATCGTCGCCACCGCGAACGGGAACATCACATTGGCCGGGAAGGCCGCCAGGAACTGGGCGATCGGTTGCAGGCGTTCGGCCCAGGCCGGGCGCAGGCCGATCCAGACGCCGATCGGCACCCAGATCAGGCTGGCCAGGGCGATCAGCACGACCACCCGCAGCAGGGTCGCCAGGCCCAGCAGCGACACCTCGCCGACGTCGCCGAAGGTCAGGCGGGCGCTGAGGAACGACCAGAGCAGCCAGACGCCGCCCGCCAGGGTGACGGCGACCAATGTCAGCCACAGCAGGTCCATCACCCGGCCCAGGGCGGGATGCGGCTTGGGCAGGCGCATCATCGGCAGCCGCACGGGCGGCAAACCTGCGGTCGCGCGCGACAGGCTCGCCAGCGGCTTGGCCAGGGTCTGGCTCAGCGACCGGGTCCAGGCCGCCCGGCGCAGCAGGTCATAGAGCCACGAGGCGGGACGCTGCTGGCTGGCGGTCTGTTCGAAGCGGAACTTGTCGGCCCAGGCCACGACCGGGCGGAAGACCAGTTGGTCGTAAAGCACGATGATCACGGCCATCGCCCCGACGCCGACCGCCACGGCCTTCATGTCCTGACGGGCGATGGCGACCGACAGCCACGACCCGATGCCGGGCAGGGTGACGGTCGTGTCGCCGACGGTGATGGCCTCTGACGCCACGACGAAGAACCAGCCGCCGGACATCGACATCATCACGTTCCACACCAGGCTGGGCGTGGCGAACGGCAGCTCCAGCCGGGTGAAGCGCCGCCAGGGCGAGAAGCCGAACTGGCGGCTGACCTCGTCCAGGTCGGCCGGGATGGTGCGCAGAGACTGGTAGAAGCTGAAGGCCATGTTCCAGGCCTGGCTGGTGAAGATGGCGAAGATCGCCGCGCACTCCACGCCCAGCTGGCGGCCCGGGAACAGCCCCATGAAGAAGGTGACCGTGAAGGTCAGGAAGCCCAGCACCGGCACCGACTGCAGGATGTCCAGCGCCGGCACGATCAAGAGCTCGGCCTTGCGGCTCTTGGCGGCCAGGGTGGCGACCGTGAACGTGAAGATCAGCGAGGCGCCCAGGGCCAGGAACATGCGCAGCGTCGTGCGCAGGGCGTATTCGGGCAGGCGGGCCGGATCCAGCGTCACCGGCGTGGCGTGCAGTGCCGCCAGCGGCTGGCTCATGTCCTCCGCGCCGCGCACCACCAGGACGGCGCAGGCGGCCAGCAGCAGGAACGCGACCAGATCCGCCCACTTGGGGACGGTCCCGGTGTTCAGAAACCGCGCGATCGGGCGCGTGGCCTTGAGGTCTCCGGAGAGGAAAACCATGGGGCTTCACCTTGTGACTATGGCCGCGACCGGCCGCCAGCAAGGAGCCCTCTAAACCCCTAGCGTGACGCCTTTCGCGGCGTGATGGATCGACTGATACTGTCGCTGGGCATGGGGTTTTGGGTTTCCGTTGGGCGCGCTCCGCCGCGTCGCGGCCTTGAGCGCGGCGGCGAAATGCGCCTGTCGAACGCGGTTGTCAAGCTGGTCTAACGGTGAGCGGCGAAACGCCGCCGGATCGGGCGCGCGCGGCTCAGAAATCGACCGCGACGCCCTTCTTTTCCCAGTCGCCGAAGCGGGTCGGCTCGGGGCCGTCGCGACCGCCCTGCTCGGTCGGCAGGTCAAGCGCCTGTTGGGCGGCGCGGCGGGCGGCGGCTTCCTCCAGCGCGCGGCGAGCGGCGGGGGACAATTCCTTGTCGGGCGCCGCGCCGGGCGGCAGGTCGGAAGGGTCGGACATGGCGCGATTCTAGCATTTTCCGTCCCGCGCGCCTCGCGATTTTTCCGAGAAGACGCTTGCGCTCGCCCTGGCCTTTGAGGCACGGCGAGGAGGTGACTCAAGAACTCAACGACGGTCTCCCCGCCCGGGAGGCCGCTCTGAACCTTATCGAGGCGGCGCTTTCGCGTCGCGGCGGCATCGACGAGGCCACGTCGGCCAACGGCTTCCGGTTCCTGGAACCGCGCGAGCGCGCGTTCGCCCGCGCCCTGGCCATGGCCGTGCTGCGCCATCTTGGACCCATAGACCGCGCCCTGTCGGCCCGTCTGCAGAAGGCGCCGCCGGATCGAGTGATGCACCTGCTGCGCCTGGGCGCGGCCCAGGCCTTCCACCTGGATGTCCCGGCCTTCGCCGCCGTGGCCACCTCGGTGGAGCTGGCCGGCGCGCACAAGACCAGCCGTCCGTTCAAGGGTCTGGTCAACGCGGTGCTGCGCGGCCTGCTGCGCGACGGCGAGCCGGCCGACGATCCGTCCCTTTCGGCGCCCCCCTGGCTCTATTCGCGTTGGATCGCCGCGTTCGGCGAGGCCACGGCCCGCGAGATCGCCGCCCAGATCGCCCTGGAGCCCGCCACCGACCTCTCGCTGAAGCCGGGCGCGGATGTCTCCGCCCTCGCCGAAGCCCTTGAGGCCGAGACGCTCGACGGCGGCTCGCTGCGCCTGCGCCGCAAGGGCGACGTGGCCGGCTGGCCGGGCTTCGAGGACGGGAGCTGGTGGGTGCAGGACGCCGCCGCCGCCATCCCCGCGCGCTTGCTCGGCGTCAAGCCGGGCGACGCGGTGCTGGACCTCTGCGCCGCGCCTGGCGGCAAGACCCTACAGCTGGCCGCCGCCGGCGCCGACGTCGTGGCCCTGGACCGTTCGGCCGCGCGGCTCAAGCGCTTGGAAGAGAACCTGGTCCGCACGGGCCTCTCGGCCGAGACGGTCGTCGCCGACGCGGCGATCTGGGACGACGCGCGGACCTTCGACGCCATCCTGCTGGACGCGCCGTGCAGCGCCACCGGCACCTTCCGCCGCCATCCGGACGTGCTGTGGGCCGCCCGGCCCGGCGACGTGGCCAGCCTCGCGGCCGTCCAGGCCCGCATCCTCGACGCCGCCGCCGACCGCCTCAAGCCCGGCGCGCGTCTGGTCTACTGCGTCTGTTCGCTGGAGCCCGAGGAGGGCGAGGCCCAGGTCGAGGCGTTCCTGGCCCGCCGCCAGGACATGGCTCTGGATCGGATCGCGGCCGGCGAGGGCGGGGCGCCCGCCGCCAGCCTGACCGCCCGGGGAACCCTACGCCTGCTGCCGCACCAGCGCAACGGGGGCCAGGACGGCTTCTTCGCCGCGCGATTCCGCAAGCTCTAAGGGCTGACAGAGCGGCGCGACGCGGTTATCCCAGACCCATGACCGCGCCGATCATCGCCCCCTCCATCCTCGCCTCCGACTTCGCCAAGCTGGGCGAGGAAGTCGCCGCCATCGAGGCGGCCGGCGCCGACTGGGTGCATGTCGACGTGATGGACGGCCATTTCGTGCCCAACATCACGCTCGGCCCCGACATCGTCAAAGCCATCCGGCCGCACGCCAAGATCCCGTTCGACGTGCACCTGATGATCAGCCCCGCCGACCCCTATCTGGAGGCGTTCCGCGCCGCCGGGGCCGACATCATCAGCATCCACCCCGAGGCCGGGCCGCATCTGCATCGCAGCCTCAAGCGCATCCGCGAGCTGGGCGCCAAGGCCGGGGTGGTGTTCAACCCCTCGACGGGCGTCGACCACGTGGAGTGGATCCTGGAGGACGTCGACCTGCTGCTGGTCATGTCGGTCAATCCCGGCTTCGGCGGCCAGAGCTTCATCCCCGGCCAGCTGCGCAAGGTCGAAGCGCTGCGCAAGCTGGTCGACAAGGCCGGCCTTCCGATCGTCATCGAGGTCGACGGCGGCGTCACCCCGGTCACCGCGCCGCAATGCGTGGCCGCGGGAGCCACCGCCCTGGTCGCCGGTTCGGCGGTGTTCAAGGGCGGTTCCGGCGCCTATGCCGACAACATCCGCGCGTTGAAGGGCGGCTGATCCCCCGCCATGGCCGTCAAGCGTCCCGCCAACGGCTTGAAATTTCCCGCGCCCTTCTTGGCGTCAAGAAGGCGCGGCGGCGTCCTGTGGAAGGCCGTCGGGGCCGAGGTCGCCAGCCATGTCGAGCGCGAGTGGTTCGGCTCCGGTCCCCATCGCCTGATCCTGGCCTTTCCGCGTCCGGAGGGTCTGGCCGCGCGCCCGCACGATCCGCGCCCGAACGATCCCGCCCGGGGCCTGAAGATCCTTTCCGGCACCCTGGCTCTGGACGGCGGGACCGTGCGGATCGGCGCGGACGGCGACCCGTTCGACACCGCCAGCCCGTCGCGCCGTTTCGCCGTCGCCCTGCACCGCTTCGACTGGCTGCCCGACCTGATCGCCGCCGGCCCGGACGGCGCGCGCCGGGCCTTGCGCCTGATCGACGACTGGCGACGGGTGTTCGGCAAGTGGAACGCCTTTTCGTGGTCGGCCGAGTGTCTGGAGCGGCGGGTCTTCCACCTGGCCTGCGCGGCCAAGGCGCTGGCCCAGGAAGGCAGCGACGCCGAGATCGCCGATCTCCTGATGGACCTCGCCCGCCAGGGTCGCCACCTGATCGAGATCGCCAAGTTCCCCGAGCGCGTGCTGGAGCGCGCCGTCGTCGCCGCCCTGGCCGGCTGCGTCCTGGCCGGCAAGCCCGGGGAGCGGCTGATCGACAAGGGGCTGAAGGTCGTCGCCCGCCATATCGATCTTATGGTGCTGCCCGACGGCGGTCACGCCACCCGGTCGCCCGAAGCGGGCGTGGAGTTGCTGTTCGACCTGCTGACCTTGGACGACGCCCTGGGCCAGCGCGGCCGGCCGAGCCCAGAGGCCCTGTCGCGCGCGATCGACCGCCTGTCGACGGCCGCGCGATTCTTCACCCTGGGCGATGGTCATCTGGCCGCCTTCCATGGGGGCGAGGCGATCGAGCAACGGCGCATCGCCGCCGCCCTGGCCCATGACGACGCCGGCCCGCGTCCGCTGAACGTCGCCCCGCACAGCGGCTATCACAAGATGATCGGCGGCAGCCTGGAGGTCATCGCCGACGCCGGCCGCCCGCCGCTGGGGCCGTTGAGCGTCGCGGCCTGCGCCCAGCCGGCCGCCGTCGAGATCGTCTGCGCCAAGGATCGCCTGATCACCAGCTGCGGCTGGAGCCCCGAGGCCGCCGGCGCCCACGCCTTCCGACTGTCCGACGCGGCCTCCACCGTCTCGGTCGGCGACGGCTCGGCCGGGCGGCCGCTGTCGGGCTTTCGCGCGCGGACGCTGGGCCCGTGGCTGGTCGACGGCGCGACCAAGGTCGAGGTCAAGCGCCACGACGACGTCGGCGGCGTCTGGCTGGATATCGTCCACGACGGCTGGCGCCATGTGGGCCTCACCCACGCCCGCCGGCTGTTTCTCGACGCGGTCAATGACGAACTGCGCGGCGAGGACAGTCTGGTCCCCTTGGCCGCCGACCCGGGCGCGGCTCAAGGTCCCCGCCGCTATCTCCCCTTCGCCGTGCGCTTCCACCTTCACCCCGAGGCCCGCGCCTCGATCGCCCGCGATGGTCGGAGCGTGCTGATCCGAGGGCCCAACAACATCGGCTGGTGGCTTCGCAACGACGCCGTCGATGTCGAGATCGCCCCGTCGGCCCACTTCGACCACGGCCTGGCGCGCAAGGCCGGCCAGATCGTGCTGAAGAGCCAGGCCAGGCCCGAGGTCGGGGCCAAGATCCGCTGGAAGCTGACCCGGGCGGAGGGGTAGGCGGCGGAGGCCAAGCGACGGCGCCGCGGCGAAACTCGATCCGTTTTCAGACGAAAGCCGTTTCATCCTGTCCTGAAAGCGCCTAGGTAAGCCTCAACCTGAGCATAACCTTCCCAGGGACGAGACCGATGGACGACGCGGGTGCCAGCTTGCAGGCGACGATGACGGGGATGGGCCGGACGGCTCGCGAGGGCGCGCGCGCGCTCCGCCTCGCCACGCCAGAGCAGCGCACCGCCGCCATCCAGGCCATGGCCGCCGCGATCCGCGAGGACGCCGCCGCCATCCTGGCCGCCAACGCCCAGGACCTGGCCCGGGCCGGCGCCAACGGCCTGACCGCTCCGATGCGCGAGCGGCTGCTGCTCGACGCGGCGCGGCTAGAAGGCGTGGCGGCCGGCGTGGAGGCCGTCGCGGCCATTCCCGATCCCATCGGCGTGTCCACCGCCCGCTGGACCCGGCCCAACGGCCTGGACATCAGCCGCGTGCGCACGCCGATCGGCGTGATCGCCATGATCTACGAGAGCCGTCCCAACGTGACGGCCGACGCCGCGGCGCTGTGCGTGCGCTCGGGTAACGCGGTGATCCTGCGCGGCGGTTCGGAGTGCCTCCATTCCAACCTCGCGATCCACGCGGCGATCGCGCGGGGCCTGGAGGCCGCCGGCCTGCCCGCCGCCGCGGTCCAGATCGTCAGGACGCCCGACCGGGCCGCCGTCGGCATGATCCTGGCGGGGCTGGACAAGGCGATCGATCTGATCATCCCGCGCGGCGGCAAGAGTCTGGTCGCCCGCGTCCAGGCCGAGGCCCGCGCCCCGGTGCTGGGCCACTTGGAAGGCCTGAACCACGTCTTCGTCCATGCCGGCGCCGACGTGAAGAAGGCCGTCGACATCGTGCTGAACGCCAAGATGCGCCGCGTGTCGGTGTGCGGCGCGGCCGAGACCCTGCTGATCGACAAGGCGGCCGCCGAGCGGCTGCTGCCGCCGATCGCCGACGCCCTGATCCAGGCCGGCTGCGAGCTGCGCGGCGACGCCGCCGCCCGGGCCATCGAGCCCGACATGAAGAAGGCCAGCCCCGAGGACTGGGTCACCGAATATCTGGCGCCGATCCTGGCCGTCGCGGTGGTCGACGGCGTCGAGGGCGCGGCCAGGCACATCGCCGCCCATGGCTCGGGTCACACCGACGCGATCGTCACCGAGGATGCGAGCGCGGCGGACGCCTTCGTGGCGGCGGTCGACAGCGCCATCGTGCTGGTCAACGCCTCGACCCAGTTCGCCGACGGCGGCGAGTTCGGCTTCGGGGCCGAGATCGGCATCGCCACCGACAAGCTACATGCCCGCGGCCCGGTTGGGGCCGAGCAACTGACGACGTTCAAATATGTGGTTCGCGGGACCGGCCAGACTCGTCCCTGAGGCCGGCCGGCCCCAAGCGCAGCGCCTCGGCTTCCACCTGGAGCCGGGGATGCGCGTGGGCCTGTTCGGCGGCAGCTTCAACCCGGCGCACGAGGGGCACGCCCACGTGGCCGAAACGGCCATGCGCCGTCTGGAGCTGGACCGCGTGATATGGCTGGTCTCTCCGCAGAACCCGCTGAAGTCCTCGCACGAGACCCGGCCCCTGGCCGAGCGCGTGGCCGGCGCGCGCCGCTGGGCGCGCGGCTCGGGCATGATCGTCTCCGACGCCGAGACGCGGATGGGCTCGCGATACACGATCGACACGCTGCGCGTGCTGCGGGCTCGCCATCCCGGCGTGAAGTTCGTTTGGGTCATGGGCGCCGACAGCTTGGCCACCTTCCACCGCTGGCGCGGCTGGACCCAGATCATGCGCGAAGTGCCTGTGGCGGTGATCTCGCGTCCCTGGATCGCCCTGAAGGCCCGCACGGCGCCGGCCGCCCGACGCTTCGCCTTCGCCCGCTGGCCGGCCAGCGCCGCCGCCCGCTTGCCGGACGCCACCGCTCCGGCCTGGGTCTATCTGACGGGGCCGCTGAACTTCGCCTCTTCGACGGCGATGCGGGCGCGACAGAAGGGCTGAACCTTTGCATTGAAAGCAAAACGCCTATTCCTTCGCTTTGCATTTCGGGCGCGATCAGCTATGTCTAGAACATAGAGGGAACCAGCGATGACGCATCGAGCCGTCGAAATTGCGAATGAGTTCCTGCGTTTGCCCGGCGCATCTGGCCGGTTAACGCAAATGCATTTGCAAAAGCTAGTTTACATCGCGCATGGCTGGAATTGGGCGATCAATGGCGAACCGTTGATTGGCGACGAGATTCAAGCTTGGAGCTTTGGTCCGGTAGTTCGAGACCTCTACGAACACACGAAATTTTTCGGCAGCGAACCGATCAACCGGCCTATCACGCCGGATGATAGTCAGGTGGCTCGCTTCTTTGGAAACTCTGGCGAAGCAGCGCCTTACAGCGCCACGCTCACCGGTCGCGAGCATCAAGTCATTGAACAGGTTTGGCGGCGCTATGGCGGGCTAAGCGCTATTCGCCTATCGGAACTGACCCACCAACCGGGCACTCCGTGGTTTTTGGCATTCCAGCGAGGCCGGAATACCAGAATCGACGAAGACGTTATTCGGGCTCATTATAATGAGCTGGCCGAACGTGCCGCCTAGCTCGAAACCGAAAGTTCGAGACCCGTCGATCATTAGCAGCGCTCCAACGGAGCCAGATCGGCTAGATTTTGATGCTGCCCAGAGTCAACGCTACCTAGAGATCGTTGCCGAACTATCGGCTGAAAATGAAA